>NZ_BAAGTC010000002.1:0-1406321 GCF_054782115.1 Nocardia heshunensis | reverse complement strand
GATAAACCGGCTTGTCGGTGAGGCTGCTTGTTTGTTGCTTGTGAAGCTTAGCTCAGCCCTCGCAGCAGAACCAAATCCGCTGATCAGGTGAAGCAATGGTGATCATCAGGCGCTCCTCGTACAACCTCGTTTCCCAGGCCCTTGGGGCTCCGGGTCGGTGTCCGTGTCGCTCTGACCTGGAATAAGTTACGGGTTGCGTTGATGCAAAGTCAAATCGCCTCTCTACCTGCGGTTTTGCAGGGGTATCGATGAACAGGCGGTGACGCGCGGCCGCCAGGCAGGCCAACGAGGCCACGGAGGACCGGCGTTGCCTGCCCGTTGACAAGCTTCCGGACGGCAACAATGGTCGAAATGCGGGTCGACACGGGAATACGGGGCGAGACGAAGGAGTCTGCGTGAATTCATCGGTGGGATCGCGAACGCCCGGCGACCGGACAGCAGGGACGGACGGTCTGGTCTACGTCGTCTTCATTACCGCGGCCGCGGCCATGGGCGGGTTCCTGTTCGGATACGACAGCTCGGTCATCAACGGCGCGGTCGAGGCGATCCGCGACAGGTACGACATCGGATCGGCGACGCTCGCCCAGGTGGTCGCGATCGCCCTCATCGGCTGCGCGGTCGGCGCGGCCATCGCAGGACGCATCGCGGACCGGATCGGTCGGATCTGGGTCATGCGGATCGCGGCCACTCTGTTCACCTGTAGCGCGATCGGGTCGGCACTGCCGTTCGCGCTGTGGGATCTGGCCATGTGGCGAGTTATCGGCGGTATCGGCATCGGCATGGCCTCGGTGATCGGGCCCGCCTACATCGCGGAAGTCTCGCCGCCCGGCTATCGCGGACGACTGGCCTCCTTCCAACAGGCGGCCATCGTCACCGGTATCGCCGTCTCGCAGCTGGTGAACTTCGCGATCCTCAAGATGGCGGGGAGTGAGCAGCGCGGGCATATCGGCGGACTCGAGGCCTGGCAGTGGATGCTCGGCGTGATGGTGGTGCCCGCGGCGCTGTACGGGATGTTCTCCTTCACCATTCCGGAGTCGCCGCGCTACCTCATCTCCGTCGGGAAGATCGACAAGGCGAAGGAGGTGCTCGCCGAGGTCGAGGGCGACCACGGCAATCTCGACGCCCGGGTGGCCGAGATCCAGGAGGCGATGCACAGCGAGCACCGCTCGACCTTCAAGGATCTGCTCGGCAAGCGCGGGTTCCTACCCGTGGTGTGGATCGGTATCGGGCTGTCGGTGTTCCAGCAGCTGGTCGGCATCAACGTCGTCTTCTACTACTCGGCGACACTGTGGCAGTCGGTCGGCATCGACCCGTCCAGCTCGTTCTTCTACTCGTTCACCACCTCGATCATCAATATCGTCGGCACCGTCATCGCCATGGTGCTGGTCGACCGGATCGGCCGGAAACCGTTGGCGCTCATCGGATCCGCAGGCATGGCCATCGCGCTGGGGCTGGAGGCGTGGGCGTTCTCGGCCAAGACCGGCTCCGGAAGCAATGTGACACTGCCGCACGCGCAAGGCATTACCGCGCTCGTCTCGGCGCACGTGTTCGTACTGTTCTTCGCGCTGTCGTGGGGTGTGGTGGTGTGGGTGCTGCTCGGCGAGATGTTCCCCAACAAGCTGCGCGCGGCCGCGCTCGGTGTCGCGGCGTCGGCGCAGTGGATCGCCAACTGGGTCATCACCGCCAGCTTCCCCAGCCTCGCGGACTGGAACCTGTCGGGGACCTACGTCATCTACACCGCCTTCGCCTTGCTCTCGATCCCGTTCGTGCTCAAGTGGGTGCCCGAGACCAAGGGCAAGGCGCTGGAGGAGATGGGCTGATCCTCGCTATTTGAGGATCTTGGTGATCTGGCCCGCGCCGACGGTGCGCCCGCCCTCGCGGATGGCGAACTTGAGGCCCAGCTCCATGGCGATGGGCTGGATCAGCACCACCTCCATCGACACGTTGTCGCCGGGGAGGACCATCTCGACCTCGGTCGGGAGGGTGACCACCCCGGTGACATCCGTTGTGCGGAAGTAGAACTGGGGGCGGTAGTTGTTGAAGAAGGGGGTGTGGCGGCCGCCCTCCTCCTTCGACAGGATGTACGCCTGACCCTCGAACTGGGTGTGCGGGGTGACCGAACCCGGTTTGATGACGCACTGGCCGCGTTCCACGTCCTCGCGTTTGATGCCGCGCAGCAGCAGGCCGACATTCTCACCGGCCTGGCCCTCGTCCAACAGCTTTCGGAACATCTCGATGCCGGTGACCGTGGTCTTGGTGGTCTTCGGGCGGATGCCGACGATCTCGACCTCGGCATTCACCTTGAGCACGCCGCGTTCGATGCGGCCGGTGACGACGGTACCGCGGCCGGTGATGGTGAAGACGTCCTCGATGGGCATGAGGAACGGTTTCTCCACCTCGCGGGTGGGAGTGTCGATCCAGTCGTCCACCGCCGCCAGCAGTTCGGTGATGCCCGCACCCCACTCGCCGGTGGGATTCTCCAGCGCCTGATACGCGGAAATGCGGACGATCGGCGTGTTGTCACCGTCGAACTCGTATTCGCTGAGCAGATCGCTCACCTCGAGCTCGACCAGCTCCAGGATCTCCTCGTCCTCGACCATGTCGCACTTGTTCAGCGCCACCACCATTTTCGGCACGCCGACCTGCCGGGCCAGGATGACGTGCTCCTTGGTCTGCGGCATCGGCCCGTCGGTGGCGGCGACCACCAGGATCGCGCCGTCCATCTGGGCCGCGCCGGTGATCATGTTCTTGATGTAGTCGGCGTGACCGGGGCAGTCGACGTGCGCGTAATGCCGGTTCTCCGTTTGGTATTCGACGTGGGCGATGGAGATGGTGATGCCGCGCTGGCGCTCCTCGGGGGCCTTGTCGATCGCCTCGAACGGGGTATACGGATTCAGGTCCGGATATTTGTTGTGCAGGACCCTGGTGATCGCCGCGGTGAGAGTCGTTTTGCCGTGGTCGATATGGCCGATGGTGCCAACGTTGACGTGCGGCTTCGTCCGCTGAAACTTCGCCTTCGCCACTGGAGACCTCCTGCGCACCCATGGGAGAAGCGGGCACCGGAGGGTGGGAACACCGCGCAGTCATGCCCGACGGCGGTGTCGAAATCCAGGGTATTTCCGCGCGGGCCGGGAAAGGCCGGGAACCGGGTGAACCGGACGTCAGTGACTGTTGACGCGAACGCGGCCCAACCGGCTGCGGTCGGGGCGGCCCAGTAACGTGGGCTGCTATGACAGCTGTTGCAGATCGTTCGCTCGGACCGGAACTGGTACGCACCGAGGGCATCGGGGACGCCGATGTGCTCGTCATCGGACTCACCTCGTCGGACGACGGGCCGGTTATCGCGCCCGCCGACGCCTTCTCCGACGTACTCGACGCGGACACCCGGGCGGCACTGCTGAGCGCGGTGCGGGCGGTCGGGGCCAAGGGCAAGGGTGAGGAGATCACCCGGGTGCCCGCGCCCGCCGGACTCGGCGTGGACTTCGTGCTGGCGGTCGGGCTCGGTGCGGCCGACAAGGTGGACGCCGAACAAGTGCGCAAGTCGGCCGGTGCGGCCGGGCGGGCGCTGACCGGGGTCACGACCGCGGTCACCACCTTGTCCGGGCTGGATCTGGGTGCGGCGGCCGAGGGGTTCTACCTGGGCGCTTACCAGTTCACCGCGTTCAAGTCGGCCAAGTCCGCGCCGAAGGCCGATGATCAGCCGGTCAAGCGGGTCGAATTCCTGGTTCCCTCAGCCGAATCCGGCGAGGAGGAGCTCTTCCGCGCGCAGGCCATTGCCGAAGCCGTCGCCACCGCACGGGATTTCGTGAACACCCCGCCCAGCGACCTGTACCCGGGCGAATTCGCCAACCGCGCAGCGGAATTGGCCAAGGCCGCCGGACTCCAGGTGGAGATCCTCGACGAGAAGGAACTCGAAACCCAGGGCTACGGCGGCATTCTCGGCGTCGGCAAGGGGTCCTCGCGGCCGCCGCGGCTGATCCGCATCACCTACGCGGGCGGTGATCGCAAGGTGGCGCTGATCGGTAAGGGCATCACCTTCGATACCGGCGGCATCTCCATCAAGCCCGCGGCGGGCATGGAGAACATGACCTCCGATATGGGCGGCGCGGCGGCGGTCATCGCCACCACGCTGCTCGCGGCGCGACTGAGCCTGCCGATCACCGTGATCGCCACCGTGCCGATGGCCGAGAACATGCCGTCGGCGACCGCGCAGCGGCCCGGTGATGTGCTCACCCAGTACGGCGGCACCACCGTCGAGGTCATCAACACCGATGCCGAGGGACGACTCATCCTCGCCGACGCCATCGTGCGGGCGGGCGAGGATTCACCCGAGTACATCATCGACGTCGCGACCCTGACCGGCGCGCAGATGGTGGCCCTCGGCACCCGCACCCCGGGCGTCATGGGCACCGACGCCTTCCGTGACCGCGTCGCGCGCATCTCCCAGTCGATCGGCGAGAACGCCTGGGCCATGCCGCTTCCCGCCGAACTGCGCGCCGACATCAACTCCAAGATCGCCGACCTGGCGAACGTCGCACCGCACCGCTGGGGCGGCATGCTCTCGGCCGGACTGTTCCTCAAGGAATTCGTCCCCGAGAACGTCCAGTGGGCGCACCTCGATGTCGCGGGCCCGGCCTACAACACCGGCGGCCCCTTCGGCTACATCGGCAAGGGCGGCACCGGCGTCCCGGTCCGCACCCTGATCACCACCCTCGAGGACATCGCCGCCGAATAGGTTCAGCTCTACCTCCTCGAATGCCCGCCCCGCGAAATGCGGCGGCGGGCATTCGCGTTCAAGGCGGCGGTCACACCGCACAGGCATTACGGCGGCCGACTGGGAGGGTCCGCACCCCGCGATCTGCGATGCGGCGCGTCACTGCCGGAAACGCCCGCCCGGCACCACGGGGCTTGCGTTTCCCGTCCCGTGGGCAACAGACCGACCGAGTTCCGACTCGATGCGCCTGGTGGTCGGCGACGTCGACACCAGGCGTCAGAATCATCGAATGCGAACGGAATCCGGCAGTGGGTCGATGAGAGAGCATGTCGCGGACGCGGTCCGGCTGATCGTGCCGCCCGCGGGCCACCCTCATGGGCCGTTGCCGCCGTTGCTGCTGGCATTGACGGTCGTCACCGGGTTGGTGGATGCCTTCAGCTATCTCGAACTCGGGCATGTGTTGGTCGCGAATATGACCGGGAACATTGTGTTCTCGGGGTTCGCGGTGGGCGGGGCGGCCGGGTTCGTGTGGTGGGCGCTGGTGCTGGCGATCGTGGCGTTCCTGGGTGGGGCGCTGGCGGGAGGACGGCTGCGGGCTCGGGTGGGTGCGCATCGGGGGCGGCATCTGAACTCGGCGGCGTGGGTTGAATTGTGTTTTGTGGCAGCGGCTTTCGTGACCACGCTGATCGTTTCGCGGCCGTATCACGGGTGGTCGCTCACGCTGCTGATCGTTTTGCTGGGGTTCGGGCTGGGGCTGCAGAACGCGACCGCCCGTGCCCTCGCGGTGCCGGATCTGACGACGACCGTGTTGACCTTGACGCTGACCGGGATTGCCGCCGACAGCGCGCCTGCGGGCGGGTCCGGTAGTCGGGTCGGGCGGCGGCTGGTGCCGATCGCCGCCATGTTCGGGGGCGCGGCCATCGGGGCTGCACTGGTCGTTCACCATGCGGCGACCGCGGCGCTCGGGGTGGCCACCGTTGTGTTGGCGGTGGTCGCGGTGGCGAGCCACACCACCCGGCACTCCACCGCGAGTTGGACCGCCTGACAAACGACGTCCGCCCCGCGAAATCGCGGGGCGGGCGTCTCTGTTCGCAATCTGGTCAGAAGTCCTGGGCCGTGCGGCGTTCCAGGATGCGGCGGCGGGATTCGTAGTCGCGCAGGCGTTGCGGGTAGCCGACGCGGCGGGCGTCGTAGACCGGGATGCCGAGGGTCGACGACAGGCGTTGCGCGCCGCGTTCGCCGACGACGCGGCGGGTCCACGCGCCGTCGTGGGCGACGAGGATGACCGAGACGTCCGAGACCGTGGTACGGGGCTCGACGAAAGCCTCCACGCCGTAGTGGCTTCGGGTCCAAGTGACCAGATGCTGCATGTCCTCGGGGTCGGCGTCACCGCGACGACCGGTCCCGCTGCGCCCGAACAGGTCCAGGAAACCCATACCGGCAACCTCCTCTCCGGCCCACGGAAAGCACCGCCGGATACTTCGATAGTGCCACTCGGACAAGCGTCCGCAACTCCCGCGATCAACTCCTAAGCAGCCCCACGGCGACTTCTCAGGCCCAGCTCAGGCCATCTGACGGACAACTGCCGCGACCAGCGGCGGTCAGGGCCGGTGGGTGCTGCGGTAGGTGGCGGGTGGCTCGCCGTGCGTGCGCTTGAACGCGCGGGAGAAGGCGAATTCGGAGGTGTAGCCGACGCTTCGGGCGATGACGGGCAGCGGTTCGGAGGTGTGGCGGAGGCGGCGGGCGGCGAGGTCCATGCGCCAGCGCGAGAGGTAGGCCAGCGGGGGTTCGCCGACGAGGGCCGTGAATCTGCGGGCGAGGGTGGCGCGGGAGACGCCGACCCGGGTGGCCAGTTCCTCGATCGTCCATGGGTGGGAGGGAGATTCGTGCAGCAGAGAGATGGTGCTGGCGATTTCGGGGTCGCGCAGGGCCGCGAGCCAGGACGCGCCGGATTCGGGGTTGCGGGCGGTCCAGAGGCGCAGCGCCTGCACGAGCAGGACATCGACGAGGCGCTCGGTGACGGTTTGACCGCCCGGGCGGTCGACGGCGAGCTCGGTGGCGAGCAACAGGAGTGTGTCCGCCAGTTCCCGGCCCGCGGCGGTGTGGTCGGCGGGCAGGTGGACCACCTGGGGCAGCAGCCGCATCAGGGGATGGGCGGGCTTCGTCTCGTATCGGTATGCGCCGCAGATCAATCGGGTTTCCGCGCCGGATCCGGGGATCTGGAGATGGCGGGTGCCGACGGTCACCTCGACCTCCTCGAAAGGGATCACCGCCGTGTCGGGGCCGCTGGAGAGACGATGACCCGCGCCGCTCGGCAGCAGAATGAAGTCGCCCGCGCCCATCTGGATCGGCGTGCCGTCGGGGGCGCGCAGCCAGCAGGTGCCGTACGCGACGGCATGGAACGCGGCCTTCGGCATGTCGTCGAGCCGCACTCCCCACGGGGCGAAAGCCGTCAGCTGGGCGGTGACGGCACCGCCCACCTTGGTCGCGGCGAGGACATCGGTGAGCACATCCACTCACTCATCATATGAGACGATCGGCAATAGATCCGCGAGTTCGGGCCATGGGCCGCGAAACCGACTCTGCCTAGCCTGGATTCATGACAAAAAGCTATTCCGAGCAGGTCCCGGGCATGCGTGAACAGCTCTTCGCGGCGGCCCCCGAGGCAATCCTGCGGCGATTCGACGGAGAGGCCGAGAGTCTCACCGAAGCCGGACAAAAGGCCCTGCGGGTAGGTGACATCGCGCCCGACTTCACGGCCGAAGACGCCACCGGGCGCACCTTCTCGCTCAGCGCGGCGCTGGCGGACGGGCCGGTGGTGCTCGCGTTCTATCGTGGTGCGTGGTGCCCGTACTGCAATCTGCAACTGGCCACCTTGCAGTCGGCGCTCGACGAGATCACCGCGCGCGGAGCACGATTGGTGGCGCTGTCCCCGGAGACGCCGGACACGTCGCTCAGCCTCGCCGAGAAGCACGCGCTGAAATTCGATGTGCTGTCGGAGCCGGGCCTGCGGATCGCCGAAGAGTACGGGCTCGTCTTCACCATCGATCCCGGCATCCGCGACAACTACCAAGCGGTCGGTAATGATCTGACGCACCTCGGCTGGCGGCTCCCGGTCCCGGCCACCTACGTCATCGGCACCGACCGCCGAATCCGCTTCGCACACATCGACGGCGACTTCCGCAATCGCGCCGAAGCCGCCGACATCCTGAAGGCGCTCGACTGACCGAAAGACCCTCGACCGATCCCAAGGCTCTCGACCAGTACCCGCGAAGCCGAAAGCACTCCCCCGCGACGCCCCCGGCCACCCGGCCGACGGGCGTCGCGGTCGTCTCTCAGCTAGCCGACCGCAACCCGCACGCCCCCGACACGACTCCCACCCACCGGCACCCCGGGCGCTCGCGTCGCGCGCAAACGTGATACGTGTCATGCCATCCCGTCAATCCAGGCTCACGCCAGGGACATCCGGCGCTCACACCCCGGATCGCGACACGAAGAGGTCGGCGCAACCGCCGCCCTGTGACACGCCGCACCCGGGCGAGTGCAAGGATGGGTGATTGGAACAAGAACCAACACGGATCTCCGGTGCCACAGAATGTTCGGTGGCCGTCGGGCCGACATCGCGACCCGCGATGCCACGCCCGCGGAGAGACGAACTGTTTAACCCGACGAGCAGTCAGAGGAGTAGACGGACATGACCTTCTCCGTCCAGATGCCGGCTCTTGGTGAGAGCGTCACCGAGGGCACCGTCACCAGGTGGCTGAAGCAGGAAGGAGACACGGTCGAGGTCGACGAGCCGCTTCTCGAGGTCTCCACCGACAAGGTCGACACCGAGATCCCGTCCCCCACCGCAGGCGTTCTGGTGAAGATCGTCGCCCGTGAGGACGATGTGGTCGAGGTCGGTGGCGAGCTCGGCGTGATCGGTGAGGCCGGTTCGGCCCCCGTCCCGGCCGCCGCCCCCGCACCTGCCGCAGCCCCGGCCCCCGCGCCCGCGCCGGCCCCCGTTTCCGCCCCGGCCCCGCAGCCGGTTGCCGCCGCTCCGGCCCCGGCGCCCGCCGCGCCCGCTCCGGCCGCTGCCGCCTCCGGAACCCCGGTCAAGATGCCCGAACTCGGCGAATCCGTGACCGAGGGCACCGTCACCCGCTGGCTCAAGCAGGTCGGCGACCAGGTGGCCGTGGACGAGCCGCTGTTGGAGGTGTCCACCGACAAGGTCGACACCGAGATCCCCTCGCCGGTCGCGGGCACGCTGCTCGAGATCTCCGCGCAGGAGGACGACGTGATCGCCGTCGGCGGTCAGTTGGGTGTGATCGGCAGCGGTGTCGCCGCGGCCGCGCCTGCCCCGGCTCCCGCGCCCGCTCCGGCTCCGGCCCCCGCGCCTGCCCCCGCTCCGGCTCCGGCCGCCGCGGCTCCCGCGCCTGCTCCGGCTCCCGCCCCGGCCCCGGCTCCCAAGCCCGCCGTGGTTCCGGCCGCGGTCACCCCGGCCGACGAGCCCTCCACCAACGGCGGCCCGTACGTGACCCCGCTGGTGCGAAAGCTGGCCGCGGAGAACAACGTTGACCTCGCAGCCCTGAGTGGTTCCGGGGTCGGCGGCCGCATCCGCAAGCAGGATGTGCTCGCCGCCGCGGAGGCCAATAAGGCTCCGGCCGCCCCGGCTCCCGCCGCTGCCGCGCCCGCCGCCGCTCCGGCCGCACCGGCCGCTGCCGCCGCGCCGCGTGGTTCGCTGTCGCACCTGCCGGGCACGGTCCAGAAGGCCACCCGCATCCGGCAGATCACCGCGACCAAGACCCTCGAGTCGCTGCAGACCACCGCGCAGCTGACCCAGGTGCACGAGGTCGACATGACCAAGATCGCGTCCCTGCGCAACCGCGCCAAGGCCGCGTTCAAGCAGCGGGAGGGCGTGAACCTCACCTACCTGCCGTTCTACGCCAAGGCCGTCATCGAGGCGCTGGCCGTGCACCCGAACATCAACGCGTCCTACAACTCCGACACCAAGGAGATCACCTACCACTCGGTGGTGAACCTGGGTATCGCGGTCGACACCGAGCAGGGTCTGCTCTCGCCGATCATCCACAACGCCAACGACCTGTCGCTGGCGGGCCTGGCTCGCGCCATCGCTGATATCGCCAACCGGGCGCGCACCGGTGGTCTGAAGCCGGACGAGCTGGCCAACGGCACCTTCACCATCACCAATATCGGCTCGAACGGCGCGCTGTTCGACACCCCGATCCTGGTGCCGCCGCAGGCCGCCGAGCTGGGCACCGGCGCGATCGTGCGTCGCCCCATGGTGATCACCGACGACGGCAACGAGTTCATCGGCATCCGCTCGATGGCCTACCTGCCACTCACCTACGATCACCGCCTCATCGACGGTGCCGACGCGGGTCGCTTCGTGACCACGATCAAGCACCGACTGGAAGAGGCGGCGTTCGAGGGCGACCTCGGCCTGTAGTCGCATGAAGGTCGTGGTCGCCGGATCATCCGGTCTGATCGGGACGGCACTCGTCGCGGCCCTGCGCCGCGACGAGCACCAGGTCGTTCGCCTGGTGCGCCGTCCCGTCCACGCCCGCGACGAATTCACCTGGGACCCGGTCCGTTCCCATCTGGACGAGCGCGCGCTGCGCGATGCCGATGCCGTGGTGAATCTCTGCGGTGCGAGCATCGGGCGGCGGCGCTGGAACGGCAGCTACAAGCAGGAGCTGCGCGACAGCCGCATCGTCCCCACCGACGTGCTGGCCGCCGCGGTCGCGGCCGCGGGGGTGCCGACGCTGATCAATGCCAGTGGCGTGCACTACTACGGCGGCGACGGCGGGGACCGGGTGAAAACCGAAACTTCCCCCGCCGGAACAGGATTCCTGGCTCGGCTGTGCGCCGACTGGGAAGCCGCCACCGAACAGGCCTCCGATGCCGGGGTGCGCACGGTGCTGCTGCGCTCGGCGGTGGTGCTGGCGCGGCACGGCGGCATGCTCGGAATGCTGTATCCGCTTTACTATCTCGGGCTCGGCGGGCGACTGGGCAGCGGGCGACAGTACGTGCCGTGGATCTCGCTGGACGACGAGGTGGGGGCGATCACGTATGCGCTCACGCACGAAAACCTTTCCGGCCCAGTGAATATGGTCGGTCCCGCGCCGGTCACCAATGCGGAGTTCACCCGGGCGCTCGGTCGTGTCATGCACCGGCCCACACCCTTGATGGTTCCCGCATTCGCCTTGCGGATGGCCGTCGGCGAGTTCGCCGAAGAGGCAATCCTGCACGGCCCCAGGGCAATTCCCACCGCGCTCGAAGACGCCGGGTACCAGTTCCAGCATCCGACCATCGGTGCTGCTCTCAGCGCCACTCTCGGTCACACGGAGTAGGTTCCGGCCGAAAGCGCCGGACCGACGGCGGGCAGGGCGGTGGATCTCACAGCGGGCGCGGTGCACGTCACACCATGCCCGTCGATACCGTGTCCAGGTGACCAATCAACCGTCCGAGCTGCTGGTCCGGGATGCGCGGGAGAGCGATCTACCGGAGATCCTGGTGATCCACAACAACGCCATCGCCGAGACCACCGCCATCTGGGATACCGAGCCCGCCGATCTGGACGAGCGCAAGGCGTGGTTCGCGGCGCGGACCGGGGCCGGGCATCCGGTGCTAGTGGCCGAGATCGACGGCCGGGTGGCCGGGTACGCCAGCTACGGGCAGTTCCGGCCGAAGTCCGGCTACCGCTTCGCGGTCGAGAATTCGGTGTACGTGTCAGATATATTCCAGCGTCGCGGAGTCGCCACCACGCTGATGACCGCGCTGCTCGAGCGGGCGCAGCGCTCGGACGTGCACACCATGATCGCGGCGATCGAGTCGAGTAACCGCACGTCGATCGCACTGCACGAGAAATTCGGCTTCGCGATCGTCGGGCAGCTGCCGGAAGTCGGACACAAGTTCGGGCGCTGGATGGACCTGACGCTCATGCAACGCGTCCTCGACGGAGGGGTAACGTCGCAATCGTGAGTGAGAGTACGGCCACCGCACCGTTACCCCGTGCGGTATCCGCCCGCTTCGACGGCACACCCCTCGCCGTGGAGAATCTGGGCCTCATCGATTACCAGCAAGCCTGGGAGTTGCAGCGGCGAATCGCCGCCGAGCGCGCCGACGGAATCGGACAAGACCGGCTGCTGCTGCTCGAACATCCCTTCGTCTACACCGCCGGCCGCCGCACCGAACCGCAGGATCTGCCCATGGACGGCAGCCCGGTCATCGAGGTGGATCGGGGCGGGAAGATCACCTGGCACGGGCCGGGGCAACTGGTCGGCTACCCGATCGTGCGGCTGGCCGAACCGGTCGACGTGGTCGCGTATGTGCGCCGCCTCGAGGAAGCCCTGATCGCCGTCTGTGCGCAGCTCGGGCTGGAAACCGGTCGGGTGGAAGGCCGTTCGGGCGTGTGGGTGCCGAAATCGGAGTTCCTGCCCGAACGCAAGGTCGCGGCCATCGGCGTGCGCGTGCAGCGCGGCGTCACCCTGCACGGGATCTCGCTCAATTGCGATTCCAGCTTGGACGGATTCAATGCCATCGTGCCGTGCGGCATCCGCGACGCGGGCGTCACCACGCTCAGCCGCGAACTCCGCCGCGACGTCACGGTGGACGAGGTGCGGCCGCTGGTCGCCGACGCCGTCGCGCGCGCCCTCGACGGCGACCTGAAGGTGACCGACCACGCCATCTCGCGCTGCGCCACGAGCGCCGCCGAATGCCCCGAGCCGCTGCCCGCGGCCATGACCGATCAGCTCCCGGTGGTGCCCGCCGCAGTGCCCGCCGAGCGCGCATGATCACGAGCGTAGGGTGAACAAAGTGACCTCTGTCGACAACCCGACACCAACAAGCGCGTCCGCACCCAATGGCCGCAAATTGCTCCGCATCGAGGCGCGCAACGCCGAGACCCCGATCGAGCGCAAACCCTCCTGGATCCGCACCCGCGCGACCATGGGCCCCGAGTACACCGAACTCAAGGGTCTCGTGAAACGCGAAGGGCTGCACACGGTCTGCGAGGAAGCCGGGTGTCCCAACATCTTCGAATGCTGGGAAGACCGCGAGGCCACCTTCCTGATCGGCGGCGAGCAGTGCACCCGGCGCTGCGACTTCTGCCAGATCGACACCGGCAAGCCCGCCGCGCTGGATCGTGACGAGCCGCGGCGCGTGGCCGAGAGCGTGCAGGCCATGGGGCTGCGCTACTCGACCATCACCGGCGTCGCCCGCGACGATCTCGAGGACGGTGGCGCGTGGCTGTACGCCGAGACCGTCCGCGCCATCAAGGCGCTCAACCCGAACACCGGTGTCGAGCTGCTGATCCCGGACTTCAACGCGGTGCCCGAGCAGTTGGCCGAGGTGTTCTCGTCGCGGCCGGAGGTGCTGGCGCACAACCTGGAGACGGTGCCGCGCGTGTTCAAGCGCATCCGGCCCGCGTTCCGGTACGAGCGCTCGCTGGCCGTCATCACCGCCGCACGTGAGGCCGGACTGGTCACCAAGTCCAACCTCATCCTCGGCATGGGCGAGACCCCCGAAGAAATCACCGAGGCGCTGCGCGACCTGCACGAGGCAGGCTGCGACATCATCACCATCACCCAGTACCTGCGCCCCTCCCCCCGCCACCACCCGGTCGACCGCTGGGTGAAGCCGGAGGAGTTCGTCGAGCACTCCAAGGCCGCCGAGGAAATGGGCTTCGCCGGTGTCATGGCCGGACCGCTGGTCCGCTCCTCCTACCGCGCCGGTCGCCTCTACGCTCAGGCCATGCGCCACCACGGGCGCGAGATCTCCCCGGAGATGCTGCACCTGGCTCAGGAGGGCTCGGCGGCGCAGGAGGCCACCAGCGTGCTGGCGCGCTTCGGTTCCGCGGGCGCGTAAGCGGATTCGCCTGCCGAACGCGGCAGGTTAGAGACAGACAAGGCCGGGTCCGGACGACATGTCCGGGCCCTTGCCATATCCGAAGGTTCCGCGGCCTGCGGCATCCGAAAGTTGTGCGGCGGCGGCGTGGCCGGATGTACACCCTGCTGATCAGTGCGCAGCGGTACTTGCCAGGTGAACGCCCGGTATCGGCGCGCCATACAAATCGGTTCGGTCGATTCGTGGACGAGTGCGCGCCGCTGGTGGGAAGCTCGAAGGACCGCTTTCATCGACCCACCGGAGCGAGCCATGGTCGAGCGAACGACGTTGTCGCAAGGTGTCAACGGCAGGGTAGTCGTGGCCGAAAGGCCGGACGACATACGGAATGTGGTGCTGGTCGGACACAGTGGGTCGGGCAAGACCACGCTGGTGGAAGCACTGGCCGTGGCTGCGGGGGCCGTGCCCCGGGCGGGGCGGGTGGAGGACGGGACCAGCGTCTCGGACTACGACGATATCGAGCAGCGACAACATCGGTCGGTCCAACTGTCGGTGGTGCCGATGGGATGGGACCACATCAAGGTCAATCTCCTCGATACCCCCGGATACGCGGATTTCGTCGGGGAACTCAGGGCCGGTCTGCGAGCAGCGGACGCGGCCCTTTTCATACTCTCGTCCGCGGCGGGCGTGGAGGGTGTCAGCGGGGCGACGCTGGCGCTGTGGGAGGAATGCGCGCACGTCGGCATGCCGCGCGCCCTCGTGCTCACCCATTTGGACACCGCGCGAGCCGATTTCGAGGACATGACCGAGACCTGCCGGGAGATTCTCGGCGGCGGGCGATCGGAATCGATACTGCCGCTGCATCTTCCGGTGTACGGGCCGAAGGCTGCCGATGGGCACCGGCCGGTGACCGGGCTGATCGACCTGCTCACCGAACACGTCTACGACTATGTGACCGGCGAACGCACGGAAACGCCTGTGTCGGCGGAACAACGCGAGCAGATGGAGGAGGCGCGCGGGCGCCTGCTCGAAGGCATCATTGCCGAGAGCGAGGACGAATCGCTCATGGACCGGTACCTCAGTGGCGAGGAAATCGACCTCGCCACCGTGGTCACCGATCTGGAGAAGGCGGTGGCGCGCGGCAGTTTCCATCCCGTGCTGATCGCCGCACCGCCACCGGAAGGGGCGCGGCAGGGGCTGGGGACGGTGGAAATCCTGGATCTGATCACGCGCGGATTCCCCACACCCGCAGAGCATCCCGTGTCGGCGACCGGGTCGGGCGGCAAGGCGTCCGCCCTGGCCTGCGATCCCACTGCACCCTTGGCGGCGGAGGTGATCCGCACCGCCTCCGATCCGTACGTGGGGCGAATGTCGCTGGTGCGCTTGTTCTCCGGCACCCTGCATGCCGACGACACCGTGCACGTGTGCGGGCACGGGCCCGCCGAGACCGGCAATCACGATGCCGACGAACGCGTCGGCGGGGTGTCCGCACCGTTCGGCAAGCAGCAGCGGCCGCTGCCGCAGGCCATTGCCGGGGACATCGTGTGCGTGAGCAAGCTGTCGCGGGCCGAGACCGGGGATACCTTGTCCGCCAAGGACTGTCCGCTCATCATCGAACCCTGGTCGATGCCGGATCCGCTGCTGCCGGTGGCGATCAAGGCGCACAGCAAGGCCGACGAGGACAAGCTCTCGCAGGGCTTGGCGCGGCTGGTCGCCGAGGATCCGACGGTGCGGCTGGAACAGAATCCCGACACCCATCAACTGGTGCTGTGGTGCCTGGGCGAGGCGCATCGCGAAGTGGCGCTGGAACGGCTGCGGTCCCGCTTCGGGGTGCAAGTCGACGTGATCGACCACAAGGTGGCGTTGCGGGAAACCTTCGCCACCTCGGCATCGGCCAAGGGGCGGCATGTGAAGCAGTCCGGCGGCCACGGGCAGTATGCGATCTGCGAGATCGAGGTCGCTCCCCTACCGGAGGGGTCCGGGATCGAGTTCGTCGACAAGGTGGTGGGCGGAGTCGTTCCGCGCCAGTTCATTCCGTCGGTCGAGAAGGGTGTGCGCGCCCAGGCCATCAAGGGTGTGGCGGCGGGCTATCCGCTGGTGGATGTCCGGGTGACGCTCTTCGACGGCAAGGCGCACTCCGTCGACTCCTCCGACGCCGCCTTCCAAATGGCCGGTGCGCTCGCCCTCCGCGAGGCCGCGGGCACCGCGCGTATCAGCCTGCTCGAACCCATCTCCGAAGTCCGCGTGGTGGTTTCGGACGAATACGTGGGCCCCGTCCTCGGCGACCTGTCCAGCCGCCGTGGCCGCGTCCTCGGCACCGAACCGGTCGGCCTGGGCCGCACCATGATCCGCGCCGAAGTCCCCGAACTCGAACTCAGCCGCTACGCCATCGACCTACGCTCCCTGGCCCACGGCGGCGCCACCTTCACCCGCGCCTACACCCGCCACGAAGCCATGCCCGCCCAACTGGCCGACTCGATGCGAGAGAAAACCAAGACCGCCAACTGATCTCGCGATGACCAGCCCGGCACAAATGCCAGGCGAGGATGATCGGCGAAGAGCGGCTGTGGCTCGCCGCCACCCACGCCGGGCTCGCGGATCGGGCGGCGGTGGCGCTATTCGCGGGCCACGGGGTTCCGCTATTCGCAGGCGACGCCGTCGTTGTCGCGGTCTAGGGCCGAGCGGTAGCCGGGCTCGCCCTTGCGGATGGGGGCGGCACCGGCGTCACGCGCTTCGGTGCAGTTCTTGTAGTAGACGTCGGCGGCGGGGACGACCAGGCCGGCGCCTGCGAGCAGGTCGCGTGCGGTGGTCGCCGCCGGGACCGCGGGGATCACGGCCGGGTCGGCGGGCTCGGCCGGGGCGAGCGGGATTTCGGCCGGGGCGGTCTGGAAAGTGGCCGGGGCGGCGGGGAAGTCCGCGTGTGCCTCGGTGGCGGTCACCGCGATCAGGGTGGCGGCGGTGGCGGTGGTCAGGCCGATGGTGGCCAGGACCTTCTTCATCTCTTTCACTCCATTCATTGGTGAACAACAGGCTTGGTGGGGATCAGGGAGTGCAGGCGTCGAGGACGCGGATCATGGCGTCCTTCTCGGGCTGCGTAACCCACAGGGAATAGGCGGATTTCACCGAGATCTGCTTCGCCACATAGGTGCAGCGGAAGGATTCGTCGGACGGCAGCCAGGAGGCGGCGTTGCTCGCGCCCTTCTGCTGATTGGCGGCGCCGTCCACGGCGAGCAGATTGCGCGGATCGTTCGCGAGATTGGTGCGTTCGCGCGGGCTCAGTTGCTGCGCGCCCGTCTGCCAGGCGTCGGAGAGGGCGACCACGTGGTCGATCTGGACCGCGTTCGAGGTGTCCTTGCCGCGCACGAAATCGATGGCCTTGCCGGTGTACGGGTCGGCGAGGGTGCCGGAGAGGACCACGCATTCACCGGTGCCGGGTTTGAATGCCGGGTCGATGAGGTCACGGCCGAGGATGTCGTTGCGGGTGTCGCAGCCGTTGTGGCCGCCCGCGACGTCGACATCGTCGGTCCAGGTGTCGCCGAACTGATTTCGCGCGTAACCGGTCTTGGGGGCGCGGCCCTTTACCGGGAGCGTGTCCAGCAAAGCGCGGGCGTCGGCCGGGGACAACACGACGGCCTCGGTGAACAGCAGCGCCGCGGAGCGCGGAAGCGGCTGCGCGACAGTCGTGGTCGGCGCGTCGGGTTCGGCGGCCAGGCCGTGGGCGGTGCACGCCATCAGGCAGAGCACGCTGAGCAGCAGTGCGGCCGCGCCCGACACCCGGGTGCGGAGACCGGCGGAGGCGGGCCCGTGGTCCGTCGACCGCATGTCCTTCCGATCCCTTCGCTCGCTGATTGCTGACGAACCAGCACAGCAGATCCAAGCGGGCTTTCACAAAGCGCACAGTTGCCGGTGAGTCGCGTCCGGGTGGTAGCCCGCCCGGCCCGAACAGTGCTGTCACCGGGTCGTCTGCGCTCCCGCCGACCGGCCGATCCGGTGTCGCCCGATCCCACCGAGTGAGACGAACCCCGCACCTGTCTCGCCCTGTGACACACCCGGGATCCCCCGACACGAGCAACCGCTCACCACGCTGGTGATCCCGTCGCGAACCGGGCGTACCCGGCCATTAAGCTGGACGTCATGGCAGCAGGCAAGGGCGGTAATCCGTCGAAGGAAGCGAAGGCCGCGGCGAAGGCGGCGCGCAAGCAGGCGTCGAAGGAGCGTCGCCAGCAGCTCTGGCAGGCGTTCCAGATGCAGCGCAAGGAAGACAAGCTCCTGCTGCCGCTGATGATCGGCGCCTTCGTCGGCATCACCGTGTTGTTCCTGGTGATCGGGTTCATCTTCGGCATGCAGTGGTTCCTGCTGCCGATCGGCCTGCTGCTGGGTGCGCTCGCCGCCTTCATCATCTTCGGCCGCCGCGTCCAGAAGAACGTGTACGCCAAGGCCGAGGGCCAGGCCGGTGCGGCCGCTTGGGTTTTGGACAACCTCCAGGGCAAGTGGCGTGTCACCCCGGGTGTCGCCGCCACCACCCAGCTCGACGCGGTGCACCGCGTGGTCGGCCTGCCCGGCGTGATCCTGGTGGCCGAGGGTTCCCCGCAGCGCGTGAAGTCGCTGCTGGCGCAGGAGAAGAAGAAGGTCTCCCGCATCGTCGGCGACACCCCGATCTACGACGTCGTCATCGGCAACGAGAAGGATCAGGTCGCCATCAAGGACCTGCAGCGCTACCTGACCAAGCTCCCCCGCAATATCGACGCCAAGCGGATGGAACTCATCGACGGTCGCCTCTCGGCGCTCGCCACTCGCGGCGGCCCGGCCCTCCCGAAGGGCCCGCTGCCGAATGGCGCGAAGATGCGCGGCGTCCAGCGCAGCATCCGCCGCCGCTGACCCACCCTCGATCCCTCGAAGCCCGCGTCCCCGGACGCGGGCTTCGCCATTTCCGCGAGTTTGTGGGTGGGCTGGCGACGGTCAGGTCGGGAGGCGGAGGGTCGTTTGGGCGGTGAACGTCAAGTAGGTGGCGGTTGGGGTGGTTGTGAGTTGGAGCATCACTGCTGAGCAGTGGGGGCAGCGGATTACCGTGCCGGGGCAGTTCAGGTAGACGAGGGCTCGGGCCAGGGGTTCGGTGGAACCGCAGGTGGGGCAGCGGCATTCGTGGAGGGTGGGGTCGCCGGGGAGGAAGTCGGAGAGTGGACCCGCCAGGGCATTGCCATCCAGGTAGTGATCGCCGGGAGTGGCTGCCGCATAGGTGTAGGGGGTGGGCATGGTCAGCCTCCGGTCGGGCCGAAGCGTTCGGTGCGGATCATGGCGGGGGCGTGACCCGCGGAAACCAGGGCGTCGGCGGCGAATTCGACGAACGGGGTGGGGCCGCAGACGTAGCAGGTCACCGTGGGCGATGGGGGTAGAGACAGGCGGGCGATCTCGGTGCGGGTGAGGCGGCCGGGCGGTCGGGGGTCCGCGGTGGGGGCGGTGCGGGTGTAGGCGACGAAGACATCGATGTCCTCGTCGGATTCGGGATTTTCGAGGTAGCAGACCTGGCCGACGGGGTCGGCGGTCGATGCGAGAGTGGCGCGGCGGAGTTCCGCGAGTTCGTCGGCGTAGAGCAGGTCCTCGGGCGTGCGGACCGAGTACAGCAGCCGGAAAGGGCTGGTGTTGAGGGACTTTCGGCGGGCGCGCAGCATGGCGGCGAGCGGGACGATGCCGGAGCCGCCCGCGATGAGGACGGCCGCGCCGCTGGTCTCGGGGGTCCAGACGAACCAGCCGCCGACGGGGCCGCGGACTTCGATGAACGCGCCGACGGGGAAGGTGTCGACCAGGTAGCCGGAGACTTCGCCGTCTCGCACGCGCTGGACGGTGATTTCGATGTGGTCGCCGTCGGCGGGCGCGGCCAGCGAGTAGCTGCGTTCGGCGTGGTAGCCGTCGGGTGCGGTGAGGCGGACGTCCAGATGCTGGCCGGGGCGGTGGCCGGGCCAGCCGTCGACGCGCAGCACCAGGGTGCGGGCCGAGGCGGATTCGGTGCGGGTGGCGACGAGTTCGGCGGGCTGCCAGCGCATCAGTCGTCCTGGTAGCGCTGTTCACGCCAGGGGTCGCCGTAACTGTGGTAGCCCGCGGCCTCCCAGAAACCGAGCTCGTCCTGGTCGAAGAGGTGGATTCCCTTGACCCACTTGGCCGATTTCCAGAAGTAGAGGTGCGGGACCAGCAAGCGGGCGGGGCCGCCGTGTTCGGGGTGCAGGTCCTGGCCGCCGAAAGTGTGGACGATCCAGGCGCGGCCGTCCATGAGATCTTCCAGTGGGAGGTTGGTGGTGTAGCCGCCGTGGCTGGAGATGAGCGCGTATTCGGCCTGGGTTTCGACGGTTTCGAGGAGGGCGTCGAGGGAGATGCCCTGCCAGTCGGTATCGAGTTTGGACCAGCGGGTGACGCAGTGGATGTCGACGTGCGGGCGTTCCTGCGGCAGCGACATCAATTGCGGCCAGCTCCAGGCGTATTGGCGGCCGGTCTCGTTGGTGATGGTGAACTGCCAGTGGTCGAGGTTCACCCGCGGGGTCGGGCCCGCCGAGAGCACCGGGAAGTCCTCGACCAGGTATTGGCCGGGCGGTAATCGGTCACTCTGGGGACGGGGGCGTCCTTGGAACCCGGGCGAAAAGCCAGTCATCCGACCACTCCTCCGCTGCGACAGCCGCGAACGCGCTCCGGGTCAGACTACGCCGGGGCGTCTCCGGGAATCGGGCCTTTCGGGCAGCGGTCAGGCGATGTGACGCGAGAGGAAGCGGACCACGTCGGGGGTGACGGTCGACCAGTACTCGTCGGTGTGGCCGCCCGGCGTGATGAGACCGACCTCCGGACGCGCGGTCGCAATGAAGCGGCGGCAGCCGTCGATGAAACGGTCACGGTCGCCGCACCACAGGCCGATCGGGGCCGGGCCCAGTTTGTCGAAGTTGCGCAGCGGGTCCAGGGCGGCCCACTGGTCGGCGTTGATGAACGCGTTGCGCTTGGCCATTTCGGTCCAGGAGGTGAGCAGACCCGGCGACATGGTGGCAACCACGTTCAGCGGGCGGCCCTGCTCGAAGCGACGGCGCGCGTAGACCATGGCCCCGAACCCACCCATCGAGGTGCCGGTGACCGCGGCGGGCAGCCCGTCGGGACCGCCCAGGCGACGCTGGGCCAGCCAGCCGGGAACCTCGTTGACGAGCATCGACATCGGATCGTCGCCGGTGCCGTGGTCGTGCCAGTAGTTGTCGCCGCCGTCGAGGGCGACAAAACCGAAGGCCGGGGACAGCTTCGAGGCCACACCCGCGGCGAGCAGGTCGGCGATATTGCCGACGGCCGCGGTGTGAGCGTTGCCGTGCAGACCGTGCAGCAGCAGGGAGATCGGCAGATTCTCGGTGGGGACGCCGGGCGGCAGGATGGTCACCAGGTCGACCTGGCGGCCGCGTGCGGCGGAGTAGACGCGCTCGGTGCGGATGATCGGGTTGACGCCGAGCACCATCTTGCCGACGTCATTGCCGGTCAGCGTGCGCTTCACCTCGTCGGTGTCGACCGCGGCGTTGACGCCCGCGCTCACCGCGGCGCCCGCGGCGGCCAGACCCAGCAATCCGGTGGTCGCGAACAGGGACCGCCGGCTGAATCTCCGCGCGGCCGCCCTGTAGTCCTCGACCATGGATCCTCCATCAGCACAACAACAGCTACCTGCCGCGGAACCGACCTATCGGAAGATCACGGCAAATCGCCGCCACCATACCGATCGAAAGCAAACTACGGTGAACATTCAGCAACGTCTCACCACACGCTTAGCCAACAGCATCGCAGGTAACGGCAGGAATCCGGGCCGACTCGGCCTGAGTTCATATATTCGAATCGGCCCGCGCGGAAATTCCATAACAACGGGCGTGAGGTTTTCGTGAGGCACAACTCCGCGAGCCGACCCTCAGCGACGATCAGCGGCTGTAGACCAGGGCCGTACCGGTGGCGCGATCGTGCATGCCGCGGCCGTCGGAGTCGGTGAACAGCGCGGGAATCACGAACAGCAGGATGAGCTGACGCACCAGCGCACGCACGAACCCAACCGGCGCTTCGGCATCGACCCGGCTGACACGGATCTTGAGGAAGTACTGCCCCGGCGTGAACCCGAACAGGGTGACCGCCGCGATCCCGAGCACGAACCAGACCAGCAGCGTCGGCGTCGAGAGCGCCTGCGTGATCACCTCGAAGTGCGAGGGCGGCTGCTGCCCCTTGGGAATCGTCATCTTCGAGATGATCTTGGCGGCATCCGGCCGCACGATGATCGCGGCCAACCCCATCGAGATGAACCAGTCGACCAGCACGGCCACGACGCGACGAGTGAACGGCGCCAGCGCCCCCACCCCGGACTGCGGCAGCCCGAGCTCCTTGCCCTGATACTCACCAACCGGGTTGTCGCCGGATTCAGCGTTCGGTCCGGACAGCCATGAGCCGGTGATACGTGCCATGACCCCCAGCTTAAGCCGCCCCCACCGGCCGCTCGAGCACCCCTGCCGGTCGGTTCGCACGAACGGTCTCATATATGGGTTCGGCCTACCTGTTCACCCGTTTCCGGGTCGGTCCGCAACCGCCCGGCAGACCCATTTGCCAGGTGGATGCGGGGCGGTGAGGATTCTCACCATTGCCCGGTCATGGTTGGCAAGGCCCCTAACTTTTCAGAGTCTTAACAGTCAGTTCCGGCTGCTCAATGGCAGGATGTCGGTGCTGGTCGAGCATTGCTCGGCGACCGCTGTGGCGTCTTCGGGAGGCCGGGGGCACCGCCGAACCCCCGGCCAGCAGTGCGTGTAACACTGGCGAAACACAGCCTTGATTGCAGGGAAACACCGCGTCCATACCGTGTGGTCGCGACGAACCCATGCAGTCACCACTGGCTGGGAACCGATCCGTAAGGAGTACTAAGTGGCGTTCAGCACGGCCGACGAGGTCATCAAGTACATCAAGGAGGAGGAGGTCGAATACGTTGATGTTCGCTTCACCGACCTCCCCGGTGTGCAGCAGCACTTCTCGATCCCGGCGAAGGCGTTCACCGCTGATCTCGCCGAAGAGGGTCTGGCGTTCGACGGCTCGTCCGTTCGTGGCTTCCAGTCGATCGACGAGTCGGACATGCTGCTGCTCCCCGACTTCAGCACCGCCCGGCTGGACCCGTTCCGTGCCGCGAAGACGCTGAACCTGAACTTCTTCGTGCACGACCCGTTCACCCGCGAGGCGTACTCCCGCGACCCGCGCAACATCGCGCGCAAGGCCGAAGAGTACTTGCGTTCGACCGGCATCGCCGACACCTGCTACTTCGGTGCCGAGGCCGAGTTCTACATCTTCGACTCGATTCGCTACGACTCGGCGATGAACGGCGCGTTCTACGAGATCGACTCGATCTCCGGTTCCTGGAACACCGGTGCCGAGTACAACGCCGACGGCACCCCGAACCGTGGTTACAAGGTCCGCAACAAGGGTGGTTACTTCCCGGTTGCCCCGTACGACCACTACGTCGACCTGCGCGACAAGATCTCGACCAACCTGCAGAACGCGGGCTTCGAGCTGGAGCGCGGCCACCACGAGGTCGGCACCGCCGGTCAGGCCGAGATCAACTACCGCTTCAACACCCTGCTGGGTGCCGCGGATGATCTGCAGCTGTTCAAGTACATCGTGAAGAACACCGCGTGGCAGGAGGGTAAGACCGTTACCTTCATGCCGAAGCCGCTCTTCGGCGACAACGGCTCGGGCATGCACGCCCACCAGTCGCTGTGGAAGGACGGCAAGCCGCTGTTCCACGACGAGGCCGGTTACGCGGGCCTGTCGGATCTGGCGCGTCACTACATCGGCGGCATCCTGCACCACGCCCCGTCGCTGCTGGCGTTCACCAACCCGACCGTCAACTCGTACCACCGTCTGGTGCCGGGCTACGAGGCCCCCATCAACCTGGTGTACTCGCAGCGCAACCGCTCGGCTGCCGTGCGTATCCCGGTGACCGGTTCCAACCCGAAGGCCAAGCGCATCGAGTTCCGCGCGCCGGACTCCTCGGGTAACCCGTACCTGGCCTTCGCCGCCATGCTGATGGCCGGCATCGACGGCATCAAGCGCAAGATCGAGCCGTTGGCTCCGGTCGACAAGGACCTCTACGAGCTGCCGCCCGAGGAGGCCAAGAACATCCCGCAGGCCCCCACCTCGCTGGCGTCGGTCATCGACCGCCTCGAGGACGACCACGACTACCTCACCGAGGGTGGCGTGTTCACCGAGGACCTGATCGAGACCTGGATCGACATCAAGCGCACCCAGGAAATCGCGCCCGTGAACCTGCGGCCGCACCCCTACGAGTTCGAGCTGTACTTCGACGTCTAAGTCGATGTAGCGCAAGCGCTCTCGGAGCCCCGACCACACCGTGGTCGGGGCTCCGCCCGTTTCGTGGGAGTTTCTGATACTCATATGACGGGCGCGCATATGTCGGGGAGGCATTGCGTCAATTCCATTGCGGGATACAGATATTCATCGATTGCGGGAGCGGACGTCCCGGTGGGTGGGGTGGGGAGTTCGGTGGGCGGGAGGGTCGGTGAGTAGGTCTGCGGCGGGGCGTAAGCGGGCCTAGCGTCCGGGGCTGTGAAGATCAAACGTTTTGCACGACTTCGTATTTCAGTTCTCGCGATGATCGCCAGCGCGGCGGCGACGCTCGGGGTGGTCGCGGGGCCGTCGATGGCCGCGCCGGTTCCCATGCGGCAGGACGCCACCCAGATCACGTTGCAGGGGGCGGTGAATGTGCGGGATATCGGCGGGTATGCCACCTATACCGGGGATTCGACCAAGTCCGGGAAGGTGATTCGGTCCGATGCGCTCGGGAAGCTGACCGATGCGGATGTGCAGAAGCTCGGAACCTTGGGGATTCAGACCGTGGTCGACTTCCGGACTGCCCCGGAGGTACAGGGTTTGGGGGCGGACAAGCTGCCCGCGGGGGTGAGCTCGGTGTCGCGACCGATCGACGACGGCGGGATCTATTTGAAGACGGCGCAGGCGATCGGGTCCAAGGATCCGGTGCAGCAGCAGGCGTTGCTCGGGGACGGCAAGGCCGATCAGATCATGAAGAACGCCTACACCAGTTTCTTGAGTGCGGATGCGACGGCGAAGTTCGCGCAGACCATCAAGGATGTCGCGGCCACACCGGGGACGATTCTGTACCACTGCACCTCGGGTAAGGACCGCACCGGCTGGATGACGTATGTGTTGTTGCAGGCGGTCGGGGTGCCGGAGAGCGTCGCGCGGCAGGATTACCTGTTGTCGAATCAGTACCGTGCCGCGTCGGACGCCGCGCTGCGGGCGCAGCTGAAAGCGGCCGGGATCATGCAGAATCCGGACCTGCTCATTCCCTTGCAGATCGTCAGCGACGAGTACCTGGACGTCGCCGTCGCTCAGATGAAGCAGCAGTACGGTGACTTCGGCAAGTATTTGACCAAGGGGCTCGGGCTCGACCCCGGGACCATCGTGAAGCTGCACGAAAATCTGGTGGGCTGACCCACGTGCGCAGTCGGTGCCTCGCGCCCGCGGGCGCGAGGCACTCGCTCTGAGTCCACAGTCCGGGGACTGAGCCGAATCTGGTCCTATGATCGGCGCATGACGGTGGACGTGGTGACGACGATCGAGATCGCGCGGCCGCGGGAACGGGTGGCCGGGTACACGATGGATCCGGTGAATGCCACGGCCTGGTACAAGAACATTCGGTCGGTGGTGATGCAGATGCCGGGTGAATTGATGGTCGGGTCCGAGATGGCGTTCGAGGCGCGGTTTCTGGGTCGGTCGCTTGCCTATACCTATGTGGTGACCGAGTTGGTGCCCGGCCGTCGGATGGTCATGCGAACCGCGGACGGCCCCTTCCCGATGGAGACCACCTACTCCTTCGAGGACACCGCGAGCGGCGCCACCCTGGTGACACTGCGCAACCGGGGCGAGCCCGCGGGCTTCTCCCGCTTCGTCGGCCCGCTCATGGCCCCGGCCATGCGGCAGGCCAACCGCCAGGACCTGAAGCAGCTCAAGCAAATCCTCGAAGCGAACGGCTGAGCTGCGCCAGTTTCGCCACCACCTCGACCGCGACGGCCAGTTGGCCGTCGATGGTCAGGTGTACCCCGTCGTCGAGATGCAGTTCCGCGCCGGGGAGGGGCTTGGTGACGGTGAGTGCGTCGACCGTGGGTTCCGGCTGGTCCGCCAGCAGGCCCGCGGTCTCCGCCATATCCGCTGTGGCCCAGCTGATTCCGGCATTCGCGAAGTGTGGGAAGCTGGCGGCGCGGCCTTCGTCCACGGCGGTCGGGGTCAGCCAGACCCACTGCGCGGAGGTGAGTTCGAGGGCGCGGTCGCGTAGCAACAGCAGATTGCGTGCCGTTTCCGTCGCACTGACCAGTCTTGCCCCGCCCAGCCGCTGCGCGTCGTTGGCGCCGAGCTGGCACAGCACCCAGTCGGGCCGCTCGTAGCCCAGCCGGGGCAGCGTGGTCAGCGCCTGCGTTGTGGTGCAACCGCTTACGGCCGCATTGACCAGCGTGATGGCGTCATCGGGGCGCCGCTGTGCGAGTAGTTCCCGCAGGATCTCGAACCAGGACAGGCGATCCGCCGTGGAGCTCTCCCCCAGCGCGAGCACCTTGCTGCCGGGCGCGAACGGCAGCCGATCCACCTGCGCGGCCAGTTCGGCATCCGCCAGGAGTTCCTCGGCGGCATTGCGGGCCTGCCGGGCGAATCCCGCACGCAGGTCCCGGTATTCGTTCGGTTCGAGCCCGAAGAGCCCGGCGACGCGCGCCTCGTCGAGGCCGTTCAGATAGGGCATCGCCTTCTCGGGCTGCTGGAACCGAACCAGCTTCTCGGTCATCGCGACATTCATGGTCACTCCACTTCGCTTCGGGAGAACCGATGCCCGAGTGACCTTGCGCCGCAGGTCAGGGGGCGATCGGTGGGTTCATGTTGTGCTGCATGCGGTCGAGGAGATCGGTGAGCACATCGATCTCGTCGTCGCTGAATCCGGCGCGCAGCCGCTGATCGTGGGCGGTGGCCGCCCGGGCCAAGCGGCGAAACAGGGCATCGCCGCTGTCGGTGAGTTCCACCTGGTGCACTCGCCGGTTGGCGGGATCCCGGCGGCGGATCACCAGCCCGTCGCTCTCCATCGCATTGAGGTGGTGGGTGAGGGTGGCACCTTCGATGCCCACCGCTTTCGCGAGTTCCCGCTGATTGCCGAGGTTCTGGGTCTTCAAGGTCAGCAGGATCAGCCAGACCGGCATCGAACCGCCCGCGGCGGCCAGCGTGCTGTCGAAGGCCCGGCCGACCGTCTTCGCGGTGCGGGCCAGCGCTAGGCCGACGGGTGTTCCGGTGGGTCTTGGCATTCCCTCAAACTACCTCGGCGGTTTCGCGCCGCTAGGGTCCGACGCTCGTACTCAGATGCAGTCCGGCCAGCAGCCATCGACCGTCCCGCTGGACGGCGAAGTGCGTGCTCCGGAACCTGCCGTCGGCGGTGTTTCCCCGATATTCGGCTTGCTGGACGTATCGGCCGATCGCGATGGCGGCGTCGCCGTAGGCGCGGACGGTGACCTCGTCCTGCCAGACCATCGATTGGGTCCGCAGGTCACCGTTGCGGTAGCGATCCAGCCAGGCGGCCTTGTCGAGCACGAACCCGGCGGGCCCGACCACGGTGAAGTCCGCAACGGCCATGTCATCCAGTGCGGCAATGTCTTCGAGCTGTTCGGCTGCGGCCCAGCGCTGGCAGAGGTCGCGCACGTGATCCTGGGTGTTCATGTCTCTCCCGTTCGGTCTGACCAACTGAACCTAACGTTAGATATCGAACGATTAGATGTCAAACGTTTCGGAGACAGCAGCATGGTTGAGGCTCCGCCGGTTTCGGATCGGGGCGTGGAATCAGCGAGTAAGTGCGGCCAGCGGGGAGAGGTCGAGGTGACCGTTGGGGTCGGACCAGCCGGTGGCGTGGAGATCCTCGGGGGCGACGACACCGAGGGCTTCGTGCAGGCCGATGGCGACCGAGCGGGCGAGGTCTTCGAAACCGCTGCGGGGAATCGGGCAGTAGAGCGTGAGCTTCCAGTTCTCGATATCTCGGCGGGCATCGGGCGCGACCCAGCCGAGGTCGTGTAATCGCCGAGTGGCGGCGTCGGAAATCGGTTCGGCGAGATAGTAATCGCCGGTGAGTTCGACGGAGAGTTTGATGTCGAACTGCTGTATCTGGGCGTAGCGATTTCCTGATGCGGCCAGGATGAGGGTGGCTTGTGAGGGCAGTTTCGCGAGGCAGCCGGCCAGTGCGTGAACAAACACGTCCCAGTCGGTTGTCACTACGCGCTCGCTTTGACCCCGGGTGCCCATCGTGGCCGATCATACGCCGTCGAATGGCGAGCGGCGTGAAATATCCTGCCGCCCAGTCCGATCAGCGGAAACCGCGGCGGTGTCGACTGGTGTAACCGCCGCGGTTTCCGGTATTCGGCCGTCCGCCGTCAGCGGGTGGGGGCGGGACCGAGCACGCAGAGAGGGGTGCTCGCCAGCAATCGCCGCTCATTGTCGGCGGGCGTGAACGCCTGCCGGGCAATGAATTCCCGCAAACGCGATATTGCGTTCATGGCACTCCCCTCGAAATCCAAGTCCGCTCGGCAACCCATTCTGCCAATCGAGCGCCGTTGCGGCCGTTAATCTTCCGTGAACATCACCGCACAACCGGGTGCGGATGGCACTCTTCGAGCAACCGTCCATTCAGCACACCGCACCCCGGCTCCGGGCACAAGATTCCGCGCCGGGGATTTACGATTCCTTGGCGGTGGCACGGGACTCGCCCACGGAGGGCACGGCCCGGCCGCCACCTCGTCACGGTGGAAGGAATTGACTGCCTTGTCCTCGGAATTCTCCAGCGGCCCCGACCATTTCGAGGTACGACCGGTCGGCTGGGTGCGCTCCCCGCTCACCGACCGCACCGGCGCACCCCGCCAGCCCGACGAGGACGCCCCCGCCGCCGAAGTGTTGCTGGCCCCCGAATTCGCGGCCGCCGCGGCCGACCTGGCACCGGGCATGCAGGTCATCCTGCTCACCTGGCTGCATGCCGGCCGCCGCGACACCCTCGCGGTCCACCCGCGCGGCGACGCCACCCGCACCCCCACCGGGGTCTTCGCCACCCGCTCCCCCGACCGCCCCAACCCGATCGGCCTGCACGAGGTCACCCTGACCACCGTCAGCCCGGAAGTACTCGGTGTCGCCGGTCTGGAAGCCATCGACGGCACCCCGATCCTCGACATCAAACCGGTCCTCGGCGGCATCGAATCCCGCTGACCGCCCCACCCCGGGCGGGGCGGGTCGTGCGGAGGAAGGGCTGATGGCCCGGCGTAGGTTGAGGGGCATGGCGGCTCCCAGGCATCCGGTACCGACGCTCGGTACGCAGCGGCTGGCTGCCGTGTGCCAGGCCGAGGTGCCGGAGCTGACCAAGCGGCTGATGGCGGCGATCGCCACCGACAATCCGGAGTGGACGGATTACACGGCGGTGCCGCGCGCGGATCTGCGCGACGGCTGCCGCCGGTATCTGACGCGGATTCTGGAATTGCTGCGCGGGCAGGCCCCGGATCCGGACGGCGACGATGTGGCCGCGGCCATCGGCAGGCGGCGCGCCGAGCAGGGCGTGCCGCTCGAGGCGATGCTGCGCACCTTCCGGCTGGGCGGGCAGATCGTGTGGGAAGCGCTGCTGGACAAGGCCGATGACATCGGGCCGAGCGAGATCCGCGAGGTGGGTTCGGTGATGTGGGCGGTGGTTGACGGCATGTCCTCGGCCCTGGTCGCCTCCTACCGCACCGCCGAACTGGATCGGGTGCGCAGCGATGAACGCCGCAGGCATTCGCTGATCGAGGATCTGCTGGCGGGCCGCGCCCATGACGCCACCTTCGCGGCGCGGGCGGGGCGGGAGTTGAATCTGCCGCCGAACGGCGCGTATCTGGTGGTCGTCGCGCGCGGCGAGGGCGGGCCGCCGCTGCATATGGGTGCGGAGACGGCGCTGGGTGTGTCGGGTATTCGTTCGGTGTGGCACGACCGGGTGGATTCCACCGTCGGCCTGGTCTCGCTGGAGCATCGTGAGGCTTCGGCTGTGCTGCAACAGATTCGGCCGTTGATCCGCGGCCGCGCCGGGGTCTCTCCCCCGGTGCCCGGTCTGGCGGGCGTGGACACCGGGCACGCGCTGGCGGCGCTGGCGCTGGATACGGTCTCCGGCGATCCGCAGGGTCTGCTGGTCTCGCTGGACGAGCGCTACCCGGAGGCGCTGCTGCTGCGCTCCCCCGATCTCACCGATCTGCTGGTGACCCGTTCCCTCGGTCCGGTGCTGGAATTGCCGCCCAAGGAGCGCGACATTCTGCTGCGGACGCTGGCGGTCTGGCTGGCCGAGAACTGCTCGGCGGCGAATGCCGCGCCGATCCTGCACTGCCATCGCAACACGGTCATCAACCGGTTGCAGCGCATCTCCCTGCTGCTCGACCGTCCGCTGGAGGGGCAACGCTCCTACGTGGAACTTTCCCTCGCGCTGGCCGCACTGGAACTGCCTGGAGCCACGCGCGATTGACCTATTCGGGGCCCGCTGACAAGCCCCCGAACGCCCACTACCGGCGGGTACTAATTGTGCGCTGAGCCCAGTCGAACTCTGTCATATATGGGCTTCCAGTGCATTGATTGTGCAATTGGTGACCGACAGACTCGATCGCAATGACCCGCATCACAACCGATGGCCGGGTCTGTGAGTACATCGAGATGAGGAGCACCACGAGTGCCGGAATTCGATCTATTGGTGATCGGCGGCGGCCCGGGCGGTTATGTGGCCGCCATCCGGGCCGCTCAGCGGGGCCTGAACGTGGGCCTGGTGGAGAAGGAACGCCCGGGCGGGGTCTGCCTGAACTGGGGCTGTATCCCGACCAAGGCGATGCTGCGTTCCGCCGAGGTCTTCCACACCGTCGCGCACGCCGCGGACTTCGGCATCTACGCCGATAACCTGCGTTTCGACTACGCCGCGGTGCGTAACCGCAAGGACGGCATCGTCAAGGAACTGACCGATGGCGTCGCGGGCCTGTTGAAGGCCAATGGCGTGACCATCATCGAGGGTCACGCGCGCTTCACGAGCCCCACGACCGTCGAGGTTGTCGAGGCCGGTCCGTCGCCGATCTTCGAGGGCGGCCCGCGCTACGCCGCCGCCCCGACCGCGAACGCCGTCCGCACCGTGAGCGCGAAGGATGTCATCGTCGCGACCGGTTCGGTGCCGGCCGTGCTCCCGATCCCGGGCGCGGATCTGCCGGGTGTCATCACCTCCGACGGCGCGTTCGGTCTGACCGAGGTCCCGAAGCGTCTGGTCGTCATCGGCGGCAGTGCCGTGGGTGCGGAGTGGGCCAACCTGTTCCACGAGTTCGGTGCGGACGTCACCGTGGTGGAGATGCAGGATCGCCTGGTTCCGTTGGAGGACAAGGAGATCGGCACCGCCCTGGTGCGCTCGTTCACCAAGCGCGGCATCAAGGTGCTGACCGGTGCGACCGTCACCGCGATCGCCGAGGGCGACAACGGCCTGTCGGTCACCGTGGGTGGCGCGAAGCCGCAGGAACTGCCCGCCGATGTGGTGCTGGTCGGCGTCGGCCGCCGCCCCAACACGGCCGGGCTGGGCCTGGATGTCGCCGGAATCGCCACCGACGCACGGGGTTTCATCCCGGTCGACGAGCACCTGCGCACCGGCGTCGAGCACGTCTACGCGATCGGCGATGTGACCGGTAAGGCGCTGCTCGCGCACGTCGCCTCGCATCAGGGCCTGGTCGCCTCCGACACCATCGCGGGCATCGCGGCCCACATCGACTACAACGTCATCCCGGCCGCGACCTTCACCCACCCGGAGATCGCCTCGGTCGGTCTGACCGAGGACGCCGCCAAGGCCGCGGGCCACGAGATCGTGGCCGCCAAGTTCCCGTTCGCCGCGCTGGGCCGGGCCAAGTCGTTCGGCGATCAGGAGGGCTTCCTCAAGATCGTCGCCGGTAAGAAGCACGGCGAGGTGCTCGGCGTGCACATCATCGGCCCGTCGGCCTCGGATCTCATTACCGAAGGGGCCCTGGCGATTTCGCTGGAGGCGACCCTCGACGAGCTGGCCGAGACCATTCACGCCCACCCCACCCTCGGCGAGATCGGGATGGAGGCCGCCCTGGTCGGGCTGGGCCTGCCCGTTCACGTCGCGCCGCCCCGGAAGCGTTGAGGAGTTCCATCGTGACCACCACCACCGCGACGCGTAAGACCGCGCGCAAGGCCCCCAAGGCCGCCGACGTAGCCGCGTCGCTGGAGAACACCGCCGAAACCCTTTTGGGTGGAGCGGATTTCGGCGGCACGGACGCCAACGACCTGCTGTCGCTCTACACCGAGATGCTGTTCATCCGGCGTTTCGAGGAGCGCACCGCGCAGGGCTACCAGCAGGCCAAGATCGGCGGCTACTGCCACCTGAACCTGGGTGAGGAAGCCACCGTCGTCGGCGTCGGCCGCGCCATGCGTCCCACCGACTACCTGTTCACCAACTACCGCGAGCACGGCTACGCGCTGGCCAAGGGCATCGAGCCCGGCCGCGTCATGGCCGAGCTGTACGGCCGCTCCACCGGCACCTCCAAGGGCTGGGGCGGGTCGATGCATATGTACGACACCCAGACTCGCCTGCTCGGCGGTTACGCCATTGTCGGCGGCCAGGTTCCGCTGGCCATCGGTGCCGCGCTGGCCATCGACTACCGCGGCGGCGATGACGTCGTGGTGTGCCAGATGGGTGAGGGCACCACGAACATCGGTGCCTTCCACGAGTCGCTGAACATCGCGGCGCTGTGGAACCTGCCCGTCGTGTTCCTGGTGATCAACAACCAGACCGGCATGGGCACCACCGTCGAGAAGTCTTCCGCCGAACCGGATCTGTGGAAGCGCGCCTCCTCCTACCGCATGCGCGGTGAGCGCGTGGACGGCACCGACGTGCTGGCCGTGCGCGAGGTCGCCTCCGATCTGATCGAGACCGCCCGTCGCGAGGGCAAGCCCGCCCTGCTCGAGGCCGTCTCCTACCGGCTCAAGGGCCACTCGGTCGTCGACCCGGCCAAGTACCGCGCCGAGGACGCCGTCTCCACCGCCGTCGCGCACGACCCGATCGTGCTGTGGCACGACCGTCTCCTGGAAGCCGGTGTGCTGAGCGAGGATTCGGCCGCCGCCATCGAGGCCGACGTGAAGGCTCGCGTCGTCGAGGCCGTCGATTTCGCCGACCAGTCCCCGCACCCGGACCCGGCCACCCTGTTCGATTACAACTACGCGACCCCGGTCGCGGGCGATTCCCATCGCCTGCCCGGCGATCCGCTCTTCACCTAAGGACATCACCGTGGCTGTCATGACCTACCGTGAAGCGCTGCGCGAGACCCTCCGCGAGGAGATGCAGCGCGACGACGATGTCTTCCTCATCGGAGAAGAGATCGGCGTTTTCGAAGGCTCTTACAAGATCACCGCAGGCTTGCTGCAGGAGTTCGGCGAGAAGCGGGTGCGCGACACCCCGATCGCCGAAGAAGGTTTCGTCGGCGCGGCCATCGGTGCCGCCATGCTGGGCCTGCGCCCGGTCGTCGAGATCATGACGATCAACTTCTCGCTGCTGGCGCTGGACCAGATCGTCAACCATGCCGCCAAGATCTACGGCATGTTCGGCGGTCAGACCTCCGTGCCGATGGTCATCCGCACCCCCGGTGGCGGTGGCCAGCAGCTCGGTGCGACGCACTCGCAGAACATCGAGCTGTACTACGCGTTCGTGCCCGGCCTCAAGGTCGTCGCACCCAGCACCCCCGCCGATGCCCGGGCGCTGCTGAAGGCCGCCATCGAGGACGACGACCCGGTTCTCTTCCTCGAGAACCTGTCGCTCTACAACACCAAGGGCGAAGTGCCGGAGAACCTTCCGGCCGCCGAGATCGGCAAGGCGGCGGTCACCCGCGAGGGCACCGACATCACGCTGATCGGCTACTCGCGCATGGCGAACGTGTGCCTCCAGGTCGCCGAAAAGCTGGCCGCCGAAGGCATTTCGGCGGAGGTCGTGGACCTGCGCAGCCTGCGTCCGCTGGACCGCGACACCATCGTGGCCTCGGCCAAGAAGACCGGTGCCGTGGTCATCGGTGAGGACGACTGGCTGACCTACGGCATCGGCGCGGAGGTCGCGGCGTCGATCTCCGACGGCGCGTTCGACTACCTCGACGCCCCCGTGCGCCGCGTGGCCATGGCCGAGGTGCCGCTGCCCTACGCCAAGCCGCTCGAAAAGCTGGCGCTCCCGTCGCCGGAATCGCTGTACAAGGCCGCCCTCGAAACCCTTGCCGCCGTCGGCAAGCGCCGCTGAGAACCGGAAGGAACCATGTCTGAAGTAACCATGCCCCGGCTCTCCGACACCATGGAGGAGGGCGTCGTCGCGGCCTGGCTCAAGCAGGTCGGCGACCAGGTCAAGGCGGGCGAGATCATCGCCGAGATCGAGACCGACAAGGCGCTCATGGAGCTCGAGGCGTACGAGGACGGCATCCTCGAGTCGATCATCGCCGAGCCCGGCACCACCGTCGCCATCGGCGAGCCGATCGCGTTCCTCGGTGACGGCAGTGGCGCTGCCGCGGCTCCGGCTGCAGCCGCTCCCGCTCCGGCCGCCGCTCCTGCGGCTCCGGCCGCTGCCCCGGCTCCCGCTGCCGCCCAGGCCGTTTCGGCCCCGGCCGCCGGAAACGGCGCCGCCCCTGCGGTTTCCACCGAACCGGTTGCCGCCGACGGTGAGCGCAAGCGGACTTCCCCGCTGGCCCGCAAGGTCGCCAAGGAGCTCGGCGTCGATATCAACGCCGTCACCGGTACCGGCCCCAACGGCCGGGTCACCAAGCAGGATGTCGAAACCGCGAGCAGCGCACCGGCTCCGGCCGCGACCGCTGCCGTCGCCCCGGCTCCCGTCCAGGCCCCGGCCGCCGTCGCCCCCGCGACCGGCGACTACGAAGAGATCCCGCTGACCACCATCCAGCGTGTCTCCGCCCAGCGCCTGACCGAGTCCAAGCAGCAGGCCCCGCACATCTATCTCACCAGTGCGATCGATGTGACCGAGCTGCTCGCCTTCCGCGCGCAGATCAACAAGACCCTGGAGGAGACCGGCTCCGGCAAGGTCAGCGTCAACGACCTGCTGGTCAAGGCGGTCGCCACCACGCTGCGCCTGGACTCCTCGGTCAATGTCTCCTTCGCGGGCGACAAGCTGCTGCGCCACAAGGCGATCAACATCGGCATCGCCGTGGCCACCGACGCGGGCCTGTTCGTCCCGGTGATCCACGACGCCGACCGCAAGTCCGTCTCCGCGATCGCCGCCGAGGGCCGCGAGAAGGCCGGTCGCGCCCGCGACCGGAAGCTCAAGGGCGAGGACATGTCCGGCGGCACCTTCACCATTTCCAACCTGGGCATGTTCGGCATCGAGCAGTTCACCGCCGTCATCAACCCGCCGGAGTCCGCGATCCTCGCGGTCGGCGCGGCCCAGGACGAACTGAAGCTGGACGGCGACAAGGTGGTGTCCCGCAAGATCCTTCGCGTCACCCTCTCCGCCGACCACCGTTCCATCGACGGTGCCGTCGCGGCCAAGTTCCTCCAACAGCTCAAGAACCTCATCGAGCACCCCTTGAGCATCGTGACCTAGTCACGACCCCAATCCGCCGTTCGATTTTTTGATCCAGGATCGGACGACGCAAACCCGCCACCCGGCGCGCGCGGCATTTCCCATGCCACGCCGCGCGCCCGGGAGCCGAACTCACCCGGCGGCGGGTTGAATCGCCGGATGGCGTGGACCGGTTTACCCGGTCGGTCCACGCCATCCGGCTTTTCGTGTTTCTACCGGCGTGATGGTTGCCACTCGGCCGACATGATGAGAAGATTTGGTAGTAACTCTCTCATCCTGTCGGATGGGAAGGTCGATCAAAGGAGATCCGCCATGACCGCTGCCGTCGAACTCGATCACGAAGCCCGGGCCAGCCGTCCCGAGCGCCGCCCGTTCGGACCCGGCAGCCGGATGTGGGAGGACACCGGACTAGTCACTTTCTCGCTGACCGCGGGTTCGGCGTTTCTGTTGCAGACCATGGAGCCCACCATCGCAGCGGTGGTCGACGAGCATTCAACCTTCCGGACCGACGCGCTCGGCCGCGCGGCCCGCAGCATCGCCTCGGTCATGATGTGGATCTACGGCGGCGAGGAAGCGCTCGGCGAGGCCGATCGGCTGCGCAAGATGCACACCACGCTGAATTCGACCGACGCGCAGGGCGTCAAGCACCGCGCCCTGTCCTCCGGACCCTGGGCGTGGGTGCTGCACACCGCCATCTACGCCTTCACCGAGGGCAACAAGTACTTCTCCAGTGACCAGTTGAGCGAAGCGGACAAGGAGTCGTACTACCAGGAAGTCGTGCAGCTCATGCGCAATTTCTCGGTGGCGCCCAAGGAGATTCCGGCCACCTACTCCGATTGGGTGCCGTGGTTCGAGAATCAGGTCGAGAACCATCTGGTGCCTACGAATGTCGCGTATGACTATCTGAAGGTCATCCGGAACATCGCCCCGCCCAAGCAGATCCCCGCACCTCTGCACCCGGTGTGGCGGGTTGCGGCCAAGCCTGTCGGCCGCCTGCAGTACTTCTTCACCGTCGGCACCACCCCCGAGATCCTGCGCGACAAGCTCGGCCTGGAATGGACCGCGAATGATGAACGTGCCCTGCGGGTTCTGGGGTTCGTCATCGGCCGCACCGTCCCGCTGCTGCCCGAGCGGGTTCGCTACTTCCCCATTGCCTACGAGGCGCGCAAGCTGGAGCGTGATCGCGCGCGGCTGCGCAAGATGATCAATCTGCGGCCCGTCTAGCGGGGAGTACGCCTTCGAACTCGGTGAGTACCTGGCGGAGGAAGACTCTGACCAGGTGCTGGTCCGAGGTGGTTGCGCCGTAGAGGGTTTCGATGACCGGGTGCAGCTGGCGGCCTGCGTCGACGACCAGCCGGACCAGGTCCTGGCCGGCGCATCGGGTGACGGTCGGTGCCAGGAAGGCGCTGGCTTCGGCGACGCGGCCGGAGGCCGAGAGGCAGCAGCCGTAGAGGAGTTCGGCGTTGACCAGGGCGCGTGGCCGGCCTTGGGCGGCAATGACTTCGGTGAGCCGCCAGGCGCGTTCGCAGGCCTGCTCTGGATCGGTGCCCTCGCGCAGCAGCAGCCGGATCGCGGAATCCTGGGCGAGTTCGGCGGCCAGTGCCGACGGTGCGTCCGGATGCGGGGTGTAGAGCTCGAGCGAGGTCAGGTCGCGCCGGTCGATGTCGGTGATCGGCAGGTCCAATCGGATGCGCTCGTTGAGGATTCGCGCGGCCAGGCGCGGCAGGTGCAGGTTCGTCGCCATCTTCGCGCCCTCGCCGAGCCGCTCGTGCACGGTGTCGAGGTCGCCGCGCACCGCCGCCAGCCGCGTACCGATCCCGTAACTGGCGGTGAGGAATTCGACGGCCCCGCCCTCGACGCCGATGCCGCCCGCCAGCAGCTCCTCGGCTTCGATGAACTGCCCCTTCTCGTACAGCAGTTCGCCCAGCAGCGCGCTGGCCAGTCGGGTGGCCTGCGAGGTCCCACCGGTTTGCAGCGCCCCGCCCAGTGCCGTACGGAATCGGGCCTCGGCCAGGCCGATGTCGAGTTGCTCGTAGGCGGCGCTGCCGTCGACGCAGTCGCAGTACATGGCGCCGAACGGCCCGCGCACCCGGTCCCGGAACGGGGTGATCCAGCGCTGCCAGCTGTGCACCTCCTCGAAGTCGAAGCGGTACAGCGCCGAGATCATCGCCCCGACAGCCAGGCCGTGTGCCATGAAGGGGCGCACCGAGTCCCGGGCCTGAACGAGTTCGGGCGCGAGCCGCATCGTCTGATCGGTCGCGAAGCCGAGCGCGGTACGCACCAGCTTCGCCTCGAGCAGCAGCCCGGCTCGCTCCTGCTGCGACCGGGCGAGGCCCCGGTCGTCCAAGCCATCCCCGTCGCCGTCCCGCCCGCCGTCACGGAGTGCGGCGTCGGCGCGATCCAAGGCGGTCGCGGCGGCGGCCGAGCGCTGCAGGGCGACGTTCGCCCACGCCAGCTGCAACTGCAACCGGGGGTTTGAAAGCGCAAGCGAGGCCGGCAGTTTGGCGTCCAAGCCGAGCAGCGTCCCCATCCGGGATTGCTCCATCAATCGTTCGCCGTGCTCGACCACCAGGTCACAGGCGCGCTGGGGTTCTCCCGCGGCGAGCAGGTGATCGACTGCCTCGGTGAGCATGTCGTGTTCGGCGAACCAGTTCGCCGCGGTCACGTGCAGTTCTTCCAGCAGGCCCGGGTGTAGCCGGATGAGCCGGTCGCGCAGGAACTCGGCGAACAGCGTGTGGTAGCGGAACCAGCGCAGATCGTCATCGATGCTGCGCAGGAACAGGTCTCGCTGCCGCACCTGTTCGAGCATGTCCTGCCCGTGGCTCACCCCGGTCAGGGCTTCGGCGAGGTCGCCGTTGAGGCGTTCGGCGACGGAGGTCCGCATGACGAATTCGAGGAGTTCGGGTTCGAGGGTGTCGACCACGTTCTCCATCAGGTATTCGCCGATGGCGTAGTGCCGTCCGGAGATCTGGTCGATGTACGCGCCCGGATCGTCGCGGTCGCGCAGCGACATCGACGCCAATTGCAGTGCGGCCGCCCAGCCTTCGGTCGAGGCGCGCAGCCGTTCGACCTCGGCCGCATCGAGGCTCAGTCCGCTGGTGTCGCTGAGGAATTCGGCGGTTTCGGCGTCGTCGAAGCGCAGTGCGGTCTCGTCGATCTCTTCCAGGTCGTCGCGAACCCGCATGCGCCCCAGTGGAAGTCCGGTGCGATTGCGGCTGGTGACGATCAATCGCAGGTGATGGCAGCCGTGGTCGAGCAGATACTCCACCGCCGCGATGGTCGCCGGGCCCGTCACCCGATGCCAGTCGTCGATGACCAGCGCGACCGGCTCACCGGCCCGGTGGATTTCGTCGATGAGGGTGGTCATGACCCGGCGCGCGGCATCGCTGGCGTGCTCTTCCAGCAGCCGTTCCAGATCGGACGAGATGCCGGGATGGGCATTGCGGATGGCCGCCACCACGTGCGACAGGAACCACACCACATTGTCGTCATCGTCGTCCACGCTGAGCCAGGCGACCCGGACGCCTTGAGCGGCAAGCGTGTTCACCCATTCGGCGGCGAGCGTGCTCTTGCCGAACCCGGCCGGTCCATGGATCAGCACCAGCCGCCGAACCGGTCCCGCCGCCAGCCGGTCGAGCAGTCGACGCCGCTGCACGGGCTGCCGCGTGGAACTCGGCGGCCGGTAGCGGGTGGACGTCGAGGCGGCCATCGCCGGTGCGAGTGCGGGCGCCGCGACGGGCACGGGCGGGGCGACCGTGGCTGCCGCGTCGGCGGCGGGTAGGGCCATGGAGTCGACCGCGAGCCCGGCGACGAATTCGATATTGCGCAGCCGATCACCGAATTCGCGTGCACTGTGCGGCCGTTCGGCGGGATCGTGGGCCATGGCCGCTTCCAGCGCCGCGCACAGCAGCGCGGGCACATCGCTGTCGCGCAGGTCCGGTACCGGATCGGAGGTGATCCGCACGAACTGCGCGACCATCGACTCCCCCTCCCGGCGTTCGAAGGCGGCGTGCCCGGTGAGCAGACAGAACAGGGTCGCGCCCAGCCCGTAGATGTCGGCCGCCGCGGCCGGTTCGACCCCGCGCAGCACCTCCGGCGCGGTGAACGCGGGAGTCCCCGCGATGAGCCCGGACGAGGACTCGAAAACCCCGGCGGGGCTGGCGATTCCGAAATCGCTGAGCAACGGCTCGCTGTAGTCGGACAGCAGGATATTGGCCGGATTCACATCGCGGTGCACGATCCCGCGCGCATGGGCGGCGGCCAGTGCACCGGCGATCTTCACCCCGATCGAGAGCACCTCCTGCCAGGGCAGCGGCCCGCGTTCCCGGATCCGCTCCCGCAGCGACCCGAGCGCGTAGTACGGCATCACCAGATACGGCCGCCCGGTGACGGTGACATCGGCGGAGAGCACCTGCACGATGTGCGGATGCCCGCCGAAGCGGCCCAGGGCGCGTTGTTCGCGCAGGAACCGCGCCCGCTCCTCCTCGCTGGACCGGGTGTCGAGCACTTTCACCGCGACCAGTCGATCCAAGGAATGCTCGACGCACCGGTAGACGACTCCGAAGCCCCCGCGCCCGATTTCGCTCGCATCGTCGAATCCCGCCGCGGCCAACTCCGCGGCGAGCCCTATCCGCAGGTCAGGCTGCGTACCCTCTTCGTCTGGTTCGACCATGACCCGCTCATTCCCGGACGAGTTGGCCCCGACACCCCGATCGTAGCCACCCGGATGCCGGATGCGGACTCCCGATCTCGAACCCGCGGTCGTGGCGGGCACCCCGGTTCCTGGGGCTGGTTCGCAGCGGGGCGAACCACCAAGGTCAAATGGTGTCTATGCGGATGGTGTTGTGGCGTGCCCTGGTCGGCGCGCTACTGGTGGTGGGGGTCGTGGCGGTGCCGGGACGGGCGGGGGCCGAGCCGCAGTACCAGTGGCACGAGGAGTTCATCACCTCCGCGGACGGCACGACACTGCACGCGGATGTGCTGCGGCCGCCCGGGGTCGCCGACGATGTGCGCACCCCGGTGATCATGACCGTCAGCCCTTACCGGGCGCATCTCGCCCACCTGACCGCGCCGCACCTGCAGGGCGGACCCGACACCGACGATCTGCCGATCAACCTGTTCCTGCAAGCCGGATACACCTACGTGATCGCGGATCTGCGCGGCTTCGGCGGCTCCGACGGCTGCCCGGATTTCGGCGGCCCGGGTGAGCGCTCGGATGTGAAGACCGCGGTGGAATGGGCGGCGGCGCAGCCCTGGTCGACCGGGAAGGTCGGGTTGAACGGCGTCTCGTACGAGGCGTGGACCGGGCTCATGGGGTTGGCCGAGAAGCCGCAGGGCCTGGCGGCCGTGGCGGCCTTCGAACCGGTGGTGGACCCCAACGCCTACCTCTACATGCAGGGCATCGCGTGGAAGTTCTCGCTCAAGCCGATCAGTGAGAACGGGGTCCGGCCGGGCGATTTCGCGGGCTTCGAACATCTGCTGATCGCCTCGACGCCCGCGCATCCGTCGGATTCGGCCGAGTACAAGGCGAACGCGGACCGGATCGATCCGGCCTGTTACTCGCACTATCTCGCCGAAACCACCAATCACGACGCGAATTCCGCGTGGTGGCGCGACCGCGACCTGGTGGAGCAGCTGCGCGGCAACACCATTCCGCTGTTCCTGGGTCAGGGTTTCGTCGACTACAACACCAAGCCCGATCGCGTCTTCCAGATGTGGAACGCGCTCGGCCCCGGCGAGCACAAAGCGTGGTTCGGGCAGTGGGGGCACCGCGACTGCACCGAGAAATGCGGTGCGTCGCAGTTCTCCTCGGAGCTGCTGGCCTTCTTCGACAAGCAGGTGGCGGGCAAGGACGTGAACACCGGCCCGCGCATCACGGTCGGCCAGTTCGACGGCCGCTGGCGTTCGGAGACCGCGTGGCCGCCCGCCGACAGCCGGGCTCTGGAAGTGGATCTGCGCCCCGGCCGCTACAACGATCGCGGCCTGCTACCGGGCTCGGATCGTGAGATCTGGACCGTCTCCCAGCCGCTGGAACAGGATCAGCACGTCTCGGGCACGCCGACGGCCACGCTCAGCCTGGACGGCCCGGCCACGGCCGCGGTCACCGTCGAGGTGTACGACATCGCCCCGGACAATCGCGCGACCGTCATCACCCGCGGCATCGCACCGGTCTCCCCCACCGCGCAGGTCCGCCTCCTCGCCCAGGACTGGCCGATTCCCGCGGGCCACCGCATCGGGGTGCGCGTCACCGATGTGGTCGACGACGTCTGGGCGCATTCCCCGGCCTTCGCCCCCGTCACCGTCACCGCCGCGCAACTGCACCTGCCGCTGCTGAGCACGATTCGCACCCCCGACCTGCCGGGCGAAGCCGGCGAATCGATTCCCAAATGGCGAAACGACAAGTCGGTCATGCTGCCCGCGGATGTGGTGAACAATGCCACTGTGACCGTGAACTTCCCTGCCAGGACCGGTGACTGACCCCGTGACGAGGACCGCGCCGACCGACGGCCCGGCCGTCGACGACCTCACCGCCGAGCGTCTGGCAGCCGCGTTGCGCTGCCGCACGGTGTCCTACGAGGACCCGCAACAGATCGAGCGCGCCGAGTTCGATCGCCTCACCGCCCACCTGGAACGTTCCTTCCCCCTCGTCCACCGCCATCTCACCTGGGAGACGTTCGGGCACAGCCGGTTGTATTGCTGGACGGGCACAGCCACCGGCGCGGAGAGCACTGCCAGCGGCGCGGGCGAGCTCGCGCCGGACGGTGCTCCCGCCTCCGGGTCCCCAGTTCCGGCCGATCGGAACGACATCGGCCCGGCCGCCGATTCGACACTCCCCGCCTCAACGGGGGCCGGGCATGCCCGGGAGACAGTCGCCGCGATCCTGCTGGCGCACATGGATGTGGTGCCGGTCGACGAGCCCGCAGGGTGGACGCATCCGCCGTTCGATGGCGTCGTCGATGACGAATTCATCTGGGGCCGGGGCGCTGTCGACGACAAGTGCCGCGTGCTCGCCATTTTGGAAGCGGCGGAACAGGCGCTGGCCGACGGCGTATCGCCCACGCAGACGGTGTATCTCGCGTTCGGGCACGACGAGGAGGTCTTCGGGACCGAAGGCGCGGCATTGATGGCGGAGCGGCTGCGTGAGGCCGGGGTACGGGCGCGGCTGCTGCTCGATGAGGGCGGCGTGATCACCACCGGTGTGGCCGACGGCATCGATGTCCCGGTGGCCACGATCATGGTGGGCGAGAAGGGTTTCGCGACGGTACGGCTGTCGGTGTCGGATGTGGGCGGGCATTCGTCCATGCCGGGTCGGCAGACCGCGGTGGGGCGGCTGGCGCGGGCCGTGGCCCGGGTTCAGGATCATCCGTTCCCGCTGCGCATGACCCCGGTCGCGGTCGACATGCTGTTGCGGGTGCGGCATTTCGTGTCCGAGCCGCGGCGCACGTTGCTGGGGCTGATCCACATCGCGAGCCCGGTGGCGGCGCGGGTGCTGGCGGCGCGCCCGCAGACCGAGGCGCTGGTGCGCACCACCACCGCACCGACCGTCATCCGGGGCGGGGTGAAGCCGAACGTGCTGCCGCAGCGCGCCGAAGCACTCGTGAACTTCCGCATCCTGCCCGGGGACTCGGTGGCCAGCGTGCTCGCGCACTGCCGGAAGGTGGTGCGGGACAAGCAGGTCGGCATCGAGCTCGCAGGCATCGCGTCCGAGCCGACCGTCGCGCCGACCGCGGGCCCGGATTTCGAGCTGATCGCCGATCTGGCCCGGGAGGTGGTGCCGGGCGTCGCCGTCACGGTCGGCGTGGTGCCCGGCGCGACGGACTCCCGTCACTACGACGATCTGGTCGCCACCCGCTGCAATTTCTCGCCGCTGACCTTCACCGCGACGGATCTGGACCGCATTCACGGCACCGACGAGCGCATCTCACGCACCGACTACGCGCGCCTGATCCGCTTCAATCGCCTGCTGATCGACCGTCTCGCACGCTTCGCCTGATTCGTGGGAGGCTGGGCAGATTCCGTTCCGAATGGAGGACCGATGACCCGCTCCGAGACCGGCGAATTCCAGGGCGCGGGTGGCCGCGTGTTCTGGCAGGCGTGGCTGCCCGACGGCGAACCGCGCGCCGTCGCGGTGATCGTGCACGGGTACGCCGAGCATTCGGGCCGCTACGCGCATGTGGCGCAACGGCTCACCGATTCCGGGGTCGCCGTCTACGCGCTGGATCACACCGGGCACGGCAAATCCGAGGGTCCGCGGGCGAATATCGGTTCGCTCGATACCGCGGCCGACAATGTCCGCACGATGCTCGCCACCGCGACCGGACGTCATCCGGGGCTGCCGAGCTTCGTGATCGGGCACAGCATGGGCGGCTTGACCACCGCGTATTTCGCGGTGCGCGATCAGCCGGAGGTGAACGGCGTCGTGCTGTCGGGCCCGGCCATCGATATCGAGGCCGGGAACGCCATTCAGAAGCTGGCCGCGCCGCTGGTGTCGCGGTTCCTGCCGAATTTGCCGGTGATCAAGCTGGATTCGACGTTGGTGAGCCGGGATCCCGCGGTGGTGAAGGCGTACGACGAGGACCCGCTGGTGCATCACGGCGGCGTCCCGGCCCGCACCGCCGGGGAGATGCTGCGCGCGGGCGACTACGTCAAGGCCCACCTGGATCGCCTGACCGCCCCGCTGCTGGTGCAGCACGGCACCGCCGACGGTCTTGCCTCCCCCACCGGCACCGATCTGGTGGATCAGGGCGCAGCGTCCAAGGACAAGACCGTCATCCGCTACGACGGCCTCTACCACGAGATCTACAACGAGCCCGAGCAGGACAAGGTCATCTCCGACCTCACCCACTGGGTCGAGGCGCACATTCCGGACTGACCGCTACCGGTAGGCGCTCAGGCAGGCGTTCTCGCCGTCGAGGACGCCGGTGCGGAAGGCCTCGAGCCGGACGAAGCCGCTGGGCACGATGTTGCCGTCGACGTCGGCGGCCGCGAGGCCGTCCGACAGCAGTCCGGAGATGGCGGCGTCGAGGTCGGTGGCGGTGAGTTGCAGGTCGCTGCCGGGTTGGCTGAGTCTGGTGCTGTACGCGCCGGAGAAGCAGGCGGCACGCAGGCCCGCGGTGTCCGCACCGGTGATCGAGAGCTTCCGATTCTGTTGCACCGCAAGCATGTAGCGGGAGACGAAGACGATGAAGGCGTTGTAGTCACCGGCGACCATGGCGGAGAGCAGGCCGCCGTTGTCTCCTGCGGCGGCTCGTTTGGCCAGGGTGGGCACGTCGGTACCGATCACATTGCTGGTGGGGCAGTACGAAACCGGTTGGGTGACGGTCACATTCGGGCAGCCATGGGTGACGCCGGTGTAGTCGTAGGCCGGCTGCGGCTGGACCGGATAGTTCTTGGCCAGCGACGCCGCGACCAGCGTCAGGTCGGGCTGGTCGACGGGGAGCTGTCGTTCCTTGTCGCCCGGCTGGAAGCTGGTGGGCAGGGTGCCGCGCCGCTGCTGCAACTCGGCCCGGGTGATGCCTGCGCAGCCGGTCGCGCCGTCGGTGTAGCCGATCTGCACGGCCGTCACCCGCTCGAACGCGGTCCCGTGTTCGTCCTGGCCCGTGCCGGGTTCGCGGTCGCGGAAGGAGATGACCGCGGCCAGCACGCCATTGAGCCCGTCGGTGGTGTTGAGGGTGAAGTGCCGGGAATTGCCTTCCGCGACCGACCGCAGGAACACCCCGGCGAAGCAGTCGGCCTGCTGTTCCCGCACCACCCCGCTGGTGAGCAGGCCGTTGAGTTTGGCCTGCGCCTGCACCGAATGCCCGTACTCGTGGGCCAGCACCATGACCACCGACATCGGCCCGAACTTCTTGACCAGTTCCGGCAGCAGGGTGCCGCGATCCCAGCCGATGGTCTTATCGACCGTGCAGTAGGCGGCATTCACCTCCTGGAAGGTGCTGCTGCGGCAGAATTGCACGGCCTGGGCGCGTGGGGCGGTGGAATCCCAGGAGATGAAGCGGGTCACCGGGGTGAAGGTGCCCGGAAAGGTCTTGGCGTACTGGGCTTTCCAGTAGTCGGCGATATCGGAGATGGCATTGAGCGCGAGCTTGTCGATGCTGCCGCCGTCGCCGTTCTCGGCGGTGAGATCGGCGTCGGGCACGCCCGCGCGCGGGCCGCTGGGGCCGGTGGCGGTGGCCTGCCCGGCCAGCTCCCACGGGTTGGTGCTGGCCGGAGCCGAAACACTCTGCGCGGCCGGAACTTTCACACTCGCGCAGCCGGTGAGCGCCACCGCCGTCACGACCAGCACGACGGCCAGCGCCGACCGCATCCGCGAAATCCCCATCATGCCTCCCGCGTACCGCCTGCTCCGAGTATCCAACGAGAGATCGCCCCGAGTCCCCGGTCTCGCAACGAGAATGCGCATCGAACATCCCCCGCTCGGCGTGCCGTTCACGACACGCAGCCGGAAAATCAGCTGGGAGCGTCACCCATTCCGTGGCACAGTCGACAATCATGAGCGACTATCGGCGAGTCAACCGCGCGAACTGGGACGATCGAGCTCCCCTGCACGCCGGATCCGGCGACTACGCCGTGGACAGCTTCCGCAACGACCCGTCCTTCCTCAGCCAGGTGGTGCGCTTCGATGTGCCGCGGCTGGGGGATATTCGCGGCCTGCGCGGCGTGCACCTGCAATGCCATATCGGTACCGACACCCTCTCGCTGGCTCGGCTCGGCGCGACCATGACCGGCCTCGACTTCTCCCCCGTGTCGCTGGCCGAAGCCCATAAGATCGCCGAAACCTCGTCCACACCCATCGATTTCGTCGAGGCCGACGTCTACGACGCCGTATCCGTGCTCGGCTCGGCACAATTCGATCTGGTGTACACCGGTATCGGTGCGCTGTGCTGGCTTCCGGACATTCATCGCTGGGCCGAGACGGTGGCCGGGCTGCTGCGACCGGGGGGACTGCTGTTCATTCGCGAGGGCCATCCGATGCTGTGGGCGGTCGACGAGAACCGGACCGATGCGCTGACGATCGGATATCCCTATTTCGAGACCCCGAACCCGACCGAGTTCTCGGATGAGAACACCTATGTGGCAACGGATTCCGTCGTCGAGCACACCACCACCCAGGAATGGAATCACGGCCTCGGCGAGATCGTGGAGGCGCTGTTGCAGGCCGACCTGAACCTCACCCAGCTCATCGAGCACGACAGCGTGCCGTGGGAGGCGCTGCCCGGCCGGATGGAATGCGGGGACGACGGCGAATGGCGGCTGCTCGAGCACCGCGAGCGCCTCCCGCTCTCCTACACGCTGCAGGCCCGCAAACGCTGAGACCGAAATGCCCGTGCGCATTTCGCGGAGTTCCGGCTACGATCCGGACGCCGACATGGAGTAGATCAGCGGTAGATCACCCGGCTCTTAACCGGGAAGGCGCGGGTTCGAATCCCGCCTCCATGCCCATCCTGGCCTAGCTCAGTGGCAGAGCACCCGGCTTCGGACCGGGAGGGCGCGAGTTCGAACCTCGCGGCCAGGTCTTTTCGATGCGATCAGGAGTTCCCTTGTCCGATCAGGCTTTCAGCGACGGCCCGCAGCGGTACGCGACGAGTCAGCTGTCCCGCGCGCTGACCGCGATCACACGGGCCGGTGCGAACAAAGCCGATCGGAAGCGGGCGGAAGCCAAGGCGCAACGCTGGCGCGCGGTGCTCGATGGGCTGAGCACCGGACGGGTTCGGGTCGGCAGCCGCACGCCGGTCGCCGACCTGCCCGTGTGGGTGACGCTCGAAGTCGCGCACGGCGGATTCGCCACGGGCCGTGGGGTCTCCGAAGCGGCGCTGACCGAGGACGAGGAGCGGCGATACCGGGCGCTGCCCGTGCAGGTGCCGGGGAGCAACCCGCGCGAGCGCCTCAACCTCTGGTATCTCGGCGACGCCGGACAGGCCGAACTGCGGGAAGCCTTGCGCACCGGCCACTATCGGATCGACATCCCCGAGCATGGCGCGCTCCTCGCCGTTGCGCTGTTGCTGGACAGGGGTTTTCCCGAGCAGGCTCTCGACCTGATCGCGGAACTGCGGCCGTACTTCTCGCGGCTGCGCTTCACGCCCAGCTACGATCCGGTGGCGCGCACCGGAGGTGCGCTGGTACGGGTGGCATCGGTCGGCCAGTCCACCGACGCCCTGCGCGCGGTGCGCACACCGGAGCAGTTGACGCTCATGCGCACCACCCTCGAGGTGTGGACGCCGCTCTACGATCGTCTGGTCGCCCTGTGGTGTGCCACGGTCGACGGTGATCTACCGCGCCTGGACGCGACCGGTGCGGTGATCGGGGGCCAGCCCGGTGCGGTCCGGCCCGCAGGCTGGCTGCGCGAACGTGCCAGCTGGCTGAAGGATTTCGCGGACGCCCGCGACGAGCACGGGTTCCGGGGCCGCCACGCCCATCGCCGGAGCAACTTCACCCGGCTGTACGAAGCGCTGCTCACCGTCCCGGACAAGCACGACGGGATCGGCGACCGGCTGCTGGCCGCACAGCAGGCCGGGCGGGTGCGCCTCGCTCTCGCCAATACGCTGACCCGGCACGGCGAGCCCGGCGGTGCCGCACGGGAATCCGACCGAGCCGAGCAGCTCGCCGCCATCTCCGCGCCCTTGTACCGCGATCTCGCCACCGTGCTCGCGAACCGCCTGGACCGCTTCCCCGCCGACGGCGGGCTGCCCTCCCCGGAGCCGGTGACGACGCCGATCGGCGCGGACGACATGGTCGGCACCGGGCGCGGCGGCAAGGCTCGGATCCCCGACGGCACCGAGTTCCCGCCTCACCTGCAGGACAAAGCGATCCGCGCTCTAGAGGCTGCGCCCGAGGAACTGATCCGGCGCGGCATCATCGGCTCCGGCGATGTCCTGGCGGCGGTCCTCCCGCAACTCACCTCCCGCCTGCTGGCCGCCGATTTCACCGACCCGGTCGCCGCGAGCCTGTACGAGCAGCTGTACACGGCCTTCCGCCGCCGTCGCAGTCTGCTCCTGCTCCGCCTCCGGGGTCAGGTGCGAATCGACGAATTGCCTTGGGTGTCAGCCCTTCATGTCCTGCGCACCGATTCCGCCGAGCAGACCGACGAACCGTCCCATGGCGCGAACCGGATCGCCGCTGCGCCGAGCGACGGCGGCCGCGTGGGACAGCCCGGCGGGTCGGAGGCGGCCGCGCGGGTGTTCCTGCGGGATACGGCGCTGCTGGCGATCGAATCCTTCCCCGCGGCGGTCGTGCCGAACCCGCTGGTCAGCGAGTTCAACACGCTCTCGCAGCAGGCCGAACTGCACCTGCCGCTGGTCGAGGAGGTGGCGGCCGACATCTTCCAGGGCACCTTCACCGAGAAGTGGCGCGCGGCGGCCGTGATCGCGAGCCGCACCCTGGACGGCACCCTCTACCAGCGCTATTACGACCTACCCACGGTCGCCGACTGGAACACGAACGCCCGCACCGAGATCCGCTGGGGCAAGGCCACCGCCGCCGACTTCACCGAACTCTGCGCCCGCCGCGCCGACGAGGCGGGTACCGGCGACAACTACGTGGCCCGCAACGGCGCCCTGCTCGAGCAGAGCCAGATCCTGACCACCCACAACCTGGCCGTCCTCGTCGCTGGCCTGGACCTGGAGTCCCAATTGCGCGAAACCGCACCGGAACTCGCGCACCGCAACCTCGTCTGGCTGGTCCAACGCCTGAACCAGCCTGCCGACTGGCATGCCGCCCTCATCGCGGTGAAGAACGCCGCCTACGCCTGGCGGCAGGCCATCTTTCTGCTCAGCTACTGCGACCCCACAGTCCAGCGCGATCAACTCGACTGGCTGACAGCGCATTCCACCCCACGCCTGACCCCGGTCGCCGACGGCTTGGCCCACATCCTCGGCGGCGGCCGCTTCACCCCCACCGGCCGGGTACGCGAGGGCTCCGGCCGCCGCTTCCTCGGTTGGACCATCGGCCGCCACTGGTATTTCGGCTGACGGGAACCCGTTCCCCGCACCCGGCGTCCAAGCAGGAAAGGCCGGGTGAGGGAGGACGCCGATGGAACCGGAAGCGTTGCGGCGCAGAGCACGCATGAGCCAATCGGGCGCCGAACACGAGCAATCCAGAGTCCCCGGACACGACCTGGACCCCGACTACATCCGCGCCCTGGAACACTTCCCCGCCCTCTCCCACCAGCAGATCCACGACGCCGTCGAAGCCATGAACCCCGGCGCCATGCACCGCGCCGCCGACTCCTGGATCACCATCGCCGACAGCATCTTCGGCGCCCTCACCACCCTGCACGCCACCATCCAAACCACGCTCTCCGAGGCCCTCTCCGGCGAGATGGCCGAAGCCGCCGACCACTCCGCCCGCCGCTTCATCACCGAAGCCACCACCACCGCCGAAATCACCCAATCCACCGGCCACCGCATCCTCGCCGCCGCCTACGGCGCCGAAGCCCTCCGCAAAACCGTCCCCCCACCAGCGCCCCACGCCTCCCCCAACGCCAGAGAGGAACTCCGCCAAATGGCCCTGGCCGCCTTGGACGCCAACTACACCCCGATCTATCCCCCGTCCGGCGCACACATCCCAGCCTTCTTCACCGTGATGACCCCCGGCGGCGGAGTCGCGATCGAAAATGCCGGTGGCACAGCCGAATCAGTCCCCGACATCGAGGCGCCGGACACTGGATGGGCGCACGCGGCGCCGGCCCCTGAGGTGCCCGCCAGCGCCGACGTGGCCGAGCGCCCGGGACAGCTTCCCTCCATCACACCCGCGACCACTGATCCTGCTGCCGCCCACGGCATTCCAACATCCGCCGCCGCGGTCGCCGATACCGGGAACTTGGCTGGTCAGACCCCGAACCGCGCTGGCTGGGGCGGAGGGCAGACATATACTCCACATCCGGACGCCATCGAAACCAGCCCCGCCACCTTCGATCCCGGCGACACCCCGCCCTCCCCGACCGGCCAACCGACGCCGACCGCCAAACCAGCCACCGAATGGCCACGCGCCACCCTTGTCAGCCCCACCCCCGACGGCATCGTCCCCGACCCTGGCCGAAGCTATCCCGCCCCACCAAATCTCGAATCACCCACCGGCCCAAGAACTTCTATCCGCACGCCCGCCCCAGATTCCCCCGGATCCGGACTGCCCGGCGGCATGTTCGCCCCCACGAACCGCTCCGCCACCGACTCCGACACCCTCCACCACTCCCCCAACTGGCTGATCCGCAACCGCCAAGACGAACTCCTCGGCACCCCACTCCCCTACGTTCCCCCAACGATAGGAGCCGAAATCCTCGCAGCCCGAAACGATCTCGCCCGACCGCACGACGATCCGGCCTGAGGTCGGGAGAGTTCCGCTATTCGCCGCCGAAGACTCGCTCGACGACGGTTTTGGCGCGGCGGGTGACGCGCATGTAGTGGTCGAGGAATTCGCTGCCGTCGTCGGTGGGCCAGCCTGCTACTCGGGCTATCGCCGAGAGGAGGGTGCCGGGGCCGGGGAGTTGGTCGGCGGGTTTGCCTCGGACCAGGACCAACGCGTTGCGGGCCTTGGTGGCGGTTAGCCAGGCGTCGCGGAGGAGAGCTGCGTCGGCGGTGTCGATTAGTTCGGCGCGTTCGATGGCGTCGAGGGATTCGAGGGTGGAGGTGTTGTGGAGTTCGGGGACCTCGTGGGCGTGTTGGAGTTGGAGGAGTTGGACGGTCCATTCGATGTCCGCCAGGCCGCCTCGGCCGAGTTTGGTGTGGGTTGCCGGGTTGGCGCCGCGGGGGAGGCGTTCGGAGTCGACGCGGGCCTTGATGCGGCGGATTTCGCGGACGCCCTCGGGGGACATGCCGCCCTCGGGGTAGCGGACGGGATCGACGGTGCGTAGGAAGCGGATTCCGAGTTCGCGGTCGCCGGCGACCTGGTGGGCGCGCAGGAGGGCTTGGACTTCCCAGGATTGGGCCCAGTGCTCGTAGTAGGAGGCGTAGGCGGCGAGGGTGCGGACCAGGGCGCCGTTGCGGCCCTCGGGGCGGAGGCCCGCGTCGACCTGCAGCGGCGGGTCGGTGCTCGGCGCGCCCAGTAGGCGCTGGACCTGTTCTGCCACACCGATGGCCCATTTCACGGCGACGGTCTCGTCTTCGCCGGGGCGCGGATCGCAGACGAACAGCACGTCCGCGTCGGAGCCGTAGCCGAGTTCCATGCCGCCGAGCCGTCCCATGCCGATGACGGCGAAGTCGGCGGGTGCTGGCCTGCCGAGTTCGGCTTCGCTGGCGCGAATCACGGCTTGCAGCGAGGCTTCCAGCGTCGCGATCCACACCGAGGACAGCGCCTCGCACACCTGCGGCACATCCAGCATGCCGAGCACGTCCGCGGAGGCGACGCGCGCGAGTTCGTGGCGGCGCAGCGAGCGCGCGGTCGCCACCGCGCGTTTGGGATCGTCGTATCGTCCTGCGCCGGAAAGGATTCCGCGCTGCACGTCCGACGGCTGGGTGGCCAGCAGCAGCGGCCCGTCCGGCCCGTCTGCGTACATGCGAATGGTTTCGGGCGCGTTGATCAGCAGGTCCGGCAGGTACGCCGAGGATCCGAGCACGATCATCAGCCGTTGCGCGATGGCCCCTTCGTCGCGCAGTTCGCGCAGGAACCAGATCTCATTGTCGAGCCCCTCCGACACCCGCCGGTAGGCGAGCAGACCCGCGTCGGGATTCGGTGTCTCGCCGAGCCATTCGAGCAGGGTCGGCAGCAGCAGCGCCTGAATCCGCCCCTTGCGCCCGACTTCCCCGGTCAGCGCCTTCAGATGTCCGAGCGCGTTCTCCGGGGCCACGTAACCCAGCGCCGCCAACTGCCGCACTGCCGCCTCGGGGCTCAGCCGCAGATTGTCGGCGTCGAGCCGCGCCACCGATTCCAGCAGCGGCCGGTAGAAGAGCTTGGCGTGCAACCGCCGCACCCGCACCGCATTGCGCTTGATCTCGCTGGTGAGCACGCCGACCGCGTCCTGCCGACCGTCGGGCCGCATGTGCGCGGCCCGCGCCAGCCAGCGCATGCCCTCCTCGTCCTCGGGAGCGGGCAGGGTGTGGGTGCGCTTGAGCCGCTGCAACTGCAGCCGGTGTTCGAGCAGCCGCAGGAATTCGTAGGAGGCGGTGAGGTTGGCGGCGTCGTCGCGGCCCACATAGCCGCCGTCGGCGAGCGCGGTGAGCGCCTCGACGGTGCCCTGCACGTGCAGCGATTCATCGGCCTTGCCGTGCACCAATTGCAGCAGCTGCACGGCGAATTCGACGTCGCGCAGGCTGCCGTGCCCCAGCTTCAGTTCGCGTTCGCGCAGGTCGGCGGGCACCAGATCCTCGACGCGCCGCCGCATGGCCTGCACGTCGGCCACGAAGTCGGGCCGTTCGGAGGCCGCCCACACCATGGGCATCAGCGCTTCGCGGTACTGCTCGCCCAGCTCCAGATCGCCGGTGGCGGGCCGCATCTTGAGCAGCGCCTGGAATTCCCAGGTCCGCGCCCAGCGCTTGTAGTAGGCGATGTGCGAGTCGAGGGTGCGGACCAGCGCCCCGGCCTTGCCCTCCGGCCGTAGCGCCGCGTCGATCTCGAAGAAGGCGGCGCTGCCGACGCTCATCATCTCGGCGGCCAGCCGGGTGGCGGTGGTGTCGGCGGGTTCGGCGACGAAAATGACGTCCACGTCGGAGACGTAATTGAGTTCCCGCGCACCGCATTTGCCCATGGCGATGACGGCCAGCCGCGCGGGCACGTCGCGGTCCACGCAGACCCGGGCCACGGCCACCGACAACGCGGCGGTCAATGCCACGTCGGCCAGATCGGTGAGGTGCTGCCCCACCTGCTGATACGGCAGCACCGGTTCGTTCTCGACGGTGGCGGCCAGGTCGATGGCGGCCAACAGCATGAGCTGATCGCGATACCGCTTGCGCAGCAGCGCGATCGCCTCCGGCCCGGACACCTGGGCGCGGAACAGCATGGGCCCGCCGTGCGGCCCGGTCTCGGCCTCGGCCTTGACCACTTCGAGCAGATCGGCGAGCAGTTCCTCGCGCGGCGGCAGTTTCGGCCGCTTCAACAGCTGCCAGGCGGGCGGGTCGGCGACCAGGTGATCGGCGAACGCGCTCGACGACCCGATCAGCGCGAACAGCCGCCCGCGCAGCGAGGTGTTGCGGCGCAGTTCGTAATCCAGTGCGGCCCAATCACTCCCGAGCTGCTCGCGCAGGCGGATCAGGGTCAGCAGCGCCAGATCGGCGTCGGGGGAACGCGACAACGCCCACAGCAGCGGAACACTGTCGACGTTGTCCCAGGCCAACTCTCGCAGAGAGTCGGCAGCCGACGGCTCGAGCAAACCGAGCCGTCCGACACCGGGAACAGCGGAACGAGACGTCGGTGGCCGAACCATTCCTTCAAATTACAGGTCGCCCTGATCGGACGTGCCGCGCATCCCTCTCAAAACCGACACTGTGTCCAATCTGCCTCCGGTTCGCTACGGCAGGTTCACGGCCCGGACTCGCTGCCGCATGCGGCCGATGCCCTCGATCTCGAGCTCGACGACATCGTCGGGGCTCAGGTACGGGAAGCGGCCGGAGAGGGCGACACCCTCGGGCGTGCCGGTGTTGAGGATGTCCCCGGGTTCGAGCACCGCGAACTGGGACAGGTGCCAGACCAGGTACGCGACGTCGAAGATCAGGTCGGCGGTGCTGGAGTCCTGCCGCGGCTCGCCGTTGACGAAGGAGCGCAGCCGCAGATCCTTGGGATCGAGCTCGGCGGCGGGCACGAGGGCCGGACCCAGCGGGTTGAAGGTCTCGCAGCATTTGCCCTTGGACCATTGACCACCGGACTCCTCGAGTTGGAAGCGGCGTTCGGAGACATCGTTGGAGATGGTGTAGCCCGCGATGCATTGCCACGCGTCGTCGGGCGAGTCGAGGTAGCGGGCGCGAGCGCCGATCACCACCGCGAGCTCCACTTCCCAGTCGGTGCGGTCCGAACCGCGCGGAATGACGACATCGTCGTACGGGCCCACCACGGTATTGGGGGTCTTGAAGAAGACGACGGGCTGTTCGGGTGGCAGGGCACCGGATTCGGCGGCGTGCGCGGCGTAGTTCATGCCGATGCACCACACCGCCCCCGGCCGCGCGACCGGTGCGCCGACACGACGACCGGTGACGTCGATGCGCGGCAGGCGACCGGCGTCGAGCGCGCTTGCGGCAGCCGCGATTCCGCCGCCCGCCAGGAAGTCGCCGTCGATATCGGGGGTCAGCGACGTCAGGTCGTGGGCCTGCCCGTCCGGGTCGAGCAGGATCGGCCGTTCCCGCCCGGGCTCGCCAACGCGCTGCAGTTTCATTCGTGTCCTCCGGATTCGGTCGAGTCGATCAGGGCAGCCGGTAGATCCGGCGGGCGTTCTCCGACAGCACCGCGTCGCGGTCGGTGGGAGACAGTGTGGCCAGGGTGTCGAGCGTGGTTCGCCAGACCGTGCGATACGACGCCGCGGTGAGGGTGAACGGCCAATCCCCGCCCGCGAGTAGCCGATCCGGCCCGAATACCGACAGCGCGTGATCGACATACGGCTGCCAGTCCGCGGCGGTGAACCCCGGCGCGGACGCCGTGGCCAGGCCGGAGAGCTTGGCGACCACATTCGGGCACGCCGCCGCCTCCGCCAGCAGATCGGCCCACGGCTGCCAGCCGCGCTCGGCAATCGGCGGCTTGCCCAGATGGTCGAGGACGATCGTGAGCGCGGGGTGTGCCGCCGCGATCACTGGGATCTGCGCGACCAGGTCGGGCCGTTCGGCGACCGCGTCGAAGACCAGTCCGGAATCCGCGAGCAGGCCAAGGCTCTCCGAAACCTCGTGGCGCAGCAGCCATTCCGGGTCCGGGTCGCGGTGGATCATGTGCCGGACGCCGACCAGGGCCGGATGCGGCGGGTCCAGTTCCGCGGCGGTGCGGGCGGGATCATGCAGCGGCAGCCAGCCGACGACGGTGGCCGGGAGCGGTGCGTGCTCGGCGGCATCGATCAGTGCGCGGGTTTCGGCGAGCGAGTCGGCGGCCTGCACCAGTACCAGTGCGCCGACCCCGAATTCGGACAGCTGCGGCTCGAGGTCGCCGAGGGTGTAGGTCCGGGACAAGACATCCGATGTTTTCTCGAGCCAGTCGTACTCGACGTCGAACTTTCCACCGTCGATGTCCCAAATATGGACGTGAGCGTCTACAGTCATCGGAGGCATGCAGTCCCATTCTGGAAAGTGGGGAATCGGTTTTGTCGGTCACCGACGACGCGATCGCACGGATCAAGGCCAAGATCGTCTCCGGCGATCTGCGCCCGGGTTCGCGGCTGCCCCGCGAGGCCGATCTCGCCGCCGAACTCGGGGTCTCGCGCAATTCGCTCCGCGAGGCGGTGCGGGCGCTGTCGCTGGTGCGCATCCTGGACGTCCGTCAGGGCGACGGCACGTATGTGTCCAGCCTGGAACCGAATTCGCTGCTGGACGCCATGAGCTTCCTGCTGGAATTCCACCAGGACGATTCGGTGCTCGACATTCTCGGGGTGCGCCGCATCCTGGAGCCCGCCGCGACCGCCCTGGCCGCCCAGCGCATGACCGACGCCGAGATCGAGCATCTGCGCACGCTGGCCGAGCCCCCGGCCAGTTCCTCGGTCACCGACCTGCTGGCCCTGGACCTGAGCTTCCACGCGGCCATCGCCGCCGCCTCCGGCAACAAGGTCCTTGCCTCCCTGCTGGATTCGCTGTCGATGCCGACCACTCGTGCCCGCATCTGGCGGGGTGTCACCGAGGAGGGCGCGTTCGAGCGCACCGTCGCCGAGCACCGCGCCATCTGCGATGCCATCGCCGCCCACGATCCGGAGCTGGCGCACGCCCGCGCGCTCGCCCACGTCGCGGGCGTCATGGAATGGCTGGCCCGCGCGGCCGGTTGAGCCCGCATCGCCGCTCGAGTCTGCGCGGCCGCTCACGCGCACCCGAGGTCGTGCCAGAGTTCCTCCGGCACAGGCATATTCAGCATGTCGAGGCTGTCGGCGATCTCCGCGGCAGTGCCCGCGCCGAGCACGGTAGCGGTGACGGCGGGATGACGTCGGGGGAATTGCAGAGCGGCGGCGCGCAGCGGGACGCCGTACTCACCGCACATTCGAGCCATGTCCCGGGCTCGGGCGAGCACCCGGGAGTCGGCGGCGTGATAGTCGAAGGTGGTGCGGGACAGCGGATCCGCGAGAATGCCGCTGTTGAGCACACCGCCGACCAACACGGCGATACCTCGGCGCACGCATTCGGGGAGCAGTTCGGCCTCGGCGCGCCGGTCCAGCAGGGTGTAGCGCCCGGCGATGAGCACGCAGTCGATCGGGGCCTCGCGCACGAAGCGCAGGGCGGTCTCGACCGTGTTGACCCCCACGCCGATCCCCGCGGTGAGTCCCTGCTCGCGCATGCGGACCATTTCCGGGACAGCCGATCTCAGCGCCTGCTCGAGGTGGTCCTCGGGATCGTGCACGAGCAGCATGTCCACCTGCTCGAGGCCGAGCCGCGCCAGCGAATCCGTGAGCGATCGCCGCACGCCCAGCGCCGAATAGTCTCTGCGCCGTGACCGTTTCGGCGCTCCGTAGAACCCGTCGGTGCCGTCGACGGCCAGCGGATCGTCGTGCAGCAGCCTGCCGACCTTGGTGCACACCCAGAAGTCCGCGCGCTCGCGTCCCCGCAGGAACGGTCGCAGCCGCTCCTCCCCCAGTCCCGCGCCGTAGTGCGGCGCGGTATCGAAGGCGCGAATTCCTGTCTGCCAGGCATTGTTCAGCGCCTCACGGGCGGCCGCCGCTCCTACCGGCCGGAATAGCCCGGCGTATCCCGCACCGCCGAGGACGACGCCGGGCAGGCCGGGGATCGTGAGTGCCTGCGGTCGGGCGGTCGATCGGCTACGCATCGTCGGACTCCCGGGCGAGATCCCAGACCACGGGCAGCTCGGCGTCGCCGTCCGAATAGTCGTGCAGCACAGCGAGAAATGTCCCCATATGCCGCTGCCATTCGATGTTCACCGGCAGTCCGGCGAGTTCACCGAGCAGCTTGTCGTAGCTCTCGCAGTCGAGGACGTGGAACAGGTCGAGCCCGCTGCGCCAGATCGTCCAGTCGGTGGCACCGGCCGCGCGAATGGCCGCGACCAGCTCCGCGGGCACGGCCCGGTGGGCGGCCTCGTAGTCGGCTTCACAGCCGGGTTTCAGCCTGGTGTGCAAGGCAATTCGCATATCACTCCTGTCGGCGGCCGCCGGCGATCCGGGTGATGACGAGCGCCACCAGAATCAATGCGCCATTGATGAACTTCAGTGAGTCGGCGCTGACCCCGCCGTAGGACAGCAGCTTCTGGATGAAGGTGAGAATGGCGATGCCGAAGAACGCGCCCAGCACCGACCCGCGCCCGCCATTGAGCGATACCCCGCCGATCACGCAGGCGGCGAAGACATTGAAGATCATCCCGTCGCCCTGGCTCACCTGAACGCTGGCGAACTGCCCGGTGTAGATCAACCCGCCCACCGCGGCCAGCCCACCGGCGATCACGAGCACCGTGATGACCACGCGGTCGGTGCGGATGCCCGCGGCCCGGGCGGCGGCCTCGTTGCCGCCCACGGCATACAGCGCCCGCCCCGCGGTGGTGTAGTTGAGCAGCAGGTAGCCCAGCGCGAAAAGCAGCAGGCAGACAACGATGTTCACCGGAACCCCGGCGACCCGAGCATTGCCCAGCCACTCCACCGAATCCGGAATCTTGGTGAGGGTGAACCCGCCGGTGAGGAACGTCAACAGCCCGCGCAGCGCGATCAGCATGGCCAGCGTCACAATGAACCCGTTGAGCCCGAACCGCACGATGAGCAGCCCATTGACCAGCCCCACCACCAGTCCGGTGAGCAGCGCTATCGGAATCGTCATCCACGGCGAGGCCCAGGTAAAAGCCCCAACCTTGGCCGTCCCCATGGTCACCCAGATGGCCACTCCCGGTGCAAGTCCGAAGGTGGACTCCAGCGACAGATCCATCCGCCCCACCACCAACACCAGCACCTCGGCCAGCACCAGCAGCGAGATACCGCTCATGGTGGTCAGCACGTTCACCAGATTGTCGTGCGAGACAAAGCTGCTATTGATGAAGTACCCGACCAGCAACACCAGCAAAATCGGCGGCACCAGCAGCAGATCCCGAAATGCGCCCCACCGCACAGAAATTCGCGCACGACTCGGCGACGCGGTGATGGCGGTGGCCCGTTCGGTAGGCGTGTCCCCCGGGTCGGCGCCGGCAAGCTCCCGCAGCCCTTCCATGGCGGCGACGACTTCCCCATCTGCCCAACCCTTTTCGGATTCCTTGGCGTCCGCTCGCCCGATGTCGGCAGTGCGGTCGGCGGATACGCCGGTCGCGCCGGTGTCGTTCGGCGCGGCGGTTCCGGCATCGGCCACGCGCGCGGTGGTGTCCGCGGATTGGGTGGTGCCTGCTCGTCCGGCGGCCGCCGGTTCAGTTCCGCTCACGCTCATTTCGCCCCTTCCACGGCGGTCATTCCTTCCATGGCGGCGACGAGTTCGCGGTCGTCCCAGCCCTTTCCGAATTCGCCGGTCAGGGTGCCCTGCACCATGACCAGGACGCGGTCGCAGTCGCGTAGGTCGTCGATCTCGTCGGAGACCACCAGGACCGCGGTGCCGCGTTCGGCGGCGGTGCGGACGACGCCGCGCAGTGTCTGTTTGGAGCGCACATCCACACCGGCTGTCGGTGTGATGAGGACCAACACCTTCGGCGCGGTGGCCAGTGCGCGGGCGAAGACCACCTTTTGTTGATTGCCGCCTGACAGTTCCGCCACGCCCTGTTCGGGGTTGTCGGCTTTGATATCCAGTTCGGCGATCGCGGTGCGCACCAGCGCATCCCGGCCTCGACGCGACAGCAGGCCGAAGCGGCCCAGGTGGCGCGGCACGGTGAGGGTGGCGTTGTCGGCCACGCTCATCGACAGCACCAGTCCCTCGTCGTGCCGATCTCGGGGTACGAACCCGATGCCCGCCGCGAGGGCGGCGGGCACTCCGCCCCGGCGCAGCGTCCGACCTCCAGCCTGCACGAATCCGCCTGTCGCGGTCCGCAATCCGACAATGGTCTCCGCCACCTCGACGCGCCCGCTGGAGCCGCCGCCCGCCAGCCCGACGATCTCCCCGGGCCGCACCTCGAAGCTGATGTCGCCGAATTCCCCTGCACGGGCCAGCTTCTCGACCCGCAGCGACGGCTCGGCGGCGGTGTCGGCGGCGGGCCGCTCGACCGCCGTATCCAGCTCCGTCGATTCCCCGGTCATGGCGGCGATCAGCTCGCGCTTGCCGAGCTCGGCCACGGGTGCGGTGAGAATGTGCCGGGCATCCCGGAAAACCGTGACGTCGGAGCAGATTTCGTAGGTCTCGTCCAGGTGGTGCGAGATGAACAGGAAGGTCACGCCCTGGGCCTGGAGATCCCGCATGCGGTCGAAGAGTCTGCGGATGGCGGGCCCGTCCAGCTGTGCGGTCGGCTCGTCCAGGATGATGAACCGCGCGCCGTAGGACAGCGACCGCGCGATCTCGACCAGCTGCCGGTGCTCCACCGACAGCTCCCGCGCGGGGGTGTCCGCCGCGATCGGCACCGACCAGGTGTCCAGCAGCTCGCGCGCCCGCGCACGCACGCTGCGCCAGTTGATGATCCGGCCGCCGAACCCCTGTCGGTTGATGAACAGGTTCTCCGCCACCGTTAGGTCCGGGATGATCGTCGAGTGCTGGTAGACGCACGCCACGCGAGCCCGCCAGGCATCGCGGTCGGCGGGCGGCGGCGCGGGCTCGCCGCGGAAGCGCACCTGCCCCTCATCGGCAGGTGCGAGTCCGGTCAGAATCGACACCAGCGTCGACTTCCCCGCGCCGTTGCGGCCGACCAGCGCGTGCGTGCGCCCGGCGGTCACCCGCAGGCCGACCCGGTCCAGGGCGAGGGTGCGGCCGAATCGCTTGGAGACGCCGAGCGCCTCGGCCACCGCGGTCTCGCCCGAATCCGCCTCGGCTGCCACTGTTTCCGTCATTGATCCCATCGCTTCCGGCGTGACCGCCTCAGTGGCCCCGGCCCCAGAGCCCGGGGTCATTGCTGGCGACCGTGACCATGTCCCCGACCTTGCCGCCGTTCTTGGTCACCACCGGCGCGGGCAACTGATCCTCGAGCTGGCCGTTGGCGCCGGTGTCGATGATGACCGAGCCGTGGTCGGTGGGACCGGGCGCGAACTTGCGGCCCTCGGTGGCGGCCTTGGCGTAGTAGACCGCGTACTGCGCGTACAGGTCTGCGGGCTGGGAGACGGTGGCATCGATATCGCCGTTGTCGATGGCGTCGAGTTCGGCCTTGATGCCGTCATTGGAGACGATCGTGATGTGGCCCGGCTGACCGGCTTTCACCAACTTGCCGGTGCGCTGCAGCAAGGCCAGCGTGGATTGCAGGAACGCGCCGCCCGCCTGCATGTAGATGCCGTTGATATCGGAATCGGTGAGCAGCTTGTCCTGCAGACCGGAGACGGCCCGATCCGCCTTCCACTCGGTGGGGATCTCGATCACCTTGATGCCCGGGTACCGCGTGTGCATACAGTCGGCGAAGGCTTGCGAGCGGTCACGCCCGTTGATGGAGCTCAGATCGCCCTGGAATTCCACGACTTTGCCCGCGCCGTGCAGGGTTTCACCGAGATACACGCAGGCGTTGGTGCCATACGCGCGGTTGTCGGCGCGCACCACCATGAAGGCCCCGCCCGCGTCGGGCCGGGTGTCCACACTCACCACCGGCACACTCTTGGCGGCCGCTGCGGTCAGCGCCGGCTTCACCGCGGCGGTGTCCTGCGGCGCCATGATGATGGACTTCACGTTCTTGGCCAGCAGCGTGTCCACATTCGATTTGAGTCGATTAGCGTCATTGTCGGAGCTGGTGTTCTCCAGCTTCACCCCCGCGGCCGCGGCCTTCGGCCCCAGGTATCCGGCGTAGGCGCTCCAGAAGTCGGTGTCCGAGCGCGGCTGATCGGCCCCGACCAGCACGCCGTCGGCGGCTCCGTTGCCGACGTTCACCGCGGCGGGTGCGCCGGATCCGCCGGTCGATTCGCGGGAACAGGCCGCCGCCGCGGCCACGACGAGCACGGCTGCCAGCGCCGCGCCGATGATCCTGGTGTTCATGAGTTTTCGAGCTCCTTCGCCGAAACCTGTTCTCTGGATGCGAATTCGACCGGGGACCGCCAGGCCGCGCCGGTGGGATAGCGGTAGTCGCGCAAGGTCTCTGGCAGCATCTCGGCGCTGAAACCCGGTGCGCGCGGTGCGAGATAGCGGCCGTCGGCCACCCGCACCGGATCGCGGAAATGCTCGTGCAGGTGGTCCACGAATTCGATGGCGCGCCCGGACATGGTGCCGGAGATGGCGACATAGTCGATCATCGCGAGGTGCTGCACGAGTTCGCACAGCCCGACCCCGCCCGCGTGCGGGACCACCGGGATGCCGAACTTGGCCGCCAGCAACAGGATCGCCAGATTCTCGTTGACCCCGCCGACCCGGGTGGCGTCGATCTGCAGGATGTCCACGGCACCCGCCTGCAGCAGCTGTTTGAACACGATCCGGTTCTGCCCGTGCTCGCCGGTGGAGATGGGCGTCCCGGCGACGCGGCGGCGGATCTCCGCGTGGCCGAGGATGTCGTCGGGGCTGGTCGGCTCCTCCACCCAGGCCAGCCCGGCCGGCGCGAGCCGCGAAATCCATTCCGCCGCTTCGTCCACGCCCCAGCGTTGATTGGCGTCCACGGCCAGGCCGATGCCCGGGCCGACCGCGTCGCGGGCGACCTTCACCCGGCGCAGGTCTTCCTCCACGTCGCGGCCCACCTTGATCTTGATGGTGCGGAAGCCGTCGGCCACGGCTTCGCGGGCCAGCCGGGCCAGCTTGTCGTCGGAGTAGCCGAGCCAGCCCGCCGAGGTGGTGTAGGCCGGGTATCCGGCGGCCAGCAGGTGCGCGGTGCGCTCGACGCGGCCGGGTTCGGCGCGGCGCAGGATGTCCAGCGCTTCGGCGCGGGACAGCGCGTCGGTGAGGTAGCGGAAGTCGATCAGGTCGACGATCTCTTCGGGGGACAGCTCAGAGATCAACTGCCACAGCGGTTTCCGGGCGTACTTGGCGGCCAGGTCCCAGGCGGCATTGACGACCGCGCCGATCGCCATGTGCATGACGCCCTTTTCCGGCCCCAGCCAGCGCAATTGGGAATCACCCGTGAGCTCGCGCGCGAATCCGCCCAGATCGCCGATGATCTCGTCGGCCGGGCGGCCCACCACCAGGTGCGCGAGCGCCTCGATGGCGACCTGCTGCACCTCGTTGCCGCGGCCGATGGTGAACACGAAACCGTGCCCTTCCGGACCGTCCGGGTCGTCGGTGCGCAGGATCGCGTAGGCCGCCGAATAGTCCGGATCCGGATTCATCGCGTCCGAGCCGTCCAAGTGCGCCGACGTGGGGAACCGGACATCGTGGGTGTCCAACGCGGTGATTCGTACCATGCGGTTTCCCATCTGCCAGTGATCTGGATCACGACTATACATCCGATGTCTAGAAGGGCAATGGCTTTGCCGAAACTCGAGTCCTGGCTAATACGAGCAATATTCAAGCGATCATCCGACTCGCGATGCTAGGTTCAGGTGGCCAAACATCGGACCAATATCGTGAGGTGGCCATGGAACCCCCGGAGCTGGACGGACTCGCCGCGGTCGTGACCGGAGGGGGATCGGGCATCGGCCGGGCCGTCACCGCGGCCCTGCGCGCGGCGGGCGCACGCGTCGCGGTCCTCGATCTGAACCCCGGCCCCGCGACACCCGACGGCCCCGCCCTGAACTGCGATGTGGCCGACGACGATTCGGTACGGGCCGCCATCACCGCCGCCGTAGCCGCCTTCGGCCGCCTCGACATCGTGATCAACAATGCGGGCATCGGCGCCCAGGGCACCGTCGAGGACACCACCGACGCCGAATGGCGACAAGTCCTGGAGGTTAATGTGCTCGGCGCGGTGCGGGTTTCACGCGCGGCCCTGCCGCACCTGCGCCGCTCCCCCGCCGCGGCCATCGTGCACACCTGCTCCATCGCCGCCACCACCGGCCTGCCCAGCCGCGTCGCCTACAGCGCCAGCAAGGGCGCGATCCTGGCGCTCACCCGCGCCATGGCCGCCGACCACCTGGCCGAGGGCATCCGCGTCAACTGCGTCAACCCCGGGACCGTCGATACCCCGTGGGTGCAGCGGCTGCTCGCCGCCGCCGACGATCCGGCCGCCGAACTGGCGGCCCTGCGCGCCCGCCAGCCGCACGGGCGGCTGGTCACCGCCGAGGAGGTCGCCGCCGCCGTGCTCTACCTGGCGAGCCCGCGCGCATCCTCCACCGCCGGAACGATGTTGGAGGTGGACGGCGGCATGCACTCGCTGCGCTTGCGCGCCCCCACGTCCAGGGAAAGTATCGAGGCCGTGGAAAGTATCGAACGGTGACCGAGCGCAGACTTCCGAAGGCCCGCGACCTGACCCCGCTGCTGAAATTCGAGCGGCCGTTCGGCGGGCGCGCAGGCAAACTCGCACGCGCGCAGACCATCTGGGACCTGCGCGAGCTCGCACGCAAACGCACACCCAAGGTGGCCTTCGACTACACCGACGGCGCAGCGGATGCGGAGATCGGCCTCGAGCGGGCCCGGCAGGCGTTCCGCGACATCGAGTTCCGTCCGGAGATCCTGCGAAACGTGGCCGACACCGATACCGCGACCACCGTTCTCGGCGCTCCCGTGCGCCTGCCGTTCGGCATCGCGCCCACCGGCTTCACCCGCATGATGCACACCGCGGGCGAGGTCGCGGGCGCGCGCGCCGCGCAGCGGGCGGGTATTCCGTTCACCCTATCGACCATGGGCACCACCGCCATCGAAGACATTTCGGCGGCAACGGATCCCGGCGCGCGCAACTGGTTCCAGCTCTACATGTGGAAGGACCGCGACCGCTCCATCGCTCTGGTCGAGCGGGCCGCCAAGGCCGGATTCGACACTCTCGTCGTCACAGTCGACGTGCCGGTGGCGGGCAATCGGCTGCGCGATGTCCGCAACGGCATGACCGTGCCGCCCTCCATCACCGCCACCGGCGCGCTCGACGCGCTGCGGAAACCCTGGTGGTGGTGGGACTTCCTGACCACCGAGCCGCTCGCCTTCGCCTCCCTGGACCGCTGGTCAGGCACCGTCGCCGAACTGCTGGACTCGATGTTCGACCCCACCGTCGATTTCGACGATCTGGCCTGGGTGCGGGCACAGTGGCCGGGCCGGGTGCTGGTGAAGGGCGTGCAGACGGTGGCCGACGCCCAACGGCTGGCCGGGCTGGGCGTGGACGGCATCGTGCTGTCCAATCACGGTGGCCGCCAACTCGATCGGGCCCCGGTGCCGCTGCACCTGCTGCCACGGGTGGTCCGGGAGGTCGGGTCCGATCTGGAGGTCCACCTCGACACCGGCATCCTGCACGGCGCGGACATCGTCGCCGCGCTGGCCCTCGGCGCGCGCTTCACGCTCATCGGGCGCGCCTACCTCTACGGCCTGATGGCGGGCGGCGAGGCCGGGGTGGACAGAGCGATCGAGATCCTCCGTACCCAGCTGGTGCGGACGATGCGGCTACTCGGGGTGAGCTCGATCGAAGAGCTCGAACCCCGCCATGTTCACCTGCTGGAGCGCTACCGCCCGCTCGAATGAGCCGACCGCAACGCGAACGGGCCGCGAACACCGAAGTGTCCGCGGCCCGTTCGAGTCGAAGCGATTACAGCCCGAGGTATTCTTTGAGCTCGTAAGGGGTGACCTGGTTGCGGTAACCGGACCACTCACGGCGCTTGTTGCGCAGGAAGAAGTCGAAGACGTGCTCGCCCAGGGTCTCGGCGACCAGTTCGGACTTCTCCATGTTCTTGAGCGCCTCGTCCAGCGACGCGGGCAGCTCACGGAAGCCCATGGCGCGTCGCTCGGCCGACGTCAGCGACCACACGTCGTCCTCGGCCTCCGGCGGCAGCGTGTAGCCCTTCTCGATACCCCGCAGACCGGCGGCCAGCAGCACCGCGAAGGTCAGATACGGGTTGCAGGCGCTGTCGGGGCTACGGATCTCGACGCGGCGCGAGGCCGCCTTGTTCGGCGTGTACATCGGAACCCGCACCAGCGCAGAGCGATTCGAGCGACCCCAGGAGGCGGCCGTCGGAGCCTCGCCGCCGTGCACCAGACGCTTGTAAGAGTTGACCCACTGGTTGGTGATGGCGGAGATCTCGTGCGCGTGCTCGAGGATGCCGGCGATGAACGCGCGGGCGGTCTCCGAGAGGTTGTCCGGGTCGTCCGGGTCGGCGAAGGCGTTCTGCTCACCCTCGAACAGCGACATGTGGGTGTGCATGGCCGAACCAGGGTGATCGGCGAACGGCTTGGGCATGAAGGAAGCCCGCACGCCCTCGTCGATCGCCACTTCCTTGATCAGGTAGCGGAAGGTCATCACGTTGTCGGCCATGGACAGCGCGTCCGCGTAGCGCAGGTCGATCTCCTGCTGACCCGGCGCGCCCTCGTGGTGGCTGAATTCCACCGAGATGCCCATGGATTCCAGCGAGTCGATGGCGTGGCGGCGGAAGTTCGGGGCCTCGTCGTGCACGGCCTGGTCGAAGAAGCCGCCATTGTCGGCCGGAATCGGCTGCGAGCCGTCGTGCGGGCCCGGCTTCAGCAGGAAGAACTCGATCTCCGGGTGCACGTAGCAGCTGAAACCCAGGTCGGCGGCCTTGTTCAGCTGCCGACGCAGCACGTGCCGCGGATCCGCCCAGGACGGCGAACCGTCCGGCATGGCGATATCGCAGAACATGCGCGCCGAATGCTGATGCCCCTTCGACGTGGACCACGGCAGCACCTGGAAGGTGGAGGGGTCCGGCTTGGCCACCATGTCCGCCTCGGAGACCCGGGCAAACCCCTCGATGGCCGAACCGTCGAAGCCGATTCCCTCTTCGAACGCGCCCTCCAGCTCGGCGGGCGCGATCGCTACGGACTTCAGATAGCCCAGGACATCGGTGAACCACAGTCGCACGAAGCGGATATCGCGCTCTTCGAGCGTGCGGAGGACGAATTCCTTCTGGCGGTCCATGTCCGCGACTGTAGGGGCCGGGAGTTAAATCCGTGTTACATGGATGGACCAACTCGCGAGGACGCGCCGGACTTCATCTACCTCACCCCCGGAGGGCCTCAGCAAGTGAGGCCCTTGGCGGGCTCTTTCAGGTCGATGAGGTAGGAGGTGACCGGATCGTCGACGCACTTGTTTCCCTGCAGCGACACGGTGTGTTGACTGCCCTTGAAGGTGATCAGGTCCCCGCCGAGCTGCTGGGCCAGGTCCACACCCGACTGGTACGGGGTGGCCGGGTCGTCGGTGGTGGAGATGACGACCGTCTTGGGCAGGCCCTGGATCGAAAGCACGTGTGGCGTGCTGGTATTCGGGACCGGCCAGAAGGCACACAGCTCCAGCGGGGCGGCATTGCTGCCGTGGCCGTCGTCACGGAAGGGGGCGACGCGGCGGAAGTCGGCATCCTGCTTGGCGGTGACGGCCCGATCGGTGATGGCCGGATCGTCCACGCAGCGAATCGCATTGAACGCGTCGGAGCTGTTGTCGTAGGAGCCGTCGTCGTGGCGGCCGTTGTACATGTCGGCCAGGGCCAGCAGCGTGTCACCGCTACCCTGCTGCACCTCGCGCAGCCCCTTGGTCAGCGCCTTCCACAGCCGCTGCGAGTAGAGCGCCTGCTGGACACCGGTAATGGCGTCGCCGTAGGGCAGGCCACGCGGGTCCTGGGTGGGAACGGGCTTGTCCCACAGCGGATTGATCAGGGCGCGGAACTTGTCGGTGGCCTGCTTCGGATCGTCACCGAGCGGGCAGTTGGTCTTCTCGGTCTGCGCGCAGTTGGCCGCATAGTCCTCGAACGTCTTCTGGAAGGCTTCGGCCTGGCCCAGGGATTCCTTGAGCGGATCCTGATCCGGCTTCAGCGCGCCGTCGAGCACCAGCGCCCGCACGTGATCGGGGAACTTCTCGGCGTAGGAGTAGCCGAGGCGGGTGCCGTAGGAGTAGCCGAGGTAGGTCAGCTTCGCGTCACCCAGCACGCCGCGGATGACGTCCATGTCCTGCACCACTTCCCGGGTGCCGACGTGGGCGAGGAAGTCCTTGCCGGTGCGCGTGACGCACTTGTTCGCGAAGTCCTTGGCCTCGGCCTCGGAGGCCGCGATACCGGCCGGCGAGTTGTCCTTGTTGGGTTCGGCGCGCTGCGCGTCGTCCTCGGCCGCGGTCATGCACTGAATAGACGGCTGCGACGCACCGACACCGCGCGGGTCGAAACCGATGCGGTCGAACTGTTCGGCCAGCTTGGTGTTGTCACCTACGGTGACCATGTTCAGACCGGTGACGCCCGGGCCGCCCGGATTGAGCAGCAGCGACCCGATCTTCTTGCCGGTGGCCTTGACTCGCGAGATCGCGATCTTGGCGGTGGCCCCGTTCGGGTTGGCGTAATCGACCGGCACGGTCACCCGCGCGCACTCGGTGCCCTTCGGGACATCGTCGTCGGTCTGCCCGTAATCGGTGCAGCTGCCCCAGGTCAACTGCTGGTTATAGAAAGAATCCATGCCCACCGGGGTGCTCGAGGTGGGTTTGCCGTCGACCACGCTGGTGCACGCGGCCACGGTCATCGCCAACGTCGTCACCAAGAGCACGACCCGGCCGTTTCGCATCAACGCCATGCCACGATCGTGCCATCCCAGCGAATCCACCCTCGCACCCCTTCCAGCGCTACTCATATACCTCTCCGTTTACATCGCGGCTCGCGCGCCTGTGCGCAACGTCACCGAGGACCGCACGACCTGACCGATGGCACGGAACTGCGACGGTAGAGGTTCGGAGCCGACTCCACGCGGTACGTGGGTGTTCACACGGTTAGTCCCCAGGCCGCTCTCAGAAACCGCATGCTTAATGGGAAGCAACTGGGGGCTCTACTTACGAGGGACGTCATGAACGTGCAACCACAGTCGCCGGACCGCTCCGCCGCGGGTTCGACGCGCTCACGCACCATTCGGGCCGCTGCCGCCGCGGCCATCGCACTGGCCGCCACCCTGGGCCTGGTGGCCTGCGGGCCGAACACACTGGTTCCGGGCACGCCGGTCGCGCAGTCGCCGGGGCAGGTGACGCAGAGCCAGCCGGTCGACTTCTCCACGCCCGCAGCCGATCTCGACGCGGCCGCGCAGACCGTGGTGCCGGGCATCGTGGACGTGAACACCGAACTCGGCCTGCAGAGCGGGGAGGGCGCGGGCACCGGCATCGTGCTGAGTTCGGACGGCATCGTGCTCACCAACAACCATGTGGTGGAGGGCGCTACCAAGATCACGGTCACCGATCTGGGCAACGGGCAGACCTATGACGCGGTCGTGCTCGGCTTCGATCGCACCGAGGACATGGCCGTCATCAAACTGACCGGAGCGTCCGGTCTGCAGACTGCGCCGCTCGGCGATTCCGACAAGGTCGGGGTCGGCGATCCGGTGGTCGGGGTCGGCAATGCGGGCGGGCGCGGCACGCCGACCGCGGCCGCGGGCAAGGTGACCGGGCTCGATCAGGCCATCACCGCCAGCGACGACTCCACCGGCAGCTCCGAGCAACTCACCGGTCTGATCCAGATCGCCGCCAATATCGAGCCCGGCGATTCCGGTGGCCCGCTGGTCAATTCGGCCGGTCAGGTCGTCGGCATGGATACCGCCGCGTCCAAGGGCTTCCGCTTCAACAACGGCGGCGGCCAGGGCTTCGCTATCCCGATCAACAAGGCACTGACGGTCGCCAAGAAGATCGAGGCGGGCCAGTCCAGCGACGTGATCCACATCGGCGACACCGCTTTCATCGGCGTCTCGGTGACCTCCACCGCGGGCGGCGCGCAGATCCGCGGCGTCGTCCAGGGCGGCCCGGCCGACCAGCTCGGCCTGCAAGCCCGCGACACCATCACCGCCGTGGACAGCCACACGGTCACCTCGGCCACCGACCTGACCAACACAATGGACCAGCACCACCCGGGCGACACCGTCACCCTGAAGTGGACCGACGCGACCGGCCAAACCCAGTCCGCCCAAGTCCAACTCGCCAAGGGCCCCGTCGGTTAGCCGATTCAGCCGCGGCCGAGTACAGCTCCGCCGTTGATCTGCAGGATCTGACCGGTCGTCCATCCCGCCTCCGCGGAGGTGAGATGGGCGATCCCCGCGGCCACATCCTCCGGTGTTCCGGCGCGTCCCAGCGGAATCTGCGCCGCCCGTTCGGCTTCGATCTCCGGAGTCAACCGACCGGTCCAGAATTCGGTGGCGGGCACGAACCCGGGAGCCACTACATTGACGGTGATGCCTTGCGGGGCAAGCTGTTGCGCCAGCCCCAGCGCCCACCCGTGCAGCGCGGCCTTCGCAGCCCCGTAAGGACCGGAACCGCGCAATCCCGCGATCGAGCTCACCGCGACAATCCGCCCACCGGGCGTAGCCATATGCGGCGCAAGCGCTTCGGTCAGTAGAACCGCCGTAAGCACATTCAGCCGGAAAGTCTCGGTATACACGGCCGCCAGGTTGTCCAGATCGGCCGGATCGAACGCCAGACTGGTACCCGCATTGTTGACCAGCACATCGACGACCCCGACCGCCCTGATCGTCTCGACCACGTCCCGAACCTGCTGCGGCTCGGTGAGATCAGCGGTGGCGGTGGTAACCCGTTCACCCCCAACACTCGTATTGATCTCCTTGGCAGCGCTTTCCAGCACCGCCGCCCGCCGCCCAACGATGATCACCGACGCGCCATCACCCGCCAGCCTGTGCGCCACCGCCTTCCCGATCCCGGTCCCGCCACCGGTCACCACCGCAAGCCTTGCCATCGTCTCTCCCCTGATCGCCGAATCATGTTTGGGCCAATTTTGTTGGATCGATTGAATTTTCACTCAGGGGCGCCGGTAATGTGTGGGTGAATTGCGGAGGCATCCTGCACGTATTCAACAGGGATCGATGACGAACATAGAAGTGCAGGTCGACGGGCGACGGAGATCGTTCGCGCTGCGTTTGCCCGCCCAGCGGGGCCCGGACATGCCGCTGGCGGTGGTGCTGCACGGCAATCGCTCGTCGCTATTCGGGCCGCTGCAGCGGTACTCCGAGGCGAGAGCTCGGCGCGGCACCGGTTTCGACGCGTGCGCGGATCGCTACGGCATCGCGGTGGCCTATCCGGATGCCTTCGGCGGCGGTTGGGCCGACGGGCGCGGGGTGTCGGCGGGTGATCGCGCCGGTGTCGACGACGTCACCTTCCTCCGTGCGATCGCGTGGTGGTGCGCCGAACAATGCGGCACCCGCGAAGACGGCGTGCTGGTCGCCGGAATCTCCAACGGCGCGTTCATGGCTCACCGCATGGCATTGCAAGCCGCCGATCTGGTCGCCGCGTTCGGTGCGGTGGCAGGCGGACTACCCGCCGACTTGACCGAATTCCGCCCGAGCCACTCGGTATCGGCGATGCTGATGAACGGAACCGCCGACCGGGTAGTCCCGATCGGCGGCGGCCACTCCCGACGCCGCGGCCCCAACGGCGAATTGCTCGGCCGCACCCTGTCTCTCACCGAATCCGGCCGCCGCTGGACCGCCTGGAACCGCTGCACCGGCATCGAGACCGCCGAACGCCACCCCGCCGGCCCCGGCCCGAACGACCTCGCCGTCACCCGCCGCACCATCGACAACGGCATCGGCGGCGCCCGCGTGGAAACCTGGGCCATCCACGGCATGGGCCACACTTGGCCCGGCGCCCCCGTCCCCACCCTCCTGGCCCCACTCCTCGGCAAATCCCCCCACAACATCGACGCCGCAGACGAAATCTGCCGCTTCGCCCTCCCCCTCCTCACCCCCGCCGACGACCGCCACCTACCCCCGGCAGCAGACCTACGCGTCCGATAGCGACTTCGGTTGGGCTTGGGCGGTTCGGCGGGCAGCGATCAGGAGTAGGAGAGCTGCGATGAGGAGGAGGGGTAGGGGTGAGGGGCCGGAGAGGATCGCGGTGATGACGGTCCACCCGGCGATACCCCAGGCGAGGAAGGGCGGCGGGGTGATGCCGCGGCGGTCGAGCCAGAGCACGAGCAGGCCGATCGCGAGGAGCGGGGGGCCGAAACTGTATGCGGTGTACCAGAATGCGGCGGTGGGGTGGGTCATGGCCAGCGGGTCGGTGTTGTGCCACAGTTTGCCGCTGAACCAGTTGCCTGCGTAGTGGGGAGCGGTCTGCAGCAAGGCGCCGATGGTGTGCCCGGCTCCGCAGAGGGTGATGAGCCAACCTGACCATTTGATCATCGGTTCTCTCCGAACTCTTTGGTTATACAGTTGTGTACAACCACTAGGGTAGACCTGTTGTACAGCACTGCACAATGAACCGGGAAGCGAGGTGGGACACAGCATGGGCGCTTTGCGGACGCCACGGGAGAAGTGGATCGAGGAGGGGCTGCGGATGCTGGGCGAGGGCGGGGTGGATGCCGTGCGGGTCGACGTGCTGGCCAAGAGGCTCGGGGTGACGCGGGGCGGCTTCTACGGGTATTTCACCGATCGGGAGGCGCTGCTGGCGGAGATGCTGGACGCCTGGGAGCGCGAGAGCGTCGATGCGGAGATCGATCGGATCGAGCAGCAGGACGGGGATGCCCGGGACCGGAACTGGCTGGTCGGGGAGTTCTTTCGCTCCGCCGAGCGGGTGCGCCCGGTCGACCTCGCGCTGCGCGACTGGGCCCGCCGCGATCCGGCCGTCGCGGACCGGGTGCGCCGTGCGGACAACAAGCGAATGCAGTTGGCGCGCGAGATGATCGGCGCCGTCTGCCCGGACCCCGACGAGGTCGAGGCCCGCGCCCTGCTCGCCTTCTGCCTGGCCATCGGCAGTGCCTTCCTCACCGCCGACCATCCCGGCCGCACCCGCGCCGAGGTCCTGGCCCACGCCGCCGAGCTCGTCCTCAGCCCGCCGATGTGAGGAATTCCATCTCCGGCGCGAGCGGGGCCGGTGGCAGACTGAGGAGCGTCATAGCAACCCGGGGACCCGGTGACGGGCCTCGAGGAACGACGAAAGTAGGGACGATGATGTCCGTATCTGATGCGGAAACGCCTGTGTATGGCGCTGTGGCACCGGCAACTCCCGCCAAGCGGAAGATGCGAGTGCAGCATTTGCAGCAGATGAAGCAGGCGGGTGAGCGGTGGTCGATGCTGACCGCGTACGACTACTCGACTGCCCGGATTTTCGAAGACGCCGGGATCCCGGTGCTCCTGGTCGGGGATTCCGCCGCGAATGTGGTGTACGGCTACGACACCACGGTGGCGATCACCATCGACGAATTGATTCCGCTGGTTCGAGGCGTCGTCAAGGGTGCGCCGCACGCACTGGTGGTCGCGGATCTGCCGTTCGGCAGCTACGAGTCCTCGCCCGAGCAGGCACTCGCCACGGCGGTGCGGTTCATGAAGGAGGGCGGCGCGCACGCGGTGAAGCTCGAGGGTGGCGAGCGGGTCGCCGACACCATTCACAAGCTGACCGCGGCGGGCATTCCGGTGATGGCGCACATCGGGTTCACCCCGCAGAGCGTCAACACCCTGGGCGGCTTCCGGGTGCAGGGTCGTGGCGACGGCGCGGAGCAGCTCATCGCCGACGCCATCGCGGTCCAGGAGGCCGGCGCCTTCTCCGTCGTGATGGAGATGGTGCCCGCCGAGCTGGCCGGGCAGGTCACCCGCAAGCTGACCATTCCGACCGTCGGCATCGGCGCCGGGGTGGAATGCGATGCGCAGGTGCTGGTCTGGCAGGACATGGTGGGGTACACCGGCAGCAAGACCGCCAAGTTCGTGAAGCAGTTCGCCGATGTCGGTGGCCAGTTGCGCAGCGCGGCAGCCACTTACGCGGACGAGGTGCGGCGCGGCGTGTTCCCGGGTCCGGAGCACAGCTACTGATCGCTGCGGCCACAGCGTGAACAGGAACGCCCTCGCGAATTCTCGCGGGGGCGTTTTTCGGCGTCGATCACGATAGCCGACGGCTATCGACACGTATTCGGCCCCTGCCTTCTCGGTCCACAACCCGGTTTTGGTGGCAGACTCGGTAGCCAACGAGCTGGATCGACCAAAGGGAAGTTCATGGATCGTGGAAGTAAACGCTGGGTTCGACGCGCGCCGCTGGTGATCGCCGGTGTGGCCGCTCTCGCCTTGGTCGCGGCCTGTGGGGACAACTCCTCGACCGGATCGACGCAGCCGAAAGGCTCGGGCTCACCGCTCACCTCCTCGGCCGCACCGAGCAGTACGGGCGCACCGACGTCCGGCGCGAACGGCGCGGGTTTGAACGTCACCGATGATCAGGCCAAGCAGCTGTGCGACCTGCTGCGTCCACAGCTCTCGGATTGGCGGGTGCAGACCCCGACCATGGACAAGGTGTCGCTGAACGCGACCGTCATCCAGTGGGCGGCGCAGAACGGCCTGTTCCTGCCGAACGAACGTGGCGTGGTGGATCGGGTCACCACCAAGAGCTGCCCGGACGTGCGCAGCGAGGCGATCAAGGCGATCGAGATCCCGGATCTGGCCTCGGGGCTGGTGGCCGGCTGATGCGCACTTTGTATCCGCCGATCGAGCCCCACGAGAAGGGCATGCTGGATGTCGGTGACGGCCAGCAGCTCTACTACGAGGTGAGCGGCAACCCCGACGGCAAGCCCGCGGTCTTCCTGCACGGCGGACCGGGCGGCGGCACCTCGCCGTATCACCGGCAGTTCTTCGATCCGCAGGCGTACAAGATCGTCGTGTTCGATCAGCGGGGTTGCGGTCAGTCCACCCCGCACATCGCCGACGGGGCCAGCCTCGAGCACAACACCACCTGGCACCTGGTCGCCGACATCGAAAGGCTGCGAACGCATTTGGGCGTCGAGCGCTGGCTGGTGTTCGGCGGCTCCTGGGGTTCCACGCTGGCGCTGACCTATGCGCAGGCCCATCCGGACTGCGTCACCGAGTTGGTCTTGCGCGGGATATTCCTGTTGCGGCGCAAGGAAATCGATTGGTATTACAATGGCTCCGCGGGGTACGTGTACCCCGATGAGTGGGAGAAGTTCCTGGCGCCGGTGCCGGAAGCCGAGCGCGAGCAGGACCTGGTGGAGGTCTACCATCGCCTGCTGCACTCCCCCGACAATGCCCTCGCCACCGACGCGGCCGTCGCGTGGTCGACCTGGGAGGGTTCCACGAGTTCCCTGCTGCCGCACCCGGATCGGGTCGCCGAAACCGCCGACCCGCGTTTCGCGCTGGCCTTCGCCCGCATCGAGAACCACTATTTCGTCCATGGCGGTTTCCTCGACGAGGGGCAACTGCTGCGCGATATCGACCGCATCGCCCACATTCCCGGGGTGATCGTGCAGGGCCGCTACGACGTGGTGTGCCCAGCGACCAGCGCTTGGGATCTACACAAGGCCTGGCCCGCTTCGGAATTGCACATCGTGCCCGACGCCGGTCATGCCGCTCTCGAACCCGGCATCACCCACCATCTGGTGGAAGCCACCGACAAATACAGGACGTAGATGAGTACCACAGCCGGTCCCGCCTTGGTCGACGCAGTAGCCGCCGATGTGGACCGGCTGTGTACGGCCGAACCCGATGTGCGCCAGGATCTTCCGGATTCGGTGCATTCCATGCGGGTCGCCACCCGGCGACTGCGCAGCGTCCTGAAGTCCTATCGCCGAATCCTGCGGCGCAAGCCCGTCGGTGAGATCACCGACGAACTGCGCTGGCTGGCCGGATTGCTCGGGGTGGCGCGGGACGCCGAGGTGCGGGCCGAACGCTTCGCCGCCCTGCTCGGCGACACCGGGGCCCCGTTCGACGAGAAGACAGTGCCGCTGGGCGAGAAGTCCGCGCCCAGAAAGGGTTTCGGCGAGCAACTGGTGGCCGACGAGCGCCGCTTCTACGCCGGGGCGCACCGGGCGGTGGTGGACGCGTTCGATCATCGCCGCTACCGCAGCCTGCTGGATCGACTACACCGGATGATCGCGAACCCCCCGCTGCGCCCGGCCGAGGCGGGCAAGCCCGCCGAGCACGTCTTCGCCGAGGTGCTGCGCCACGACTTCCGCGAGCTGCGCCGGCTGGTGCGCATGGAGCCCAGTCTCACCGAGGAAGAGCGGGTCGAGCATCTGCACGATATCCGCAAGGCCGCCAAGCGATTGCGCTATTCGGCCGAGGCCGCGACCGCCGTGCTCGGGGAGCCCGCGACCGAGCTCGGCAAGAAGGCCAAGCGCCTGCAGGGTGTCCTCGGCGATCATCGTGACGCCGTGGAGTCCCTGCAGACGCTGCGCACCCACGCCGCCCACGCCGACGAGTCCGGCTACGAGAGGCTGTGCGCCGCCGAGGAAGCGGCGGCGGCCAAGGCCCTCGAGCAATACCCGGCCGCCATCGAATTCCTGCGCCACCACCCGCTGGGCTGAGCGCAGCACCTCGTCATTCCGGCATGGTTTCGGCCGGAATCCACCAGGCCGTGGTGGATTCCGGCCAACTACACGCCGGAATGACGAAGGGCCTAGTTGCTGCGCGCGGCCGCCGGGTCGCCGTTACCCCAGCCACCGGACTGCGGGTTCTGGAACGCGCCGGGGTGTGGGGCTTGCAGCGCGGGAGTCGGTGTCTCGTGGCCGTTCTGGTGTGCGTGTTCGCCGTTCTCGTGGTGGCCGTGGTGGTGCGCGGCGTGCGGCATGATGCGGTCGATCCAGGCCAGCAGCACCGCCGACACCACGAACGACAGGTGGATGATCACCGGCCACAGGTAGCGCGCGGTGTGCTGTCCCGGGTTGGGGTCGTTGGTGATGCTGATGAAGGTCTTGAGCAGGTGGATGGAGGAGATGCCGACGATCGACATGGCCAGCTTCACCTTCAGCACATTGGCGTTCACCTGCGCCAGCCATTCCGGCTGATCCGGGTGCCCGTCGATGCGCAGCCGCGACACGAAGGTCTCGTACCCGCCGACGATCACCATGATCAGCAGGTTGGAGATCATGACGACGTCGATCAGCCCCAATACCGCGAGCATGATGCTGGTTTCGGCATTGCCGTCGTCGAACAGCCCGTGCACCAGATCCCACAGTTCACGCAGGAACTGCCAGACGTAGGCGGCCTGCGCCACGATCAGGCCGAGGTACAGCGGTAGCTGCAGCCAGCGGCTCAGGAAGATGAAGTAGCCGAGACTGCGCTGCTGCGCCGCCTGGGGGTCTTTCGCGGTCTGATGGTTCTGATACGGAAAAGCCATGGGACCCAATCAAGCACGCACGAAATCAAGCACCGATCAGTAATCGATCAAGGCCGGACCTATCGGTCTGCTATTGATGTCTTCCTGATCATTCGTTGATGGGCGCGCCGATAGGTTCGCGGCGTGCAACACGGAATTCAGCAGAAACGTCGCGGACCGCTGTGGCTCGTCGCGATCGCGGCGGCCGTCATCGTGGGTCTGGTGCTCGCCCTGTCCACCTACGAGGTGGGCCGAACCCGCTCGGAGGCTTCGCATCCCTTCGGCAATAGCGAGGTCAAGGATCGCGTGGACCTCAATATCTGGGTCGGCAAGATCGATCCGGCCACCCAGACCGCGACCGTCGAGGTGCTGGCCATCCCGCATGGCGCGCTGGCCGACAAGAACGGCCGCTTCGCCTCCGACGCCCTGCTGTACGCCTCGGCGCTCAAGGCCGACCCGATCAAAATCAAGGCGGGCGAACCAATTTCCGCCGCCGAGGTGAAGGTCGTGGTGGAGGGCACCCTCACGGATTATCCGTTCGACAACTATGACGCGGTGCTGGCCTTCGACGTGTTCAACGGCGACAAACGGCTGCCCACCGCGGCGACGGTGGCCAGTGGCGACACCATGTTCGCGGTGAGCGAGTCGCCGGAGGCCAACGCCGACAACGCGGGTGTCGACCTGACCCTGCACGCGAGCCGGTCGGTCCCCTCGCTGGTGTTCGCGGTGTTCATCATGATCCTGATGCTGGGTCTGGCGTTGGCCGCGGCCATCGCCTGCTACTACGTGCTGGCAGGGCAGCGGGGTCTCATGTTCCCGGCCGTGTCCATGATGGGCGCGCTGCTGTTCGCGCTGGTGCCGCTGCGCAATGCGGTACCGGGTGGCGCGCCGATCGGGTCGATCATCGACTTCACCTCGTTCTTCGTCGCGGAGGGCATTATCGCCGCGGCGCTGGTCGGCACCGTGATCGTCGGCTATCGGGTGGAAATGGCGAAGGAACGGGCGGAGGCGGCGGCCAGGCAGCACCCGACGGATCAGTTCCGCGTGCTTACTCCGCAGCGCTGATTCACCATTCGGCGAACGAGCCGTCCCTGCGCTGCCAGACCGGGTTCCGCCAGCGGTGCCCGATCTCGGCGGCGCGGGCGACGGCCTCGGCGTCGATCTCGATGCCCAGGCCGGGCCGGGTGAGCAGGCCGACGTGGCCGTCACGGTAGGCGAAAACCGTGGGGTCGACGAGATAGTCGAGCAGGTCGGAGCCGGTGTTGTAGTGGATGCCCAGGCTCTGTTCCTGAATCAGCAGATTCGGTGTCGCGAACCCGACCTGCAGGCTGGCCGCCAACGCGATCGGGCCGAGCGGGCAGTGCGGGGCGAGCGCGATATCGCGGGCCTCGGCCAGTGCGGCAATGCGTCGAACCTCGGAGATGCCCCCGGCATGGGAGAGATCCGGCTGCACCACGGCCACACCGCGTTCGAGGACCGGCAGGAAATCCCAACGCGAATAAAGCCTTTCGCCGGTGGCGATGGGAATGCTTGTCGCGCTGGTGATCTCACCGATCCGATCGCTCACCTCCGGCACCAGCGGCTCCTCCACGAACATCGGCAGGTACGGCTCGAGCAGCGGCAGTACCCGCCGGGCCATGGCGACCGACAACCGGCCGTGGAAGTCGACGGCGATATCGAACTCGTCGCCGACCGCCTCCCGCACCGCGGCCACCCGCTCGACGATGCCGAGGGTCGCGCGCGGGGTGTCGATCGCTTCCAGTTCCGCGGAGGCGTTCATCTTGATCGCGGTGAACCCCTGGGCTTTTCGTTCCAGCGCGGCATCGGCCACATCGTCGGGCCGGTCGCCGCCGATCCAGCTGTAGACACGGATGCGGTCGCGCACCGCCCCGCCCAGCAGTTGCCACACCGGCACGCCGAGCGCCTTGCCGGTGATGTCCCACAGCGCCTGATCGATGCCCGCGACCGCGCTCGACAGGATGGGCCCGCCGCGATAGAAGCCGCCCTTGGTGAGGGTCTGCCAGTGCGCCTCGATCCGCATCGGATCCTCGCCGATGAGATAGTCGGCGAGTTCGGCGACGGCGGCGGCCACGGTGTGGGCGCGGCCCTCGATGACGGGTTCGCCCCAGCCGGTGATGCCCGCGTCGGTGTCGATGCGCAGGAAACACCAACGCGGCGCGACCAGGTAGGTGGTGAGTGCGGTGATCTTCACCGGGATTCCTTTCGCACGCTCCAGCCGCCGTCCACCACCAGGTTCGCGCCGGTGATGAAGGAGGCGTCGTCGGAGGCGAGGAAGGCGATGGCGGCCGCCACCTCCTCGGGAGCGCCCAGTCGGTCCAGAACCGTTGCCCGGGCTGACAATTCGCGTCCCTCGTCGTCCACGTCGTCCCAGACCGGGGTGAGGATCGGGCCGGGCAGGACGGCGTTGACGCGGATGCGGTCCTGTCCGTACTCCACCGCGAGCTGTCGCACCAGCGCGGTCAGCCCACCCTTGGCCGCCGCGTAGACCGGATAGCCGGGCAGCCCGAACTGGGCGTGCACGCTGGAGACGGCGACCACATTGCCACGCCTGGTGCGCAGATCGTCGATGAAGGTCCGCAGGCCCAGGAACAGCGGGGTCAGGTTGACCGCCAATCCGTCGTCCCACTGCCGCCTGCTGAGCTCGTGCGCCGGGATGATCGCCTGCCGGGAAGCATTGCTGCACAGGAAATCCACCGGTCCGAACCGGTCGTTGACCCGCGCCCGCAACGCCTCCCACGACTCCTCGAGCGTGACATCGCACCACCGGTACTCGGCTCGCGCGCCCGTCGCCCGAATCTTGTCCGCGACTTCACGTCCCGAGGTCTCGTCGATATCGGCGATCACCACCGTCGCACCTTCCGCCGCCAGCCGCCACGCGGTGGCCGCCCCGATTCCCGAGGCCGCTCCGGTGACGACGGCAACCCTGTCGGTCAGCCGACTCATGCTCTTCCCCTTCGTGATCATCGCTGAATGTCGGCTCCGTCGAGCAGTCCGAGCTCGTCGCGATAGGGCAGTCCCGCCCAGTCGCCGGGCACCGAGACCGCGAACGCGCCGCACAGCGCGGCCAATCGCAAACGCTCCGCGACGGATCCACCGTCGAGCAGCCCGGCGAGGTATCCGGCTACGAAGGCGTCCCCGGCGCCGACCGGGTCCACGGCGGTCACCGGCACCGCGCCCTCGCGCCGCAGTTTCCCGTCGGACCAGGCGGCGGCGCCGTCGGATCCGAGCTTGAGCACGATCTCCGACGGTCCTTGGGCCGCAAGCGATTCGGCCATCGAAGCCAGATCCTCCGGGACCATGTCGGGGCTGGCGAACCACAGCAGCAGAGCCGCCTCGTCCAGTCCGGCGAAGAGAATATCGGCCTGCGCTACCAGCTTCGCCAATTCGGCGGCGGCCTCGGGGGGCGTCCACAGCGCGCTGCGATAGTTGACGTCCAGCGACACCGGCACCCCGGCATCGGCCGCGATCCCGACCGCCAGCTCGACCGCCGCGCGGGCCGAATCACTCAGTGCGGGAGTGATTCCCGTGATGTGCAAGACCCCTGCCGCGGTAATCCGGGCCGCGTCGATCTGGTCGACCGAGAGCTGCGCGCCTGCCAGACCGCGCCGGTAATAGGTGACCCGGGTCCGGTCGGCGGTGCGGCGCTCGCGCAGCATGAGCGCGGTGGGCCGGTCCGGATCCAGGCGACAGCCCGACACGTCCACCTGCTCGGCGCGCAGTCGATCGAAGATCATGCGCCCCACCGCGTCCGCGCCCACACTGCCGATCCAGCTGCTGGGGTGGCCGAGCCGGCTGACTCCGATCGCGACGGTCGCCTCGGCCCCCGCGAAATCCATCCGCATGCCCGCGCCGGGGGCGAGCGGACCGGGGTCGGCCGCCGCGACCACGCCGAGCGCCTCGCCGAGCGTTACCAGTCCGCCCCTCATGACAGCTGGTCCCGCAGCAGTCGAGCACGCTCGCGCAGCGCCCCGAGATCGCCACCCGCACAGGCGTCCCCGATGAGCGGCGAACCGATCCCCAGCGCCGCGGCCCCCGCATCCAGATACGCGCGAGCCTCACCCACCCCCACCCCGCCGGTCGGCACCAGCGGAATCTCCGGCAGCGGCCCCCGCACCGCCCGGATATACCCGGGCCCGCCCACATTCGCCGGAAACACCTTCACCATGCTGCTTCCCGCCGTCCACGCCCGATGAATCTCGGTGGGCGTGAAGGCACCCGAGATCACCGGCACCCCGAGCTGCCGCCCGGCCGCGATCACTTCCTCGATCACCGCCGGAGTGATCAGATACGCGGCACCCGCCGCCACGGCGAGCTCGGCATCCTTCGCGGTCAGCACCGTCCCCACCCCGATCCGGTGCGCGAACCCGGCACAGTCCCGCACCGCGTCCAACGCCCCCGCGGAGTTCAGCGTGAATTCCACAGCGGTGATGCCGGATTCGTGCAGCGCCGCGGCCACCTCCGCGAACCGATCCGCCTTCGGCGCACGCAGAATCGCGATGACCGGAACCGCGAGCCGCAACGGATCGACCGTGGGCGCATCCGAGGGCGGAGCAGCGGTCACGGTTCCCGAATCATGGCGGTCCGCCTCCCCGGAGCTCACGAGCCGAAGCGCGGAGCGAACGTCCGAACGGGCCGCGCTCGACCCTGCCGATGTCTCATCACTCATCTGTCGAAACCAGCTTTTCGTCGTCGAACGGAGTCTCGGGGCGGCCGGTCACGCCGGGAACGCAGGTGAACAGGCTGCCCGCATGGGGTTCTCCGGCGGCCTCGCGTTCGGCCGCCGTGGTGATGACCAGGACGTCGAGATCGGGACCCGCGAAGGCGCAACTCGACACCTGGGAGGGGCCGACTTCTACTGTCGCGCGGTGTGTTCCGCCCGGATCGAAGGCGCGCACCTGGCCCGCACCCCAGACGGCCACCCAGACATTGCCCGCCGCATCAACGGTCAGTCCGTCCGGCTCGCCGTCGGCGAAGTACGCGAATGGCCGTCCCGCACCGAGGGTTCCGGAGTCGAGGTCGTAGTCGTAGGCATCCACGCGGTGGGTGGGGCTGTCGGCGTAGTAGAGGGTGCATCCGTCGGGGCTCCAACCGAGTCCATTCGAGATGGTGACACCTGTGCGCAGGGTGCTGAGGGACCCGTCCGGATCGACCCGGTAGAGCGCCGAACCACCGACGCCGTCTTCCTCCGCCATCGTCCCCGCCAGCAGTCTGCCCCGCGGATCGACCTTCGCGTCATTGAGCCGACTCCGCACCCCGTCCTCGACCAGCGGCACTCGCGCAAGAAGTCCGGCGGCCCGGCTCTGGTCCGCACCCGCTGTCCCGGCGTCGGAACCCTCCGTCATCCCGGCGTGTTCTTGGCCGGGATCCACAGTTGCGGGGTGGATTCCGGCCAAAAGCGCGCCGGAATGACGGGGTGACGGGTCGATTCGGAGAATGGCGTCGCCCGCCGTCGCCAGCAGGCCACCGGAGGCGCACGGCAGCACCGCGCTGATCGGTGGATCGAGTTCGATGGTGGTGCGGAGGAACAGGTCCGGGGTACTGCCGGTCAGGGTGGCGCGGTGGATGTGGCCCGCGCGGATGTCGACCCACAGGAGTTCCTGGGTGCGCGGGTCCCAGACCGGGCCTTCGCAGAGGCGGCCGGGCGGGGGTGCACACACGTGTGCTTTCAGCGTGTCCATCAGGTGCTCCGAGCAGGGGTTAGGTCGGGAGGCCGACTGCGCGTTCGCCGCTGCGGCGTTGTTGGATCACCACGGCCGCGACCAGGAGGGAGCCCTGGGCGACGTTCTGCCAGAAGGTGTTGACGCCGACCACGTTCAGGCCGTTGTCGAGGGCGCCGAGGAGGATGACGGCGAGGAGGGTGCCGCCGACCGTGCCCTTGCCACCCTTGAGGGCGCAGCCGCCGAGGGCGGCGGCAGTGATCGCCTTGAGTTCGAGGCCCTCGCTGCCGGAGACGGGCTGGCCGGAACCGGTGCGGGCGGTGAGGATGATGCCCGCGATGGCGGCGACCGCGCCTGCCAGCATGTAGACCGCGATCAGGTACTTGTTGATGTTGATGCCGGAAAGGCGTGCGGCCGTGTCGTTTCCGCCGATGGCGTAGATATTGCGGCCGATGTCGGTGTATTTGAGCAGCACGTGCACGCCGAGCGCGACCAGCGCGAGGACGATCACCGGCACCGGCAGCCCGAGAATCTTGCCGCGGGCCAGGAAGATGAAGACGTCGTTGTCGAGGACGAATCCCTGCGCCTTGCCGCCCGAGATCAATTGGGCGAGGCCCTTGTACGCGGCCAGCGTGGCCAGCGTCGCGATCACCGGATTGACTCGGCCGTAGACGATGATGAGGCCGTTGGCCAGGCCCAGCACCAACCCGACGCCGACCGCGGCGAGCATGCCGACGAAGGCATTGCTCCCGGCCGAGGTGAAGGCCATGGCGCTGATCACCGAGGCGACCCCGGCCTGCGAGCCGACCGAGATGTCCAGCGCGCCGCAGATGATGACCACGGTCTGCACCACGGCGAGCAGCCCGAAAACCGTGACCGCGTCACCGATTCCGGCGATATTGCGGGGATCGAGGTAGCCGTCGTTGAGCCAGGCGAAGATGGCCACGACCACCACCAGCGCGCCGATCAGGCTGAGATTGCCGGTGCCGATGCCGCGGATCACCCGGCGCGGGGTGATGCCGGACAGGCCGCCCAGGTAGCGGGCGAATCCCGGCGGCGGCGTGGGAACCGCTGTGTCGGTGATCGATTCGATTCTCTGGTCGGTCATGTCTTCCTACGTTCGCTGCGCGGTCAGGTCATTGGCCATGGCGAGGGCGAGGATCGCCTCCTCGGTGGCGTCGGCACGGTCGAGTTCGCCGGTCACCCGGCCCTGCTGCATGACGACGATGCGGTCGGCCAGCCCGAGCACCTCCGGGAGTTCCGACGAGATCACCAGCACCGCCACGCCGGACTCGGCCAATTCCTCGATGACGTGGTAGATCTCGACCTTCGCGCCGACATCGACACCGCGCGTGGGCTCGTCGAGGATCAGCACCGTCGGTTTGCGGGCCAGCCAGCGCGCCAGCACCACCTTCTGCTGATTGCCGCCGGAGAGCTTGCGCACCTCCTGCTCGATGGAAGGTGTTCGCACGCGCAGGGATTCGACATATTCGAGCGCGAGCTGGCGTTCCGCGCCCCGGCGGATGAACCGCCAGCGCCGCAGCCGATCCAGCATGGCCAGCGAGATATTGTCGCGCACACCGCGATGCAGCAGCAGCGCCTGCGCCTTGCGTTCCTCCGGCGCGTAGCCCATCCCGGCCCGCACCGCATCGCGCGGTTGCCGCAACCGCACCCGGTTACCGTCGATGCGCACTTCCCCGGACCGGATCGGCAGGTCGCCCGCGAGCGCCCCGGCCAGTTCGGAGCGGCCCGCGCCGACCAGCCCGGCCAGCGCCACCACCTCACCGGCCCGCACCCGCAGGCTCACGTCCTGCACATCGTCGGTGGTGACCCGGTCCACCTCGAGCAGCACCCGCCCGAGCTCGGAATGCTTGCGCGCGAACACCGTCGACAGATCTCGCCCGACCATCATGCGGACGATCTCCTGCTCGTCGGTATCGGCGATCTCGCGCACCCCGACCAGCGCGCCGTCGCGCAATACCGCGACCCGGTCGGCCAGCTGGAAGATCTCCCGCATCCGGTGGGACACGTAGATCACCGCGAGGCCGCGATCACGCAGTCGCCCGATCAGCGCGAACAGTGATTCGGTCTCGTGATCGGAGAGCGAGGAGGTGGGTTCGTCGAAGGCGATGACCTTGGCGTCAGTGGTCAGCGCCCGCATGATCTCCACCAGCTGCCGTTGCGCGGCAGTCAGTTTCGAGCCGAGCGTCTCCGGGTCGAGGTCCCGGTCGAAGCCGAGCCGCTCCAGATCGGCGCGCATGCGCGCCCGCAGCGCCGCCCGATCCAACAGCCGCCCCGCCCGACGCGGCAGCGAGCCCAGGTACACGTTCTCGGCGACCGAGACGTGCGGCACGATCTCCGGTTCCTGCCCGATCACCCGGATGCCCGCCGCCCGCGCATCGGCGGGACTGCTCAATTCCAATGCCACACCGTCGAGTTCGAGGCTGCCGCCGTCGGGCCGGTGGTCGCCGCCGAGGATCTTGATGAGCGTGGACTTGCCCGCCCCGTTCTCCCCCATCAACGCCGTCACCACTCCGGCCGGGAAGTCCAGGCTCACCTCGCGCAGCGCCGGCACCCCGGCGAAACCCTTGGCGAGCCCGGCCACCCGCAGTCCCGTCAGCTGCACGTGACGCCCGCCTGCTGCCAGTTGCTGGCGTCCACCATCTGGGTCGGCGCGAATGCCTCGGCTGGCATGGCCTTTCCGTTCTTCAGGTAGTCGACCATGGTCTGCACGGCCAGTGCGCCGACATCCTTGCCATTGATGAACAGCGCCGCCTTGAAACCGGTGGGCTTGCCGCCCTTCCATTCCTTGCAGGCCAGGTACGCACCGAGGCCGACCCCGAGCACATTGTCGGCGGAGTAGCCAGCGTTCTGGATGGCCGAGACACCGCCGCTGACATTCTCGTCATTGCATCCCATGACGATCCAGTTCTTCACCGACCGATTGCCCGCCACCGTCGCGGAGATCTTGTTCTGCGCATCCGACGGCGTGTTGTCGGTGCCGACCTCGATCACCTTCACGTCCGCGCCCGAAGCATCCTTGAACGCCGCCTGGTTCGCCTTCACCCGGTCGGTGCAGACGGTGACGTCCTGCTTCCAGGCGTCGACGATCGCGGTCTCCTCCGGCTTCCAGCCCAGCTTCTTGAAGTCCTGGCCCGCGCGGGTGCCGACCTCGGTTCCCATTTGCGTGCCACTGAATCCGACGCGCGGCACCAGATTGTCCTTGGCGCAGGACGACGGATCCGGGCCATTGGTGCAGACCTGGTCGTCGGAGGTGAGCAGGGCTACGCCGCCCGACTTGGCCAGCTGCGCGACCTGCGGGCCGACCGAGGGATCGGGCACCACCACGATGACGCCATTGGCCTTCTGGTTCACCGCGTTCTGCACCTCGGTCACGGCCTTGTTGGCGTCATTGCCGAGGTTGACCACCTTCAGGTCGACGCCGAGCTCCTTGGCCTTGGCCTTGGCGCCGTCGGCCTCGCCGATGAAGTACTCCTGATCGCCCTGCTTCTGCGCGTAGACCAGGCTGATGGAGCCCGTATCGTGCTGCGGGCCTGCGGTATTCGAGCCGGAATCCTTGCCGGACGAGCAGGCGCTCGCGGCCAGGGTCAGGGCGGCCGCACAGACGATCGTGCTGGTCCATCGGCGTCGGTGGGTCCAGGACATGAGCACTCCTAGGTGATCTGCCACACAGTTGGCGTCGCTAGTGATGCCGGTTACAGTAGGACTTCGGATAACTATTGTAAATACTGTTGAGAGAAGTAAATTGGCGAAGTGCCCCGGTATCTTCGCGGCAACGGCGAGAAGGAGTGAGCGGGCCCGTGTACCAGCTGACCGCGCGGGATATCCGGCGCCGCAACAGGTTCTGCGTGCTGCAGGCGGTGTACGCCGCCGCCGGGCACACCAGTCGGCAGGAGATCGCGCAGGCCACCGGGCTCTCGTTCGCGACGGTCGGCAACATGATCGCCGAACTGCTCGAGGTGGGGGTGCTCGCCGAACTCGGCTACGAGGCGCCGGGCATCGGGCGGCCGCGCGCACAGCTGGCGATCAACCCGGATCGCGGGCGGCTGATCGGCGTCGACATCGCCGAAACCAGCATCCACGTGGACGTTTTCGATCTGGCCATGACGGTGCTGCGATCGAGTGAGATTCCCGTCGATCCGGCCGCCACCACCCCGGACGACATCGTCGAGCTCATCGTGCACGGCATCGGCGAGGTCCTCGCCGATGCTGCCGACAAGGTTCTCGGTATCGGCCTGAGCGTGCCCGGCCTGGTCGAGCCGGAAACCGGGACCTCGGTGTTCTCACCGTACTGGCACTGGCGCGACGTGCCGCTCAAAACCCTGCTGGAACAGCGGCTTCCGTATCCGCTCTACCTGGACAACCCGCTCAAGGCGAGCACGGCGGCACAACTGTGGTTCGGCGCGGGCCGCGATGTCGACGACCTCATCGTGGTCACCCTGCGCGCGGGCGTCGGCATCGGCGTGGTGATCGACGGCATGCTGTACCGCGGCGTCACCAACAGCGCGGGCGAATGGGGGCACACGAATCTCGTCCTCGACGGCCGCGCCTGCACCTGCGGCCGCAACGGCTGCGTCGAGGCGTATGTCAGCGCCCCCGGCATCACCGCGACGCTGCGCGAGATCGACTCCGCCAGTGTGCTTCTCGCCGAGGATGACGCGGCCACCATCGCGGCGGTGGCGGCGGCCGCGGCCCGCCACGACCCGGTGGCCCTGGCCGTCATCGACAAGACCGGCCAATATCTGGGCGTCGCCATCGCCAACCTGGTGAATCTGTTCAACCCCCGCCGCATGGTCTTCGGCGACCTGGTCGCCCGCCAACTCGGCACTCCCCTACTGGAATCCACCCGCCGCGCCGCCGCCCACCACGCCATGTCCGCCCCCTTCGCCGCCGTCACCCTCGAACTGGACACCCTCCCCCACAACCCCTCCAGCCTCGGCGCGGCAACCTTCGCCCTGGAAGGCTTCCTCGCCGACCGCGAAACCTTCACCTCGGTCGCCGCCCGCCGCTCCCGCCGCCCCGAAACCTCCACCCCCGCCTGACCCGTCCGCGACACGCACCGGACGGGCGGCCTCGGCGCGACGGGATCGCGCGCATGATGAACCCGGTCGGATGCGGCCTGCGCAACGGGGAATTTCGAAAGCGCCCGATGATTTTCGGGTGGGTGCGTCGTCGACTCCTCTGGATGAACCGAACGACAGGAGACCGGATATGACCAGGCCGTTCCGATTCGGGGTCGTGGCCCCGCTCATGACCGATGTGGCGACGTGGCGAGATCGGGTGCGGCGCATCGCCGATGGCGGCTACTCGACCCTGCTGGTGCCCGACTTTCCGTTGACCCAGCCCGCGCCCGCTCCCCTGCTGGCCACCGCGGCGGCCCTGACCGACCTGCGGGTGGGCACCTGGGTGTACGCCTCACCGTTTCGTCCGGCATGGCTGACGGCATGGGAGGCGCACTCGTTGTCGCGGCTCACCGAGGGTCGCTTCGAGATGGGTATCGGAACGGGCAGGCCCGGCATCGAGGACGAGTTGCGCGACTACGGCGTGCCCGATGTGCCGCGGCCGAGCCAGCGGCTCGAGGACATTCGGGACACCGTCGCCCGACTGCGCGCCTACGACGGCCCGGACCGGCATACCCCCGTGGCCATGGCCGTCATCGGCCCGAAGGCGCAGGCACTGGCGGCCGAGGTCGCCGACACCGTCACCTTCGTGCTGGGCGACCAGCCCCGCGCCGAAGTCGCCCGGCTGGCAAGCGAATTCCGCGCCCGCAGCGATGCCGAACTGGCGCTCGCCGTGCCCGTCATCGGCGATAAGGTCGGGGCCCACATGGCCCGCCCCGACATCGACACCGCGGCGATGCACGCCGCGGATGCCATGACCGTCCTGCCCGATGATCCCGCGGCCGCCGCCGAGGAGATCCAGCGGCGGCGCGAGGAGATGGGCTTCTCCTACTTCGTGTTCGGTGCGGACTTCGCCGAAAGGTTCGCTCCGGTCGTCGCGAAACTCGCCGGGCAGTAGCCGGACGACGACACGAGCTAGAGCATGGCGGACTTCGTTGCGGCCAAGCGCTTTTCGGCGTAGACGCGGCCCTTTTCGGCGTCTCCGGTGACGAGGGTCGCGATATCCGCGAGGGTGTGAATGCGGCCGCCACCACCCCAGGTGCCGTCGGGAATCTCGGTGGGGAACACCCAGATTCGGCCCGGATCGCGCGGACGGTCGGCGGGTTCGGCGTCGAGCACGGCGTCGGTGACGGCCCGTACGATGGCCGCACGGCGCTCGGCGTCGAACTGCCCCTGCGGGACCGAGGCGACGAAGCGGTAGCGGGGCAGATCGGCGGGTTCGCCCGCGACATAGACGGTCTCGGGGCGGTGCAGGAACACCCAGGCGATCGAGCGCGCGGCAGGGTTGGTCGGATCCGCACCCTCGTGCAGGAGCAGGAGGTCGGTGAGGGTGGCGAGCAGCTTCTTTTCGGCCGCTTCATCCAGCGCGCCGGCGGGGATGTAGGCGTCGAGCATCGGCATGGCTGTCTCCAGTTCATGGCTGAGTTTCGAAATTAAACTTAGATGTCCGACGTTACGGGGCTGAGTAGTGGAACGCAACCCAGATGAATAGGATGATGACCATGACCGCAGAAGCCGACCGTGCCGCATTCAGCGCCGAAAACTGCTCGGTCGCACGCACGCTGGCCATCGTCGGCGAGAAATGGACGCTGCTGGTCCTGCGCGAAGCCTTCTACGGCGTCCGCAGATTCTCCGAATTCCAGGCCCACCTGGGCATCGCCCGCAACCTGCTCACCGCCCGCCTGGCCACCCTCGTCGAGCACGGCATCCTCGACCGCCAGACCTACCAGGACCCCAATTCCCGTGCGCGGCAGGAGTATCGGCTCACCGCCAAGGGCCGCGATCTGTTCCCCGCCCTGATCGCCCTCATGCAGTGGGGCGACACCTATCTCGCCGACGAGGCGGGACTGGCGGTCGTGGTGGCGCACAACGACTGCGACGCACCCGTCCACGTCGAAATCAGGTGCACGCACGACCACGGACCCCTGACAGCCCGCGACACCCACCCGACCCCCGGCCCGGGCGCGCGCCCTTCCGACACCGGGATTCCCGCACGGTCCTGACGGACGATCCCCCGCCCGCACGTGATGACCGGCGATACGACGCCGCGAGATTCGATCAGGTCAGCGAACGGGTCGCCGCACGCAGATCATCGAGGGCGGCCAGCGCGAAGGGGGTCAGCGGCGCGTCCGGGTCGGACCGAACCCACTCGGCGAAGCCCTGCTTGAAGGCCAGGACACCCAATTCGGCCGCCAACTGAGCCGTCGGCGCCGCCACCCCGCGAGCCAGCAAGGCCGTGCTCATGGCGGCGGCGAGACCCACACTCTTGAGGGCATCACGTTCCTGCAGTTCGACATTGGCGGCAATGGCGGTCTCGAGCCGGGTGGCGATCTCCCGGTTCGTCGGGCCCATGGCACCGGCCGCACGCCCGAGTCCGGCGGCGACCGCCGCGAGCGGGGTCGCGTCCGCGGGCGCTTCGGCAATGCCCTCGGTGAGCAGTCGACACAGGGCCTGCTGCCCGGCGACCAGCAGTTCCCGCTTGTCCGGGAAGTGCCGGAAGAACGTGCTTTTCGTGACGCCCGCGCGCTCGGCGATCTGCGCGACCGTCGTCGCGTCGTAGCCCTGCTCGGTGAACAGATCCACCGCGGCCAAGACCAGCCGCTCCCGAGCTCCAGGTTCCCACCGTGCCATGGGGCAATAATAGGTGATGGAACCTTTGTCCCATCACTGCTACGGTGATGGGACAAGAGTCCCATCACTATCGAGGGAGCGTCATGCACGTATTCATTACCGGCGGCAGCGGATTGATCGGCTCGGCGGTGATCGCCGAACTACTGGCCAACGGCCACAGCGTGGTCGCCCTCGCCCGTTCCGAGCGGTCCGCGGCAGCCCTCGACACCGCCGGGGCCGAACCGCTGCGCGGCGACCTCACCGACCTGGCCACCCTGCGCGCCGGCGCGGCCAAGGCGGACGGCGTCATCCACCTGGCCTTCAGCAACGACTTCAGCAGCGCCGAGGCGCTGGCGGCGAGCATCGCGGACGAGAGCGCGGCCCTGGCCGCACTGGGCGAGGAACTCCTCGGCAGCGACCGACCGCTCATCATGGTCTCGGGCACGCCGTACGCGCCGGGTCGCGCGGCCACCGAGTCCGACCCGACCGCCACCGAAGGCCCGGTCGGCGGTCGTGGCCGGTCGGTCAATGCCATCCTGGCACTCGCTTCCCATGGCGTGCGCAGCGCGGCAATTCGCTTGCCGCGCACCGTGCACAACAACGGCGAGGGCGGTTTCGCGGGCGTGCTGACGCAGGCCGCGCGGCGCAGCGGCGTCGTCGCCTATCCCGGCGACGGCGCCCAACGCTGGCCCGCCGTGCACGCCCTGGACGCGGCGAACCTCTTCCGCCTGGCACTCGAAAAGGCTCCGGGCGGAACAGCCTGGCACGCGGTCGACAACGAGGGCGACGCCGTCCGCGACATCGCCACGGTCATCGGCGAGCAACTGGGCCTCCCGGTCCAATCCGTCCCCCCGGAGACCTTCGGCCCCCTCGGACAGATCTTCATCGTCGACCAGCCCGCCTCGAGCACCCATACCCGCGAGACCCTCGACTGGCAGCCCAGCCACCCGAACCTCCTCGACGACCTCCGGAACCTGCACCCGTAATCACCCGATAGACAACAAGATCAGGGAGTACTCAGCGCGGGAATTCGGACAGAATTCCGCACTGAGTACTCCCTGATCTTGAATTACTGCTCGGGTGCGTACGCGAAGGTGACTGTGCGAGTGGCGGGGTCGGCGGTGGTCAGGCGGACCTGGAGGTGGCGGCCCTCGGGAGGGGTGCCGGTGCACTTCGCGAGGACGGGTGGGTCGGCGATGAAGATCTCCGCGGGGCGGGTGCCGGTGGATTCGCGCAGGACCACGGCGTCGAAGTCAGCGCCGAGGCGCGGGGCGAGGATGGTGGCTTCGGTGAGGTCGACGCAAGCGCGTTCGACCTTGTTCGCGAGCGCGTCCGTGCGGCGCATGGTGTCGGCAACCGCGATGAGGCCCTCCGTGACCCATTGCGGGACAGAGGTTTTCGCGCAGTGCGACAGGCAGATCTCGGTGGCGTAGCGGTCGGCGAGACGCCGCAGGGGCGCTGTCACGTGGGCGTAGGGCGCGCCGATCGCGCTGTGCTGCAAGGTGTCCGGGGCCTGGCCGTTGAGCAATGTGTACGACGCGCCGCGCAGCAAGCCGGTCGCCTCGGACATGAGCACCAGGGCGGCGGGGCTGTTGCAGTCCAGGGTGGCCAGCATCCGGGCGGCGGATTCCCTCGCGGGCCAGCTCACCCCGAGCGCGGCGGCGGTGCGGCGCATGGAGTCGACTGCGGTGGGTGCGGGCGGTGGCATGGTGCGCAGCAAACCCACGTGATCGGGTTTGCCGGTGGCCTCGGAGTTATTGCTATCGAGCATGATTGCCGCCGCGCACATGCCGGTCAGCAGCGAGACCTGTTCGTTCCAGTCGTCGGCGGCGGTGCGCGGTTCGACGGCCAATTGCCAATGGTCGATGCCGGTTTGCTCGCCGTCGCGAATAACGGTCTGCGACGGCAGGCGCAGGGTGATCGCGCCGCGGCGAATTCCGGCCTCGATGCGCAGCTTGCCGAATTCCGGCAGCGCGGCGATCGAGGGATGCAGGCAACCGGCGTCGGCGTCGGCCTGCACGGTCGTGTAATCGAGGCGGGCGCGCGAGCGCACCAGGGCCCGGGTCACCGAAGCGCGCAGCGGCGCGGCATTCTCGTCGCATTCGATGGTCCACAGCGCGGCCGGGCGGTCCACGTCGGGCAGCAGACTCGCGCGATCCTCCGACAGCACGGTCGGGTGCAGCGGGACGGTCCCGTCGGGAAAGTAGAAGGTCTGGCCGCGGGCCAGGGATTCGCGTGCGAGCGGTCCGCCGGGAGCAACCAGCGCGGCCACATCGGCGATCGCGTAATAGAGGAGGAATCCCGTCGCGGTGCGTTCCAGGTACAGCGCCTGGTCCAGATCCATGGCACCGGGGGGATCGATGGTGACCAGCGGAATCTCCCGCCGATCGGCCCGGACACCCGCGAACGCGTCGGCCGCGTCGCGGGCCTCCGAGACGGCCCCGGGCGGATACTCCGAGGCCAATCCGAATTCGGTTCGAACGGCGCCGAAATCGACCGGCGCCGAGACGATCCGCTGATGCAGTTCCACTACGGAGGCTGACCCTACTGCAGGGCCAGCATCGTGCCGTTCAGCTCGTTGAACGGACCGTACACGGTGAAGACCACTCGGCCATCCGGGTACTGCGACGACAACGCCGCCGCGGAATCCAGCGCCTCCCCGAAGGAAGCGGCCGAGGGGTGCGGCAGGCCCGCGAGAACCTGCCCGAAATGGTTCTGCGCAACCCACTGGGTGTCCGCCGGGGTGAGATCGACCTGCACCCCACCCGGCAGCGGGGTCACCGCGACCGCGGAGGCGGACCCGGAACCCAGCACAACCGAAACGGAAGCGGCAGCGGCAAGAAGCGCACCGACTGCCAGTTTGCGAGCAATTCGCATTTAGACGAGACCTGCTTTCCGACGTTTGTTGAGCCCTTCGCCCGTTGCGGACCGCAACGGAACTTTCCAACGCGCAACACTTTATGACGTCGATCACGTTCGGTGCTAGTTCGGAGCAGATAACCCGCTCGACACGCCGAGCCACGCCGACACGCGCCGGATGGCGCACCGCAATTCTCATCCAACCGAGGGGTCTGTGCACACGAACGGGAGAGCGGCGTTGCTCACGCCGCCCTCCCGCCGCAGTGGTTCCTACTGGCGAACCGCCGCGTTATTCACCGCGCAGTCCACCCGGGAACTTCGCCGTGAAGTACTTGAATCCGTACGCGATCCCGAAAAAGACCACGATGGCCGCCGGCTGAATCACACCCGCCATGACTTACTTCCTCATCTTCAAACGCCGACCGCGCCCGGACCCGGTGCCCGCGCTACGCCGACTCCTTGCCCGCGCCGAGCTCCCCCGACGCGTTCGTCTTTGCTTGTGCCACCGGGTGTTCCAGTGCGGCCAGGGCTTCCTGGACACCTGGGCGGCCGAGCAGCGCCATCAACTCGGCGGGGCCGAGGGCGGCCGGGGCCGCGACGGGCGGGGCCGGTAGCTGCGGCTGAGGCTGCTCCTGTTCCTGTTCTTGCTCGACCTCGGCGAGCGGCGGCGTGGAACGTTCCAGAAAGCGGAGAAGCTCCACGGGAAACGGCAACACCAGGGTTGAATTCTTCTCCGCCGCAACCTGAACCACGGTCTCGAGGAAGCGCAGTTGCAGCGCGGCCGGGGCCTTGGCCATGTTCGCGGCCGCCTCGGCCAGCTTGGTGGAGGCCTGCAATTCGCCTTCGGCGGAGATGATGCGGGCGCGGCGTTCACGCTCGGCCTCGGCCTGGCGGGACATGGAGCGCTTCAACGCATCCGGCAGCGCCACATCCTTGATCTCCACCCGATCGATGTGCACGCCCCAGCTCAGCGCCGGATTGTCGATCATCATCTCGAGGCCCTTGTTGAGCTGCTCGCGATTGGACAGCAGATCATCCAGCTCGCTCTTGCCGATGATGGACCGCAGCGAGGTCTGCGCCACCTGCGCCACCGCGAACAGATAGTCCTGCACCTCGATGATCGCCCGCAACGGATCGACCACCCGGAAGTACACGACCGCATCCACCCGGACCGTCACATTGTCGCGAGTGATCCCCTCCTGCGCCGGCACCGGCATGGTGACCACCCGCATGGAAACCTTCTGCAGCTTGTCCACCCCCGGTATCAGCAGCCGCATCCCCGGCTCCTTCACCGCCCGCACCCGCCCCAACCGCAACAGCACGCCCCGCTCGTACTGCGCGATCACCCGAACCCCCGAGGCCAGTGCGATCCCGGCAATGACGACGATGGCAGCCAACCACCCAATCAACAGATACAGAACATCCATTGTTCGCTCCGCGAAAGTATTTCCGCGCCACCGGAAACCCGATGGTGTGCCTCCATCATGGCACCGGACGATCACCCCTGCGAAGACATAACAAACCCGCAACACGACCCGAGGCGGACGAGTCGGTCTGTAAGCCGGATCCTGTCCCCGGTGCGAGCACCGGGTGGCGACCATCCATCTGGACACACCGTTGCCGGGTGCCTCGAGCGGTCCACCCGCAGGCTCGGGCGAGCAGCCCTCAGACACCTGCGCAGTCGCACTCTCGCGAGTCCGACCTTCGACCTTGCTCCGGGCGGGGTTTACCTAGCCGCACCGATCACTCGGCGCGCTGGTGCGCTCTTACCGCACCGTTTCACCCTTACCGGCGGTGCACTTCTCGCGAAGTGCGGCCCACCGGCGGTCTCTTCTCTGTGGCACTGTCCCGCGGGTTGCCCCGGGTTGCCGTTAGCAACCGCCCTGCTCTCCGGAGTCCGGACTTTCCTCGGCGACTGGCAGCGGCACAAGCGTGCCCGTTCCCGTCGCCGCGGCCGCCCGACCGACTCGTCCGCGGCCACCAGGGTACGGTAGGCCCCTATGGAGCGTGTGGAGGTGGGGTTCCCTTCGGGTGGCGAGCAGTGCGCGGCATGGCTGTATCTCCCCGATGGACCGCCCAAACCGCGCCCGCTGGTGGTCATGGGTCACGGGCTGGGGGCGGACCGGGAAATGGGGTTGGACCGGTACGCGCGGCGCTTCGCGTCGGCGGGAATCGCGGGTCTGGCCTTCGACTATCGATATTTCGGGGCGAGCGGCGGTGAGCCGCGGCAGCGCATCGATATCGCCAAGCAGCGTGAGGACTGGCATGCGGCGATCGCGTTCGCGCGCACCATCCGCGGCATCGACGCCACCCGAATCGCACTGTGGGGCAGTTCGTTCGGCGGCGGGCACGTGCTGGCCGTCGCACCGGAGGATCACTACATCGCCGCCGTGGTGGCGCAGTGCCCGTTCACCAGCGGTCGGGCGTCGGCCATGGCGAAGGGGCCGATCAGCCTGCTGCGCACCGGCACCCTCGCGCTCACCGATCAGGTTGTGGGGCCGATCATTCGGCGTCCCATCACCGCCCGGCTGGCCGGTAAGAAGCACTCCGCGGCCCTCATGAGCGCCGCCGACGTGCCCGCCGGATTCGGGCGGCTGGCCGAGGAGAGCACGCAGTACCGGCCCAAGGTGGCCGCCCGCGTCGGGTTGTCGACCCTGTTCGACAATCCCACCCGGCACGTGAAGGACATCAAAGCGCCTGTGCTGTATGCGATCTGCGACAACGACTCGGTGGCGCCCGCCGGACCGACCTTGAAGGCCGCCGAGCGCACCAAACACGCCACCGTGAAGCGCTACCCGATCGGGCACTTCGACATCTACTTCGACGACTGGTTCGAGAAGGCCGTCTACGACCAGACCGAATTCTTGATGGCGACCCTGCGCCCCTAGCCAACTCCGTCATTCCGGCGTGCTCTTGGCCGGAATCCACACCGTACGAGTGGATCCCGGCCAAAGGCACGCCGGGATGACGAGGTGGGGTCACAGGTACGAGGTGTCGTTCGCCAGCCGGACTGAGGAGCCACCGTCCGGATAGAACTCCGCGATGGACAGCGACGCCAAATCCAGGTGCAGCCGGTACAGCAGCGACGGGCCCACGCCCAGCGCCAGCTGCAGCAGCGTCTTGATCGGCGTGACATGGCTCACCACAAGCACATTCGCGCCTGGGTGCAGCGCCACCAGATCGCGGCGGGTGGCCTCGACCCGCTCCCGCACCTGATCGAAGCTCTCGCCACCCGGCGCGGGCACCGACGGGTCACCCAGCCAGCGTGCGTGCAACTCCGGATCGGATTCGCGGGCTTCCTGGAACGACATCCCTTCCCAGGCACCGAAATCCGTCTCGATCAGCCCAGGCAGCTCCCGCACCGGCAGACCGAGCGCCCGCCCCGCCGCCTCGGCCGTCTCCTTGGCCCGCCCCAGCGGCGAACACACGATGACATCGATCCCGCCCTTGGCCGCAAGCATGTCCGCGGCTTTGGCCGCCTGCTCCCGCCCCAGCTCCGTCAACGGCGGATTCCCGCGCCCCGAATACCGCCGCTGCACAGAGAGTTCCGTCTGCCCGTGACGTAGCAACAGCAGCCGGGTCGGCCGCCCCACGGCCCCGGTCCACCCCGGCGACGGAGCGGCGCTCGAACCCGTTGCTCCGGCCGCGGCGCTGTCCACGACTCCACCGGCGACCGCGGCCGCGATTTCCCCGACGGCCGAGCGACTTTCGGCGCCGGTGCCGACCACCGCGCCGGACTCCGCCGCGGCGGTCACCGAGCGCTGCTCGGTCGCGGCGGCGCGTTCGTCGGCGAGCGCGGTGCGGACTTCCCCGACCGTGCCCGCGTCGTCCATGGCCTCGTTGGCGAGCTTGTCCGCGTGCTTGTTCTCCTTACGCGGAATCCAGGTGAAGCTGACCCGATCGAACCCCGCGACCAGCCGCCGAGCCCGATCGGCGAGCGGAATCATGCTCTCGTGCTTGACCTGCCACCGTCCGGACATCTGCTCCACCACCAGCTTGGAGTCCATCCGCACGGCCACCTCGCGCGCCCCGAGCTCCGCCGCCGCCTCCAAACCCGCGATCAGCCCTCGATATTCGGCGACATTGTTGGTGACAACCCCCAGAAACTCCCGGCGCTCGGCCAGCACCCGCGCATGATCCGCGTCGAACACCACCGCGCCATACCCGGCAGGCCCGGGATTCCCCCGCGACCCACCGTCGGCCTCCACGATCACCATGTCCACCAACGCCGTTCACCCTCCATGTCGCGCCGGAGCCGTGTCACCGGAGCCTCGATCGGTCGAGCCGATCAACCTCGCAGCGGTCGAGATCTCGCCGCAGCCGCGCACACCGGGCTCCGATTCGTGGTGCGGCCGCAGAGCCGCGACGCCGCCGCTGCCCATGGCGCTCATAGTAGGAAGCCCACGGCCCACGAACGGCACGTGTCGTATCCGCATCGGACCGCTTCCGATGCTGCCGCGCGCGGCCAGGAGCGGCGCGCGGCGGGTTGTCACAGCCCGGAGTGCTTGGTGCGCACCAGGATCGCGCTGCATTCGGGGCAGCGGACGACCACGTTCGGGGCGGTCTGGGAGATGCGGGAGATCTCGCCACGGTCGAGTTCGATGCGGCAGGCGCCACAGCGGCGGGCCTGCAGCAGGGCCGCGCCCACGCCGTACTGGGTGCGCTGCTTGTCGTAGGCGGCGAGCAGGTCGTCGGGGAAGCCCTTGGACAGCGCGATGCGGTCGGATTCGCAGCGCTGCTGGGCGACGGCCAGGTCGGCGAGCGCCTCGTCGCGGCGGCGTTCGGCGTCGACCAGGTCGGCCTCGGCCTGATCCAGGTTGGCGCCGGCGTGGGAGTGATTGTCGGCGGCGGCTTCGCGCCGCTCCATCACCTCGAGCAGGTCGTCTTCCAGCACCTTGCGGCGGCGCTCCAGACTGCCCAGCTCGTGCTGCAGTTCCGAGAGCTGCTTGGCGCCGACCGAACCGGCGGTCAGCATGCCGCGGTCGCGCTCCTCACGCTTGCGGACCGCCTCGATCTCGCCCTCGAGTTTGCGGATGTCGCGGTCCAGGTCGTCCATCTGGATCTCGACCTTCACCGCCGCGTCCTTGCGGGTGGTGCGCTCACCCTCGAGCCGCTCCACCTCCTGCTGCTCGGGCAGCACCTTGCGGCGATGCCCGATCCGCGACAGCTCGGCGTCGACGGCGGCGAGGTCGAGCAGCTTGGCCTGGATCGATGGTTCGGCATTCAACGCGGAGGTCTCCTGGACGCTATTGACGGTTCAAAGCCTCCACCGTACCCGCCCGGCAGGCCCCGAACTGCCAACCCGGCGTCAACCTGGGCATTCGAATACGAGCGCGCGCTCAGCAGTCGGCGGCGCCGAGCGTCCAGGGGTCGGTGCGCAGCACCGAGACGCGGGTGTCCAGGCCGGGAAGTGCGGTGCGCACCACACTCTCGGCCTGCGCGCACCACGGGAATTCGGTGGCCCAGTGGGCGGCGTCGATCAAGGCCGGACCGCCCGCGCGCAGGTGCTCGTCGGCGGGATGGTGGCGCAGGTCCGAGGTGACGTAGGCGTCGACGCCGAGGCGAGACACCTTGCCCAGGAAGGAATCTCCCGCCCCGCCGCAAACGGCGACGGTCCGGATGATCCGGTCCGGGTCACCCGCGGCGCGCACTCCCCAGGTGGTGGCAGGCAGTCCGGCGCGGACGCGGGCGGTGAACTCCCGCAAGGTTTCCGGGGCCGCCAGCTCGCCGACCCGGCCGATGCCCAGACTCGACGGCACCGTGGCCCGCTCGGTCACGTGATAGGCGGGTTCCTCGTACGGATGGGTCGCGCGCAGGGCGGCCAGCACGGCCGCGCGCCGCGACGGCGGGGCCACCACCTCGAGCCGATCCTCGGTGACCTCGTGCAGTTCGCCGATCGCGCCGACCGCCGGATTGGCCCCATCCAGCGGCCGGAACTGCGAGGTGCCCGCGACCGTCCAGGCGGCATCGGAGTACTTCGGCCCGGCCCCGGCCCCCGCGGCGAACAACGCGTCGAGCACCTCGCCGGAATGGGTGAGCGGCACCGCCACCGTCCATTTGTCCAGTGCGGTCTGCGGTTTCGCGTCCAGCGGCCCGGTGACGGTCAGTCCGATGGCGTGCGCCAGCGCATCCGAGACGCCGGGATCGGCGGAGTCGGCGTTGGTGTGCGCGGTGAACAGGGCGCAACCGGAGCGGATGAGGCGATGCAGCAGTGCGCCCTTCGGGGTACTCGCCGCCACGGTGTCCACCCCACGCAGCAGCAGCGGGTGATGCACGACCAGCGCCTGCGCGCCCCATTCGATCGCCTCGTCCACGACCGCCGCGGTCGCGTCCACCGCGAACAGCACCCGCGACACCGGCTCGTCCGGGTCCCCGGCCACCAGCCCGACCGAATCCCAGGATTCGGCCAGCCGGGGCGGGTACGCCGCATCCAGCGCCGCGATGAGATCCGCCAACCGCACCGTCGTCACCACAACCGAACCTCCTTCTCGCTCACCGACTCACGTCCTCGCATCGGTCCCGGCCTCTCGTACCGACCCGGTTCCGCGCTCACACACCGACGTCGCGGATGGCCGCGACCAACAGATCCACCTCGGCCGCCGGCCGCACCGCCACCCGCAGGAATCCCGTATCCAATCCGGGGAACGTATCACCCCGCCGCACCGCGATCCCCTTGTCCCCGAGCTGCTTTCGCAGCAATTCCGCATCCGGCACCCGGATCAGCAGGAACGGCCCGCGCGCGGGCTCGTGCACTTCGATGCCGAGGGCCCGCAACCGGGGAATCATGGCGGCCCGATCGACGGCGATCTGCTCGGCCTTGCGGCGCGATTCGGCGACGGCGGCCGGATTACTCACCGCTGCAATGGCTTCCAACTGCAAGGTGCCCAGCGGCCAGTGTGCGCGTCCTTGATTCAAACGCGCCAGCAGCTCCGGCGTACCCAGCACATATCCGCAGCGCAGCCCGGCCAGCGCCCATGTCTTGGTGAGACTGCGGAACACCAGTACATCCGGATAACTCTCTCCGGCAAGGGATTCCATCTCCCCCGGCACCGCGTCCGCGAAGGCTTCATCGACGACCACGATCCGTCCGGGCCGTCGCAATGCTCGAAGGTCTTCCGCCGCATGCAGTACCGAGGTCGGGTTCGTGGGATTGCCCACCACGACGAGATCCGCGGCGTCCGGCACGACCACCCCGGCCAGGGTGTACGGCGGTTCCAGCACCACACGTGACACCGGCACCCCGCCCTCCCGCAGCGCCAGCTCCGGTTCGGTGAAAGAGGGGTGGATCACCGCGGCCAGCGTGGACCCCAGCCGCGGCAGCATCGCGAACCCTTCGGCAACACCGGCGAGCAGCAGCACCTCGTCGACCGACCGCCCATGCCGGGCAGCCACCGCCGCCCGCGCCGCCCGCTCATCGCTCTCGCTCGGATACCGCCCGAGCTCCCCCAACCGCGCCGCCAACCGCTCCCGCAACCACTCCGGCGGCGCACTCCCCTGAACGTTCACCGCGAAATCGACCATCCCCGGCAGCGCATCCACGTCCCCGTGATGCCGCAGCCCGGCATGATCGAAATCCTGGAATTCGGTGTCGTCCGGCACAGCCGTCCACCCTACGTGCCCGCCGCCAGCACCCACCGGACAGAATGGCTGTCGTGGGCGAGCTGCATGTGACCTTCATCTGCACCGGCAATATCTGCCGGTCCCCGATGGCCGAGAAGATTTTCGCCGCGCATCTGGAGCGCGCCGGGCTGGCGGATCGGGTGCGGGTGAGCAGTGCCGGGACGGGGAGCTGGCATGTGGGGGACGAGGCCGACCATCGGACGAATCTGGAGTTGCGCAGGCACGGGTATCCGACCGGGCATGCGGCGGCGGTGATCGGGGCGGAGCATCGGTCGGCGGATCTGCTGGTGGCGTTGGATACCGGGCACGAGCGGGAGCTGGCCCGGCTGGGGGTGCCGTCGGATCGGCGGCGGCTGCTGCGCAGTTTCGACCCGCACGCCGACGGACGATCCGTCCCGGACCCGTATTACGGGGACCAGTCCGATTTCACGCTGGTGCGTACGCAGATCGAGGCGGCCGTGCCCGGCATGCTGGACTGGGTGCGCGAACAGCTCGGTGAACCGGGCGACGAACAGGCCGGAGGCCGCGACGCATGAGCTCGAAGACCCTGCTGCGGCGCCTCACGTTCCTGTTGCGGCCCAGCTGGCTGATTCTCGCGGTGGTGGTCGCCGGCTTCGCGTACCTGTGCTTCTCGGTGCTGGCCCCGTGGCAGCTCGGTAAGAACACCCGCACCTCCGAACGCAATGACCGCATCGCGAATTCGGTGCACGCCGACCCGGTCGACATCACCTCCATGCTGTCGGGCAACGGCAAGAACACCGAATGGCGACGCGTCACCGCGACCGGTACGTACGTGCCGGATTCGACCGTGCTGGTGCGGCTGCGCCACCTCGACGGCCAACCCGCCTACACCGTGCTCGCGGCCTTCCGCCTCGACGATGGCCGCACCCTGCTCGTCGACCGCGGCCAGCTCGCCGCCGCCGAGGGCGGCACCCGCCCGCCCGCCACCATCGCCGCCCCGCCCGCGGGCACCCAGCAGCTGGCGGCCCGCGTCCGCGCCTCCGAGGGCATCATCGAGAAGAAGCCCCCCACCACGGAAGAGGGCTACCGCCAGGTCTATTCGACCGACACCGAGCAGGAAGCCACCGTCCTCGGCCTCCCCCTCACCCCCATCCCCACCGACGGCCGCGGCGGCTACCTGCAACTCGACACGGGCCAGCCCGGCGCCTTCACCCCCGACCCCCTCCCCCAACTCGACGCCGGCCCCTACCTCTCCTACGGCCTGCAATGGCTCGCCTTCGGCGTCATGGCCCCCCTCGGCCTCGGCTACTTCGTCTACGCCGAAATCCGAGCCCGCCGCCGCGAAAAAGCCGAAGCCACAGCCCAACCGGCGGCCGCCACCGGCGAACCTGAATCCCCCACCCCCGAATCCCCCACACCGACACCCGCACCCGCGACAAAGCCCAACGACCCGGCCCCTCAGCCCAAGCAGACCACCAACGAGGCCCGCCTGGCCGACCGCTACGGCGGTACCCGCCGCTGATCCTCGGCGGCGCGCAGATCGGCGCGACCGAGCAGGGACCAGTCGTCCAGCAGCATGGCGACGGCGTCGCCACCCGGCAGCGGGAGTTCCGCGCCGATTGTCGACACCACCACCTAAGCGCCCTCGGCAGAGAGCGCGCGCATGCCCGGCGGTCGTCAGCTGGCCGAGAACCTTGCCAGCGCGTGGCTCGGATAGCCTCGGCGGGTGCGAATGGGGACTGCTACCGCGGCCGGGCTGCTGATCGGATTCGGTATGGACCGGGTGCTCGGCGATCCGCGGCGTGGGCACCCCGTTGCCGGATTCGGGACGGCCGCGATGCGGCTGGAGGAGTTCACCTATCGCAATGATCGGGCCGCCGGGGTTATCCACGAGATCGTGCTGGTGGGAGCGACCGCGGGGTTGGGGGTCGGCCTGCATCGGGTGGTCGCTGGCCGCGGCGTGGTGCGGGGGCTCGGAGAAGTAGCGCTGACGGCGGCGGCTACCTGGACCGTGCTGGGCGGTACGACCTTGGCGAAGACCGGGCGAGAGATGGCGGATCGGCTGGAGTCGGGCGATATCGACGGCGCGCGACAGTTGTTGCCGTCGTTGTGCGGGCGGGATCCGGAGGTGCTGGATGCCGATGGGCTGGCCCGGGCCGCCCTGGAATCGATCGCCGAGAACACCTCCGATGCGACTGTCGCACCGCTGTTCTGGGGTGCGGTCGCCGGTGTGCCCGGCTTGCTGGCGTATCGGGCGGTGAACACGCTCGACGCGATGATCGGCTATCGCAACGAGCGCTACAACCGATTCGGCTGGGCCGCAGCGCGCACCGACGATGTAGCGAATCTCGCACCCGCCCGGGTCAGCGGAATTATCACCACCGCACTGGCTCCCGTGATTGGCGGACGCCCCGCCGACGCGTGGCGGGCGTGGCGGCGCGACGCCCGCAAGCACCCGAGCCCGAATGCTGGTGTGGCGGAGGCCTCCATGGCAGGCGCGCTCGGCGTAACTCTCGGTGGAAAGACCGAGTACCGCCACGGCGTCGAGTTGCGTCCCACGCTCGGCGACGGCCCGGTACCTCGAGTTGCGGATCTGCGCCGCGCGGTGCGACTCTCGGAGGCCGTCCAGGCAGCCACCGTGCTCGCCGCCGCCACCGCGGCCTACCTGCGCCGCCGCTGACGTTCGCCCGCAGCGTCGCCAATGCAAACAACCGGACGGTCGTCTTCGATAGATTCGACCTGGGAATGTCACAGTCCGGCGCTCGGTTTCGTCGGCCCTGTGGACGGTTCGCCCACCGGGCGGGCGTGAGCGAGGAGCGAGGGTGCGATGAGTGGTGGCGAGGGGCGGAGCGGGGCCGATCAGGCCGAGCTGGCGCGGCAGTTCGAGGAGCATCGGGGTTATCTGCGGCGGGTCGCCTACAGCACGCTCGGGAGTCTCAGTGACGCCGATGATGTGGTCCAGGAGGCGTGGCTGCGGCTGGTTCGGTACTACGAGAACAGCCCGGAGGGTGCGGATATCGAGAATCTGCGCGCTTGGCTGACCACGGTCACCGGACGTTTGGCGCTCGATTATCTCGGTTCGGCGCGGGCGCGGCGCGAACAGTATGTGGGCGAATGGCTTCCGGAGCCGGAGATCACCAGCTGGGACGATCCGGCCGACCGCATTTCTCAGGACGAGCGGGTCACCACCGCCCTGCTGGTGGTGCTGGAATCGCTGTCACCGGCCGAGCGCACCGCCTTCGTGCTGCAGGAGGTCTTCGGCATGACCGGCCCGGAGGTCGCCGAAGTGGTCGGCCGTACCCCGGCCGCCGTGCGCCAGTTGGCCTCGCGCGCTCGCAAACACGTGGAGAACGGCACGCCCCGCTTCCCCGCCAGCGCCGACGAGCACGAGAAGGTGGTCTCCGCCTTCGCTGTCGCCTGGCGGTCCGGTGATCTGAGCGCCCTGCTCGGCCTGCTCGATACGAATGTCACCTTCACCGCGGACGGCGGCGGCAAGGTGAATGCCTTCCGGCACCCGCTGTTCGGCGCGGACACGGTGGCCCGGACCCTGCTCGGCTTCCTCGAGTACTCCTCGAAGGTCGGCGGCGGCTGGGGCCGTTCGGTGCTGGTCAACGGGCAGCCGGGGCTGGTGGTGTTCGACGGCAAGAACACGGGTGTCTTCTCCTTCACCATCGACGAGGGCCGCATCACCAAGATCGACGTGGTCCGCAATCCGGACAAGATCCACCTGCCCGACGACGCCGATCCGGACTGGGCGCTCGGCGAGCCGCAGGCCGGAGAGCGAAACACCGACGCCTGACAACCGAACAAAGCGGGCCCGCAACCACTCTCGGTTGTGGGCCCGCGGTGTCGAACCGGTCAGGAAGCGACGCGGGTGACCGGCCGCAGCCCGTGCGCGGCGGCCACCTCGGCCGAGTACAGCCGCCCGGCATCGGCCGTGAGCCCTTGCGCCAGCCCCGGATCCGCCGCACAGGCCCCGGCCCAGCCGAGATCCGCGATGGCGCGGGCGTACGGCAGCGTGACATTGGTGAGCGCGACCGTGGAGGTGTGCGGCACCGCCCCGGGCATATTCGCCACGCAGTAGAACAGCGAATCCGCCACCCGGAACGTCGGATTCGCGTGCGTGGTGGGATGCGACCCCTGGAAGCATCCACCCTGGTCGATGGCGATATCGACCATCACCGACCCGGGCCGCATGTGCGCGACCAGCGCGTCGGACACCAGTTTCGGTGCGCGTGCCCCCGGCACCAGCACCGACCCGATCACCAGATCCGCTGCCAGCACCGATTTCTCGACCTCAGCGGCATTCGAGCCCAGCGTCGTGACCCGTCCACCGAACCGCTCGTCGAGCTGGCGCAGGCGCGCGATATTGGTGTCCAGCACGGTGACTCGCGCCCCCATACCCGCCGCGACCGCCGCCGCATTGCTGCCCGCGACACCCCCGCCGAGCACCGTGACATCGGCGGGCCGCACCCCCGGCACGCCGCCGAGCAACAATCCCGCACCACCCTGTGGCGACATCAGGTGATACGCGCCCACCTGGCTGCCGAGCTTGCCGGCCACCTCGCTCATGGGCGCGAGCAACGGCAGCGAACCGTCGACCGCGCGCACCGTCTCGTAGGCGATCGCGGTGATCCCGGAGCCCAGGATCGCGTCCGTGCATTCCCGGGAGGCGGCCAGGTGCAGGAAGGTGAACAGCACCTGCCCTGCCCGCATCCGCGAATACTCCTCGGCGATGGGCTCTTTCACCTTCAACACCAGTTCGCCGGTGCCCCACACCTCCTCCGGCGTGGCCGCGATCCGGGCCCCGGCGGCGACATAGTCGGCGTCGGCGAACCCGGACCCGATCCCCGCCCCCACCTCGATCAGCACCTCGTGCCCGTGCCGCACCAGCTCCCCGGCACCGGCCGGGGTCAGCGCGATCCGGTATTCCTGCTCCTTGACCTCCCGTGGCACACCGATTCTCATACCGCCATCGTCGTCCGGCGCGGCCCGCCCCGCTACGACCGCCACGACCGTTTTCCGTTGCAGCTACACCGGGGCAACCACGGCCAGCACCTTGCCCGCGGTCGGGATACGCAGCAGATGGTCGCGGCCCGCAAGGAAGAAGCGATGGCTCAGATAGTCGAGGTGCTCGGAGAAGTGCGCCCAGCCCTCGGCGTGCACCGGCACGATCACGGCGTCGCCGAGCGCCGCGGAGGCGTGTACCGCAGTGCGGCCGTTGAGGGTCAGATCGCTGTCGCCGAACCGATCGGTATTAGCCGCGCCGACATTCAGGATGGCGATGTCGATGCGCCCGATCCGATCCGCGATCTGCCGCACATAGTCGACGGAGGCGTTGTCACCGGACACATAGACCGTCGGCAGGCCGTCGCCCTGCAACACGAACCCCGTGACGACGCCCGTGAACGGCTCGCACCCCTCGGGCCCGTGCAGCGCGGGCACACCGGTAACGGTCACCGCCCCGATCTGCACGGACTCCCAGTTGGCTAGTCCCTGAACCCCTTCCAGCCGCCCAGCGGCATCAGGAGTGGAGAGCACATGCTCGACGCCCGGCAGCAGCGCCCGCCCAGCAGCATCGAGATTGTCCGCATGCTGATCGTGCGACAGCAACACCACATCGATCGACCCGATCTCGGCCACCGCCACCGCGGGCCCGGTCAGCTTGTACAGCGTCACCGGCCCGGGATAGTTCCCCGGCTCATCGAACGTGGGATCGGTCAGCCAGCTCAGGCCCCCGTACTCGAATCGCACAGTGGGCCCACCGATGTGGAGGACTTCGAAGGTTGCAGCCGCATCGTCGATCGTGTTCGTCATGCCCACAACAAGCCGAACAGCCGTCGTGCCATTCCATTGCCACCGAGTCGTACCAGAATCCGGTACCATTACAGCTAGTCGCCGAGAGGAACCCCGCCATGACCTCCATGTCCGCCAGTGAAGCCCGCGCCAAGCTGTACCCGCTCATCGAGCAGGTCAACGACGACGCCGTCGCCATCCACATCACCAGCCGCAACGGCAACGCGGTACTGATCTCCGAGGACGAGTACAACTCCCTACGCGAGACCCTGTACCTACTGCGTTCACCCGCCAACGCGGCACGCCTAGCCGAAGGCATCGCGCAGGCCGAGGCCGGTCAGACGATCGAGGTCGACCCGGACCAGCTGGCGAAAGGACTTGAATGAAAGTCACTTTCGTCAAGGTCGCCTTCGAGGATTTCGAACACTGGGTCAGCACCGATCGCAAGACGGCGTTGCGGATCCTGCGCCTGATCGGCGATATCCAACGCGACCCATTCAACGGCCTCGGCAAGCCCGAACCCCTCAAAGGCGACAAGTCCGGCTATTGGTCGCGCCGAATCAACGACGAACACCGCCTCGTCTACTCCGTAACCGGCGACACGATCACCATCGTCCAAGCCCGCTACCACTACTGACGATCACCGCACCCCCTCTCCGCCGGAACTGACCAAGATCAGGGAGTACTCAGCGCGGAAATTCGTCCGATTCACCGCGCTGAGTACTCCCGATCTCTGCGTCTGGAGGGGGGCGGCTATGTTCGCGGTCATGAGGATCAAGCTGGGTGAGCATGCGCCACAGGTCGATGAGAGTGCTTGGATTGCGCCTAATGCGACGGTGATCGGGCGGGTGACGTTGGCGGCCGAGGTGAGTATTTGGTACTCGGCGGTGTTGCGGGGGGATATGGACTCGATCAGCGTCGGGGAGCGCAGCAATATTCAGGACGGGTGTGTGCTGCATGCCGATCCGGGGTTTCCGTGCACGGTCGGGACCGGGGTTTCGGTGGGGCACAATGCGATTCTGCACGGGTGCACCGTCGAGAACGATGTGCTGATCGGGATGGGGGCTACCGTGCTGAACGGGGCGGTGATCGGGGCGGGGAGTTTGATCGCCGCGAATGCGCTGATTCCGGAGGGTGCGCAGATTCCGCCGGGGTCGCTGGTGGCGGGTGTGCCGGGCAAGGTGCGGCGGGAGCTGAGCGAGGCCGAGCGTGATCACATTCGCTTGAATGCCGCCGCGTACCTGTACGCGTCGTCGCAGCATCAGCAGGGTCAAGAGGCGTGACTGAAGGGGGCGTGTGAGAAGCCCCACACTGAACAAGTGTCCATAACGGCCACTGCTAGCATCGTGCGATGCGTTCCCGGCGGCCCGGGCCAGCCGCCGGTTGCCGGGTGCGCGCTCGGGGCTAGCAGGAGGTTTCAACGGTGTCGTACGAGCACGACAGTATGCACCGACAGCGGATCAGCGTGGCGGATATCGCCGCGCAACCGGGGGGCATCGAGGCGCTACAGCGCCGGGTTCACGAGTTACGTTCCAACGGCCGGGATTTCGCCGCGAACGCGATCGAATGGGAAATGGCCGCCCTGAACGTCCGATGATCGGATGCTGCGCAGAGCGCTCCACACCGTCGATGCAATAATGCGGGCTGGCCTGCCCGCCTTGGTCATTCGCCAGGACGACGCGGTCATTCACCGCAATGTCGCGGTCCCCAACCGATCGACTGGAGACTCGATGCCGTCCGTGCCCACCATCCTGCAACGCATCCTGGAGAAGCCGCGGGCCGAGGGCGAACAGCTGCTGGAGAGCGCGCTGTCGGCCTTCCTCGACTTCGGGATCAAGCGAACCAGCATGGGCGAGATAGCGCGTCGCGCCGGCATCAGCCCGGCCACGCTGTATCGGCGCTTCGAATCCAAGAACGATCTGGTGGCCGCGGTCGGCGTGCGCGAGGCGCAGTTGTTCATCGCCGAGATCGACGAGCGGGTGCGCGCGGCTACCGGCAACGGCATGGCGGTCGACGATCAGCTGGTCGAGATCTTCGTCGCGTTCATCACCCAGCTGGCGAACAACAAACTGCTGCAACGCCTGCTGCGCACCGAGCCGGACACCGTGCTGCCGCGCCTGACCATCGAGGCCGGGCCGATGCTCGCGGTCGGCCGCACCTACCTGGCCGACAAGCTGCGCGCCCTGCAGGTCACCGGCGATGTCCCCGCCTTCGACGCCGACCTGGTCGCGGAGGTGCTCGCCCGGCTGGGCCAGTCCCTGGTGCTGACCCCGGACGGCCTGATCCCGCTCACCGACGAGACCGCGGCCCGCGCCTTCGCCCGCCGCACCATCCTGCCCATGATCGGCGTGCAACCGGTCTGACCTCGACTGGAAACTCGTTCGGACAATCCGGAGGGTTCGGGCAGACTGGCGCCCATGCAGTTCCGCTCGACTCTCCGCTCCACCCGCACACGGCTGGCCACCTGGTTCCCGCTCCGCCGCGTCGTGAAGCTCGGCCTGGCGGCGGTGGTGCTGGTCGCGGTCGTGCTCGTCGGCTCGGATCTGTGGATGCGCATAGCCAACCGGCAGTACGAGTACAGCGTCGATTCCGTGCCGAAGGCCGATGTGGCCATCATCTTCGGCGCGGAGGTGCATCCCGACGGCAAGCCCTCGGCCTACTTGGCCGCCCGCCTCGACCTCGGAGCCAAGCTGCTGGCGGCAGGCAAGGTGAAGGCGCTACTGCTCACCGGCGACAACGACCGCCCCAGCTACGACGAGCCGACGGCCATGCGCGCCTACCTGATCGAGCACGGCGTCCCCGCCGCCAAGATCGCGCTGGACTACGCCGGGTTCACCACCTACGAATCCTGTGTGCGCGCCCACGACATCTTCGGCGTCACCTCCGCCATCGCCGTCACCCAGGATTTCAGCCTGCCGCGCACGGTCGCCATGTGCCGGGCCGCGGGCATCGACGCCACAGCGGTCGGCGACGACACCCAGGTCCACAATGACCTCTACCGCAAGATCTGGCTGCGCGATCAACTGGCCGATACCAAGGCCGTCTATTCGATTCTCTTCCACCCGGACCCGAAATTCCGTGGCAAGCAGGAGACTTCGGTGCGCGACGCGATGGCGGCCGACCCGCAGCAGTAGTTCCGGAAACGACGAAACCCCCCGACCCTGTCCCGGAGGTCGAGGGGTTTCGGTTGCTCGGCTAGATGTTCCCGGCCAGCGCGCCACCCATACCCGCGGCAGCGGCGGCAGCCGCGCTACCCGTCATGAGTCCGACCGCGGCGATGACAAGAGCCAACATTCTGTTCCCGACCTTTCACAGTGAATCTTTCGAAGACGCCTCGAAAATTACTGCCGCCCAGTACCGTCCGACGACCCCTGCGAGGGAACTCTGGGCGGACTGTATGCCGACACCCAGCACCTTCCCAGTACCCGATTCCGCGGGCCTGTGGTATCGCCGATTCTCCGGGCGAGCTCGAGCTCCACACATCCGGTCTGATCTCGATATTTCTGAAATACCGACGAGTCGTTTTGCGAAATCCGCTGGTAGGCAAAGGAACTCGTGAATTCCGAACCCACCCGCGATCGACCGGCGGCGTTGTACGATCAGCCATACAACAGGATTGGCAAAAGCCTTCCGACACTAGTGAATTCGCGAATTCCCTTTACGCAAGAAGGGAATCTGACATGTCGCAAGCAAATCCGGGTCAGTTGCGTCTCATCACCCCGGAGCAGGAAGCCGCTGTTCTCGCGCTGGTGAACGATCTGCTCACCGGCGACGCCAAAGGCGTACCCACCGATCTCACGGTGGATGTCAATGCGGTGCGCAGCCGTTGTGGAATCCGCAATGTAAAGATTCCGGGCTACGAGGACGTGCAGCTCGACGCGCTCATCGCCTGGCCCCGAACCGACCAGCCACATCCGCTGATCGTCATGCCCGCCGGACTCGACAAGTCCGGCTGGAAGATGTACGGCGGGGCCGTCATCCGGCTGTTGATGCGCGGCTACGCCGTGGTGGCGTACAACGAGCGCGGACTCCCCGAGTCCGAGGGCGAGCTGACCGTCGCCGGTCCCGAGGATGTCGAGGACGGGCGCGCGGTCATCGACTGGGCGCTGGCACACGACGAACTGCGCGCCGATCCCGACCGGGTCGGCATGGCGGGCATCTCCTACGGCTCGGGCATCAGCCAACTGGTCGCCAATGTCCACCCGGCGGTGAAAGCCGTTGTCGCGCTGAGCACCTGGGCGGACTTGGGCGAGGCCCTCTATGACAATGGCACCCGGCACATCGCGGCCGCCAGAGCACTCGCCGGAATCAGCGACCGACCGAGCGCCGACCTGGTGAAGGTGCTCGAGTACTTCGAGGCCAACTCGAATATCGACAAGGTGCTCGAGTACGCGGAACCCCGGTCACCCGCCAAGGTGAATCCCGATGAAAGACGGGATGTGCCGACCTTTTTCACGAGCTTCTGGCACGAGACCATCTTCCCGCAGAATCAGCTGCTCGAATACTTCGCCGACTACCCCGGCCCCAAGCGCCTGGATGTGGCGATCGGCGACCACTCGTCGGTGGAGGTCGCCGGGTTGCTGACCGGCGTCTACACCCGAACCACCGAGGCCGCCTACGACTGGCTCGACCGCTACCTGCTCGAGATCGACAACGGTATCGACCGTGACGGCGCCGTGCACACCGAAACCATGTACAGCTTCACCATGACGGCGTCCCCCGACCTGGCCTCCTGGTCGAAGTCGCCGCGCCGCTACCACCTCCGGGCCCCGGCCACCGGATCTACCGACGGCACCCTGGTCCAGGAGCCACAGCCCGCCCAGAGCCAAACCGTCCAGGCCGAAAGCCAGCAGGTCAAGGTCGCGAGAACCCTTGTCTTCGACGGTATGTTGGAGCGTCTCCTGATGCCCAACCGCCAGCAGTTCGGCGAGATCGACCGCACCTACGCCGCGGTCTGGACCACCCCGCACATCTTCCTCAAGCCCCACCACATCGCGGGCAAGCCAGAACTCGAGATCACCGTCACGCCATCCGGCAAATCAGCAACCCTGATCACCTACCTCTTCGACCTGGAGCCCTTCACCGGATCGCTGCGAATCATCACCCACGCCGCGGCCACCATCACCAACGACCAACCCGCCCAGCCCACCACCCTGCGAGTCCCCTTGCAGGCCACCGACTACCAGATCCCGCCCCTCCACAAACTGGTGATGGTCATCGACACCAGAGACGATTTCTACGCCGGCGCCGAATTCGGCCCCCGCGACACCGTCACCCTCTCCAACACCAACGGCAACGCCCACCTCTCCCTCCCGATCGCACCCTGATCACCACCGCCTGGTGCAGAAAGGGTTGGGGCCCGTACCGATTCGGTACGGGCCCCAACCCTTTCGATGGAATTGCTACCGCGAGTTACGCGGGGACTTCGCTGCGGTCACCGCTCCAGAGGGTGTGGTACTTGCCCTCGGCGTCGATGCGCTCGTAGGTGTGGGCGCCGAAGAAGTCGCGCTGGCCCTGGGTGAGGGCGGCCGGGAGGCGGTCGGCGCGGAGGCCGTCGTAGTAGGAGAGGGAGGAGGCGAAGGCCGGGACCGGGATGCCGAGCTGGGTGGCGACGACGACCACGCGACGCCAGCTGTCGATGGCGGTTTCGATGGCCTCGCGGAAGTAGGGGGCGAGGATCAGCGACGGCAGGGCCGGGTCGGCTTCGTAGGCTTCCTTGATGCGGTTGAGGAAGCGGGCGCGGATGATGCAGCCGCCGCGCCAGATGGTGGCCAGGTCGCCGGGGTGCAGGTCCCAGTTGTATTCGGCGGAACCGGCGGCGATCTGGTCGAAGCCCTGGGCGTAGGCGACGATCTTGGAGGCGTAGAGGGCCTGGCGGATGGCCTCGGTGAATTCCGCGACGTCCGTGGGCTTTTCGCCGAGCACGCCGGAGGCGAGGCCCTTGGCAGCGGCACGCTGGGTGCGCGAGCCGGACAGCGCGCGGGCGAAGACGGCCTCGGCGATCCCGGTGACGGGGATGCCGAGATCGAGCGCGGACTTGACCGTCCAGCGGCCGGTGCCCTTCTGCTCGGCGGCGTCCACGATCACGTCGACCAGCGGCTTGCCGGTCTTGGCGTCGACCTGGTTGAGCACCTCGGCGGTGATCTCGACCAGGTAGCTCTCCAGCTCACCGGAGTTCCACTGGGTGAACACGTCCGCGATCTGCTTGGCGTCGAAGCCCAGCGCGTCGCGGAACAGGTTGTAGGCCTCGCCGATGAGCTGCATGTCGGCGTACTCGATGCCGTTGTGCACCATCTTCACGAAGTGGCCGGATCCGTCGGGGCCGATGTGGGTGCAGCACGGGGTGCCGTCGACCTGCGCCGCAATGGATTCCAGCATGGGACCCAGCGACTCGTAGGACTCCTTCGGCCCACCCGGCATGATGGCGGGGCCGTTCAACGCGCCCTCCTCGCCGCCGGAGATGCCCGCGCCCACGAAGTTCAGCCCGCGCGCGGCCATGGCGGCCTCGCGGCGGATGGTGTCGGTGTAGAGGGCGTTGCCGCCGTCGATGATGATGTCGCCGGGCTCCATCGCCGCGGCCAGCTCCTCGATCACGGCGTCGGTGGGGTCACCGGCCTTGACCATGATGAGCACGCGGCGCGGCTTCTCCAGCGCGGCCACGAACTCCTCGACCGTCTCGGTGCGAATGAAATCGCCATCGCCACCGTGCGCCTCGAGCAGCGCGTCGGTCTTGCCGATGCTGCGGTTGTGCAGGGCCACGGTGTACCCGTGCCGTGCGAAGTTGCGGGCGATGTTGCTACCCATGACCGCCAGGCCGGTCACGCCGATCTGGGCACGCGCTTCCGAGGTCGCCATGAAACAGCCTCTCCGTTCGTCAGATGTGTTTCCGCACGAATTCTCCTCGGCGGCGGCATCCCGGATCGCGTCCACGACGCCATGTCCTTTTCTACCCGGTCGGCCTCCGGCGCAGGGTAGGTACCCCGGGGACCGCCCGAAAACCGTTGGTCGCCGTGGTGTGATCACCGATACAGTGCCGGACATGACGCGTTTGAATCAGATTGTCGCCGTTGAGAAAGGGATCAAGTCCCGTACTTTCTCCGACCTCACCGAGGCCCATCACAAGCTGGCCAAGAACCCGCTGCTGAGCGGAATCTCGCGCACCTACCGTCCCAAGGACGAGGAGGGCGAGCAGTTGCCGCCCGAGTCGACGCGCGTCCAGGTGAAGGCCGATGAGGTGCTGGCCACCACGGCGGACATTCTGACCAAACTGTTCGACGTGGTCGCCACCAAGGATTGGGCGAATACCACCGCCACCGCGGATGTCGTGGTGGACGGCCGCACCCTGGTGGCGGACGCGCCCATCACCTACCTGCTGTTCCTCGAGAAGCAGCTGACGGATCTGCACACCTTCGTGCGCAAGCTGCCGGTGCTGGACGCCTCCGAGACCTGGGACTACGACGCGGCCGCCGACTGCTACGCCACCGAGCCGGTACAGACGGTGCGCACCAAGAAGATTCCGCGCAACCACGTGAAAGCCGAAGCGACGGAAAAGCATCCGGCGCAGGTCGAGGTGTATCACGAGGATGTGGTGGTCGGGTACTGGCGGACCATCAAGTTCTCCGGCGCACTGCCCGCCAAGCGCGTCCACGAGCTCACCGAGCGCGTCGAAAAGCTGCAGCAGGCAGTGAAGTTCGCGCGCGAAGAGGCGAACAATGCCGAGATCACGCAGCGCAAGACGGGTGCGGAGATCTTCGGGTACCTGTTCGCCTGACGCCGTTACCGCGGGTCGGGCACCGTTTCGAGGTGTCCGGCCAGCCAGGCCGGGTGGGTGAGCTGCGGATAGTGCCCGGCACCCGGCACTTCGGTGACGGGATGAGCGACGGGCACGATCAGCGGATCGGATGCGCCCACGACGATCTGGAGCGGGACACTCACCCGATCGAGTAGTTCGCGGGATTGTGCGCGCTCGGCGTGCACGCTCCGCAGCGCCTCGACGACTCGGCGCGCGGCCCCCGGTCGGCGCAGATCCGCTGCGGCGCTCTCGATCTCAGGACCCGGCGCGAGCCCCAGGGTCTCGGCGAGCCGCTCGGCTGACATGCGACGCAGCATCCAGGCTGCCAGCGGTGAGCGGGTCCACACCGAACCGGGAGCCTGCAGGAACGCCGGTGAGATCAGCACCAGCCCGGCAATGCGGTCCGGATGCTCGACCGCGTAGCGCAGCGCGGGAGCGCAGGCCAGCGAGTGCGCGACCAGTACCGGCCGGGTGCGGACCTCGCCGAGCAGGTCGGCCAGCCACGCCTCCAGCGGCCGGTCGGAGGCCGCGGATCGGCCGAGACCCGGCAGGTCGGGTGCCAGGATCGAGCCTTCCAGCCGCGCCGCGAGCGGAGCCCACAGATCGGCGTTCATCGGAAGACCGTGCAGCAGTACGTGATCGGGTGTGTGCCGGTCGCCGGTGATCCAGGTTCGGCTGCCCGCCACGGTGTGGAAACCGTAGGGGCGCAACCACGGTGCGGCCGCGCCGAAACGTTCCGCGATCAAGTCGTCGGCCCACGTGTGCAAGGCCGAGTCCGCGGCGGGCATTTCCAGGCCCGCGGCGGCGGCGAAGGATCGGGCCGACTCTGTCGGGTAGCGGTCGGTCGAGAGGAACGACAGCGTCTCGGGATCGGCTCCGGTGAGCTGGCGCGGCAGGCGGCGCAGCAGGCCGACGGGAACGCTGCGGCTCGGCGCTCGCACGCCGAGATGTTCGGCAACCGTGCGAATCAATTCCGGCAGCGGCGGAGTGCTGTCGTCGAGTACCCAGTAATGCTCGCCCGCAGGTGATTCGGGGATGCGTGCCAGGAACTTTACGAAGTAGTCGATGGTGACGATCGGTACGAACACCTCGGGACCGCCTGGCACGGCGGGCAGTCGCCCATCCCACAGATCCCGGACCAGACCGGCCAGGCCGATGTGCTGTCCGGGCCCGATCACCGTGCTCGGGTTGGCGATGGTCAACGGCACGCCGCGCTCGGGCGCAAGCTTGCGGACCGCGAGATCGCCCTCGAACTTCGACGCCTCGTACGCCCCGAGTCCGGCGTAGTCGGGCTCGCCGTCCGGCGCGCTCACCCGATATCCGCTCACGTGCACCAGTCGCCGCAGGCCCGGCAGGGTCGCGGCCCATTCGAGGACATTGATCGCCCCGATCACATTGGTAGCCCGCGCTTCTCGTTCTTCGAGCCCGAAGGCGTAGCGGGCAGCGGTGTTGTAGACGTCGCGGACCTCGGGCAGGCCGGACAGCGGTTCGGTGATGTCGGCGGTGACGACGGTCAGCCCGCCGAGGTCGATCCCCCGGGCGGCCAGCCACGGGGTGAGGGTATCGGTGCGCACCGCCGCTGCCACCTGCTGCCCCTCACCGAGTAGCTCGGCGACCAGCGACCGGCCGATGAATCCCGTTGCGCCGAAGACGATTGCGTCCATACCCACTCCAATAATAGATCGGTCTACATATTTTCTGGTCAAAAGGAAGGGCCGACTTCACGTCGGCCCGAGTTCAGCGCAACCAGGTCGAAGTCAGCGCAGCCAGACCGCGATCTGCCTGCCGACCCGATCCAGCGGCTCCCGGCTGCGGTGCGCACGAGCCAAGATCAGCGCACCTTCGATGAGCGCGAGAATCGCGGTCGCCAGGTCATCGCCATCGGGCAGCCCGGCCAGCCGGGCGCACAGAATGCCCTCCCACGAGGAGTAGACCTCCGCACACACCTCCTGGATCGAGTCGTTGGAGGCGGCCGTCTCGAGCGCGACGGTCGCGACCGGACAACCCTTGCGCCACTCCGACTCCTCGAGCCGATCCCCCAGCTGCCGCAGCACCAGGTCCACAACCTCCGCCACCGGCAACTCGGAATCCGCCAGCGCGCCCAGGGATTCGCCGATCGCCGCACCGGCCCGGCGTACGGACTCGCCGACGAGCTGGTCCTTCCCGCCGGGGAAGTGGAAGTACAGCGAGCCCCGGGGCGCGCCGCTGCGCGCGATCACCTGGTTGAGCCCGGTGCCGAAATAGCCTGCGGCCTCGACCGACTCCTGCGTCGCGTCCAGCAGCCGGTCTCGGGTCTCGGCACCCTTCTGTCCCATGTCCAAGAAAGTAGACCGATCTACATATTCCGTCAACCCGGAGCCGCCTACGGACCGCTCCGATATTGGCTTGGCCGACCACCGCGCCGCCGTCTAGAGTCTCCAATGCGCAAGGAGCGCAAGCTGAAACCGAAGTTCAATGTGATCGGCTCAGCGGCCCAGTGGGGGTTCGAATCCCTCTCCCGCCATCCCTGGCGGGATAGCCCAACGGTAGAGGCACCGCGGCTGACTCAAACTCACATTATCGCTCCAGCTTCAGCATTCGCCGCCGAACGCCGAATCGAAGGAACGGGTTGTCAGCGTGAAGGTTGCGGGTTCAACTCCCGCCGGCTCAGCCACCAATGGGCCGTAGCTCAAACGTAGAGCGTCACGTTAACTTCAGACTCATCTCGTTCTTAAACGTGTCGGCGTGCTGCAATTGGGCGGCCACCGAGGCCCCGGGGCAGGCTACGCCCCGGGGCTTCCCTAATTCCCGTGCCCCACAGCCTGATCAGCGCTCGGGAGACAGACGGAAGCCGACCTCTGCGCCGCCGCCCGGCCGATCGATCGCGAAGACGGTGCCGCCGTGGGCGGTGACGATGTCGTGGACGATGGCCAGGCCCAGACCTGAGCCGGGAGTGGAGCGGGTGCGGTCGGCGCGATAGAAGCGGTCGAACACTGCGGCCTGGTCGGCGGAGTCGATGCCGGGCCCGCGGTCCAGGACCGCCAATTGTGTTCCGCGGAGACGAATCTCGATCTCCGTGTCGGGCGGGCTGAATTTGAGGGCGTTGTCCACCAGGTTGTCGATGCAGCGGGCCAGCGCTCGCGGGCGCGCAGTGACTGTGGTCGGCCCGCCGGTGAGCTCGGTCGTCAGCACGATGGTACGACCGGTTCGGCGGCGGAAGCGTTGCGCACAGCCCTCCGCGAGCTCGGAAAGGTCCAGCTCCGTGGGGTTTTCGTCGGTGTGCTGGTCGGTGGCGAGTTCGACTAGTTCGCCGACGAGGGCGTCCAGGGCCTTGGCCTCCTGGACCAGGGTGGTGAGGACCTGGGATTCGTCGGTGGGGTCGAGGCGGCCTTTGGCGCGTTGGAGGAGTTCGGCGCTACCGCGGACCGAGGTGAGGGGGGTGCGGAGTTCGTGGCCCGCGTCTTGGACGAGGCGATGCTGTTGGGCGCGGGACAGGCGGAGGGCGGCGAGCATGGCGTTGAAATCGCGGGTCAGGTCGCCGATTTCGTCGTTGCCCGCCTCGGGGAGCACGGTGGAGAGGTCGCGGGTGCTGGTGATGCGCTGGGTGGCCTGGGTGAGGCGGCGCATGGGGCGCAGGATGCGGCCGATGGCCAGCCAGCTGGTCAGCGCGACCACCAGCACCGCGACGGCGGTGATCGAGGCGGTGCGCCAGAGGAATTCGCGGTCGACCCGTTCCACCTCGGCGTAGTCCTGGCCGACCATGATCGCGCCGCCGCCGGGCCGGGCTTTGGTCAGGATGCCGTAGGACTTGTCGCCGACCATGACGTCGGTTTCGACGCTGCCGCTTCCGGCGCGGGCGATGGCCAGGTCGGATGCGCTGACCGGCAAGGGATCTCGCCCCGCGGTCAGCGGTCGTACGGTTCCGTCCGCGAGCAGCAGCTGCTCGGTCATGTCGGAGCGCACGGGCAGCATCGCTCCTACCGGTACCGCGCCACCCGGCATGATCACCGCCGCTCCACCGGTCACGCTCTGGGCATCCGCCGCGCGCAGCACCGCGAGGACGGTGTCGGCCCGGTCCCCCAGGCTGCGATCGACTTGCGCTGCCACCAGCGGAGATACGCTCCGATACGCCGTCACCAGCGCGACCACGATGGCCACGACGGTCGCGGTGAACACCACCAGGGTGAGCCGGGCGCGCATCAGACCGCCTTCACGGTGAAGCCGACATTGCGAACCGTCTGGATGAGCCGCACCGCACCGCCCTCCTCGGTCTTGCGCCGCAGATACCCGATGTACACATCCAGCGACCGCGATTCGGTGTCGAAGTCGTAGCCCCAGATGTGTTCGTAGATCTGACCTCTGGTGAGCACCACCGGCGCATTGCGCAGCAACAACTCGAGCACGTCGAACTCGGTACGGGTCAGTTCGAGTACCCGATCGCCGCGCCGCACCTCCCGGGTCGCCGGGTTCAGGCTCAGATCGCCGACCGCCAGCGCCGACGGCTCGGCGGGTGCGCTGCGCCGCAGAAGCGCCCGCAGCCGGGCGAGCAGTTCCTCGGTGTCGAACGGCTTCCCGAGATAGTCGTCGGCCCCGGCGTCGAGCCCGGCCACCCGGTCCCCGGCCTGTCCCCGCGCGGTGAGCACGAGGATCGGCAGCCGATCCCCGCGCCGACGCAACGTCCGGCACAACGACAGCCCGTCCAGGCGCGGCATGACCACATCCACCACCGCCAGATCCGGCCGGTCGGTCTCGAGCAGGTCCAGCGCCTCCCGCCCGTCGCAGGCCACGCTGACCCGATACCCCTCGAACCGCAGCAACTGTTCGAGCGTGCTGCGCACATTCGGATCGTCCTCGACCACGAGCACTTTCGCTGATGCCATCGGGTCAGTCTGGTCGGTGGCGGACACCGTCATCGCAGGGCTCCCGTCAGTTCGTGACCGGGGCCACGACGATCGGCGGCAGCGATGCGACGCACTCCGCGCCCGACACCGCACCGGTGCGCACGAAGCCCGCGACGACCCCGATCACGCAGCCGCTCGGCTCCAGATCCGGCACGTGCCCGGTGTTGGGCACCGAGATGAAGGTCGAGCGCGCGAATTTCGCGGCCACCAGCTTGCCGTTGGCGTCGGGGGTGATGGCGTCCAGATCACCGGAGAGCACCAGCACCGGGACGTCCGGCAGCGGCGTGGTCACCTGGTCGGGCCGCTGGTGGCCGGGGATGCCGGGCCAGCGCAGGCAGGCGTCGCCGCCGTCGCGCTGCCCGCCGGTGAAGCCCTCGGCACTGAATGCCCCGAACTGGCCCGCGGCCTCGCCCAGTCGCTGCCGGAACTGCTGCTCACGCTGCGGCAGTGCCGCGTCCCGCGCCCACAGCGACGGATAGTCGTTGCAGGCCACCGTGATGTAGAGCCCGATGTTCTCGTAGGCGGGCTCCTCGGTGGTGAGCCGGACGAACTCGGTCAAGCCGGTGTCGTCGCCGCGCACGGAGTTGTGCAGGGCGGCGGGCAGCAGACCCAGCGGGGTCATGTGCTCCGGGGCCGCACCGACATTGCTGGTGGCGGCCTCGAACACCAGGCTGGCCAGCTTGGCCTCGGTCAGCAGCACTTCCGACTTGGCCTGCACCGGCAGCGGATGCTCGCGCAGCCGGGTGGCGACCGAACGCAGGTCGTCGACGGCGGTATTGCCGTCACAGGCCCGGCTGCGCTCGCAAATCCGTTGCAGCGCAAGGGAGACCGCCGCGGCATTGGGCCGCTGCAGCGGATCGTGATCCTGCGGGTAGGCACCGGTCAGCACCATCGACGCGACCCGGTCGGGATGACGCTGAGCGTAGACCGGCATCAGATACGTCCCGTAAGAGATGCCGTACGGGATCACCTTGTCGATGCCCAAGTGCGCCCGCACCGCATCGAAGTCGTCCACGGTGGCCGCCGAGGTGTATCCGGCCGCCTTGTCCCCCAGCCGATCCGCGCACCTGCCGACCAGATCCCGCTGCTGTTCCCGGGTGCCCAGCTGGTATTCGTCCGCGTCCACGCCGCAGTCGATCGGCCCCGACAGCCCGGTCCCGCGCGGATCGATCAGCAGCACATCGTGATCGGTGAGCAGCCCGGCGGTGCCCTGGGCGGCCTCGGCGGCGTGCGAGATCATCGGCACGCCGGGCCCGCCCGGGTTGGGCAGGATGGTGCCCGCCGCCCGCGCCCCGCCCGGATGCTTGATCCGCGCGTACGCCACATCGACCGTGCCGAGCTCCGCCCGCCCCTCGACCAGCGGCCGCGTCACCGTCCCGCAGTCCACCGCGTACCCCTCGACCGTGGGACACCACGCCAACGCGCGATCCCGCTCGCCCGCATCGCATCCCGTGATCAAACCCGCAGCTATCGCCGCCACCGCAGCCAAACCCATTCCGGACCGTATTCCAGCGCGCATGCCGTCGGCTCCCTCATCCGTGCGCCGCCCGGCACTTCCGGGCGGCTCACAGGAATCGTGCGCGGCCGAGGTCAAACCCGATTCAAACGAATGACAAAGGCGTGTAAGAATCCGCGCCCCGGAGAATCCGGACGCTAGTGCCCGGACCCTTCCGGCAATACGAGCGAGCCGTAACCACGCTGCCCGAGGGCCTTATTGGCGGTGCGGGCATAGGTCAGCCCGAGCGCCGACGGGTTCAGATTGAACAGATATGGCTGTTCCAGCCAGTTCGCGGGCGAGTACATCGCCTGCAGCAGTTCGATCGCGTGCCCCTGCACCGAGCCCTGCCTGCCCAGTACCACGTAGCAGCAGGATCCGGCCTTGTAGTCGTAGCCCTTGAACTTCTTCCAGAGGTTCATGGTCGCGCCGATGCTCAACAGCCAGTTCGAGAACTCCTGCGACGGATAGTTCTGCAGGTCGATCCCGAAACCGCTGACCGCGGCCACATATCCGTGCTGGGTGACCTTGTTGAGGTCGGTCATCATGGCGTGATAGATCGCCGGATTCGGTTTCAGCGACTGCTGACCCAGGTAGGTCTGGTAGTACAGGTGGCACATGATCGGCTCGTAGGTGTGCGGATCGTAGAGCGCCAGTTGATATCCGCCCACCGGCGCCACCTGGCCGGGCCCGACGACGTGCGGCGGGGGCGGTTCCACCGGCGGCGACGCCACCGCCACATTGCCATTGGTGATGATGCCCCAGCCGGTGGAAACATTGCCGCCGCCGGGTGCGGTGCCCGGGGTGTAGTCGGTGGCGCCGAAGACCAGGATCGCGCCGTTCGTGTACGCCTCCAACGCATCCGAGACCGCGGCGGCCTGCTGGCCGAAGAACAGATGGTTGAGTGGTTTCAGGGTGTACTCGATGACCGACGGGTTCTTCATGACCGCGTTCGACCACTGGGTGAAGATGCCGACGTGGTTGTCGCCGTAGCTGGGATTGAGGGCGTCGAGGATGGAGTTGTCGCCGCCGGTGGCGCTGACGGTGACCAGCCGGCTGTTGGACCAGCTCTTGCCGAGGGTGTCCCACTGCGTCTTGGATTCGGCCTTGCCCGAGGTGAATACGGCCTTGTACTCGAGGGTGATGTTGGCGCTGACCGACTGCTGGTTGGAGGAGTAGCTGGTCTGCACGGCCTCGTAGTAGTCGAGGCTGCCGCCCACGACGACCCGGTCGACCAAATGGGTTCCCCACTTGCGGAACACCGAGAAGAATTGCTCTTGATTTTGCGGCGTGAAGGTATCGGGCAGGTTCTTCACATCCGGATCATTGCGGAAAGCCGGGGTCTGACTGTCCGGCGATCGGTCGCCGAGTAGGAGATCCCACGCGGTGAAATCGGCTTCATAAATGCCGTAATAGTATGACTGGTCGGTATTTACAGTTTTCTGATAGGCCATGTCGAACTGGCCGCTGAACGCGCCGTAGGAGGCCTTGACGCCCGCCTTCTGCGAGAAATGCGACTGGAACTGTTCGACCGTGTTGTAAACATAGGACGAACCCGTGGTGTGCGTGGACTCGGTGGGCTGGGCGTTCTCCGGTACCTGATAGACGATCCCGGTAGGCGGATATTCCCAGGTCTTGTCCTCGGGACCAAGAGCGATTATCTGAGGCATGAGCGACTTGGCGCTATACGTTCCCAGAATATTGAATCCGCGCCCGATAGCGGATGCGCCGGGTATCAGCGACATAGTGTGATCCTTCCGTTGCCGTCCCCACAGCAATGGTAGGGTTTACGCGGTCGAAAGAACTTGCACTCCAAAGGAATTAAGAAACATACCCGCGGTCTCACAATTTCAGCTCCACGTACGCCCGAAACGGCGCGCGGGGGCTTCGCGTGAAATCTGCTGAGTCAGTTCAATAATCCTGTTTGTCCGGCTCTCGGCGTTTCCTGTCGACCACCCCTCGAACCAACCAGTTCCTTTGGTATGTTCGCGGCGGTGTAGCGAAATCGACCGAACGATCCGAACAAGGGGTGTGGACCTTGTCCTTTCGAACAGTGCGATCCAACAAACTCTCCGGCGGTCTCGCCGCGGCCGCTCTGACGGCTGGAATCCTCACGGCTACCGGCGCACCCGCCACGGCCGCCCCCGCCGACTGCCCCGGCCTCAATGTCATCGCGGTCCCCGGCACCTGGGAGACCTCCAAGGACGACCCGAAGCAGGGCATGCTCGCCCAGGTCACCCGCGGCCTGCCCGGCAAGGTCCGCACCGACTATGTGAGCTACCCGGCGACCGCCTTCCCCTGGGACGGCGAGGTCTACGGCAAGTCCAAGCACGATGCCGTCAATGCCGCCCGCGGTCTGGTCTCCGCCATGGCGGCCCGCTGCGGCGCAACGAAGTTCGCGCTGATCGGCTACAGCCAGGGCGCGGACGCCGCCGGTGACCTGGCCTCGGAGATCGGCACCGGCATCGGCGTCATCCCGCCCGACCGGGTCGCCGCCGTCGGCCTGGTCTCCGACCCGCGCCGCTCCCCCACCGACGCCATTGTCGGCCCGCAGGTCCCCGGCACCGGCGCGGGCGGCGCGCGGGCGGGCGGCTTCGGCTGGCTGAGTCCGAAGGTCCGCACCTTCTGCGCGGCGGGCGACCTCTACTGCTCGGTCCCCAACGATGATCTGGCGGGCCGCTCGGCGGGCCTGCTCACCCAGCTCACCGCCCAGGATCCGCTGCAGATCCCCAGCTATGTGCTGACCTTCCAGAACATCCTGGCCGAGGCGCTGATGCCGGGCTGGTCGGCGATCCTGTCCGCCCCGGCCGACGATCCGGCGGGCGAGCAGTGGCTGCGCCAGGTCCAGCAGTTCCTGGCCTCGGGCGTGCACCAGTCCTATCCGCGCTACGTCGTCGACGGCAACGGCACCACCGCCACCGGGTGGCTGCGCAACTGGCTCTCCGACACCGCCAACGACAACAACTGATCAGCAGGACGATTCGGCCAGCGCCCGGGCCAGCCAGTGCTGGGCGCCACCCGAGGTGATGGTCCCGGTGATCTCGCCGGTCAGGCTCCAATACCGGCGCACCCGGGGATCGGAATCAACCGCGTCGGCCACCAGCCGGCGACGGAAGCCCGGAGTGTCGCGCACGCCTCGCCCCGAGGCGTGCGCGGCCACGAATCGATCCAGTTCCGGCCCCGGCCGCGGTGACTCGTTCGCCAGCAGCAGCCCGCCGATCTCCTGACACGCCTCGGCGACCCCGTTGAGCAAGGCCCGCGGATGGCGGATCGCGCCCGGGTCCGCCCGCCACAACTGCCGGGCCATGACCGCACCGACCTCGGGATCCGCGATCGTTGCGGCCAGCTCGCCGAAGGCCAGCACGCGGCCGGGATCCCAGTCGCACACCGGATTCGGCACATCCATCTCGGCGAACGCCTCGAACACCTGCGGCGACAGCGGTGCGAGCAGCCGGGCCCAGAAGTCCAGCACCGTCCGATATCCGCGGCGCGGATCCTCCACCGCGAGCAACGCGTCCCGGCGTCGCGCCAGGGCGCCCAGTTCGGCGTCGACGCTCCCTCGCTCGGCGGCCACCGCCTCGGCCATCGTGCGCTCGCCCGCCAGCACTGCCGCGATCGACCCGAGTCCCAGGCCGAGCCCGCGCATCCGCCGCACCAGGACCAGCCGCTCCACCGCCTCGTCCGGATCGAACATCCGATGCCCGCCGGAACTGCGTCCCGCCGCCAAGACGCCTTCGTCGCAATAGAACCGGATCGTCCGAACCGGGACCCCGGTCCGCCGCGCCAGTTCCCCGATTCCGATCGGCCGCTGCGATGTGCGATAGCTCACAGTCACTTGAACCTCCACCCGACTGGAATTCCTACCGTCGAAACCATGACACCACAACAGATCTGGCAGGCCGTCGACACCGAACGCACCAGCCTGCACGAGATGCTGTCCACGCTCTCGGACGCCGACTGGAATCACCAATCCCTGTGTGAGAGCTGGCGAGTCCGGGACGTGGTGGCGCACGTCATCCTCTCGAGCAACCCTTCGACACTGACGATCCTGACCGGCCTGCTGCGCGCCCGCGGCGACCTGCACACCATGATCCGGGATACCGCCCTCCGGCATGCCGCGAAAACGCCACCCGCGCAGCTCCTCTCACAGTTGCGTGCCACCGTCGGCCTGCGCGTCACCGCCCTGGGCACCACGCCCACCGATCGCCTGATGGACCTGCTGGTCCATGGCCAGGACATCGCCATCCCCCTCGGCCTGCCCCGCGAGATGCCCGACGCCGCGGCCCGGACCGCCCTCGACCGCGTCTGGAAGGACGGCGATTGGCGCACCCTGGAGGCCCCGGCCTCGGAGCTGCTGCTGCAAGCCACCGGTCGCCACCGACCGTGAGTTTTCCGTTGGTCGTTCGTTGGTGGCCGGCCTCATTCTCAGTGCACTCGATCAGCACCGCATCGACCAGCACCGAAATGAAGGACCACCACCGATGATCGCCAACCACGTTCGTACCGCCGCCCGCGCCGCGCTCGCAGCGGCCGTCGTCGGTACCGCCAGTGTCGGATTCCTGTCGAGCATGGGCGTCGCCAGTGCAGGCGGGGACTACGGGCCCGACACCTGTCAGGAGGGCTACGTGTGGCGGGAAGCCAATGCGGCCGACCATGTTTGCGTCAGCCCGGCCAACCGCGCCCAGGCCAAGGCCGACAATGCGGCCGCCGCCTCGCGCAAGGCAGGCGGCGGCGCGTACGGACCCGACACCTGCGTCAACGGGTTCGTCTGGCGCGAGGCCTACACCGGGGACGTCGTGTGCGTCACCACCGCGGTGCGCCAGCAGGCCAAGGACGACAATGCCGCCGCCGCGGCCCGCAAGGCGTCGCTGAACATCTGGCTGACCACCTACACCTCCGGCGACCAGTGCAATGGCGATGTCTGCACACACGTGTCCGACTCCGGCAGCAAGTTCAAGATCAATGGCGACCATTTCAACAACGGCACCATCACCCTGATCGTCAACAGCAACAACGGGACTCGTCTGGCCACCTACACCGTCACGGCGGGCCAGCACGGCAACTACCCCGGCGCGTCCTTCGGCTACGAGACCAACATGTGGGACCCGACCAGCGGCTTCCACGCAGCCTGCAAGGGCGGCAACGACGCCTACATCCAGGCCTATGACCCGAATTCGCAGCGCTGGTCGGACAAGCTCTCCTTCAAGCACGACTGCAACGCGTAATCCGGCTGGGGGCGTTTGTCCCTTCGCGCACTCGCCACGGCTGACTAGCGTCGGTTCGGTCAGTCAGTCCGTGGCGATGTACGTGATCCGAGGAGTCGCAATGTCCGCATCCACGAAGGCCTTGAACCCGAACCAGCAGGTGGCGTTCGCGATGGTCAATGTCGTCACCTTCCTGATCGGGCTGGGCCTGTTGGCCGTGCTGGATCCGCGCGACTCGCGGTTTCTGTTGACCGCGTTGGCCGCGGCGGCGATCCTGGCGGTCGCGAACCTGCTCAAGTGGCGGATCAAGACCACCGCCGCCGATCACCTGCGGTATCCGGCGGGCAAGCTGGCCGATCAGTAGGCCCTCGTCGCGGGCCTCTGGAAAATCAGGAACACGTTCATTTAAAAACAGCCTCACCGGCACCCGTCTCGGGGTACGTTCCTGCCCGTGTCCGTCACCGGACCGGAAGGAATCGAAAGACTGTGTTCATCATCCCCGCGATCGGCGTGGTCCTGGTGGTCGCCGGACTGGTCCTGCGCTCACGCTCGAAGGCGACGCCCGCCACTGCCCCGGCCGCAAGTGCCTCCGCCCCGGCCAGGCTCCCCAGCAATACCGGCACCTTCGTCGCCATCGCGGGTGTCCTGGTGCTGGCGCTCGGCCTGCTCTCCGCCATCACCCACAACACCACCACGGCCACCCACGATCCCGAACTGGCCGTCGGCAACTGCGTGACCGCGAACGAGTACCGCAGCGCCCAGATCGGCAAGATCCATCCCACCGCCTGCGCCGATCACGCCGCCGTCTACGAACTGGCCGCCGCGGTCACCAACGGCGCCACCTGCCCGGACGGAAAGCTCAAGGACGCGGCCTATTTCGTCCTGACCGACGGCAACCATTCGCTGTGCTTCGCGCCGAACGTGAAGGTCGGTGACTGCTTCAGCATGCAGGCCGACGTCAACCAGATCACCCCGGTCGACTGTGCCGCCAAGAACGGCGCGGGCGTCACCGCGCAGGTCGGCGCGCGCTACGACGGCAGCACCGACACCAGTCAGTGCGCCATGCCCGCCGGGGCGACGGTCACCCCGCAGCCCGCCCGCGTGGTGTGCTGGCAGCCGGTCACACCCAGCTAGGACCAACGATCGGGCCCCGGCGGAGCAACCGCCGGGGCCCGAATTCGTCTGTGCGGGCGCTGAATTCCGCTACCGCGTCTAGCCCGCCGCGACCGGCACGAGCTGGTCCGCACTCAGCTGCGGGTAGGTCGGGTACTCGATCCCCGAGATGTACTGCACGGTCCGCACCACCTGGCACGAGTAACCGAATTCGTTGTCGTACCACAGGTAGAGGATCGCGGTGTCACCGTCGACGATGGTGGCATTGGCGTCCACGATCGAGGCCGCGCGCGACCCGATGAAGTCGCTCGACACCACGTCGGTGGCCGCGGTGAAATCGAGGTTGCGGCTCAGCGGACCCGACAGCGACACCTGCCGCAGGTACTCGAGCACCTCCTCGCGCGTGGTCTCGCGCCGCAGCTGCAGATTCAGGATCGCCACCGAGACATCCGGCGTGGGAACGCGAATCGAGCTGCCGGTGATCTTGGCCGCGAAGTCCGGCATGGCCTTCTTCACCGCGGACTGCGCGCCGGTCTCGGTGAGCACCAGGTTGAACGGCGCGGACCGGCCGCGGCGATCGGACTTGTGGTAGTTATCCAGCAGGTTCTGGTCATTGGTGAACGAGTGCACCGTCTCGACGTGCCCGCGCACGATGCCGAACTCGTCGTCCATCGCCTTGAGCGGCGGCACGATCGCGTTGGTGGTGCAGGACGCGCAGGAGTAGATGGTCTGCGACAGATCCAGTTCCCGGTGGTTGACGCCGTGCACGATATTCGGCACATCACCCTTGCCGGGCGCGGTCAGCACAACCTTCGCGATGCCGGGACGCAGGTGCTTCTCGAGCCCTTCGCGGTCGCGCCACTTGCCGGTGTTGTCGATCAGGATGGCGTCGTTGATCCCGTACTCGGTGTAGTCGATCTCCGAGGGGTCGTTGCTGTAGATGAACTTGATCTCGTTGCCATTGGCGATGATCGAGGAGTTCTCGGCGTCGACCTTGATGGTCCCGTTGAACTGCCCGTGCACCGAGTCCCGCCGCAGCAGCGAGGCCCGCTTGACCAGGTCCTCCTCGCCGCCCTTGCGCACCACGACGGCCCGCACGCGCAGGCCGTTGCCCGAGCCGACCTTCTCGATGAGCAGCCGGGCGACCAGTCGCCCGATCCGGCCGAAGCCGTAGAGCACGACGTCGCGCGGGCCCGGGGCCTGCGCCTTGTTCCCGGCGGTGATGTCGGCCAGTACGTCGGCGGCGAACTCCGCGACCGGCAGCCCGCGCTCGTCGGCGCGGTAGGCCATGACCAGGCGGCCCAGGTCGATCTTGCTCGGGCCCAGGTCCATGCCGCTGAGCACCTCGAGGAACGGGAAGGTCTCGTCGACCGACAGTTCCTCGCCCTCGATCTGCCGCGCGAACCGGTGGGTCCGCAGAATGCTGATCACCGACTTGTTCACCAGCGACCGGCTGTGCAGCAGGATCGTCACGCCCTTATCGCGATAGAGCTTTCCGATGATCGGAATCATCGCCTCCGCCGCAGCCTCGTGAGCATTCCAGCGGTCAAGATGGTCGGTAGTCAACACAAGTCCTCGGGGTCTGGCCGATCCGTACGAGAACCGATGCTATCCAGCGGCGGAGTATCACAATCCGCGGCTCCCCGCATGTGAGATCCAGATCGCTCTGTGCATCCGCGATCCGGATCGTTGTGAGGGCGGCCGCCCCGACACGGCCGCCTCCGCCCGATCGGGGCGCTAGTGCGCCGAGAGGCTGCTGAGCACCCCGTCGAGGTAGCCACCGCTGAATGCGCTGCCGAGCCCCGCGGTCGCGCTGCCCGCGTTCACGGATCCGGCTCCGACGGCCTGGCCCAGGTCCATGGCCGATCCGGGCGAGATGAGGTCGACATCGGTGGTGAGCGGAATCCCGTCCGCCGCAGCCGTTCCCATCCCGGCACCGAGCAGTGCGCAGGCCGCGAAGCCGGCGATAATGGTTCGTTTCATGAAGCTGTCCTCTTATCTGTGCACCGGAGCGAGTGCTGACTTCCCCCACTCCGCGCGCCAGAGCATATGAAACATCGCCAATTCACATGAGCGTTTCGGCCCGTTTGCTACCAATCTCATAGCGTTGCACCACCTCGGCCAATTCCGGCCAGCCGCACAGGAATACATCCCGAATTGGACCGGTGCCCAGTTGGCACAGCACGCCCATGGCCGACACCGCCGCCCGCGCCATCGTGGTGAGCTCCGGCGGCAGCGTCATCTGCCGGAAGACATTGGACAGCTGGATCCGCGTGATCACGCCGACCTGCTCCCGCATCCACTCGGTGGTGAGCCGGAAATCGTCCTGCAGCAACACATCCAGGAACGGCGACACGATGCGGACCAGCTCGTCGACATCGAAGTCCTGTCCCGGTTGCACGAATCCATAGGTGCGCAGCGAGGTTTCGAGTTGCTCCGGGGTGCCGTTGTAGAGGGCGTCACCGAGTTCGGCGACCAAGCGGCGCAGATGCGGGGGCACCGGAGCGCACGCCCCGAAATCGACCACACCGATTCGCCCGTCGGGCAGCAGCAGAAAATTTCCGGGATGCACATCGCTGTAGAGAATTTCGCATCGCAGCTTCGAGGATTCGAGGAATTCCAGAATGGCGAGACCGGCACGGCTGCGGTCCCCCATGCTGGCATCGGCGACCAAGGTCCCGAAGGATTTCCCCGGAACCCACTCGCTGATCAGCACGTCGTCGGCGCACTCGATCACGTCGGGCACGAGGAACCGTGAGTCACCGGCGAAGGCGGCGGCGAAGATCCGCTGATGCGCGGCCTCGAGCCGATAGTCCAGTTCGTCGCTGACCGTCCGGCAGACCATCTCGACAATGGCTCCGACATCCGCACCGGGCATGACCGCGCCGATGATCCCGGTCAGTCCGCGCAGGGTCCGCAGATCCGCCTCGGCGGCCTCCCGCACGCCGGGGTACATCACCTTCACGGCGACAGTGCGCCCGTCGTGCCAGATCGCCCGATGCACCTGCCCCAGCGAAGCGGCCGCGGCCGGGCGATCCTCGAAACTGCGGAACAGGCCGCGCCATTCGTCGCCGAAGCTCGCGGCCAGCACCTGATGCACCAGCCCCGGCAGCATCGGCGGCACCGAATCCTGCAACCGGCTCATCGCCTCGCCCGCCGCCTCGGCCAGCTCCGCCCACTCGGGGCCGACCGCGTCGAACGGCAGGATCGATCGATACACCGCGGCCAGCTGCCCGACCTTGGCGGCGCAGCCCTTCAATTCCCCGAGCACCTCGAAAAGGTGCTCGGCGGTGCGCAATTGCACCTGCCGATCGATATCGGCCGCCGACCGCCCCAGCAACCGGCGTCCACGCCCGGCCATCCGCCGACCCGCGTACGCCACCGGCAATCCGGCCAGCTTGGCGTCGCGGACCAGCCGATTCGTCGGCATCGACTGCCCGTTCGCGCGCATCACACCCGGAAATGGGATTACCCGTCCCACACCGACCCCCGATTCAGTTCCAACCATGCCGAACCGCCTACCGTCTTGCGGTCTGTAGTCTGGCACACATTCGAACCCGGCGGTGAACAAAGTTGTTCGCAGCAAACAGGCAGCCGAACCGTGGCCGCGCCGGTTTCGGCGCGGCGACGGCCGAACTCAGCGCGCGGCGATGAGCGCCGAACCGTGGCCGAAGAGGCCCTGGTTCACCGCGATACCCGCGCGAGCGCCCTCCACCTGACGGCCGTCGGCCTGCCCGCGCAACTGCCAGGTCATCTCACACACCTGCGCGATCGCCTGCGCCGGAATCGCCTCGCCGAAGCAAGCCAGCCCGCCACTCGGGTTGACCGGCACGCGGCCGCCCAAAGTCGTTGCGCCACTGCGCAACAGCTGCTCGGCGCCGCCTTCCTCGCACAGGCCGATGTCCTCGTACCAGTCCAGTTCCAGCGCGGTCGAGAGGTCGTAGACCTCGGCGAAGGACAGCTCGTCGGGTCCGAGTCCGGCCTCCTCGTACGCGGCGTGCGCGATGGCGGAACGGAAGGTGCGCGACGGCGGCTCCACCGCGACGGCCGAGTCGGTCGAGAAGTCCGGCAGATCCACCACGGTCTTCGGGAAGGTCGGCGTGACGGTCGAGAGTGCCTTGATGCGAACGGGATCCGCAACACCGTGGCGTCGCGCGTACTCCATCGACGTCAGCACCAGCGCCGCGCCGCCGTCACTGGTGGCGCAGATGTCGAGCAGCCGCAACGGATCCGACACGATGGCCGAGGCGGCGATCTCCTCGACCGACACCTCCTTGCGGTAGCGCGCATTCGGGTTGTTCAGACCGTGGCGGGCGTTCTTCACCTTGACCGCGGCGAAGTCGTCGAGGGTCGCGCCGTGCAAGGCCATCCGGCGGCGCGCATAGAGCGCGAAGTAGATGGGGTTGGTCGCGCCGAGCAGATGGAAGCGCAGCCAGTCCGGGTCGTCGCGGCGCTCGCCGCCGACCGGCTGGAAGAAACCCTTCGGGGTGGTGTCCGCGCCGACCACCAGCGCCACATCGGTCAGCCCGGCCAGGATCTGGGCGCGGGCATTGGCGATGGCCTGCGCGCCGGAGGCGCACGCGGCGTAGCTGCTCGAGATCCGCGCACCGGACCAGCCCAGCGCCTGCGCGAAGGTCGCGCCCGCGACGAAGCCCGGGTAGCCGTTGCGGATGGTGTCCGCACCGGCGATGTAGCCGACATCGCGGTAGTCGATGCCCGCGTCGGCGAGCGCCGCACGCGCCGCGACCAACCCGTATTCGACGAAGTTGCGTCCCCACTTGCCCCACGGGTGCATGCCCGCACCCAGGATGGCGATATCGCGATTCGCGTCAGTCATTGACCGGCCTCCACATCCACACCGTGTGTTCGGCTTCCTCGTCCTCGTAGAGCGTGCCGACGGCCAGCTCGACCGGCATGCCGACGGCCAGATCGTCGACGGTGAAGCCGCGCACGACCTGGCCGAGGATCACCATCTTCTCGACCTCGAGCTCCACGGCCGCAACGACATACGGCTCGAACGGATCGCCCGAGACGTACGGGGCGGGTGGCTTGTAGCGGGCGTCCGCGTACGACCAGATCGTCCCGCGCGTGGAGAAGAGGTACTCCTCCAGCTCGGATCCGTCCTTCGAACCGGCACACTGCGGATTGCGGCAGGCCAGGCTGTTGCGTGGGAAGTACGGTGTGCCGCAGTCTTTGCAGCGACTCCCCTTCAGCCGGACCGCGCCGTCCTCCGACGTGAACCAGTCGGCCACGGCGGGGCGTTGTTCTTTCTGCACAATCCCGACGGTATAGGAACACGTTCTATTTTGGGAGGGGAATCCGCTCCGCCGATGCGCGCCCGCGAGTACGGTCGGAACCGTGGGCACCAAAGCCATCGACCCGCGGTCGATCCGCAACGTCACCCTGATCGGAAACCCCGAGGACACCGCCCGACTGGCCCACCGCCTGCTGCGCGCGCACGGAACTTCCGACTCCCCCACCACGATCCGCTGGGTGACCGATCGCATCGAACACACCATCCGCATCACCGAACTGGCCGCCCACGCACCCATGGCCGCCCTGGAACGCTCGATCCGGGTGGCCGACGGCCTGATCGCGGTCACCGACGCCGCCGCACCTGGCAATCCGCGCCTGCAGACCATGCTGCGCATCGCCGACGACCACCAGGTCGCCCGGCTATGCCTCATCCGCGGCCTCGACCAGCCGTCCGCCGATTTCGACCGCTGCCTGCGCTCTCTCGCCGAAACCCGCGGCGCGACACCGCTACCGCTGCAGAGCCCGTCCAGCGACCCCCACATCATCGATCTGGTGGCGATGGCCGAACTCATCCCGCTCGCGGCCGAAACCTACGGTGGCCATTGGATTGTCGCCGAGGACGCCTATCGCACCCTGGCGAAGACGCTCGCACCGCACCCGCCCGGACGCTGGCAGCAACGCATCCGCCAGCTGACCCGCATCGGCGACATCGTCCCCGTCCTGTGCGGTGCGGCCCCGCCGGACGACGGCATCGCGCCACTGCTCGACGCTGTCGTCCGCTACCTGCCGTCACCCCTGGATGTCTGCCAGCCCGAACACGCCCTCGACTACTGACCGCGCGCCGCGCGATTACCATCGGTCGGCGTGTCACCCGCTGCGCCGCCGCCCCAACCCGATCGCTGGTCCACGTATCCGAATCAGCGAACCGTCTTGGCGGTCACGCACAATACGACGGCGGCGACGCGGCTGTTCGACACGGTGGGGCTGCTGGCTTCCGATCCGCGGATCCGAATTGTGTTCAGCCGCACCGGATCATCGGTGTTCGATACGGATACCGCGGGGTTCCTGGCCGCGCGTGGAGCGCACGAGATCCCTTGGGCGGAAGCACTTTCCAGTCGTTTCGATCTTGCGGTGTCGGCGAGTTACGGGGGAAAGTTACATCGAATTCGAGCTCCTTTATTCGTGGTGCCACACGGAATGGGATACAATAAATACCTCAGCAAAGAAACAAAGAAACAAAGAAACAAAGAAACACGGTAGCGCGGTATTCGGTTTATCCCGAGAATGGTTGGTACACAAGGGCCATGTGGTCCCGTCGACCATTGTGCTCAGTCACGAGGAGCAGCGCGAAAGGCTGCGCCGATCCTGTCCGGAAGCCGTCCCGAACACTCTGGTCGCAGGCGATATCTGCTTCGATCGCATGCGGGCCAGCCTGCCACTGCGGGCCACCTACCGGCGCATTCTGGGGTTACGCCGGGCCCAGCGCCTGATTGTCGTCACCTCGACCTGGGGGCCGGATTCCCTGCTGGCCATCGCACCCGATCTACCTCGCCGCCTGGCGTGCGCGCTGCCCGCCGATGAATTCCGGGTGATGCTGGCTCCGCACCCGAATATCCGTGCACACCATTCTCGTTGGCAGTTCGCCCAGTACCTGGCCGACGCCGAGCGAGCGGGAGTGCATATTCCCGAGGACGTGGACGATTGGCGTGCCGCATTGGTCGCCTGCGATCTGGTCGTCGGTGACCACAGTTCGGTGGCGTTCTACGGGGCTGCCCTGGGACGACCATTGCTGTTGGCGACCGCACCCACACATACCGTCGACCCCGCGTCGCCGATCGCGCAGATGCTTTCCGCCGCACCGCGACTCGATCCACATGCCGATATGGAGGAGCAGATTCGCCGGGTGTGCGCCGCCGATCCGGCCGAGCATTTCGCCGGAATCGTCGAGCAGACAACATCATTCCCGGACAAGAGCCCGCAATTGCTGCGCACCGCCATGTACGACACCTTGCGGCTACCGGAACCCGTTCAGTCCGCAGCAGCTGCGGTCCTCCCCGCCGCCGCACCCTTGAGCACGACCGCCGAGGCGCACATCGTCACCGTCACGATGACCGCCGATCGGCAGGCGACCATCGTGCGCCACCCCGCCGAACGCCTGCATACGGGGATGCCGAATGCCGCCGGAACGCATCTGGCCGTTCATGTTCGAGGTGCGGACCTGGGGCTGCTGGATCTCGCCGACCTGCTGATCGGACCCCCGGGCTCCGAGGCCGGCGAATGGATCGAGGACACTCTGGCCGAGGTCCCCGGCTGCCTGGTCGCCGCCGCGCCGATGACGTCCGGCCACTGGCTGGTCGGCGACCGCCGCCTGCTCGTGGACGTGCAGGGCCCCGATGCGGCGTGCCGCCTGTTCGCGTCGATCTTCACTCGGTTCAGCGATCGTGACGACGAACTCCCCACGGGGACATGGTGTATCGACTGCGCCGACCGGAGCCATGCCGTACTGGTCACACGAAGGGACTGACCAGGATCACCCCAATGCGGCGAGCGCGGCATCCACCGCGGCGACGGATTCGGCGAAACACAGTGCTTCATAACGGCTTCGAGCCTGCCGGTAGAGTTCCCCAGCCTCCTCGCGACCACCCGCCCTGGCGGCAAGTTCAGCCCGGGACACGAGAATCTCCGCCTCGTCGAACGGGCGACCACGCTCCCGCATAACGGTCTCCGCCGCATCGAATTCGGTTCGGGCCGTGTCGAGATCACCCAGCGCGACCAGCTTCCGGCCACGCCACAGGGCGACCTTGGCGAGATTCTCGGTCTCATCGGAGTCGAGATCGCCGAACAACCCCGCAGCCTCGTCGAACAGCCGCAGCGCCGCCGCCGGGTCCTCGGCCTTCCCGCCGTGCAGGGCCGCCAGCGCGATCCGGCGCGGGTCACCGAGGGCCCGCGCCAGTTGGTAGTTGCGGCGCATCGCGTCACGTGCGGCCGCGACATCGTTGCGCGCCAACAGGGCCAATCCCAGCCCTTCGACGGCGGACGCCTCGAGCTGCCGTGCCGCCTCGCTAGGTTCGAGTGCGGCGGCGAGCTGGGCGGCCTGCTCGAAATGTGCCGTGGCCTCTGACAATTCACGCAGCCAGTAGTGCAGGAAGCCCATCTGAGCGAGCAACAGACTGGCCAGCGCATGCTCCCCTGCGCGGTGCGCGGCCGGAATGGCGCGCAGGTGCAGGGCGCGCATGGTGTCCAGGTGCTTGTCCTTCTCGTGGAAGGACCACAGCAGCACACACCAGTGCACCAGGTATTCGGGCTCCCCGGCGGTCTCCGCGTGCAGCGCGGCGGCCACCAGATTGGGCAGCTCCCGCGCCACCCAAGTCCGAGCGGCCCCCGCATCGGCGAATTCACCAGCACCGGAATCGTTCTCGACGAGAAGCAGCCGACGCCACGGTCGGGCCGGGGCGAGCACGACATCCGCTGCCCGGAGTCGACGACCGAAATACGTCAGCAACGCCAGCTCGGCTCGTTCGCGTTCACCGCCGAGGACCGGCACCGTGCGAGCGTGGACCCGCATCAGGTCGATGGCCTGGAACCCGCCGTCACGCTCGGTGACAAGATGCAGATTCGCGAGTTCCACCAGTGCACACAGGGTCTCGCCGCGTGCCACCCCGACCGCCGCCACCACCGCATCCACGTGGAGCCATCCGTCGTGCCCGTGCAAGCCGAATACCCGATAGCACTGCTGAGCGAGTTCCGACACCGCGTCGTAAGCGGTGCCGAATATCTCCGGCAGGGACAACTGCTGGGAACGTCGGCCTTCATCGGACAGCAACTCCGCTACGGTCGCCACCGCGCGGTTCGGATGCGCGGCGAGCATTCCCGCAGCGATCTCCACGGCGCGCGGCACGTTGCCGCACAGTCGCAGAATCCGATGGGCTGCTTCCGGTTCGGCCGCGATTCGGTCGAATCCGACAAGTCGGCCCAGTAGTTCGTTGGCATCATCATCGGTCAGCTGGTCGAGTTCGCACACGACAACGCCTTTGCCGTTGAGGTCCGTGGCCGCACCCGCACCCGCCACCACCAGTAGCGAGGCGCCGTCGGCAGGACACAGCGAGCGGATCTGAGCCTTGGTCTTCACATTGTCGATGACGATCAACAGCCGAAGCTCCGCCGTGCGCGTGTGGTATCGCCCGAGCAACGCGTCGCGTCGATCTGGGATGTCCTCGGGCCGGTCCCCCAATCCTTGCAGCAGTTGGGCGATCACATCCGAGAATTGCGAGTCCCCCTGAGGACCATCGGGCAGAGTGCACAGCAACTGCCCATCCGGGTACTCCCCGGCCAACCGGTGCGCGAACTCGATCGCCGTGTGCGACTTGCCGATCCCGTGCAGGCCGGTGAATACCACCGTCGAATTTCCGGCTGTACTGCGCGCCCGTACGGCCGCATCGGTGAGGATCTCCTCCCGATCGACGTGATTGCGATTCCGCTGTGGCAACTGCCGGGGCACACGGCCGTCGTACACCATCCACCTCCCCTGCTCTCCCCGCAGCCTACCGCGTGGTTCGGCAGCGAAAGGCCTTTACGCACTGGCATTTTCGCCTCGGCATCCATACCCGAGGAAGTCCCGGCCACAACCATTCGTGCCGCGAGCAGATGAGGTTTCTGCTGCAATGATCCGGTGACTGCAAAGCGCCGGATCCTACTGTTCTCGGTCCTCGCGGCATCCATCGCGCTCGTCGGCATCGTCTATCTCGTCCCGATCTGGTTCACCCGGGATGGCAAGCCGGAGGAGGCTTTACGTAATCATTTGACGGCCGCTCTCGGCGTCGCAACGCCGATCGCGGTCTGCCTCGTCGGCTACGCCAAGTATCGGCTCGACCGCAGCAAGCAGCGCGCCGACAGCTTCCAGACAGCTATGGACAGACTGCTCGGCAGCGACGCCGATACCCGCGCCGACGCGGTCCGTGCCCTCGAGCGAATGATGACCTACTCTCCCGATTACCGTGCCCGCATCCTCGAGTCCTACGCCGATCTCCTGCGCACACGAGCCGGCGCAACGCCACCGACCGGTCCCCGTACAGCCCTCCCCAGTGACGTCCTGGCCGTCCTCACGGCCTTACGCCGACGCCACCCCACCGCTGCGGATTCCCCGTTGAACCTCACGGGTGTCCGCCTACCCCGCGCGCCCCTGCACGATATCGACCTGTCCGGAGCCCAACTCGCCGACGCAGACCTCAGATCCGCGAACCTGCACCACACCATCCTCACCAACGCGAACCTCGACCACGCGAACCTCACCTCCGCGAACCTCACCGGCGCGTCCCTGCACGGAGCGCAGCTCACCTCCGCGAAGCTGGTCGAAGCAACCTTGACCGCCTGCGACCTCACCGGAACAACCGTCGACGACGCCGCCCTGGCCGGAGCCGACTTGACCGCCGCCGATCTACGAGGCGTCGACCTCCGGAGAAGCTCCGGCCTCACCGTGGACCAGATCGCCACCGCGAAAACCGATTCGAGCACCCTCTCGCCAGCTCGAACACACTGACATACGCGCGTCACGGCAAGGCCGAATTGCGGCGGCTCAGGACACGCACCCCATGACCGCTCGATCGTAAGACCGCGATGCACCGGAGAAGGGTGTGGCCGTCCGCACCGGACTCAGCGATGAGTGCGGTGGGTATGACGGCCAGCACTGCGGCTGGACCGCCGCGAGACCCGGTGCGCCGGTGCGACTCACAGCTCGCTCATAACTCGCGCCAATATCGCGCGCATCTCCCGCCGCCAGGATTCCCATCGCGGCCGGGACAGGCGAACGCCTCGTTCCGGGATCGCACCGACGACAGGAGAACTCTTATGGCCTACTCGAAGCTGTCGAGAAACACCGCGACTGCCGCGGCCGTGCTCGGACTGCTCGCCGCCACGGCAGGCATCGCGGCCGCGGATCCCGCACCCGATCAGCCGGGCGGGCCTACCTCGGGTCAGCAGTGCCCGCCGCCTCCCGGTGACGGGCAGGGGCAGCCGCCGCAGGGCCAACCGCCCCAGGGGCAGCCGCCGCAGGGTCAGCCCCCGCAGTGCCCCGCGCAGTGATCGGGGCAGAGACATGCCGATTCCCCGTGCTAGGAGCGGGCTGATCGTCCGAGCCCTCACCGTTATGGCCGGTCTCGCCGCGGTCGGCGCTGCGACGACCCTTACCGATAGTCCCCGAGCGTTCGTCGCCGGAACCGATGTGGGCTCGGCGATCTCACCTTCGGGGCTGGCCGCGGGGTCGACGAATAGCTCGCCCCACCAATGCACCGCGGCGGGTCTGGCCATCAGCATCAGCGGCGAATCCGCCGTGGACTGCTCCGGCATCACCACCGGCAGCTCCTAACGAGCTGGAGGCAGGAAACCGATGTCGGTGAAGTAGTCGATGTAGCGGCCGAGGACGACACCGTCCACCGCGCTACCCGCCGACTCGGGCCCGGGCTCGGCGTTGGCCGCGCCGAGCCCGGTGTAGTTGATGCTGAGGGCGGCCGCGCGGGCGAGGGTGTGGTCGCCGGTGGACGGGTGTTGTTCGGCGGATTCGGCGAGTGCGGTGCCGAAGCACTCCGGGGCGACCGGTCGGAGCTGGTGGCCACGGGTGCGGAGTTGATCGAGCACCTCCCGCAACGACACCCGCTGTGGTGTGGTCTCGCCGTCGGGATTTCGCCGGACGATGGCCGCCGCCACGTGATCCACAGGGCTGGCATCGATTGCGACGTCGCCGAGATCCGGGGCCATGCCGAGAACTACCATGGCGCGCACCATGGTCCACACCGCATCGTCGACGCTGCCCGCGCCGGTGCGGGTATCGCCGGTGATGAGGGCCGGGCGGTGGATGACGGTGGGGATCCCGCGCTCGGCCGCGGTGACCACGAGCCGTTCGGCGGCCCACTTGCTCAGCAGGTAGCCGGGGGCATCGGCCGGCGGTTCGGCGGAGTCGGAGGCGGGCAGCGAGGCGGTCGAAACGTAGTGGACGGGCTTGAGCCGGGTGGTGGCGGCCAGGCGCAGCACCTCGGCGGTGCCACCGACATTCGCGTCCCGCAGGCGAGCGTACGGTTCCAGGTGATTGACCGCCGCGCCGTTGTGATAGATGACGTCGACAGAGTCCGCGAAGTCGGCGAAACACTGTGCGCCCAAACCCAATTGCGGCTGCGCGAGATCACCCGCGACGGGCACGATCCGGTCGGCGTAGGCATTGAAATCCAGACGGTAACGTTCGGCAGCGGCTGCGATCCGATCTCCTGCGGCGGTGTCGGATGCGGCACGCACCAGGCAATGGACTGTGGCCGAGGTGTTTTCGAGGAGTTCGCGCAGCAGGAAGATGCCCAGGAATCCGGTTGCCCCGGTCAACAGGATCGTCCGCGGTTTGCCCGCGTGGGCCGGAGCACGGTCGACAGCGCTGATGTCCGGGTCGAGGACGGCATCGGCGCGCGGGTCCGGACCGGCCGGGAGCGCGACCGACTCGTCACGCAGCGCGACCGCCAGCTCACCGACCCTCGGGTGGGTGAACAGAGATCGCAATGGCACCGGCAATTCAAGCCTTTGGGCCAGCGCGGCCCGCACGCGGATGGCGGTCAGCGAGGTGCCTCCGAGGGCGAAGAAGTCGTCGTCACGCCCCACCCGCTCGATGCCGAGCAGCTCGGCGAATACCTCCGCGACGGCCTGCTCGTCGGCGGTGACGGGCGGCCGGAACTCCCGTTCGGCCGCCTGCGGATCCGGCAGCGCGGCACGGTCGAGCTTTCCCGTCGCACCCAGGGGCAGTTCGTCGATCACCAGCACCTGGGACGGAATCATGTACCCGGGCAACCTGTCTCGGGCTGCTGCCAGTACGGCTTCAACATCCACCGTGACACCGGCAGCCGGAGTCACATACCCGATCAGCTGTTCACGACGGACCAGCGCGGCGGCCCGGTCGACCGAGGGGTGCTCGCGCAGCGCGGCCTCGACCTCCCCCGGTTCGATCCGCAATCCGTGCAGTGACAGCTGGAAGTCTGTGCGGCCCAGGAACTCCAGCACCCCATCGGCCTGCATCCGGACCAGGTCGCCGGTGCGGTACATGCGCGAGCCTGCCGGACCGTAGGGATCGGCGGTGAATCGGTGCGCGGTCTGCCCGCCCGCGCCCTCGTAGCCGCGCGCCAGCTGCGCCCCGGTCAGATACAGCTCCCCTGCAACGCCCGACGGCACCGGACGCAGGCGTGAATCCAGCACGTACACACCGGTATCGGGGACCGGGCGTCCGATCGGCACCTGGCCGTCGGCCGTGCAGCGATGGAAGGTCGAGGTGACGGTTCCTTCGGTAGGCCCGTAGGTGTTGTCGATGATCGCCGGGTGACATTCCCGCACCCGTGCGACCAGCCACGGCGGTAGTTCCTCGCCGCCGATGGATAGATACCGCAGGCTCGCAGGGAGTTCCGCGTTGTCGTCGGCCAGCAGCAGCGCCAGCATCGAGGGCACCGACTCGAGGATCGCCACTTCGTGCCGGCGCATCGTCGCCAGCAGATAGTCGGGGTCCAGGTGGCCGCCCGGGCATGCCAGCACCAGTCGCGCACCGATCTGCAAGGGCAGGAACAACTCCCACACCGAGGCGTCGAAGGTGACCGGTGTCTTGTGCAGGAAGGCGTCGGCGGGCCCGAGATCGTAGTGCCCCCGCATCCAGCCCAGCTGATTCACCACGGCGGAGTGGGTGACCACCACGCCCTTGGGGCGCCCGGTGGATCCGGAGGTGAACAGCACGTAGGCGGCATTCGACAAGCGCAGGGGTGCAAGGCGATCCGCATCGGTGACCGCATCACTCGCCTGCTTGGACAGATCCAGTCGGTCGAGAGCCACCTGCCGCACGGCGGTATCCAGCTGGCCGTCCGCGGTGAGAACGCATATGGGCCGGACTGTATCGAGGATGTGCCCGATCCGCTCGGCCGGATGGTCCGGATCGATCGGGACGTACGCGCCACCGGCTGTCAGCACGGCGTAGATCGCCGCGAGCATCTTCGGCGACCGCGGAATAGCCACCGCCACGCGGCTCTCCGGGCCCACCCCGTACGAAATCAGCTCTCGCGCAAGTCTGTTCACCCAGGAGGCGAACTCGGCATAGGTGTAGCTGCGATCCTCGAACACCACGGCGACGGCATCCGGGGTGATCGCGGCATGGAAGGGATCGAGTACCGTCCCCGACGGAACCGGTTGCCGCGCCGCCGATCCCATGGCCGTCAGTGCGGTGCGCTCGGTTTCGGTCAGTAGCGGCAGATCCCCTACCGGCCGTTCCGGGTCGGCCACCGCCGCTGTCAGCACCTGGGTCAGATAGCGCGCCAGCGCCGCCATCCGGTCTTCATCGAAGAGATCGGTCGCATACCGCCACGAGCACGGTAGCCCGCCCGCCTCGCCGACCGGCTCGACCACGGTCAATTCCAACTCGAATTCCGCGACCTCCCGGCCGGATTCGACGCCCGCGATGGTGAGTTCGGGTAGTCGCAGCACCTGCTCACCGAGATTCTGGAAGACCAGCAGCACCTGCACGAGCGGTTGATATGCCTCGGTGCGCGGCGGATCCAACTCCTCCACCAGGCATTCGAACGGCACATCGGCATGGTCGAAGGCGGCCAGATCGGTGTCGCGGACGCGATCCAGCAGCCGCGCGAACGACTCGTCCTCGTCGATTGCGGTGCGCAACACCAGGGTGTTGACGAACATGCCGATCAGATCGTCGAGCTCGCGCGCACCGCGCCCGGCCAGCACCGTGCCGACCGCGACATCATCGGTTCGCGCCAGCCTGGCAAGAACGACGGCGAGCGCCGCATGCATCACCATGAACAGCGACACACCACGCTCCCGCGCCAGCCGCGTCAGCGCGCCGCGCAACTCCGCGTCGATCTCGAATTCGTAAGCCGCGCCACTGGTTCCGAGCACGGCGGGGCGTGGCCGGTCGGTCGGCAGCTCGAGCAGCGGCGGCAGCCCGTCGAGCGTGTCTCGCCAGTACCGAAGCTGCTGGGACAGCAGCGAATCCGGATCGTCGCGGTGACCGAGCATGGTGCGCTGCCAGATCGCGTAATCGGCGTACTGCACCGGCAGGGACGTCCATGCGGGCGAGCGCCCCTGAGCCCGCGCCAGATAGGCGGCGGTGAGATCGCGGATCAGCGGATCCAGCGAAAACCCGTCCGCCGCAATGTGATGCACGACCACCGACAGCACGAACTCGTCCTTGGCCGCCTGGAACACCCCGGCCCGCAACGGCACTTCCCGCGTGACGTCGAATCCGCGCGCGGACAACGCCTCCAGTGCGGCAAGCAAATCGGCTTCGGTGACCGGCCGGGGCGTCAGCTCCAGCCGGACCCGGTCGGCCGACAGCACCAACTGACATCCGGCTCCGTCGACCTCCGGATACACCGTCCGCAGCACCTCGTGCCGTTCGACCACATCGCGGACGGCCGCGGCCAGCGCCGCCACATCCAACGTCCCGGACAACCGCAGCGCGATGGTGATGTGGTGGGCGGCCGAATCCGGATCCAGCCTGGCTAGGAACCACATTCGCTGCTGCGCCAGCGACAGCGGAGCCCGCTCACCGCGCACCTGCGGGGCCAGGGCCGCGAGTGCGCCCGAGGTCGCGCAGCGCACCGCGACCGCGAGGTCGGCGACGGTCGGGTGATCGAACACCATCTCGACCGGAATCTTGCGACCGAACGCCGCGCCCAGCCGCCCGGCCAACCGCATGGCCAGCAGCGAATTGCCGCCCAGCTCGAAGAAATCGTCCCCGGCCCCCACCTGCCCGACGCCCAACAGCCGGGCGAACTCCTCCGCGATCAGCGACTCGGCCTCACCCGCCGGTGCGCGATACTCGCGGGTGCACAGCACCGGCTCCGGTAGGCGCGCACGATCCAGCTTGCCCGCCGGGGTGACCGGAACAGCGTCGATGACGACGATCGCCGCGGGCACCGCATGGCGGGGTAGCGCGATCCGGGCCCGCTCGCGCAAGGCGGACACGTCGACCGCTGCGTCCGCCAACGGCAAAACATAAGACACCAAAGCGTTTTCACCGCTCGGCAAGATTCGCACGGCCGTAATCGCCAGCGCCACCGAGTCATCGGCCGCCAGCACGGCGTCGATCTCGCCCAGCTCCACCCGGAAGCCGCGGATCTTGACCTGCGCATCCGTGCGGCCCAGGTATTCCAGCTCGCGGCTGCCCCGCCTGGTGACCCACCGGACCACATCGCCCGTGCGGTACATGCGCTCTCCGGTCCCACCCGGATGCGCGACGAATCGCTGCGCCGTCAGCGCGGGCCTGCCGTGATAGTCGCGCGCCAGCCCAGGCCCCGACACATAGAGCTCACCGGCCGCACCGTCGGGAACCAGCCGCAGCCGCGAATCCAGCACCAGCGCGGTCACACCCGGGATGGGCGATCCGACCGTGACGGTTTCGGCGGCGGCGAGCGATTCACTGATGGTGACCGCGACGGTGCTCTCGGTCGGGCCGTAGAGGTTGAAGAACCCACGATCCGACCAGCGCGTCACCAGTTCCGGCGGGCACGCCTCACCACCCACCAGCAACGTGCGCAGCTCCGGCACCCCGTGCCGATCGAGTCCGGCCAACACCGCCGGCGTGAGGAACGCATGGCTCACCCGCTCCGCACGCAACAGCTCGGCCAACTGTTCCCCGCCATAGCAATCCGCTGGCGCGATGACCATCGTCGCCCCGGATCCGCAAGCCAGCAGCAATTCCAGCACCGCGGCATCGAAGCTCGGCGACGCGAAATGCAGCGTCCGCGCCTGCGAGGTCACACCGAATCGGCGAGTCACCTCCGCACACAACCCCGCCAGCCCCGCATGGGTGACCGTGACACCCTTCGGCTGCCCGGTCGACCCCGACGTATAGATGACATAGGCCGCATTGCCGCCGTGCAACCTGCGCACCCGCTCGCCGTAATCCACCGGCCGATCGGAAGCCAACGCGAGCGCGGCCCCGCAAGCCAGCGAATCAAGATCCAGCCACCGCACCCCCGCACCCCACTCGGAATGCAGACCACTCGACGAAATCCCCACCGCTGCACCGGAATCCGCCAGCATGTACCGCACCCGCTCGGCCGGATACCGCGGATCCACCGGCACGTAAACGGCCCCGCACTTCGCCACCGCCCACAGCGCCACCACCGAGTCGATCGACCGCGGTAGCGCGACCGCCACCCGATCCTCCGGCCCGATCCCCCGCCCGATCAACACCCGCGCCAACCGCGAAGACCGCCGATCCAACTCGGCATAACTCAGCTCTTCCCCCGCACACCGCACCGCCACCCCGCCCGGATTCGCCTCGACCGCCCCCACCAGCAACTGCGGCAATGTCCGCGTCCGAGCCCCCCGCCCCCGCACCCCCCGAGCTTCCCGTCTCGCAGGCGCAGCAGCGGTCACCCCAAACACCCGCCGACCAGCTCATCCCCCGCGATCGAACAGCAAACCCGCAAACCGAAACCTATTTCCATCAGAACCGAATGTACAGCGACCAGGCAGCAACCGAACGGGCGCCAATCCACCCAGCCACATGGATCCCAGATCGTACATAAACGCTCCCGACCCAGCGTCCACTTCGCCAGGGATATATGTCCCGCCCCTCAGCCCTCGGTGGAAACAAGCAAGCTAACCCGCATGGTGGCCAATTCGGACGATGGCGTCTATGGGCATGCATTGGAACCAGCTTCAGCAAATGCCGAAATCAGACACGGTCCCGGTTGGCGTCGTGGGTTGCGAGGTCGATGCGGATTACCAGTAGGTCGGTGCCGAGGGTGCGGACCACGATGGCGTTCAGGATTCGGAGTGGGTGCCAGCGGGAGAGCGTGTGTTGCCTTTGGAGTGCGTCTTCGTCGGGGCGGACCTCGGCCAGGCCCTCGTGCCATTCGAAGCGGAGACCGCGGCGGAACTTCAGGCGGACCTTGGGTTGGGCCATCAGGTTGTTGACGTAGCCGGCGCGGTAGCCGTGTTCGGCGATGATCCAGAACACGTCACCGTCGAGTCCATTGCCCACGGGGACGACATGCGTTCGCCCGGTACGGCGACCCGTCGTCTCGAGCAGCGCATATCCGAAGGGCACGAAGCCGATTCGGAACATCAGCCGGATCATGGGGTTGAGCGCGAGGCGTTGGATCGCCGCGACCAGCGCCCGCTTCACGCCGGGTCGGGCAATGGTCAGAGGGATGTTGATGGCCAGCAAGGCCGTGATAGCCGCGGGCCACAGTGCGGATTTGGGCGCGGACGGATCGAGAATCCACCAGATCCATACCAATGCAGCGGTCGCGACCGTACCGGTGAGAGCGGTGCGAATCCGAGTGGATTGACGCGTTTCCATACGACTGTATTGTTCCATACGAGTGTATGGTTGTCGAGGTGGCGTATCGATCTACGACTCCAGAACTGCTCGCCGAAGCCGTATTCCACATCGCGGCGCTGCGCGGGCTGGATGCGGCCAGCGTCCGCGAGGTCGCCACGGCTGCCGACGTCTCGATCGGAGCGGTACAGCATCACTTCCGAACCAAGGACGAGCTCTACGCTTTCGCCTTCGAGCAGCTCGTCACCCGGGTCCGGGCGCGAATCACAAGGGTCGATCCGCGCCCACCCCTCCCCGACCGGTTGATCGAGGCACTCTCACACCTGCTCCCGCTCGACGCCGAGCGGGAGCAGGAGGGTCGGGTGATGCTCGCCTTCACCGCCAGAGCCGCGACGAACGAAACCCTCGCTCGCCTGCAGCGCCACACGCTCGAGGAACTGCGCGCCGGGCTCGCAATCCCCTTGGCGGAGACGGGAATTCCCGAGCCGGAGCGTCGCGCCGCCTTGCTCCTGGCGGCCGTCGACGGACTCACCATGCACGCCCTGAGCGCCCCTGGGCTCTATACGCCGACCGAGCTGACCGAATTGCTCTCGGCGCAAGTCGATCTCATCCTCGCGCGCATCTGAGATCCGTCAGATCGGCCGACTCGTCGGCACATTCACCCAGCTGGGTTCCGCGGGATCGAGCAGCAGATGCTGGGGTGCCAGCTGAGATTCCAGCATCAGCGCGGGCACCATGAAGCCCTTGGGAATGTTGGCGGCATAGATGTCGACCCGCAGCCGGTGCCCCGGTTGCAGCACCGCGTCGGTCGCCGTCAAACCGACGTCCAGGGTGGTGGGACGACCCGGCACGATCGGCTCACGATCGGCCAGCGTCAACGTGGGAAACGGTGCGGTGTAGTCACCGTTCGGCGACTTCTTGCTCTTGCCGTCGTCGATCTTGCGCAGCGAAGCGGTGAGCTGCCCGCTGGTCAGAATCGTCGACTGCCCGTCCGGCGCAACATCATTGAGCGTGGCCGACCAGTAGCCCTCGGTCGTGTCCAGCACGGTATTGAGGTGCACATCGACCGGCCCCGACAGCGCCGTCGGCTCGGCCACCGGATCCCCGGTGAAGGTGAGCGCGGCGACTTCGGCCACGCGTGAATCCTTCCCGCAGGCGTCGATGAGCTGGATCCCGAGCAGCCCGGCGGTGCCCTGCACGGCATCACGCGAGCACACGGTCGACAGCCCGGGCGACACGGTGAGCGTCGCCGACTCGGCAGGCGGAACATCACTCAGCGAACCATCGTGTGCCACAGCACCGGTGGTGCCACTGGCCGCGGCCGACAGATATTTGCGGGCGTAAGTCATTCCAGCGCGCGGGAATTCATCACTGCTCGTCCAACCCCCACCCTGCTGGAACAGCGTCGCCGGGCTGTACTCGTCGATCCCGTTGTCGATCCCCTTGAGCCACTTGTCGAACCAGGCCCGCTGCAGCACATCGATCCGCGGCGGAGCACCCGCCACACCGAGACCGGATCCCATGTCGACGTGAAACCAATCGCCCATGACAAGCTTCTTCTTGCTGCTGGGCAGCGGAATCGAGTTGATGATCTCCGGCTGCGAATTCGCGAAGATGTCATGCCAACCACCGACAACAAAGGTAGGCACCTCGATCCGATCCGGATGCCCCGTGAGCCCCGCCCGGAACGGCCCGTCCGGATCGATGATCGACCGCATGTCCTGCGGCAGCGCATCGATCGAGGGCACGAACAACGCGCGAATCAACGTGTCGAGAAAGGTGATCGGACTATCCACCCGATCGGCAAGCCACTTCCAATCGAACTGCCCCGTCACGATCGACGCCAGATCAGGCACCCACTTACCGGTATTGATGGCCGCAAGCCAGATCGGATCAAAACCGATATCGAACCCACCCCCGGGAAAAACCGTGTCCCGCAACAGATCACTACCCGGCTCGGCCGCAAACACCGCCTGCACCGACGGCGGCCGCTGCTCAGCCCCCTGCAACGCACTGATCCCCCCGTTCGACACCCCCGCCAACCCGACCTTCCCATCCGACCAAGACTGCCCCGCAGCCCATTCCGCAATCTCGGCCGTATCCTTCTGCTCCCGCTCCCCGAAAACCTGCCAAGCCCCCTCCGAAAACCCGGTCCCCCGAACATCGGCCACGATCTCGGTGTACCCGGATTGCACCAGCTTCCGATCGGCGGCAATGGTCCGCAAAATCCCACCCGACAACGTCTTAACCTGATCCCCGAGTCCCGAAAACGGCGTCCCACCCAGATTGAACAGATCGAACCTGTTGATCAGATCAATCGCCGAATCCGACAGCCCCGGCACCGACAACGCCGAATCCAGCAGCATATAAACAAGTTTCGTATACGGAGTCATATTCACGATCGAAGGCATCGGCGTCTCCACGATCCGCCCCTCCGCATCCATAGGCCGATACACATTGGCCTTCAACACAGTCCCATCACTCATAGTGACAGGCACATCCCAATCCACATGCACCCCCGGATACCGCGCCACCCCATCCTGCGCCGCAGTCCACGCAACAGCCGGATCTCCCCCCTCTGGTTCGGCCTGAGCCACAGGCACCATCAACGCCGCCGAAGTAGCCGCAACCACCCCAACCGCCGCGATCCCCACCCATCTCCGAGAAGACAATCCCATCGACCCCAAACCAGCCCTTCATTGGACAGGAGAAAAACACCACGTTTCCCCACTAGCTGGGTACGGTAACGTCTCTCACTATCCCCCGCAAGAAGCGCCCCACATCACACCAACCCACCAGGAGCTATCAGAGACCGGCACCGCTCCCGTCAGGTCCACGTCGCCAGCGCCCGACCCCACGCCGACGTCGACCTCGCTAGTCGAACTCGTCACTCGAATGAGGTTGCGCCTCAACACCCTTCTCACGCGCAGCTTTCACCCGCAAGGCGGTGAGCAGAGTCTCCGGAGTCCAATCCGGCACCCACGCAGGCGCCGACGAGACCTCCCCAGTCACACCCATTTCGTTTCGAGCTTCCACGATGAATAGCCGGCGCAGCCGATAAGCCTCGGCCGAGACCAACCGCCAGTCGTCGAGATCGGTTACCCTGCCGCGCGCAAACCACTCCATCGCCCACGTGCATCGGTTCAAGTCGTAACCAACCGCGATCGCACGTGAATTGCCAAGCAGCAGAACCTGTTGCCACTGAGCACTGCGCACCACCTCCGCCTCAGCAAGAAGCGGAAGCCCCTCCTCCACACTCAGCGGTTCACCATCGGAGGGCAGGTCGTGCGATCCTGCGATCCGATCGGCGAGCACCTGCATCCGACGAATGCAGTCCGAGTATTGACCGTACGCAGACAACCGGCGTTCATCCCATCGAACAGCCTGACTTCGATCCCACTTCGCCCGTTCATTCGCATAGCTGGCGAAGAAGGCGATCGCACTGCGCCACTGTAACTGGCTCACGAAGGCACAGACAACGCTCAGTCGATCCTGACGCCGATACACATCCCTGATCCACGAACCAACCGCGAGTACAGTGAGGCGCAGAGGGGATCGAACCGTTCGGAATACGTCCGAAGACGGGCCCTGAGCATGTCGACCATCTCGCCGTCCGAGAGGACGGCGAGCGACTTCACGCCGACATCAACTCCAATAACCGAATCCGGGCGGACCGCATGGCGCTCGGCACGGTCGATCTCCACGGAGAACGAGACGAACCATCGCCCCGACCGCAGCGACACTGTCGCAGACCGAATCCGCGCCGCCCCAGAGGCAATGTGGCGCACCAGCTTTCGAGTCGACTCACTACCCAACGCAACCAACATTCTTCCTCCCCTGAAACCCTTTATCTATCTACCGATTTCCCCCGACACACCTCCTACTTCACTCATCTGCTCCATCAACGCAGTTCGGCTTGCGTGTCGGGGGGCCACGAGTCGAGTTTCACCCATCTTCGACAAGGGTTCGACGGCCCCGATTTTCTTGATCAACAACAAATTCCGGCGATCAACCCCGACTGGCGACCCGGCGATGACCGGCCGGCCCGGGGACCGGGAATCCAGACTTGACACGCCGGAACCGCGGCACCGAACCGAGCAATGGTGACGGGCAGGACGAGCCTGCCCGTCTCACCCACACGCCCCACCCCGCCCTCGCGGCATACGCTAGAGCCGTTCATCTCCGCATTGCGCTGGTAGCGTTCGTGCGCCCTCTGATTACGGCAGAGAGGTTGACAGAGTAGGGCCCGCTAGGTGAAAGTACTTGCAGCGCTATAGCTGTGTCTTTGCCCGCTATATCTGCCATCATTTCGGTGGAATCTCGCAACCTTTGCCCGTTCCAAGCTAAGTCCATCCCATCAGAGATCAGCTGGTTTGTATCGACGATGAGCAGGGGATGTGGGACGCAGCTGTCTTAACACGTGGACCAGCCGAGTAGCCGATCCATGCTGCGGTTCGGTCCACGCTGAGCGCTAGATCCCAATCCATTGAAACCGCCACTGCCTCTCGCGTGGCGGTTTTTTCATGCGCGAGGTGCGTTGTGCCCGAACCTATCAAACCACCTGGCGAAGCCCGGGTCTTCGATTTCACAGTCCGATCGGCCGCCGACGCGGCCAGCAAATTCGGCCGGATCAGAGCCGCGCAAGACCTGCTCGATGCAGGAATCGCCGAACACCGTTCTGCCCCTGCACTTTTCTCCGCACCCGTCCTGCACGATGTCGCAGGCCCGGCACCGATCATGCCGAAGATGCCGGATCCGAAACTGCCGGAGAAGATCGATCAGAAGACCAATCCGCTACCAGTAACCCCAGCACCGCAGCCACAGCCCACACCTCAACCCCAGCAACAACCTCAGCCCCAGCCTCCGGCTCAAAACCCGGTCGGTACAACCGATTCCGTTCCGACGTTGGCTGACCTCGGTCTCGGTGGTGGAGTACAAAACGCGCCACCACCCGTGGGCAGCGCAGACGACCTCAACGCCGTACTGACCGCCGGCCCACCCGCCCCCGGCCAAACCGTCGCCCTACCCAGCGGCAACACCACCATCACCACCGGTGCCGACCAAACCACCATCATCGGCACCACCGACCCGATCACCGGGCACAACAAAACCGACGTCCTCGACCGCAATGGCCTGCTCATCGCCACCGCCGAATCCGACATCGTGCTCGGCACCGGCGGCCTGAGCCGTGACACCACAATCACCAGCATCGGCGGCGCGGTCACCCAGGTTCGTTCCGTCGACGACGGCTACGGCCACCTCACCACCTGGACCGCCAACCCCGACGGCTCCCACTCCGTGCGCTACGCCGACGGCACCGTCGTCAAAGAACCCGCACCCGGCTCCAACACCCCCGCCGAAATCGTGCAACTCGACCCCGACGGCCTCGGCGGACACGTCACCGAATACAACCTCGACGGCACCACCACCGAAGCCCACTTCCGCCCCGGCATCCTGAACGCACCGGTCACCGAGATCACGGGACCGGACGGCAACAGGATGCAGGTCGTCACAGTGCCCGGGCAGACCAACGGCGCGCCCTACAGCATCATCACCAACCCCGACCTCACCCGCGCCGTGCTCCAACCCGACGGCACCACGATCCCGATCGACCGCTACAACAACACAATCGGCGGCCCCAACTACGGCAACCAGTTCGACCCGTTGACCGGTACCTGGCGCAGCGACCCCATCACCGCCCGCGGCCCCATCCTCACCGCGCCCGACGGCACCAGCACCCAGGAATGGACCTACAAAAACCGCAAAGGCGAACAACGCACCGCCACCGCCACTTTCGACAAGAACAACAACCTCACCGCCCTGCAGAGCGGCGACTACACCGGCTTCGACTCCTCCACCTTCAAAACCTTCGACGGCATCACCGTGCCCGCATGGTCCGGCCACGCCGACGCCGGCAACGTCACCGACGACTCCCGCCTCTACTGGGACGCCATCCTCACCGTCAGCGGCCTCCCCGAACTCGGCTACCGCGCCGGCCTCGCCATCGGCGCCCGCCTCATCGCCCGCGAACTCGCCGCCAAAGGCATGTCCGAAGCCGAAATCCAACTCGCCACCAGCACACTCATCACACGCGGCGCCACCACCTTCACAGGTGTGGCAAGCACGGCGACACGACTGGACGAGACGGCTCCGGCCTTCGCCGGGCCCGGGCGAAATCCCCGTTTCAACGCAAGACCTCGCCCCGGAGGCGGAACACGTGGTGAAGCAGAAGTCAGGTGGACCAACCGATTCGAGGGATTGACTCCGCAGCAGTTGAACGTGAAGGTCGAGCTGGTCCGGCAGGCTCTACTCGCAGAAAATGACGTCAGCGCCGTTCAACGAACGTTGTCGACGCTGGGAGTCAAGATGGACAAGTCAATCATCCAGGAGATCAAACAGTACAATTTCAACAGCCCCGGCCTTCGATTCACTGCGGAGAATTACAATTCATGGACGCGACTTGCGCGAGGTGAGAGTATCGTTAACGGCGAACGTAAAGCAGTGACAGTAAACGATGTCAGGTATCTCGTTCATGAACAAGTGGAACTGGATCTCCTGAAAGGAATCGAAGGATTCAACGTGTGGGGCCCCGAGAAGATGACAATTCCAAAGCTGGCCGCCTGGGAAAAACAATTCGACAAACACTATCGCTGGGCACATTCGGAAGCCTTGGGCATAGAGAATCAGTTCCTCGCGGACATGATCAGTCACGTCACGGGTGGTAGCGTGGCATCGGATGCAAAGGTGGTTGCGGCAATCGACCCCAAACGCGCAGAGGCCCTGCAATACTGGTTCGTCGATGGCGTTAATCTCGCAGCTCATCCGAGCTTTCCCGAGTGGGCTGGTCAAGCGGCAGATACCATAGCCGTGAACCGCGCTATGGCGACTCGATTAGGACTCGAGGAAGGCGACCGGATCACCAAGGCTGAACTGATAACAAAGGTGAAATCTATTTCATTGGATAGCCTGGAATGGCGATCTATCATTGGAGCAACCGAATGATTCCGACCGAGTTCGATCCCGAAGACCTCGATCCCGAGGAGGAGGTCCGCTACGTATTGGAATGCCTGTCGAATCCGAGCGAACCTGAGGATGTTACGAGAATGCTAGAAATATTACAGCGCTACCCAATTGCCGACGAGCGAGTCGCGGCTGGCCTGAGCCCGTTGTTGACCGATCGAACTCCATGCACCTTCAGCGCTCCTTATTTGTACGGTGAAACGCGATGGCTCGCTGCACACGCGCTTGCAGCCGTGAATCGCACTTTGGGTCGAGAGGAGGCTATCCCGATGTCTAAATTTCCAGAACCTCGCTCTGCCGACGAAATAGATTCCCTGCTCTGGGATGCCGGTATCGAGACAGCAGGGTCTTCCTATCTAGAAAAATTCGCCAAACTGAGAGATCTTGGAGCATTGCCAATTATGAGACCCGATCTCGGTACATAGTTCGTACGTAGACGATCGATGTTCTGAGCGTCATCGGCGGTGTGTCCGCTCATCCAGGTAGCGGAAAAACGACGAACTGCGTCGGCACCGCTCCTGCACCTTCCCTTCCGACTGGGCATCGGGTGAATACTCTCATCGGCGCAACGGTTCGCTGAATCGGCCGCGAACCGATGCTCCGCATGGAACGAATGGCGCCCGCGGTGGACGCTTCGGCGGGTGGTCGACGAAGGCACCCAGAAGATCGACGACCACCGGATGGACAAGCGCCTGGCTCCGAAGTGGGGCACGGTCATGCTGACCGACATCACCCAGCCCGATATCCAAGGCTGGGTCGCCGACCTCCGAAAGACGATGGCCCCAACCAGCGTTGGCAAGTGCTACCGCCTACTGAGCTCATCGCTGAAGTCAGCGCACGCGGCCAAGCTCATCCCCGAGAACCCGTGCCACGACATCGAATTGCCCAAGCCCGGACCAACTCCCGAGCGCGACCTCGAGGATGACGAGGTAGCCGCCTGCACCCGTTCGGTACGTCGAAGACGGTCGAACCGTGCGCAGCGGCTTGCTGCTGGCACACACCCACACCTATGCCGGTCGACTCGTACGAGCGAAGGTAACCCTGCAACAGGTGCAAGTACTTCTCGGCCACGCGTCACTGCGGACGACTCAGCGATGCGCCAAGCTGGGAGACAGCCAATGGGGTGACGTGCGACGTGATTATGTTCCCTAACCGTCAGCCAGACCAGCACCGCGATGGCGACGACGATCAGCAACGCGCCCGGTGCCGCTTGAGCGTACTTCCCACTCACTACGTTGCCGACGCAGACGCCCATCCCGACCGCTACGCCCGTCACAGCCGTCGTCTTCGGGTACCAGACGATCACGTTACGAACATGTCGAGCGAACCTAGCGACCTTCTTCGGATTCCAGATGCAGAACAGCACAAGGCCGAGCGGTGCACAGAGGACGATCAGTGACAACCAATAAAGCGGGGAATACTCATGCCCTGGTCTCGGTGCACGAGTAGGCGCTGTTCGAACCGACCGCGGCCGCCGTCGCCTACGTCGTCGACGACGCGAGACACCGATCGAGAATGGCCCGACGCCACCACCGAACCCACGGTTGGAAACCCCAACCCGGACCCCAAGCAATCGCCCGCCGACGCCGATCCTCACAACGTCGTCATCGCCGCGGACTAACAACCCGCTACAGAACACGCCAGCAAACGATGGCTGCTACGCGGATGCGAACATGAATCGCTTCGAAGATCGCAGCTGATACACGAAAACCCAGGCGTGACCTGGGTTTTCGGGAGTGGGCGCACGCGGGATCGAACCGCGGACCGCTGGTGTGTAAAACCAGTGCTCTACCGCTGAGCTATACGCCCCGGACCACCGGCATGGCCGGGGTCGGGTGTTGCTTCTGGACCGGGTGGTCCGGAGGCGACGGGTTATGAATCTAGTGTGGCGAGGGCTTTTTCCCAAGCTTGCTGGTCACGGGGCTCGCCGGGGCCGTTCATTTCGGCGAAGCGGATGATGCCGTCCTTGTCTACGACGAAGGTGCCTCGGTTGGGGTAGCCGGATTTGGCGTTGAAGACGCCGTAGGACTGGGCTACTTCGCCGTGGGGCCAGAAGTCGGACAACAACGGGAAGGTGTAGCCCTGTTCGGCCGCCCAGATTTTGTGGGTCGGTGGGGGGCCTACGGAGATGGCGAGGATTTCCGCGTTGTCGTTCTGGAACTTGGGGAGTTCGTCGCGGACCTTGCAGAGTTCGCCTTGGCAGATGCCGGTGAAGGCCAAGGGGTAGAAGACGATCAGGACGTTCTTCTCGCCGCGGAAGCTCGACAGCGTGACTTCCTGATTGTTCTGGTCCTTCAGCGTGAAGTCCGGTGCGACCGTACCGACCTCGAGCGGCATAGCAACCCCTCCCATCCTGCGTCCCGGCAGCTGCCGAGACAAACCTGGCGCGTCACCGGGCCCGAAGCACAGGCCCAGCACCCAGCGACGACCGGTGGATCCGCGAGGGATCCACCGGTGTCACTCGGTTGACTGAAACCTTAGTGGAGGGTTCAGCGCTGCTTGGAGGGCGTCTTGGGCTGGGTGAGCTTGGTGCCCGTCCAGGTTCCCAAGGAGACCGGGGTGGTCGAGGTGAGGCCGGCAGGTGTTGCCGACTCGGCGATTTCACTGGGGTCCACATGGCCGGGCTGTCCGGTCTTGGGAGTGAGGACCCAGACGATGCCGTCATCGGCGAGCGGAGAGACAACGTCCATCAGCTCGTCGACCAGATCGCCGTCTCCATCCCGCCACCACAGCAGCACGACATCGACTACTTCGTCGGTGTCCTCGTCAAGCAACTCGGAGCCGACGGTCTCCTCGACACCTGCACGCAGGTCGTCGTCGGTATCTTCGTCCCAGCCCAGCTCTTGAACCACCATGCCGTGTGAAATGCCAAGCTTCTGAGCGTAGTTCTGCGCGTCCGCCGCGGCGACCACGGTGGTGTCCTCCTCAACTCCAGACAATAGGTAGTTGCAAGCGAACATGGTAAAAGCCGCAAGCGCAAGCCGATCGGCCGAAATCGCACCCTAAATGTCTTATGTGAGACCCCAGGGACCCATCGGACAGACGTGATCTACTTCGCCGGGCAGGCGTTGCGGACCGCGGTCAGAGCGTCGTTGACCTTCTTGCTCGCGTCGTTGAGGGGCGAGACCGAGGACCCGGATCCGGTTCGGCGAATCTCCGCGCCCAATGCGCGCGCCGCGGTCACGTAATCGGTGAACTTGCCCGAGAGGTCGGCGGGCAGCGCCGGTCCGGCCGCGCCGACTTGAGCCTCGACCGCCTTCGCCGCGTCCTCGAGCGCGCCGGCCGCGGCATCCCGCTTGGCGATCTGATCGGCGGCACTGCCGTCGTGCGCGTCGACCCATTCGTTGTAGCGGTCGACCTGTGTCCCGGCCGTTTTGCGGAAGGTGTCGCAATTGTCGGCGGTCGCCTTCACGATCGCGGCCGCGGCCGCGGAGGAACTGGCCGCCGCCGCGGAGGTCGCGGCCTCGGCCTTGTAGGAGGTGACCTGGGCTTGATCGACGGTCGCGGTACCCTCGACCGTGTTCGCGCATCCCGCCAGCACCAGCCCCATCGCCACGGCCGCGGATGCGCACACCAATCCGAACCCCCGCGGGTTCAGCAGCTTCACTTGGTTCCTCCCCGATCAGCCCGGCGGTTCCCTGCGCCACCGTACTGGATTTCCGGCTGACATGATGACCTGGGCCGCATCATCGACAAGGATGTGAGATGCGCCCCAAACCTTTGCTGACGGGTACGCCGCCGACCAGCGGTTACCCGGGGTATTGACGCCACACCAGATGTCCCACCCCATGTGTACGAGGAGCAATCGTCTTGACCGACTTGATGCACCCGACTCCGTCGAACTCCACCAACGGATCGACCCGCAAATCCCCGGCGGGGGGCCGGGTTCGAGTGATTCGCGAGGGGGTGGCGTCCTACCTTCCGGACATCGATCCGGAGGAGACCAGCGAATGGCTCGACTCGTTCGACGAGATGCTGACCCGCGAGGGCCCCGGCCGCGCGCGCTACCTGATGCTGCGCCTGCTCGAGCGCGCCGGTGAACGCCATGTCGCCATCCCGGCGCTGACTTCCACCGACTACGTCAACACCATCCCCACCGAGAACGAGCCCTGGTTCCCCGGCGACGAGGAGGTGGAGCGCCGCTACCGCGCCTACATCCGCTGGAACGCCGCCATCATGGTGCACCGCGCCCAGCGTCCGGGAATCGGAGTGGGCGGCCATATTTCGACCTACGCGTCGTCTTCCGCGCTGTACGAGGTGGGTTTCAACCACTTCTTCCGCGGTAAGGAGCACGCGGGCGGCGGTGACCAGATCTTCATCCAGGGTCACGCCTCCCCCGGTGTCTACGCGCGCGCCTTCCTCGAGGGCCGCCTGACTCCGGACCAGATGGACGGCTTCCGCCAGGAGTACAGCCACGGCGGTCCCGGCGCTGGTCTGTCGTCCTACCCGCACCCGCGCCTGATGCCGGACTTCTGGGAGTTCCCCACGGTCTCCATGGGTCTGGGCCCGATGAACGCCATCTACCAGGCGCGGTTCAACCACTACCTGCACGATCGCGGCCTGAAAGACACCTCGGATCAGCATGTTTGGGCGTTTCTCGGCGACGGTGAGATGGACGAGCCGGAATCGCGCGGCCTGATCCAGGTCGCCGCCAACGAGGGCCTCGACAACCTGACCTTCGTCATCAACTGCAACCTGCAGCGCCTCGACGGCCCGGTTCGCGGCAACGGCAAGATCATTCAGGAGCTGGAGTCGTTCTTCCGCGGCGCCGGCTGGAACGTCATCAAGGTGGTGTGGGGCCGCGAGTGGGACGCCCTGCTGCAGGCCGACCGCGACGGCGCCCTGGTGAACCTGATGAACACCACGCCCGACGGTGACTACCAGACCTACAAGGCCAATGACGGCGCGTACGTCCGCGAGCACTTCTTCGGCCGCGACCCGCGCACCAAGGAACTCGTCAAGGGCCTGTCGGACTCCGAGGTCTGGAACCTCAAGCGCGGCGGCCACGACTACCGCAAGATCTACGCCGCCTACGCCGCCGCCATGGCGCACAAGGGACAGCCGACGGTCATCCTGGCCAAGACCATCAAGGGCTACGGCCTGGGCAAGCACTTCGAGGCCCGCAACGCCACGCACCAGATGAAGAAGATGACCCTCGACGATCTGAAGGCGTTCCGCGATCTGCAGCGCATTCCGATCACCGACGCCGAACTCGAGGCGAATCCCTATCTGCCGCCGTACTACACGCCCGGCAAGGATGCCCCGGAGATCCAGTACATGCTGGACCGCCGCAAGCAGCTGGGCGGTTACCTGCCCGAGCGCCGCACCATGGCCAAGCCGCTGCAGCTCCCGGGCGACGAGGCCTACCGCAGCGTCCGCAAGGGTTCCGGCAAGCAGCACGTGGCCACCACCATGGCCTTCGTACGCCTGATGAAGGAACTGTTGCGCGACAAGGAGATCGGCAAGCGCATCGTCCCGATCATCCCGGACGAGGCCCGCACCTTCGGCATGGACTCGTGGTTCCCGTCGCTGAAGATCTACAACCGCAACGGCCAGCTCTACACCTCGGTCGACGCGGATCTGATGCTCGCCTACAAGGAGTCGAGCGTCGGCCAGATCTTGCACGAGGGCATCAACGAGGCCGGTTCCACCGCCAGCTTCACCGCGGTCGGCACCTCCTACGCCACCCACGGCGAGCCGATGATCCCGCTCTACATCTTCTATTCGATGTTCGGCTTCCAGCGCACCGGCGACGGCCTCTGGGCGGCAGCGGATCAGATGGCCCGCGGTTTCGTCCTAGGAGCGACCGCCGGTCGCACCACGCTGACCGGTGAGGGCCTGCAGCACAACGACGGTCACTCGATGCTGATCGCGTCGACCAACCCGGCGTGCGTCGCCTACGACCCGGCGTTCTCCTTCGAGATCGCCCACATCGTGCGCGACGGCATGCGCCGCATGTACGGCGGCGGCCTGACTCAGGGCTACCAGGAGGCGCTGCCGGGCACCGACCCGGAATCGCACTCGGTGCATCACGAGTTCGGCGGCGAGGACATCTTCTACTACATCACCCTCTACAACGAGCCCTATGTGCAGCCGGCCGAGCCGGAGGGCCTCGATATCCAGGGTCTGCTGAAGGGCATCTATCTCTACAAGCCCGGTGCCGCAGGCGATCTGCGCGCCAACATCATGGTCGCGGGCGTCACCATGCCCGACGGTCTGCGCGCGCAGGAGATGCTCGCCCAGGAGTGGGGCGTGCAGGCGGATGTCTACTCGGTGACCTCGTGGGGCGAGCTCCGCAAGGAGGCCCTCGCCAAGGAGATCGCGAAACTCCGTCACCCCGACCAGGATCCGGGCCTGCCCTACGTCACCGAGGTGCTCTCCAAGGCGTCCGGCCCGTTCGTGGCCGCCTCCGATTGGATGCGCGCGGTGCCGGATCAGATCCGCCAGTGGGTGCCGGGCGAGTACATCACCCTCGGCACGGACGGTTTCGGTTTCTCCGATACGCGTCCGGCCGCCCGCCGCGTCTTCAATGTGGATGCCGCATCGATCGTGGTAGCGGCCCTGCAGGGCCTTGCCACCCAGGGCAAGATCGCACCGGCGACCGCCGCCGAGGCGGCCCGCCGCTACGCCATCGACGACGTGAACGCCGCGCCGAAGGCGGCACCCGGTACCGAAGGTGGCGACGCATAGCCGAACATAAACACCGTGGAACGTAAACCGCCGAGGCCGCGCCGGATCAACGAAGAGGGCACCTCCTCGCACGAGGTGTATCTCCCGACCGGCGCGCTCTCCCCGAATCGGCAGACGCGCGACCCGCTTCCGGACACTCTCCTGAAACGGGTCAAGCAGTTCTCCGGTCGCCTGTCGACCGAGGCCGTGGCGTCGATGCAGGATCGGTTGCCGTTCTTCGCCAATCTGGACGCCGCCCAGCGGGCGGGCGTCCAGATGCTGGTGCAGACGGCGGTGGTGAACTTCCTGGAGTGGCTGCAGGACCCGGAATCGGATATCCGGTTCAGTCTCGATGCCTTCCAGGTGATTCCGGACGATCTGGCGCGGCGGCTGACGCTGCGCCAGACCGTCGACATGGTCCGGGTGGCCATGGAGTTCTTCGAACAGTGGCTGCCGGCGTTGGCGCGCAACGACCGTCAGCTGGTCGCGCTCACCGAGGCGGTGCTGCGATACGGGCGCGAGCTCGGTTTCGCGGCCGCCTCGGTGTACGCCTCGGCCGCCGAGTCGCGCGGCGCGTGGGACACCCGTCTGGAGGCGCTCGTCGTCGACGCGGTGGTGCGCGGCGACAACGGCCCCGAGATGCTCTCGCGCGCGGCCACTCTCAATTGGGATGCGACAGCCCCGGCCACGGTGCTTGTGGGTACGCCCCCCAAGGATCAGGTGGCCGTTGTCAGTTCCGTACATAGCGTCGCCGGACGACATGGGCGAAACGCCCTCGCGGTTGTGCAGGGTTCGCGGCTCGTCATGGTAGTCAGCGGACATCTCGGTGACCCGTTGTACCCGTCGCAGTTCCTCGCGGATCTGCTCGCGGACGCCTTCTCCGACGGCCCGGTGGTGATCGGCCCGACCATGCGGACACTGTCGGCAGCGCACGTCAGTTCGGTCGAGGCGATGGCCGGGATGGAGGCCGTGGTGGGCTGGCGTGGCGCGCCGCGACCGGTGCACGCCTCGGAACTGCTGCCCGAACGTGCCCTGCTGGGTGACCGGGCCGCGGTAGACGCCCTGAACGAGCACCTCGTGCTACCGTTGGCCGCCGCCAGCGCCGATTTGTCGGACACGCTGGATGCGTACCTGGATTGCGGTGGAGCCGTCGAGACCTGTGCCCGCCAGCTGTTCGTTCATCCAAATACGGTGCGCTATCGGCTCAAGCGAATCGCGGACATCACGGGTAGAGATCCCATGAATCCGCGCGATGCGTATGTGTTACGTATCGCGGCCACAGTAGGTCGTCTGACTCGAACTCGTAACGAATCGCCCACTCCTGCCACGGATGTGACTCCCGTCACAGACCCTAAGGACGGGGTGTAACGAGATTCGCGGATGGGGCGATCCGGACAACCCACTAGGTCTTTTGTGGACTCCTCACAAAAGAGCCAAGCAAGCTTCATTCGCGCCGACATCTCGTGAGAGCGGCGTCACGGTGTTTTCTTGAGTCGTGATCGCATTGCTCGCCCCTGGACAGGGCTCTCAGACACCCGGCATGCTCACCCCTTGGCTCGAACTTCCCGGCGCCGCGGATCGCATCGCGCTGTGGTCGAAGGCCTCCGGGTTGGACCTGCTGCGTTTGGGCACGACTGCGACCGCGGAAGAGATCGTGGACACGGCTGTCACCCAGCCGCTCGTCGTCGCGGCCGCTCTGCTTGCTTTTGCTGAAATCCCGCAGGACTCGCTTCCCGCGGATACAGTCGTCGCCGGACACTCGGTCGGCGAATTCGCCGCCGCTGCCGTCGCCGGAGTTCTCTCCGCCGACGACGCGGTGGCACTGGCCGCCATCCGCGGAGCGGAAATGGCCAAGGCGTGCGCCCTCGAGCCGACCGGAATGTCCGCGGTGCTCGGTGGTGACGAAGCGGTAGTGCTCGCTCGTCTCGAGGAGCTCGGGCTCGTTCCGGCCAACCGCAATGCGGTGGGTCAGATCGTGGCGGCGGGTAAGCTCGAGGCGCTCGAAGCCCTTGCCGCGAACCCGCCCGAAAAGGCTCGCGTCCGTGCACTGCCGGTCGCCGGCGCCTTCCACACCGTGTTCATGGCACCCGCCCAGGACGCAGTGGCGGAGGCCATCGCCAAGATCGCTCCCCATGAGCCGGTCCGGACCCTACTGTCGAACTTCGACGGGCAGCCGGTCAGCTCCGGTCAGGATGCGATCGACAAGCTCGCTGCCCAGGTCACCCGCCCCGTGCGGTGGGATCTGTGCACCGAAACGATCCGTGTGGCAGGGGTTTCCGCGGTGGCAGAGTTGCCGCCGGCGGGCACCCTGGTCGGCATCGCCAAGCGGGAGCTCAAGGGCACCCCGAATCTGGCGCTGAAGACCCCCGCGGACCTCCCCGCGCTCGCCGAGCTGACTGCCACCAGCTAGCTTGGCTCGCGGCCCGCTCCCTCAACGGCGAGGAAGCAATCGGGTCGCAAACGTAAATCAATCCCCACCCCTCAACGAAGTAAGGAGCCACCACAGTGGCCGCTCTGACCCAGGAACAGATCGTCGAAGAGCTCGGCAAGATCATCGAAGAGGTGACCGGTATCGAGCCCTCCGAGGTGACCATCGAGAAGTCCTTCGTCGACGACCTGGACATCGACTCGCTGTCGATGGTCGAGATCGCCGTCCAGACCGAGGACAAGTACGGCGTCAAGATCCCCGATGAGGACCTGGCGAGCCTGAAGACCGTCGGCGACGCGGTGGCGTACATCCAGAAGCTCGAGGCCGAGAACTCCGACGCGGCCGCCGAGCTCAAGGCCAAGTTCGGCGAAGAGGCCTAGGACCGAACCGTGACCACTCCTTCCACCTTGAACGGGAACTTTCCCAACGTCGTCGTAACGAGCATGGCGGCGACCACGTCGATCGCCGGTGACGTCGATGCGACGTGGAAGGGCCTCCTCAATGGCGAGAGCGGCATCGACACTCTCGAGGACGACTTCATTGCGGAGTACGACCTTCCGGTTCGAATCGGCGGCCACCTGAAGGTGTCGCCGGACACGCTGCTCGATCGGGTCGAGATCCGACGCATGGCGTATGTCGAGCGTCTGGCGACCGTGCTCGGTCGCGAGGTGTGGAAGAACGCCGGCTCGCCCGAGGTTGACCCGCTGCGGCTGGGTGTGGCCATCGGCACCGGTCTCGGCGGCGGCGACGCGCTCATCGATTCGGTGGACAAGCTGAAGAACGGTGGCTATCGCAAGATTTCGCCGCTGGCTGTTCAGATGGTCATGCCGAACGGCCCGTCCGCCGTCGTCGGTCTCGAACTCAAGGCCCGTGCGGGCGTGATCACTCCGGTCTCGGCGTGTTCGTCGGGTTCGGAGGCCATCGCCAACGCGTGGCGGATGATCGTCATGGGCGACGCCGACATCATGGTGACCGGCGGTGTCGAGGGCTTCATCGACTCGGTGCCGATCGCCGCGTTCTCCATGATGCGGGCCATGTCGACCCGTAACGACAACCCGAAGGGCGCCTCGCGTCCCTTCGACAAGGATCGCGACGGCTTCGTCTTCGGCGAAGCGGGCGCGCTCATGGTCATCGAGACCGAGGAGCACGCCAAGGCTCGTGGTGCCACGATTCACGCCCGGCTCATGGGTGCTGGTATCACTTCCGACGGGTTCCACCTGGTGGCTCCCGATCCGGAGGGCAGTGGTGCGGCTCGCGCCATGCAGCGCGCGATGCAGACCGCCGGGTTGTCCGCCAAGGACGTCACCCACGTCAACGCTCACGCGACTGCCACCCCCGTGGGTGACACCGCGGAGGCCAACGCGATTCACAAGGCGGGCGTCAACCACGCCTCGATCTATGCACCCAAGTCGGCCCTGGGCCACTCGATCGGCGCCGTCGGCGCTCTCGAGTCGATTCTCACGGTCCTCAGCATCCGGGACGGCATCGTCCCTCCGACGCTGAACCTCGAGAACCTGGATCCGGCGATCGATCTGGATGTCGTGCACGGCGCAGCGCGTCAGCAGGACATCCAGTACGCGATCAACAACTCTTTCGGTTTCGGTGGGCACAATGTCGCGCTCGCCTTCGGCCGGTACTGACGCGCAACTAAGAAGAACCGCGCACTTCTAGAACCGGTCAGTAAGACGAACACCCGGTAGGGGATTCGGATTTGGCAACCCCGCATCCGAATCCTCTACCGGGGCAACGACATCAGCAGCCGCTCTCAGCGACCGCGCTTCCCTTTATGAGGAGAGTTTGCGATGACCATCATGGCTCCCGCGCATGCGGATACCACGACCGATCCCCGTGACCCGCTGGGTCGGTTGCAGCGCTTCTTCGATCCCGGAACTGTTCTTCCGCTCCACCCCCGCGACAAGTCCGGCGTGCTGGCCGCCATCGGTGAGATCGACGGCGTTCGCACCGTCGCCTACTGCTCCGACGCGACCGTGATGGGCGGCGCCATGGGCGTCGAGGGTTGCAAGCACATCGTCGACGCGATCGACACCGCCATCGATTCCAAGGTTCCCGTGGTGGGCCTGTGGCATTCGGGTGGCGCGCGTCTCGCCGAAGGCGTCGAGGCCCTGCATGCGGTCGGCCTGGTCTTCGAGGCCATGGTTCGCGCGTCCGGTCAGGTCCCCCAGATTTCCGTGGTGCTCGGCTTCGCCGCCGGTGGCGCCGCCTACGGTCCCGCGTTGACCGACATCGTGATCATGGCCCCGCAGGGCCGTGTCTTCGTCACCGGCCCGGACGTGGTCCGCAGTGTCACCGGTGAGAACGTGGACATGGAGACCCTCGGCGGCCCGGTCACCCACGGCAAGAAGTCCGGCGTCTGCCACATCATGGCCGACGACGAGCAGGACGCCATGCACCGTGCGCGCCGCCTGGTCTCGATGTTCGCCGAGCAGGGCGAATTCGACCTGGCCGCCGCCGCACACGGCGATGTGGACCTCAAGGCCATGATGCCGCCGTCGGCCAAGCGCGCCTACGACGTCAAGCCGATCATCAACGAGCTGCTCGACAATGTCGACGGCGAAAGCTCTTTCGAGGAGCTGCAGGGCGGTTACGCCCGCTCCATGGTGGTCGGCATCGGCCGCCTGGGCGGCCGCACCGTCGGCGTGCTGGCCAACAACCCGATCCGCCTGGGTGGCTGCCTCAACTCCGAAAGTGCCGAGAAGGCTTCGCGTTTCGTGCGCCTGTGCAACGCCTTCGGTATCCCGCTGATCGTCGTCACCGACGTGCCCGGCTACCTGCCCGGTGTCTCGCAGGAGCTCGAGGGCGTGGTGCGCCGCGGCGCGAAGCTGCTGCACGCCTTCGCCGAGGCCCGCGTCCCCCGCGTCACCCTGGTGACCCGCAAGATCTACGGCGGCGCCTACATCGCCATGAACGCCCGCTCGCTGGGCGCGACGGCCGTCTACGCCTGGCCCGGTTCCGAAGTCGCCGTCATGGGCGCCAAGGCCGCGGTCGGCATCCTGCACAAGAAGGCCATCGCCGCCGCCCCGGAGGACGAGCGCGAGGCCCTGATCGAGCGCCTCACCGAGGAGCACGAGCGCATCGCGGGCGGCGTCGAGCGCGCCATCGCCATCGGCGTCGTGGACCAGGTCGTCGACCCGGCCAAGACCCGCTCCACCATCGCGGCGGCGCTCGCGGCGGCCCCGGCCCGCCCGCAGCACAACAAGAACATCCCGCTGTAATCGGTTACGCGGCAACGCAATAGCGGGCGGTCTCCTATGGAGACCGCCCGCTTTCGTGATATTGGACCCGATTTACGCCGAGGTAGGCGGGGACTCGGGCCGCCGTGTACAAAACTTACGAAATTTCGGCGATACGCGCGGGATACGGGGGTGACACCCGGTGTTTCTAGCGTGCGGGCATGTTGGAGAAGCTCGACGCGGCGGCGGTCCCGCGTACGCCCTGGTATCGCTCGATGTTCACGCAGCTGCTGGTGGCGGTGGTGGCGGGGATCATCGTCGGCAAGGTCTGGCCGCAGCTCGGGACGGATCTGAAACCGTTGGGGGACGGGTTCATCAAGCTGATCAAGATGGTGATCGCGCCGATCGTGTTCTGCACGGTGGTGCTGGGGATCGCGCATGTGGGGAATCTGAAGTCGGTGGGGCGGATCGGCGTGAAGGCGCTGATCTACTTCGAGGTGGTCACCACCTTCGCGCTGCTGTTCGGGTTGCTGGTGGGGAATCTGGTGAAGCCGGGCGCGGGGTTCAGCATCGATGCGCAGACGCTGGCGACCGGGGCCGATCAGGTCGCGAAGACGACGCAGAAGGCCGAGTTGCCGCACACCGTCGATTTTCTGCTGAATGTCATTCCGACGTCGCTGGTCTCGGCGTTCGCGGAGAACAAGCTGTTGCAGGTGTTGTTCGTGTCGGTGTTGTTCGGGCTGGCGCTGGCGAAGTTCGGGGAGAACGGGCCGCCGGTGGTGCTGGAGGCCATCGATCACGTGAGCCGGATTCTGTTCATCGTCATCGGGTGGATCATGCGGCTGTCGCCGCTGGGCGCGTTCGGGGCGATGGCGTACATCATCGGGCAGTACGGGCTGAAAGCCCTCGGCACGTACGGGAAGCTGATCGCCTGCTGCTACGGGGCGGCGGTGTTGTTCATACTCGTGTTGGCCGCGATCACCCACATCTTCGCGGGCGCGAGTCTGTGGAAGTTCGTGCGCTACATCAAGGATGAGCTGTTCGTGGCGCTGGGCACGGCTTCGACCGAGGTGGTGTTGCCGCGCATCATGACCAAACTGGTGGACGCGGGCTGCTCGCGGGCGACCACGGGTTTGGTTGTGCCGACCGGGTATTCGTTCAATCTGGACGGTGCGACGCTCTATCTCGCCATCTGTGTCCTGTTCCTGGCACAAGCATTGGACGTGAATCTCAGTGTGGGCGAGCAGATCACGGCCCTGCTCGCACTCATGCTGACCTCGAAGGGCATGGCGGGCGTCCCGGGCTCCTCTTTTTTGGCCTTGTCGGCCACGGTCAGCGCCATCGGACACGGATCGATTCCCGTTGCGGCGGTGGCGATTCTGCTCGGTGCGGATCGCCTCATGGACTCCATGCGGGTGACGGTGAACCTGCTCGGCAACTGTGTCGCCACCCTGGTGGTCGCGAGGTGGGAGGGGCAGCTGGATGGCGAGCGGCTCGCGCGGGTGCTGGACAGGCAACCGGTCGAGCCGCTCGCGGATCCGGATCCGATGGCGGATCCGGTGCGGGCCTGAGGTCAGGCCGGGGGGATGTTGGCGTTGTGGTGGAAGACGTTGTCGGGGTCCCAGGTGGCCTTGAGAGCCGCGAGACGGGAGTACTTGTCGCCGTATGACTCTCGCAGGCGAGCGGGATCGTTGTCGGCAAGGAAATTGACGTAGGTGGCCGCGGAGTTCGCGTGGGGCCGGAGGTCGTCCCAGAGGTCACGGACCCACTGGCGTTCGGTGGAGAAGCCGGTGGGGTCGGGGGTCATGGCGCTGATATTGATGACCCAGCACGGGCGCCGGGGACCGCTGAAAGCTGTTTCCTCGTCCGCAATTTCGCTGTATCGGCCGCGCAGCGGGAAGATCGGGACGATGGTCAGCGGGGAGTTGCGCAGCGGGTAGCGGGCGATGATCGGGGCGAGCACGTCGTCGGTCAGATCGTCGACGTAGAGGGCCTTCTCGTAGGCGTAGAACCCGTGTGGGGCCGCCTCGTCGAACATCTGCTGCAAGGCGGTGTACGGGATGGGGGTGACCAGTTCCCATGCGGGGGCCGGGGCGGCATCACGCAGGAGCTTCAGCGCCGATTCGAGTTCGTCGGACGTCCCGAAACCCGCTATGCCGACGGCGAATCCGGGCTGTCCCTGATAGCGCTCGGGGACGAACGGGGCTGGCGGGCCGCAGACCGCGAATACGGCGGCGCAGTAGCCCTCGGGCAGGGATTCGATGAGCACGCGACCGACCGCGAGACCCTCGGCACCGTTGTCGGGGGTCCACCACAGCATAGCGAGTTGGGCCAGCGGTGAGAGTTCGTGCAGGGTGAAGCTGAATCGGGTGACAATGCCGAAATTGCCTCCGCCGCCACGCAATCCCCAGTACAGGTCGGCGTTCTCGCCCGACGACGCGGTGACGATGCGGCCGTCGGCGGTGACGACCTCGGCCGCGGCCAGGTTGTCGCAGCTCAGGCCGTGGCGCATGGTGAGCCAGCCCATCCCGCCGCCGAGGGTGAGGCCGCCGATGCCGGTGTGGCTGATGAAGCCGCCGGTGAAGGCGAGGCCGTGCGCGGTGGTGGCGGCGTCGACATCGGCCCACAGGGCCCCGCCGCCGCAGTGGGCGAGCTTGGCTTCCGGGTCGACGGTGACGGCGTTCAGCGCACGCAGGTCGATCATCATGGCGTCGTCGGCGACCGCGTGCCCGGCATAGTTGTGGCCGCCGCCGCGGACGGTCAGGTCCAGGCCGTGGGCTCGGGCGGCCCGCACCGCCGCCGCTACCCCGGCTGCGCTGGATGGGCGGACGATCACCGCCGGGTGGCGGTCGAAGCAGCCGTTCCACACTTGGCGCGCCGCTTGGTATTCCGGGTCTTCGGCGGTGATCACCACCCCGTCGACGGCGGTGCGTAATCCTTCGATGTCGATGCGGGCTGTGGTCATGGTCGGCTCCTCGAGGGTTGATGTTCGGGGGCGAATCCAGGTGGCGCGGCGGCACCGGCACATCGGTCGTTCGCCCTGTCGACCGCCCCTCGGTGTCGTGCCGCGTTCCAGTCGTTACGCAGCCGAGCGCCGCGAGGTTCATGCCGGGGCGTGGCGGGTGCGGTCACCCGAATTGCCGGGCGACCGATCAGACCCGGGCGTATGGTTGCCTGGCTGGCATAGGGGATGTGGCGGAGGCAGTGGTATGCGGCTCGAACCGGGGGCGGGGTTCGCGGGGTTCACCATCGAGCGGGTGCTCGGCAGTGGGGGCATGGGGGTCGTCTATCTGGCGCGCAATCCGCGATTGGATCGGCTGGTCGCGTTGAAGGTGCTGGGGGACTTGATCGCCGCCGACCCGCGCGGCCGAGCCCGGTTCGAGCGGGAGGCGGCGCGGCTCGAGCATCCGAACATCGTGGCCATCTACGACCGCGCGGACTCCGAGGCCGAAAGTCCTTGGATATCCATGAAATTCGTGTCCGGCGGCGATGTGGCGCAGCGGTTGGCCGAACGCGGCGGTCCACTCTCCCCCGACGAAGCGGTGCGCATTCTCACCGATGCGGCCCACGGCCTCGACTACGCACACCAGCACGGTGTCCTGCACCGCGACGTGAAACCGGGCAACATCCTCCTCGACCGCGGCGCACCCCACCGAGACCGCGCCCTGCTCACCGACTTCGGCATCGCCCGCGCCCTGGACGACACCCTTACCCTCACCGGCACGGCAGCCACCTTCGCCTACGCCGCCCCCGAACGCTTCCACGGCACCACCGCCGACCACCGCGCCGACATCTACTCCCTCGGCTGCACCCTCTACGAACTACTCACCGCCACAACGCCTTTCCCCCGCACCGACCAGGCGGCCATCCTCGCCGCCCACCTCACCGCTCCCCCACCCCGCCCGACCGACAGCCGCCCCGGGCTGCCACCGGGCCTGAACGACGTGATCGCCATCGCCATGGCCAAGAACCCGGACGACCGCTACCCCAGCTGCATCGCACTCGCCGACGCCGCCACCCGGGTCCTGACCAGCGCGCAGGTCGCCCGCGGAAATCCCCGCACCGCACCAACTCTCGCCGCACCACCCCGCCCCGAATCCGTGGCCACCCTCCCCCCGGCGGATTCACCGGATACCACGTCCCGCGCAGACCTGCCGGACTCGATCCGCACCGCCCTCGATAGCCCACACCCCGAAATCCGACAGGGCGCAGTGCAAGCCCTGGGCACCCTCCTGTCCTCCAGCGACGAGTTCCGCGCCGACACGGCCCGGAAAGCCCTGCGGGACATCGCAATCAGCGACATCCCGGCCGTCGCCTCCGCCGCCCGCGAGATCCTGGGCGGCGCCTCCACCATGGACAGCCCCCGCCTGCCCACCGCCCGACGTGGCCACGACGAGTCATCCGGTCCCAAGCTGGATCTGCCGAATACGGCAGCCCATGACGACCTCCGAGCAACTGGCGCGACGAGGCCGGCGAAGCTGCCGGGCCCGGCACTGCGGCGCGACGTCTCTGCCGAGGGGGAGCCGCCGCCCGCACCCGGCTCCCCCGCCGCGAACGTCGCTGCCGCGCTCTATCCTGCTGCCGCAGACGCGGCGGGAGGCCCGCAGTTCATAGGTCCACGGCCCACGAACATCGCCGAATCATCAAGTGCTGTAGCCGATCTTCCCGACGTACCGGCCCAGCATCTCCGCGCATCCGGCACAGCTGGGCCGGGTGGCGGCACCGCGCACCCGTCCGAGTTCGGCGTCGCTGACCGGCCGGGTACCGACAGTGAGGCGGGGCGCACTGCCTCTGCGCCACGCGTGCGGGGGCGGATCGCGGAATTCCTGTCCTGGCTGCCGGGGCCATTCGCGCTCTTGGGCGCAGGGCTGCTGGTCTATGGGTTGCGGTGGCCGTTCGCCGTGTACGACGAAGCCTTGCCGCACGATGTCGATTCGATCGTCTACCAGGGAAAGCACTACATTGTCGCGCTCGCGGTCGGGGCGGGAATCGGTGGTGCGGTGGCGCTTGCACTGCGACGACGCAGTGGGGTGGGTCAGGCATTGCTGGCCGGGTTCGGGCTGACCGGGTTGTGGGGTACGGCCGTGCTTCAGACGCTGGGGATTCGGATGGCCGAGAATCCGCATCCGTTCTCCCTGTATCGATTCGCGCCCGGCTCCGGCTATACCTTCACGCTTCTCGGGCATTACGCGATCGTCCTGTCGGGTGTCTGCGGAGTGCTGGCGCTGTGGATGCGCGGCGGCTTCTCTGTCGGTGTTCGGCTGCCACGCGACCTGCTGTCGATCGCCAGCCTCGCACTCGGGTCAGCTGCCTGCGTGGCAGTGGTTTTCACGCGTATGCAGCCGGAGGGGTGGGCGTTTCTGCGCGACGATTACTCGTGGATCACCGCCGCTGCGGCCGTGCTCACCGCGATGGCCGTGGTCGCGGCGTTCCTCCGGCCCCGAGGTTCGGCAAGCGCCGCCGTAATCGGGTTGGCCCTGGGCGGTGTGGCGATCGGATTGTTTCTTTACTCGCAAACCCACGGCCTCGACCAATGGGGCGCCTACACGACGAAGCCGCCGTTCACGCAAAAGAGTGCGGCGCCAGCCGAATGGTTCATCGGCATCATGCTCGCATTGGCGGTCGTGAACCTGGCCGCGCTCGTGAAAAGCTCACGGCGACAGGTCGATTCAGGAGAGTAGGCGGACCTTGTCGGCGGATTCGTTCTGGCTGGCGCATTCCTGGAACGGATTGGGGTCGCCTTGGCGTTCGCCGCAGACCCAGCGGATGGTGTCGACGGTGACGGCGATGTCGCCGGTGGATTTCTTGCTGCGTTCGTCGGCGTAGGCGGTCACCACCGAGAGGGCGGTGGGGCAGAAGTCGTCGCCGTGGGCGGTGGAGGCTACGACGGCGAGGCCCCACGGGCCGGTGCCGCAGTGGACGGCCTGGTGGCCGGCGGCGGGGAAGGGTCCCGCGGCGGCGGGGGCGGCGGGCTTCGGGGTGCTGCTGCCGACGGCCGCGGTGGAGGTGCTGTCGTTGCAGGCGGTGAGGGTCAGGGCCGCTGTCAGGGCCACGACGGCCGCTGTCAAAGGCAGGGCCGCGCCTGCGATCTTCGCTGTGGTCCGCACGAAATCCTCCTCGTCGACTGTCGCTCTCTGGGCATTCTGCCCGGTTCGCGGAGTTCGCGAGGGATGCCACGCATAGGTGGTCGGGTCAGCCGACGTCGCGGCGCAGCCAGGTGACCTCCGCACCGTCACCGCCGAGGCGGTAGGGCTCGAGGACGTCGTCCCAGGCGGTGCCGAGCGCCCGGTCGATCTCGGCGGCGATCTCGGTGGCGGAGGTCCGACCGTGAGCGCGGGCCTCGGCGACGATGGCGCGCAGCCGGTTCTCGCCGACCACGAGGTCCCCGCTCGCGCTGGTCACACAGTTCCACAGGCCGAGGCCGGGGACGAAGGAAAAGCGTTCGCCGTCAACACCCTCACTGGGTTCCTCGGTGACCTCGAAATACAGGACCGGCCAATCCCGCAATGCTCTAGCTAATCTGCCACCGGTACCGACCGGGCCGTACCAGTCGGTGGTGGCTCGCAAATTTCCGGGATCCGCGGGTTGCGCGGTCCACCGGAGTTTCGCGGGGGCCTTGAGGGTGGAGGTGAGCGCCCATTCGATATGTGGGCACAGCGCGGCCGGCGACGAATGGATATAGACGACTCCAGACGTCGACTCCGCGAACTGATCGGACACACGCACCACTGACACCTCCGGCTCGACGAGGGACGTCTTCCCCAACGGCCCGTCTCGATGCTCGGCGTTGCCCGAGTTTACTGGAGTGCCCGATGTTGCGTGTGTTACTTATTGCCCGTGTCGACTACTACTCAAACTCCACGATCACGGCGTCACTGAGGGGTGGCCACGCCACGCGGGCCCAGTCTCCGAAATTTTCGTCCGCCAGTGCGAGACACGCTATGCCGACTTCCGGATCGACCCAGAGAAATGTCCCGGACTGCCCGAAGTGCCCGAAAGTCCGCGGCGAGTTCGCAGTACCGGTCCAGTGCGGCACCTTGTGATCACGGATTTCGAAACCGAGGCCCCAGTCATTGGGGCGCTGCGACCCGTATCCCGGCAGGATCCCATTGCGGTCCGGGAATTGCACTGTGCTTGCTTCGGAAACCAATTCCGCACTCACAACCGCCGGGTTCAGCAATTCTTCAGCGAACCGCAGCAGATCTGCGACCGAGGATCGGCCCGCGTGCCCGGCCGGGCCCGCCAACACCGAGGAGGTCATGCCCAGCGGCTCGAATACCGCTTCATGCAGGTAGGAACCGAAGGGGATACCCGTCTGCGCGGCAACGAAATCCGCGAGCACCTCGAACCCGGCGCTGGAGTAGATGCGCTTGGCACCGGGCTGGGCCAGCACCTCACCGGAGTCGAAGGCCAGTCCGGAGGTGTGCGCCAGCAGATGCCGCACCGTCGATCCGGGTGGCCCGGCGGGCTGATCGAGTTCGATCGCACCCTCCTCGACGGCCACTAGAACCCCGTACGCCACAAGCGGTTTGGTCACCGAGGCGAGGGGAAAGACCTTCGCGGTATCGCCCTCGGTGTCCACCACACCCTTGCCGCGCACGACGACGCCCGCCGCCGCGTTCCGGACCGGCCACCGTTGAATCTGCTCCAGCGCTCGCACACACTGAGCCTACGTGTGCTCGATCGGTCCAACCGATTCGCTCCGGTGCAGCTACGAATATATTTCGGGCGCTTCGGCTTTCGTGGCCTTGTCCAGCAGGGAGCGGCGGCGGCCGTAGCCGAAGTAGACGACCAGGCCGACGGCCGACCACAGGGTGAAGGCCAGCCAGGTGACGCCGGGCAGGTGGATGAGCAGCCACACGCACATGGCGACGCCGATCACCGGCACCAGCGGCACCAGGGTGCGGAAGGAGCGCGGCAGGTCGGGTTTGGTGCGGCGCAGCACCAGCACGCCGATGTTCACCAGCCCGAAGGACACCAGGGTGCCGATATTGGTGGCGTTCACCAGTTCTCCGAGCGGCACCAGCGCCGACAGCACGGCCACCACGCCGCCCACGATGAGCGTGTTGACCGTCGGCACCCGCTGCTTGCCGACGCGCGAGAGCACCGGCGGCATCAGACCGTCGCGAGACATGGCGACCAGGATGCGGGTCTGCCCGTACAGCACGGTCAGCACCACCGAGGCGATGGCGATGACCGCGCCGCCCGCGAGGATCGTGGCGGGCCAGCCGCGCCCGGTGACCGTCTCGAGCACGGTCGCGAGGGACGCGCCGGAGCTGCTGACGTTGTCGACGCCGACCGCGCCGACGGCGGTCAGCGCCACCAGCACGTACATCAGGGTCACGATGCCCAGCGAAATGATGATGGCGCGCGGCAGATCTCGCTGCGGGTTCTTGGCCTCTTCTCCGGCGGTGGAGGCGGCGTCGAAGCCGATGAAGGAGAAGAACACCATGGAGGCGGCCGCGCCGACGCCGGAGACGCCGTAGGGCGAGAAGGGGTGCAGGTTCGAGGAATCGAACGCGGTGACGGCCACGCAGACGAAGAAGATCAGCACCGCGATCTTGATCGTGGTGGTGACGGTGGTGACGCGCGCGCTCTCGCGGACGCCACCGAGCAGCACCACGGTCGCGAGCAGCACGACGATGGCGGCGGGCAGATTGAACACGCCACCCGCCCCGGGCGGTTGCGCCAGCACATCCGGAATCCGCCAGCCGACGGTCGAGCCGAGGAACTCGTTGAGGTACGCACCCCACCCGACGGCCACCGCCGCCACCGAGACGCCGTACTCCAGCAGCAAGCACCAGCCGCAGATCCAAGCCACGATCTCGCCCAGCGTCGCATAGGTATACGAGTAGGCCGACCCGGATACCGGGACGGCACTGGCCAGTTCGGCGTAGGAGAGCGCCGAGAACAGCGCGGCCAGGGCGGCGATCACGAAGGAGACGACGACGGCGGGCCCAGCCAGCGGGGCGGCCTCGCCGAGGACCACGAAGATGCCGGTGCCGAGCGTCGCGCCGACCGACAGCGCGATCAATGGAATCAGGCCCATGCTGCGCCGCAGTGCGGTGTGCTCGCCGTCGGAGGTGAGCTGTTCGACGGGCTTGGTCCGCAGCAATGACGCGGTAATCCGCTGTAGTCCAGGCATGTACGGCGACGCTACCTGGTCAGAGGCGCATTCCGGCCATCAGGGTGTCGTGTCCGAGGGGATTCCCACGGGTCATAGTTACGCGGTGGCGTGACACCGCTGTGGGGTGGGTCGCAGTGCGGTCGCGCGGTGCATCGCAGGGCGGTCACCTGCGTCGCAGGGGTGCCGCGGGACCGATACCCCCGGCTACCATCGACGCATCATGAGTGAGCAGGTTATCCACGGCGAGGTGGACTCCGGCTTCGGTCCGGTCGCCGACGCGTTCCGCCGCAATTTCACCCGGCACGGCGAGATCGGTGCGGCGGTGGCCGTATTCGACGGGGACAAGCCGGTGGTGGAGCTGTGGGCCGGGCATCGCGATCGCAAGCGGCAGGTGCCGTGGGAGCGCGACACCATGGCCCCGGTGTGGTCCTCGACCAAGGGGATGGCCGCGTTCACGATGGCCGCCGCGGTGTCGCAGGGGCTGCTGGACTACGAGGATCCGGTGGCGCTGCACTGGCCGGAGTTCGCCGCGCACGGCAAGGAATCGATCACCGTGCGGCAGTTGCTGGATCATCAGGCCGGGCTGGCGGCGCTGGATCGGCCGTTCCGGCTCACCGATATGGCCGATCTGGACGGCATGGCGGTGGTGCTGGCCGAGCAGAAACCGTTGTGGCGGCCGGGAACTCGGCAGGGCTATCACCCGATCACGGCCGGGCTGTACCAGGGTGAGCTGCTGCGGCGGGTGGATCCGCACCATCGCACGCTGGGGCGGATCTTCGCCGAGGATATCGCCGGGCCGTTGGGCGCGGAGTTCTATATCGGTCTGCCGGACGAGGTTTCGATGGATCGGGTGGCTACCCTGTCGGCCACCGAGGGCCTGGACATTCTGCGCTACGAGCGAGATCTTCCGGTGCGCATCGGGATTCAGCTCTACGGCAAGCGCGGACTGTCCTTCCGCGCCCTCAACAGCCCGCAGGTCGGCGCGCCCGCCCGCGCCGCGCGACGGGAATTCCTCTCGGTGGAGAGCCCGGCCGCCGGTGGTGTCGGCACCGCCCGGGCGCTGGCCCGGGTGTACGGCGCGGCCGCCAAGCAGACCGGCGAGCTACCCATCGACAAGGCGCTGCTGGATCTCCTGGCGGCCGCCGACACCGCCGACGACGTGCCCGCCGGAGACCTGGTGCTGCTCACGCCCAGCCGCTATCACCTGGGCTTCCGGAAATCGCGGGGCAGCTTCCGGTTCGGCACCGACAAGCGTGCGTACGGCACCACCGGTTACGGCGGTTCGTTCGGATTCGCCGATCCGGCAACGGGTCTCGGGTTCGGGTACGTGATGAACCGGCTGGGCATGGCGGTGCTCGACGATGTCCGCTCCCGCAATCTGCGCGAGGCGCTACTGCGCTGCGGGTGAGGTTCAGCCCCGCACGTCGTGGACGTGGTGCACGAGGTCGTGCAGGAAGTAGCGCGCCATCGAGTCGATGGTGAAGGCGGAACCGTTGCTGCGCAGCGCCGCCTTGTCCCGCTCGGCGACCGGCACGGCCTCGAAGGCGCGCGCCGCGGTTTCGGCAGCATCGGCGAGTTCCACTGCCACGACAGCGGTTTCAGCGGCGGAGTAGTCGGCGGCAAGCGCGGTGGCGTCCTGGTCCCAGTTGGCGAACATGGGAATCCCGTTGTCCCCCACGGTGACCGTGGTGTCGTAGGCGGCGATGACCGGTCCCGGCCGGGCGCCACCGGCGCGGGCGATGTCGAGGCGGTGGGTGAAAATGCGGCACACGTCGCGAACATGTGCCGCGTATTCCAGCGTGGACCAGGTCGAGTCGTCGGGGCGCTGTGCGGCGTCGGGGCGCTGCAGGGCGACGGCCAGGCGGGCGGCGCTGTCGCGGGTCACTCCCGGCACGGCCTCGAAGACGGTGTCCTCGGGGACGAATCCGCATTCGGCGCAGGTGCGTTCGAGCACCCAGGTCCAGTCTTTGGCATCGGGAACGATCGGCATGACCGATAACCTAATCTGGCGCTAGATTATCGGCCACTAATATCCTGCCAACCGTCACCAAGATGGCGACAAGTTCGCCGCGCTCATTCCATGATGCGCTGCGCCTTCTCGAACAGTTCGAGGGTGATGGCGTGCAGAAAATCGCCGACCTGCTTGGGCGCCTTACCCGCACAGGCCCGGGCATGCGTGCCTTCCAGCACGATGCCCAGCTTGAAGCAGGCCAGCACGGAGTACCAATTGACGTGGCTGAGATCGCGGTCGGAGAACCGGCCGTAGTGCTCGATCATCTCCTCGACGGTCGGCAGCCCGCCGACCCCGCCGAGCGAGCCGACCAGCGCCGCGCCCGTGGTGCCGGGCACCGGCCGGGTGGCAATCTGCCAGCCCAGGTCCAGCAGCGGATCGCCGATGGTGGACATCTCCCAATCGACCATGGCCACCACTTCGGGGCCGTCGAAGGAGAACATCATGTTGGCGAGATGGCAGTCACCGTGCAGGATGCCGGGTTTCGCGTCCGCGGGCCGATTGCGGTCGAGCCAGTCGCCGACCTGCTGCACGCCCGGGATCTCCGGTCCGGGGTAGCCCTCGTTGACGCCGTAGGAGTCGAGTTCCTTGAGCCAGCGCGGCACCTGGCGTTCCAGGAAGCCCTCGGGCTTGCCGTAGTCGGCCAGGCCCAGCGCCTCGTGATCGAGCGAACCGAGCCGGGCGATGGCCTCGACCGCGGACAGGCCCATCTGCCGCCGGATCTCGGCGTCACCGGCGTGCAGTGCGGGCAGTTCGGTCTGCGGGTTGAAGCCGGTGATCGGCTCCATGAGATAGAAGGACGCGCCGATGACCGACTCGTCCGGGCAGGCGGCGATCACCTTCGGCGCGCGAATCTCGGTGTCGCCGAGCGCGCCCAGAATGCGGGACTCGCGCTGGATGACGGTGTTGCTGGCCGAGCGCAGATGCTTGGGCCCGCGGCGCAGTACATACTCGCGGCCACCCCGGCGGAAGCGCAGCATGATGTTCTGGGTGCCGCCGCCGAGCGGCTTCACCTCCTCGAACTCGCCGCCGGGCAAGCCCTGCGCTTCCATCCATTTCCCGACGATCGCGAAATCGACGACGTCACGATCCACTTCGACCGGCTGTGCGACAGACATGCCGCCCATTGTGCCGTAGGCCACCGGCGAAACTGAAGGCGTCCGCCTGCAGTAGTGGCGAGCGACTCGTTCGCGCAGGTCGGAACGCGGAGTGTCACCGGCACAGGCGTATTGTGCTTGCACAAATGCGGACCTTGTTGATCGATAACTACGACTCGTTCACCTACAACCTGTATCAGCTGATCAGCCAGGTGAACGGGGTCGAGCCTGTCGTCGTGCGCAATGACGAGGTGAGCTCGATCGAGGAGTTGGGGCTCGACGCGTTCGACAACATCGTCATCTCCCCGGGGCCCGGACGGCCCGATGTTCCGCGTGATTTCGGCATCTCGGCCGAGGTGATCGCGCGGGCCGGACTGCCATTGCTGGGTGTGTGCCTGGGGCATCAGGGCATTGTCTTGGCGGCGGGCGGTGAGGTTGTGGCCGCGCCGCGCGCCCGGCACGGGTACCCCGATCGGATCACCCATGACGGACAGGATCTGTTCGCCGGTGTGCCCCAGGATTTCTCGGCGGTGCGGTATCACTCGCTGTGCGCGGGGCGGCCGCTGCCCGCGGAGCTGGAAGTGACCGCGACCGCCCCGGACGGGGTGGTCATGGGTGTGCGGCACCGCACCCGCCCGCAGTGGGGCGTGCAGTTCCATCCCGAATCCATCTCCAGTGAGCACGGTGAGCTGCTGCTGCGGAACTTCGCCGACCTGACGGTTGAGCATCAGCGGCACTCCCGTCATTCCGGCGCGGTTTTGGCCGGAATCCACCCTGCGACTGTGGATCCCGGCCAAGAGCACGCCGGGATGACAGAGGGAAGCTCGGTCCGTTATCGGGTCGAGCAGACGGTGGTGGAGCGGGCGGTCGATACCGAGGCGATCTTCGATGCCCTGTATTCCGCTTCCCCGCATGCCTTCTGGCTCGACAGCGAGCATGTGGAGCCAGGTCTGGATCGGTTCTCCTTCCTCGGCGACGCCTCTGGTCCGTTGGCCGAGGTGGTGCGCTACCGGGTCGGAAGCGGCCGGGTGGAGGTCGAGTCCGCGACCGGGCGGCGCGACGTGCCGGGCGGCGTGTTGGACTACCTATCCGGTGAGCTACGCCGCCGACGGATCGACTTCCCGGATGTGCCTTTCGATTTCGCGGGCGGCTACGTCGGCTATCTCGGTTATGAGATGAAAGCCGACTGCGGTGCGCAGGCCGTGCACCGCTCCCCTACCCCGGACGCGCAGTGGATCTTCGCCGACCGCCTGATCGTGGTCGATCACGAGGCGGGCCGCACCCACCTGCTGGCCCTGTCCGAACCGGAATCGCCTGCCGTCGCGCAGGATTGGCTCACTGCCGCCCGCGCGATCGTGGAAACCCTGCCCACCTGGGAGAACCCGCCGCCGCTGGCCTTGCACGTGGACGAGGCGACGGTCGCACCGTTCCTGACCCGCGGCCGCGAACGCTATCTGGCCGATGTCGCCGCCTGCCGGGAGCAGTTGCTCGCGGGTGAGTCCTACGAAATCTGCATTACCGACAGTGCCCGCCCGCCCGGCGATGCCGACGGCCTCACCGTGTACCGCACGCTGCGCCGCAGCAATCCGGCCCCGTACGCGGCCTTCCTGCGCTTCGCCGACCTCGAGGTGGCCTCCTCGTCCCCCGAGCGTTTTCTCAAGGTGGATCGATCCCGCACGGTGGAGAGCAAACCGATCAAGGGCACTGCCCCGCGCGGGCACACACCGGCCGAAGATGCCGAACTGGCAGCGGAATTGGCCCGCAGCCCCAAGACTCGCGCCGAAAATCTCATGATCGTCGATCTGCTCCGCAACGACCTGGGCCGGGTCTGCGAGATCGGTTCGGTGCACGTGCCGCACCTGATGGCGGTCGAGACGTACACCACCCTGCATCAACTGGTGTCCACCGTGCGCGGCAGGCTGCGCCCCGAGCTGACCGTGATCGATTGCCTGCGTGCCTGTTTCCCCGGCGGTTCCATGACCGGCGCGCCCAAGCTGCGCACGCTCGAGATCATCGACACGCTGGAAACCGAAGCGCGCGGCATCTATTCGGGCACCATCGGCTTCCTGGGCCTGGGCGGCACCGCCGACTTGAACATCGTCATCCGCACCGCGGTCCGGCACGAGGGTGGCTGGCGGGTGGGTGCGGGCGGCGCGGTGGTGCTGGACTCCGATCCGGCCGAGGAGTATCGGGAAATGGTCTGGAAGGCCGCGGCCGCTCTGCGTGCGCTGCCCGGCCTGGCCGGCCCGCTGCCGCAGGTGGTTCAGGCGTAGCTCCACCCATATTCCCACTCGGCTGCACTCACACGCCCGTCCAACGATCGAAGGCGCACAGCTAACCGATCTATTTGCGGCGGTTACGGCGGGACTTGTCGGGTTCGGGTTCGGGTTCCGGGCGCGGGGTGGTGAGGCGGCCCAGCAGGGAGACGCCGGGGAGCTTGTCGACGCGGCTGAACACTTCTTCGCCCAGCGCGGTGAGGGATTCGAGGCGGGTGAGCATTTTGTCGTAGGCGACGAAGGCGGGTTCGGCCAGTGCGAGGGTGCGGTCCAGGCGGTCGATGGTGGCGTTGAGGCGTTCCACCGCGCTGGTCAGGTTCTCGATCAGGTCGGGGAGTTGGGCGGCCAGCTGGATGGAGGCGGGCGGGAGCCGCACGGCGGTGTCGAAGGCGGTGGAGGCGGTGGTTTGCGCCGAGTCGAGGGCCAGTCCGGCGGCGTTCTGGGCGGCTTCGACGGCGGCCTGCGCGGCAGCGAGGATGTCGCCTGCCGTGGGTACGCGCGAGGTCGGGGGTTTGGCACGTGGGGTGGGGTCCGGGCGGCCGGAACCCTTGGGAGTGGTCATACCTCTACTGTGCCGGACGTTTTTCAGATTCCGGTGGAGGGTTGATCGCAATCTCTTGTCGGAGGGTCGTGACATCATGCGGGGACCATGAATCTGACCACGGGCGAGCATACGGCGGTTCCGACATCGCTTCTCACGGTTGTGCTTTCGTGGCGGTCGGCGGGGCCGGTCGCGGCGCAGGCGGTGCTGGTGGGCGCGCACGGGCGGGCCCGGTCGGAGCGGGATTTCGTGTGGTCGGAGGCGCCCAGACACGTATCGCAGGCGGTGACGCTGGATCCGGAACCGGAGCCGGGGACCGCGCGGTTGTCGGTGTCGCTGCCGCGCACCGGGGCCGAGGTGGCCGGGATCGTGGTGATCGGTTCGGTGGCAGGCGATTTCACCGCGATCGAGGACCTGCGGCTGACGGTGTTCGATCATGATCGGCCGGTGGCCCGCTACGCGGTGGGTGCCCCGGAGCCGGTGCCCGCCATGGTGCTGGGTGAGTTCCGGCGCACCGGGCCCGAATACACCGAGTCCGTCGAGGCCGGGTGGGAGTTCCGGGCGGCGAGCGAGGGCGCGGTGAGCCTGGCCGGGCTGGTGCGGGAGTTCGGGGTGCGGGTGGATCCGGTGCGTGCGCCGCAGCCGCGGCAGACACCGCCCCCGCCGGATTCCGAACGGGCGGACTGGCATCCGGACCCGCGCGATCCGGCCCGCCTGCGCTGGTGGGACGGCGCCACCTGGACCGGTGCGACACGCGCTGTGCCGCCGCAGGATTCCCGCCGCTGTCCGCGCTGCGGCGCACCCCGCCGCCGTCGGCTGTTCAGCGCGGCCGCGCTGTGCCGCGAATGTGCCGCCGAAACAGGCGAATACCTGGCCGACTGGCAGCCGCGCGCCGAGCGCGCGCTGCGCCGCGCCGAGCCGTACGAGGACTGGGAAACGTTGTGGGATGCGCTGCGCTATCAGCTCATCGACCGTGCCGCCGCCGTGGAGATGCTGCGGTCGACGGCCCACGATCATCTGGAACGCCTGGTGGCCTTCACCTTCGCCGACGGCGTGGTCGAACAGCCGGACCTGGACGATTTCGAGGACACGGTCGCCGAGCTGTCGCTGTCGGGGCCGCTCATCGAGGATCTGCGCCGCCGGCTGCGGCGCGGCCGCATGCTGACCCGGCTGCGCTCCGGCGAGCTGCCGTTGGCCCAGACCACCGGCCTGCACCTGGATCCCGACGAACGAGTGCATCTGAGTCTGCCCGCCGCCCACATCCGGCAGCTGACCCGCGGCACCAAGCGCAGCGAGGGCCGGCTCATCGTCAGCAATCGCAAGATCCGCTTCACCGGCTCCGATGCGGGCACCGAAATCCCCTGGGCCCGGGTGGTTTCGGTGACCTCCGCCGACGGCCTGGTCCAGGTGGCGGCCACCTCGGCACGCGGCGGCGCCCTGCTGGAAGTCGCCGACCCCGCCTACGTGGCCGCGGCCATGGAGGGCGCACTCCGCATCGCCAAACGCCTGGCACTGGCCCCCGGCCGCCGCGACACCCGCACCATCCCCCCGGATGTGAAGGCGGTCGTCTGGCAGCGAGACGGCGGCCGCTGCGTCGAATGCGGCGACAGCCACTACCTCGAATTCGACCACATCATCCCGATCAGCCGCGGCGGCGCCACCAGCCCCGCCAACCTGCAAATCCTCTGCCGCGGCTGCAACCGCACCAAGGCCACCCACATCTGACGGAAGAGATCCACCCACCCCACCCCAGCGCCGTCAGGTCCGGAATCAACAACACGGCTGGGTGATTTGCGGCATACCCCGGCGCCGCAGATCCGGCCGAGCGCCATGACGATGTCCGGCCGAGCGCCATGACGATGATGGGGCGCCCTGGCGGGCGGGCATTGAATCTCATCGACGCGCGGTTGCGGGGGAAATGTGGGGAATTCCTCGGCATGCGATGAATCATGTTGAGCGGCAGTGGGTGTGGTTCTAGCGTCCGAGGAGAGTCAGTCGCGGAAGGGGTTCGGCATGCAGGTGGCGGTTGTGGGTGGGACCGGGGCGCTGGGGGTGCCCGTGGTGCGGGAATTGGTCGCGCGAGGGCATACGGTGCGGGTGTTGAGCCGGACCGCTCCGGCCGATCCGGTGCCGGGGACCATGCATCACGCCGTGGATCTGGTGAGCGGCGCGGGGCTGGACGCGGCGCTGGAGGGGGTCTACGCCGTCGTCGACGCGGTCAGCCATCGGGGTTTGCGCAGTGCGCCGGTCATGGTCGAGGGTGTGCGGACGCTGCTGGCCGCGGAGCAGCGGGCGCAGGTCGGCCATCATGTGGAGATCTCGATCGTCGGCTGCGAACAGGTGCCGTTCAGCTACTACCGCACGAAGGTCGCGCAGGAGCGGGTGGTGACCTCGGGTCCGGTGCCGTGGACGTTGCTGCGCGCCACCCAGTTCCACGATCTGATCGACGAAATCCTCGGCGCGAGTGCGACTTTCCGCCTCGCCCCGCGCAGCGCCATGCGCTTTCAGCCGATCGACATCGGCGCGGTGGCAGCCCGGCTGGCCGACGCGGTCGACGCGGGCCCGTCCGGCCGCGTCCGCGATCTGGGCGGACCGGCCGTGCAGACGCTGGCCGAGCTGGCCGACATCCGCCGGCGTGTGCTCGGGCAGTCGCTGCTGCCGCTGCCGGTGCCGCCACTCGGCCGGGCCGTGCGACGGGTGCGCAACGCTGCGCTGTGCCTCGACTCCGACGGCGAGGCAGTGTCGTTCGACTATGCCGAGTGGCTGCACCGCCGCCATGCGAAGCCGGCGAGCTGACCCGTATTCATGGTCGCGCCGCGGTTGATCGGGCGGTATCGGGAACTCCCCTGAGGATTCCCCTGATTCAACGCCGTCGATTCAGCGCCGCACGCGCAGCACGGTGGGTTCGGCGCAGAACTGCGTGGTGGCCTGCTCGGGGGTGAGGGTGGTGCGGGCGAGGCCGCCGGTGTCGGTGATCGTGCATTGGCTGCCGCCGATGTGCCCGGTGCCGTCGTCGAGGAATTTCACCTCGGCGGTGACGAGCGGGTGCAGGATGTCGGCGTCGAAGTAGAAGAATTCGATCTTCCAGAGTTCGTAGCTGTCGCGAGCGGTGACCACGGTGTAGCCCGCGGCGGTGGTGTCGAGGCCGATGCCCGCGAGTTCGCCCGCGCGCTGGAAGTGCACGGAGTCGCCGGTGGCGTGGTAGACGATGTAGCGGGTGTTGGAGCTGGCCAGCATGATCGGGATGACGAGCTCGTCGCGGCCGTCGTTGTCGAGGTCGCGCAGGCGGGGCGTGGTGGTGCCCACGGATTGTTCGGTAATGGTCTGCACATGCGCGCCGGTGGGATCCAGCACCGAGATGGTGACCGTGGCCCGCTGCCCGGTGCCGGTGTGGCGGACCTCGAAGGTCAGGCCGACCGGATCGCGGGACTGCAGGTAGCAGTCCGGAGGCGTTGCGGCGGAAGCGATGTCGCCGCAGGGCTGCAGGTCGGAGATGGGCGCGGCCGGGGTGGTGGCGGCCGGCGTCGGCTCGGCGGCGGGCGGCTGCAGATTGCCGGCCATGGGCGCGGTCGCGGCCTGCCGGGCACAGGCGGCGGTGGCCAGCGTCGCGGCGGCCAGCGCACCGGCCGCGAATTTCCTCCCCATGCCCGCGAGGATAGCGACGAATCACCCGGCAAACCCAGTCGGTTCGGACAAGCGAGAATATATCGGACATCATGTGCACAACTGCGCACATATTGGCTTATAGTGGTCGCGTGCTCGCCGTGCTCCGCCATCCCCCATTCCGCAAGCTGTTCACCGCCCAGGTGGTCGCCCTGGTCGGCACCGGGCTGCTGACCGTCGCGCTGGGCCTGCTCGCCTACGAGATCGCGGGCGGCCAGGCGGGCGCGGTGCTCGGTACCGCGCTGGCCATCAAGATGGTGGCGTATGTGGCTGTGGCACCGGTGATCTCGGCACTCGTCCAGCGGCTGCCGCGCCGGGTGGTGCTGGTCTCGGCGGACGCGGTGCGCGCGGCGATCGCGCTCATGCTGCCGTTCGTCACGCACACCTGGCAGATCTATGTGCTGATCGCGCTGCTGCAATCGGCCTCGGCGACCTTCACGCCCGCGTTCCAGTCGCTCATCCCGTCGATCCTGGTCGAGGAGGAGGACTACACCCGCGGGCTTTCCCTGTCACGGCTGGCCTACGACATGGAGTCGCTGCTGAGCCCGGTTTTGGCGGCCGCACTGCTGACGGTGATCAGCTATCACTCGCTGTTCGTCGGCACCGCGGCCGGTTTCGTGGCCTCCGCGCTGCTGGTGGTGACCACCCGGCTGCCCCGGCTCGCCACACCCGAGCGATCCGCCCCGCTGCTCGAGCGCATCACCGAGGGCGCGCGGATCATGCTGAACCGTCCGGTGCTGCGCGGGCTGCTGGCCATGAACCTGGTGGTGGCCGCCGCCACCGCGCTGGTGATCGTGAATACCGTTGTGTACGTGCGGGATCGGCTGGGCGGTTCGAACACCGAGGTGGCGTTGGCGCTGGGCTGCTTCGGATTCGGGTCCATGGTCGTGGCGCTGTCGACGCCACGGCTGCTCGCCGTCGTCTCGGAGCGTCGATTCATGCTGACCGGCTGTGTCGTGCTGCCGGTGGGCCTGTTGGCGGCAGCCCTGCCGACCCTGCTCCCCCGCCCCGCCGGCGCCGTCGTGCTGGCACTGACCTGGGTGCTGCTGGGCGCGGGCACCTCGCTGATCAACACCCCGTCGGCGCGGCTGTTGCGGGCCGAGTCCGAACCCGACACCCGCACAGCCGTTTTCACCGCGCAGTTCTCGCTCTCGCACGCCTGCTTCCTGCTCACCTATCCCATCGCGGGCAAGCTGGGCGCGCTGGCGGGCCTGCCGACCACGGCAATCGTGCTGGCAGCGCTGGCTACACTGGCAGCTACGACGGCGGCCCGCGCGTGGCCCGTGTCCGCCACGGCGGGCGCCGAAAGGGTGACGGCGACACGGTGAAAGGACGGTGGGTGCAGGTGAGCAAGGCGAAATCGCTGCCCGCCACATCGGATCCCGCCCATCCGTCGCATCCCGCCCACCCGTCGAGTCCGGCGCCGAGCCTGACCCACCGCGTCGTGCCGGATCAGCCCCGCCTCGAGGCCGCCACCGCCACCTTTCGCATGCTGTCGGATCCGACCCGGCTGCACATTCTCTGGCTGCTCGCCGACGCCGAGGCCGATGTCACCGCACTGACCGAGGCGTGCGGCGCGTCCCGTACCGCGGTCAGCCAGCACCTGGCCAAACTCCGCTTCACCGGCATGGTCGAGACCCGCCGCGACGGTCGCCGCATCATCTACCGGCTGCGTGACGGGCACCTCTCGCGCCTGGTCCGCGAGGGTCTCAATCACGCCGATCACGTCGTGACCGGGGAGCCCGCGCACGAGTGACCGGCCCTCGGGCCTGTGCTCCTGGTCAGTGGGACCTGCTATCGCCCGCTGCCCGCATTCGCCTTGACGATATGCCTAGTCGAAATATCGCAAGACGGATAGTGAGAGGTCGCGCATGCACCCCGAGCAGGGCAGCCCATTCGATGTGATCATCATCGGTGCCGGATTCGCCGGACTCTACGGCGTCCACCAGGCGGCGCGGGCCGGACTGAACGTGCTCGGCCTGGAGGCGGGCGACGGCGTCGGCGGCACCTGGTACTGGAACAAGTACCCGGGCGCGCGCTGCGATGTGGAGAGCGTCGACTACTCCTACTCCTTCGACGAGGACCTGCAGCAGAGCTGGACCTGGACCGAGCGTTTCGCGGCGCAGCCGGAGATCCTGTCCTACATCGAGCATGTGGCCGAGCGCTTCGAGCTGAAGCGGCACTACCGATTCGGGCAGCGGGTCACCGCCGCGCAGTTCGACGAGTCCGCCGCGATCTGGACGCTGCGCACCGAGAGTGGCGCGGAATTCCGTTCGCAGTTCGTCATCTTCGCCACCGGCTGCCTGTCCGCGCCGATCAAGCCGAACCTGCCGGGCATCGAAAACTTCGCGGGCGAGGAGTATTTCACCGCGCAGTGGCCCGAGGACGGCGTCTCGTTCGAGGGCAAGCGGGTCGGCGTCATCGGCACCGGCTCGTCGGGTATCCAGGTGTCGCCGATCATCGCGCGCGAGGCGCAGGCGCTCACCGTCTTCCAGCGTTCCGCCAATTTCAGTGTGCCGGTGCCCAACCGGCCGTGGACCGAGGCCGAGCAGGGCGAGATCCGCGCCACCTACCGGCAGCGGCGCGAGAAGTCCTACTACGCCGGTGCGGCCACCCCGCACGCCTCACTCACCACCAAGGCCCTGGACCTGTCGGCCGCCGAGCGCGCGGAGGCCATGGAGGACCGTTGGAACGGCGGTGGCGTGCTGTTCAACAAGGTGTTCCCCGACCAGAACAGCGATATGGCCGCCAATGAGCTGGTGCGTGAGTTCGCGGTCGCCAAGATTCGCGCCAAGATCGACGATCAGGCGGTGGCGGATGATCTCATCCCCTACGACCACCCGATCGGTACCAAGCGCATCTGCACGGACTCCGGCTACTACGAGATGTACAACCGCGAGAACGTGTCGCTGGTGAACCTGCGGCGGGAGCCCGTCGTCGAGGTCACGCCGACCGGAGTCCGCACCGGCGAGCAGTTCATCGAGCTCGACACCCTGGTGTATGCAACGGGTTTCGATGCCATGACCGGTGCGCTGCTGCGCATCGATCCGCACGGCGCGCGCGACGCCCGCCTCGGTGAATCGTGGGCCGACGGGCCGGTCACCTACCTGGGCTTCGGTATCCCGGGTTTCCCGAACATGTTCAGCATCAACAGTGTCGGCACGCCGTCGGTTATGGCGAACATGGTGCTGCACTCCGAGCAGCAGCTGGACTGGGTGCTGGCGCTGGTACAGCACTGCCGCGCCAACGGGATTCGCACGGCCGAGGCTCGTGAGGACGCGGCGGTGAAGTGGACCGATCACCTGCTCGAGGTGGCCGAGGGGACCTTGTTCGTGAAGGCGAACTCCTGGTACATGGGCGCGAACGTCGAGGGTAAGAAGCGTGTATTCATGCCGTACATCGGCGGTTTCGGCAATTACCGCCGCTACTGCGACGAGGAGCGCGACAACGGCTACCCGAACTTCGAACTGACCGCTTAGCCCCAGAACCCAACGAAACCGGCTCGCTTCCCCTAGAAGGCGTGCCGGTTTCGTCGTTCCCGGTCAGGCGGGCAGGCCCAGACCGGTAGCCAGGACCGGCCACGAGGCCTTCAGCGCGTCCTGCCAGTAACCCCACGAGTGGGTGCCGGTGGGCGTGAAGTCGTAGGTGGCCGGGATGCCGAGGCCGTCGAGCTTGGTCTTCAGGTTGTGGGTGCAGTAGTTGGTGGCGGCCTCGAGGCCCGCACCGAGGGTGTTCTGGTTGACCCAGCCGCCGGTTCCGGGCAGGGTGTGCGGGCCGTTGAGGGTGTCCCACTGGCCCGGCAGGCCGGATCCGCTGGAAATGAACAGATTCAGGCCGCGCAGCTGGTCAGCGTGCACGTACGGGTCGTTGGCGGCCCACATGGGATCGCCCTGCGGGCCGTACATGTTCTTGCTGTCGCCATTGCCCGCGGCGACCACGGTATTGACGAAGTTGTACCCGATCGGGTCGCTGATCTGCGCGCAACCGCTGTAGGCGGCCACCGACTGATACAGGCCGGGCGCGGCGATCGGCAGCTGCAGCACCGAGGTGCCCGCCATGGACAGACCGGCAATGGCGTTGCGCCCGTTGGTGTTCAGCGCCTTGTCGATGAGCGGCGGCAGCTCCTCGGTGAGGAAGGTCTTCCACTTGTTCACGCCCAGGTTGGGATCCGGTGCGCGCCAATCGGTGTAGTAGCTGAAGCCGCCGCCGACGGGCTGCACCACATTGACGTTCTTGTCGGACAGGAAATTCAGCACGTCGGTCTGCTTCTGCCAGGTCGCGGAGTCGGTGCCGCCGCCCGCACCGTTGAGCAGGTACAGCACCGGCGTCGGGCCGGAGGTGTCGGCGGCACGCTGGACATCGACCTCGATGTTCTTGTCCATGGCGGCCGAATAGACCTGGAGTTTGAAGGTGCGCGCGTCGGACGCGGTGCTGGAGGCGATCTTGGAGCCGTCGGCGGAGGTGCCCGCGTAGTTCAGCGAGGTGGCCGATTCAGCGGAGGCGGTACCTGCGGCGACCGGTAGCAGAACGGTTGCCGTCAGGGCCAGCACGGCGCTGCCCCAGATCCTCTTTGAACGCACGCGAGAGCTCCTTGCAGGTTGTTTCCAATTGGTAAGACTTGATTCACCAGCCTGTCATCCGGCTCTAAGCATTTGCTGGCCCGAAGCTGAGCTCGTGCTGAGAGGGCGGCTCGAGCGCTGGTCAGAGGCCTGAAATCGGCTGTCGGTGAGCTGTCGGTGAGCTGTCAGCGGGGGTCGGCAATGTCATGGACACACCGAATGCACCACCGAAAGGCAGTCCCATGAACGACACCGCGTTGAACGATTTCGTCGCCGCCACCGCCGCGAAGTACGACATGCCCGGCATGGCCGTCGGCATCTGGGCTGACGGCCGCGAGATCTTCGCCAATGTCGGGGTGACCAGCACCGAGAACCCGGTTCCGGTGACCGAGCACACCCTCTTCGCCATCGGCTCGACCAGCAAGACCTTCACCACCACCGCGCTGATGCGGCTGGTCGCCGACGGCAAGGTCGACCTGGACGCTCCCGTCCGCACGTATGTGCCGGAGCTGAAGCTGTCCGACGAGCGGCACGCGGCCACCATCACCGTGAAGCAACTGCTCAACCACACGGCCGGATTCGACTGGAACCTCATCAACAACACCGGTGAGGGTGACGACGGCCTGGCCGCCTTCGTCGCGACCCTCTCCGAACTGCCGCTGATCGCGGCACCCGGCGAGCGGCCGTCCTACAGTCAGGCGGGCTTCAACCTGCTGGGCCGCGTGATCGAGAACGTGACGGGCGAGCCCTTCGAAAAGGTCATCGCCGAAACGGTTCTGGAGCCGGTCGGGCTGCGCGAAACCTTCTACTCCCGCGACGACGTCATGACCCGCCGCTTCGCCGCCGGGCACGAGCGCCAGGAAGACGGCACGCTCGAGGTGGCGCGATCCTGGAAGGGCACCCGCGCCAAAAACCCCGGCGGCGGACTCGGCTCCACCGTCTCGGATCTGTTGCGCTGGGGCCGATTCCACCTCGGCGACGGCCGCGGCGAGCAGGGCGTGACCGTGCTGCCGAGCGAGGTCCTACACCGGATGCAGCAGCCGACCGTCGCGTTGCGGGCCAGCACCATGGCGGACGCGTTCGGCCTGTGCTGGATGCTGCGGGACGTGGACGGTGTCCGCACGGTCGGCCACGACGGTTCCGGCTTCGGCCAGTTCGCCAACTTCCAACTGGTCCCCGAACGCAATTTCGCGGTGGTCGTGCTCTCCAATGCCAGCCCCGACGGCATTCCCGCCAACCAGGCCGTCATCCGCTGGGCGCTGGAGCACTACCTCGGCGTCGTCGACAGGGACCCCGAGCCGCTCCCCTTCGACGCCGACCGCGCCCCGGAACTGTTCGGCGTCTACGACATCGACGCCATGACCATGACCTGCTACACCGAAGGCGACCAGCTCTACCTGGAATGCAAGGTCAAGCCCGAGATCCGCGCCGCCGCCCCCGAAGCCGAAATCCCCCAGGACCACCCGCCCTTCCCCTTCGGCCTGCTCCCCGGCACCGGCGACGAATACATCATCACCGCAGGCTCTTTCACCGGCCAACGCGGCTTCTTCAGCCGCAACCCCGAAGGCCACATCACCGGTATCGACCTGGCAGGCCGCCTCTTCACCCGCCTCCCCTGACCAGTCCTGACAGCCGGGGCCTCACGAAACCCGCCGCACCGCAGCCGGTTCCGTGAGGCACCGGCTTCGTCGTGGGTGGCGAACCGCCCCGGACACCAGGTGGAATCCGGCCAACCCACCGTCGGCCGGACGCTCGTCGTCAGCGAGTGGCTGCCGCTGCCAGCCGCTGGAGAGCGACAGCGTGGGACAGATCGCTGCCGCGGTGGTAGGCGGCGCGGTACTCGTCCTCGCCCAGGAGGGTGGTGAGTTCCGTTGTGAGGGCGGCGAGTTCGGGTTCACCCTGGTCGAGGAGGCCGCGTAGGGCTTCGCTGAGGCCGAGGGCGGTGGCGGCGCCGGAGGGATCGCCTTCCAGCAGAAGGAGTTTCGCCAGTTGTTCGGCGGTGTGGGCGGCGGCCTGGGCCAGGGCGGCGGAGTCGCCGTAGACGCTGGAGCCTTCGACCACCGCTGGGAGCAGGGCTCGGGCGGCCTCGGAATCACCCGCGGCGAGGCGGTTGTCGAGGCGAGCGGTCGCGATGCGCTGGGCGGCCCACGCGGCCGGGTAGGGCAGGCGGCTGATGCGCTGTTCGAGCTGCTCGAGATCGTGGTCCGCGCGGGAAATATCACCGGAGCGGCGGTGCAGTTCGGCGCTGCAGAACAGGAGCACCGCGGCGAGGCGGGCGAACCCGGCTTCGGCGGCAAGTCGCCGGGTGGCCTCGATATCGCTTGCGGCGATGGCGAATTCGCCGCCCCGCAGGCGTTGCCGGACGAGAGCCTCGCGGGCGGCGGAGATATCGTCCTCGGTATCGAGTTCGGAGGCGAGCGTGACGGCGCGACCATAGGCGGCGAGCGCCGGTGTGTGCTCGCCGCGCAGCGCATGATCGCGGCCGATCGCGAGCAGTGTCATGGTCAGACCCCAACGGTCACCCACGATCTCGAAGCCGCGCAGGGCTTCCCGCCGGGACTCGGCCCCGGCCGGCAGCCGCCCCTGACCGGTCAGCGCGATATCGCGGGCCAGGTGCGCGCTGGCCCGCACCCAGGGGTCCGGCCAGGCCAACGCCTGTTCGAGCTGGCGTTCGGCGAGTTCGTCATCGCCGGAGCGAGCCGCCATCAGCGCCGCCCAGAGCGGCATGGCCGGATGGTATTCCAGCCCGCCCGCCCGCACACAGTCCTCGATCAGCACCGACAGCGAACTCCCGGCCGGTGGGGCGACCCCCATCAACGCGATCACGGCGAACGCCGCCCGCGCCTGCTCCGGCAGCTCATCACCGAGCGCTCGTACCGCGGTCAACGAACTCTCGAACTGGGCGCTCATCCCCCGAATCCCCCAGTACCAGAACATCGCCCGCACCAGCCGGGCCGCGCCTGCCGCATCGGCAGGGGTATCGGTTGTATCGCCCATGCCGCCCGCTATGTCGCGGGTGTCCGGGTGGCCCGTACCGGAGTCAGTGATGTTGATGGTCGGATCGGTGGCCTTCGCAGCGGGGCGAACCGTGCTGCTGGTTCCCCTCGGCTGCCCGTTCGACACCGCGAACTCCGCGCCCGGCGTGGATCCGGCGTGCCCACCGAAGGCGGCGCGAAGGGCTGCGGCCATATTGGCGTGTTCCGCGTCGAACAGGGCTATGGCGTCGAGTTGTTCGGCGGTGCGTAGACGCGGCTCGTGATGTTCGGCTAGGGCGAGGTAGTAGGCGGTGTAGCGGGGGCCCAGGTCATCGGTGGAGCGGGCGAGGTGGTCGGCGGCGTAGGCGCGGATGGTTTCCAGCATGCGGTAGCGCGGCGGGTTGTCGGCGGTCGCGGTGACGAGGGATTTCTCGACGAGGGCGTCGAGGAGGTAGGGGATGTCGTCGGCGGGGAGATCAGTGTCGGCGCAGACGGCTTCCAGGGCGTCGGCGGTCGCGCCGCCCGGGAAGGCGGAAAACCTTCGGGCCAGCAGTTTTTCGGGTTCTTCGAGTAGGTCCCAGCTCCACTCGACCAGGGCGAGCAGGGTGCGCTGGCGGGGTAGGGCGGTGCGGCTGCCGGAGGTGAGCAGGCGGAAGCGGTCGCTGAGGCGGCGAGCCACCTGGTCGACGGTCATGGCGCGCAGCTTGGCGGCGGCCAGCTCCAAAGCCAGTGGGAGACCATCGAGTTGGCGGCAGATGGCGACCACCGGTGCCACGGTGGCCTCGTCCAGCACGAAACCCGGGCGCACCGCCGCGGCCCGCTCGGTGAACAGCCGGACCGCCGGGGACCGTTGGGCCACATCCGGATCCACGGTCTCCACCGGCGGTTCCAGCGGGTCGAGATGGCACAGCACCTCGCCGGTAATGGCGAGCGGCTCGCGGCTGGTGGCCAGCACACGCAACTGCGGCAGCCGATCCAGCAGTCGCTCGGCGAGTTCGGCCGCGGCGCCGATGACGTGTTCGCAGTTGTCCAGCACCAGCACGGCCGGGCCGACATCCAGCAGTTCGATGAGCCGCGCGGTCTTGTCGGGGCGCTCGGCGGTATGGCTCTCGAGCGCGCCCGCCACGGCATCGGCCAACTGATCGGGTGCGCCGAGTTCCGCGAGGGGTACGAAGAACACCGCGCCGGTCTGCCGGTCCATGGCTTCGAGCGCGAGCCGGGTCTTGCCCGCACCGCCGGGTCCGACAATGGTGACGAGTCGCGAATCCGCCAGCAGCCCTGCCAGTTCGGTCAATTCCGCATCGCGGCCGATGAACCCGGTCAGGCGCGCCGGGAGCACCTTGGTCACGGGTTCTCTACGTGGAGACGGGATTTCGAGCTCGCCGCGGAGCAACGCGAGGTGGGTGTCACGCAGCGCGGCGGAAGGATCGATGCCGAGTTCCTCGTCCAGCTGCGCCCGCATGTCCTCGTAGACGGCGAGCGCGTCGGACTGCCGTCCTGCGGCCGCGAGGGCCCGCATGCGCAGGGCGGCCAGCCGCTCGCTGAGCGGATTCTCCGCGCCCGCGATGTCGAGATCGACCAGCACGTCGGCATACCGGCCCAGTTGGAGCTCGGCCTCGAATCGGTCCTCGAGCGCGGCGGAACGCAGCTCGTCCAACCGGGTCGCGCTCGCCTGCGCGAACGGCGCGTCGAGCACATCGCCGAGCGCAGGTCCACGCCACAACCCAAGCGCCTCACCCAGCAGCCGCGTGGCCGCCTCTGCCTGCCCGGCGGCCAGCTCCCCGCGTCCCTGCCGCACCAACTCCTCGAACCGGTCGGCGTCCACCGTGATCCCCGGCAGCCGATACCCGCCAGTCCCGAATTCGATCGCCCCCACCCCGCGCAGCGCCTTCCGCAACCGCGACACCAGCGCCTGCAACGCCCCCGCCGCATCGGCAGGCGGCTCCTCACCCCACAACCCGTCGATGAGCGCCGTCACCGGCACATCCCGCCCCGACTCCAACGCCAACCGCGCCAGCAGCATCCGCACCCGGAACCCGGGGATCTCTACCGCCGTCCCGTCCTCCGCATGAACCCGAACCGGCCCCAGCACACCTACCTGCACAGGCGAAGTCTTCCAGACCGCGCCGACGCGGACGCGTCACCGATGTCCGAGTCCATTACCCGCGAGGTAATCGACTTGCGACCGGGTGTCGGGCAGAGTCGGTTTCATGACCGACACGGAGATCACCACCGACCCGGTGGGCACGCAGTTGTTCGCGACCATGCCGTTCACCGAGGGGCTCGGGGTCGAGGTGCTCGATTGTGGGCAGGAGTTGGTGCGCAGCCGACTGGCGTGGCGCGAGAATCTCTGCACGCTGGGCGGTTCCATGCACGGCGGGGCGCTGATGTCGTTGGCCGATGGGACGGCCGCGGTGTGCGCCTTTCTGAATCTGCCCGAGGGTGCGCAGGGGACGACCACGGTGGAGTCGAAGACGAATTTCGTGCGCGCCCTGCGCTCGGGTCACGCCACCGCGACGGCCACGCCGCTGCATGCCGGACGCAGTTTCATCGTGGTGGAGACCGAGATCCGTGATGACGCGGGCAAACTCGTCGCCAAGGTGACCCAGACCCAGGCCGTGCTGTAGCTCAGGCGTACAGCTCCTCGATGAGGGTCGCGTAGCGGGCGTGAATCGGCTTGCGGCGCGGCTTCATCGTGGGGGTGAGCAGCTCGCTGCCGGGCTGCCAGAACTCGGGCACGATGCGGAACTTCTTGATCTGTTCGACCCGCGAGAGCTTGGCGTTGGCGGCGGTCACGGCCGCACCGATCATGACCTCGATCTCGGGGTGCACGGCCAGGGCAACGGGATCTGTTGCCAACCCGTGCTTTTCGGCGAACCCGGCGACCGCATCCTGGTCGAGTGCGATGAGGGCGACATTGTATTTCCGGTTGTCCCCCACCGCGATCGCCTGCGCCACCAAGGGGCTGAAGGCCTTGACCCAGTTCTCGATGGTGGCCGGTGACATGTTCTTGCCGCCGGCATTGATGATGAGTTCCTTCTTGCGGTCGACGATCCGCAGGTAGCCGTCGAAGTCCAGGTCGCCGACATCGCCGGTGTGCAGCCAGCCGTCGGCGTCGATGACCTCGGCGGTCTGCTCGGGCCGACCCAGGTAGCCCTTCATGACCAGCGGCCCGCGCACCAGCACTTCGCCGTCGTCGGCGATGCGAACCTCCAAGCCATCCAACGGCTTTCCGACGGTGCCCATCTTCAACCGCCCCGGCGGGCAGATGGACCCCATGCCGGACACCTCGCTCATGCCCCAAGCGTCGCTGACTTCGATGCCGAAACCGTTGAACCAGCGCAGCAATTCGGGCGAGACGGGTGCCGCGCCGGAGATGGCGATCTCGAGGTCGTCGAGACCCAGCGTCCGGCGAATCTTGGACAGCACCAATCGATCCGCGATCGCGTGCTGCGTCCGCAAGACAACACCGATGTGGTTGCCGTCCAGCAGCGCATCCGAGTGCCGACGCCCGACCGCAACCGCCCAGTTCGCGAGCGCGGCCTTGGCCCCGGTGGCCTCCCCCAGCTTCTCCTCGATCCCGGTGCGCAGCTTCTGCCACACCTGCGGCACCGCCCCGAGCAGGGTCGGGCGGCAATCCGCCAGTCCCGGAGCGAATCCCGCCCGGTCGGCCACGGTGGTGATGGTATTGCCCAGCGCCATGCACAGATACAGCGCCGACCAGCGGTCCGCGATGTGCGCGGAGGGCAGGAACGACAGCACCCGCTCCTGCGCGGTGGCATCGGCGAGCCGGATGCTGGCGTCCACCATGGCCACCAGATTGGCGTGCGTGAGCTGTACGCCCTTGGGCGCTCCGGTGGTGCCCGAGGTGTAGATGAGGGTCAGCACGTCCTCGGGTTCTACAGCGCGCCAGCAGGATTCGAAGTCGAAGCCGGGATCGGCCGCGGCGGCGAGTTCGTCGAGGCTCATGCCGCCGTCACCGTCGAGGCAGACGATGAAGCGCACGTCCGTCCCCTGGCGGCCCTGTTCGATGACCGGCAGGAACTGCGCCTCGCACACCACCACGGTGGCCCCGGAATCGCTCAGCAAATGGTGAATCTGCTCGGGCGAGGAGGTGTTGTACATCGAGAACGGCACCCCGCCCAGATGCACCACAGCGGTGTCGACGGGGTAGAACTCGGGTCGATTGGTCATCATCAGTGCGACCTTCGAGCCGCGCCCGACGCCGAGTGCCGCGAACCCACCGGCCAGCTCCCGTGCCCGCGCACCCCACTGTCCGAAGGTCATGGTGACCCCGTCGCCCGCGGTGCGCACCGCGATCGCCTCCGGGTTGCGGGCAATGGTGGCCTGGAAGGCCGCGCACATGGTCGCGGGTACAGCAGTCATGACCTCGGTCGCTCCCTCGTTGGATCGAATCGCTAGGTCAGCATACTCAGAGCAAACTTACGGTTACGTAGGGGTAGGACTCAGGCCCGTCCGGCGATGATCGGCACCAGGTACGAGCGCGCGAATTCGGCCAGCTCCTCCGGGGTTTCGAGACCGGCCAGCCCGCCTTGCACAAGGATCATCGAATGCACTACACGGCAGCCGATTTCGGCGCGCGTGGCCAGGTCGGCCGGAGCCTCGAACAGCCCGGCGTCGGCGGCGCGGCCAAGGATCCCGACGGTGGCGGCCACGGACATGGCGAAGACGCCCGCGCCATCGACGGTGAGCTTCACCAGAATTCGCTCCGGTTCGACGGCGAGCAGCCGCTCGACCAGCGGATGCGCGCGCCAGCGCGTGATGACGGTCACGAAGACCTCCGCGACCAACCCCTCGAGATCGGTGTGCCGGTCCGGGATGCCGGTGAGGTCGGCGAGCAGGGTGGCGACCTCGCGGCCGACCACGGCCTGCACCAGGCCGTCGCGGGAACCCAGCCGCCGGTAGACGGTCACCCGGTCGACCCCGGCCTGCTTGGCCACATCCTCGATGGTCGTCTTCTTGACGCCGACCTTCTGGAACTGCACCAGCGCCGCGTCGAGGATCCGCGTCTCGATGTCATCGGCGGCATCCGTGCGGGTCAGCGGGGTTTCCGAGGCGGTCGTCACCGGGTCCACGCTAGCAGGCGAGCGGCTCGATGCAACAATCTCATGCGATTTGTTGCTGCAACATTGCAATAGGATTTGTTGCGCTGTACGGTTCCTGCATGGCTGAGAAGGTTGGCGCAACGAAGCGCCCCTACGGCGACGAGGCACACGCCATTGCCGCCCGCGACGTCCATTTCGACTTCGAAACCGTTCCGCTGCACTACATTCCGGGCGAGGTGCTGGCCACCCACATCGTCGACGTCATGCACCTGGTGTTGCCGGAGGGCGAACGGGCCATGGCGCAGGCGCTTTCCGAGGCGCTGCCCTATATCGACGATGAGCGGCTCCGGGAGGAAGTGACCGGGTTCGTCGGACAGGAGTCCATGCATGCGGCCAGCCACGAGGCGGCGCGGCAGCATTTGCAGGCGCTCGGCCTCGATGTGGACTCGTATGTGAAAGGCGTTGCCTGGCTGGTCGATCGGATCCTCGGCGACCACGGACTGACCGGGCGGGCCAAGGAGCAGTGGCTCAAGGAGCGGCTCGGGCTGTTCGCCGGGATGGAGCACTACACGGCGGTACTCGGTGAATGGCTGCTCGAGGCCGACATTCTGGAGGCCAAGGGCATGCATCCGGCGATGCTCGACCTGGTCCGCTGGCACGGTGCCGAAGAAGTCGAACACCGCAGCGTGGTCTACGACGCGTACATGCATCTCGACGGCGGCTACCTGCGCAAGGCCCGCACGGGCGTACTCGCCAGCGCAACCCTGCTGCCCCTGTTCATCCTGTCGGCGGGCTACCTTTACCGAAAAGATCCCTCACCGAACAAGGGCCGCTTCTGGGCCCGCCAATTCCTCAGCGCCACCCGCCGCGGCGTCATCCCCAGCTGGACCGTCTTCTTCACCGAAATCCCCCGCTACCTACGCCCCGGCTTCCACCCCTCCCAACTGGGCCCGATGGACACCGCCCTGCGCTACCTCGCCCACTCCCCCGCAGCCCGGGCAGCCGCCGAATGAGCGCGGCGACAGTACCCATGGGGTTGCGGGTGCTGAGCGGGGCGATGGATGTCTACAAAAGGGTGTTCGTTTCCGGGGCCGTAGCGCCGGTCCTGTCACCGTCACATCCGTTGCGGCGCAGCGGGTTCGAGCTCGCGGCCGTGGTCGAGAGGCTGGAGCGGCCGGTGGCGGATGTGCTGGCGGTGACGTTGCGGGCGGCCGAGGGTGGCGAGTTGCCGACCTGGCGGCCTGGGGCGCATGTGGATGTGTTCCTGCCTTCGGGGCGGCAACGGCAGTATTCGCTGTGCGGGGATCCGGCGGATCGGCGGCGGTATCGGATTGCGGTGCGGTTGATTCCGGAGGGCGAGGGCGGGTCGCGCGAGGTGCACGAGGCGCTGCGGGTCGGAGATCGGGTGCGGATTCGGGGGCCACGCAATGCTTTCACGCTGGTGGACGCGCCCTCGTATCTGTTTCTCGCGGGCGGGATCGGGATCACACCGATGATGCCCATGGTGCGGGCGGCCGGGGCGCGCGGACGGCTGATTTACACCGGGCGCTCGCGCGAGTCGATGCCGTTTCTGGAGGAGTTGCCGCAGGCGGAGATTCGGCCCGATGACGAATTCGGGCCGCCCGATGTGGCGGCACTGATCGCGGGGGCCGAGCCAGGTGCGGCGGTCTACGTGTGCGGTCCGCCCGCCATGCTGGCGGCGGCCCAGCGGTGCCGGTTCGCGCTTGATCCGACGGGATCGCTGCATACGGAACGGTTCTCGGCCCTGCCGGTGGTCGACGGGCGGCCGTTCGACATCACGCTCGCACGCAGTGGCCGGACCGTGCACGTCGGCGCGGCCGAAACCGCACTGGCCGCCGTGCAGCGGGTCGCGCCGGAGGTGAATTACTCGTGTCGGCAGGGCTTCTGCGGGACCTGCAAGGTCGGAGTGCGGGCCGGTGCGGTGGATCACCGCGACCGGCTGCTCACCCCCGCCGAGCGCACCGACCGGATGCTGCTCTGCGTCTCCCGTGCCGCGGGCGACGCGCTCGTGCTCGATCTCTGAACCAGGAAGATTCATGTCGACTGACACGGAAACAACTGTGCCGAAATCGGATTCGTCCACCGTGGAGCATGTTCGCATCGCAATCGTCGGGGCCGGATTCGGGGGCATCGGGCTGGCGGTGAAGCTGCGCGAGGCCGGATTCGAGGATCTGGTGGTTCTCGAGCGCGCCGCCGAGTTGGGTGGAACTTGGCGGGCCAACACCTATCCCGGCTGTGCGTGCGATGTGCCATCGCAGCTGTACAGCTACTCGTTCGCGCCGAACCCGGATTGGTCGCGAACCTATGGGCGGCAACCGGAGATCCTGGAGTATCTACGGCGGGTCGCCCGGGATCATGATGTGCTGCGGTACATCCGGTTCGGTGCGGAGCTATTGGACGCACGGTGGGATGAACAACACTCGATGTGGCAGGTGCAGACCGCGCGGGGTGACCTCACCGCCGACATCCTGATCTCGGCGGCGGGCATCTTCGCAGAGGCCAAGTACCCCGAGCTGCCGGGACTGGATCGGTTCGAGGGCAAGGCATTCCACTCCCTGCACTGGGATCACGACCATGACCTGACCGGTGAACGAGTGGCGGTGATCGGCACCGGCGCGTCCGCCGTGCAGTTCGTGCCGGAGATCCAGCCGGTGGTCGAGCAACTGCTGCTGTTCCAGCGCTCCGCGCCGTGGATCGTGCCACGCCTGGATCGGCCCACGCTCGGCCTGGAACGCTCGCTGCTGCGGCGGATTCCGCTTGCCCAGAAGGCAATCCGTGGTGGCTGGTACGCGGCCATCGAGGGATTCGGGTTGATATCCCTGGTGGACAAGCGGTTCCGGCATCCCTACGAGGCGCTGGGCCGATTGCAGTTGCTGCGACAGGTACGCGATCCCGCATTGCGTGCGACGCTGACGCCCGATTATGTGATCGGCTGCAAGCGGGCCATCTTCTCCGATGCCTATCTGCCCGCGCTGGATCGACCGAATGTGCAGGTCGTCACCGAGGCCATCGCCGAGGTGCGGGAGCGTTCGATCGTGCTGCGCGACGGCACCGAGCATCCGGTCGACACCATTGTCTTCGGCACCGGATTCACCTCCATCCCCTCGGCCTACCAGCGCTTTGTCGGACGGCACGGGCAGTCCATCGCGGAGCTGTATCACCGTGAGCCACAGAGCTATCTGGGTGCGACCGTCGCCGGGTTCCCCAACTTCTTCTGCACCCTCGGCCCGTTCGGGGCAGCCGGGAACCAGTCCGCCATCTACATGATCGAATCACAGATCGCGTACATCGTGGATGCGCTGAAGACCCTGCGCGACAACGGCATCGACAGAATCGAGCTGCGTCCCGAGGTGCAGGACGACTTCCTCGACGAGATGGACCGCCGCAGCGCCGACAGCGTCTGGCTGACCGGCGGCTGCCAGAGTTACTACACCACGGCCGACGGCCGCAATGCCGGGCTGTACCCCAACTGGAGCTTCGAATACCGCCGCCGCACCCGGCGCTTCGACGCCGAGTCCTACCTGCTGACAACCGAATCCGCGCCAGTCAAGGAAGTGAGCCGCTGATGTCCACGCCACGCTGTCTCCCCGGTCCCGGACCGTTCCGTCCCGCGGGGCGAGTCGCCCTGATCACCGGGGCCGGGCAGGGAATCGGCCGCGAGCTCGCGGCGATCCTGTACCGGCGGGGTGCGTCGGTCGCCATCGTCGATGTCGACGCCGAGGCCGCCACCGCGGTGGCCGTCGAGTTGGGTGAGCGGGCATTGCCGGTGATCGCCGATGTCTCCGATCGGGCCGCCATGGCCGAGGCGATCCCGCAGGTGGTCGCCTATTTCGGGCATCTCGACATCGTGGTCGCCAATGCGGGTGTGGTGCCACGGCCCGCGACCCTGCGGACCATCACGCCCGCGGAGTTCGACCGCGTGCTCGATATCAATCTCACCGGGGTGTTCAATACGGTGCACCCGGCGCTCGACCACATCATCGCGGCGCGTGGGCATGTCGCGGTCGTATCCTCGTGTGCCGCGTTCGCGCCGGGCATGGGTGGCGCGCCGTACATGATCAGTAAGGCGGCGGTGGAGCAGTTGGGGCGGGCGCTGCGGGTCGAGCTCGCGCCGCACGGGGCCTCGGCCGGGGTCGCGTATTTCGGGATCGTCGACACCGAGATGACACAGGCGACGCTCGACCGGGACGAGCTCGGCCGCCGCATCGAGGCGCTGCTGCCATGGCCGCTGAATACCCGCATCAGCGCCGCGCAGGCCGCGCAGACCCTCGCCGATGCCATCGAAGCGCGTGCGGCGCAGTCGATCTCGCCGAAGGGCTGGGTTCCCTACGCGCTGCTGCGGGGTGTGATCAGCACGGTGCTCGACTTCGGGCTGGCGCACGATCCGCGGGTGCACGGGCTGCTGCGGGAGGTCGAGCGGCGCAGCCTCGGAAAACCCGTCTCATCAGCACAAATGCCCATGGACAGCGACCGGCTTCAGGCGCATTATTGATCTCACATCCGGTGCCGTTCGTCGGGGGGACGACAAAGGAAACACCCCCGGACGGATGGGATACGGAAATGTTCACCAAGAAAATGATGGCGACAACGGTGTTCGCCATCGCGGCCACGGGCATCACCATGGCGACCGCACACGGCGAGGCGGGGCTCGCCGATGTCACCCTCAACGCGATGGACGGCCAGGTCGGCTACACCACCACCCTGGCGGCCGACCACTCCAATGCGCTGATCACGTTGGCCTCCGGCCATTTCGTGCTCGCACCGGACGCCGTACAGGTCGTCGGTGACGACGGTACCCTCGTCGGATCGATCCCGCTGACGCTCACCGCCGCCGACACCGGCCAGAACCTGCAGGTCTCACCGACATTGAACAGCGACACCTCGCTCACCCTCACCCCCGTGGGCGGTCCCGTGGCAGCCGCGACCAGTGCCCAAGACCTGCCGTTCATGCACAACGCGGATGCCGACGGCGGCGCGATCGTCGCCGGTGCCGTCATCGGCTGCCTGGTCGGCATCGTGATCGGGATCTGGTTCTTCCTGGTCGGCGCGATCGTCGGCTGCGCCATCGGTGCAGCCATCGGCGGCTTCATCGGCGCGGTGTCCTAGGAGACCGATTCCGCTGCGGGTCGTGTGAATACAGGTCCAGTCCCGACCGCGGTGGCGAGGGGCGTCGGTGCCGGCGCCCTCCGCCGCCGCGAGTCGCGCTACTTGATCAGCTTGTCCCGCAACTGTTCGATGGTCTTGCCCTTCAGGCCGAGACCGTCCTTCAGGTACTTCTCGACGGAGCCGTACTGGGTGTTCAGCTGGTCGATACCGGCCTGCAGGTAGCTGCTGTCGACGCCGAGCAGCGGGGCGTAGATCGCCGCGGCGGCAGCGCCCTTCGCCTTCGAGATCTGCGCCAGCGTGGCCGAATTCGTGGCCGCGAGGTAGTCGTTGCTGAGCAGGTAGTCGCTCATGATGGTCGAGTCGTCGACGCGGGCGATGCTCTGCAGCAGGAACGCCGTCCAGCCGGTGCGGTCCTTGCCCGCGGTGCAATGGAATACGGCCGGACCGTCCTGGTCGGCCAGCTGGGTCAGCAGCTGAGCGAACTTCCCGCGCTCACCGGCATCGGTGACGAAAGAACGGTTGATGTCCTGCATGAATTTCTTCGCGTCGTCCGGCGAAGTGAAATTCGGGGTACTGCTGGACAAATTCCCGGCGAAGATCGGGATATTGACGTAGGCCGCGCCCGCGGGCATCCGGTCGGCCTTCTGCGCGATCTCGTCGGCACTGCGCAGATCGAACACCGAACCCAGGTGCAGGCCGTTGAGGGTGGCCAGATCGGCGTCATTGGGGGTCAACGCATTCGAGCGGTAGAACACACCCTTGTTCAGGTGATGATTGCCCTGGCCCCGGTAGCCCTCACCGGTGCCGGCGAGGTCACGGAAGTTGACCACGCTCGACAGCCGGGGCGCGTCCACGCGCTGCTCGTGATGGGGCTTCGCCGACGCGACCGGCATCCCCAGCATGGCCGAATGTTCGGCCACCACCGAACCGAGCAACGGAGACGCGAGCAGGCCCGCGGAAATCATGACAACAATTCCGCTGCGCCGCACTGAAACTGACACCTACAAACTCCTGTTCACGCGCAACACCCGCAGCCACACTCCGTGACTGCGGGTGCCACAAATAGATCGCGACAGGTATATCGGCGTCACATGAACCGAAAGCAATCGTGCGGCGAACAGTCCAGCGGCCCTTCGGAAAACGCGGAACGCTACGAAACATATATGGTTTGGGGCCCTCCCGGACTAGACAGATCACGCCTTCGCACCGGGGGGCTTCAGGCCGCCCTTCATAGCCAGACCCTTGCCACCCGGAGCCTTCGCGCCACCCTTCATACCCAGGCCCTTGGCCGGGGCCGGAGCGGCAGTCGCCTTGGGTGTGGTCTCAGCGACTACTGCCTTGACCGGCTCAGGATTTGTCTTCGGCTCTGAGATTGGTTCGGGCTCTTCGACCTTCGGGGTCTGGATGACCTTCAGGTTCTCCGTCAGGACCGACGCATCCACACGAGCGATCGACTGCAGCATCAACTGCGCGACGTCGACGACCTCGACACCCTGACCGACCTCGCCACCATCCTTACGCGCGGTCACACCATCGGTCAGCATCACCCGGCAGAACGGGCAACCCGTCGCGATCATCGACGGCTCGTTGCCACCCTCGAGCGTGTCCAGGGCCTCGTCGACGCGGTCGACGTTGATGCGCTTGCCGAGGTTCTCCTCCATCCACATGCGCGCACCACCGGCACCACAACACATCGAACGTTCGCCGTGGCGCGGCATTTCGACCAGGGTCGAGCCGGAGGCTTCCATCAACTCACGCGGCGCGTTGTAGATCTTGTTGTGCCGACCCAGATAGCACGGGTCGTGATACGTGACGTTCTGCGCCACCGGCGACACCGGCACCAGCGACTTGGCCCGCACGAGACGGTTGAGCAGCTGGGTGTGGTGCACGACCTCGTAGGTGCCACCGACCTGCGGGTACTCGTTGTTGAGGGCGTTGAAGCAGTGCGCACAGGTGACGACGATCTTCTTCTTCGCCGCCTCGACACCCTCGAACACAGTGTTGAGCAACTCGATGTTCTGCATCGCCAACTGCTGGAACAAGAACTCGTTGCCCGCACGACGCGCGGAGTCACCGGTGCAGGTCTCTTCCTGACCCAACACCATGAACTTCACCCCCGCGGTCGCGAGGAGTTCGGCGACGGCCTTGGTGGTCTTCTTCGCACGGTCCTCATACGCACCGGCGCAACCCACCCAGAACAGGTACTCATACCCGTCGAAGGAATCAGCGTCGCGGCCGTAGACGGGGACCTCGAAATCGACTTCGGCGATCCAGTTCAGGCGGTCCTTGGAGTTCTGGCCCCACGGGTTGCCCTTGTTCTCCAGGTTCTTGAACAACCCGGCGAGCTCGGAGGGGAACTCGGATTCGATGAGCACCTGGTAGCGGCGCATATCGATGATGTGGTCGACGTGCTCGATATCGACCGGGCACTGCTCCACACACGCACCACACGTCGTGCACGACCACAACACCTCGGGATCGATGATGCCGCCGGATTCCCCGCCCTGCGCAGGCGCAACCAAAGGTCGTTCACCTTCTGCGCGTTCGGAATCCGACAGCTTGCCCTCGTCACCATGGGCGAGCAGGTAGGGAGCCTTGGCATACGTGTGGTCGCGCAGCGACATGATCAACAGCTTGGGGGACAACGGTTTTCCGGTGTTCCAGGCCGGGCACTGCGACTGGCACCGCCCGCATTCGGTGCAGGTGGCGAAGTCGAGCAGCGCCTTCCAAGAGAAGTCCTCGACCTTGCCGACACCGAAACTGTCCAGATCCGGGTCGGCGGAATCCATGTCCAGGACCTTGCCGCCGGACATCATGGGTTTGGCCGCGCCCAACGCGACGGACCCGTCGTCCTCACGCTTGAAGTAGATATTGACGAACGCCGAAAGCCGGTGCCACGCAACGCCCCAGGTGAGTTTGCGACCGATCAAGTAGAGGAATGCCGCGCCCGCGAGCATCTTGACGAACGCGAATACCGAGATCAGCACGGGGCTGGCGGGAAGTACGCGAGCGACCTGCAAGGTGAGCGGATCGGTCGAGACGTGCCTGCCGCCGTAGGTGGCGATCTTTCCGGCCTTGACCAGCACGTCACCGAAACCGTGTGTCAGCACGATCAATTCGATGGTGTAGGCGGCAACGAAGTTCGACCCGGCGAACCGCGAGAGCCGTTCGGGGCGGCGCGGATGATTCAACTGCCGGATGGCGATCAGCGCCACGATCCCGATGATCGTGGCCAGGCTGAAGATCTCCTCCAGCAGCCGGTACCCGAGGGTCTCCCCCACGATCGGCCAGTGGAATTCCGGGTCGAACGTCTGCCCGTACGACTCGAAGTAGAACAGCATCCCCACCAGGAACCCGGTCATCACCAGCCAGTGCGCCCAGCCCACAGACCGGAACTTGCTCATTCGCGTATGCGCGATCACCTCCACCACAACGGTTTTCGCCCGTGGCAGCACCGGCCGCAACCGTGACCGATCCGCCTGCCCCGCCCGCAGGACCCGCACCATCCGCCCCAGCCCGACCGCCAATGTCCCCCAACTGAGCAGGGTGATGACAGCGCCGATGATCCCCAATACGACCGTCGTGACACTCACGATCCCGACCTCCCCCAGCCCGAGAAGCACCGCCCGCAAACCAGATCGATGCTACCCGCCAGTAACTTACGCTTGATGTTTGCATCATGACACCGCCACCGGCCTCGAGTCCAGCATCCGAGCTATGACCTGAACCCCCTTGCGGCAGAGCACATATGACGATTACCGTGTTCGCCCCTCCGGATCGCGGCGAATTAATTCGATACCGCTCGGCCGCGGCCGCTGTTAGCGTTGTGGCACAACATCAACGGAAGGAATGGCAATGACCGGGATCGCGCAAACCACGCTCGCGTGGTGGCACGCCGCCGGTGATCGCCTCGGTCCGTAGGGCTTTCGAACCCCGCACACGGGCCGTATCCCCGGCGAATTCACCGCCGACGGAACGGCCTTTTTCATTGGGCCAGTAGCTCCAATGGCAGAGCAACTGTTTTGCACACAGTAGGTTCCGGGTTCAAATCCCGGTTGGTCCACACACCCGCGCACCCCAGCGCGGCCTACGCCCGTAGCTCAGCGGTCAGAGCGCCGGTCTCCAAAACCGGACGTCGCAGGTTCGATTCCTGCCGGGCGTGCAATCCAGGCGTGACCGAACGGGCGCATTCGCCCAACCTGGGAAATACTTGCCGTCGCGGCCCACACGAAAGGGGCAGCGCGGCAGGGCCCGGTGGCGTTTTGGGAGTGGTTGATGGTGGCGGCGGAAACTACCGACACTGTGTTGTTGCCGCGGACGGTGTTCCGTCACGCACTCGAGGCCGGGGTCGAGCCCGACCGCCTCGCCCGCGACTGCGGACTGTCCGGCTGGCAGACCACCGACGGCAGCGTCCGCACCCCGAGCGGCCTCTATCTGCGCACCTGGGAGGTAGTGGAGCACGAACTCGGCGTCGAGGACACCGCCATGCGTATCGCCGACCGATATGTCATGGGCGAGGCCGGATTACATGACTACCTCTTCTCCACCGCACCGACGCTCGGGGCCGGACTGGCAACGGTCGGCCCTTTCATCGTCGCCATCAGCACGAACTTCCATTTCGACCCGGGCCCCGAAACCGAAGACACCATCAGCTTCGAAATCACCATGATCAACGGCGAAGGCCGGGGCAAAGACCTCGCCATGCAATGGGGCACAGCCGCATTGCTGGCCCGAGCCAAACTCGCCACCGGCGTCCCGATAAGCCCGGTCCGAGTAGCCTTCCGCCAGCCCGCTCCCCGCCGCCACGCCAGCATGGTCGAGTCCCTCGGCACCCAAGCCATCGACTTCGACGCCCCGGTCGACAGCCTCACCGTCCGAAAATCAGACCTCGATCTCCCCCTACACACCGCAGACCCCCACCTGGCCACACTCCTGCAACGCGTAGCGGCCTCGAGCGCAACCCCACAACCCCGGCCAACCACCTGGATCGACCATCTATCCACCGTGATATCGGCTGCGCTGGAAGACAATTCCGCCACCCTCGACGGCGTCGCCCGCCGCCTGTTCATGAGCCGCCGAACCCTCCAACGCCGCCTCACCGACCACGACACCACCTGGCGGACCGAACTCGACCGCGCCCGCCGAACCCGCCACGAAACCCCCACAACCAATCCCCTCACCCGCTCGGAGCAAGCCACACTCCTCGGCTACGAAGACCGCCGCTCCCTCCGCCGAGCCGAAAAGCGCTGGGGCACCGAACAGTAACGGTCTCGTCAGCACCGGCTCAGCTGTTGCGCCCGAAAACTCTGCGGACAACCCCGGGATGCCGAACGAGCCTCGGAACCAGCACGATTGCCAGCAACGTCAACCCCAACCAGGGACGGACATGCGGCGTGATGCGTTGTATGCGCCCGTCCACGTCCCGGTCGATCAGCATCGCGTCCCCGATCCGAACACCCAAAACCCGCGCTTCGGCCACCGCAACGACGGAGCTGCCATCGCAGACGAGGCGCGTCCAGGTAAACCCAGACAGAGCAGGCAACAGCATCTCGAACAGCACCCGCAGATCATGGTGACCGCGAAATACCGCGCGACCGGCCAACGGAGACACCACTTCCGCGTCTACCGCCAAAGTTCCGATCACAGCGTCGACATCACCCACTTCGACTGCCGCACAGAATCGAGCGATCACGTCCTGATCCACCGAGACCATCTCCCACCACCTCGACTACTACACAGTGTAGTTGAAGAAGCGGTCATCGATCCACCTTCGATCAGAACCGGCTGGATGAAATCCCATGCTGCTCAACCAGATCGCAGATCGGCAACCATAGGCATGTCTGGCACAAGAAGTGGGGCGGGCGGGGCTCGAACCCGCAACCTTGTGCGAACTGCGTTGACACTGACTATCGGCATCATGGGTGTTCGGGACGCAGCGCAGCAAGATAAGACTCTGCTGCCAGGAGTTCAGGCACTCCCAGATGACGATATATCTCGATCGCCGCATGTAACCGCGCTACGGCTCGATCTGTTTCACCCAGGCGTGCCCGACACAGCGCAAGACCTTCAAGAGCACGGGCCTGTTCGAACTTGCTATCGATGCGGTTCGTCAACGCAAGGGCCTCGGTAAACATCTTGATCGCGCTCTTCAACTCATCGGTCTGAATCATCAAGTGCCCGGTCTCATTGAGCACCTCAGCTTCACCACGTAGATCGCCGATCTCGCGAAAAATGGTCAGTGCCTGCCGGAGAAGGTCGGTCGCCTCGGGATGGCTCCCGGTACGGCTCAACACGCTGCCCAGGTTGGTGTAAACCCGGGATTCCGAAACACGGTCGCCGAGTTCGCGGTAGAGGGCTAGAGCCTGCTGGTAAAGGTCAATGGCCTCGGTGTACTCCCCGGTCTGCGAGCGGACGTTTCCAAGGTTGAACAGAGTGTCCGCCTGGCCGCGGTGATCACCAGTCTCTCGGTAGAGGGCTTGTGCCTGACGGTGGAGGTCGGCGGATTTCGCATGGTCCCCAATCCGCCAGTGCACGATCCCAAGATCGTCGAGAGTGTCAGCCTCGCGGCGACGATTTCCCGTCTCGCGATAGAGAGCGAGAGCTTGCCCCAACAGGTCGATCGCCTCAGCATGATCACCGACCCGCCCATTCACGCTGCCCAGATGTTCGAAAGCATTGGCTTCGCCGAGGCGGTCGCCTATCTGGCGATAAATGGTCAAGGCTTGAGCATGCAGCTTGGTGGCTTCGAGAGAGTCTCCAACTACAAGACGCATGGTTCCAAGATTGTTCAACGCATTGGCCTCGCCGAGGCGGTTATGTACCTGGCGATAAATGGCAAGAGCCTGGGCGTGCAGGCTTGTGGACTCGGAATAGTTTCCGAGGCGCATGTGCACGAACCCCAGGTTGTCGAGGGCAGTGGCTTCACCGCTTGTGTCGCCGAGCTGGTTTGCGACCGTCGCAGCACGCTGATGAAGTTGCAGGGCCAGCGGCCAGGGGCCGTCTTGATCCAGCAGCCCAGCGAGCACCTCGGTCAATCCGGGTAGGCGGGGCAGCTCACAAGCGGCAGCATGTTCAAGGCATGCAAGCAGGTTGGCACGCTCAGCACGCATCCACTTCACGGCCTGTGCGTGGCCGCCGAATGTCGTTGCCGGAGCGGCCAATGAGGTAACAGACGTGGCACCAAGGTGGGTAGCAGGGCGGGGATAAGAAGAGAGGTGTCGGTCTGCTGCAGCGGCGGTAGTGAGGTAGTAGTCCAGCAACCGCTGGGAGGCCCGATCGGTGTCGCCTGCGGGGTCAACGGAGGTGAGCGCGCGGGCGTACTCACGCAACAGGTCATGCAGGCGGTACCTGCCAGGTGTTGTCTCGTCGACTAGATGGTCGACGTACAACTCCTCCAGCTCCCGCCGCGCCTGGACCACCGAAATGTCGGCAAGCGCAGCGACTGCGCCGCTCTCGATGTCCAGTCCAGGATGAAAACCCAAGTATCGGAACAGCTTTTGCCTTGCAGTCGGCAAGTCCCGATAAGACATTGTGAACGCCGCTCGCACTGCGCGGTCGCCGTTGTCGAGCTCGCCCAGCCGATCGGTAGCGGCCGTGAACTCATCAGCGAGCCTGGTAATGGTCCAGGAAGGATGGTGGGCGAGCCGGCCGGCCAATAGAACGATCGCCAACGGCAATCGCCCGCATAACCGGACGATCTCGGTCAGCGCGTCCCGGTCGGCACCTGCGGAGGCAGTGCGACGAGCCAAGGTGGTGAACAGCTCGGTGGCGGGATCCGGCGCCAGAATATCCAAAGTCAGCGGTAGCGCATCGTCCAGGGCAATCAGCCGACGTCGGCTGGTGACCAGTGTGAGGCACTGGCGCCCCGTTGGCAGTAGCGGTTCGATCTGGGCATGGTCACGGGCGTCATCGAGTATCAGCAGCACGCGTTTGCCAGAGAGCCGGTCACGCCACAAATCGCGGCGCCCGGAAAGGCTATCGGGGATCCCCCCAGGATCTGTCCCGAGCCCGATGAGCAGCTCCGCCAACACATCGATCGGGTCGGCTGGAACCTGTCCGGGAGTGTGCGCGTGCAGCTCGACAAAGTACTGGCCATCGGGAAACTGATCTGCCAGTACATGAGCCGCACGAGTTACCAAGGCAGTCTTACCTACACCAGCCATGCCATCGACGGTGTGGATCGACACCAAGCGCCGGTGCCCCACCGCTTCCAACAGACTTCGCAATTCGCCACCGCGGCCGATGAAGGCGGCTGGATCACGACGTAGCGCACTGGTCACCACCGGTCTCGGCGCAGCTGCGTGCATGGTCGAGAGTGTGATGTTGCCGGTGTTGTCGCCAGACAGGTTGAACTGCTGGGCTCGATCACGTGAACTGTAGTCGGGCAACGGAATCTTGCGCATTCAGGTCATGTTGATGGTGCCAGTGTTGTCACCGCGAATGTTGACTTGCCTCGCGTTGTCGTACGCGTGTGCCACGAACAAATCGACTTCCGTATCCAGCCGCGCAGCTGCAATCAACCTGTCCAGCTCCCGGGCGAAACCCGGATCGGTACGAGCCTCCGACGCGATCCGTTCGGCTACGAGAGCCTGACTCTGCGTCGTCATCACTCCCTCGATCAACGCGGCTGACGCCGTGTCGGTTTCGACCTCACGACGAAGCTTCGCGACGATCAAATCGCGGAGGTGTCCGATGGCAGTCCAGGCGCCACTTCCGGCGTCCTTCGCGAGGCCCTCGCCAAATTTCGACGCCAACAACGCTGCGGCTGCTATGCCTAGTGAAACAGGCTCCATACAACCTCCCCAGCCAGCGCTGAACATCCCCAGCATAAGATATCGAACCCTGCGGCACAGCCGAATCGAATCGACCGGATGAGCTGCAGATAGCCGCACACTCGACTCGGAGGACGAGACCTATCGTGCTCTCGATGGTTCCGAATACCAGCTCATGCCAACGAGATTCGGTGACGACGGAGCGTGAGTCGACCGCAACCTCGCGAGACATCAAGGTTGCCGACGAAGGGTTTCGCGCCGATCCGCGAGCTACAGCTGACACTCCTTCGCACTCGCCGACGACCACAGGCAATCCGATGACTGCACTCGCGCGTTCTCGAGCCCCCCCATGATGCCGCGCGCGCCCCGATCGAACCTCAGCCCCCTATCTCCCCCACCTCGACTACGACAAAGTGCAGTCGATGGGACGGTGGTCAATCCACCTTCGATCAGAACTGACTGCGTGAAACCCCCTGCCGCTCAACCAGATCGCGGATCGGCGATTATCGGCAGATCGCCGCCGCGCACTTGCCACCTCAGCGCTGCCACGGGTTGGTGAATCCGGCAGGGATCATCGAGTCGAACATGGCGCGGGCGTTGTCGGGCAGTCGCAGCAGTTCGACGCACGTGCCCAGTGGACCGCCGTCGAGATAGGCGAACTCCATTCCCATGTCGGGAACCCTGCAGTGCTGTAGGACCTCGATTCCCATGGCCTCCGCTCGGGCCATGGCGGCATCGAAATCCTCGGGCACCCAAGCGATGTGCTGAAGCCCTGGACCTGAACGGTCGATCATCTCGGTGTAGAGATTCGTCCCGGACACCGGCGTGATCAATTCGATCTGTTGGCCGCCGATGTAGCCGAGGGAGGAGTCGATCGTGTAATCGGCGGGGGCTCCCCGATAGGTGGTGGTCTCGGGTCCGAACTGCATGCGCGGCATACGCATCCAAATCTGAGCGCCATAGCGGGCACTGAATGCCTGCTCCGCGGTGTCGATGTCGTCGACTACGATTCCCATCTGGAAGACCGGGCCCTTCACGATGCCTATGGCGTTGCTTGTCATGGCTACAGCGTTGCTGCGGGCGCTCACCAAACGCTCACCGACAACTCACCGTCAGGTTCGCTCTGGCTGGCAAAGTTCAGTGGGTGGAGGAAACGACCTGTATGCCTTCGATATTCACCCGTCGATGCGACTGCGGATTGAACAGGGCTACGCCGGGCGAAGTCTTCCTTCAACTCGCGAAGATCGTCCAGGTCAAGCGCCCCCATGTGCGCCGGATCTACGTCTGGAATCCATTGGTCTTCGAGCCTTGTGCGGGATCAATCCGACTCTGGATTGGCGAATACCAGCTGATCAGAGCCTGGAAGTGGGGCGGGCGGGGCTCGAACCCGCGACCAATGGATTATGAGTCCACGGCTCTAACCGACTGAGCTACCGCCCCGGACCGCGCTTGCGCGCGGGCGTCGCGATGATATCGCGAGGGGGTTGGGAATGCCTACTTGACTCGGGGGAAAAGGGGAATGTCCTGCCCCGGGGAAGTGGGGCAGGACGGCTGGTCAGTAGGCGGTGCGGTCGGCGATCTTGTTGAGTTCGAGCTGGTAGTAGAGGACGCCGAGGCCGAAGACGAAGTTGAGGAGGAAGCCGAGGACGGGCTGGCAGGTGGGTTCGAGGCCGGCGGCCTGCTGGGTTTCGCGGATGCGGGTGCCGGTGCGCCAGAAGCTGATGATGGCGGCGATGCCGGTCCAGGACAGGAAGATCATGACCAGCAGGGGGCCCGCGACGGGGGCCTCGGGGTCGCGGCGGAGTTCGGCCATCTCCTTGTGGATCTTGTAGTACCAGACCAGGAAGTAGATGCCGAGGGTGATGAGCGGCCAGACGAGCCACACCAACACCGGGTTGCGAGGCTTGATCGGCGTGGCGAGGGCGGTGGTCATGCTGATGAATCCTTTTGTTGTGATGCGGAATTCGACTCCCCGAGCAAGGGCGCCCGGGAAACGTATCCACAAGATCGTGACCGGATCGTGAAGCGTTAATGTGGGTGCCGACCACGATCGCAGGAGGAACGATGGCGAATCTGTTCGTGAATGTGTTGCGGGGACACCAATGGCTCTACGAGAACAGCAACGGGCTGGTCGGGCACAAGTTGCTGTTCGGTAACCCCACCCTGTTGCTGCGGACCGTCGGGCGGAAGACGGGACAACTGCGGACCAATGCCCTGACCTACGCCAAGGACGGCGACAGTTACGTGGTGACCGCCTCCAACGGCGGCTCGCCCAAGCCTCCGGGCTGGCTGGCCAATGTGAAGGCCAAGGGCGACTGTGAGATTCAGGTCGGCACCCGGAAGATCCCGGTCACCGCGACGGCCACCTACCCGGACGATCCGGACTACGCGCGGCGGTTCGAGCTCGCCGACAAGGTGAATCAGGGCCGGTACGCGCAGTATCAGAAGATGACGACGCGCCCGATTGCTGTTGTGGTGCTCACGCCGCGCTGATTCGGGTGTCGACTGGACGCGACAGGTAAGGGTCGACTATCCTCTGCGGCGAGGGGAGTACTTCCCAAGAATCATTCCGGTCAGTACGGGCCGCGCCGTCGCGTCCCCCGGGTGATCGCCCACAGGACATGGGTGAAGGAGACCTCGGCTGGTTTTCCCTGCCCGAGGAGGTCCAATGAGTCCTACCCTGTCCGTTCTCGCAAGTTCCACCGGCATCAACACCGTCGGTACGCCCTGGCTGTGGGGCGGCACCATCGTGGTGGTGCTGGCGCTGCTGATCTTCGACTTCGCGCTCACCCGCCGCCCGCACGAGGTGTCGATGCGGGAGGCGATCGGCTGGACCGTCTTCTACATCGCGTTGCCGGTCGTGTTCGGCGTGTTCCTGTGGATCAACAACGGATCCACCCCGGCCACCGAGTTCTTCACCGGCTACCTGCTGGAGAAGTCGCTGTCGGTGGACAACCTGTTCATCTTCATGCTGCTGCTGTCGGCCTTCGCGGTCCCGGCCGCGCTCGCCCAGCGGGTGCTGCTGTACGGCATCGCCGGTGCACTGGTGTTGCGCGGCATCTTCATCGCGCTCGGCGCGGCCGCCCTGGCCAGCCTCGACTGGGCGTTCCTGCTTTTCGGCCTGATCCTGCTGGTCACCGCCGTCAAACTGCTGGCCGACGCATTGAGCGGGCACGAACAGGACGTCGACATCTCCACCATGAAGTCGGTGCGCCTGCTACGCCGCTTCTGGCCGGTCACCGACGACTACCAGGGCACCAAAATGGTGGTGCAGGAACAAGATCCGGCCCAGCCGTCCAAGATGCGCCGCGCCCTGACCCCGCTCGCGCTGGTGGTGGCGGCGGTCATGGCCACCGACGTGGTCTTCGCCGTCGACTCGGTCCCGGCGGTGTACGGCGTCACCGGCGACCCGTTCCTGGTCTTCGCCACCAACGCCTTCGCCCTCCTCGGCCTGCGCGCCCTCTACTTCGTCCTGCACGCCGCCCTCGCCCGCCTGGTCCACCTCGCCTACGGCCTGGCCGCCATCCTCGCCTTCATCGGCGTGAAGCTGGTCCTGCACTGGGCCCACGGCATCTGGAACGGCGTCCCCCAAATCCCCACGCTGGCTTCACTCCTGGTGATCGTGGTCGTCCTGACCACCGTCACCCTCACCAGCCTGCACGCCACCCGCAACCAGGAAGCACCGGCCGAGAGCGACGCTCACACAGCCTGATTCAGCCTCCGCGGCCCGCCGGATGGTCACCTCGTTGCGGTAGCAACGCGCTATCGCATAAACTCTCGCCGATGCCTGCACGAAGGCATGGCTCTGAGCCCAGGGGCACCGTCCGGCACCGCCCAGGGTGAGCTGCAGAATGCTCACGCGTTGTTCGTGCCTCGAAAACCGTTCGCAGGACCCAAAACCTGCCTCTGATGCCGCGCCGGACGGCTTGGAGGAGAGGTATGTCCGCGATCGGCTGGGCCGCCCCGCACTGGGGTCGGCCATGAGCCTCGAGTTGGTCACGATCATCGGCTGCGCCACTTCGGTTCTGGTCGTACTGGCCAAAGCCATTCGTGACGTCGTCATCGTTCTCGTGATGAAGAAACTCCTGATCGATTGCACGCCTGACCAACGCGTCCGGGTGTGCAACCGGCTGGCCGGCGTGCTGCTGAACTCGCACCGGCGAGAGCCGATTCCGAACCTGGAGAGTCCGAGCGAGCCGACCCTCCCTGACTCGAGGTGACCAGCAGTGTCCTCATCGAACCGAAAACGCATGGCACGCGAATGTTCACGGGCTACCGGCGTTCCGCTGCACACCTGTCTGCAATGGGCCGAGGAGGGCAGGATAGGGAGACACCAGCCGGTTCCCGATGCCGCAACCCCGGACCAACGCCAGTTCGAGGCGATGATTCTGCTCCGGCTGGCGGAACTGCTGCGGGATCGGCAACTCGATGGTGCGCTGTTCGGCGCACTGTCGGTCGATCCGAATCCCGGCGGCATACCTCACGTCGAATTGCACCCAGAGATGGCGGCGTTCGTCATCGACGGCCTACTGCCTTGGTACGACCCGGAATACGGCGGCGTGCGCGGGATTCCCGGCATGCGTCCAGCACCATCGAAGTCTGGGCACCTGCTGCTGCAGTCGATGTCGGGCACTGCAGCCGTCGAGTTCAGCCTTCCGGAAGGAGTTCGGCTCGCCGATTCGGGACTCCGCCGCGGCCACACACTCTGGCGTGACGCGTCGGCCCGGGAACATGCGGCCGAAGCCACGGAGATCGATCTCTGGTCCAACCCGAGAGATCTCGATCCGGTCGCCCGCGACTTTCTGTTCAGCAGACTCCTCCGACGACCGCGGCTCACCGGCCTCATCGCAACCACACACGGCCTGGCCAATACCTTTTCCCACGGAGATCGCGACCTTGTCATCGAGTGGTGCTGCGGTGCAACAGAATCAGAAACAATGGCCGTACTCGAGCAGAGCGGGCTGACGAGCTCCCCTCCCGAACTCGCGGCTCTCCCGATCGAGGTTTCACAAACGTTGTCGCTCGGCGACGTACCGATTCATTTGCGACACGTTTCCTGCTATGTGCCACCGACGTACGGCGCGGACCTGCTGGACGCCTACCGCTCGAACTTCCCCTTGAGCTCGATCGGTCCGCTGCACACGGAGGGAATGGAAGCTAGAGACACCCTGAACCTGCGAACGCAGATACTCACGTACCTCCGCAAGAGTTACACCGATCCCAACCTGACTATCGACGAGGTCGCCCAAGCATGTCTTGTTTCGAAGCGGACGCTCTACCGAGTGTGCGAAGACATCGGTGGCCCTGCCCTGCTCGTGCGCAGGATGCGGGTCGAACACGCCCGACGACTGATGCGAGCCGATCCGGCCCGATCATTGTCCGCAATCGCCGCCGCTTCCGGATTCGCCACCGACCGGCATTTCTATCGACAATTCCGGCAAGAAACCGGCCTGACACCCGGACAATTTCGGACCGAACGCGATGGCGGCGGCTTTCCGGTCCGATAACACTCGCGGAACGTCTCTCTTCCGACGTAGCGTAAAACCATGCTGCTGAACCGTTCCCGGCCGCCACGGCTCGAACAGATCAATCGGGCCGTGGCGGAGCTGGAGCTGCCCGAAGCCGTGTTCAAGACCTGCCCGTGGCAGCCGCGGGAGCTGGTGGAAACCGGACTGCGGCAATGGTTGCGGTGCTGCGGGGCCGCGATGCGTGACGATCAGGTGATCGGGATGCCGTCGCATGCGGTGGATGAGGCGTGGCACGGTCTCATCCTGTGCACCAAGCGGTATGCGCGGCTCTGTGACAGCGCGTACGGGCGGTTCCTGCATCATTTCCCGGACGGCGAAGGTAGCGGGTCCGGTGATCCGATGGCCGATCAGCTGGGGCGGACCGTGGTCGCGTGGTCGTTCGTAGCGCAGCCGGGTGAGGAATGCGTGTTGTGGGATCTGGATACCGTTGTGGGAGTGGACCATCCGTGGGGTATCCCGGCGGAACGGGTCCACTCCATCGAGGCGGTACTGCGAGCGGAGTGAGCCGACCGGCACAGCCCGGTCAGCTGCTGCCGCCGCAGCCGCCTCCCCCGCAACCTCCACCGCCACAGCTGCTGCCGCCACCGCAGCCGCTGTGCCCGCCGCCGCACCCATGATGGCCGCCGCCACCGCCGCCGTCGGCCCAGCCGCCACCGTCGGAACTGCTGCCGCTGTCGCCACCGTCGGAGCCGAACCCCCAACTCTTGTCGCGCTTTCTGCGATCGGGCTCGTCGCTGTTGGCCTGGGTCAGGATTCCGACCAGCGCCAGCACTACGAGGACCAAGATGACTGCACCGACCATCGTCGGCCTCCTCCCCTGTTCACGGCCCCCACGACCGCGAGTTACAGCGAAAGCTACGCGGGGGCGAATCCGTCCGACAACCGCATTTCCGGGGACGGCCGGGACCTGCTAATTGCTACTGCCACCGCCGCATCCACCACCACCACCACCACCGCAGCTGCCACCGCCACAGCTGCTGCCGCCACCGCAGCCGCTGTGCCCGCCACCACAACCACTATGGCCACCGTGACCACTATGGCCACCGTGACCTCCGCCCCCGCAGCCGCCGCTCGCGGTGCAACGGCCCGCACCGCCACCGTCGTACGTATTCCAGGCCGATCCGTAATGCGTGGGCCGCCACCGCCCCAATGCTCGGCGACGACGAGCGCCCCGGCGGTCGAGCCAGACCATCCATCCGATGATCGCCAGCGCGATCAAGGCCATCACGATGCCGCTGATCATGGCCGGTACCCCCTCTCGGCGGCCCTCCCCGGCCGCAAGAACCCCGCCGAATCGGCTGGGCCCCCGATGGTTACCCATCGGGGGCCCAGCTCATGCATGACCCGTTTACGTCAGCTTCACCCGCGCCGCGAAGAAGCGGGCGACCGCGGGCGCGTAGCGGTTGAAGCGGTACTGCAGCCAGGCTTCGGGGGTGACCGGAACGACCTCGCGGCCGTTCTCGACGGCCTTGACGATCTGGGCCGCGACCTTCTCCGGGCCGTAGCGCCGAGCGGCGTAGAGCTTGTCGTAGCGCTGCTGCTTGGCGGCTTCCTCTTCGGCGGAGATGCCCGAGAAGCGGGTGGTGGCAACGATATTGGTGTGCACGATGCCGGGGCAGATGGTGTGGACTTCGATGCCCTTGGCGGCGAGTTCGGCGCGCAGGCAGTCGGAGAACATGAAGACCGCCGACTTGGAGGTGGAGTAGGCGGCGAAGCCCTGCTGCGGGGTGTAGGCCGCCATCGAGGAGAGGTTCACGATGTGGCCGCCGAGGCCGCGCTCGGTCATCGCCTTGCCGAAGGCGCGGCAGCCGTTGATGACTCCGTGCAGGTTGATGTTGAGCACCCGGTCGAATTCGGCCGCCGAGGTCTCGAAGAAGTCGCCGGCCGCACCGACACCCGCATTGTTGATGAGGATGTCGGGAACGCCGTGGGCGGCGATGACGGTGGCCGCGTGCTCGTTCACGGCGTCCGCGGAGGACACGTCCAGCTGGTAGGCGTGCGCCTTACCACCTTGGGCCGCAATGAGTTCCACGGTCTCCTTGGCCGAGTCGAGGTTGATGTCGCTGAGCACCACCTCGGCCCCACTCCGCGCGAAGGCCAGCGCGGTCTCGCGCCCGATGCCGCTGCCGCCGCCGGTGATCACCAGCAGTTGATTCTCGAAAGCCCGCTGCTGCGGGCCGACTTCGGCGCGCTTGAGTCCGCGCGAGGTCTCCCCCGTGCGCAGCGCGTCGATGAGTTCCACCGTCGAGGTGGCCAGCAGTTCCGGATGCGAGAACGGCAGCCAGTGCCCGCCGCCGACCTCACGCCGGTACAGGGTGGGCGCGTACTCCTTGGTGTCGGCGTAGCCCGCGGGCCGCACCGCCACATCGCGGCGGGCGATGATCAGCTGCACCGGCACCTCGGTGCGCCGCTCGCGCGGATCACTCAGCCGCTGCAGGATATTCGCGCGGTAGATGCGCATGCCGTCGAAGAAGTCCCGGCGGAACTCCGGACCGAATTTGATGTTCTCCGGCGAGGTCTCGTTCATCAGCCCGACGAACCGCGACCACATCTTCTCGGTGCCCAGCGGCTTGAGCACGACCCGCGGCACGCCCGGCGTCATGAACAGCCCGGTGTACATCGACGACAGCAGTTGGGTGAACGGCCCCCACACCTTGCCCTGCGACAGGCTCGAGCGCACCCACGCGCCCAGGTGATCCAGGTTGGGCCCGGACACCGAGGTGAAGGAGGCGACCCGCTCGGCGGCCTGCGGCTCGCAGACGGCCTCCCACATCTCCACCGAACCCCAGTCGTGGGCCAGGATGTGTACGGGCGCATCGGGACTCACCGCGTCGGCGACGGCGAAGAAGTCGGCCGCGAAGTGCTCGAGCCGGTAGTCCTCGGTGCGGTCGGTGCGGGTGGAGCGACCGTGCCCGCGGGTGTCGTAGGTGACCACGTGGAAGCGGTCGGCCAGCAACGGCACCACCCGATCCCACAGGTGGTTGTCGTCGGGCCAGCCGTGCACCAGCACGATGGTCTCGGCCGAGGGCTCACCGTATTCGTAGACGGCGATATCGAAGTCGCCGGAGCGCACCATGCGCTCGGCGGCGGGGATGACGGTGGGGTGATCGGTCACGATCTTCTCCTCGTTGAGACGGTGCTAGAGGTCCAGCACCAAACGTTCCCCGCCGCAACGGGATACACAGATGAGCATGTCGCCGGCCGCACGCTCGGCGTCGGTGAGCACGGTGTCGCGATGGTCGACATCGCCTTCGCGGACGCGCACCACGCAGGTGCGGCAGAAGCCCTGACGGCACGAATACGAGGCGTCCGGGCGGAGTTTCAGCACTTCCTCGAGCACCGACTTGTCGGCGGGCACGTCGATGACCTCGCCGCCACGGGCCAGCTCCACCTGGAAGGCGGTGCCGTTCACCACCGGTGGCGGGGAGAAGCGCTCGGAATACAGTTCCACACCGGGCATCTCGAGGATGCGCTCGGCGATGAGCTGGGTCATCACGACCGGACCGCAGCAGTAGACGGAGGTGTCGGATCCGACGCCCGCCAGCAGGTCGGCTCCGGTGGGGATCCCATGTTCGTCGTCGGTGCGCACGGTCACCCGCGACCCGAACGACTCCACTTCCGACAGAAAGGGAATGGTGTCGCGCGAGCGTCCCGCGTACACCATGCTCCATTCCACGCCGAGCCGCTCGGCCATCCGGATCATCGGCAGGATCGGCGTGATGCCGATGCCGCCCGCCACGAAATGCACTCGCGCGGCTGAGGATCCGTATCCGGGCAGCACGAACGGGAAGGCATTGCGCGGTCCACGCACGGTCAGCGCGGTGCCGATCTTCAGCTCGTCGTGCACTTCGAGGGACCCGCCGTTGCCGTTCGGAATCCGCCGCACCGCAACGCGATACGCGTGCCGGTCGGCCGGATCGCCGCACAGCGAGTACTGCCGCACCTTCCCCGAGGGCAATTCGAGATCCAGGTGCGCGCCCGGCCGCCACTCGGGCAGCGCGTGCCCATCCGGCGCGGTCATCAGCAGGCTGATCACATCGGTGTCATGCGCCTCGACCCGGCGCTCCACCACGACCAGCGGAATCCGCCAGTCGTTCACCGGCGCCGGCGGTTCGTGCCGGTTGACGAATGTGGTCCAGCGCAAACGGCTTTCGGCGATGAAGTCCAGCACCCGGGTGGTCCGGTCGGCGCGCTGCTTGCCGAACAGGTCCTGCGGCGGCGCGGTCGGTACGGGCCGCGTCGCGCTCACGAAGCCATCATCCGCGCGGCCGGGGACTGCGCGAGGTAGGCGACGGCCTGTGCGGTCGACCCGACACCCGCCGGGCTGTATCCCGGAGTGAAGGTGGACAGCGCGCTGATCAGCAGCGAGGGAATGCCGGGAACCGCACCGCGCCACATGGACGCGAAGATCCGCAGGATCAGCATCGGGTAGCGGTGGTTGGGCAGCGACGGGTCGGCGTGCACGAGGAACTTGGTGCCGCGCAGCAGGAGTGCGATGAAGATCGGGAAGACCATCAGCATCAGCGCGCAGCGGCGGATGTACCCGACCTCGAAGTACTCGGCCACGTCGTGCGCGACCATGCGGTGCTCGACCTCTTCGGCCCCGTGCCAGCGGAACAGGTCCAGCATCTGCGGGTCGGCGTCGAACTTCTCCAGGTCGGCATTGATGACCCAGTCCCCGAGCCAGGCGAAGAAGTGCTCGAGCGCGGCGATGACGCCCAGCCGCTCCACCAATTGCTGTTGCTGCGCCGCCGGGGTCGACAGCTCCCGCGGGCCGAGGGTCTTGCGGAAGATGAACTCGGCCTGCCGCACATAGGGTTCGACATCGATGCCGTGCGTGGCCAGCACCTCTTCCAGCGCCCCGTTGTGGCTCTCGGCGTGCATGGATTCCTGCCCGATGAAGCCGATCATGGCTTCGCGCAGCTTCTCATCCTTGACCAGTTCGAGGGCTTCCCCGAAGGTCACCAGGAACATGCGCTCACCTTCGGGCAGCAGCATGCTCAGGGCGTTGAGGACGTGCGAGGCGATCGGTTCTTTGCGCATCCAGACCGGTTCGGTCCGGGACCAATCGAACTGCACATTCCGGGCGTGCAGGGCTACCTCACCGGGTTCGGTCACCGGTTGGCGGCCCAGCTTCGGAAGTAGCTTCATCGGTACTCCTGGTCTCGTATCGAGTTTGCTGCGTGAGCGTAGCAACATTCTACGTCTGCATGAAACCCTGAGTTACACCTAAAACTCACGACACGACTTGGAGGAAACGACGAAGGAGCCCCCGCTGCGGAAAATCGTCCGATTTCCCACGGTGAGAGCTCCTTCGAGCGACAGCTAGCTGTCGACGTGGACGTGCGGGCGCTGCGAGCGACGCGGGATGGCGCGGCGCAGGATCTCGCGGGTCACGGGGGCAACTTCGCCCTCGCCGAAGAACATGAAGCGCACCAGGTTGGTCAGCGGGTTGCCCTCGGTCCATTCGAAATACACGTGCGGGCACTCGCCCGTACGGTCGCGAATCGCGATCAGGATCGAGGCGATGCAGTTGGGCACGGCCGCGGCCTCGACGGTGAGAATGTGGTAATCCTCCACATCCACCTCGGTCACGTGCAGCGTCGTGGAGAACTCCGAGGGGTCCTTCACGATCACCTCGAGGAAGAGGATCGGCTCGGACTCCGGGATGTGACTCTCGCGGCGCTGGTCGGCTTCCTTCTCGCGATATTCCTCGGGCGAGCGGCCGTCGGTGATGTCGTGGGTGACGATGCGGATCTCGCCGCGCTCGGCCAGCTGGTCGATCATCGCGCACGCCTTCTCGTCGAAGATCACCTCGACGGCGCGCAGCTCGAAGGCACGGCGGATGCGCGAGGCGAACGACACCACGATGATCGCGACCACGAACAGGATCGCCAGGTGCAGACCCGCGGGCTTCTCGATGATGTTGTCGATCGTCGTATAGACGAAGATCAGCGACACCACACCGAAGCCCACCACCCGCGTGTACTGCTTCTTACGCCACGCCGAAATGGTCACGGCGACAGCGGCGGAGGTGATGAGCACCAACACACCGGTCGCGTACGCCGCGCCCTGCGCGTCCACGCTCGCATTGAAGTACCAAGTGATCGCGAAGGACACCAGCGCGAAAACCAGCACCAGCGGCCGGATCTGGCGCGCCCACTCCGGAGCCATGCCGAAGCGCGGCAGGTAGCGCGGGACCAGGTTCAGCAGGCCCGCCATGGCCGAGGCACCGGCGAACCACAGGATCGCGATGGTGCTCACGTCGTAGACGCTGCCGAAGGCGTTGCCCAGGTACTCATGTGCGAGATACGCCAGCGCGCGGCCGTTGGCCTGCCCGCCCTCCTCGAATTCCTTCTCCGGAATCAGGATGGTGGTGATGAAGCTGGTGATGATCAGGAACACGCTCATGATGATCGCGGCGCTGGTCAGCAGCTTGCGGGTGCCGATGATGCGGGTGCGAGGGTAGTCGGCGGGGTCGGCCGGATTGCCCTTGATCTGCGGCATGACCGCGACACCGGTCTCGAACCCGGACAGGCCCAGCGCCAGTTTCGGGAATACCAGTAGGGCCACCCCGACCATGGCGAAGACATTGCCGTGCTTGGCCGTCAGCAGATGACCCCAGTCGGTGACCAGGTGCGGCGCCTGCGCCACCTTCACGATGCCGACCACGGCCACCACGACATTGAGCGCCAGGTACGCGCCGACCAGTCCGACCGCGATGCCGATGGCCTCGCTGAAGCCCTTGAGGAACACCGCCGCCAGCAACGCCAGCAGCACCAGCGTGATGGTCATGTTCTGGTCGTGCAGGAACGAGGGCACATTCGGGTTCTCGACGATGTGCGCCGCACCGTCCGCCGCGGACAGCGTCATGGTGATGGTGAAGTCGGTGGCTGCGAAGCCCAGCAGCACCAGGATGAAGATCTTGCCCCACCAGTTCGGCAGGAAGTTGGCGAACATGGCGATCGACCCGCCGCCGTTGTGGCTCTCCTTGGCGACCCGGCGATACACCGGCAGCGCGCCGAGCAGGGTCAGCGCGACCAGCACCAGGGTCGCCAGCGGCGAGAGCACGCCCGCGGCGAGCGCGGCGATGCCGGGCTGGTAGCCGAGTGTCGAGAAATAGTCGACACCGGTCAGGCACATGACTTTCCACCAGGAGTGCTGATGCTCCTTCGGGGTCCGTTTGACCATCGGCCCGGGGAGCTGTGAGAAGTCCTCCCCTGTGTCTTCGAGTAGCCAGTTCGCGAATCGCGAACGCGGCCGTACGTCGGTGGTGGTCAAGGAGTCCTCCCCGGAACTCTGTTCCGTCCGGTTGCCCGAAATATTCCGTAAATGACGTGACGAATCTACTCACGGCAAACCGGGCGCGGACGCACCCCGCGCCGTGAGTCGTTCAGTGGGATGTGCTAGCCGACGTAGGCGGCGATGGCGTTGGCGATGACCTGCGCGAATCGTGCGCGGCCGTCCGGTGATTCGAGGACCGCGGCATCGCCGGGATCGCGCATATTGCCGCATTCGATGAGGGCAGTAGGGCGCTCGGAGAAGTTGAGTCCGGCCAGATCCGCGCGCGGGTCCAGGCCGTCGGAACCGACGTAGTTGGAGTTGGTGAATCCGGCCCCGACCATGGTGTCGCGCAGCGTGGTGGCCAGCGCCACCGAGGGCCCGGACTGGGCGTCGTTGAGCGCGGGCGAGGAGTAGGCGACGTGGAAGCCGTGGTCGCCCGCGGGCGCGCCGTCGGCGTGGATGGAGACCACCGCGGCCGCGCCGACCCGATTGCCGAGGGTGCCGCGATCGTTCACGCACGGGCCGATGCCGTCGTCGCTGTCGCGGCTCATGACCACGTGGTAGCCGCGGGCGGTGAGCAGGTCCCGGACCTGCTGGCCCACCGCCCAATTGAACTCGTGCTCGGTGTAGCCGTCATTGGCGCTGGTGCCGGTGGTGTTGCAGGGCTTCATGCCGCCCCGGCCGTCGGGCACCTGGGCATTGATCTCGTCGGGATGGGCTGCGCCGCCGCCGTTGTGGCCCGGATCGATGACCACGGTCTGGCCCGCGATGGGCAGCAGCGGCGAGGCGGGTGCCAGGGTCGAGGCGGGAACCAGGCTCGGCCGCGGCTCGGACGCCGAAACCGGTGTGGCGGTGAGGCTCTGCCCGCAGCCCGCGATCAGCAGGGCGCCGCAGAGTGCCGCCAGGGATTGCCAGTGTCGGTGTCGCACGGGACAAACGATAACGGTTGAATCACGAAGCCGTAAGTCAGTGTTCGAGTTTGCGCAGGATCTCGTGCAGAGTGCGCAGGTCGGCGGGGGTGAGCCCGGCCAGTTCCGCGGGGGCGGGGTCGGGTGTGGCGAGCGCCTCGGCGACCGTTTCCTGGCCCGCCCGGGTGAGCGAGATGAGTTTGCAACGCCGGTTGGACGGATCGATCTCGCGAATCACCAGGCCACGATTCTCGAGATCGTTGACCACGACGGTGGTGGCCGGGGCGTCCATGGCGGCCGCCTGCGCCAACTGCTTGGCGGTCAGCGGACCGGACAGCAGGCGGCGCAGCACGCGAATCCTGCTGAACGGCATGCCGGTTCGCTCCACCACGGCGCGCTTCCAGCCGTCGCGGGTGTCCATGACCAGGTGGGTGAGTTGCCGCCAGACCACATCGGTCGTGGGCGTGTCAGCCGGCATGAGCGGGGACCTTCTGTTCGAGCAAGGGGGCGACGCGATCTCGCGAACGGTACGCCCAGTCGGTGTTGGCCGCGACGCCGAGCGCGATGACCGCGGTGGCGAAACCGGCGATGGTCCACCACAATCCCGCACCGGTGAGCGCACCACACAGTGCCACACCGAGACTCACGCCGACCTGGCGACTGGTCGAGGCCACCGCGGCGGCCGCGCCCGCGCGATCGAGCGGCATGCCGCTGACCGCGGTCGTGGTGATCGGGGCGTTCACCATGCCGAAGCCGATGCCGAACACCGCGAAGGTGATGACCAGCTGCCAGATCGGGGTGTCGGCGTGCAGCAGGGTCAGGCCGACGGCGGCCACGGCCATCAGGGCGCCGGCGGCGAGCAGCGACGGGCGGGTGCCGTAGCGGCCCACCAGGCGGCCCGACAGCGGGGAGAAGATCAGCATGCCCACCGCCATCGGCAGATAGAGCAGGCCGGTGTGCACGGCCGAGAAGTGCCGTGTCCCTTGCAGATACAGCGACATGTCGAACAGGAACGCGCCCAGCGCGGCGAAGGAGCAGACCGCGATCACGGTGGCCGAGGAGAACGGGAAGCTGCGGAAGAAGCGCAGATCGATGAACGGCGACGGGTGGCGCGACTCGTGCCAGACGAAGCCGGCCAGGGCCAGCGCGGAGATCGCGAAGATCGCGGGCTTACCCTCGATCAGGCCGAACACCAGCGTGAACAGCACGGCGATGGCCAGCACCTGGCCGATCGGGTCGATGCCGCGCGGGTTGGCCGACTTCGATTCCGGCACATAGATGGTGGTGAGCACCAGCGCCACCGCCACGATCGGCAGGTTGATCCAGAACACCGACTGCCAGCCCAGGCTGTCGATGAGCACGCCGCCGACCAAGGGGCCCATGGCCGTCGAGATGCCGACCACGGCACCCCACACGCCGACCGCGCGCGCCCGCTCCACCCGGCCGGTGAAGGTGGTCGTAATGATCGACATGGCAACGGGATTCAGCATGGAACCGCCGATGGCCTGCAGGAAACGCGCGCCGATCAGCACATCGATGCTGGGCGCGAGGCTGCACAGCAGCGAGCCCGCCGCGAAAGTGAGCAGGCCGATGCGGAACACCCGCTTACGCCCAAACCGGTCCGCGGCAGCGCCGGACAGCATCAGCAGGCTGGCCAGCGTCAGCGTGTAGACGTCGACGATCCACTGCAGCCGCGACATCGGCGCACCCAGATCGGTGCGAATAGTAGGAATGGCGACGTTCACGATCGTCGCGTCCATGGAAGAGATCAGCAGGCTCAAACAGCAGGTGACCAGAATGATCGTCTTCCGCCGCGCGCTCAGCCCCTCGACAGTTGTAAGCACACAATGATTGTGAAGACACAACCATTCCGAATGCAAGGGTCTACCCGAGTGGTACAGCTCACGTTCAGTGATGCGGTGGCGTGAGCTTTCCGATCAGGCCCCACAGGACGTTCTGTACGTCCTGGGTTTGCTGCTCTGCGGTGCCGTAGGTGTGGGCGGAAACCGTGAAGCCCGGACCGAAGGAGGCCGAGGCGACTTCCGGGTCGCCGAGGTCGGACCAGCCCCATTTGCTGCCGAGGATCTGCGGGAGGCGGGCGGTGCCCCAGTCTTGGCGGGTGCCGTCGGCGGCCTTGTCGGCGGGCTCTTCCATCCAGGCGAGGATGGGGCTGTCGGGTTCGGTGCGGACCTTGGCGGCGAGGAAGTCGGCGACGTCGGCGGTGCTGGTGGTGGAGAGTTCCCAGCCGCCTGCGCCGTGGGTGGCCGTCAGGCCGTATTCGCGGGCGATGGCATCGATGGCGGAGGGGTACTTCTGGGAGAGCCGATCCGCTGCGGCGTCGTCGGATTTGCGGATCATGCGTTCACACAGGTCCTTGTCGGCGGCCGAGCCGTCGCCGTGGCGGAGTGCGTAGTCGGCGATGTACAGCTTCGAAATGGACAGGGCCGCACGCTCTTCGGTCTCGTTCTCGGTGCCCCAGCCCACGCCGGGCACCAGCGAGCGCACCGAGATCGAGGTGCGGTCGGGTACCTGCAACGGCTCGATGTCCGTGGGCGCGGGCTGGATCGCCCCGGCGGACGCGGCCCAGCCCAGGCATGCCGCGGCGATCAGCGCCCCGATCACTCCGGCCCGCCTGCCCATCGCCCGCCTCCCGATACCCGTCGTCGTCTGCCCAGTCCACCTTGCTCCGGTGGACTGGGCGGTCGTTCACGACACGCCGATCAGACGGTCAGGATGGTGCGGCCCACCGCGGTGCGGGATTCGATGGCGGCGTGGGCGGCGGCGGCTTCTTCGAGCGGGAAGGTCTGGCCGACGACGACTTCCAGGCGACCCGCCGCGACCTCGGCGTGCGCGCGCTCGTGCAGGCCGAGCCAGTCGGTATCGGGCGACGCGACATCGAACAGCGAGACCAGGGTAATACCCTGGGCCGCAGCAGATTCCGCATCGACGGCAGCGAATCCACCCGCCGAATTGCCGTAGGCGATGAGCGATCCGCCCGGGTTGATCGTGGTGAGCGCCGCCCGGCCGATGTCGCCGCCCGCGCCGTCGAGCACCGTCTGCACCCCGCCGGTGATGGCCCGAACCCGCTCAGCCCAGTCCGGTTGCGAGTAGTCGACGACCTCGTGCGCGCCGAGTCGTTGCGCCAGAGCGAGTTTCGCCTCACCCCGGGCGACGGCGATAACCCGTTCCCCGGCCGCGCGAGCGATCTGGATCAGCAGGGTGCCCAGTCCGCCCGCGGCGGCGGTGATCAGCACCCACTGACCGGGTTGGGTATTCGCGCGGTCGGCCACCGCGAGGGCGGTGCGGCCGTCGTGGGCGAGGGCGGCCGCCTGCACGAAGGTCAGCTCGTCGGGTACGACGGCCAGTGTCGCCGCCTTGGCCAGGGCCAGTTCCGCGTAGCCGCCGATGGGCAGGCCGCCGCCGATACCGCTGGCGGCGGTCGGAGTGGCGACCCGCCTGCCGATCCAAGCGGTGCTCACACCGGTCCCGACCGCCTCCACCGTGCCCGCGACCGCGCCGCCGGGCACGAACGGCGGCTCCACCGGGAAGAAGGCGGCGGCCCAGCCGCTGCGCAGGGTGGTGTCGAGGAACATCACATCCGCTGCCGCGACCCGCACCGCGACCTCGCCCGGTCCGGGGATCGGATCCGGCACCTCGGTCACGGTCAGCACCTCGGGCCCGCCGAATTCCTTCGCCTGCACCACTCGCATGTCATTGCCTCCGTTTCGATCTCGACCCGTGTCCTCGAGTGCGAGCACCCCGGGTGATGTATCGAGCATCGAACCTCGACTTATGTTCAGGTCAAGCGCGCTGGTGAAGATTCCTCCGAGAGCGAACTCGGTATGAGTCATTTTCGAGACAAGCAGCCTTGACTTCGACTCACCAGACCGCATAGTTTGGATGGCGCGGCGAGATCCGCCGCTCAACTCCGGGGACCAGGAAGGATGCTTCATGCCCACCCCGCTCCTAGACGACATCCGCGCCGCCACCCGCGCGCGCGAAGCCGCCAAGCAGGCCGCCCAGGCCGCCGACGCCATCTGGCGCGACCGCATCAAGGACGCCACCGCAGCGGGCGAGCGTGTCTTCCTCATCGCCAAGGCCGCCGGCGACATCACCACCTCCCGCGTGTACCAGATCCGAGACGGCGTCCGCACCGGAACCCGCTGACCCACGCCCGTTCCGGCAGCTGACTAAGGTCAGCGCCCGAACTTGTGCGCGGTGCCTCGAAGTTGGGGCGGGGCGTGCGAGAATCACGCGGTGCAGGATCAGCTGAAGGTGTGGCTCGAGGAGCTGACGGGTGGGGACAGCACGCGGGCCATGGCGGTGGTGACGGGGATTCCGCAGGCCACGCTGGCGCGGCATCTGGCGATGCCGACGCCGCCGGTGGAGACGCTGATCGAGATCGCTCGGGCCTACAGCGCGAATCCGGTGGAGGTGCAGGTGGTGGCGGGGATCATCACCGAGGCCGAGGCGCAGCGGGCCGGTTCCGGCAGCGCCATCCGGCAGGCCACCACGCGGCAATTGCTCACGGAGTTGTTGCGGCGGGATAAAGAGGCGGAGGAAACGGCGCGGCGGAAACCCTCGCGCGGGGAGGCCGGGGCGAGGCTGTTCCGGTGAACAGTGTCGTGACCGTCCTGGCCGCGGTGTGCGCGCTCGCCGCGGCGGCCGCCCGGCTGCCACGCTGGCGGTCCACCGAATCGCGGCCCTTCACCATCGGTTTGGCGCTGCTGGCGCTGTGGGCGCTACTGCGCACCCCGGCGATCAATGACTCCGCCAATGAGATGTCCCTGCCGAGCGGGCATTTCGAGGGCTTCCCCGGACTGATCGCAGACGTCTCGCTGGTCGGCGCCGGAGCCTTGATCGGTGTCACGGTGGCCGATGCGTGGGGACGGGCGCTGCTGCGGCGTGCGTTCTACATCGGGCTGGTCGCGGTGGAGGCCGGGCTCCTGCTCACCTATGACCCGCTGCATCCGTCGTACGTGACCATCCAGAGCCACAACTGGATCGTGGCGCTCGCCGGTCTGGCCGTGAATGCCGCGGTGGTCACCGCCTCGGTGCTGAGCTACCGCACCGCACCGGCGCGCTTCCGATTGCCGTTGGCGCTGTTCATGTTCGGCGGCCTGAGCGGTTTCACGCTGGCGGCCATGCGGGTGGTGACCCTGCTGCGCCCGGACGGGCCGCAACTCAACGCGTGGTCACCGATCGTCTGCATCCCCGTCTTCGGATTCGCCCTGGGCTCGCTGATCGCCAGCTTGCGCATGCGCAAGCAGGCGCTGGAAGATATCGACGCCTGAGCCTGCGCCTTCGATAATGCTGGAATGCAACACCCGGATTCTTCTGTGAGCACCACGCGCCCGGCGCCCGAGCGCGATACCCGCCTGACCGACACCACCCGCGTCGAGGCCTTCAGCGACGGCGTCATGGCGATCGCGATCACCCTGCTGGTCATCGAGATCCGGCTCCCCGAGACCGAGGGCGGCGATCTGTGGCGGCAGCTGACCGGGCTGTGGCCGAGCTATCTCGCCTATGCCGGTTCGTTTCTCACCATCGGCGTGGTCTGGCTGTGCCATCACCGTTTCTTCAGCCGCATCCGGCGCGTGGACGGGCTGCTGCACTGCGGCAACCTGCTGTTGCTGCTGGCGGTGGCGTTCCTGCCGTTCCCGACCACGGTGCTGGCCCACCATCTCGAGGACGGCGGTCAGAATGCCAAGATCGCGACCGCCTTCTATGGTGTGGTGGCATCGTTGCAGGCGGCAGCCTGGCTGGTGATGTGGATGGCGGTGCGCCGAAATCCGGCTCTGTTCGAGCCCGGCTATGACGCCGAGTTCGCGCGGCGTGAAAGCCTGCAAGCCATCGTCGGTTTCGTGGTCTTCGACGTGATCGCGGCGATCGGCCTGGTGCTGCCGCCGTTGGCACTGGTGCTGTATCTGTTGGCGGTGCTGGCCTACGGGATCAGCACTTCTCGCGACCGCGTACTGAGTCGCCGGTGAGCGTGGTCCCGGCCAGCGGGACCCGACTTGTCGGTAGCTTCGCGCTCGGGTAGCGCGACCCGACCGGTCCGCTTATGCTCGTGCCGCAGATTCGAATCCGCTTGCCGGACCGAGGTTTTTGACCCGGCCCGCCGACGGTGACGGTCGGGGGCATCGGGGCGTTCGCCCTGGTGAAGGTCGGTGCGGAAGTGCGGAGCGTGTCGGAATCAGTCAGCCCGCCGGGCGGGGAGCAACAGGCCGTCCGGACTCAACGCCCACCCTTTCCGATCACGGTCCTGGCGAGTTCGCTGGCGATCACGGCCGCGGTCGTGGCGGCCGCGGTCTTCCTGGCCCCCAGTGACTTCCGGATTCCGCTGGCCGTCGGAGCGAGCCTGGCGGCGCTGCTGCTGAGCGCGGCGCTCACCCTGACCGCGCACTACCGGGCCCGGCTCGGTCAGGTGCGCCAGGAGGTCCTCGCGCACCGCATGCAGGCCGAGGCCCAGGTGAACACCACCGTCAGCACCGCGCAGGCGCGAATCGCCGAGTCCGAGAACAGGATCGCGGGCCTGCGTGAGCAGCTCGCCGAGCAGGCGCGCACGGCCAAGGAGATCGAGCAGCGCCGCGCGGCCGCGCTGGCCGCCTTCGCCGGTGCGGCCGGCCGCATGCAGGCCATGAGTACCAGCATGCTGGCGGAACTGCGCGAGATGGAAAATCGGCACGCCGATCCGAAGGTGCTGGCCGATCTGCTGGAACTCGATCACCGCACCGCGCAGGCCGGTCGTCTGGCCGACAGCATCGCGGTGCTGAGCGGGGCGCGCTCGGGTCGCCGCTGGGCCAAACCCATTGCCATGGAGTCGATCCTGCGCGGCGCGATGGGCCGGGTGGCGGGCTATCAGCGGGTTCGGTTGCGCGCGGTCACCGAGATCGCGATCGCCGGTCACGCCGCCGAGGGCATCATGCACGCGCTGGCCGAGCTGCTCGACAATGCCTGCAATTTCTCGCCGCCCACCACCGAGGTGCACGTGTACGCGGCCGAGGTGCCCGCGGGCGTGGTGATCACCATCGAGGACAGCGGCCTCGTGATGAGCGAATCCGCGCTGCGCCGAGCCGAATCCGCGGTGTCGCGCCCGCGCGGCGACTCCGACCTCTCCTCGCTGTCCGGCACCCGCCTCGGCCTGGCCGTGGTGGGCCACCTGGCCCGCAAGCACGACCTCACGGTCAGCTACCGCCCCTCCGCCATCGGCGGCACCGCCGTGGTCGTCGTGGTCCCCCGCGAACTCATCACCCGCCTGGATCGCCGATCCGGCACCCAGAGTCGCCTGACCCCGGTGACGACCACCGGCGACCACCCCGTCTACACCGACCCGGTCCCGCGTCCCGATACGGCCGGAATCGACCCCGCCCCAGCGCATTCCGACCGCGCGCCCGCCGCCGCATCCGACGCCCGCATGACCGAGGTCGCCGCCCTGATGCGCGGAGCCGACCAGGCGCGGGCCGCCACGGCGGCGGAAGCCCGGACGAGCACGGCCCGAGCCGGTGAGACCGCCGCCGCCCGGGCGAGCCGGACCGACGGTGGAATGCCTTGGGCCGGGGCCGAATCCGATCGCCAGGTCGACTCGGCGGATGCGCCGAGGGAGCCGACGACCGGTGACCCCGGCTCGCACCCGGTAACTCCCGGCGGCCTGCCCAAGCGCCGCCGCGGCACCACCCTGGCCGCCGTACATCCGGACGGCCTCGCCGCCGCGGCTCCGGGCCCGGCACGTCCGGGTGGCCCCGCCGACCCGCCGCGCCCGCCCTCCTCGCCGTCCGCCATGGGCGCGTTCCAGCGGGCGGTCGCCGGTCGCGACGCCGGAACTCCCGCTGCGCTCACCAATCTCAGCCCCGGCAACAACCTCGGGTCCGGCGACAGTCTCGGATCCAGCAACCGACCCGAGCCGGACGGCTCCGAGCCCGGCCCGCTGACCTCCTCGATCCTGGCCGCGATTCGCCGCGGCGGTGAGGGCGGGCTGACGCCTTCGCTGCGGGATGCGGTGCCGCACGTCGATCTGCCCCGTGAGCAACCCCTCGCTCCCCCGGCCCACCCGACGCGAGCAGCGGGCGACGCTTCGACCCTGGTCCCGTCATCGCTACGGGATGAGCTCCGACCGGAGAACCCCACCGCCGCAGCACCTTCCGCCCCTACCACCTCCCGGGAGACCGATCGATGACAGCGTCCGCGACACATCTGGGTTGGCTGCTGGAGCAGCTGCTGGCGCGTACGCCGCGGGCGCGGCATGCGTTGTTGCTGTCGGGGGACGGTTTGAAGATCTGTCATACGCAGGGTCTGGGGATCGACAGCGCCGATCAGCTGGCGGCGATTGCCGCTGGGCTGCAAAGCCTTTCGCACGGGGCGTCGGTGGAGTTCGGCGACGGCCGCGGCGGGGTCCGGCAGTCCATGACCGAGTTCTACGGGGGCATCTTGTTCATCGTCGAGGCGGGGGTGGGCGCGCACATCGCGGTGGTGGCCGCGGAGGACGCCGACGCGGGGCTGGTCGGGCACAACATGCGGGAGCTGGTGGAACAGCTCGGCGAGCATCTGGCCGCGGCCCCGCGGGTCCCGGGAGCGAGCGTGTCGTGACCAGACCGGACGAGGCTCCGGATCGGCTCTACACGCTGACCGGCGGTCGCAGCCAACCGGATTCGGATGCCTTCGATCTGGTGACCCTGGTGGTGAGCGAATCCGCCCCGGTGCCGGGCATGCAATCCGAGCACGCCGCCATCCTCGACATGTGCCGCGCGCCCACCGCGGTGGTGGAGATCGCGGCCGAGCTGCGGCTGCCGGTCGGCATCACCACCATTCTGCTGTCGGATCTGCTGCACGCGGGCAAGATCACGGTGCGACATCCCGATCATGCGGCGCGGCAATGGAATTGGCTGCCCGACACCACCACCCTGGAAAAGGTGCTCGTTGGACTCCGCAAGCTTTGACACTCGCCCGGCGCGCGCCGACGCGCCCCTGCACGCCGATGCCCGGCAGGGCCTGAAGATCGTCATCGTGGGCGGCTTCGGGGTGGGCAAGACCACCATGGTGCGGTCGGTCAGCGAGATCCGCCCGCTGGACACCGAGGCCACCATGACCCAGGTCGGGTTCGGCGTCGACGATCCGGCCGGGGTGCCCGGAAAGACCACCACCACGGTGGCTTTCGACTTCGGCCGCATCACCATCGACACCGAGCACGTGCTGTACCTGTTCGGTGCGCCGGGCCAGGAGCGGTTCTGGTTCCTGTGGGACCGGCTGTTCACCGGGGCGCTGGGCGCGATCGTGCTGGTGGATCAGCGTCGCATCGCCGACTCCTGGTACGCCATCGACCGGCTCGAGCATCAGCGCACGCCGTTCATCGTGGCCTGCAACAGTTTCGGACCCGGTCCGGCGCTGTCGGAGGTGCGCGACGCACTGGATCTGGACCCGCACATCCCGCTGGTCGACTGCGACGCGCGCGACCGCGACTCCTGCAAGAACGTCCTGATCAGCCTGGTCGAGTACCTCTACCATCCGGAGCTCGCTCCCGGGAGGAGTCCCGCATGACCTCGACCGCACCGGGCAGTGCCTGCCCCGTCCCGCACCGGGCGGTGGCGCTCAGCGGCCCCCGCTTCCACACCGATCCGCATTCGCTGTATCGCGAAATGCGCAGGGACCATGGGCCGGTGGCCGCGGTCGAGTTGCCAGGCGGCATTCCGGCGTGGCTCGTGATGGGCTACCGGGAGTTGCATCAGGTCACCAACTCCCCCGAGTTGTTCCCGCGCGATGTGAGCCTGTGGAACCAGTGGCCGAATATTCCGCCGGACTGGCCGCTGCTGCCGATGGTCGGCTCGCCCATGCCGTCGATCTATTTCACCGCGGGCGCCGAGCATCGACGGCACCTGAGCATGGTGGAACCGGCGCTGGAGTCGGTCGATCCGTTCGAATTGCGCAGGGTCTGTGAGACTTTGGCGGATCGGCTGATCGACCGCTTCTGCGGTCGCGGCGAGGCCGACCTGGTGGCCGAGTTCGCCGAACCGCTACCGGTGCTGGTGCTGGCGTGGCTGCTGGGCTTCCCCGACTCGGAGGGTCAGGGGCTGGCCCGCGCCATGAAGGTGATGGCCGACGGCGGCGCGGACGCCCAGGGCGCGCACCTTCAGTTCATGGGGTACATGCAGCGGCTGCTGGCGATGAAACGCGCTGCGCCGGGCGATGATCTGGTGTCGCGCATGCTGACGCACCCCGGGCAGTTCACCGACGAGGAGTACGTCAACGACCTGATGGCCGTCACTGCCGCGGGGCATCTGCCCACCGCCGACTGGCTGGCCAATTCGATGCGCCTGATGCTCACCGACGACCGCTTCGCGGCGGCGCTCGGTGGCGGTCGCCGCAGCGTGGATCAGGCCATGAACGAAGTGCTGTGGGAGGACGCGCCCAGCGCGATCCTGGCCGGGCGCTGGGCCGCCCGCGATACCCGCTTGGCGGACAAGACGATTCGCGCCGGAGACCTGTTGCTACTGGGGCTGGCGGCAGCCAATACCGATCCGCACGTGCGCCAGCAGGTGGGCAATGCCGCGACCCACACCGGCAACAGCGCCCATTTCGCCTTCAGTCACGGTGAATACCGCTGCCCGTTCCCGGCGCAGCAGATCGCCGAGACCATTGCCCGCACCGGTATCGAGGTGCTGCTGGACCGGCTGCCCGATATCGATCTGGCGGTGCCCGCCCGCAATCTGGTCCGGCGGCCGTCGCCGTTCCTCTGTGGAATGACTTCTCTTCCTGTTGTTTTCACACCTGTTCGCGCTCTCGGAGGTTTCCAGTGAGTTCCGCATGTCCGCACGCCATCGCTATCGATCCGATGGTGGGTGATCTCGCGGGCGAGACCGCCGCCCTGCGCGCCGCCGGGGCGATCACCCGGATCGAGCTGCTGGGCGTCCCCGCCTGGACCATTACCGATCACACCGTCGCGCGCCAATTGCTCACGGACACACGGCTGATCAAGGACATCAACGCCTGGAAGCTGTGGACCGACGGCGTGGTCACCCGGCAGTGGCCGCTGATCGGCATGATCGACGCGGGCCGCTCCATGTTCACCGTCGACGGCCCGGAGCACCGCCGCCTGCGCATCAAGACCACGCAGGCGCTGACCCCGCGTCGCCTGGAAGAGTTGCGCCCCAGCATCGAACGGCTCACCAAGGAGCTGCTCGACGATCTGGACGAGGCGGGCCACGACGGCGCGGCCGTGGACCTCAAGCAGGTCTTCGCCTACCCGCTGCCGATGCGGGTGATCTCCGAGCTGATGGGCGTGCCGCGCGCGGATCAGCCGATGCTGCTCGAGTGGTACAAGAAGTTCTTCTCCATGGTCACCCCGCAGGACGAGCGGTTGCAGATCATCGAGGACATGGACGTCTACTTCACCGAGATGGTCCGCCGCAAGACCGCCGAGCCCGGTGACGACCTCACCAGCGCGCTCATCCTGGCCGACGAGGGCGGCGAGCCGCTCACCGAGGAGGAGGTGGTCGGCAACCTCAAGGCCCTGGTGGCCGCCGGTCACGAGACCACGGTCAGCCTGATCCTGAATGCCGTGCGCGCCTTGCTGACCCATCCCGAGCAACTGGCCGCCGTGCGCGCCGAAGAGGTGGAGTGGAAGCAGGTCATCGAGGAGACCCTGCGCTACGACGGCCCCGTCACCCACCTCCTCATGCGCTTCGCCACCGAGGACATCACCATCGGCGACACCGTCATCGAAAAGGGCGACGGCGTAGTCATGTCCTACCGAGCCATCGGCCGCGACACCGCCGTCTTCGGCGACGACGCCAACGATTTCGACATCACCCGCCCGACGGCCTCCCGCAACATCTCCTTCGGCTACGGCCCCCACATCTGCCCCGGCGCGGCCCTCGCCCGCCTCGAAGCCGCCATCGGCCTCCCCGCCCTCTTCGACCGCTACCCCAACCTCACCCTGGCCACCCCCTCCGCCAAGATCGCCAACCTCCCGGTCATGACCCAAAACGACATCGTGGGCCTCCCGATCCTTCTGGCCTGATTGCAGCCCAGATCGATCGACACACTCCTGACCCGGGCACCGGTACGGAGTGTGTCGGTCAGGCGATATGCGGCAGACCAGCGAGCAACCCCCGCCACGATTGCCTTGGCCCCCATCGACTACTGCTAGATAGATGGGGCACACCACAACACGACCACGAATGGACCCATTCACTGGACCGGCCCTCCCAGATGGGTATCCCGGCCAGTTCGGTCAGGGTGCCGCGCTGACCATTCCAAACAGCGACAACCACACAGGGCGCGAGTCTAGTGTCGGATGATCGGTTCTGGGATAGCCGCCCGGATCCGTTCGATTTCCGGATCCGGGAACAACTCTCGGGGAAACACGAAAGTAGTTCCCCTGACCTGGATCACGACGGCGGCGTCCCGGCACTCCAATTGCTCAATAGCCGTGTGTGGCCATGTGGTTCGGAAGATCGCGACCTGGATCTCCAACTCGGTCTCGGTGAAACGCGCCGACAGCGATTGCCCATCACTGGCATAGCCGGCGAAGACCGTCCGTACCCGTCGCAGCCGCATCGATATCCAGACCATATAGGCAAGTGCCGACACGGCGAGTATCAGTACGCCCGCAACGACCGCCCCGACCCCGCTCGAGAGCCATAGTGCTGTCATGAGAAGTGGACTCAGGATCGCCATGGCGCGGCCCAGTTCGCGAGTAGGCCGTCCTACATATGCGCGTGCGAGCTCGCCTGCCGTCTCTGGACCGGCCATGACGACGACGGACGGACCCGACATCGCCGGAATCGGTTCCAGCGGAGGTGTCGGCGCCTGCGCAAGCGTTGCGCGAGCTGCCTGGTTGAGGAACCGCCGCGGGCGCGTTCGCCGAAGGTAGGAGATCGTGTGGTCGGGGAACAACTCTCGCGGGAAGGCCGTGAATGCCCTGCCGTGGTGCAGGATGATCACATCGGGTTCCACGAGTATCCGATGGATCCGTGCGTAGCTGATCCGGACGCGCTGGCCGAGGTACTGAAAATCAACAGCCTGCGGTCCGAACTGAGATGTCAGGACCGTACCGGTACCCGCGGACCGTGCGATTCGTTCAGCCTGTTGCCTGAACTCCCAATAGCTTCCGAGCGGGAGTGTCACCACCGTGACGGCGATCGCTATCAGCATCGCCCCGAGGCCGATCGCGAACCAGGCCACGACATACGCCGCGATCAGCACCGCACCGAGCCGGAGCAACACGGCCGGGCTGGAGTACGCGCACTTGACCCGTGCGCGGGCCATCCTCACCGCACGATCTGCCGTCAGCCGACAGGTCGCAGTCGGCCGGGTCAGCGGAGGCAGACCAGGACCATGCGCCGAGGTGGTCGCGCTGCCTTGCTGTCCCTCGTCCACCGATGGCGCGGTCTCATCGGCGCCTGCACTCGACGAATCCGTTACCCCGTCCGACTCCGGGCACTGCCCCGAACGGCTCTCGACTCCACCCACCCGCCGAGCATAGGTCCCCCGATCGAATAGGCACACGACGACTACCCAGGCTCTGTCAGTGCGGTGTGAGTGTGTGCCACAAAGGGCTCGCACAGCGGTTCGCTATCTATTCCAGAGCCCCAGATGGCTTTCTCGGTTGTCGGCCCAGACTCATAAACTATAGCGACACAGTGGAACTCGTGAGGCTTCGGAGGCTTCGTGTCGGACTCAACCCTCAAATCGTCGACCGAGTCGCCGATTATCGCGATGGCTCGCGAAATCTTCGCCCACAGAACGCAACTGGTCGACGCCATTCAGCTCGCTATAGACGACCCGGATGCCTACGTGAAGAACCGCCCATGGATGAGCCACGCAGATCGCGACGATTTCGGCTGGGAAGCTCTGATCGACCAGATGCAGGAACCCTGCGACGCGAGCGAAAGTTGCCTGGTCACCTTCGATTGGCAGGCATCCCCCGACTCGATCCGAGAGGGAGTGCAGTGGTTGATTCACTGGTTCACCGACTACGGTCTGAGCTGGGACTGGTTCGACGCCCGCGTTGCAGATCTGATGGAGAAAGGCTGGGACTCAGGGGATATCGCCCACGATCTGCTCAAAGAATGCGGCCGGCACAGCCTGCAGATCGATCTGGCGCTGATCAGCTTCACGCGGGGTGACTCGAACGAAGTAATGGCTGTCAACGTTCACCAGGCGGACCTGATTGTGGATCTGGCTACGCAGGCCGGCCATGGGCGGGACCTCGTCGTGCTGCGCCGGACCGAGTTCCCGTTATCGACGCTTGCCATTTGAAGCTACCACTCGCGCACTCGGTCATCGGCATGCGTGGACACCGCGCAGGCCGCGAGATGTCCCAGCACCTCGATCGTCACCGCGTTGGTGCCGACTGCGTCGGGGATCCGACGTGCGGGTCGCTGACTGATACGCAAGCGCGGAAGCAGTTGACGGGGTACTTCAGATTCATGGTGCCGGAACAGCTTCGGCTGAAGCGAGCAGAGGATCGCTGTACTGGCGCCGGGTGGATGGGCGACCCTCGATACGAATACGTCGGCCGGTTCAGCGCGTCAGCGTCGTGGCTCGATGAGCATCCCGTCGGCATGCCCGCCAACTACAGCCAGCGAGCCGCCACGTGCGCTGACACCTTGCATTGGCAGCCCTTCGGGTTCGATTGCGCGCTCTCGACCACGATGACTCTTTACACAAGAACGGATTCGCCCACAGATCCGTGTTCGGTGTTGGTGAGCGAATCCGCATCGTCCGCGGACCTCTACACCGACTGCCAATGGGGAAACACCGGCTGACAATCAGCCAGTCGACGCCGCAGTCATGAGCAGACGTACCAGATCGTCAACCTCCTGGTCATGACCCAAAACGACATCGTGGGCCTCCCGATCAACCTGGCCTGATCACAGTCCCCATCGATCGACACAGCACCAGCCCCGTCCGGTTGCCGGACGGGGCTGTTGCTTGTGCGGTAGTGCTGGCACCACCGGGGACCGGGCGATGGCCGGAGGAGCGTTCCGGAGGCTGGCGGGATGGGGTACAGCGCCGCGGAATTTTACCGTGATGGTGCTGTCACTGCCCGTTTGCCCGAAGGGAATCCGTTGAACTCCAAGATGTTTGGTGTCGCCGGGGCGATGCTGGTCGCCGCCGCTCTCCTCACGACCGCCTGTCAGCCCGACCGGCCCACGGTCGCGGCGCCGAGCGCGACGACCCCACCGGCCACCCCTGCCGAGCCGACCACGCTGCAACGCGATGCCGACGCGATTCGCGATGTCGGCATCACGGGTGTGCAGGCCAGGCTGGTCGCCGCCGACGGCGGCAACACGGTGGTGACCAGTGGCGTCGCCGATATCGCGAGCCGGAGTCCGGTCTCGGGGGATGGGTACTTCCGGACCGCCAGCGCTACCAAGACATTCACCGCTACCGTGCTGCTGCAGTTGGTCGGTGAGGGCAAGCTAACGCTGGATGACACGATCGAGAAGTGGTTGCCGGGCGTGGTGCGCGGCAATGGCAACGACGGCACGAAGATCACGGTGCGCGAACTGCTCAACCACACCAGCGGACTGGAGTACCCGAATCCGTACCAGCTGGCCTCCCCCGAGGACTACCACCGCTACGCCCTCGAGGTCCCGCCCCCGCCCGAGAAGGTGGTGGCCACCGCTGTCGAGAGCCCGCCGACCTTCGCCCCCGGAACCGGCTGGCGCTACAGCAACACCGGCTACCTGCTGGCGGGCATGATCATCGAGAAGGTCACCGGCACACCGTGGTACGAAGAGGTCGGCAGCAGGATCATCACCCCGCTCGGCTTGAAACACACCAGCTACCCCGGTGACGCAGTCACGCTTCCCACCCCGCACGCCACCGGTTACACGCGCTGGCCCACAGGCGGATTGGTCGATACCACCGACAACCGGATCAGCGGATTCGCCGCCGCCGCGGGCGCTCTGATCACCACCACCGCCGATCTCAACACCTTCTTCCGAGCGCTGGTCGGCGGCAAACTCCTGCAGCCCGGACAACTCGCCGAAATGAAGAAGACGGTCGACACCGACGCCGAGGTCCGATCGATATTTCCCGGCGCCCGCTACGGCCTGGGCCTGTTCTCGGTTGAACTGTCCTGCGGTGGAAGGTATTGGATGCACGGCGGCGACATCCCCGGCTACAAGACCAGGGACGGCGTCACCGACGACGGCACGCGCAGCGTCGTGGTGTCGATGTCCACCCTCCTGCAAGACTCCGAAGACCATCAGATCGGCCAGGAAAAGGCCGCCATGACCCTCATCGACCACGCCCTGTGCCGTACCGGAAACAAGTGACCTTCCAGCGAGCCGCTCATGCGGTCGGTCGACAACTCCTGGCAAACTCGCGCGCGTGATGACCAAGGGAGTATTCGTGTCGGCGACCGCGTGTGCGGCGCTGCTGCTCGCCGGGTGCGGCGGCAGCGATGAGTCGAGCACGCCGTCGGGTGCGCCGAGCACGCCGCGGGATCAGTTGGTGTTGAGTGAGTCCGAGTTTCCGGCGGGGTCGAAGAAGATGGATATTCCGCGGGACAAGATGCTGGCCAGTCTCTCGGACGTGGGTGACACGATGGCCAATTCGACCGTGACCCCGGCCGATTGCAAGGGGCCGCAGATCGACCTGAGCGCCGGGGCGAAGGCCGTGCTCGACAAGTCCACCTTCGCCGTGGCGTCCTCGCCGGACATGTCCGCCATGTACGTGGACTACGTGTCCGACCAGGTCATGGACCTGCCGAAACTGGTCGACAACTACGCGAAGTGCCCCGACGTCCAGGTCTCGACCACCGTGCAGGGCAAGCAGATCGACACCACCACCAAGCTCGAGAAGCTCGCCGCCCCCGCCGACCTGTCCGGCACGAACGCCGTCGCCTACCGCTCTACCGCCACCATGGACGGCGGCCCCGGAATCCCCCGCGTCACCTTCGAGGGATTCGTGACCCTGCGCGACCGGACTGTCAGCGTCCGCGTCGTCGGCATGGGATCCGGTTCGGATCCGGATCAGGCGGCCTTCGACAAGTTCTTCACTGCCGCGGTCCGGAAGGTCCAGAACGCCAAGTAGTTCCACGTATGCCGTACCCCTCGCAACCGGCACCTGAACCGAAAATGATACGTTTGAATTCGGCAATGGTTCAGGTAGCGAGGGAAAGGTTTAGTGCAGCAATGACTGGGCAACACAGGAGATCCGAGCCGAATCCCCTTTCGCGTGCCATGTCGAGTCCTGCGTTGCGCACTACGCTGACCGTCCTGGCAGTGCCGGTGAGCCTGATCCTCGCCCTGATGTTTGGCGTGGTCGCCGGAACCCTGCTCGGGGTTTACGCGCCGGGCTCACTGCCGCTGCCGAACTGAGTGCCTCAGGCGTGGTAGCCGAGGCGGCGGGAGATTGCCAGGGCTGAGTCCACTGCTTCCTGGGCTATTTCCGGGAAGCGGTGTGCGGCAAAGCGATACGTCGGGCCGGAGACGCTCAGGGCCGCGATGATGCGGCCGTCGCTGTCGAGGATCGGGGCGGCTACGGCGTTCAGGCCGATCTCGAGTTCCTCTTCGCAGCACGCCCAGCCCCGTGCACTGATCTCGGCCAACTGCGCCTGCAGCACGGCCAAGTCGGTGACGGTGTTGGGTGCGAAGGATTCCAGGCGCTTGCGCAGGCGCGACTTCAGGTCGGCCGCGGGCAGGTCGGCCAGCAGCACCTTGCCGCTGGAGGTGGCGTGGGCCGGGCAGCTCTGGCCGACCCAGGTGCGCAAGGCGATTCCGGCGGAGCCGACGGCCTCGGCGACATTGATGATGCGGTCGCTGTCGAGGATGGCGATATTGGTGGTCTCGCCGACGCGGGCGGCCAGTTCGTCGCAGATGTCCTGGCTCTGCCGCCGCAGATCCAGGTGGGCGCTGCTGGATCCGGCGAGCCGCACCACGGTGAAGCCGAGCCGGTATTTGCCGCGCTCGGAGAGCTGTTCGACGTAGCCGCGCTGCTCGAGCACGGCCATCAGCCGCGACACCGTGGACTTGTGCACGCCGAGTTCGGCCGCGATCTCGGTGATCCCGGCCGAACCCAGCTTGGCCACGATTTCCAGGGCGGTCAGCGCCCGGTCCACGGACTGGACCGGGGCACCGGATTCCGGTTGTTTCGCCATAACACCCTCAGTTTATGCGGCACAGCGATTTCCGCAGGCCGGAGGCTCAGGGTACGGCCGCCCGGATCAGGTCGGCGCACTTCTCACCCATGGCCATGATGGTGATGTTGGGATTCACCGCGGGCAGTTTCGGCATGGCCGACGCATCGACCACCCGCAGCCCGCGCACGCCCTTGACCCGGAGTTCGGGATCCAGCACCGCCATCGGATCGTCGAGAGCACCCATCCGCGCGGTGGCGGCCGGGTGATAGACGGTGTTGTGCGTCTTGTGCATGTAGTCGATGAGTTCGTCACCGGTGACCGCGTCGGGCCCCGGAGCCAATTCCCTTGCCACCCATTCCCGTAACGGCGGCTGCTCGGCGATCTGGCGGGCGAGCCGGATACCGTGCAGCATCACCCGCTCGTCGTGCCCGTCCGGATCGCTGAAGTAGCGGGGATCCACGCGCGGCTTGTCGCGGAAGTCCCGGGAGCGCAATCGCACGGTGCCACGTGAATGTCCTTGCGTCACATTGGGTGTGAGGCAGAACCCGTTCTCCGTGGTGGGATAGCCCCAGCGCACGGTGTTCATATCGAACGGCACGCTGCCGTAGTGCATCATCAGATCCGGTTGGCTGAGACCGGGTTCCGTGGTGGCAAACAGCCCGATCTCCCACCACTGCGTCGAACTGGTCACCATGGGGCACGGGGACTCCCAGAACACCAGACCCTCGACATGGTCGTCGAGGTTGGAGCCGACGCCCGGCGAGTCCACCCGCACGGGAATTCCCATGTCCCGCAAATGTTCCGCCGGACCAATGCCCGAGAGCATGAGCAGCTTCGGCGTATCGATTGCACCCGTGCTGATGATCACCTCCCGCCGGGCATGGACCGTGTCGAACCCGGTGAGGTCCGGACGCCGATACCGAGCACCGGTCGCGGAATCCGTGTCGTCGAAAAGGATCTCGCTGACCCAGCACCCCGTACGAACCTCCAGGTTCCGCCGCTGCCCCATGATCGGATGCAGGTACGCGTGCGACGAGGACATGCGCACGTTCTCGGCGTCGGCATTGATCTGGAACCATCCGGCCCCGTTGGTCACCGTCGTCCCGCGATTGAACTCCACGGTCGGCAGCCCAGCCAGCGCCGCGGCCATGAGCACCGCGTCACCGCACGGATCCTTGGCCGGGATATCCCGGATCTCCACGGTCCGTTGCAGTTTCGGCAGATACGGCAGCAGCCCGTCGGGTCCCCATCCGGTCGCGCCCAGCGCCTCCCATTCCGCGAGCCCCTCACGCGGCGGATGGAAAGCGATGCACGAGTTGTGCGAGGAACAGCCGCCGAGCACCTTGGCGCGGGCGTGCCGCAGGAAGCTGTTGCCGCTGGCCTGCGGCTCGACCGGATAGTCCCAGTCGTAACCGGATTCGAGCAGCAGCATCCAGTCTTCGAGCCGCAGGATGCGTTCGTCGCCGACATCCGACGGCCCGGCTTCGAGCAGGCAGACAGTGACGTCCGGGTTCTCGCTGAGCCGCGCGGCCACCACGCATCCGGCCGAGCCGCCGCCGACGATCACATAGTCGAAGGTGTCGCTCATGACGCGGGCACCTCCACGGCCGCGTGCGAGGCCAGCACCCCGATGACGCGAACTCCCCTGAGCCAGTACCAGATCAGCCCCGCCAGGGCGATGGCCCCGATGTAGAGGAACGCACCCCAGGTGTTGTACCAGGGCCCGCCGTAGACGGCGGTGCGCGGCCAGGCCAGGTTGATCGCCATCCCGAGCCCCCACACCACCGCGACGATGTTCACCGGCAGCCCCCAACGCCCCATCGAGAAGTATCCTTCGGCGGCCAGCTCCTCGGGCCGCCAGCCGCCCTTGATCCGCTGCCACAGCATGGGCGCGGTGACCAGCAGGTACGCGAGGTAGATCATGATGACCGCGATCGAGGTGAGCACCGTGAACACCTGCGGCTGACCGATATTGACGACCAGGATGAGCGCCGACAGCACGCCGATCACGACGGCCGGGATGATCGGCGTCTTGTGCTTCTCGCTGACCCGCGCCAGCTTCTCGCCGAACGGCAGTGCGTTGTCGCGGGCCATGGCGAAGGTGAGCCGGATGGCGGCGGTATGCACGGCCAGCGCGCACACGGTCACCGCAATCACAATGCAGACCAGGAACACCTTGCCCAGCCAGCCCCACATCACCTGCTGGACAATGTATTGCAGTCCGCCGTCGGCGGTGCCCAGCTTGGGTTCGTCGAGGTGGGGTGCGGACATGACCGCGAACACCAGGATCGCGCCGCCGATCACGAACGAGGCGAGCAGCGCGCGCAGGATCGCCTTGGGTGCGGTCCGGCGCGGTTCCACCGTCTCCTCGCCGAGGGAGCTGGCGGTGTCGAACCCGTACATGACGTAGCCGGAGGCCAGGGAGGCGACCAGGAACGCGCTCAGATAGCCGCCGCTCTGCCCGGCCCCGTATCCGTGACTCGAGAAGAACACGCCCGGACCGCGGGTGGTGTGGACGGCGAGAATGATCGCGATCAGCACGGCGGCAATGAGTTCGATGAACACGCCGGTGCTGTTGATCATGGCCATGAGCCGCACGCCGAAGGCGTTCACGATCGTGGTGAACACGATCAGCACGGTGCCGAGAATGACGGCGTTGGTGGCGAAATCATGGGCGCCGGAACCATCCCCGACCAGCTGGAATCCGCTCCAGAGCTGCGGCAGATTCAACTGATACGCCAGCACCACGGCCGAGAGCGTGACGATGGACGCGGTGAGCATGAGCCACCCCGCCGACCAACCGACCGCTCGACTGCCGAGTTTCTTGGCCCAGTTGTAGACCGAGCCCGCCACCGGATATTTCGCCGACAGCTCCATGAAACACAGTGCGACGGCGAGCTGCCCGACGAACACCAGCGGCCACGACCACAGGTAGCCGGGCCCGGCGGTGCCGAAGCCGAAGTAGAACATCTGGAAGGTACCGGTGAGGATGGAGATGTAGCTGACGCCGGCGGCGAAACTCGAGAATTTCCCGATGCTCCGGCTCAGGGATTCCCGATAGCCGAATTCCGCCATCCCGTGGTCGGGGGTGGGAGCGCTGGTTTCTGAAGGGGGACGGGTGGTCGTCATGACGGACCAACTTTCGAAATTAAACGCGCAGAACCATATTCAGTTATCGGTGAACCAGCCGCCCACCGCGGGCGCGGTGTTGTGCCAGATGTGTTTCGTCTCCTGGTATTCCGCCAGGCCGCTGGGACCGAGCTCGCGCCCGATCCCGGAGCGGCCGAAGCCACCCCATTCGGCTGCCGGGGTGTAGTAGCCGAAGTCGTTGAGCCACACCGTGCCGTGCCGCAGGGAGCGCGTGAAGCGTTCGCCGCGGGCGGGATCGGCGGTGCGGATGCCCGCGGCCAGGCCGTAGGCGGTGTCATTGCCGAGGGCGAGGGCCTGCTCGTCGGTGGTGAAGCGTTCGACGGTCAGGATGGGGCCGAAGGTCTCCTCCTGCACGATGCGCATGCCGCGATCGCAATGGTCGAAAATCGTCGGGAGATAGAAGCTTCCGGCGTGCAGTGCGGGGTCATCCGGCCGCGTGCCACCGGTGACGAGCCGAGCGCCACCCGAGATACCGAGTGCCACATAGGCTTCCACCTTCGCGCGATGCGCCTCGGAGACCAGCGGCCCGGTTTCGCTGGCGGGATCCAGGCCCGGCCCGATCCGTATCCGTTCCGCGCGGGCGGTCAGCGCCGCCACGAATTCGTCGGCGATGGACTCGTGGACGATCAATCGCGTTCCGGCCGAGCACACTTGGCCGGAGTGCAGGAAAACTCCGGTCAGCACAGCATCGACGGCACTGTCGAAGTCGGCGTCCGGGAACACAATGTGCGGGTTCTTCCCGCCGAGTTCCAGCGCGACGCGGGTGATGTGTCGCGCGGCGTTCCCGGCAATGGCGGCACCCGTAGCCGCCCCGCCCGTGAAGGAGATGAGATCCACGTCCGGGGTATCGGTGAGCGCGGAACCGACTGTCGCGCCGCTGCTCTGGATCAGATTCACCACGCCGGGCGGCACCCCGGCCCGGTCGATGAGCCGCACCAGCGCGATGGTGCTCAGCGGGGTGACCTCGCTGGGCTTGGCCACCATGGTGCACCCGGCCGCCAGTGCGGGCGCGATCTTCCACGACATCTGCAGCAGCGGATAGTTCCAGGGCGCGATGAGCGCACAGACACCGACGGGCTCGCGGACGACGCGGCTGATGACGGCCGGGTCGCCGGTGTCGACGAGCCGATCCGCGCCGGTGGCGGCGAGCGCGGCGTAGTAGCGGAACACCGCGATCACGTCGTCGACGTCGATGTAGCTCTCGCGCAGCGTCTTTCCGGTGTCGAGAGTCTCGATGCGGGCCAGGTGCTCACGGTCGGCGGCCAGCAGGTCGGCGATCCGCAGCAGATAGCCGATGCGCTCCGATACGGGCGTCGCGGGCCAGCCGCCGGCGTCGAACGCCGCGCGGGCCGCCGCGACGGCCGCCACCGCGTCCGCACGATCAGCTTCGTCCACGGTGGCGATCACGGTGCCGTCGGCCGGATTCACGATGTCGCGAGTGCCGCCGCCGAGGGCGTTGGTCCATTTACCGTCGATGTACAGGCAAGGCGGACAACACAGTTCGTCGTCGGCCAGCAGGAGCGGTTCCTTCAGCATTGCGGATCCTCGATCCGCCCCCGCGCCCAGGCGTGGAATTCGGCGATGTGGTGTTCGGCCGGCACCAGCACGCCGCCATTGCGGTAGGCCCGCGACGACATGGCGGGCTGGGTGCGTTCGCAGGCCGCGAAGTCTTGTTCGTTCACCCGATGGAACAGTTCCACGGAATGATCGAGTTCGCCGCCGGATTGCAGGACATCGGGTGCGTAGAGCCAATCGCATTCGACCACGGTGCGGTCGTGGGCCAGCGGGTACATGCGGTGGAAGATGACGTGGTCGGGCACCAGGTTGACGAAGACCGTGGGCCGGATGGTGATGGCGAAATACTTGCGGTCCTGTTCGGGTGCGAGGCCGGGTAGCGCTTCGAATCCGGGTCGGCCGTCGACGGTGAAGCCGTCGATGCGCTCGCCGAATTCGGCGCCGTGCCCGACGTAGTACTGCGCCGCATAGCCTTTCGCGAACTCCGGCAGCACCTCCACCAGTTCCGGATGGATGGCCGCGCAGTGGTAGCACTCCATGAAGTTCTCGACGATCAGCTTCCAGTTGGCGGCCACGTCGTAGACCACCCGCTTGCCGAGCGCGAGCCGCTCCATCCCGTAGTGGTCGATGGCGGCGGGATCGCCGAGGCGGCCGGTGACCGCACCGATGACGTCGGTCTCGAAGGACGGCGGCTCGTCGGCCAGGCACACCCAGGCGTAACCGAGCCATTCGCGCAACGCGACGGGGATCAGACCGTAGGCGACCTTGTCGATCGGAGCGCCCGAATCATCTTGCAGTGTCGCCATATTCGGAGCCGCGACGAGTTTTCCATCCAACGCGTAGGACCAGGCGTGGTACGGGCAGCGCAGTGTCCGCCGCACCTGCCCTTCACTCTCGGTGCAGATCAACGCACCCCGGTGACGACACACGTTGAGAAAGGCGCGCAGTTCGCCGTCGTGCCCGCGCACGATGAGCACGCTCTCGCGACCGATCTCGACCCGGCGGAACGCCCCCGGATCGGTGAGGTCGGCGGATCGGGCCGCGCAGAACCACATCCGCTCGAAGATGCGCTCCTGCTCCTTGGCGAAAACCGCGGGGTCGCAGTAGTACTCGCCGCCAAGAGTGGGAATCAGTGCCGAACTCACAGGGATACCAGCCTTTGCGGGGCGAACAGGTCGATGGGGTGGCGGGTCGCGCCAGTCATGGCCAGGTCGGCGAGGATCTCCCCCACCACGGGCACGAATTTGAAGCCGTGGCCGGAGAATCCGCACGCCACGGTGACGGCGGTGTGCGCGGGGTGGCGGGCGACCACGAAATGCTGGTCGGCGGTATTGGAGTACATGCAGGTGGCAGCATGGATGTTCCGGCCGACCAGTGCGGGCAGCAGTTCGCGCACCCGCGTGCGCATTTCGGTGATCTCCTCCGGATGCACCGTGCGATCGATGGTGTCCGGGGTGCACGGGATGCCCTTGCGGAAGAACGCCGTCTTCACCCCGCCTTCGGGACCGTCGATGGCAGGGAACCCGTATATCTGTGCGCCGTTGTCGTTCTCGGCGATGTAGATGGGGTCGCCCTCGAACCTGCGCGCACCGACGACCGGGTCGAACCAGTACATGACCTGGCGTTCGACCTCGATGCCGATGCCGAGGTCGGCGAGCAGGCCGGGCGCCCAGGCCCCGGGGCAGATCACCAGTTGTCCAGCGCTGTACACACCCGAGCCGGTGGTGACGGTGACACCGGATCCGGTGTCACGCCAGGATTCGACCACCTCGCCGTAGCGCAGGGTGGCACCGTGCGCGGCTGCCAGATCGAGGTGTGCGGCCACCGTGCGCTCGGGCCGGGCGAATCCGGCGAGCTCCTCGTAGAGGCCGATGAAGTGCGGTTCGGGTGCGAAATTGGGGAAGCGGGCACGGATTTCGCTGGAGTCCAGCAGATCGTGCGGCAGCGACCATTCACGGCTGGCACGAATACTTCCGGCCACGGTCAAGCTCTCGGGCGGCCCGACATAGAGGCCGCCGGTGAGCCGGTACACCTCCGCATCCGAGTCGCGGGCCAACTGTTCCCACAGTTCGTAAGCCCGCAACAGCAGCGGCACGTACGCGGGATCCTCGAAATACGACTGTCGGATAATGCGCGATCCACCGTGGCTGGACCCGCGATCGTGCGCGGGGGTGAAGCGTTCCAGGCCCAGTACACGCTGCCCACGCCGCGCCAGGTGATAGGCGGCGGCACTGCCCATGCCGCCCAGGCCGATGACGATGACGTCGTAGGTTTCGGTCATGCGGTTACCTCCGAATCCGCGCGAGCTCGGGGTCGACCACCGGATCGGTGTGCACCCGTGCGGTGAATCTCTCGGTCAGATAGTCGATTTCGACCTCGTCGCCGGGCGCGATCGCTGCCGGGAGCCAGGCGTAGGCGAGGGTGCGGCCCACGGTGGCCGAGTAACCGGCGCTGGTGATGTATCCGGCGACGGTGCCGCCGACGGAGACGGGTTCCTTGCCCAGCACGACCGCACTCGGGTCATCAAGGACCAGGGTGCGCAACAAGCGGTCCGGTGGCGGCGCGGCTTCCAGTGCCTTCTTGCCGAGGAAGTCGGACTTGCTCATGCGGACCGCGAAGCCGAGTCCGGCGGCATCGGGGGTGTGTTCGGTGGTCATGTCGGCGCCCCAGGAGCGGTAGCCCTTTTCCAGGCGCAGGCTGTTGAACGCAAGCCGCCCGGCGGCGATGGCCCGATGCTCGCGACCGGCCTCCCAGAGCAGATCCCACAGTGCCGCACCGCATTCGGCGGTGGTGTAGATCTCCCAGCCCAGTTCACCGACGTAGGAGACGCGCAGCATGGTGACCGGGATGGAACCCAGGAAGGTCCGTTTGGCCCTGAAGTATCCGAAACCCTTGTGCGACAGGTCATCGAGACACAGCGGCTGCACCAGATCCCTGGCCTTCGGCCCCCAGACGCCGACACAGCAGGTGCCGCCGGTGATGTCGCGCAGCGTGACGCTGCCGTCGCCGGGCAGGTGGCGCGCGAACCAGTCGAAGTCGAGCGGGCCGTTGGCTCCCACCTGGAAGACGTTCTCGTCCAGGCGAGCGACGGTCAGGTCGCTGCGCACTCCCCCGTTCGCGTCCAGCAACAGCGTGTAGGTGACCGCGCCGGGCTTCTTGCCGACGTCGTTGGTCGTCAATTCCTGCAGAAGCGCAGTCGCGCCCGGCCCGGAGATCTCGTAGCGGGTCAGCGGCGTCATGTCGTAGAGGGCGACATGCGTTCGCGTCCACACCGCTTCGGCGATCGAGATGGGTGAGTAGAAGCGGGCCGACCATTCGTCTCGGACCGGAACCGCCACCCCGTCGGCGGCCACCTCGTCCAGCAGCGCGGCATTGGCCTCGAACCAGGCGGGACGCTCCCACAGCGCACCCTCGAAGAAGAAGGCACCCAACTCCCGCTGCCGGGCATGGAACGGACTGGTCCGTACATCCCTTGGTGCGCTGCGGTATTGGTGCGGATGCAGGATGTCGTACACCTCGACGAACGCCTGCACGCTGGTGCTCCGGATGAATTCCGGGCTCAGCGCCGCCGCCTCGAACCGGTACAGGTCGGCCTCGTGCAGATCGATATCGGTGCTGCCGTCCACGATCCAACGCGCGACCGCCCGTGCCACGCCCGCCGAATGCGTCACCCAAACCGCCTCCGCGACCCAGAATCCCGCCAAATCGCGATGCTCGCCGAGAATCGGGAACCCGTCTGGGGTGAAGGAGAAGATGCCGTCGAACGCCTCATCCACGGCGGTTTCCCGCAGCGCGGGGAGCAACTCGACGCTGTGCGTCCAGGCCGGATGGAACTCTTCCGGGGTGAACGGCAACATGGAGGGCATCGCCTGGCCCCCGGTATCACGCAACAACGTGTCCATGTCGACCGGTCGCGGCGTGTGCCCGTAGTAGCCGATGCCGATCCGGTCGCCATAGGTGCGGTAGTACAGGTCCGCGTCCTGATGGCGCAGGATCGGCAGCAGCGCCTGCGGATCGAGCGCGGGCACGGATCCGGTCTTGGCGAACTGGTGTGCCATGGGTACCAGCGGCACGGTGAGCCCGACCCGCTTACCCAGTTCCGCGCCCCAGAATCCGGCTGCGCTCACCACGATGTCGGCCGGTATCTCCTGACCGTCGCGGGTGCGCACCCCGGTGACCCGGCCGTGCGCCGAGAGCACCTCGGTCACTTCGCAATAGCCGATGAAGCGGGCCCCGCGATCGGCGGCCGCGTCGGCCTGCCGTTCCGCGGCGCGCACGGCGTTCGCCAAACCATCTGTGGGCGTGTGGAATCCGCCGAGAACTCGGTCAGGGTCGAGCAGCGGGTGTAGCGCGGCGCATTCACCCGCGTCGATCAGCCGCGACTCGATGCCCCAGGCCCGCGCCCAGCCGTGGCGTCGGTGCAGTTCGGTCCAGCGCTCCGGGGTGGTGGCCACCTCCAGCCCGCCGAGGCTGTCGAAAGCGTCCAGCGCACCGAACTTCTCGACGGTGTAGCGGGCCAGTTCCGCCATGGTCTTGGACGCATTGGTCTGGAACACCAGACCCGGTGCGTGCGAAGTAGATCCGCCGGTCCGGAACAGCGGACCCCGGTCCAGGACGGTGACCTCGGTCCAGCCGAGCCGGGTGATCTCTTCCGCCAGGGCGGTGCCCACGATTCCCGCACCGATGATGACGACTCGCGGCTGCATGACCGAGCCTCCAGAGTGTTGCGTATTGCGCACCATGTGCCGTAATACGCAACTATGCTCCGCCCGGTGCGCACGGCTGTCAACCGGAATGGAATTATTCGTATTCCGTTTGTTTCCCTGGCATTTCGCCATGTGACCGGGAGTTTTCGGTTACCATTCCGACCGCTCACAACAAGAGGCCCGGCAGCGAATCCGTCGCTGCCGGGCCTCTCGCCGATCGGCCGTCAGGGCCGCATGCCGGACTCCGTCCAGCGCCGGAAAACCTCCACCCGCTCGGCAGGCCACGCACCGTCGCAGGGCATGGTGCCCGCGGCCAGCCGGTCGAGAATCGCACCGGCGTTCTTGGTGACATCGTCGAGTGACCACAGGTCGAACACGAAGCTCATCGACCGCTGATCCTTCTCCCGGAACAGGGGTTTGATGTGCGCGGCGAAACCCACCGCATCGTCCGGACCGGGCAGTACCGGTTCGGACGCTGCGGCGGCTGGCCGCGCGGTCGCGACGGGCGGCCCGAGCGGACCCCAATCCCATTCCGGCGCTTCCCCTTCGGCGGTCGCGGCCCATTCCACGAAAGCGGCGAAGGCGGAACGGAATTCGGCCTCCTGCGGCAGACCGCTCTCGCGAACCGCCCGCAGATACAGCTGCGCCCAGCGCTCCCGCTGCTCCTCGGTGAGGGCGGGCCGAGACGGTGCTTCCGCCGTGGCGTCGGGTGCGCCGAACGCCGCAGCCATCCAATCGGACTCGCGCCGTGCACGATCCGCGTCGGCATCGCCGAAGGCGGCCGCCAGCATCGGATCGTCGGGAATCAGCTTCTCGTAGAGCAGCGCGGTCACCTGCCGCAGCGCCGGATATCCGCCCGCCCATTCGAACAGCGTCGGCTCCTGACCCGGTGCGAGGACCGGGTCCTGGAAGCCGACGTACCAATGCATTCCACTACAGAACGGCTTGTTTCGCGACTGCCCGCATCGGCACAGCGCGTAGTGCTCGGTGGACGCACCCTGGGCGCGTTCGATACCGCCACCGTCGGGTCCGGTCAACGCGACCGAGCCACGAACGCGGTACGGCCCGTCCTTGGTCACCTCGATCTCCGGGGCGCGAGTACCGCCCCAGTCGGCGAGCTCGCGCGCCTCGATGCCATCGAAGGCCATGCCGAGCGCACCGGAGGGGCAGGCGCGGACGGCGCGCACGATCTCGTCCATTCGGCCGCCGTTGGGTGCGACGAAAGGCTCTGCGGCGGTTCGGAATACGGTGGACAGCCGGTCGGTGCAGAGTCCGGAATGCTGGCAGATGCCGCGATTGTCGAACACCGTGAGCTGTTCGCCTTCGTGGGTGTCACGTCGATCATCCACCCGCGCGGGGTCTTTCGCGTCATTGAAGCCGATGCGGGCGTGACTGCCGTCGCAGAGCGGTTTGAGCGCCGAGGCGCCGCAACGGCACAGCGCGACCGTCGGTCCGACCGCCACGGGCAGGCCGAGATGATCGATCACGGCGGCATTGGTGGCCAGGTAGGGGCCGTTCTTGACGATACTCACGGCCGGGAGCAGGCCCGCCTGCAACTGCGCGAATTCGGCTCGCAGCCGGGGCCGTTCACCGGGCAGCTGTACCGCGCAGGCGAGATCCTGCAGCGCGGCGGTGGCTTCCACAAGTTCGGCCGAGTCGATGCCGCCGCGCAGCCGCGTGGCCACCAGCGCCAGTTCCCGCAATTGCACGGGGACATCCGAATCAGGCTCGGTCACCGCCTGTTTCACCAATTGCCCGGCCTCGGATCCGGCCGATGTGCCGAGCCCGTGCCGCACCAGCGCTTCCGACAGCGGCCGCAGCACGCTGTCGGCCAGGCGGGGCAGGACGCTCGCCGGGGCGGGCCGCCGCGTCAGCGTGTACACCGCGTCGAACAGGTCGGCCAGTTCCCCGCCACCCGCGATTCCGCCCACCCGACCGGCGAATTCGTCGGCGCGCTGCCTGGCCGCGGCCTGCACGGCGGGATCGATGCCCAGGATCTCGGGTCGCGCGTGTGCGTTCCAACTCGGGAAGTGCGCGGCCAGGGTGGCTTGGATGTCACCGAACGCCTTGCTCACCGGGGCCAATTGCACCCCCACCGCGGGCAGATCGGCCCGGATGGCGTCACTCAGGGCCACCGCCTCTCCGAGCCGTTCGGTCAGCAACGTCCAGGCGGCCTCCCGGTGCGGCATCAAATAGTCGGTCTCGTAGAACAATTCGAAGCTCGGGCCCACCGTCTTACCTGGATGATCCGGCCCGGCCGGGAGGGTGGTGATGAGCTCACCCAGCGGGCGGATGACCCCGAACATGAGCGAGACCGTGGCATCGGCCAGCGTCTGCAGCTGCGCGTCGGATTCCTCGGTGTGCGCGAAGAAGCGTTCGAAGATCTGCAGCAGGATCTCGTAGCCGACATTGAACAGGTCGGTGACGCGCGCGGTATCCGGATCACTGATCAGCGGGACCGGGAAATCTCGTTCGGGCGCACGGACATTGGCGGCCAGCACCGGCCGCACCGGGTCGAAGTCCGGGTTGTCGCGCAGGCACTGCTCGTACTCGTCGAGGATCTTGACGAACTGCCCGAAGTGAGCGTCACGCCAGTCGCCGCGGGCGCCCTCACCCTGTTCGAGAATGGTGTCGATGGCCCGCTTCGCCGACGCCACATCGGTCACGGCCACCAATTCCGGCCACTGGAAATGCTTCCGAGTCGCCTGGGCGCGACGCGGCCCCACGAACAGCCAGCGCTCACCGTATTTGTCGGCCAGATGCTGGATACCGTTCTCGATGGACCGGTACAGGTGCCCGACGGTCGCGAAATCTTGGAGCCGGGGCACGATTTCGCCCTGCTGCATGTGCGCCGCGGCGCGACCCATGCTCTCGATGCCGTCGGCATCGTCGAGGTCCATGCCCTCGGGACGTTCCAGGAACATGAAGTGCCGCAACGACTGTTCACCGAACGGCAGCAGCGCCAGCTGCACACCCGCCGGATAGTGGGCGGCGGGCAGGGGCAGATTGGGCCGGGCCATGTGCGGTGCAGCCCCGATGGCCGAGAGCAGGTTGTGCACCAGCGACAGGTGCAGCATCTCCTGGGTTGCCACGTGCGACACCAGTTTCCGCCAGCGCGTGACCTTGTCGACCTCGTCGGCACTCAGCCCCTCCGCCGTGGAGGTCTTGAGCGAGAAGGCCGCGAACAGGTACTGGCACATGATGCCGTGTTCGAGTTCGGCGGCCTGGCAGAGCATGTAGATGAGGGCCTCGCGGTGTTCGATGACGAACGGCGCTTCCGGCGCCGCGAGTCCGCCGCGGGCGGCGAGGGTCCGGGCCAATGCGCCCCGACCGGTGAGAGGAGGGATTTCGGGCGCATTTTCACTCATGCGCGTATGCCTTTCGCAATCAGCACGAAGTCGTCCGGCTTCCATCATCGCCCCGGAATCCGGGCGTCGCCGAATGTTTCGCTGCCCGAGAACGGGTCAATCTCCCTACCGGTACCGGGGAATCAGACCGGGCACGCTGATGTATTGCGACACGCTCATCCGCGGGCTCAGCCCTGCTACCTTCGAGAATGCGGTAACCGCAAAGGCAAGGAGCATGCCATGGGCATCATTACGATGATCATCATCGGACTGATCGCGGGCGCGATCGCCCGCCTCGTGGTCCCCGGCAAGGAGAATTTCGGCATCATCTGGACCGCCGTCCTCGGCATCGTCGGCGGCTACGTCGGCGGCACGCTGGGCAGTCTGGTCTTCTCCCCGCACCACTTCGACGTTCATCCCCCGGTCAAACACGCCTTCATCGGCGCCATCATCGGCGCGATCGTGCTACTGGCCCTCTACAAGTGGATCCGCGCCCGGGTCTGATCCGCCGACTCCCACTACCTCACCACCACAACGGGGCGGGGCCGCTGACCTGCGGCTCCGCCCCTTTGGTGTGAGGGCGTTCTTGCGCGCGATGAGGGTCCGCACAATCCCGCCGCCACGACGCCGGTCCCACGGCGCCCTCAGCCGTAGGTGGTCTACGGCCCGAGTTCTACGTATCTACTAAGTAGATACGTAGAACATAGCGGACCGCCGGGTCATCACACAAGCGGTCGCGCTCAGGGCCGCGCCGTGTCCTCCCCCACGTCGGCGAGCAGCGCCAGCAGGAGTTCGGCTCGGACCCGGGCGTTGTCGAGGTCGCGGTTCAGCAGGGCGGCGGCGGTGGTGATGCGTTTGCGCAGGGTATGGCGGTGGATGCCGAGGGTGGCAGCGGCGGATTCCCATTGGCCGTTGGCCTCGAGGAAGGCACGCAGGGAGGGCAGGAGGGCGGGATCGTAGGCGGCGAGGGGCGCGAGGGCGGTGCGGGCAAGAGTGTGGAGGACTTCGCGGGCGGGGGCAAAGGACAGCAGGGGCAGGGTGGTGAACTCGATTGGGGGGCCGCCCCTTTCGGCGGTGGCGGCTGCCTGGCGGGCGGCGCCGGCGGCGGTGGCGAGGTCGGCGACGGGATGGGGGCCGCTGAGGCCGGAGCGGGTGTGTTTGCGTGCGCTGCCGAAGATTTCGACGGTGGTGGTGCCGATCGGGGAATCGGCAGGGAGGACGAGCAGCAGCCGGGTCGAATCACGGTGCAGGAACAGGGGGTGACCGGCGGCGAGCACCGTGGCGGCGAGGGATGCGTTCGCCGCGTCGGCGGTCTCTACTGAATCACATTCGGCAACAAGAACTTTGATCAGTCCGGTCGAGTCGGCCGCCGGTTCCAGCAGGGCGCGGGCAGGGGCGGGATCCAGCGGTGCGCCCAGCAGCAGAGCCAGCGCCTGACCGTTGATCCGGTGCTCCGCGCGGTGGAGCCGGTCCGGCTTCTCGAAATCCAGGGCCAGCAGGGAGTTGGCGTGGCCCAACAGGATCTGGTCGATGTGGCCGAGCGGAGTGTCGCCGAGCACCACGAGATCGCCATCGTGGCGACGGCCCACCCCGATGCGCTGGTGGGTCAGGGACGCGCCGGAGTGGTCGGTCCTGACACCAGCCTCGGCCGCACCGACCTCGGCGCGAATCCTGGCCAGCAGCGCGGAGTCCGGTTCGCTCGGATGACAGTCGATCACCTGCCCGGCGGGATCGAGTACCAGCACGGTCGCGCCAAGCGAGCTCGCCAGTTCCCGCACCACGCCCCGACGGCCGGAGCGAATCAGCGCCCGCGTCATGCGCGGCTGGGCGCGGCCGGCGCGCACCACGGCGTCGTACTGCAGTTCGGCGATGCGGGCCGAGACCTGTTTGACGATGGCTGCGAAGGCGGTGTCGAGGGGGACCTCGAACAGCGGGATGCCGATCTCGTCGGCGGCGACGATCAGTTCCGGCGGCACCGCGTCGTGGGTCAGGCCGATGCCGAAGCCGATGCCCGCGACCCCGCAGCGGTCCAGCCCGCGCACGTATTCGGCGCGACCGGGCCCGTCGGGCGGCAGCCGCATGCCGGTGGTGAGGACCAGTTCGCCCCCGGACAGCCAGCGGAACGGGCTGCCCAGTTCGGTGGTGACAACGAGGTCGATCTCGCGGCGGATCCCAGCGGCACCGCCGCGCAGCCGGACCCCGAGCTCGGGCTGGGCTAATACCCAGCCAATGGATACGGGCATCGGCCGAAGTGTACAGAGTGTCGATTCCGGCCCGGCATTTTGTCCAATCAGGCACGGGTGATCCCGACATTCGTGGCGCAGACTGGTGACCGGTGCCACCGACCCTCGACCGGGAGATTCCGCCATGACCTCGATCGACCATCGCCTGCCACAGCTGCGCAACCTCGTCACCGAGCTGCCGGGCCCCCGCTCCCAGGCCCTGACCGCGCGGCGCAAGGCGGCGGTGGCGGCCGGGGTGGGTTCGGCGGTGCCGGTGTACGCCGCGGACGCCGACGGCGGGGTCATCGTGGATGTGGACGGCAATTCACTCATCGATCTGGGCTCCGGGATCGCGGTCACCTCGGTCGGCGCGTCGGATCCGACGGTGGCCGAGGCGGTCGCCGAGCAGGCCGCGCGCTTCACCCACACCTGCTTCATGGTCACGCCCTACGAGGGCTATATCCGGGTGGCCGAGGAACTGGCCGGGCTCACCCCCGGGGACTTCGACAAGCGGACCGTGCTGTTCAACTCGGGCGCGGAGGCGGTGGAGAACGCGGTGAAGGTGGCGCGGCTGGCCACCGGCCGCAGCGCGGTGGCGGCCTTCGATCACGCCTATCACGGCCGCACCAATCTGACCATGGCGCTGACCGCGAAAGCCATGCCGTACAAGGCGAACTTCGGCCCGTTCGCGCCGGACATCTACCGGCTGCCCATGTCCTACCCCTACCGTGACGGCCTGACCGGGGAACAGGCTGCCCAGCGGGCGATTTCGCAGCTCGAGGTGCAGATCGGGGCGGACTCGCTGGCCGCGATCATCATCGAGCCGATCCAGGGCGAGGGCGGATTCATCGTGCCCGCACCGGGATTCCTCGCCACCCTCGCGGAATGGGCTCGCGCGCACGGGGTGGTGTTCATCGCCGACGAGGTGCAGACCGGATTCGCCCGCACCGGAGCCTGGTTCGCGTGCGAACACGAGGGCATCGTGCCCGACCTGGTCACCATGGCCAAGGGCATCGCGGGCGGCATGCCGCTCTCGGCCGTCACCGGGCGGGCCGAGCTGCTCGACCGGGTGCACGCGGGCGGGCTGGGCGGCACCTACGGCGGCAATCCGGTGGCCTGCGCGGCAGCGCTGGGCAGCCTCGAGGTGATGCGGGCGCTCGACCTTCCGGCGCGGGCGCGGGCGATCGAGGCGGCCGTGCTCCCGCGATTGCGGGAGCTGGCCGACGCCACCGGCGTCATCGGCGATATCCGCGGGCGGGGAGCCATGCTGGCCCTCGAATTCGTCCGACCGGACGGCACTCCCGATCCCGCACTCACCAAAGCCATTGCCGCCGAGGCACTCTCGCGCGGCGTGGTGCTGCTGACCTGCGGCACCTACGGAAATGTCATCCGGCTGCTGCCGCCGTTGGTGATCGGCGACGAGCTGCTCGCCGAGGGCATCGGCGTGCTGGCCGAGGTGGTGCGGGATGAGGCCGCACGCGCGGCGACCCGCTGAATTCGGTTGAACAAGAGGAGAATCCCCATGCGTGATGTGGCCGAGCTGCTGGCCGCCGTCCCGACCGGACTCTGGATCGGCGGCGAGCAAGTCGCCGCGAGCGACGGCGGCACCTTCGCCGTGCACGATCCGGCGACCGGCGCGGTCCTGACCGAGGTCGCCGACGCCACCGCCGCGGACGGGGCGCGGGCGCTGGATGCCGCGGTCGCCGCGCAGGCGTCCTGGGCCGCCACCCCCGCCCGCGAGCGGGCCGAGATCCTGCGCCGCGCTTGGGAACTGGTGATGGCGCGCCGCGACGGCTTCGCCCTGCTGATGACCCTCGAAATGGGCAAGCCGCTGGCCGAGGCGCACGGCGAGGTGGTCTACGGCGGGGAATTCCTGCGCTGGTTCAGCGAGGAGGCGGTGCGCATCAACGGCCGCTACACGCCGTCGCCGTCGGGTAACGGCCGCATCCTGGTCACCAAGCAGCCGGTCGGCCCGACGCTGGCCATCACCCCGTGGAACTTCCCGCTGGCCATGGGAACTCGCAAGATCGCGCCCGCCTTCGCGGCGGGCTGCACGATGGTGGTCAAGCCCGCCGCCGAGACGCCGCTGACCATGCTGCTGCTGGGTGAGGTCTTCGCCGCGGCCGGATTGCCCGCGGGCGTGCTGTCGATCCTGCCGACCTCGAAGGCGGCGCGACTGACCGATCCGATGTTCGCCGACGATCGGCTGCGCAAGGTGACCTTCACCGGTTCGACCCCGGTCGGCAAGGTGCTGCTGGCGCAGTCGGCGCAGCGGGTGCTGCGCACCTCCCTGGAGCTCGGCGGCAACGCGCCGTTCGTGGTGTTCGCCGACGCCGATCTGGATGCCGCGGTCGACGGGGCGATGGCCGCCAAGATGCGCAATATCGGTGAAGCCTGCACGGCCGCCAATCGATTCCACGTCGACAATGCGGTGCGCGCGGAGTTCACCGCGCGGCTGACCGAGCGCATGCGCGGGCTGAAGATCGGGCCGGGGCATCTCGACGGCACCCAGGTCGGGCCGTTGATCACCGCGCGGCAACGGGATTCGGTCGACGAGCTGGTGCGGGACGCGGTCGACAAGGGGGCGACGATCGCCACCGGCGGTGCGGCCGTCGATGGCCCCGGCTTCTTCTACGAGCCGACCGTGCTCACCGATGTCCCCGCCGACGCCCGCATCCTGCGGGAGGAGGTGTTCGGTCCGGTGGCCGCCATCACCGGATTCGACGGTGAGGCCGCCGGTATCGCGGCGGCCAATGACACCGAATTCGGTTTGGCCGCCTACATCTACACCCGCGACCTGGATCGTGCGCTGCGGGTGGCCGACGCGATCGAATCCGGAATGGTGGGCGTGAACCGCGGCGTCATCTCCGACGTGGCCGCGCCTTTCGGCGGGGTGAAGCAATCCGGGCTGGGCCGGGAGGCCGGCATCGAAGGTATCGAGGAATATCTGGAGACCAAATACATCGCGCTGCCCTAGGGACATTCGTCCCCTGGTCGGGATTATTCGAATCACACACTGTTCGGCTGCATTACAGAACACTTTGCCTGCCGGGATTCGGGCGTGAAAGCTGCTACTACACCCCCGAATTCATTCAGGAGCAGGAATATGGTCGAAACCCCGTACGCCGGTCCGTCCGAGATCGAGATTCCGCCGGGCACCACGCTCACCGATCTCCTCGACGAACGGGCCGCGGCGCACGGGGACGCCATCGTGTATCGCTATGCCGACTATTCCCGTGCGCTCGAGGGCGAATACCACGAGCTCACCTGGTCGCAGTTCCAGCTGCGGGTGTACGCGGTGGCCGCGCGCATCCAGCGGGTCAGCGCGCCCGGTGACCGGGTGGCGGTGCTGTGCCCACACGGATTGGATTACGTGGTCGCGTTTTTCGCGGCCATCGCGGCGGGCGCGATCGCGGTCCCGCTGTTTACGCCCGACGAACCCGGGCACACCGACCGGCTGCACGCGGTGATCGGCGACAGCGATCCCGCGGTCATTCTCACCACGGTGGCCGCGGCGGCCGGGGTGCGCGAGTACTTCGGCCGCAAGCCGGGCACTGCGGGGCCGCGCCTCATCGCGGTCGACGCCGTCCCCGATGCACTGGAGGCGAGCTGGCGGCGTCCGGACAGCACCGCGGATTCCATTGCCTACCTGCAATACACGTCCGGCTCCACCCGAACGCCGGCGGGCGTGGAGATCACCCATCGCGCGGTCGCCACCAACCTGCTCCAGCTGTGCGATGCGCTGGGGCTCGACGCCGACTGCCGCGGGGTGAGCTGGCTGCCGCTGTTCCACGACATGGGACTGCTGTGCGTGATCCTGCCGCTGGTGTGCGGACGGCACCTGACCCTATTGTCGCCGAGCGCATTCATCCGGCGGCCGTATCGGTGGATCAAGGAGCTGGGCGCCGACGGCGGCGGAGTCTTCTCCGCCGCACCCAATTTCGCCTACGAGTACGCGGCCACGCGCGGCCGCCCCGCGCCGGGCACGGAGCTGGATCTCTCCAAGGTGATCGGCCTGATCAATGGCAGTGAGCCCGTGACGGTTTCGGCCATGCGCGCCTTCACCGAGGCGTTCGCGCCCTACGGGCTGCCGGAGCACGCCGTCAAACCCTGCTACGGCATGGCCGAGGCCACGGTCTTCGTCTCGGCCACGCCCGCCGAGGCGCCCGCGCGGGTCGTGCACGTCGATCGCGACCGGCTGGGCGAGGGCCGCATGACGCGCGTCGCCGCCGATCGGGAAGAGGCGGTGGCACAGGTCAGTTGCGGTCGTCCGGCCCGCGCGCAGTGGGCGGTCATCGCCGACCCGGACACCGGCCGGGAGCGGCCCGACGGCGCGGTCGGCGAGATCTGGCTGCACGGCGATAATCTCGGCCGCGGGTATTGGAATCGGCCGGACGAGACCGAGCAGACCTTCCGGAATCGGCTGCGGCGCAAACTATCCGAGCAGAGTCATGCCGACGGTGCGCCCGCCGAGGCCCGCTGGCTGCGGACCGGCGATTTCGGCGCGTATCTCGGCGGTCAGCTGTATGTCACCGGCCGGGTGAAGGATCTGGTGATCGTCGGCGGCCGCAATCACTATCCGCAGGATCTCGAATGCTCCGCGCAGGAGGCCAGCACCGCGCTGCGGCCCGGTTTCGTGGCCGCCTTCGCGGTGCCCGCCAACCGCCTGCCCGAGCACGCCCTGGCCCAACGCCCGCTCGCCGCACCGGATGACAGCTCGAACCAGCTGATCCTGGTGGCCGAGCGGGCGGCGGGCATCGGCACCCTCGACCCGGATCTGGTGACCGCCCGGGTGCGGGCCGCGCTGTCACTGCGGCACGGCGTGTCCATCCGGGATCTGCTGCTGGTTCCGGCCGGGACCATTCCGCGCACCTCCAGCGGCAAGATCGCGCGCCGGGCCTGTCGCGCGGCCTACCTGGACGGCACTCTGATCAGGCTGGTCCGGCACCGCTGATCAGCCGACGGTGACGGTCATCTTGCCACCTGCCGTGCCCGCCTCCATTACTTCGTGCGCGCGCACGATCTCGTCGAAGGCGAAGGTGCGCACCGGTTTCGCGTGGTAGACGCCCGCCGCGACCTTGGCGACGATCTCGGCCAGCGGAATGTTCGCGAGCGGGAAGTCCGGGGTGCCGAGGACGAAACTGCCGAAGAACGACAGCTGGATGCCGCTGGGGAGATCGGCGATCGGGTTGAAATCGGTGACCGGCGCCAAGCCGCCGAGGAATCCGGCCTGACAGACGCGGCCGCGTGGGCGAACGGTCGCGACGGAATCGCGCAGGACCGAGTTGCCGACCAGGTCCAGCAGGGCGTCCACGGTGAGACCGCGCTCGCGCACCTGGGCAGCGAGGTTGCCGTCATCGATGAGAACCACTGTGGCCCCGATCTTTTCGAGCAGTGCCGCATGCTCCTGGGAGCGGGTGGTGGCGACGACCGTCGCGCCGAGGTCGGCGGCGATGTTCACTGCGGCCTGGCCGAGCGCCGAGGTGGCCCCGCGCACCAGCACCGTCACGCCGGGAGTGAGGGCGAGATTGTCGTGCAGCGTGCTCCAGGCGGTGGCGTAGACCTCCGGGATGGCCGCGAGATCGGCCCAGTCCAAACCGGTTTCGACCGGAGCTACGTTGCTCGCGGGGACTGTGACCAGTTCGGCGTACGCGCCGTTGCGGGTGCGGCCCAGGCCGCCCATGATCGCCACGACCGGGGTGCCCGGGGCCAGTTCGCCCGAGGGGTCCGCGGCCACGACGCCCGCGGCTTCGATGCCGGTCACCTGCGCCACGTCGCCCCATTGACCGGAACGCATGTAGGTCTCGGCATGGTTGAGGCCGAAAGCCTTGACTGCTATGAGGATTTCGCCCTCAGCGGGTACCGGGTCGGGCATTTCGGCGATGGTGAGCACCTCGGGCGCACCGTAGCGGGAAATAGTGATCGCCTTCATGACGGACTCTCATTCTTGAGTGAGTGTTCAAATATCAGGGAGAAAGAGAGGCCGTCCGTATCGGACGGCCTCGCAACGGTTTTCGTTGCGCTAAGGGGGCGTCAGCCCGGCGAACGCGGTGTCGACGATCGCGCGCAACACCGCTTCATCGGGATTCGCCTTGCCGACCACCATCAGTCCCTGCGAGGTGGCCACCAGGCCCCTCGCCACGGATTCGGGGTCGACACTCGACCGGATCTCTTTGCGACGCACAGCATTCCGCAGCGCATCGCGCATGCGATCCTCCAGTCGCTGCAGGTGTCCGCGCACCACGGCCGCGGCCGCATCATCGGTGGCAGCGTTCTCGATGGCGGTGTTCACCAGCAGGCAGCCCATCCGACCCTCGGGCGAGAGCAGGTCGGCCACCAAACCGTCGAAATAGCCGCGCACCTGCGCAACCGAGGCATTCGGATCATCGAGTTCGCCGAGCTTGATGGGCACGACGAGATCCGAATACCGCTGCAGCGACGCCAGGAACAAGGCGTGCTTGCCACCGGGGAAGGCGCTGTAGAGGCTGCCGGGTTTCACGCCGGTGGCCTTGACCAGGTCCTCCACCGAGGTCGCGCGGTAGCCGCGCTCCCAGAACCGGCGCATGGCGGCCTCCACGACATCGTCGGGTTCGAATTCGCGGGTGCGGGCCATGCGACCAACATACTTGAATGGTTCTTCAAGAAACAGATCCGAAAGATGACGGAACCGTGACGCCCTCGCCTTCTGGCGGTCAGCCCGCGAGACCTCCGGCGACCCGGTAGCCCGCCGGGGTCAGGCCGGTCTCGAGCCGGAAAGCGCGGTAGAACTGCCGTTCGGTGGCGAAGCCGGACGCGCGCGCAACGGCCGCGACCGGCAGATCCGGTCGCGCGGTGAGCAATTCACGGGCGTGCTCGATGCGCATCCGCCGCAGCATGACGGCCGGTCCTTCGCCGAACTGCTCGAGTACCCGGTAGAGCGTCCGCCTCGACACCCCGCAACCGGCGGCGATGTCGTCCACGGTGAGCCCGGGGTCGGAGCGGTGGCGGCGCACGAACTCGACCACCTGCCGCACGGTCAGCGTCTCCGCCACCGCACCCGGCACCGCACGACCCGCAGTCAGAGAGATCGCCGAGGCCAGCAGGTCCGTCGCCGAACGGGACAGCGCCGCAGCCTGTTCCGGCCTCGTGTTCTGCAGCTCCGCCAAGTCCAGCAGGAAGGCCGAGACCACCGCTGCCGGGCTGTCGCGCGGCACGGTGGTGGCGGTCGGGATCGCCGCCGGCGTGATGCCCGCACGCTCGCGCAGCCGACCGAGCGGCACGAGCACCGCGGCCATTTCCCAATCCTCGTCGAATTCCCAGTGATACGGCCGCGTGCTGTCGTAGAAGACCATCTCCCCGGGCCCCACCTCGGCCACCCGCCCATCCTGATGCAGCCGACCGCGACCCTTCACCTGAATGCTGGTGTGCAGAATTTCGTCATCGGTCCGCGCGATCAGACTCTTGGTCCGATCCACCCGCTGCCGCCCGGCCCCCAGCGTGGACAACTCCACATCGCGATACTTCCCCAACGTGATCCACCCCCGAAACTCCCCGGAGCCCTTCGGCGACACCGCAAGCGGCACATACGCCTCACTCAGCCGCGCCTCCCACTGCTCGAACACCCGCCCCGGCGTCTCCCCCGCCCCGTCTCCGACCTCGATCCGCCGAACGCCCGACAACCCAACCACTCCGAACTCACCGATCCACCACACGCACAACAAATTTTTCCACGGTTCGCGCACCTCGCGAGCCGAGCGACCGAATCCTCAACACCCGCCATGATCAGCACGAACACCAGCGAGCGGGTATGCCAGGAACCTATCAACCCCGGGCATGGCTCACGCGGCGGCGTCCTCGGAGGTGGCCGCTTGCGCGGCGGACGGCGGCGTGTGGTCGGTGCGCTTGCGGATGAGCGCGATCGTGCGCTCGGGGAGACCGAGTTCCTCGGCCAGTCGCCGGTCCGTCCAGTCCGGGAAGTAAGCCAGAGCTCGTCCCGCGGCAGCCTTGCGGTCGGCGGCGGAGAAGGGCAGTCCGTGGGTGCTGTTGAGGCGGATGGACAGCAGGAACGCCTGCCCGTCGTCGCCGTCGAAATAGACCGCGTCGATCCACTGCGCGCCGCTGAACAGGGCCGCCCGGACCCGGTGCGCGCCGTCGATGACGGTCATGCGGGATCGGTGCACGATGATCGGCGGCAGGGTAGCGACGACCTCCGACAGTGCGGTGACGTGGCGCGAGTTCTCGCCGGATCGCCGGATCGAGTCGCCGATCTGCACGCGGTACAAGGGAATTCGCACGATGTTCGTCGGACTCGGCTCCAGGAGGGGGTAATTCGCGTCCAGATCCGGCCGGGTGGCGATCTCCCCTGCTCGTAGCACCCGGGTGAGGATTCCCCGGGTGAGAATCCACTGCCGGATACCGTCGCGCCGGTGAATCCACGCCGACTTCGGTGCACGCACGTTTCCCTCCCAACGCCGAGCAGCCCCGGCTCCCGGAGAATGCCGCGACTTCCGGGCAGGGCCTACCAACGACGCGCCAGGCGGCGTCACGGGGAGCACCGGCAAGATTCCCGCTCGCGCGGGTGCGTGTAGGCGGCAGTGTAATGAGCGGCACACTGTCGGCTCAATCGAGCAAATCTGCTGTCTGCCTGCAACTTTACGGGCTGACCGCGTTGACCTGGGATGGATGCTCGGCGAGCGGCACGTGGCTGTTAGATACACAACAAACATTGCCGGTGGTCTGTTTGCTGGCGGTCGGACGATCTAGTCCGGCAGCGCGTCCCGGACGGTGACCAGCGCGGCCGTCGTGTACTGGTCCAGCGCCATGAGAACGGCATTGGCCTGCACCGTTTTCCAGCCGCCGTCCAGGGCCCGCAGCCGCAGCCGTCCGGCGGTGTGGGAGTGAGCGAGGTTGCGGCTCATGGTCTTCGCCGTCGCCAGATCGTCGGGATGGATCGCGGGCTCCGGCTCCCCGGTCAGCGACTGCCAGGCGACGCCCGGCATGGGCGGGCCCATCCAGCGCAGCAACCGCAGCGTACGCAGGTCGACAATGGCGCGGAAATCGCCTGCGGCCGCGGCGGCATCGAGCACCCGGTGTTCGAGAATCACCGGTGGCGGGGCCGCGCTCACATCCGTGGCATCACCGATGTCGTGGGTGACGCCACGCATGAAGACCTCGGCTTGTCCTGCGGCGGATTGCTGTTCGAGAATCCGGCAGGAGAAGTGCGCGGCGCGCAGCGCGCCGTCGTCGCGGCGCACGGTCCACACCGCCTGATGTTCGGTGCCCGGCGCGGACCGGACCACCTTGGCCAGCGCATCGGATTCGTCGCTGTTGGTGATGACTCGGGCGAATACCCCGGCGATGGCGTGCTCACGCTCGCGGTGTTCCGGCGCTACTCCGTAGAGATCGAGCAGATCATCGGAGCGGGTGGATTTCGAGGCCGACAGGTTGAAATACCAGGCCCCCACGGGATCTCGCGGCGGCACCTCCTCGTCGTCGGGTCCCGACCACACCAGCACCGAGTGCATCCGCTCCGGCGTGATCAGCTGCGGCACCGTCAAGGTCCGGCGGCCTGCGCTGGTGATCTCCACCGGGGCAAGTGTTTCGGCCGTTGCCGCCACCGCCCCACGAATGGCTGCCAAGGTCTCACGCTGCCTGAAGATCTGCGTCAGCGGCACGAATTTCCGTGGCGCGCTGCCCAGCCCGATCACGGTCGGCTCACCACCGCCGAAGGTCTCGATCAACAACCATCGTGTCCCGGGCATCGCGTCGCCCCCTCCTCATCCCCTGAGCACCAACCGAATCAGCTTCTCGTACTGCCCGCCCGCCACCCGCGCGGCAATATCGGCAAGAATCGCGTCGGGTCCAATCAATACACGACTGCGCCCCCGCGCGACACCGTTCAGAATCACCCGCGCCGCCGCCTCCGGATCCGTCTTCGCCACCACCCTGTCGAACCGCCGCGCCGCCCGCTCGGCATCCACCCCCGCCGCCGCCAGCGCCGACCACGCGATCCCGGTCTTCACCCCACCCGGATACACGCAGCTGACAGCCACATTCGACTGCCCCCGCAACTCCGACCGCAACGACTCGCTGAACCCCCGCACGGCGAACTTCGCCGCCGTATACGGTGCGGCCCCACCCAACCCGATCAATCCGTACGCCGACGACACATTCGCGATCCGCCCGGTCGGCGACTTCACCACCTGCGGCAGAAACGCCTTCGTACTAGCCACGGTCGCACCGAAATTCGCCCGCATCACCGCATCGAAGTCACTCACCTCGGACTCGACAACCCCACCGTAGAACAACCTCCCCGCATTGTTGATCAACACATCGGCATTCCCCAACCGCCCCGCCACATCATCCGAAACCTCCCGCATCCGAACAACATCCGCCGCATCCGCCACCAACTCCAGCGCCTCCCCACCCCCACCCCGAACCATCTCCCCGGTCTCAGCAACCCCCTCCCCATCGATGTCGACCAACGCCACAGCCGCCCCCGCCCGCCCCAGCAAGACCGCCAACTCCCGCCCGATCCCGGCCCCAGCCCCCGTGACCACCACGACTCGCCCCGCATAAAACCCATGATTCATTCCATGAGTCTGCCTATACGCCTTCACTTCTCGCGACTCGCAGTGGCGCGAGAGACCGCTCTCGCGCCACCGTTCCTCAGCGGTCCGTTACCCGAGCAGGTCCCTATCCAGCGTGAAGGCGACCTCGTACAGGCCCGGCTCAGCCTGACCGAATGCCTTGTTGGCCTGGATCATTCCCTTCGCCAGCAGGTGCTCGATGACGCGGTGAGCGGCATCGAGGTCGGTGCTCTGTGCGTAGTTGACAACCCGGGTGCCGTCGAGACTGCGATGCAGGCTGGCGGAAACCCAGCCCGGCACCTCGGCAGCGACCTGCGCGGCCCGAGCCAGATGATCAAGCAACGGCTGCTGCCGCCCAGGTTCGACGGTGAACACATTGATCTGGGTGACGGTGCCGTCGAGACGGATGATGGGCATTGCGACTCCTCGAAATCGATTCGAGGCGAGAACAACCGAGGGTAGGACCGACCGGTGCCCCGGGCGCGCCAAGCTCTCGGCGCTCACGCCGATTACCTGTCGCGGGTTCACCACCGAAGCGGCGATACGGAGCCTCACACGGAGGGAGCCGGGCTTACCGATGCCGACCCTGGTCCTTTCGACCTCTCCAGGCTAACCCAGTTCCCCTCACGTGTCCTCGAGCCGCTTCGGCACGAGGCCTCAACCCATTCAGCCGGTCACCTGTGCGGCCAAGTATCCGCCACAGATGAGGCTCGCGATGATCATCGCCATGGACAGCACCGGCCAGTACCACATCAGCCAGCCCTTGACGGTCGACACCAGCAGCATCACCAGCCCCACACCGAGCGCGAAAGCCGTTCCACCCCAAGACAACCAGATCCCCCAGTCGACATACGCGTAGGCGCAGTCCCGCCCCGAGCCACAGGAATCGGTGGCGAAAGCGAAGAACACGGTGATGTAGGCGGCGAACATGCCGAGCGGAACAGCGAAGGCATACAGCACCCATCCGAGCACAACATCCCAGGTACGAACGCTCCGTCGCGGAGCCGGCCAGGTGACAGCAGCCAAAGAGTCGGTCATGTGCGGAATGCTGCCGACCGTACGCGGCCGCGAGTACCGCAGAACTACTCATCCCACCTGAGCAGCAACCGCCAAATGGCCAGGCCATCGTGCGGAGCAATTGAGCCGGGGATCCCATCCTCACCCGATTTAGGGTAGCCTTACTTTCTCGTCGAGAGGAGTTGTGGTGCGGATCGTCATCCTGTTCGGATCGGAAATGGGCACGTCAGAGGGCGTTGCCGAATGCCTGGCCGACGAGTTCCCAGCGCACGAAGTGTCGGTCTACGACATGTTCGACTTCGACCCCGGCGACCTCGACCCCTCCGACTTCCACATCATCGTCTGCTCCACCTACGGCGACGGCGAACTCCCCACGGGAGCCGAACCGTTCTTCAAACTCCTCGAGTCAACCCAACCCGACCTGACCGGGTTGCGTTTCGTCGTCTTCGGCCTGGGCGACACCATCTACGGCGACTCCTTCAACCGCGGCGGCGAAATCGCTGCCGAACTCCTCATCGCCTGCGGCGCCGATCAGGTGGGCGACCACGCCCGCCACGACGCCTCAACCCCGATCCGTGCAAAGGACATGGCGCGCGAGTGGGCCAGGACCCTACCGATTCCCGCGCTCCAGGCCACACAGGCCGGACACGGGACGGCGTAGTCGTCGGCATTACCTCGGACGTAATCGCTTCTCGCACAACGGACCTGCAGACTCGGTTCGAGATCAGTGAGATCGATCGATTCGCGAGGAGTTATTGCCATGCCGTACCTGACCGTCGCTGCCGATGTGAACCTCTTCTACAAGGACTGGGGCACGGGCAATCCAGTGGTGTTTCTGCACAGTTGGTCGTTGAGTTCGGCTATGTGGCAGTACGAGATGGTTCGGCTTGCCGAGGTGGGAATGCGGACCGTCGCGTATGACCGGCGTGGGCACGGGCGGTCCGAACAGCCTTGGGGTGGGTTCGATTTCGACACTCTCGCCGATGATCTGCAGTCGGTGCTGGAGCAGTTGGATCTGCGCGAGGTCACGCTGGTCGGGCACTCCACCGGCACCGCCGAGATCGTGCGCTATCTGGCGCGCCACGGCTCCGAGCGGATCGCCCGCATCGCATTGGTCGCTTCGGCACTGCCGTATATGACGAGGACCGACGACAATCCGCTCGGCATGGAGCCAGAGAGCTTCGACACGCTCCGCGCCATGTGGCGCAACGATGTTCCGGGCTGGATCCGCGCGGTCTCCGAACCGTTCTTCGGTGTCGGACTCCCGGGGAACACCATCTCCCAAGAGCTGATCGATTGGTCGGTGGCCGACGCCAATTCGGTGGCGACCAACGCCATGCTGGACCTGAGCCACACCGTCACCGAAACCGACCACCGCGACGACCTACGCACCATCGACGTACCCGCCCTGATCGTGCACGGCGCCGACGACCCCTTCAACCCCTTGAACCTGTGCGGCCAACTGACCGCAGAACTCATTCCCGACAGCGAATTGAAGGTCTACGAGAACGCCTCCCACGGCCTACACCTGACCCACATCGATCAACTCAGCACCGACCTGATCGAGTTCATCAAGGAATAGCCGCACAGCCGAATACAAAAAAGGCCCTCTACCTGCTTGCGCTGGTAGAGGGCCTTTCAAGGCTCCCCCATCTGGACTCGAACCAGAAACCTGCCGAGTGGTTGAGGAATCAACTACTGGAGCCTTTCGCGAATAGTCAAGAACTATTTGAAATGCGTTGCTTACCAATAGAATAGCCCAGATTGGCACGATCGCTGACAACCAGGAGCAACCGGACGAAACCAGGACGCGGCGCGACTTTGAGGAGAGTTTCCGGCAGGCGAGGCATGGGAGAGATCCTGAAGGGGGTTGTGTAGCTTGACGGCACCCCACACACGGCTGTCCGCAGGCCGACTGAGGGGTGCAGCTCCGGTGCAGCAGCGAGCTTGAGTCGGCGACAACGCAGTAAGCAGGAACAAAAGTGAATGTATTTTGGGTGGGTGGGGCAAGAATGGGCGCAGGTCAAGACGTGTCTTCCCCGCGTGCGCGGGGATGAGCCCTCAGTCCAGGACCAGATCGACGCCATCCTTGAGTCTTCCTCGCGCGTGCGGGGGTGAGCCCTGGACACCGCCGTGACCGGTCTAAATGACCGAGTATTCCCCGCGTGCGCGGAGGTGCGCCCGCGAAACGCCCTGGGGCGTATCGGTCTGATACGTCTTCCCTGGGTGCGAGGGGGTGAGCCCTACCAGCCCGCCACGGACTGGGCCGACCACCAGTCTTCCCCGTATGCGCGGGGGTGAGCCCTGCTTTTTGAGGTACAGGCCGTTGTCGTATTGGTCTTCCCCGCGTGCGCGGGGGTGAGCCCGAGCGCACCGCCGACATGCCAGCCTTCACTCCGTCTTCCCCGCGTGCGCAGGGATGAGCCCTCGACATGCAGGCGGGGATGTTGGTCTGGTCGGCCTTCCCCGCGTGCGCGGGGTGAGCCCACCGTCCTCCGCTGCTCGTTCATGTGACGAGCGTCTTCTCCGCGTCCGCGGGGGTGAGCCCGGCGGCAGCATGAAGGCCTACAGCGACGATCCGTCTTCCCCGCGCACGCGGGGGGAGCCTTCGGCTGTGTAGGTGATTTGATCGCTAACAACGTCTTACCCGCGTGCGCGGGGGTGAGCCCGCTGGCATCGTCGCCATCCCGGCCAACCGCGAATCTTCCCCGCGTGTGCGGGGGTGAGCCCGCCTGGGCCTCGTGGAGCAGGGTCGTCTACCAGTCTTCCCCCGTGCGCTGGGGTGCGCGACAATGCGGATCTTGCCGGGTTCGTCCCTGCGTGTGCGGGAACACTTGGGTTGGTAGCGAACTGAGGTTTCGAATCGGGGTTCATCCACGCGCGTGCGGGGAGCACCTGTGCGCCTTCAACATCGAGACGCTGCCGATGGGCTCATCCCCGCGAGCCCGGGAGCACGGTTGGAGATGTGTTCCGAGACAACGACAACGGGGTTCATTTCCCACACGTGCGGGGAGCGCACATCAGCGACCGTTCTGCGCATGCCCCGGTCTCGGGTTTATCCCCCGGGTATACCGGGAGCGGGTGCCCACAGAGATGGTCAACGGCCACCAGTCGGGTTCAGACCCGCGCGTGCAGGGAATACATCATCCAGTGCCGGGCCCGGACGTGCCCGCGGTTGGGTTCATCCCGCGCATGCGGGGAGCACAGGGCGGCCGGGCGCGCGGTCGCGTCGACGTAGGGTTCATCCCCGCACGTGCAGGGAGCACGGCGTCGTCTACGGCTGGAACCACTTCGACTCGGGTTCATCCCCGCGCGGGCGGGGAGCATTTGCCTGGAGCCCTAGGGTAGCCGTTGCCCTCGGGCTCATCCCGCACATGCGAGGAGCACACCATCCCAAGACATTACGACTCCTCGTCATGTGGACCTCATCCCCGCACGCGCGAGGTAGATGAACCTAAGCCGATCTTGTGCGCATCCGAGTCCATCAATGTGGACTGGAAGCGACACTCAGCCCCGTGTGCGCGGGGAACGCACGCTGCGCTTCATCTCGACGCCGCCGAGTCGGGTTCATCCCGCATGTGTGGGGAGCACCATATCGAGAACGTTTGGATCCGCGGCGGCATGGGTTCACACCCGCGCGGGGAGCACTCTCTCTTGCAGGGCTTTTCGCGTTTCTGGAGGGTTTATCCCCGTCCGCGGGGAACACCCAGGTGATCACAATGCGCTGCAGGATTGTGTCGGGTCATCTCCCGCGCGCGGGAGTACATCGCGGACTCATCGACGGTGATCGGCGCCCAGGGTTCATCCCCCGCGTGCGAGACGAGCACGGTTTTCTTCTGCTGCGCAAACTTCCGCTGGCAGGTTCCTCTCCGCGCGGGGAGCACATGATCGTGCCGACCTTGAGTGATCCTGGGCGTGGGCTCATCCTCTGCGCGCGGAGGAGCATCGCCTCAAGGACGTCGCTGCGGTAAAGAATATGGGTTCATCCCCTCGCGCGGGGAGCACCAGCACCCGTGGACAGGCCGTATTTACGGGCGCGGGCCCATCCCGCATGCGCGAGGAGCACAACGCTAGCGACGACAACCCCGCCACGCAGAAGGGTTCATCCCCGCGGGCAGGACAGCAGAAGCTAGCGCGCAGCCCGGTACCCGTTGGGTTCCCCCGCGGGTGGGGAGGACAACGTCGTCGGATAGGTGGCGATGCCGTCGTCGGGTTAGTCCGCCATGCCGGGAGCACAGCGCACTGCCGATCTTGACGAGGTAGCACTTGGGTTCATCCCCGTCCGTGCGGGGAGCGCTGCGGACCGGCCAGCTCGATGTCGATGACCTGGAGCTCATCCCCACGCGCGGGGAGCGCATGTTGGCGGCCAGGCTCTGTGTGCCATCTGCGGGTTCATCCCCGCCCGTCGGGGAGCATTCTTCCAAGTCGTGACGCCCTTGTACCGTTCAGTGCTTTGTTCATGAACGGGAATTGGACACGGACCGCGAAAGCGACTGCCCCGCATCAGCGCGGGGACGACCTGTCATATTGACATTGGACAACCCATGCACTGGGTTCATCCCCGCAATGCGGGGCATCTCACGACGATCTGGCGCTACCGCGGCGGAGGACCTCCGTTCGATAATGATTGCGGCTTCCTGGTCTGACTGGTCAATAGCGCCAGCGTGGAGATGAAGGCCTGCAGACCGGTCTGCCAATCAGTTAGAAACCCAAACCCAAGTCCGACAAGGATACTCAGCATTACAGCCAGACTGGGCGGGGAGACCGGGGCTGGAGTGGGATCTCCCTGCCCTTCAGGTACTTCCGGGTGCTGATCTGTCGAATCCATTGGGACTCTCCAAGGTTGGGGCGCATTGCTGCGTTTGCGAAGCGGATGAGCTGCTGCTTCAGATCATCGTGAACAGTGCTTGGGTTGTCACGATAGATCGCGAAAACATCAGGTCATGCTCAGCGTGTTTGGGTTATGGGCGTGTCGAAACCGTTCCGCCGCAGACTAATTGGTCTGATCAGCGTGGTCGTGCGAGCGTCTCGTTGATCGCCGGTCGCTGCACGACTCGGCCCTCGAGGCACACAACATCTCAAAGCAGCCGTCACCGACCCGTCCGTATTCTTGTCTGCGTTGGTTGCGCAACTTGCAGCTTCGCCGCGAACATGTCCGAGCGACGCAGATAGTCGCTAGTTTGAACTTCACTGACGGAGATGCTCTGGCGCCCGTGCGTGGCATCCACAGGTGTATCCAACTTGGGGATGCTGGAACTCGCGGAGAGCTGTCAATCCCGGTCGGATTCTGGTTCTGGCACGAACTTCGTGAATCCATCTGGTCGGGTTGTTCAGTCGCTCAGGAGAATTCGCTTTCGGAGAAGGTCTGGTTGGCTCGTCCAAACATCTGGCGTTTGATCATCTTGATCCGGTTGACGTGGCCTTCGACCGGTCCGCTGCTCCAGCGCAGAGTGAGGCCGGCGGTGACGGCGTCTTGATCGCGACGCAGATCGCGGACGAACGAGTGCAATGCCGGGAAGTCGTCGGCGTCGACGGCCTTCATCCAGTTCTCCAGGTCTCGGCCGCGCAGCTCGGACATGATGGCGGCGAACTCGCGGACGTGGCCGATCAGCCTGACCAGTTCGGGGCTCGCCACGAGGATGGCTCCGCGTTGCTGTCGGTCTTGTTCGTCGAGTCGTGCAGGGTCGGTCATGATCCAACCGACCGCCCTGCGAACTGATGGCGGTTTGGGCGGTCGTGGGTTGGCGTGCCCGGTCATGCGGAATGGGTGCAGGTAGTGGAGCAGGATCTTCACGCTGCCGCAGTAGCCGAGCGGCTGGATTTCCCGGAACAGCTGAGAGGCGCTGGTGCAGCCCTGGTTCCAGCGTTCATGCAGGTAGGGCTTGAACTCGTCGAGGACGCTGTGTCACATTGACAACCAGGCGGACTCGCGCGTTCCGGTCTTCCCTGCGTGCGCGGGGGTGAGCCAGCCCAGGCGGTGCGCAGATGTTTGTCGGCGGTGTCCTCCCCGCGTGCGCGGGGGTGAGCCCGTCCAGCAGAACGTCAGATCGTCTGCGGCCCAGTGTTCCCCGCGTGCGCGGGGATACCGCAACCTTGGGGCTGTGGAGGCGCTATCTGCACCTCCACAGCCAATCGACAGCCGACTTGAGGGTGCAGCTCCGGCGCAGCAGCGAGCTGAAGTCGGCGACAACGCAGCAGGCGGAACAAAAAATGAATGTATTTTGGTGGGTGGGGTAAGAAAAGGCGCAGGTCAAGAAGCGTCTTCCCCGCCTAGTGGGGATGAGCCCCAACCCGACATCATCCACCTGATGTATGGGCAGTCTTCCCCGCGTGCGCGGGGATGAACCCGGCATGGTTCGCTACCTGTCCGATGGTGGCTCGTGTTCCCCGTGGGCGCGGGGATGAGCCCGCGGCCAACCGATCTCGGCGATCTGGGGTGAGGTCTTCCCGCGTGCGCGGGGGTGAGCCCGCGTAGCTCGTGGCCGAATGCGCGACTTAGGGGTCTTCCCCGCGTGCGCGGGGTGAGCCCCTGGTTACCGGTGCATCGGGTGTCACGGCGCTGGTCTTCCCCGTGTGTGCGGGGGTGGGCCCCGGGAAATGAGCGCCCGGGAGGTACGACCTGAGTCTTCCCTGCGTGCGCGGGGGTGAGCCCCACTACCACGTGGCGAACGTCGACGAGCTTCTTTCTGCCCCGTATGCGCGGGGGTGAGCCCAAGGACGACGAGCCGCTGTCGAAGGCATTCCGGTTTCCTCGCGCGTGCGGGGGTGAGCCCGTCCAGGAGAACGTCAGATCGTCCGCGGCCCAGTGTTCCCTGCGTGCGCGGGGGTGAGCCCGTCGGCTTGATGACGTCGTTCCACACGAACTTGTCCTCCCCTTGTGCGCGGGGGTGAGCCCTCGTCACGCTCTCGGCCGGACAGGGTACGAACGTCTTCCTCGCGTGCGCGGGGGTGAGCCCTCGTCGATGACCAGCAGTAGCGGCGTGAACTCGTCTTCCTCGCGTGCGCGGGGGTGAGCCCCCCGTTCACTGGGCCGTCGACGGACCGCTGGAGTCTTCCCCGCGTGTGCGGGATGAGCCCATTGAGGCTTGGTCGGTGCAGCAGGGCGCGAAGTCGTCCCCGCGTGCGCGGGGTGATCCCTGGCGGTTCGTTCAGACCGGACTCGTCCGGAGTCTTCCCCGCGTGCGCAGGGATGAGCCTTTCGCGGCCACGTTGGTCTTGGTGATGGTGGCGTCTTCCCGCGTTCGCGGGGTGAGCCCACCTCGGCCGTGCCGAATTCAACGCCCGGCTCGTCCTCCCCGCATGCGCGGGGGTGAACCCATCGTCGGCGCACTCGTACTCGGCTACCAAGCGTCTTCCCCGCGCGCGCGGGGGTGAGCCCTGTTTCGGCGCGAACCCCCACGGGTAAGTTGGGTCCTCCCTGCGCGCGGGGGTGAGCCCACCGAACGCTGGCGGCACAACCCTTCGCTCTGTCTCCCCCGCGCGCGGGGGAGAACCCAACGGCGACCCGCTGGAGGGCTGCGACCGATCGTCTTCCCCGCGTGTGCGGGGGTGAGCCCAGATCGGGCTGCGGAATCGAGGCGATCGTGTTGTCTTCCACGCGGGCGCGGGAGTGAGCCCCGCTGGATCGCCGAGATTCGTGCTCTGGGCTAGTCTTCCCCGCGTGCGCGGGGGTGAGCCCTGAAAGATGGCTGGTAGCAACGGATTTGACCAGTCTTCCCCGCGTACGCGGGGTGAGCCCAACCACAGCCGCAGCATCACCCAGCTGACCGCGTCTTCCCCGCGCTCGCGGGGGTGAGCCCTGCTGTGCAACCCGGCGATACTCAGCCTCTGGGTCTTCCCCGCGTGCGCGGGGATGAGCCCTGCTGCAAACTGCAGAACCTGCCGGATCAGCAGTCTTCCTCGCATGCGCGGGGGGTGCCCCCTCATGTGAATCTGCGATCACAACGACGGGATTCGGTTCCTGCTGGTGCTCCCCGCGCGGGTGGGCCTCAGCCCGCTTCCGACTGGGCCGCGGCGGCGCTCTCGCCTGCTCTCGGCGTGTGCGGTGAGCCCACCAGAGCCACACCGCAGACTTGACCACAGACGCCACCAGCACCTCACTGGGCAACGGAGTCCGACGCTGTTACAGCTCCACGCACTCAAGGAGTTTCATACAAACGATGCGACACGACGGTACAGTTTGGACTCGGGTCAGTGATCCTGTCCGACCCGCCGAAAGGGAGGGATATCGATGTTGGAGACGGTGCCGGAGGTCGTCGCCCAGGCGCTCGCTGTTGGAGCGGTTGCCGGTCTTCAAGACACGGCCAAGGCAGCGGTTGTGGATGCGTATCAGGGGCTGAAGGGTTTGGTAGTCGGGCGTTACGGGCAGGTCAATGTAGCGCCGGTGGAGGAACGCCCGGAATCGCCACATCGGCGTGATGAACTCGCTGAAGATCTCGCGGCTGCTGGCGCCGACGGTGATACCGAGTTGCTTGCGGCCGCACAGGATCTGCTCGCGGCGGTACGTGCTCACGAAGCCGCCGCCGGAGCAGCGGTCGGGGTTGATTTGGAGCGGGTGGAGGCGGCGGCGCTGCGGATCCGGGAGGTGCACTCGGCAGGTACTGGGGTACGGGTCGTTGATGGCCGCTTCGACGGCGACATCGAGATTGGTTCGGTGCGTGCGGGAATCGGAGACCGTGAGAACCCTCCGACGGCGCGCCGGTAGTCCCCAACCCGGCCGCCTTGCCCAGTTCGGGGCCTGGGGCAATTTCCAACATCCTCTCCGGCGTGACGGCAGGACGGGACATACATATCTATCAGCCCCTGCCAGGCTCCGTGCCCGCACAGGATCTTGGTACAGCGCCATTGCCGGTCGAGCCTGGCAGCTCGAGCGTTGGTTTCGTCCCTGATCGTCCGTCGCGGTATGTCGATCGGACCGAGGTATTCGCTGCAGCAAAGAAGGGCGTATTGGCCCATCAGAGTGTGGCTTTCGTAGGTATGGGTGGTGCGGGGAAGACAACCCTCGCGGCCGAGATCGCTCGCGCTTCCGATACACGTGCCGCCTTTCCTGACGGCATCCTATGGATCCACGCTGGACATGGCGCAAAGCCGACCGCGGTGCAGGAGCGCGTTCTCGAGCAGCTGACCGAAAAAATAACGCCTGTTTCGACCATGGCAGACGGCCAGCATCGTCTTGCAAAGCGGCTCATGGACAAGGCGGTCCTTCTCGCTATCGACGACGTCTGGGACTCCGATATCCTGGTGGCTCTCAAGGTGATTCGTGAGCGCGGTGGACTGTTGTTCACGACACGCGATCGCGGTATCGCCGAGTCCATCGGTGCCGCACAACACGAAGTTGCGCAACTGGAATCAGACCAGGCTCTGGCACTACTGGCGGACTGGACGGGTACCACGTTCGATCTGCTTCCGCCTCAAGCTGATTTGCTCTGTACGAGGGTCGGCTACCTCGCGCTGGGGGTAGCGATCGTCGGCGGCATGATCAAGGCTCGGGGTGACCACCGCCAGAGATGGCAAGACGTGTGGCATCGGCTCGAGCGAGCCGATATCAAAGCGATCGCGGCCAGATACGCACCCGATGGCTACCAACATCCCAGCGTCCTGGCATCGATTGTGCTCAGTCTCGACGATCTGGCCCCGGAAAGTCAGGATCGCTACCGAGAACTCGCCGCGTTCGCGGGCCGCGGCAGCTTCCCGCTCGCGGCCGTGAATGCTTTGTGGGAACCCGCCGGTTACACCGCCGATGATGCCGCTCATTTGTTGTTCCAGTTCGTCGACCGTTGTCTGGTGCAAGACGACCACTCTGATCGGTTTATCCTGCACGATCTCGAGTTTGATGTTGCTGCTCATCAGCTGGCAGCTAGGCCGCGGGGCGTCGCAGACGCTCACAAACGACTGCTCGACGGCTACCGCTCTCGCATACGGAGGCCATGGCCGAGCGGCCCGGACGACGGATATCTGTTGCAGAATCTCGCGTTTCACCTCGCGCATGCGGGCTGTGGCGATGAACTCAGCGAACTGCTTACAAGTTTCGCCTGGATGGAACGCAAACTCGACGTCGTCGGCATCACCGATCTGCTGGCCGACTATTCCCAAGAAGAACCCCGCCCGGTTCCGGTCGACGTGGTTCACGCTGCCCTCCAACTCTCTGCCCACGTCTTGGCTGATGACCCGAATATGCTCGCTGGGCAGCTCATTGGCCGTCTACTGGGAAACCCTGAGCCGGTGGTCCGCAGCCTGGTGGACACCGCCTACCCGTCGACAGCTCGCGCCTGGTTGTGTCCTCGAACTCCCGGAAGTCTCGGTGAACCTGGTGGGCCGCTCGAGCGAATCCTGCAAGGGCACGATGGGCGTATTACCTCGGTGGCGGTTTCTGCCGACGGGAAGCACATCGTTTCGGGAAGCAGCGACAAAACCGTGAAGGTCTGGGAACTGGCGAACGGCCACCTGCAACGCACGATCGAAGCCCACGATCGGGAGGTCAGCGCAATAGCGGTCTCCGCTGACGGCCAACGAATCGTGTCCGGCGGCTTCGACGACACCACGCGCGTATGGATTTTGGCCAGCGGACGTCGAGAGAGGACGTTGTCGAACCATTCGGGCCATGTCTACGCCGTAGCCGTAACCGCTGACAGCGAGCACATTGTCGTCGGCGGCAGTGATCGAAGCGTACAGATATGGAATCGGGCTGACGGACGTCTGGAGGCGCGGCTGCCAGAGCACCGCTCTTATATCAAGGCGGTGGCCGTCTCGGCCGATGACAGGTACATCGTGTCCGGCAGCAACGATGGGACCGTACGAGTTTGGGATTTCGACACCCTGGACGTACTCCACTCGCTGCGAGGACCGGCCAGAGGCGTTGAGGCAGTGGCAATTTCTGGAGATGGCAGCTTCGTGGTTTCTGGCAACTTCGATGGAACCGTGCGCATCTGGGATCTGGCCGACACAGCAGCAGAGCGGGTCCTGAAGGGGCATGTCGGCAGGGTCCACGCGGTAGCCGTTACCGTCGACGGCAAACGGATTGTCTCCGCTGGCCAAGATCGGATCATACGGGTATGGGATGCCGGTAGAGGATCCATGGAACGGGAACTGCAAGGTCACACGAGCCAGATCTATTCAGTAGCTATCTCCGCCGACGATCGACGCATCGTTTCCGGCGACCACGATCGGACCATCCGGGTTTGGGATTTGGCCGACCACGTCAATTCCCGTCCGCAGAGCCAGGTGGGTCACATCAGCACTTTGGCTTTCACCGCGAATGGTGAGCGTCTCCTCCGTGCCGGCTACGGCCAGCCCGTCAGCGTCTGGGATCTGACCACCGGAGTGGTGACGAACCCGCTACGACACCACACTGGCTCGATCGACACAGCAGTCGTGACGGATGCCGGTCGGTGTTTTGTCTGCGCTGGCTATGACCAGCCTTTGAGCGTGTGGGATCTGACCACTGGACGATGCATGCACACGTTGGAGCACTACGGGGGTTCGGTCAACTCAGTTGCCGCTACCGCCGATGGTCGCTACATGATTACCGGCAGTAGCGACAAGATGGTACGGGTTTGGGTTCAAGAGGATAACGGCCATTGGAACTCGAAGCACGTCCTGAAAGGTCACAATAGCGAGGTTTACGCCGTGGCAGTCACGTCCGACGGTCGTCGCATCATCTCCGGCGGCTACGACAAGATCGTACGGGTCTGGAATTTCGATAGCGGGGACCTGGAACACACCCTGCAGGGCCACGAGGACCGAATCAACGCGGTGACAACCACTCCCGACGGCCGCTTCGCAGTCTCGGGCAGCCATGATGAAACGGTGCGGGTCTGGGATCTGGCCGCGGCGTGCCCGATGCATGTACTCCGAGGCCATACTGGTCCGATCAATGCGGTAGCGGTCACCACCGACGGTCAGCACCTCATTTCCGGTGGCAGCGATAGGACACTGCGGCTGTGGGATTTACAGAGTGGAGTTGAACTGGCGCTCTGGGTCACTGATACCACGACCGTAACGGCTTGCGCTACTCACCCGACCGATCCCACGATCGTGGCATGTGGAGACGAGTCAGGGCGTGTTGCCATCCTGTCGGTGCGCCAATCCCGTCCGCAGCCTTGAACTTCTCCGGCGCGAGCCCGCGAGACTCCCAGCCCACATTCGTCGAATGTTCGTTCCACCTCAGCAGGATTCAATCAATGATGATTGAAATACCAATACACCCAATGCCTTCCACGATCGTCAGATGACACTCTTGACATGCAGGGATTTGATGAGAATGAGCCCGCATCCATATGCTTTGGCGTGACCAAGCCCACCGATCAGGGTGTCGACGAAAACACCGGGATCGGTAATCACCAACTCGCCACGCACCTCTGCCCTGCCGATCTTCATGCCAGGTTTTCCTTGAAGATTGCTCAGCTTCGGGAGGATCCGCACACCGAGTCGAAGGGGATCGGCGTCGGCACCGATTCGACGAACGCCGCGTTCGCCGATGGCGCTCTCTCCTTGCGGCTGAAGACGTTCGGCGAACCATTGTCGTGCGTGCTCAGCTGTTGTGTCGGCCAGTCGCTTGCGTTCGGGCCGGTCGGTGTTTCTAGCACTTGGTGGAAGGTGGCGGCTGCTCATTCGGGCGGGGTTGACGACCGTATGAAACCGAAACCGTTGCCCAGCAGCGATGTTCTGGTCGACCTTGAGAATCCGGGGCTCGGCGTTGAGCTGGCGTTTGTCCAGGCGGGACCAATCAGGCGGGATCGCCGATTGGACGACGATGGTGAGCAACTGGTTCTTCAGATCGACATTCGAGGTGTGGAGGACGCCCATCTGGGCGCGCGCGTCGGGCGAGCCGTTGTCGAGCCATCCGAGGAAGCCCTTCATAACCAGCCGATGCATCGCTTGGGCATCGAGAAGGGCGCGTTGAGTTTCGGGGTGCCGTGCATTCAGTTCGAGAATGCTGTGACAGGTCACCAACGTGGCTCTCACCGCACCTCCCAGTCGATCTTCGGATCTGTGATGGCCATTCGTTCTCGGCGTTCCCATCTCTGAATGTGGATTCGGTTCCGTGAGGCGAACGAAAAGGGTTGATCCTGCACGGGTACTGAATCCGGTTCGTTAGGGACGGATTCGATCCAGGAGAACGGTTCATTTTCGGTGGCGTTGGGGAGCAGGGCGGTGCCGAGGAGCACTGATCGCAGATTTCCCTCGTGGACGCCGTGGTTGAGGCGCTCGGCGGGCGGACAATTCTTGCGTCCCAACCAAATCACGCGCCGCGGACGGTCGAGGCGATCCGCAAGCCTGGTAAGCAGGTCCCTGTCATCGGATTCGACGGCGGCCACGAACGCTGCGTCGGACAAGTACCAGCGTTCGGTGATGAGCCCGGATCGCTTCGAGACGGGATTTGCCTGCAAGCCCCCGAACGAGTCGCGTTCGATGCCCTTGGGAGCCCCGTACCAACCAGGGGCGTCAAACGATCCGAAGGGGCCTGGTTGGCTGGATTCAGATGGAAGCTCGGCCGCCGGTATGCGCCGGTCATCGAGAATCAGATCGCGTGGCCGGATCGGGAAGCGCCCGCCACCGACTGTGTGGTAGTCACGCACAAGCACACCGGGACGGTCAGCTCGGACTCCGAAGCGCAGTGCGGCAAGCGTTTCGAGCGGAAATGCGTCCGGGTAGTCGGCATTGATTCCATCGCGGTTGTGGCCGTCCGCGGCGGCGAGCAGCCCAATGACGCCGCTCTTGGTCGGGCGGTCAGGGTCGGTGTCGCGATGCCGGAACTTGGATCGCGTCCCCCATGCCTGCAGCGGACCTGCAAGCCGAATCAACAATGTTGAGGTCACTGCAGGATTCCGTGTACCAGATCCGCGGGTGATTCGACGGCTACTGCGCTGGTTGAATCCTGTTGGCCGAGAATCTGATCGGCGATGTCCATGTCGTAGGTAAGCACTCGGCCCGCAGAAACTCCGGGAAGTTTCGTCGCCGCGAACTCGTGTTGGCGCAGGAGTCGCCCGGCAGCTTGGATACTGACCGGCTGGCCGTTGGCGACCAGAGCCTGCTCGAAGGCCGAGGCATAGTTGACTGGACGCGAACCACTGACTGCGAGAACAAGTTTCGGCAAGGTTCCGAGCGCACCAGTATTGTTCTTCTTCGCATTCGGCACCGAGTGACAGAAGGATTCCACGTAGGCGCGTTCAGCGGCATCAACGCGCTCTGCGATCTCCTCCTGGGGAACGCCAGCACGGATGAGGTTTCGGCGCAGCTGTGCGCGGTCGAGAACGGCATTCCGATAGAAGGTGCCCGATGTCAGGCTTTGGTAGCCGGTCATCGCGGCACCGCTGTCGTCGCCTGACCAGCCATCGATCACATCGAATGCAGTTCTGCGGCTTTCCTTCCGGTCATCCACGGCGGTGAAGAAGTCGTCGTCGACCTCCGCGGCATCCACGGTGAACGCGTGCATGGACTGGATGGCACCGTCCACGTCGGTAGCCTCGGCGATCTCGGCGAGCATCCTGCCGAAGAGCGCAATGTCGATGGCGTCGGCTGGAGCCAGAGCCGCTACGAGGGCAGCACGAACCTTCTGCGGAATGGGCGTGACTTCAGGCTTTGGCTCCCCCGCGTCTTCCGACTCGGCGGTCTTGGCCTTACGGCTCTTCTTGGCCGCTTGGTCCGCCTCGCGCTTCTCGGCCTCGATGCGCAGACGAGTCGTCTCCGCCTCGAACCAGTCGTCGAGCGGCACAGGCGGGGCATCAAGGATTGCCGCCATTCGCTTGCCGGCGTCGGCAGGCGCGAACACTGCAACCTTGGTCTTCATCGGATCCTTATCGGGATCGCCGAAGTTCAGTTTGCAGTGCTCGAGCGCGAGTCGCGCCATCGTGTTGGCCTTTTCCCTCTGCCAGCCATGCTCGACAAGCGCATCCGCGGTCTCGATTGCCCATTCTCGGGTCCGGATGCCGAAGGTGTAACCCGCGAGCGGCCCTGCGCCGTCGTTCGCCTGGTTCCGCATGTACATCCGTTCGGCCCTGCGCCAGCTTTGCGCTGAAACCCGAGTACGAGTGACTCCGCCGTAGACAAGCTCCTTGGGCAGGTTGTTCTCGTCACGGTTGAGCAGCACACCGGAGAATGTCGTGATCGCGTGCAGGGACAGATACTGATCATCCACGATCAGCGCACCCTTCTCGAGTTGGTGTAAGGCAGATAGAAGTCCTGGGCCCAGTGGTGCTGGATCGTGCGATCCGTGTCCGTCCATCGCAGTAGGTCGACTGCGAGCTGGTACCAGTTCGGCGGCACGCCGGAATCGGCTCGCAGCAAGTCGATCCCGTGCTGGACGCGGCGGTACGGTGGCTCTCGGGAGACCAGAATCTGGTTGATCAGGCGTACACAGCCAGGGTTATCGGTGCCGCGGCGTCCGGGCGGGCCGAGCTTGGTCATCGCATAACCGAGCGACCCCGATCCCTTATGCAAGACCGACCCGCCGGCATGGAAGCGCGCGAAGAGATGGGCAACAGATTCAAACACTTGGATCGAATTCTGGCTCAGAGCAACACCGTTGGGTGCCGCGTAGTTTCCGGCCAGAAGACGCGCAACTGTTTCGGCACGGGGGCGTCGTAGATCGGCCAGGTACCCGACATTCCCTGCTGCGATCAGACTGTGCAACCAGCTGGATAGGCTCGCGGCGGCTTGCTCGTCTGCGTTGCGCTGCAATGGATTCATCACGGCGTCGCCGATCATTGCGCTCCCTGATACTGCTTGAAATGACGTGCCTGTAGCCCCTTCAGAAGCCTCTCCCGGGCACGGACCTTTGCCTGCCACCCGCGCGCATTCGGTGCCAACGACCTCAGCCGTTCATCGAGGGCTTCGATCGTGATCTCGCGAAGGTTCTCCGCATGCATACGGAGTTCATGTTGTGGTTCATGCCCCGCCGCGACGCGTTCGAGCAACCGATGGAACGGCGAGCCTGCTCTTGCCCATACGTAATCCGAAGCATCGAAACGCTTCATCAGGTCCTTGCGTTGCTCCGGAGGGCAGGCTGAGTAGGTATAACGGAACGCTTCGGACGCTGCGGCATTCAACGCCACGACTGCGTCCTCGGTCAGTTCCACGGCCCCCTCCGCGGTCTGTTTCAACGCGATCCTCCGATCGGGATCAGGATCGAAGGGAAAGATCTCCCGTACCCAACCCTCCACGCCCCGTTGGTCAGCGGCCAGCCCGACTGCAAGAAGCCGTACGGGACGCTCGAGTTCATTTCCCAGCAGACCGAAGAGCCCCTCGCCGCTTCCCGGGGTGAGGCTGGCCGAGTAAATGGCATGGGCGTCGCGCCACAGTGCTCGACCCACGTTGGCTTGCAGCCGTTTCGCACCCAGATAGACGGTGTCGAAGTCGGCGTAGCTGTCACCGTTCTCAGCGACTGCTACGGTCTCACCCATACCGATCAGCACACGATCTACTGTCGGTGTCGGACCTCCAGAGTCTCTGCCATGCAACAACACTGAGCGACCAAGAATGCTATGCCAGTCGGCAGGACCGTCCATCGTCCGACTCTCCCGGATGGTGATGAACGGACGGCGCGGACGGTCGCTCCATGAAGCATTGAAGGTCCCACTCGATCGATGGATGCTGAGATTCAGCCGCAACGTGTCACCGAGGGTCTCGCCGAGAGCAAGGACACGCACCCGGGTTCCCAGACGACCCACAGCACCACGGGTAAAAGCATCTCTGTAGCCGAGAGTGTGCTCCACATGCTTCACGACACCCTCGGTCATCATCCGGCCGCCGAGCCCGTAACAATGCTGAGTGATCATCGAGAGGAACGCGTCGCACGCACTGACCGGCTCCGAATCATGCAGGTGCACATGGTCGGCAAACTGGTTGTAGTTCTTCGCGCGCTCCAACATCAGCTGGACCGGGCTGTAGCCGAAGCCCACGAGCGGCTCGGCCAATAGGGCGTTTTGACCGAAAGGCCGTTCAGCATCGAACAAGTCGAAACAGCCTCGACCACCGCCCGTCGTCAGCCACTCGACGACACTATCGAACGACCGGTACTGATCGACCCACATAGCCCACTCACGCGGCGAGCGTGGGGTGTACCCGGCCGCGTGGCAGATCGCGAGAAGAAGCTCGTAACAGGCGATCTCAGCGCCAGGAGACGGATGACTGACGATAATCTCATCCGAGTCGGCTGCCGCGAAGACATCTCGCAGGCTACGCCATTCCAAGCGGTCTTCCGAGGTCAGAACAGGAATACACGGCTCAAGGGACAGGTCGAAACAGACTGGGCTGCATGATGTTTCCGATTCTGCCACCGCACCCCCTCCGTGGTAACCGATAGCCTTGTGCAGGCTACGCCAAAACCAACCGATAGCAACACCATTCCGAAGAAGGGACTGTGCGTTCACTGAAGATCTTCCACAACCACTGACCGCTCAGAAAGGGGTGATCCTCAGGCACCTCCTACGAAGACGAGGGAGTCCCGTGGTAGCCCTAGTCCTCAGCGCATGCCCGGCAGGCCTGCGTGGTCAACTCACCCGCTGGCTCCTCAAGATCAGCCCCCGCGTCCTCGTCGGAATCCTGACCACCCGCGTCCGCGACCTCGCCTGGCAACGAGTCGCCGAACTCTCCAAAGACGGCCGCGCCATCATGATTTACTCCACCCACTCCGAACAACGCCTCGCATTCAATGTCCACCGCCACGGGTGGGACCCCGTCGACATCGACGGCATCCACCTCATACGCCGCCCACACCCCGGCAACCCCAAGCTTGCCAGCCCCCGCGCTGGATGGAGTAAAGCCAGCAGATACCGAAAGGCATCCCACGCCCGCAACAGATTCTCCAGCAAGGAAAGTGAATGAAAACCGGCCAATTCACGTGCAAACGCAATGGTCAGGAAGTGTGCTCCCCGCGTGCGCGGGGGTGAGCCCGACATCGGGCGTCTCCCACCGCCCCAGCTGCGGTGCTCCCCGCGTGCGCGGGGGTGAGCCCCATTCGGTGACCGGCCCATTCGGGTAGTCGGGGGTGCTCCCCGCGTGCGCGGGGGTGAGCCCGACCTGCGACATCGCCAACGTGCGCTCGCCGCGTGTGCGGGGGGCGAGCCATTGTCGAAGTTTGGGTGAATGGAGATCTTGGCGTGCTCTCCGCCTGCGCGGAGGCGAGCCCTGGGCACCACCGATGTGATTGTCGCGGTCTAGTGCTCCTCGCGTGCGCGGGGGTGAGCCCGGGTCCTCGGTCTCGCGATTGGTCCCAATCGTGTGCTCCCCGCGTGCGCGGGGATGAGCCCCTGCCGTGCGAATGCACCTGATTTACAGTCAGGTGCTCCCCGCGTGCGCGGGGGATGAGCCCTGATTGCCGAGTCCAGAAACAGGCCAGCGAACGTGCTCCCCGTGCGCGGGGGGGGGGGGTGAGCCCGTTCCGGTGTCGCCGAACTGGTTCTTCTTCCAGCGCTCCCCGCGCGTGCGGGGGGTCAGCCAGGGTAGCGGTCGGCGAGTCCATCGAAATACACTGCTAGACAGCATGATTCATCTGCGACAGCATCTCAGACCCTCGTTCGAGACCAGGACACGACGCAGCAGAATCTATCTGTTGGGACAGCTGGATTTGCGGGTTTCTCAAGAGCAAAACGTCGGCAGATTCCGCGACCATCAGCCAACAATAAATAGCACTTGACCTGCAATGATAGGTCCCCGAGGTCGGGGATTAGCGGTGCCATAGTGACCAAATCGTCGACACAGAACTACAGATTTCAGTGTTTGTGCGACTATGCTCTAGTACGTGAGACCAAGCACGGGACGGGATCTCACCGATCCAGCCCCGTGCCAGTCTTGAAAGTTGCTGTAGACCTAGAGTTGGACGCTCAGAGCAAGGTCCACAGCTGATGAAGAAGCAGCTTGGCCGCCTCGATGGTGTCCAAGCTGTTCTCATGTGGAGACACGAGTCGCTCAAGCACGCCGTAGGCGTTGACCAACCGGCAAGCCCACCCGAGTCCCCGTGCGACGGGACGGAGCGAGTTCACGACAGCCCGGAGACGTTCCCGGGACTGCTTCGGTTGCTCTTCTTCGTTCTGTTCTTCAGTTGTAAAGGGAGGCACGAGTGCCCACCTGCTTTCCGGGTTGATGTAATTCGACCCGCCGGCGGGATTGCACGGCGGCCGCGGAACTTCCCCGGCGGTATCGCCGGAGAGGCTCTGCAGGCCATGCAGTCCCGCACACGGGTTCGCCGGATCCCTTGCAGGACCCGCCCGAACCACACCACGAGCCGGTCGCCGTTGCGGCGGAGAATGTCGTGCCGCTTCGGATACCAGCTCTGGGGGTGATCGTACTCCGCAGGCGGGCACCCGTGGAAAAACAGCTGACTGGCACCGGACCAGGATTGCGGCCAATTCGCCCCCGCAGCACAGTTTTCGAGATGCTCGGAGCGGCCGCCGCGCCAGGGATGGCCTCAAGAGTTCGTCAAGAACCAACCGACCATGATCGTCGTCATGAGCTCCCTGCCGATCGCCACCGACCCGGGAAAGTTGTGGTGCACTTCACATTTGACGGCAAGTGCATGACATGGCAACAGCCCTCGGATCGGAGCGAGTCAGGGCTGCTGGACCGATCGGGCGGTTACGCTTCGGCCGCAACGTAGGTGCCGCCGTCGTAGTTGCGACCGGATCCCCTTGGAGCGGACCGACGTAGGTGAAGCCCTCGATGCGACCGCAGACGGCCAGGGCCGCGCCGACAGTCTGCAGCGCGGCCAGCTGGCGGGAGCGGTCAAAGACCCGGAGCATCAACGCGTGGTGCGCCCCGGCCGCAGCAGCCGCCGACCGCGGGGACTCATTCCCGCACGCGTAACGAGCACAGAAAACCAACCGAGTGAGGACCGTCCGCCGCGGGCTCATCCCCGCTCGCGCGGGGAGCACAGGAACCGCGATGAGCAGGTCTTACGTTAGCGGGGCTCATCCCCGTATGCGCGGGGAGCACAGCCAAGACCGTCCTGGACACATTTGCCGGTGGGTGCATCCCCGCGTGTACGGGGAGCACCCAACAGTGTCGTCGCCCTCAACGCCCTTAGCGGGGTTCATCCTCCACGCGCGGAGAGCGGGGCTTCCGCAATGTGCCTGAGCTGCAACGCATGGGTTCATCCCCGCGCGGGGAGCCCGTTTTGGCGGGCAGTTTTAGCAGCGCGATCAGGGTTCATCCCGCGCGCGGAAGCGCGCGGACTGCACCACGTACCACGGCACCGTGCAAGGTTCATCCCTGCGCAGGGAGCGCGACACGTCCTCCATGACCCTGGTCTCGATCGCGGGTTCATCCCCGCGCGCGAGGAGCGCCGCGTCCGCGAAGTCGTGCTGTGCGATCCGGCGGGTTCACCCCCGCGCGCACCGGGATCTCACGATCGCCCGCCCCCACGCCGAGGTCTCGGCGGGTTCATCCCCGCGTGAGCAGCGCACAGTCATCTACGCCTGGAACCACTTCGATTGGGATTCATCCCCACACACGCGCAGAGCACAACAAGAAGAACCTGGACCTGCTGCGCGACCTGGGTTCATCCCCACGCATGTGGGGAGCATAGCCATCACCGGTAGGTCGATCCGTCGCCGACGGGTTCATCCCCGCGCGCGGGGAGCACGAAATCTGCGACGTAGCCACCGGCGCACTGTCGGGTTCATCTCCGCGCGTGCGGGGAGCACCTCAATAACGATGGTTCCGGTGCAGTGAATCGGGGCTCATCCCGACACACGCAGGGAGCATACGGTGAAGATCTGCTGCGAGCTCTGTATCAGGGGCTCAGTCCCGCACATCCTTCAGGTGAATCCCGTTGTCCCACAGCTGGCTTTGCCCCCTGCAAGGGAGCGCAAGTTGTTCCGCCGCCCTCGCAGTCGCAGATGGGCTCATCCCCGCTCATACGGGGAGCACTCGAATTGCCGGACCACGTTGTACCAGGCGTGGGGCTCATCCCGCACACGCGGGGAGCACCAAGGCGCCCTGGATACCCGGGTTCTGGTCTGGGGTTCATCCCCCGCACGCGCGAGGGGAGCGCTTGGCGTAGACCTTGACCTTGGTGCGGTGGCCGGGTTCATCCCCGCGTGGGGAGCGCATTCGCCTGGACAACGAATTCGGCGAATTCTTGGCTCATCCCAAAACATTCGGGGAGCGCTGTTCGTTGGAAAGGAAGCCCATTACGCAGGCCAGTCCATCCCCGCACACGCAGGGAGCACCCTGTCAGAAGGGGATACAGGTTCACGCCCGTAGGCTCATCCCCGCACGCGTTCGGGGAGCATACCTGGATCGAGCACGGCGAGGGTCGTAAGCGGGGTTCATCCCCGCACGCGAGGAGCACGCCTGCCCGTAGCGCGCTACGCGGCGAATCGAGGGGTTCATCGCCGAAAGCGCGAGACGCGCGTGATCGTGGGCATCTGCGCGATGTACCGGTCGGGTTTATCCCCGCACATGCGGGGAGCACTCCGGCAGCGTGCAATACGCGAGACACTCCCCCGGTTCATCCCCGGTGCAGGGGAACCTGTCTCTGCGCAACCGCGAAGCCCCCTGGGCTCATCCCGCGCCCGCCGGGAACGCTGCCGATATTCAGAGGTAATCATTGCGAACACGGGTTCATCCCAGCGTGTGCGGGGAGCACAGACTCGTGCACGACTCGAACCTCCAACACAGGAGTTTATCCCCGCCGCGCAGGGAGCGCCGACTCAAGCGCTCCCTTCCGGCGATTGGATGGGGTTCACCCCCGCACGCGGGGAGCACTCCTGGGATTTGGTGGAACCCTTGACCTGCCCGGGGTCATCCCCGCACGCAGCGAGCGCGCAATTCCGTTCCACAGCTTTACAATTCCGTCGGGTTCATCCCCGTACGCGCGGGGAGCGCCACTCGCACTCCATTACGACCCTGATGGCACAGGGTTCATCCCCGGCGTGGGGAGCGCCTGGTCGGCCCTGCACGGCGCGACCCGTCAGAAGGTTCATCCCCGCGCGTACGGGGAGCACGTGATGGTTCCAGAGCCGGGCATGCTCGTGTTGGGTTCATCCCCGCGCTTGCGGGGAGCATGTTGCTACCGCCGCGCCTTTCGTGATCACGGGTTTCATCCTCGCGCGAGCGCACTACCAGGCCGAATTCTGTAGCCGCCCACTTGGGTTCATCCCCGCGCGCGGGAGCGCACCGGCATTCGGCTTATCGGCGACGCTATGAAAGGTTCATCCCCCGCGCGGGATCGCTTGTTCGGCACCATACCGATACCGGTCCTGAGGAGTTCATCCCCGCGTGCGGGGTGCGCGATACCAGTGCAGTTGCCGCATGGTTCATCCCGGTGCGCGTAGGAAGCAGGACAGACGCAACCCGTATGGGGGAACGCATGTGGCCAGACGGCGGTCGTGTCGTGTCGTCGGGTTCATCCCGTGTGCAGGGAGCACGATCCGGGCTACAGCATCACTTATTCGACGATGGGCTCATCCCCGCGCACGGGGAGTATATCCATTTCGTCCACTGCTCTTGGTCGGTGTTGGGTTCATCCCGCGCGTGGGGAGCATCTAGATACCTCGCTGACCAGCTACCCGACGCGGGTTCATCCCACAAGATCGCTGCGAACTAGGACGAACGGTGACTTCGCTACGACTTATCTACATAAGGAGCGACCTTGGTACGAATTCGGCCCCTGACCTTGCGGGGTGAACCGCTAGTCAGGGGCCGAAAATGCTCCCCCATCTGGACTCGAACCAGAAACCTGCCGATTAACAGTCGGCTGCTCTGCCAATTGAGCTATAGGGGATTGTTTCCCTGGCTGGCTCTTCCGAACCGGCCGGGGAAAACTTTAGCGTATCGGTTGTACAGTTCCCAAATCGTGGCTCTACCTGTGGGAACATGGGTGGGAGCGAGACCGGGGTGCCGGATCGACAAGGTGGGGTGAGGGGCGGGCAGGGCTGCAGGCTGGGGCCTGTGCGAAGAGGTGCGGGTCCGCTGGCAACGTGTCCGTTCTGTCCTCCGTTCGCGCCCGGGGCCTGAAGTTGTCGGTGGCCTCCTGTATTAACTGGGTCATGACGCGCGCCACGGAGGTCGCCAGGATGAGTTGCCGGTCCTACCGGCTGCCGTCCTGCGCGAACGCGGCGAAACTCGCGCGGGTCGCCGCGGTACTGCCGGTGTGGCAGGCCGGGCTGGGGCGAGCCCAATCTGCGGTGCGGCGGCAGTTGTTCACCACCGGTGTACTGCCCCGGTGGGTGGACACCAAAGGATGGGACGACGGCTTATCGCAACGGCAGTGGGACTCGGTCGGTCAGCAGGCGGTGGCTGCACACCTGTCATGGCTGGGCAATTGCGAGCGGGTGTTTCGCGACCTCGTCACCGGCTCCACTCTGCCCGAGAAGGTCAAAGCAGATCTGCTGTATGTGAACAAGATCCACGGCTGGTACCGACACCCCGACCTAGGGCAGGACGGGGCCCAGACAGCGCAGATTCAAATGTCGAAGACACGTGCCATCTCGGCCGAGGTCTTCATCCTGGCTCGGACGATCATGCGACAGGTCCGCAGGCGTGTCGGGGCTCCGGATCTGCGGCGTGTCCGCACGATGGTGATGGACGGCAAGATCGCCCTCGTAGAATCCCCGAAACATGCAGGCACACCCGCCTATTGGGTTCGGATCTCCACCCTGACCAAAAACAAACCCGTGTGGATCCCACTGCGCACCCAAGCGGCGTTCGAGGCGCGCCTGGCGCGCCCGGGCGCGGTAGTGGCCAACCACTGCCAAGTCATCATCACCAGGGAGGGCCAGGTCGAGTTCCGGCTCGTCGTGAAAACCAGGAAAGCAGTACCCAGTGACGAGCGGACCCGCGACCTGGGAGTGGACTGGGGCATGGCGACTTTGTTCGCGACCAGTGATGGCACCTTACACGGGCGCGACTTCCTGAACCGGTTGCGCGCCTATGACGCCCGTCTGCAACCGCTGGTCGCGGCGTTGAACCGCCAGCACATCAAGTTGCGGGAATCACGTCGTTACCGGGCTTTGGTCCAAGACATTCGCGGGTTCGTCACCAATGAGGTCAACCGGTGCTTGAACCGAATCCTGAACCCGGACAAGGGCGGCGCACCCGATGTCGCCCGAGTCATCGTGGAGAAGCTGGACTTCCGTGGTCTGGCCCAGGCCGGCAAACTGTCCAAACGCTTGCGCCGACTGCTCGCACTCGCGGGCCGGGCCGCTGTCGACACCAAACTCGCTGCCCTGCGTGAGGATCTCGGCATCGAGACCCTCGAAGTCTGTGCCGCCTACTCCAGTCAGGAATGCGGCAGCTGCGGATACACCGCTAGAAACAATCGCCGAACCCAAGCACGCTTCCAGTGCCGGTTCTGCGGGAGAACCGTCCACGCCGACATCGGCGGAGCCCGAACACTGCTGAGACGTTCTCATCCAGTGGGCCCCGACTCGTCTCGGAATCGTGGACAAGTCCTGGACGCTCTCGACGAACGATTTCAGTCCCGCTGGGGCCGGACGTTCGCCGAGATCGCTCAGCGACAGCGTCACCGGGCGGCACGAGTCACGCCCACCGCCGATCCTCCGGACACCGCCGGAGGACGACGAAAGGACAACGGATTACCATTCGTGTCTGACCCTATGGGAGGAGCTTCTCGGGATGCTGCGGTTGATCATCGGTGTGGCGGCTGGGTACGTGCTGGGCGCTAAGGCCGGGCGGGCTCGTTATGAACAGATCAGTAAGACGACCCGTGCGATCAGCGAGAGCCCTGTCACGCGGAAGGTCGTGATGATCGGGCGGCAGAAGCTCGCGGACAAGCTGAGCACCCAGCCGAAGCTGGAACCCATGGTGCCAATCGACGAGCGCACCACAATCCTGGTGCCGCAGGATCAACTGCGGCGCTGAGGGATTGGGGCGTTGCCCCTTGCCCCCTTGTGGGGGCTGCGCCCCCACACCCCTGCGATAGGGCGGCGAGCCTCGCCGCCTGCCGGCTGGGTGGGTCGCCAACGACGGCGGGCGGGGTTCGAAACTGAAACCTGCCGATTAACAGTCGGTTGTTTACGCGAAGTCTCCTGAGTTGCCCATGGCCTGGGTCAGGAGGCTTTTTCGGTATTGCTCCAAGGCGACGAGGTCGCCGAACAACGCCATGTAGGCGTCGGGTTGTTCGGTGGATGAGATGCGCTGGAGTTTAGATTTCAGTTCGGCTACCTGGCGGCCTACCCAGGATTCTTGGGTGCGGGCGAGGACGCCGGTGATGAAGCGGGGGATGTCTTCGGCGGATTTGACCGGTAGCGGTTCGGCGGAGAGTTCCGAGACCAGGGCGCGGAGGGTGAGGTCGTCGGTGTTGTCGGCGACGCCTGCTACCCATTCGGCGCCCGTCAGGCCGCTGGCGGTGCCGCCTGCTTCGACGATGGCGGCGCGGACGGCTACGTAGGCGGGGTGGGTGAAGGTTTCGGACTCCAGGGAGTCGAAGACCGGGCCCGCGAAGGCTGGGTATTGCAGTGCGGCGGCGAGGGTTTGGCGCTGCGAGAGTAGGGCGGGGTCGTGGGGGTTGGGGCGGGCGGCGGGGCTTTCGGCGATCTCTTGGCGCGGTTGGCGTTCGGGGATGCCGGGTTTGGCGCCGTTGCCGCGGGCGCCCTTGCGGGCTTCGTCGCCGACGCGGCGGACGACCTGTTGGATGTCGTCCCAGCCGACCCAGCCGGCCAGTTTGGTGGCGTAGGCCTTGCGGAGGGCGAAGTCCTTGATCTGGGACACCACGGGGACGCCGCGGCGCAACGCTTCGACCTGGCCTTCGGGGGTGTCGAGGTTGTGTTCGGCGAGCAGGCCGCGGATGACGAACTCGTACAACGGGACTCGGCGGGCGACCAGGTCGCGGACCGCGCCGTCGCCGTTGCGCTGGCGCAGTTCGCACGGGTCGAGGCCGTCGGGGGCGACGGCGATGTAGGTCTGCCCGGCCACTTTCTGGTCGCCGGAGAAGGCCTTCAGGGCGGCGGCCTGGCCTGCCGCGTCGCCGTCGAAGGTGTAGATGATCTCGCCGCGCCAGAAGTTGTCGTCCATGAGCAGGCGGCGCAGGATCGCCATGTGCTCCTCGCCGAAGGCGGTGCCGCAGGACGCGACCGCGGTCTTCACGCCGGACAGGTGCATGGCCATGACGTCGGTGTAGCCCTCGACGACGACCGCCTGATGGCCCTTGGCGATCTCGCGCTTGGCCAGGTCGAGACCGAAGAGCACCTGAGACTTCTTGTACAGCAACGTTTCCGACGTGTTGATGTACTTGGCGGTCATGGTGTCGTCGTCGTACAACCGGCGCGCGCCGAAGCCGATGACCTCGCCGCCGAGATTGCGGATGGGCCACAGCAGGCGGCGGTGGAAGCGGTCCATGGGGCCGCGCTGGCCCTGCTTGGACAGGCCCGCGGCCTCCAGCTCCTTGAAGTCGAAACCCTTGCGCAGCAGGTGCTTTGTGAGCGTGTCCCAACCGCTGGGGGCGTAGCCGCAACCGAACTGGTGGGCGGCATTGTGGTCGAAATTGCGGTCGGTCAGATACTTGCGGGCCGCCTCGGCCGCGGGCTCGCCGAGTTGCGACATGTAGAACTCGTGCGCCGCGGCATTGGCGGCGACCAGGCGGGCGCGGGTGCCGCGGTCACGCTGGACCGAGGTGCCGCCGCCCTCATAGTTGATCTTGTAGCCGATGCGATCGGCCAGCTGCTCGACGGCCTCGACGAACCCGACGTGCTCGAGCTTCTGCAGGAACGCGAAGGCGTCGCCGCCCTCACCACAGCCGAAGCAGTGGAACACACCATGATTCGGGCGCACATGGAAGGACGGGGATCGCTCGTCGTGAAAGGGACAGAGTCCCTTCATGGAGTCCGCACCGGCACGTTTGAGGGCCACATACTCACCCACGACATCCTCGATCCGGACACGGTCACGAATCGCCGCGATATCGCGGTCCGGAATACGGCCTGCCACGCGACGAGTCTAGCCCTGTGGGACCGACACTCTGGACCGGGACGCACGCCTGGACGCCGGACCGAATGGCCTTTCCGCCGCATGCCAGGATCTACGGGTGCTCAGCCTGTACCACGACGCCCGGACGCCGGTGCATACCGTGCCCGCCGGGGCGAAACTGCTGGTACTGGCGGTCGCCGGGACCACGCTGTTCTTCGTGCCGTCGATCTTGTGGCTGGCCGTGGCATTCGCGATCGTGCTGGGTTTGTATGGGCTGGCCCGGATTCCGTGGCGCACGACCGGGCGGCAGCTGCTCGGGCTCGCACCGTTCCTGGTGTTGATCATGCTCGCGCAGGTGATCTTCACCGGCTGGCAGAGCGCGGTTCTGGTCGGGGAACGGCTGATCACGTTGGTATTGCTGGCGAATCTGGTGACGCTCACCACACGCACCTCGGCGATGATCGACACCATCGAGTCGGCGCTGCGGCCGCTCACCCCGCTCGGCGTCCGGCCCGAGCGGGTGGGACTGCTGGTTGCCATGACCATCCGGTTCGTTCCGGTCATCCGTGAGCAGGCCGAACTCGTGCGGGCCGCCCAAAAGGCTCGCGGCATCGAGCGCAGCACGGTCTTCCTGGTCCCGCTACTGATCCGCACACTCCGCATGGCCGACGGCGTCGGCGAGGCGCTGGATGCGCGCGGGCTGGACTGAGCCTCCGAACAGCACCCATTCAGGTCACTGAACAGCTGCCCATTAGGATCGCTCGGTGCGTAGTAGGGATTTGGCGCAGATCGCGCTGTTCGCGGCAATCATGGTGGTTCTCGGATTCTTCCCGTTGATCCAATTGCCCGGAGCCTTCGCGCCGTTCACCTCGCAAACTCTGGGCGTCATCCTCGCCGGATCGATTCTGGGCGCCAAGCGCGGTGCGCTGGCGATCCTGCTGTTCGACGTGCTGGTGTTCGCGGGCCTGCCGGTGCTGCCGGGCGGGCGCGGCGGACTCTCGGTGATCATGGGCCCGACGGGTGGCTTCGTGATCGCCTACCCGATCGGCGCGCTGGTGATCGGATTGCTCACCGAACGCGTGTGGCGGCACTACAACCTGCCCATCGCGCTGGCGATCAACTTCCTCGGCGGCGCGATCGTGCTGTACGCCATCGGAATTCCGTGGATGGCCGCGGCGGCGCACATCTCGCTGGCCAAGGCATTCACCACGTCGGTGGCGTTCATTCCGGGCGACATCGTCAAGACCATCATCGGCTCGATGGCCGCGGTCGCGGTCCGCAAGGCGTATCCGATGATCCGGGTCGACGCGTGATCGACATCGAGGGCGTCTCCCATCGTTTCGGCGACCGCGAGGTGCTGCGCGATCTCGACCTCACCTTGAGTGAGCGCCGGATCGCGGTCATCGGCGCGAACGGTTCGGGCAAGTCCACTTTCGCGCGATTGTTGAACGGCTTGCAGATCCCGACGAGCGGCAAGGTCGCGGTCGACGGCCTCGATACCCGCAAACAGGGCCGGGCCGTGCGCAAACTGGTCGGATTCGTCTTCCAGGATCCGGACGTACAGATCGTCATGCCGACGGTTGCGGAGGATCTGGCTTTCGGGCTCAAGCATCACGGCGTCGCCAAATCCGAGATCCCGGACCGAGTCACCGCCACGCTCACCGAATACAGCCTGGCCGAATTCCGCGATCACCCCGCGCATCTACTCAGCGGCGGCCAGAAGCAGTTGCTGGCCATCGCCGCGGTGCTGTCGGTCGGCCCGAAGTATGTGGTCTTCGACGAGCCGACCACCCTGCTGGATCTGCGCAACAAGCGCCGCATTTCCCTTCTGCTGCAGGAACTTCCGCAGCAGCTGATCGTGATCTCACACGATCTGGACCTGCTCGCCGACTTCGATCGGGTGCTGGTCTTCGACGAGGGCCGCCTGATCGCGGACGGCGCACCGGCCGACTGCATCGCGCAGTACGTGGCCCTGCACCAGAACTGAACTCACTCCTCGCGCCCGAACAGATGCCGCCGCACATGCGCGTTCAACCGCTGCCCCGGCTGCGAATTGAACGCCATGTGCACGCTCACCCGCGGGATCTCCCCCTGCACCGGCGTCACCCGATGCCGGGACCGCCGCCCGGCATGCAGCACCAGACTCCCCGGCACCGTCGGCAGCATCTTGACCATGTGCCGATGCCGCATCGGCAGCCCGCCCCCGCGCTCGATGAAAGCCCCTGGCAGCGGTATGTATTCGAGCGCACCGCCGCGTTCGGGCGCGACGATGTGCAGCATGACCGTGTAGTCGGACATGTCGTAGTGCCAGTCCTGCACGTCCCCGCTCTCGTGGATCTGCACCGTCATCGCCCCCAGCTCGTCGGCCGAGCGATGCGCCTGCTCCCCCACCAATTGGGACACGAACTCCCGCAACGGTTCCCAGCGATACAGCGCCTTCAGCGGCGAGGAATCCGGAATCCGGTCGCAGGCCACGGTGTATTCGAACCGCATGGCGTCGCCGAGCCCGTCGGACAGCACATCCGCGGCCATCTCGGTAACCACGGCGGGCCGCAGGAATTCGGGCAGCACGGTGACACCGCTGACCAGAAAATCCGCCTGGGCCCGTTCGATCACCTCGCGCAGGCCCGCGACCGAACGCCGGTCGAGCGGATATCTGTCCAGGTCGACAATGCCGTCCACCTCGCCTGCCATCGCGCCCCCTGCCGCAGAATTCGCCGGATTCAGGGTATCGCGGCGGCGATGCGTTCCAGGCGGCTCTCGGTGTAGGAGGCGATCTGGTCGACGATCACCCGCACCCGCGCGGAGTCGTCGGCGGCCTCGTCCCACCAGGGCAGCAACAGCCGGTCCAGGCCCCGGGGAGCCGCCTCCAGCAATCGATTGGCTACCAGCAGAATGCGTTCCCGCTGCCCGGCCTGGCGCACCTGGTGAATGGGATCGGACAGCACGTAGCGCAAGGCCATGGTCTTGAGCACCGCCACCTCGGCCGCCACGATCCGCGGCACCTCCAGATCGGCGGCGTAGCGCGACAATTGGCGACCGCCCCAGGCGGCGCGGGTGGCCTCCACGGCGGCGGTGGCGAAGCGGCCCACCAGGTCACTGGTCAGGCGTTTCAGGGCGACCGAGGCGCGCAGGGAGCCGTCGAACTCGGTCGCGGCGGTGACCACCGGCATCTCCGAGAGCCGCTGCGCGGCGGCCACCAGCTCGTCGACGGTCAGCGAAGGATGCTGACGCGCACCGAGTTCCGCCAGCGCCCGCTGCTCCACCGGATCGGCCAGCGCGCGCAGGTCGATGCGGCCCGCGATCACGCCGTCCTCGACATCGTGCACCGAGTACGCGACATCGTCGGACCAGTCCATGATCTGCGATTCCAGGCATTGGCGACGATCGGGCGCGCCCTTGCGCACCCAGTCCAGCCGGTCCATGTCCACGTCGTACGCGCCGAACTTGGAGCCGGGACCCGTTCTGCCCCAAGGGTATTTGATGACGGCGTCGAGCGCGGCCCGGGTCGGATTGAGCCCGAAACTATTGCCCTGATCGTCGATCACCTTCGGCTCGAGCCGGGTCAGGATGCGCAGATTCTGCGCATTGCCCTCGAAACCGCCGTGCTTGTCGGCGAATTGATCGAGGGCCTTCTCGCCGTTGTGCCCGTAGGGCGGATGCCCGATGTCGTGTGCCAGCCCGGCCAGATCCACCAGGTCCGGATCGCAGCCCAGACTGTCGGCGATGCTGCGCCCGATCTGCGCGACCTCCAGCGAATGCGAGAGCCGCGTGCGTGGGGTGTCACCGTCGCGCGGACCCATGACCTGCGTCTTGTCCGCGAGCCGCCGCAGCGCCGCGGAATGCAGCACCCGCGCGCGATCCCGCGCGAATTCGCTGCGCCGTGCCGGGCACGGCGACCAGCTCAATCCGGCGGTCCGATCGGTTTCGGGCACCATGCGCTCCCGATCCGCCTCGGAGTACACCCGGTCATAGTCGATGCGCGCGTTCATCTCTCACTGATCCGCTGTGTATTTGAAGTCCGCCGAGAAGTGGGTCAGCTGATACCACAGCAGGGCGAAGGTCTCCCGGAAAATGCCGTGCGCCTGCGATTCTCGCGTGTACACCGCGGGCCCGGTGCGGGTGGGCGCGGTCCACGCCCTCAACCCGGCGTCGCGGGCCATGGTACGGGTGCGCAGTGAATGCCAGGGGTCGCTGACCAGCACCACCGACGTCTTGCCGCGCGCCAGGAGGGCTTTCGAGACCGCCTCCACGCTCTGCAGGGTGTCGGAACCGGTTTCGACGGCCAGGATCCGATCCGCGGGCACGCCCCGATCCTCGAGGTAGATCTTCCCCGACGCCGCCTCGGTGTAGTTGTCGCCGACCTGCTTGCCGCCGACGGTGACGATCATCGGCGCGATCTGCTTGCGGTACAGCCTGGCCGCCTGATCCAGTCGCGCCTGGAACACCGAGGACGGGGTGCCGTCGTATTGGGCCGCGCCCAACACCACGATGGCGTCGGCCTGTGTGTAGTCGTCGATGCGGGCCACCTGCCACACCCGCACGGCGGTACCGCCCACCACCAGCAGGCCCATCACCAACGCGCCGAGCAGCAGCCGCCGCGCCCAGCGCAGGGTGCCGCCGACGCATCCGCCCGCGGCGGTGGGGTCGTCGGCCATGTCGTGAACCAGCCAATCCGGTTCAGTGGGTCGGTTCCGGAGTTTTACCAACCGCGTCGCCGCCACTCGGGCAATTGCGGGCGCTCGATACCGAGGGTGGTGTCGTCACCGTGGCCCGGATACACGGCGGTGTCATCGGGGTAGTGGCCGAACAGTTTGGTCTCGACGTCGTCGAGCAGCGAGGTGAACTGCTCCGGCGACAGCGTGCGACCCACGCCGCCGGGGAACAGCGAGTCACCCGTGAACAGGTGGGTGCGGCCCGCGCCGTCGGTCAACGCGAGCGCGACCGAGCCGGGCGTGTGCCCACTCAGGTGAATGGCCTTCAACTCCAGCTCACCCAGCTGCACGGTGTCACCGTCGGCGAGCAGCCGGTCCGGCTTCACGGGCAGCGGGTCGGCGTCGAGTAGGTGCGCGGCGGTGGGAATTCCGGTCGCCGACACCACGTCCGGCAGCGCCACCCAGTGGTCGCGGTGCTGGTGGGTGGTGACGATGAGCTCGACCCGGCCGGATGCCTCCTGGGCCAGCAGCTCCAGAATCCGCTCGGCCTCGTTGGCCGCGTCGATCAGCAATGTCGCGCCGGTGGCGGTGCACTGCACCAGGTAGACGTTGTTGTCCATGCCGCCGACGGACATTTTCACGATGCGCGCGCCCGGCACCTCACGCTGTTGCGGGTTGGAGCCGGGGGAAACGTGTCCCGTGTAGGGAGAATCGATCGTGATCACGCCCCCGATGGTAGTCATCGCGGCCGACACAGTGTGCAGAAGAAACCGACCCTCCGCGTTCCACAGTTAGATTCAGAGGATGCGGCCATCGAAGCAGCTGTCCCTCCTCGCGACCGGCTTGCTCCTGGCCCTGGCCCTGGTCGGCGGACGCGCCGCACCCGCGGCCGCGGAGGAGCCGCTGCGGTTGCCCGGTTACGTGACCGATCAGGCCGGTGTCCTCGATCGCGGACAGACCGCGGAGCTGCAACAGGCCATCGACTCGCTGTATTCGCGCGACCACGAGCGGCTGTGGGTCGTCTACGTGCGGAATTTCCAAGGGCTGGACTCGCATTCGTGGGGTGAGCAGACCGCGCGGCTGTCCGGATTCGGGGATCGGGACGTGCTGCTGTCGGTCGCGGTGGACGATCGCGCCTACGCGTTCACCGGGACCCTGCCCAGCGCGGTCAGCGACAAGGACCTCGACCGGATGCTGACCGATCAGGTCGAGCCGAAGCTGCGCAGCGGGGACTGGCTGGGGGCCGGATTGGCGACGGCGACCGGGTTGTCGCATGCCATGAGCGGTTCGGGCGGGATCGGAATCGGCAAGTTATTGCTTTTCGCGCTCGGCGTGGTGCTGGTGGTGCTCGCGGTCTGGCTGTGGTCGCGGTGGCGGCAGCGCCGGCGCGAGCGGTCGGCGCTGGCCGCCGCGCGTCGCACCGATCCGACCGACACCGCCGCGCTGGCGGCCCTGCCCCTGGTGATCCTGGACGCCCTGTCCAAGGAGACGCTCGTCGACACCGACAATGCGATCCGCACCAGCGCCGAGGAACTGCGCCTGGCCACCGACGAATTCGGGGCCACCGCCACCGCGCCGTTCACCGCCGCGCTCCAGGCCGCGAAAAAGGCGCTGGCCAAGGCGTTCTCGATCCGCCAGCAGCTCGACGACGACATTCCCGAGACCCCGGATCAGCAGCAGTCCATGCTGATCGATTTGATCAGCAGCTGTGGCGGGGCCGACCGGGATCTGGACGCCAAGGTGACCGAGTTCGACGCCATGCGCAATCTGCTCATCAATGCCGCGGACCGGCTCGACGCGCTGACCCGCGACATGGTGGAACTGACCGCCCGGATGCCCGGCTCGCAGGCCACGCTCGCCGGGCTGCTGGCCGCACACCCGGCCTCGGTGCTCGCGCCCATCCGCGACAACGTGAGCATGGCGCAGGAGCGAATCGGGTTCGCGGAGCGGACCATCGAGGACGGCCGGGCGGCGGCGGCCAAACCCGTCGGACAGCAGGGCGCGGCGGTGGCCGACATCCGCGCCGCCGAATCCGCGGTCGACGCCGCACGCACCCTGCTCGACGCGATCGATTCCGCCACCACCGATATCGAGCAGGCCGGGGCCGGACTGCCCGGCATCGTCGCCGAACTCCGCAAGGATCTGGAGTTGGCGGCCACCCTGGTCGAGCACGGCGGCACCGAATTGCCTTCGGCCACCGCCCTTGCCCGCGCCGCACTGGATCAGGCCGCCGCCGAGGGAACCGGCAATCCGCTGGGCGTCTTCCGGCAGGCGGTCGCCGCCGACTCCGCCCTGGAACAGGCGATCGCCGCCGCCACTCAGCGCAAGCACACCGCCGAGGATCTGCGCCGCCGCCTCGACCAGGTGCTGACCGCCGCGCGCAGCCAGATCAATGCCGCCGCCGATTTCATCAGCACCCGCCGCGGCGGTGTGGACGCCGAACCCCGCACCCGGCTGGCCGAGGCTCAGCGCAGTCTCGAACAAGCCGAACAGCTCTCGACCACGGATCCCGCGCAGGCCCTGCCGCAGGCTCAGCGCGCCGCCGAACTCGGCGCCCGCGCCTTGCACACCGCCCAGGCCGCGGTCCGCGACTGGCAGGCCCAGCAACAACGCCTCACCTCCTCGAACTCCCAGTCCGGGGCCATCCTCGGCGGCATCCTCATCGACGGCATGCTGCGCGGCATGGGCAACCAATACCGCGGCGGCGGAGGCAGTTCCGGGGGCGGCAGCTACGGCCCCGGCTCATTCGGCGGCTCGGACGGCTCCCGCCGCATCAGCCGAGGCGGCCGCTTCTAGTCCGTACCACCTGATTTCGGCCAAACTGGCGGTGAGCGACGAGTTCTGCATGGGCACCCGGTCTCCCTACTCGGAGACATCCGTCCTTCGAGTAGGGAGCGAATCATGACCCGTCCCACCGTGGCATCGCACGAGGAGTGGCTGACCGCCCGGAAAGAGTTGCTGGCAGAGGAGAAAGAACTCACCCATCGACTCGACGCACTGGCGGCCAAGCGCCGGGAGCTGCCCATGGTGCCGATCGACAAGGAGTACGTCTTCGAGGGCGAGCAGGGAAAGACCACGCTCGCCGAGCTTTTCGCCGACCGCAGGCAGTTGATCCTCTACCACATGATGTGGCGCTGGGACCTGGACGCGGGCTGCCCGAGCTGCGCGCTCATGCTCGACAACGTCAATCACATCGAGCATTTGGAGCACAAGGACACCACGTTCGTGGTCGTCTCCCGGGGACCGTGGGAGAACCTGCGCACCTACCGGGATCGCATGGGGTGGACGTTCCCCCTGTACTCCTCCCACAGCACCGACTTCAACTACGACTTCCACGTCACCGCCGACGAATCCGTCGCCCCCGTCGAATACAACTACCGCACCAAGGCCGAGCTCATCGCCAAGGGCGAGCCCTGGTTCACCGAGGGCGAGCAGCCCGGCACCAGCGTCTTCTGGCGCGACGACGACAACCGCGTCTTCCACACCTACTCGTCCTACGCCCGAGGTGGCGACATCCTCATCACCACCCACAACTACCTCGACCTCACTCCCCTGGGCCGCCAAGGCCACGTCGGCGAGGCCATCCATCACGACCGCTACGACCAGCCCCACCAACCGGACTGCCACTGACGCGCGGCCGCCCGGCCACGATCGCGCTCGCCACGGCCCCGAGGACGGCGGCGAAGGCGAGCGCTACGGCGAGCATCGGCCAGAGCAGTTCGTGGGTGAAGGGCAGGCCGCCGAGCAGCGCCACGGCGATGACCATGCCGGATTGGCGGCTGGTATTGAGCAGACCGGCCGCCGTCCCCGCCACCGGAGCGGGAGCGTGGTGCATGGCGGCCGCGCTCAGCGAGGACGCGAGAATGCCTGCCGGATAACCGATCAGAGCGGTAGGGGCCATGGCGAGGATCAGCTCACCCGTCGTCGACAACAAGGCGGCACCCGTCGCCCCCACGACACCGAGCGCGGCCGCGGCGACGATGACGCGGTCGCGACGTTCGGGAGTGATCGCCAGCGCGCTGACATTGCCGAGGAACCACGCGATGCTGCACACCAGCAGGACATAGCCGGTGTGGACGCTGTCGAGATGGTGCCGTTGCTGCAGGTAGAGCGCCAGCACGAGCAGGGAGCCGTACGACGCGAACTGGTAGCAGCCACCGGCCAGTGCGACCAGCAGATACGGTCGATTGCGCGACAGTGTGCGCGGCACCGTGGGATTCGACGATCCGAGTTCGATGCGCAGGAGCGCGCCCGCGGCGACGATCGCGAATCCGATGGCGGTGGCCTGCCAGGCCACCGGCCAACCGTGGCGGCCCTCGATGAGTACGGCCGCGACCACGGTCAGGACCGCGCACAGCAGCAGCTGCGACACGGGATTGACTGTGCGGCGGTCGGTTTCGGGTCGGTCGGTGAATCGGCGCAGCATGAAGACGGCCAGCAGGCAGACGGGGACGTTGACCGCGAACATCCAACGCCAGCCCGCATAGCCGGTGATCAGCCCGCTCAGCAGGGGTGACGAGGCGATGCCCACCCCGCCCACCACGCCCCAGGCGCCGATCATGCGGGCCCGGCGCTTGGGGTCGGCGATGCCCTTGCCGAGAATCGCCAGGGTCATGGGCAGGGCGAAACTCGCGCTCGCGCCCTGCAATACGCGGGCGGCGATCAGCGCGGGCGCACTGGTGGCAACGGCACAGAGACCGGAGGCGACCAGGAAGGCCAGCAACGCGAAGCGGTACACCTTGGCCGCACCGAAGCGGTCGCCCGCCGCCCCCGAGACCATGAGGAAGACACACAGCGGAATCGTGTAGCCGTCGAGAAACCATTGCCCGGCGCCGGGCGCGGCATGTAGTTCACCGCCGATGGCCGGGAGCGCCACATTCACCGCGGAGGCATCGAAGGCGACGAGGAAATTCCCGATACTGACCGCCACCACTCCGGCGATCCCCAATTGTGCTGCGCTCCCGGCCTTCTCGGCCGTGGACGCGGGCATCCGAACATCGGTCATGATCATTCTCCTCCCACGGGCCGGGGTTTCCCCCGGCCCGTGCGGTGGTCGTTACGCCACGGCCGCCTCGTCGACGAGGGCCTGGTGGACGTCGCTCAGCCGCGGTGTAAATTCTCGGTCGCGTAGAGCTTCCAGAGCGAAGTGCTGAACTTCGTCAAGCCGGACGATATCTCGGTAAAAATCCTCGATATTCGCTGCCAGTACATCGAATTCACTCCTCTTGCGCTCGAAGAGCCGATCCATGTGGGCGGCCAGGCGCTCGTAGACGTCCTCGACGAAGGCGTCGTCGGCGAGCACCCGCGGGTCCATGCCGCGTTCGGCGAGGATCTGGCGAATATAGGTGGGGAACAAACCGATTCGGTTCAGGAAGTAGTCGACCGGGCGGGCGACACCGAGATAGTCGGGTACATTGACGATGCCCGCGTTCTCGTTCTGGACCAGGAAGCCGCTGATGGCGCGGTAGGGGCTCGGCGCGGTGAGGAACACCGATTCCGAGAGCCGGGCGGCCTCGCCCAGCTTCTCGATATCGAGGTCGGCGGCCTCGACGCCGATATTGTTGTCCTCGAAAATGGCCGCGATGCTTTCGATCTCGGCCAGTCCGGCCCGGTTGCCGACGCCGGCCACGCCGCCCTCGATCATCTGGAAGCCGTGGAAGACCGAGGTCAGCGAGTTCGCGGTGCCGATGCCGCGGTCGTTGTGGCCGTGCAGGTAGAAGGTGGTGTCGGGATTGTCGTGCACCAGGTTCGCCGCCAGCACGGCGGTGGAGTCCGGCACCAGGGTGCCGACCGAATCATTGATCCGAATCAGCGAGATCCCCTGCTGGCGGCACCGTTCGATCTGCCGATTGAGGTGGTCGTACTTGTCCTCGTCGACGGTGATGGAGAAGGCGTTGAGCAGGCTGGAGCGCAGTTTGCCCACGCCGATGGAGCGCAGCCGCTCGGCGACCCGCTCGAAAAGCCGGTGCTGCGAGTCGATCTCGATCATGCCGATGCTGACGTAGATCTCGCTCAGGTACTCCCGCGGCAGTTCCCGGGCGAGCTGCTCGATCAGCGGCTCCCAGGTCTTGAGCGTCAGATTGAACGAGAAGGTGGCCGCCTCGGGGATCCGGCCCACGAGGTACTTGTCGTCGAGCACCGACCGCACGAAGGCGGGTTCGGTAATGCCGGAACCGACGTCGATATCGGTCACACCGGCATTGGTGACCGCGCGGATCAGCGCCACCTTGCCCTGATCGCTGGCACCGTAGGGCGCGCGCTCGCAGCCCTCGCGAATGGTCTCGTCGGAAATGGCCTTGATGGAGAAGTTCTGATACCGGGGCTGATGACCGGTCGGGAAGGTTAGCACTTGTATCCAGCTCCTTATCTTGGTTATTTCAGTGCGAGACGGCTTTTTCCGCGCCCGCCCCGGTGAGGGCGCGGACCTCCATCTCCACGTATTTGCCGTCGGTCCGTTCGCGCGAGAGCACGGTGCCGAGCCAGCCCAGCAGGAACGACGCGGGAATCGAGACCAGGCCGGGGTTCTGCAGGGGGAACCAGTGGAAGTCCACGTGCGGGAACACGGCCTTGGCATTGCCGGATACCGCGGGCGAGAACACGATGAGTGTCAGGGCGATGCCCAGTCCGCCGTAGATGCTCCACAGGGCTCCGGCGGTGTTGAATCGCTTCCAGTACAGCGAATACAGGATGGTCGGCAGGTTGGCCGAGGCCGCGACCGCGAAGGCCAGCGCCACCAGGAAGGCCACGTTCTGGTTCTTGGCCGCGATGCCGCCGACGATGGCGAACACCCCGATCACGATGGAGGCGATGCGCGCCACCCGCACCTCGGCGTCCTTGTTCGCGTGGTCCTCGTTCTCGGATCGATTGCCGCGCAGCACATTCGTGTAGATGTCGTGGGCGAAGGACACCGATGCGGTGATGGTGAGCCCGGCGACCACGGCCAGGATGGTGGCGAACGCGACGGCGGAGACGAAGCCGAGTAGCAGCGGCCCGCCGAGCAACTGTGCGAGCAGCGGCGCGGCCGCGTTCTCCTTGCCGGGTGCAGCGGCGATGGCCGCCGGTCCCACCAATGCGCCTGCGCCGTAACCGATGACGAGGATGAACAGGTAGCACAGCCCGATCAATCCGATGGCCCACACCACCGATCGCCGCGCCTCCTTCGCCGAAGGAACGGTGTAGAACCGCATCAGCACGTGCGGCAGTCCCGCAGTACCGAGCACCAGAGCCACACCGAGCGAGAGGAAGTCGAGCTTGGAGGTGCCGTCGACGCCGTATTTCGCGCCGGGCTCCAGCAGCTTGCCGCCGTGCGCGCCCGCCCGGTCGACCGCCCCCTGCAGCAGCGCGGAGAAGTCGAAACCGTGCTTGGCGAGGACCCAGATCGCCATGCCCGCCGCGGCTCCGATCAGCAGGATCGCCTTGATGATCTGCACCCAGGTGGTGCCCTTCATGCCGCCGACCAGGACGTAGAAGATCATCACCAGCCCGACGACCGAGATCACCACGGCCTGCCCGGCATCCCCGGAGATGCCCAGCAGCAGCGAGACCAGGATGCCCGCGCCCGCCATCTGGGCCAGCAGGTACAACAGGCTCACGGTGATGGTGGAGACGGCCGCCGCGGCCCGGATGGGCCGTTGCCGCATCCGGAACGCGAGGACGTCGCCCATGGTGAATTTGCCGGTGTTGCGGAGCAATTCGGCCACCAGCAGCAGCGCGACCAGCCAGGCGACCAGGAATCCGATCGAGTACAGGAACCCGTCGTACCCGTAGACCGCGATGGACCCGGTGATGCCGAGGAAGGTCGCGGCCGAGAGATAGTCGCCCGCGATGGCGATCCCGTTCTGCGGCCCGGTGAACGCGCGGCCACCGGCGTAGAAGTCGTCGGCGGTGCGAGATCCACGACTGGCCTTGACCACCACTACGAGGGTGATCGCCACGAACGCGGCGAAGATGGCGAGGTTGAGCAGCGAATTGCCGCCCTGCAGACCGCCACTCACCGCGCACCTCCCTCGAGGCCGGCGCGGAGCTCGTCCGCGATCGGGTCGAGATGCCGTGCGGCATAACGCACATACAGTCCGGTGATGGCAAAGGTCGACACGAACTGCAGGAGCCCGAAAACCAGCCCGACGGTGATATTCCCGGCCAGCTTCACCGACATGAACCCGTGCGCGTAGTCGGCGAGCAGCACATAGGCGAGGTACCAGGCCAGAAAGGCCACGGTCACCGGAAAGACGAAGCGGCGCAGGTTAGTGCGCAGCCGCGTGAACTCGGGGCTGTCGTGTGCGGCGGCCCAGGATTCCTGGTCCGCGAGCGCCCGGTCTGTGGTCGTCACTCGATCTCCTGACGAGAGCTGATTCGGCGATGCGGATCACGCTATGACCGGAATCCAACGGGCAGAACAGCTCTCGGACGAACCGCCGCCCGGTGCGGCGAACGGCCGACGAACGGCCGCTCGGCTACGACGAACGGTCCGGATCGTCGAGGTGCAGGCGCAGCACCGCGGTCTCGGCCCAGACCGGCGGACGGCCGCGCAGCGAGACCCCGATCATGGTCAGGAAGGCCAGCGGCACCGACAGCGGCGCGGGCTGGTCGGCCAGCACGGCCGGCCAGCCCGACAGCGCCGGGCACCACTCGGTCAGCGCGATCGCGCCGGACGAAATCAGCAGGCCGACAAGCACTCCCGCGATGGCGCCGCGCGCGGTGAGTCGCGGCCACCAGATGCCCAGCACCAGCAGTGGTGAGAAGGTGGAGGCCGCCACCGTGAAGGCCCAGGTGACCAGGATGCCCGCGTCCAGACTGGCGACGGGCAGGACGAGCAGCCCCACGGGAACCGCCGACAGCAGGGCGGTCAGGCGCAGCCGGTCGAGGCCGCCCGGCGTGAGGTCGTGCGAGATCGCACCGGATACCGCCAGTAGCAGGCCGAGCGAGCTGGTCAGGATGGCCGCGAAGGCACCGGCGGTGAGCAGTCCCGTGAGTGCGATGCCCTGCCAGCCGGTATTGACCCGCAGCGGCAGCGCGACCACCACGGTGTCGGTGCCGCCCGCGAAATAGAGATGCGGCACCAGCACTCCGCCCAGCACCCCGTACACGCCGGGAAACAGATAGAACAGCCCCACCAGCGGCACGGTGAGCGCGGCGGCGCGCCGGGCCGAACGCCCATCGGAGCTGGTGTGGAAGCGCATGATCACATGCGGCAGGCCCATGGTCCCCAGGGCCGTCGCGAACAGCACGGCCAGCGTGCTCAACAGCGGATACCCGTGGTGCCCCGGGTCGAAAAGCGGTCGCCGCCAAGCGGAGTCGCCGGGTGTGGTCTGCCCGTCGAGCCGGGGCGCGGGCGCACCCGCCGGAAAGGTCACGCGCTGCCCCGCCACGAAATGGTGTGCCCCCGCGGAGAGTCCGGCCGCGGGCACGGACTCGGGCAGCTCGACGGTCACATCGTCGCGGAACACCACCGTGGTCTGCCGTTCGAACCGGGTGAATTCGGCGGGATGCACCGCCTCGGTCCGGATCGCCGCCCCCACGCTCACCACCAGCCAGACGGCGGGCACCGCGAAAAGCACTGTCTTGAGTACGAATTGGAAGGCCTGCACATAGGTCGCGGCCCGCATGCCACCCAACGCGAGAGTGCCGCCCACCGCGACCGCCGCCAGCACCACGCCCACCCAGTACGGCGTCCCGCCGACCTCGCTCAGCATGAGCCCCGAGGTGTGGAACTGCGGCACCAGATACAGCAGGCTGATGACGAGCACCACCACCGCCGAAAGCTTGCGCAGCACCGGCGAAGCCAACCGCGCCTGCACGAAATCCGGCACGGTCAGTGCCCCCGAACGCCGGATCGGCGCGGCCACCAGCACCAACATCGCGATATACCCGGCGGCGAACCCCACCAGATACCACAGCGACCCGACCCCATCCTTGACCACCAGCCCGGCCGCGCCCAGAAACGATGCGGCGGAGAGGTATTCACCGGCGAGCGCAGCGGAATTCAGCAGCGGGCTGGCTCGGCGCGAGGCCACCAGAAAGTCGGAGGTGGTCCGCATGGCCGCGACTCCGCGCAACCCGATGAGCAGCGTCGCCAGCATGACGGCGACGACGGGTCCCAATCCGATCATGGACGGTCTCCGGCGGCACCCGATTCGACGGCTTCGGCGCGCCACAGGTGCCAGCAGCCCAGGATCGCGAGCACGGGGTACGGGAGCAGCCAGAGGGTCAGCCAGGACACCGGGATGTGCCAGACCCGGATGTCGTCGAGGGCGGGCCACAGGCTGATCATTACGGGCGGTCCGATGAGCACGGTGAACAGGATGATCAGGGTGGGGATGGCGCGGCGGCGCTGAGCGCGGTAATTGTGTTGTGCACGAGCGATATCCGAGATCGGGCGGGGTGCGGGCGGTCGGGCGGGCGGCCGCCGACGGGAACGCGCCAGCCGTGTCTGCGCGCTGGTGACGGCGACCCGGCGCGCCATTATCGGCCGCCCGACTCGCGGTCGCGGGCCGCCCGCAACAAGCGGTCCCGCAGTTCCCGGGCCTGGCGGCGGCTGACGGGGACATCGCCGAGTGTGGTGTGGGCGAATAGGCCGGTGGATTCGCTGCGCAGCTCGCGAATCGCGCTCAGGGCGATCAGGTAGCCACGGTGCACGCGCATGAAACCGCTGTCCTCCCAGTACTCGGCGAGCCGGGAGATGGGCATGCGGTACAGGTGCGCCCCGGTCGCCGTGTGTAGCCGGACGTAATCGCCTCGGGCCTCCACGAAATGCACCGCGCTGCGCTGGACATAGCGGGTGCGGCCGCCGCTCTCCACCGGCAGCGCGGCCAGCACATCGTCGAGGGCGGATCCGGCCTGCTCGCTCGGGGCGTCGGGCAGCATCCTCGCGACTTTGCCCAGCGCGGCGGAAAGACGCTCCGGGCGAACGGGTTTGAGCAGGTAGTCGACCGCACCCAAGCCGTACGCCGTCACCGCGTGCGTGTCGTGCGCGGTGACGAACACGACCACCGGCGGGCGGCTGAGCTTGGCCAGCAGACCGGCCAGCTCCAGTCCGTCGAGTCCGGGCATGGAGATGTCGAGGAAGACCGCGTCGAACTCCTCGCCCCGGATCCGCTCCAGCGCCGGTAGCGGACCGGCCGCCACGGCCACCTCGGCCACGCCGTGCGCGTCGCGCAGCAGGCGCGCCAGATCCTCGAGGGCGGTGGGCGCGTCGTCCACCGCCAGCACGCGCATCCCCGGTCTCGGTTCCGTCATGACGTCGCCACCCCGGGCTGTGACAGCGGCACCCGTACCAGCACCCGGGTTCCGGCGCCCCGCTCGGTCTCGACGACCAGCCCGTACCACTGCCCGTATGCGGTGCGCAGGCGCCGATCCACATTGCCCAATCCCACGCTGCCGGAGGCTTTTCCGTCCAGCAAGGCCTGGGCGCGGGCGGGCGTCATGCCGATCCCGTCGTCCTCCACGCTGATCACGCAGTCGCCGTCGCGCGCTTCGCCGCGCACCTGCACGACGCCGCCGGTGCCGCGCGGCTCGATACCGTGGCGAACCGCGTTCTCCACCAACGGTTGCAGCACCAGAAAAGGCATCGGCACCGCCAATACGTCCGGGGCCACCCGGATCTGGATGCGCAGCCGGTCGCCCATGACGGCCCGCTGCAGCACGAGATAGGTCTCGATGGCCTCGAATTCGTCTGCCACCGTGGTGAATTCACCGTGCCGGGCCAGGCTGTAGCGGGCATAGTCGGCGAAGTCGAGGATCAGCTCCCGGGAGCGGTCGGGGTCCGAGCGGACCAGCGCGGCGATCACGGTCAACGCGTTGTAGACGAAATGCGGTGACATCTCCGCTCGCAGCGCCCGCAGCTCGGACTGGGTGGCTCGCTCGGCCGCGGCCCGCAGCTGGGCCCGCTCCAGGACGTATTCGAGCAGCCAGGCCGCACTACGCGCCTCCTGTGCACAATCCTGACCGACGACGAGCAGGACTCCCGCAAGCTCCTCCTCGACGGTGAGCGGCACCGCCGCCAACTCCGCACTGCCGGTGGGCTTCCCGGTGCGCAGGGCGTCCGAGACGGCGGCGGCCACCGTCTCCTCGGCCACCGCCTCGCCCGCCCATTCGACCCCGCCGGACAGATTCACCAAGCCGACGGCGCGGGCGGAGAGCAGCCGTCGTAGTCGCTTGGCCGCGGTCCGCCCGCGTGAACCATCCAGTCCCGCATCCAGATCCACCGCGATCCGCCGGGCCGTGTTCAGAATGGCGAGCAGGTCGGTGCTCTCGCCGCGCCGTAGGTTCCATCCGCGCACTGCGACCCTCCTAGCATTTTTCGCAATGCGGAACATTCATTCCGTAGTTTGAAACTAGGTGATTCAGGCTATCAGTCATGGATCGCCTCGGCAGGGCGAGCGGCTCGGACTTCACGACCTCCGGTCAGACCATCCTTACGCCGATTCCGCCTCGCTCACAACGATTCTCATCCCGATGATCGTAAACCTGTCGGCCGCGATCAGAGCCAGCCGAGGCGCTCCGCCGCGCGAACCGCTTCGGTGCGGGTGCGGGTGCCGGTCTTGCCGATGGCGGCGGAGAGGTGATTGCGGACCGTGCCTTCGGACAGGTGCAGCTGCTTGGCAATCGCGCCCGCGGTCGCGCCGCCCGCCGCCGCGGCGAGGACTTCCCGCTCCCTGGACGTCAGGGGTGAGGTTCCCGCGGTGAGGGTTTCGGTGGCCAGGGCGGGGTCGACCACGCGCAGGCCCATGTGGACGCGGCGGACGGCGTCGGCGAGTTCGCGGGCGGGGGTGTCCTTGACCACGAAGCCGGAGGCGCCCGCGTCGATGGCGCGACGCAGGTAACCCGGGCGGCCGAAGGTGGTGACCATCAGGATGCGCACCTCCGGGTGGGCCGCATGCAGCTGCGCGGCGGCCGAGATGCCGTCCATACCGGGCATTTCCACATCCAGCAGCGCCACGTCCGGGGTGGTGCGCTCGACGGCGGCGAGGACTTCGTCGCCGCGCCCCACCTCGGCGACCACGTCCAGGTCGGCTTCCAGACTCAGCAGGGCGGCGAGCGCACCGCGGACCAGGGCCTGGTCGTCGGCGAGCAGCAGTTTGATCATTCCGCCTCCTTGGTCGTCGCCGGAAAGCTTGCCAGCACCCGTAATCCGCCCTCCGGTCGATTGGCGAGGGTGAGGGTGCCGCCGGTGGCCTGCACCCGCTCGCGCAGCCCGGACAGGCCGGAGCCGCCCCGGGCGGCAGCACGCATCCCGACGCCGTCGTCGGACACCTCGAGGCTGGTGGGGGTGACCCGCACCCAGCAGTGCTCGGCGCCGCTGTGCCGCACCACATTCGTGACGGCCTCGCGCAGCACCCAGCCGAAGACCACGCTGTGCCGGATCGGGAGATCGTCGGAATCCGGAAGTTCGGCGTCGATCTCCGCGGCGGTCAGCGCGGTGCGGGCATTGACCAACTCTCCCGCGAGCGAAACCTCGCGCAGCCCACCGACCGTGGTGCGCACGCCGGCCAGCGCCTCCCGCGCCAACCGCTCCACATCGGCCATCTCGCCCTTGGCCCGCTCCGGATCGACCTCCATGAGCCGTTGCGCCAGTTCGGTTTTCACCGTGATGACGGTGAGCGAGTGGCCGAGGATATCGTGCACATCGCGACCCACTCGCAGCCGTTCCTCGGCCACGGCCAGGTCGGTCAACTGCCGGCGGGCCAGGTACAGCTGGTGGTTGCGCACCAGGACCACCCGGATGCCACCGACCGCGAGACCCGCCAAGGCCATCGACTGCATGAGCGAGTAGTCCGGGCGCTGTCCAGCGGCCACCTGCGGCACCACGGTGACCGCGAACAGCAACACGAGCAGCATCGGTGTCGCCCATTTTGCGGGGAAGGTGAAGCCGATGTAGGAGGCCAGATAGATGCCCAGCCCGAGCACCTCGGAATGCAAGGTCACCGCGGCCGCGGCGATCAAGGCGATCTGGAGGGCCAAGGGCCCCAGCGCCGTCCACGGCTGCGGGCTGGGCGGCCACGCGCGGCGCGCCGGACCACGCACCTGGACCCAGTACGACCCGACGTACACGACGCCGAAGGTCACGATCACCACGAGCGTGTACACCCGAGCGACCGGGTTCTCCAGGTCCCATCCCTTGCGCAGGGGATCGATCAGGTAGATCACCCACACCGCGGCGAACAGCGAACCGAATCGCCGCCGCCGCTCGACACCCCTGTCCTCCTCGTCCACCGGGCCGGAGGCTACTCCGGCCAGAGCGGCGACGGCCGACGCGCGCGCCGCCCCCAGCGGACTGGCCGCCGGCCGGGTGGAGTTCCCGGCCGGCGGCGGCTCGTGCTCAGCGTCCCGTGTCACGGCGGAAGAGTAGCGCGGAGCCAATGGTGAAGATCGCCGCCCAGGCCACCACATTCACGATGGCGAGGACGATCCCGGCGGCGCTGGGCTCGGCGAACGGCGCGCGGGCCAGGGTCGCGATGCCATTGGTGGGCACCAGCTTCGACGCGGTCTCGAGCCAGCCGTGCAGCGGCATGAACAGGCCGCCCGCGAAGGCGAGCAGGGCCATCGACACGCCGAGCAGCTGCATGACGTTCTCCGCCGGGAGCAGATAGCCCATGAACAGGCCGAAGGCCGCGAAGACCAGCGAGCCCAGCCAGGCGATCAGGAAGCAGCTCGCCCATGCCGTGGCGGGCAGATGGGCCCCGAAGATCGCGCCCGCCACGAAAACCATGGTGACGGAGAGCAATCCGAGCAGCATGGCCACGGCGATCTTGGTCGCGATATAGGCGAGGGGATGCAGCGGGGTAAGGCGCAGTTGCCTGCTCCAACCTGCCGCGCGCTCGACGGCCACCCGGGCCGCGCCGGTGGAGGTGGCCAGCAGTGCGCCGTAGACGGCCATGGAGACCATGACGTAGCCGGTGGTGTTGCCGGAACCGGCGTGGTCGTTCTGGAATGTCGAACTCGTCCCGAAGATGATGAAGAACAGGGGCGGCATCACCAGCGCGAAGAGCATGGTGCGCTTGTCCCGCAGGGTGCGGCGCAGCTCCAAACCCAGGAAGGCGGGCCGGAATCCGCCCACTGTGCGGGTGGGCCGGGTGGCGAGGGTGGTCATCGGTGGTCTCCCGTCGTGGTCAGGGCGAGGAACGCGTCCTCCAGGTTGTGGGCGGAGATCTCCAGGTCGACGGCCGGGGTGGCGGTCAGCAGGTAGCGAGCGACGACATCGGAGTCGTTGGCGCGCACGATGATTCGCGCGCCGCGTTGTTCGACCTGTTCGACGCCGGGCAACCCCAGCAACCGGGCGGAGTCGGCGCCGGGCAGGGTGGCGCTGACGGTGCGGCCCGCGGCCAGGTTCTTGATCTGCGCGGCACTGCCGTCGGCCACCACCCGCCCGCCCCGCACCAGCACGATGCGGTCGGCGTAGGCGTCGGCCTCGTCGAGGTAGTGGGTGGCGAACAGCACGGTGCGGCCGCGGCGGCTGTCCTGGCGGATGGCGTGCCAGAAGTCGCGCCGCCCTTCGACGTCCATGCCGGTGGTGGGCTCGTCCAGCACCACCAGGTCCGGGTCGGGCAGCAGCGCGAGCGCGAATCGCAGGCGCTGTTGCTGCCCGCCCGAGCATTTGCCGACGGGTCGGTCGGCGATGTCGTCGATGCCCGCTCGCACCAGCACCTCCCGGACCGGGCGCGGGCGCGCGTGCAGGGTGGCGATCAGGCGTACGGTCTCGCCGACGGTCAGGTCCGGCAGTAGCCCACCGGTTTGCAGCACCGCCGAAACCCGGCCCGCCGCAATGGCCTCCGACGGCGTGCCGCCGAACACCCGGACCTCGCCGGAGTCCGGCGAGGTGAGGCCGAGCAGCATGTCGATGGTGGTCGTCTTGCCCGCGCCGTTCGGCCCGAGGAAGGCGACGATCTCCCCCGGGCGCACCACCAGTTCCAGCCCGTCCACGGCCCGCACGTTCGCGCCGAATGTCTTGACCAGACCCCGTATTTCGATGGCCGGAGCAGACGCCAGAATGGTCCCCCCGACCGCGATGCCATTGGCAGTTGCGTTCATACCTCTACTGTCGTGCGGCCGGGCTCGCGCCACCTCTCCCGTCCGTCATCACTGTCCCATGACAGATGTCATGGGACGCCGGTCACGCCGTGACGGTGACCGTGTGCAGGCCGCCCGGGCCGATCGGGAAGGGCGGCCGCTCGGCGGCGCCCTGGACTTCGCCGGAGCGGCTGGTCGCACGGGCCTGGATGGTGTGGGTGCCGGGCGGGAGGTCGATGATGGTGCGCCAGCGACGCCAGGCGGCCGGGGCGGTCTCGGCACCGAGTTCTACCGGCAGCCACTCGGTGTCGTCGATGCGGATGTCGACCGCGGAGACGCCCTGGGGTGGAGCCCACGCGACACCCGCCACGGTGAACTTGCCGGAACCCGAAGCGCCGCAGGTGGCCACGTCGATGCGGGACTCCGGGCGCACCCACAGCGGTTCGGCGGGCCAGCCGCGCTTCCACCAGTAGTCGACATGGCTGTCGTCGGTGAGCTCGAGTTCGGTGAGCCACTTCGCGCCCGCGTACTGGCCGTAGATGCCGGGCACGAAAACCCGTGCGGGAAAACCGTGTTCGGGCGGCAGGGGTTCGCCGTTCATCCCGATGACCAGGTAGCCGGGCCATTCACCGGTGCGCAGCGGCTCCAGCGGCAGCGAGATGGTGTAGCCGTCGACGGCGCGGGTGACCAGCCGGGTCGCACCGGATTCGGGGACGGCGTGGTCGAGCAGCGCGGTCAACGGGACGCCGAACCAGCGGGCATTGCCGCAGCGGCCCGCGCCGGGCGTGTTGTGCACGCACACCATGACGGCGTCGAATTCCACCGCCTGCTCGGCGAGATCGGCCAGCGACAGCCGCAGCCGGTGCGCGACCTGCCCGCCGATGGACAAGCGCCACTGGTCCGGATCGATGCGCGGCGGACGCGAATTCACGTCCGCCACATAGAATCTGCCCGCCTTGGTGATCAGCGGTGACAGTCCCGGCTCGCTGCCCAGACCGTCCTCGGGCACCGGCACGTGCGCGCCCATCGGGCCGACCCGGCGGGCCCGGTCCCGATGCCGATCGTCCGCGCGGCGCACCAGCGTCTCCGCGGTCGCCAGCAGGCCCGTTCCCGCTGCCGCCCAGAGCAATTCGCCGCCCATGCCGGTCGGCCGGTGTCGCAGTCCGATGCGCAGCATCGCCGCGGCGGCCAGACCGCCGAGCGCCCCGGGCACCGATCGATCCGTGCTACGCAACGCCACCGCCGCGGTCCCCGCACCGAACGCCGCGGCGGCGGGAGTGCGCAATCGTGGTGGCAGCAAAGCCATTCCGGCCGCGGCGGCGACACCGCCCAGGGCGACGCCGAGGCGCGTCATCTCCTTGTCGTAGCGGCCGGCGCGGGCCACCATGGTCTCGACCACCGGTACCGGGGCGTAGTCGGCGGCCAGCCGCCCGATGCCGTCGAGCAGCGATCCGCCCCTGACCGCGGCGACGAGTTCGCCCACACCGAGCGCACCCAGCCCCACCGCCGCCGCGCCCAGCAGCCGCTTCTTCTCCGACACCGACCTCTGCCCGTTCATCGACACCTGTCCGAACCTTCCGTAGCCGACCGGCTTGCCAGCGCCCATTCTTCCCCAGTGCCGGGATGCGCACCGGGCATCAGGTAATGCGGGCTCGGCGGTGGAGGTGGGGACTCAGCGGTGGAGGTAGGAGTTGACGGCGGGGCCGATCAGGGCCAGCGCCTCGGCGGTGATCATCTCGTTGTGGCCGTAGGGCAGCGGCCGGTCGTGGATCGCTCCGGCAATGTAGGGCCGCCAGGTGGTGACGTTCGGATTGGGGTCGGGGTTGTAGGCCGCGGCAAAGAACAGCAGCTCCCCGTCGAACACCTCGTGCGGGTGGGCGGCGATCTGCCGCAGCAGATGCCGCAGGTCACCGTAGAAGTTCTCCAGATCCGTTGCGGTGAAACTGATTCCACTCGCCTGCAGCAGTTCGGCGGCCTGCGCGGGAGTGAGGTGTTCGAGTTCGGGCGGGATGTCGAGACCGCCGAACTCCGACAGCAGCATCGACAGCGGCGGCAGCGCGCTGTCATCCGGCACGGCGACGTCGGCCCGCGAATCGATCATGATCAGCGCCGGTACCTCCGCACCGCGGCGGCGCAATTCGACGGCCATGGCGTGCGCCAGCGGGCCGCCCGCCGAATAGCCGAGCAGGTGGTAGGGGCCGTCGGGCTGCACCCGGCGGATCTCCTCCACATACCGCAGCGCGAGCTCGCGCACGGTGCGGTCGGCGGTGCCGCCGTCGGTGACGCCCGGCGACTGGATCCCGTAGATCGGGTGCTCGCCATCGATGTGCTGCACCAACCCGCCGTAGCACCACGCCAATCCGATGGCCGGGTGCACGCAGAACAGGGCCGGCGCCTCGCCTTGCGGCCGCATGGGCAGCAGCACCCGCATGGCCGGATCGATATCGACCTGGGTGGCGGCCTCGGTGAGGCGGCGCGCCAGCGCGGCGGGCGTCGGGTCGAGGAACATCCATTGCAGCGGCATGGGCAGGCCGGTGGTCTCGCGCACCTGGGTGACGAGACGGACCGCGCCCATGGAGTTGCCGCCGATATCGAAGAAGTTGTCGTCCACGCCGATGCGCGGGGTGTCCAGGACGGCTTCGAACGCGGCCACCAGGGTGTGTTCCGCCTCGGTGCGGGCCGGGCGGTAGACGCGGCGGGCCGGGCGGGGGTTCACCGCGGGTGTCGGCTCGTCGTGGGGATTCACCGTGAGCGCGGGCACACTCGCCTCGACGGTGCCGACGGCCGCCGAGGGATCGGCACTCAGCGCATCCAGGAGCACGAGGAAGCCGTCCACCATGGCGGCTGCGGTGGCACGGTCGAACAGGTCGGTGGCGAAGGTGAGGGAGGCGGTCAGGCCCGCCGGTTCACCGGCGTCGCCGAACTGTTCGGCCAGCATCCATTCGAGATCGAACTTGGAACCGGGAGCGGGTGCGGCCAGCGGGCGAATCTCCAGGCCGGGCAGCGAGGTTCGCTCGGTCTGCACGTTCTGGAAGGCCAACAGCACCTGGAACAGCGGGTGATGGGCGGTGGAGCGGGTGGGGGCGAGCGCCTCCACCAGGCGTTCGAACGGCAGGTCCAGATTGCCGTAGACGGCCAGATCGGCCCGCCGGACGGCGTCGACGGTCGCGGCGAAGTCGGCGGCGGGATCGACCTGTGTGCGCAGCACGACGGTGTTGACGAACATGCCGACGAGGTCGTCGAATTCGCCGTCACCGCGTCCGGCCACCACCGAGCCGAGGGCGATGTCGGTGCGGCCGGACCAGCGCGCCAGCAAGATCGCCAGGGCGGCGTGGACCACCATGAACGGGCTCGCGCCGTGACCGCGGGACAGCAGTTGGATGCGGTCGTGAACCGTTGCGGGAATGGTGAATTCGATGCGGTCGCCGGTTCCGCTGGGCAGGGTCGGACGCGAGCGATCGGTGGGCAGCGAGTGCACCTCGGGCAGGCCGGACAGCGTGGTGCGCCAGAAGTCCAGCTGCCGGTTGGCGAGGCTGTCCGGATCGTCGTCGGAGCCCAGCAATTCGTGCTGCCAGAGGGCGTAGTCGGCGTACTGCAACGGCAGCGGAATCCATTCCGGTGTCACCCCGGCCGCCCGGGCAGCGAAGGCGTACATGACATCTCGAGCCAGCGGAGCCATGGACCAGCCATCGGCTGCGATGTGATGCACGGCGAGCGCAAGGATGGTCCGGTCGGGCCCCGCGTGCAGCACGCACACCCGCAGCGGGGTCTCGCGGCGGATGTCGAAACCCTGTGACAGCTGGGCGATCAGGGCATCGCCGACCTCGTCCGGGGTCACGACGAGTTCGATGATCGGCGTGGAACCCGAGGTCGCCGGGAGGATTTCCTGATACGGCAACCCGTCCGGGCCGACCGGATAGATCGTCCGCAACGTCTCGTGCCGCGCCACCACCTCGTCGATCGCGGCCCGCAGCACCGAAACATCCAGTGCGCCGGTGATTTCGAATGCACCGGGGATGTTGTAGAGCGGCGAGCCGGGGTCATAGCGGTTGAGGAACCACATGCGTTGCTGTGCCGCCGAGAGCGGAATCCGGGCCGGACGCGGACGCGGGCCCGGACGGGGACGATCCGAGGCGCCACCCGAGGCGACGAGAGCGGCCAGCTCGGCCACCGTTGGCGCGTCGAAGAGTGCACGGACCGCGACGGCCACGCCCAGTGCGGAACTCAATCGCGCGACGACGCGGGTCGCGATGAGCGAATTGCCGCCCAGGGCGAAGAAATCGTCCTCGCGCCAGACCTCGTCGATGCCGAGCACTTCGGCGAACGCCGCCGCCACCGCGGTCTCCACCGGCCCTTCGGGCGGCTGCCGATCACCGGCCGCCTGCTGGGGCGCGGGCAGCGCGTCCAGGTCCAGCTTGCCATTGGCGGTGCGCGGCAGCTCGGCGAGCACCATGATCGCCGACGGCACCATGTAGGACGGGAGTCGTTGCGACGCTGCCTTCTTCAGCATCGACGGCTGCGGATCGGCGCCCGGCGCGGCAACCACGTAGGCGGCGAGCAGCCCGCCGCGCGCATCCTCGCGGACCACCGCGACAGCCCGCGCGACCGACGGTTCGGCGGTCAGCGCGGCCTCGACATCGCCGAGTTCGATGCGCAGGCCGCGCAGTTTGACCTGGGTGTCGGTGCGGCCCAGGTACTCCAGGTCGCCGCCGCGGCTGCGCACCAGATCACCGGTGCGGTACATGCGGTCGCCGGTGCCGTGCGGGTCGGCCACGAACCGGGTCGCGGTCAGCTCGAAACGACCGAAATAGCCTCGCGCCAAGCCGATTCCGGACAGATAGAGTTCGCCGATCACGCCGTCGGGGACCGGGCGCAGCCGGTCGTCGAGCACCAGGGCCCGCATGCCGGGGGCGGGGCGGCCGATGGTGATCGGCGCCCCCGGGCGCAGTGGCGCCCCGGCGGCCCAGACCGTGGCCTCGGTCGGGCCATAGTCGTTGAAGTGCTCGCGGCCCTCCGCCGCCCAGGCGGCGACCAGTTCGGGCGGGCAGGGTTCGCCGCCGGTCACGATCAGGCGCAGGTCGTCGAGTCCTGACGGATCGACCGTGGACAGCGCCGAGGGGGTCAGGGCGATATGCGAAACCCGTTGGCGGGCCAGCAGTTCCCCGAGGTCGGGTCCGGCGAACACGGTGGGCGGCGCGATCACCAGGGTGGCGGCCGCACCCACCGCCATCAGCAGCTCGACCACCGAGGCGTCGAAACTCGGTGAGGCGACGTGCAGGACCCGGGAATCCCGGGTGATGCGGTCCCGTTCCCGCTGGGCCGCGGCGAGATTGGCCAGACCGGCGTGCGACACCACCACACCCTTGGGTGCGCCCGTGGATCCCGAGGTGAAGATCACGTACGCCGGATGAGCTGTGTCCCTGACGATGTCGCGAATCGCGATCGGGAACTCGTCCCGGACGTCGTCCACGCACCACCAGTCCACGGTGCCGGGCAGCCGATCGCGCTGTGCGGTGACGGTCAAGCCCAGGCATACCCCGGAGACATCGATGATGCGGGCGATGCGCTCGGGCGGGTAGGCGGGGTCCACGGGCACGAAGGCGGCTCCGGTGCGCGCCACCGCCCACACCGCCAGCACCGATTCGATCGATCGCGGAATACCGACGGCCACCAGCGATTCCGGACCGGCACCGGCCGCTGTCAACCGGCGCGCCAGATGTTCGGCCCGGGCGTCGAGTTCGCGATAGGTCAGCCGCCGGTCACCGCACACCACCGCGATGCCGTCGGGGTTGGCAGCGACCGCGTCGGCCATCAGCTCGGCGAGTGTGCGTGGCGCGGTGACGGCTTCGACGGTGCCGTGCACCCGCTGACGCTCGGCGGCGGTCAGCAGGTCGAGATCGCCTACCGGCGTGGTGGATTCGGCAATGCCCTCGGCCAGCACCCGCACCAGACGTTCGGTGAGATTCGCGATCGTCGACGCGTCGAACAGATCGGTGGCGTAGCAGCAGCGCAGTTCCATACCCGCGGTGTCACCGATGACGGTGAGGCTCATGTCGAAACGGCTGCTGGTCTGCGGCAGGTCCAGCGGTGACACGGTCAGTTCGGGCAACTCCAGTTCCGGCATGGCCAGGTTCTGGAACACCAGCATGACCTGAACCAGCGGATGTCGCGACGGCGAGCGGGCCGGGGCCAGCACCTCGACGAGGCGCTCGAACGGCACGTCGGCGCGTTCGAAGGCGGCCAGATCGGTGTCCCGCACCCGGTCCAGCAGCTCGCCGAAACCCTCACCCGGGCGAATGCCGGTGCGCAGCACCAGCGTATTGACGAACATGCCAACCAGGTCGTCGAGTTCGCGGACGCCGCGGCCCGCGACCGGCGTCCCGATCACCACGTCGCCGCTGCCGCCGAGCCGGGCCAGCACTACCGCCAGGGCCGCGTGCACCACCATGAACGGCGTCGCCCGATGCGTGCGCGCACAGCGCTCGATCGCGGCCGTCAGCTCACGATCCACGCGGGCAACGTGTTCCGCGGCGCGATGCGAGGCCCGGGCCGGGCGGGGTCGATCGGTCGGCAATTCCAGGTGATCGGGAACGCCCGCCAGCGCCTGCGTCCAGTACCGCACCTGTTGCGCCGCGAGCGACTCCGCATCGTCCTCCGAGCCGAGCCGATCCCGCTGCCACAGTGTGTAATCCGCGTACTGCACCGGCAGCGGCTCCCACACGGGAACCGTCCCCGTCGCCTGTGTCGCATACGCGGCGGCCACATCCCGCGTCAGCGGAGCCATCGAGAACCCGTCCGTCGCAATATGATGCGCGACCAGGACGACCACATGCTCCGCGCCCGGCTCGACCCGGAATACCCGCACGCGCAACGGAACTGCGGCGGTGACGTCGAAACCACGGCCGATCGTGTCCGTGACCATCTCGACCAGCCGGTCGGGTGCGACCGGAACCGGAGTCAGATCCAGTTCGACGTCTGCGGCGTCGAGCACGCGTTGCATGCCCACGCCGTCGATGTCCGGGTAGACGGTGCGAAGGGTCTCGTGCCGATCGATCACGTCAAGCAGCGCGGCGCGCAGGGCCGCGTGATCCAGGTGGCCCGAAAGCCGCAGTGCCACCGGCACGTTATAGGCCGGGGAGGCGGGATCGTAGCGGTTGACGAACCACATGCGCTGCTGCGCCGGGGACAGTGGGATCAGGTCGGGGCGCTCGGCACGAACCAGGGCCGGACCGGACGCATCGGCATCGGCGGCCGCGAGCCGTAGGGCCAGATCGGCAACCACCGGGGCCTCGAAGATCAGCCGCACCGGGACCGCGTGACCGAGATGCGCTGCCAAGCGGGCGGATACCCGCGTGGCGATCAGTGAATCGCCGCCGAGGGCGAAGAAGTCGTCGCGCGCACCGACCCGGTTCAGCCCGAGGACCTCGGCGAAGGTCTGCGCGATCACCTCCTCGGGACCCGTCGGGGCAATGTATTCCGCCCGTTCCAGTTGCGGTTCCGGCAGTGCGCGCAGATCCACCTTGCCGCTGGCGGTCAGGGGCAGTTCCGGAAGCACCTGGAGGCTCGCGGGCATCAGGTAGCGCGGCAGCCGACTGGAAGCCCACGCCAGCAAATCCAGGACCGGAACCGGGGAACGGAGTGAGACATACGAGCACAGGGTCATCGCCCCGGCAGGATTTCGACGCGCGACGGTCACCGCGGCGTCGATCAGCTCATGGGTCGACAACACGGCATCGACCTCGCCCGGCTCCACCCGGATCCCGCGAATCTTCACCTGGAAGTCGCTGCGGCCGACGTACTCGAAACCTGCTGCGGTGCAGCGCATGAGGTCACCGGTGCGGTACATCCGCTGCCCGGCGGCGAACGGGTCGGCCACGAACCGGCTCGCGGAAAGCCCTGCACGACCTGCATATCCACGCGCCAACCCCGGGCCACGCACATACAGCTCACCGACCGCGCCGGGCGGCACCGGCCGCAGCCAGCCGTCCAGCACCAGCAACATCGTGCCGGGCACCGGCGTGCCGAGCAGCGTGGAGGTATCGGCAGTCATCGAATCACCGAAGCTTGCGGCGATGGTGGCTTCCGCCGGTCCGTACGAATTCACCAGTGCGCGGCCCACTCCCAGCCGGGTAACCAGTACGGGCGGGCAGGGCTCACCGCCCATCACGACGGTTCGCACACTCTGCAGATCGGCCGCGTCGAGGGTGGCGAGGACGCTGGGTGTGCAGGTCATATGGGTGGCCGCACTCGCCCGCAGCGCGGCGGCCAACTCCGCCCCGGCGCTCGCCTCGGGCGGCGCGACGACCAGGGTCGCACCGGTCGCGAAGGCTGACATCCACACCAGCACGGCAGCGTCGAAAGCCGGGTTGAGGCAATGCATGACGCGCGAGTCACGCGCGACTCCCCCGCGCTCGGCCGTGGCCGCCACCATGTTCGCCAGCCCGGTGTGCGAGACCACGACGCCCTTCGGCGTACCGGTGGAGCCCGAGGTGAACACCACATACGCCGCATGTTCGGGGCGCAGCGGCACCGCTCGATCGGCGTCGGTCACCGGATCGGCCGACAGGGTGGCACATTCGGCGACCAGCACCGCATCATCGATACGTATCCACTCCACTCTGCCGGGCAGATCCGCGACCTCAGCCGTCGTGATCCCCAGCACCGCACCGCATTCGGCTGCCATGAGGGCGGTCCGTGCGGCCGGTTGCGTCACATCCACCGGCACGAACGCCGCACCGCTCTTCGCGATCGCCCACACCGCCACCATGGCGTCGACCGATCGCGGCAAGGCCACCAGCACGGCGCCTTCCGGCCCCGCTCCGGCTGTGATCAGCCTCCGCGCCAGGCAGTTCGAGGCCAGGTCAAGCTCGCCGTAGCTCATCACCGAGCCCGGATCATGAGCGCCGAGGACAGCCGGGGCCTCCGGTGAACCGGTGGCGGTCAACAGGTCCGGGAGCAGGCGGACCGGGCGAGCGGGTGGGCCGGTGCGGATCGCGAGGAGGTTGTCGGGGTCGGTGCCGTGCAGCCGGGTGATGCGACGGGCCGGGTCGCCGGTGAGAGCGACGAGCAGGCGGGAGAGAGCGGCCGCAAGCTCATCGGCCTGCTGCGCGTCGACGTGGCGGGGGGAGCGGGTGAGTTCCAGGCGGAGGCCGTTATTGGCGTAGGCGGCCAGGGAGAGGGGGTAATGGGTGCCGTCGTGGGCGCGCAGGGCGGTGACCGTGAGGTCGGCCTGGCGGGTGGCGGCGGTGAGGGTGGCGGCGTCGACGGGGTAGGACTCGAAGACGGTGGCGGTGTCGAACAGGGGGCCGAGGCCGGTGATCGACTGGATCTCGTCGAGACCCACGTGCTGGTGCTCGGCGAGCACGGCTTGCTCGCGTTGCACCCGCGTCAGCAGGTCGGCGACGGACTCGGCGGGGTCGAGCGCGATGCGCACCGGCACCGTGTTCACCAGCATGCCGACCAGACGTTCGGCACCGAGCAGTTCCGGGGGGCGACCCGAAACCGTTGCACCGAACACGATGTCGGTGGAACCGGTCTGCTCGGCCAGCAGCAGCGCCCAGGCCACCTGCACCAGGGTGTTGACGGTGACCTGGCAGGACGCGGCCGTGCGGCGCAGAGCGGCGGGCAGGTCGTCGGGCAGCGACACCGCATGCGGGACAGGGGCAGCGGGGGCGTCCGCGCGGGGAGCTGTCGGCGCGATCAAGGTCGGGCCGTCCACCCCGGCTAGAGACCCCGCCCACGCGGCGCGGGCACTCTGCGCGTCGCGGCCCGCCAGCCACTCCAGATGACTACGGAACGGGACCGGCGGCGCGAATCCAGTGTCGTCGCCGTGGGTTTCGTAGAGGCCGATAAGCTCGGCGAACAGCAGCGGCATCGACCAGCCATCGAGAATCAGATGATGGTTGGTGATAACCAGCCGCAGCCGCCGCTCCCCCGCCGCGAGGCACAGGAATCGAATCAGCGGCGGCGCGTCGACCGCGAAGGGGACGGCGAATTCGGCGGCGGCCAGCACGTCGAGTTCCGCGTCCGTGGCGCCGAACACCTCACGGTAGGTGCACGGCACTGTGACCTGCGCCGGAATCACCTGCACCGCACCGGTATCCGAGGCGACGAACCCGGCGCGCAGCACATCGTGGCGACGCAGCAGCGCCGCGACGGCAGCCGTCAGCCGGTCACGATCGAGGTCGGCCTCGATATCGATCACCGCTTGCACCGAGTAGCCGTCCGGCCCGCCCTCGGCCAGCTGCGCCTGGAACAGTAGCCCGCGCTGCAACGGCGTCAATGGCCACGCATCGGCCAATCGGCCGAAATTCCTTTCCCACGAGTCGATTTCCGGCTGCGTCGCGCTCAGCAGCGGCAGATCCGCGGGCGTGAGCCCACCCGCGTCCGGCCGCCCGACCAACTCGGCGATCTCCCCGATGGCCGCAAGCCATTCCCGCGCCAGCGCTTCCACGTCTGCGGCCGCGACCGCCTTCGACGCGAACTGCCACACCGCGCGAATCCGCGGCCCCTCCTCGGACTCCAGCGTCACCGCATCCACCGAAATCACCGCCGCCAGAGGCATTTCCGGATCCGCGTGACCACCCAGCCGATCCCCTACCGACACCGGCAGCCAGTCACCCACCACCGCTACGTCGGGAATCTGCCCGAGATAGTTGAACCCGATCTGCGGCTCCGGTAGTGCAGCCAGCACCCGCTCGGTCTCCGGATTCAGGTGCCGCAGCAGCCCGTATCCGAACCCGCCTCGGGGCACGGACCGCACGTGCTCCTTGATCGTTTTCAGGGCTGTCTCGACGGTCCGGGCCGCGACAGGTCCCAGCCGTAGCGGCACCGGCGCGGTGAACCACCCCACCGTGTGCGACAGATCGGCCCCCGGCACCGCGACCTCATCGCGGCCGTGCCGCTCCACCGCGACCACCGTTGCTTCGTCCGTCGCGTGCGCGTCTCCGCGCCAGCGCGCCAACGCCAGCGCCAATGCCGCCAGCAGCGCATCCTCGACCCCGCACCGGTAGGTGGCCGCCACCCGTGAGAGCAACGCCGCCGAAACCTGGTCCGGCACCTCGATATCCAGCCGCCCGGCCGTCCGCCGGGTATCCACGGCCGGATCAAGCCTGCGCCGCCCGACGAGCGCGTCCGCGGCCAGCACATCCCGCCAGTACCCGAGCTCGCTCACCGGCCACTCGGCGCCGGCCGGATCCGTGACCACCGGTGTCGCCAGGGCAGCCAGGGCATAGGACCAGGTGCGCACGGAGGTGCCGGTGTGCTCGAGGGTGGGGTGCACCCCCGAGGCGACCTGCGCCCACGCGGACATCAAGTCGGGCAGCAGGATTCGCCAGGAGACGGCGTCGCAGGCCAGGTGATGGATCGCGATGGCCAGGCGACCTGAGCGCTCCGGGCCGGCATCCAGCCAGGTCAGCGCGAGCATGACGCCCGCACGCGGGTCCAGCCGGTCCACGGCCGAGGCCAGGGCACGGTCGATCGCGGTCTCGGAGATCACGTTCGGCGACAGCCGATCCGACGGCACGGCCAGGCTCGGCAGATCGATCGTGGTGCACGGAATCCGGGTAAGCAGGCTCGTGGGGTCGGTGAGATGCGTTGGGGGAACTTCCAGTTGGAAGCCTTCCTCGGTCTCGATCACGCGGGCACGGAGCATCTCGTGCCGGTCGAGCAGTGCCGTCATGGTGTGCAGCAGTGCCGCCGGTTCCGCGCCGATCGGGACCTGCACCACCATGGATTGGGCGAAATGCTCCCAGCCCGGACGCTGCAACAGCCATGCCGCGATGGGGGTGAGCGGCATCCGGCCGACACCCCCGCCCGGCAGTTCGGACAGCAGCTGCGGTCGGTCCTGCACACGGTGCACGACCGCGGCAAGTGCTGCGGGAGTGCGGTGTTCGAACACCTCGCGAGCGGAGAACACCAGTCCGGCGGCGCGGGCCCGCGAGACCAGCGTGATCGCCATGATCGAGTCACCGCCGAGGGCGAAGAACGATGTGTCGGGACCGACCTCGTCGGTGCCGAGGATCTCGGCGAACAAGGTGCACAGCAGCCGTTCGGTCTCCGTTGCCGCGGCACGGCCGTGCACCGGTTGCGCCACCGTGGGTTCCGGGAGCGCGCGGCGATCCACCTTGCCGTTCGCGGTGAGCGGGAGCGCACCCAGCACGGTCACCGTGCCCGGCACCATGTACGGCGGCAGCCGACGCCCGGCATGATCGAGCAGCTCGGGCTCGGCGAGATCGTGACCGGCGTGCGGGACCACGTAGGCGGCCAACACGGTACCGCCGTTGGCCGCCGGACGCGCCACCGTCACCGCGATCTCCACGCCCGGATGCGTGTTCAGGACGGCGTCGATCTCCCCCAGCTCGATGCGCATGCCGCGCAGCTTGACCTGGAAATCACCGCGGCCCACATACTCGAGCACGCCATTCTCGGTCCAGCGCACCAGATCACCGGTGCGGTACATGCGCGACCCGGCCGGACCCGTGGTCGCAGGCACGAATCGGTCGGCGGTCAGCCCCGGACGCCCGACATAACCGCGGGCCACCCCCGGACCGGTCACATACAGCTCCCCGGCCATCCCGATCGGCACCGGCCGCAGCCAGCGGTCCAGCACCAGCATGCCCGCCCCGGGAATGGGGTCGCCGATTCCGGCATTCTCACCCGGCACCAGCCCCCCGGTGTAGGTGACCGCGACCGTGGTCTCGCTGGGCCCGTACGAATTGAGCAGGTCACGCCCGATCCCGAAGCGCGCCACGATATCCGGCGGCGTGGGCTCCCCACCGGAGGACACGGCGCGCACACCGTCGAGCGCGTCCGGCTCCAGCGTGGCCAGCACCGCGGGCGTCGAGCACACCTGCGTGATGCCGTAATCCCGGACCAGACCGGCCAATTCGGCCCCGACCACGGGATCGGATTCGGCCACGACCAGGGTCGTGCCCGAGGCGAACGCCATCAGCCACTCCAGCACCGAGGCATCGAAACTCGGGTTCAGGCACTGCAATACCCGCGCTCCGGGCCGCACGCGGTATGCCTCCACGATCGCGGCGGCCAGTCCCGCGAGTCCGGCGTGGGACACCATCACGCCCTTGGGCACACCCGTCGACCCGGAGGTGAACACCACATACGCCGGATTCGACAGCCGTGCCCGACCGCGCCGTTCGTCCGCGGTCAGCGGCTGATCCGACGGCTCGATCGCCCGCATCGGAGCATCCGTGCGCAACAGCTCGTCGAGCGTGAGCCAACGCACCGAATCCGGTAGCGACCCCGTCGATTCCGCGAAGGTCAGGCCGAGCGTCGCACCCGCCTCCGCGGCGATGCGCGCCACCCGGTCGGCGGGCAGCGCGGCACCCAGCGGCACGAACGCGGCCCCGGTCTTGGCCACCGCCCACAACGCCACCATCGCCTCGATCGAGCGGGGAAGTGCGAGCAGCACCGTCGATTCCGGCCCTATCGCGGGGACGTCCGCTGACTCGTCCCGCCCGCCGAGCGCTGCTCCACGTGCGGATCCCGTGCCGCCCGCGCGCAAGATCCTGCGTGCCAGGCGATTCGACAGCGCGTCGAGCTCGCCGTAGGTCAACTGCCGCTCCCGGCCGATGACCGCGACCGCATCGGGCCCAGCCCGGCGGAGGCCCGCGGCCAGGATGTCCGGCAGCAGCCGGGGTTCCGGCGCAGCCTTGCCGTGTGTGCCCGCCAGCACGGACTTCTCGTCCGCCACCACGTAATCCAGTGCCGCGACCGGTGTTTCGGCATCGGCGTCCAGCAGCGAATCCAGCAGCGCGAGGAAGCGTCGGTGATGCCTGCGCAGCGAATCCTCGTCGTACAGGCGGGGATTCGCGGCGAAGTCGACGTGGATCGGGGCGTCCGCGCCATGTTGGTAGAAGTTGACGAACAGGTCCTCGATCGGCCCGGACGTCAGCACGTGCAGGCTGGATTCCACACCCGCGAAATCGATTCCGGCCGGGAACAGCATGATGTTGATGACCGGCCCGACCATGCCGCGCCCGAACTCGTCACGCGCACCATCACCGCGCATGTCCTCGTAGCGGAACCGCTGATGCCGCAACGCTCCCGAGGCAGCCACCCGCACGGCATCGAGCACTTCCCCGACCCGGCCGCCGCGCGGCACCGGCACCCGCAGCGGCACCACATTGGCGATCATGCCGCCCGAACGCCGCAGCACCGCCGTGGTGCGCCCGGACACCGGCAGGCTCAGCACCACGTCCTCGGTGGCGGTCAGCCGCGCGTAGTAGAGCGCGACCGCGGCCATCACCACGCCCGCCGAGCTGGAGTCGAAGCGGCGGGCCGCGGCATCGAGCCGTGCGGCCATCGCCTCCCCCAGCTGGGCGCGCGCCTCACGGCCCAGGGCGCTCGCGGGCGCGGTGGCCGCGACCAGGCTGCAGCGGTCGGGCAGACCCGCGGCGGCCTCGCGCCAGTAGTGCTCGTCGGTGGCGTACCGGGAGGATTCCCGGTACGCCAACTCCGCCTCGTGCACCTCCCACAGGGAGGCCGCGGTGCCGGGAGGCGCCGTTTGCCCGCGCACCGCGGCGTTGTACAGCTCGGCGACCCGGTAGAGCATGGTCACCGAACCGAATCCATCGATGAGGATGTGGTGAGCTCTGGTGTACCACAGGTGATGGGACTCCCCGACCCGGATCACCGTAGATATCCCTGTGAGCTCGCCGAGCATGTCGATCGGCGCCGCCACATCTCCGCGCATCCAGTCCAGCGCATCTGAAACCGGGTCGGTCCGGTCCCGGAAATCCAGGAATCCGATGACCGGTTCGGTCCCCGTCCGGACGAACTGCCACGGCCGCCCGTCGACCTCGGCGAAATGCAGTACACCGGAACCGAATTCACGCCCCGCTTGCGCCGCCACCCGCCGCAACACCGCGACGTCCAGCGGTCCGCGCATCTCGATGTACTGGGCTTCCGACAGCGGCACCGCCGGATCCAGTTGCTGCGCAAGCCACATCCCCGACTGCGCCGGGGAGAGCGGGAAGGCGTTCTCGGACAGAGCGACGGAACGGGCCGTCTCGAGTTCGCGCGTCATAACGCACTGCCTAACTGCTGGTCGAGCAGGATTCGTCGGCCGGCGCCACCTCGTAGGCGGGCACCCAGGAGGCGGGGCGAGATGTCAAGCGCCCCACCATGACCGAACGCACATGAGCCGGGAGCATCGGTGCGAACTTGCGCACATACGCATCGGCCCATTCCGGTTTGTCGAGCAGGAACGGGAAATCGGTCGTCATCATGCTGCGCACCACCAACATCGGCATCGGTGCGTCCAACGGCCGAAACTCCTTGTTCCACAAGCCCGGCTGATCGCAGCCCGGATAAAACTGCCCGAACATGGTTCCGCGTTCGACGAACTTGCTCTTGAATTCGTCATGGATTTCGTCGATCAGCGTATAATCCTTCAAATTAGGAAATACAGTGATCAGTGCGCGCAACACGGAGGTCGAACTACCGTTCCCCGTGGGCAGTTCGGGATAAACCTCCAATGCGTCCCGGATGATGGCGCGCACCCACATCGGTCGCGGCTCCACGGCGGGGACCTGTGCCAACCAGAGCAGATCCCGCCGCATCGACGGCTTGACATACGGGCAAACCGGCCCGTCGCGGCCCAGTTCGTCACTGGGTCGGGTCAGAAAGGAATCAGCCCAAGATCGAAAAGCCGCCACCGTCGACCTGGCAGCTGGACAAGATGATCCGGTGTCCCCCAATGAGACCCATTGCAGCCCCGAGCGGGGGCCGATAACACGCTCGCTCATGACTCACCTCGGATGCTCGAGCTGCGGCGCAAGAAGGCACCGCTGCCCATATATATAAATAGTGCTCCGGTCATGGGCCGTTAACACGAGTAGTGGCATACCCAATTTCGCTACAGCGCCCCGAATTTCGGGGGCACGGAAATAAGAAAAGACCGGTCAGGCATTGACCGGTCTTTCCTATGAAGCGTGGGTTCAGGCGCCGATGAGGCGGGTAGCCAGGTAGCCCTCTACTTGATCAAGAGCGACACGCTCCTGAGCCATCGAGTCCCGCTCACGGACCGTGACAGCCTGGTCCTCCAGCGTGTCGAAGTCGACCGTGATGCAGAACGGGGTGCCGATCTCGTCCTGGCGACGGTAGCGGCGGCCGATAGCCCCGGCATCGTCGAAGTCCACGTTCCAGTTGCGGCGCAGCTGCGCCGCCAGGTCCTTGGCCTTCGGCGAAAGGTCCGCATTGCGCGACAGCGGCAGGACAGCCGCCTTGACGGGCGCGAGCCGCGGATCCAGGCGCAGCGAGACACGAGTTTCCATCGTGCCCTTGGCCGTCGGCACCTGCTCCTCGTAGTAGGCGTCCACCAGGAACGCCATCAGCGAACGGGTCAGACCGGCCGCGGGCTCGATCACGAACGGGGTGTAGCGCTCCCCGGTCTGCTGATCGAAGTAGATCAGGTCCTTGCCCGAATGCTCGGAATGAGTCTTCAGGTCGAAGTCGGTGCGGTTGGCGACGCCCTCGAGCTCACCCCACTCGCTGCCCGCGAAGCGGAAGCGGTACTCGATATCCACCGTGCGGGTGGAGTAGTGCGAGAGCTTCTCCTTCGGGTGCTCGAACAGCCGCAGGTTCTCCGGATCGATACCCAGGTCGGTGTACCAGGCCATGCGAGTGTCGATCCAGTACTGGTGCCACTGCTCGTCCTCGCCCGGCTTGACGAAGAACTCCATCTCCATCTGCTCGAACTCACGAGTACGGAAGATGAAGTTGCCCGGCGTGATCTCGTTGCGGAACGACTTGCCGATCTGCGCGATGCCGAACGGCGGCTTCTTGCGCGCGGTGGTGGCGACATTGTCGTAGTTCACGAAGATGCCCTGCGCGGTCTCCGGGCGCAGGTAGTGCATGCCGTCTTCGGACTCGACCGGGCCCAGGTAGGTCTTCAGCATCATGTTGAAGTCCTTGGGCTCGGTCCACTGGCCGACCGTGCCGCAGTCCGGGCAGACGATCTTGTCCATCGGCACCGAGTCCGGATCGTCGATCTTGTTCTTCTCGGCGTACGCCTCCTGCAGGTGGTCCTGCCGGTGCCGCTTGTGGCAGTTGAGGCATTCCACCAGCGGGTCGTTGAACACCGCGACGTGGCCCGAGGCCACCCACACCTGACGCGGCAGGATGATCGACGAGTCGAGACCGACCACGTCGTCGCGGCTGGTCACCATGGACCGCCACCACTGCCGCTTGATGTTCTCCTTGAGCTCGACGCCCAGCGGACCGTAATCCCAGGCCGACCTCGTTCCGCCGTAAATCTCACCGCTCGGGTACACGAGACCCCGACGCTTGGCGAGATTGGCGACGGTGTCCACCTTCGACTTGGGTGCCACTTGAACAGTTCTCCATCCGTGTCCGGAAGATTGCAAAGGATTCCCATCAGCCTATCGGTCCGGGGCAATCGAGTTTGCACCCAGTGCCCCTACAAGCTGGGGGATGCCGTCGCGCGCATGCCTGCGGAATAGTAGGAACGGCGGCACCGGTCGGTACGCCGACCGATCGGTGCCGCAGCCACACCACGGCACGACGGGGGTCGGTGCGATGAGGGATTTCCCAGGGCAGTTCGACGACGACTGGGCACGCCGAGCCGAACGCCGCGCCCGCCGCGCCCATCGACTCAGACCCTGGATCGCGGGGACGCTCTGGGTGGGCGGGGTACTCGGGCTGCTGTTCGGCGGCGGCTATCTACTCTCCCGCTTCGACACCTCGGCGGACGGATCCGGTGGGAACGTGTCGCCGACGGTGAACCAGATCGCACACGTCGACCCGAAACACCCCTTCGACAACACACCCTCGGCCACCTGGCAGGAGGGTGCGGCCGGGATCCAGCCGCCCGCCGCGACCCCGGTGGGATGCTTCTCCGCCGACACCGTGGCCGCGACCATGGATCGGGCCAAGCAGTTGATCGTGGCGGCCCGGCTCGACCCGCACGTGCTGGAAACCTATGACGCCGAACCGGTTCTGCAGCTGCTGGCACAGGGGCAGGTTTCGGAGCTGCGCAACAAGACACTCACGCCCGGCAACGAGGCGCACAACTGGTGGCTGAGTTCGAAACTGGCGCACGGCTATCCATTGCTGCCCGTCTCGCCCCGGGTGGACGGCAGCATGACGGCAGCCCAGAACGACAAGGGCGAGTTGGCGATTCACACCGATTACCTGATCGCCTACGCCTTCGCCGCACCGCCCGGCCGCAACTACACGGCCCTGGACATCGTCGCCGTGGTCCGGGAACAGGTGGAATACGACTGGGTCCAGGATTCGAGCTACGACGACGCCTCCCAGGGCATGTGGTTCGGCGAGATCAAGGGCTTCGCCTACTCGGTCAACTGCCAGATCTACGACCAGGGCTATCTCGCGCCCGACTACAGCAATCCGACATTGGCCGCTACGGGCCCCGATCCGCACCGGCCCGAGTACTATTTCGACCCCACGGTCCCGATACCGCAGAGCAACAACTGCTGAAACTCCGGCAACCGATGCGGCGACGCGCCGACTCCGTGTTTGACATGCGTACACATGCATATAAGAATGGCATCGGTTTCCAATAAGGAGTTGGTTCGATGACCACGGACAGCGGTGCACCCCTGCGGCGCTCGCACGTCGCGACCGAGGCTCCGGCCGCGATCCCCCACGACCCGTACCCGTACCGGTCACCACAGCCGCCGGCCGTGCCCACCCGCACCATTCTGGACTCCGCCGGAGAACTACTACGCGCGCTGGCCGCCCCGGTGCGCATCGCGATCGTGCTGCAGCTACGCGAATCACCGCGCTGCGTGCACGAACTCGTCGACACCCTCGGGGTGACCCAGCCGCTGATCAGTCAGCACCTACGGATCCTCAAGTCCGCGGGCGTGGTGCGCGGTGAGCGCACCGGACGCGAAGTCATCTACGAGCTCGTCGACGAGCATCTCGCGCACATCGTCATCGACGCCGTCGCGCACGCCGAGGAAGGGTGAGCCGTGGGAACGACCGAGAAGACCGTCGGGGTCCGCAGCACCCGCCAGCGCAGCGCCATCGCCGCACTGCTGGCCGACATCGACGAATTCCGCTCCGCCCAGGAGCTGCACGACGAACTCCGCAAGCGCGGTGAGGGCATCGGGCTGACCACGGTCTACCGAACCCTGCAATCGCTGGCCGACGCGGGCATGGTCGACGTGCTGCGCACCGACACCGGCGAATCGGTGTACCGGCAGTGCTCGAGCGGGCACCACCATCACCTCGTCTGCCGGCACTGCGGCCGGACCGTCGAGGTCGAGGGTCCGACCGTCGAGGCGTGGGCCGACTCCATTGCCGCCGAACACGGGTTCACCGATATCAGCCACACCATGGAGATCTTCGGCACCTGCCAAGCCTGCAGCACCAAGAGCTGACAGCGACGAAGCAGCGCGCCCCTGCGTAAAACGCAGGGGCGCGCTGCTTTTCGTGAGATCAGGTCGCGGGAACCGGTTCGACTGCCGCCGCTGCCGGTCGAGCGGTGCGCAGCATGCCGACACCGAGCAGGGCGAGAGCGGCTGCGGCCCAGCACAACAGGACCGCCAGCGGGCCGGCGATGGAGGCGTCGCCGAAGAAGGCGACCGATCGGAGCAGACTGGCCGCGGCACCGGGCGGCAGCAACTGCCCGATCGTGCCCCACGGCTTCGGCAGCAGTTCCGGCGCGGAAGTGGCTCCGGAGAACGGGTTTCCGATCAACAGCATGGCGAGCGCGGCAACCGCGATCCCCGCCCGGCCGACAGCGGCGGCGAGACCCGCCACGGTTCCGGCGACCGCGAAGGACACCAGGGCACTGATCGAGGCCATCGTCAGGTACGAGCCCGGCAGCAGATGCAGCCACCCCTGCACGACCGACATACTCAGCAGGCCACCGGCAATGGCGAAGGTTGCCAGACCGAGGGCGCGGGCGCCGAGCGACTCGACCAGCAGGCTCAACAGCACTCCCCCGGCCAGCCCGGACATCACCAGCGGCAGCACCATTGCGCCGAAGCCGGTTCCACGCGGGTCGTGCGGATCGGCGGCAACGACATCCTGGACCGGCGCGGCCTGCACCCCGCCCAACTGCTGCGCGAATCCCGTGAGCTGCTGAGCCACAATCGGACTCGCCGCCGAAGCGATCAGCACCCGCGGCTGACCGTCGGTCAGGATGGCCCCGTACACGTCCCGGCTCGCGATGGCGTCGCGCGCCGCGGATTCATCGGCGACGGTACGAATATCTAATCCGCCCGGCTCACGGGCATTCAGCTGCTGCGCAACCGCACTCGCCTGCGGCCCGCTGACCGCGATGGGCAGATCACGGGGCGCGATGCGGGCGGCGGGCCAGGCGAAGGCGATGAGCATGAGGGCTTGGATGGCGGCCGCCGCGAGACCCAGCGCGACCGCGCGGCGGGCGACGTTCGAGAGCCGCCGAGGGGCATCAATTGTGTTCATGACCGTGGCATTCATGACCGTTCCAAAGAAAATCGGAGGTTCGTTCTCTTTTGTTGGGACAAGGCTGACATCGGGCTGTCAGCTTGTCAAGAACGGATATTCGTTTTACTTTGGGCGCATGCCCAGAGTCAGCGAGGAACACCTGGAACGCCGTCGGCAGCAGATCCTCGATGCCGCCCAGACCTGCTTCGCCCGCAAGGGTTTGCACGCCACCACCATGCAGGACGTCTTCGCCGAATCCGGGCTCTCCGCGGGGGCGGTGTACCGCTACTTCAAGTCCAAGAACGACATCATCGAGGCGCTGGTCACCGAGGCCACCGTGGATCTGCGCGACGCCCTCAGCGAGGCCGTCTACAGCGATCCGCTGCCCACTCCCCCGGATCTGGTCCGGATCATGAGCGAGGCCATCATGCGGCTGAGCGCTCCCGGCGGACCGGTCCACATCATCCCGCAGGCGTGGGCACTGGCCCTCACCGACGCGAATATCGCCGACTACGTCCGCACCAATATCCTCGGCATCCGCCGCCTCTGGTTCGACTACGCCAACCGCATGCGCGACGTCGGCTGGCTCCCGCCCGACGCCGACACCGACGCCGTCGGCAAGATCTTCCTCGGCCTGCTGCCGGGCTTCATCCTGCAGCACCTGATCCTCGGCGACGCCGACCCGGAGACCTTCGCCCGCGGCATCGCCGAGATCCTGCCCGACTACCGCCGGGCCGCCGCGGCAGCCGAATCCGCCCCCGCCTGAACATCATTCAGCGAGGGCGAGCACTTCTACGGCAGCAGCAGGCCCTGCCGGGCACGGCCGGCGCCGGAAAGGGCCAGCAGGATGATGGTGGCCAGCGGCTCGTCCTCGAGACCGGCGGCGGGGAAGGTGTAGCGCAGGATGATGTCGGCCTGCTTGTCCCGGGACACCAGGGTGAGGGTGCCGAACTGCAGTGCGGCATTGCGTTCGGCAACGCGCTTGTGCAACTGCGGCTTCAGCGGGCGATCCCAGGCCAGGATGCACATGAGCGCCAGCACGTCGAGTCCCGGCGACAGATTCACGCCGCGCAGCGAGCACAGCGCGCCCTCGTATTCGAAACCGAGGCCGCCGTTCTCCTCGGCCACCGCCGCCACGCCGTAGCGCAGCAGCACGGCGCGGGTGCGCTCCTGCAGTTCCTCGGCCGGAGTGAGCTGGTCGGTCATTTGACACCTCCGAAACGGCGGTCACGCTTGGCGTACTCCAGGCAGGCATCCCAGAGGTTGCGGCGATCGAAATCGGGGAAAAGCGTTTGCTGGTAGACGAATTCGGCGTACGCGGACTGCCAGATCAGGAAGTTGGAGCTGCGCAGCTCACCGGAGGGACGGAGGAACAGGTCCACATCCGGCATATCGGGTTCGTCGAGATAGCGGGCGACGGTGGCCTCGGTGACCTTCTCCGGATCCAGCTCCCCGGCAGCCACCAGACGCGCGATTTCCCGTGCGGCATCGGCGATCTCGGCGCGGCCACCGTAGTTGACGCACATGGTGAGGGTCATCACCGTATTGTCCTGCGTCAACTCCTCGGCGACTCCCAATTCCTTGATCACGCTGCGCCACAGGCGCGGTCGGCGTCCCGCCCAGCGCACCCGCACGCCCATTTCGTGCATCTCGTCACGACGGCGGCGGATCACGTCGCGGTTGAAGCCCATCAGGAAGCGGACCTCGTCCGGGCTGCGCTTCCAGTTCTCGGTGGAGAAGGCGTAGGCCGACAGCCACCTCACGCCGATCTCGATGCAGCCCTCGACGGTGTCCATGAGCACCGCCTCGCCGCGCTCGTGGCCCGCGGTGCGCGGCAGTCCCCGGTCCTGAGCCCAGCGCCCGTTGCCGTCCATCACCAGCGCCACGTGCCTGGGCACGAACTCCGCCGGAATGGCGGGCGGCTTCGCCCCCGAGGGGTGCGGCGACGGCGGCCGCACAACGCGCGGCCCGGCCGACGACTCACGCTGCTCAGTAGAAGACTTCCGAGTACCGATCACGCCCACCATCCTGCCCGACGCGCCTCAGCGTCGAACGCCACCCACACCATTCCCCCGGGACCTCCACATTTCCTCCACTCGGGCGCTCAGCCCGGGAAGGTGTCGAGGTAGACGCGGTAGGTGCCGAAGGGGAGAGCGGCGTCGTAGACGAGGTCGCCGGAAGGGGTGAATTCGGAGATTCGGGGAGTCATGCCCCAACTGACGAGGGTGTCGCCGTTGGCGAGGGATTCGGCATTGCCCATGGCGGGGGTGACCAGGCCGTCGGGGTGCTGCTGATTGCGGATCAGGGTGGCGGTCTTGGCGACCGGATCGATGTGGATCCATTCCACGCTCGACTTGCCGCGCGATTCCACGCCGCTGGAGTTGTTGTTGAACAGGCGCAGGGTGGTGGCGTCGGCGAATTCGGCGTCGTGCTGGAAGGCGAACTGCACATCCGGATCGGCGGCCAGGGTCGGGTGCTTGCCGCCGAGCTGCCAGCGGATGTCCCCGGTGCTCGGGTCGACATCGTAGACAGCCGCCGTATTGCGCAGGGAGACAACCAGATTCCCGGACGGATCCAGGCTGATCGAGTTCATGTGATACGGGTCGTAGACGTCACCGTTGATCTTGCCGTTCGTCTCCGACTCGCTCAGCGGCACGTGCTCGGCCGCGCTCCAGCGGAACAGCTGCTTGCCGGTGGCGACGTCGATGACGAGGGCGACGGTGTCGAACATCTTGCCGTCCGCCGGGCCGCCGATCGCGGTGAGATCGGCGTCGACCTGCGGGTACGAGGTCAGCAGGGCGTGTCCGTCAGGGGTGAGCCGGAATTCGTGGACATCGGCTCCCGCGCCGCCCGGATCGACGGTCGCGAGGACGTTGAAGTTCTCGTCCGCGATGATCCCGACGCCGGACCCGTGCCCGGCCACCGTGCTGCCCTGCCACCAGGTCAGCACCTTGCGGCCCTGGTAGATCTGGGTGCGGAAGTTCGAAACGTCCTGTCCCGCAGGCGGTTCGTAGCGCTTGATCTCCTTGCCGGAGCGGTCGGCGATGACATTCGCGGGGCGGCCGCCCGGCAGCACCTGCGCCACCGTCCCGAGGCCCGGAACGAGGGCCGCCGCGCTGACACCGGTGGTGTAGTACAGGTATCCGTCGGCCACACCGGGCTTGTCGACCCGCACCGAATAGGTGAGTCCGCCGAAGGGGGAACTCGGCAGGATCGGGTCGGCGACCGCGGTGGCGGCGAGGAGGGCGGAGGCGGTGAGGGCGGCGGCCAGCGGGGCGGCCAGGCGAGCGGAGGGGACGGACACGCCGTGAACTTTAGGTCAGCTAACGTTCGAGGTCGCTGTATCGAATCTCACTGATCCTGAACGCCGTTCGCGCGCCCGCTCACCGAGACTCACAGGGTCAGCCGATGGCGGCCGTGGCACGTCCCACCGGCTCGTGGGCCCGCTCCGCCGCCTCGCGCTCCCGCTCGATCGCCTCGTGCGGGCGGGTGCGCTCGATCAGCGGCAGGGTGCGCAGCTGACGTTCCAGATGCCACTGCAGATGCGCCGCGATGAGACCGCTGGCCTGACGGCGATGCGTGTCGGGCACCGCGGCGACCCCGGACCAGTCGCCACGCTCGAGCGCACACAGATGATCGAGCACGCCGAGCATCGGGGTGGCCGCGCCGGGCGGGCGACAGTGCACACACACCGCACCACCCGCGGCGACATGGAAGGCGCGGTGCGGGCCGGGGGTGGCGCAGCGGGCACAGTCGGCGAGCGCCGGGGCCCAGCCCGCGAAACCCATGGCGCGCAACAGGAATGCGTCGAGAATCAGTTCGTGCGGCTGCCGGGCGAGAGCAATGGCACGCAGCGCGCCCGCGGTAAGAGTGTGCAGTCCGGGCGCCGGGGCACCCTCCTCACCCGCCAACCGCTCGGCGGTCTCGAGCACCGCGCAGGCCGTGGTGTAGCGGCCGTAATCCGCGACGATGTCGGCGGCGAACGTCTCGACCGTATGCACCTGGGTGACGGTGTCGAGATTGCGCCCCGGATGCAACTGCACATCCACATAGGCGAACGGCTCCAACCGAGCCCCGAACTTCGACCGGGTCCGCCGCACCCCCTTGGCGACCGCCCGCACCAACCCGTGCTGCCGGGTCAGCAACGTGACAATGCGGTCCGCCTCGCCCAGCTTGTGCTGGCGCAACACCACCGCATGATCCCGATACAACCGCACCGCAACAGTCTTGCACGCGCAACCGACCACACGACGCCGAGTCACCGGGCGTGTGCCGATTAGAACTTCATTGGCCCGCGATTGGCGACGCCCCCGATGCTCATCTAGCCACCGAGGCAGCAGTTCCGGACAACCAGCGCACCGGAGGAACCCATGACCCGTCGCACGCCTTCCCCCAATTCCCGCTGGGCAGCCATGCCGTCCGCCCCACGCTCGATGCGGCGCACCCGCCCGAGCTCCGCCAACCCGACCACCCCGGCGACCCCGGCGGCTCACGCCCACGACACGACCCTCCCGATATACCGCTGCCGACGCGGTTGATCAGTCGTGCATCCGCGATCCGGCCCTGGGTGGGCCGGATCGTCCGACACATCGGCCGCGTCCTGCCCGCGATGCCGATGAGGCGTGATCGGCCACTGCCCGGCCGATCACGCCGTCCGGCGTTGGACGTGTGACCAGAATCGCGCTAGGTTACCCACGGGTACGGAAGAGACGGGATTCACATGACGATGGCGTCGGTCGGCGAACTCGGGTTGGCGGAGCTTGCAGCGGCATTGGCGGAGGGCAAGGTCAGCTCGGTGGAGGCTACGGCGACCGTGCTGGATCGGATCGAGGCGAGTCAGGCGGGGCTCAATGCGTTTCGGATCGTGCGGCGGGCGGAGGCGCTGGCCGAGGCTGCCGAGGCGGATCGCAAACTCGCTGCCGGGCAACGGGATCCGCTGCTGGGGGTGCCGCTGGCCATCAAGGATGACACCGATCTGGCGGGGACGCCTACCGCCTTCGGCTGTGGCGGTGAGTTCCCGGTGAAAACCGAAGACGCCGAATCGGTTCGGCGGCTGCGCGCGGCGGGGGCCGTGATCGTCGGCAAGACCAATACCTGTGAGCTGGGGCAGTTGCCGTTCACCAGCGCTGACAGCTTCGGGCACACCCGCAATCCGTGGAGCGCCGAGCACACCCCGGGCGGCTCGTCCGGCGGTTCCGGCGCGGCCGTGGCGGCCGGATTGGTGCCCGCCGCACTGGGTTCCGACGGCGCGGGCTCGGTGCGCATTCCCGCCGCCTGGAACAACCTGGTCGGCATCAAACCGCAGCGCGGCCGCATCTCCACCTGGCCGCTGCCGGAAGCCTTCTACGGCCTCACCGTGAACGGCCCGCTCGCCCGCACCGTCGCCGACGCCGCCCTCCTGCTGGACACCGCCGCCGGACCGCATCCCGGCGACCTGCACACCCCGCCCGCCGTCCGCGTCTCCGACGCCGTCGGCCGCGACCCGGGCCGCCTGCGCATCGCCTTGTCGCTGCGAATCCCGTTCACCGCCACCAAGACCGAACTGGATCGCGAGGTCGAGGCCCGCGTCCACGCCACCGCGAACACGCTGCGCCGCCTCGGCCACGAAGTAGTCATCGCCGACGTCCACTACGGCGTCCTCGCGGGCGCGAGCTTCCTGCCCCGCTCCCTCACCGGCGTCAACCAGGCCCTGCGCCGACTGCCCGGCGCCCAGGTCGACCCCCGCACCACCCACAACGCTGCCGTCGGCCGCCTGCTCTCCCCACTGCTGTTCGCCGCCCGCCAGGCAGAACCGTTGCTGCGCACGCGAATCGGCCGTATCTTCAACGACTTCGACGTGGTCCTGGCCCCCACCACGGCCACCCCGCCCCCGGGCGTCACCGAGATCGACGGCATCGGCAACTGGGCCACCGACGAACTCATCACCGCCGCCTGCCCCTACACCTGGCCCTGGAACGTCCTGGGCTGGCCCGCGGTGAATGTCCCCTCCGGCTTCACCGCCACCGGCCTCCCCGTCGGCTCCCAACTGATGGGCCCGGCCAACTCCGAACCCCTCCTAGTTTCCGTTGCATCCCAACTGGAATCGGAATTGCAGTGGCACAAGACCCGACCGACCCCGTGGTGGCCCTGACCACTACACCGAAATGACGAGACGCCCCTCCGGAATCCGGAAGGGCGTCTTCGGTGGTCCGCTCGACGGCTCAGAAGCCGAGCTTGCCGAGCTGCTTCGGGTCGCGCTGCCAGTCCTTGGCTACCTTCACGTGGAGGTGGAGGTAGATGCGGACGCCGAGGATGTGTTCGATCTGCTTGCGGGCGTTGGTGCCTACCTCTTTCAGGCGGGCGCCGCCCTTGCCGATGATGATGGCCTTCTGGCTGGGGCGTTCCACGTAGAGGAGGGCGTGGACGTCGAGCATGCCCTCGTGGGTGCGCTTGCCCTCGGTTTCGGGTTCCTCGTTCTCCTCGCGTTCGAGGATGTCCTCGATCACCACGGCCAACGAGTGCGGGAGCTCGTCGCGGACGCCTTCGAGGGCAGCCTCGCGGATGAGCTCGGCCATCAGGACTTCCTCGGGCTCATCGGTGAGTTCGCCGTCGGGGTAGAAGGCGGGGCCCTCGGGCATCTGGGAGGCGATGACGTCGATGAGCACCTCGACCTGTTCGCCCTTGACCGCGGAGACCGGAACCACCTCGGCCTCGGGACCGAGCAGCGCGGAGACGGCCATGAGCTGGTGGGCGACCTGGTCGCGGCTCACCTTGTCGATCTTGGTGACCACGCCGAGCAGGGTCGTCTTCGGGGCCATGGTTTTGATCTGGTCGACGATCCAGCGGTCGCCGGGGCCGATCTTCTCGTCCGCCGGAATGCAGATGGCGATGACGTCAACTTCCGAATACGTATCGCGCACCAGGTCGTTGAGCCGCTGACCGAGCAGCGTGCGCGGGCGGTGCAGACCGGGGGTGTCCACCAGGATCAGCTGCGCGTGCTCGCGATGCACGATGCCGCGAATGGTGTGCCGCGTGGTCTGCGGGCGCGAGGAGGTGATGGCGATCTTCTGCCCCACCATGGCATTGGTCAGCGTGGACTTGCCGGTGTTCGGCCGTCCCACGAAACACACGAAGCCGGAATGGAATTCGACCTCCGCACCCTGATTGTCCTGGTCGCTCATTCGAACACCTCCGATTCCGTGTCTACATCCAACGCTGCCAGATCCAAGGCGGACGGGACATCCCGCTCGCCTACCGCATTACCCGCCTGGGGCCGCAGCGCCGCGATGGGGTTCTCGACGCCGTAGTCGCCGTCGTCCTCCACCACCTCGAACACCGCGCCCTTGGCGTCGGTGAAAATGATTCGCGCGGAGGGCGATACCTCCCGCACCGCCGAAACCCCGTAGTCGGACAGCTTGCCCGCGACCACCACGGCCGCCTCGAAACCCTCTGCGCCACTGGAGATCGCGGCCGCCACCGCCGCCTGCAGCGCGGTCAACCGCAGCGCGGTCAGCTCGACCGTCCCGGCCGCGTAGGTGCGTCCGTCGGTGTCGCGCACGGCCGCGCCGCCGCTGCCACCGGTGCGGCCCATGGCGCCACGGGCGAGGACCAGCAGCTTGTTGTCCTCGGCGTCCAGTTCAGTCATCGGCCTCTCCGTCCTCGGGTGCGCCGCTGATCGGCTCATGTTCCGCGGGTTCGTTTCTCGTCTTCTCGGGGGCTTTGCGCACCACCACGGCGTGGATGCGCATGCGCCCCCGCGCGTCGGCCCCGCCCTCCCCCTTCAATTGCAGCCCCTGCACGACGGCCTTGGAGCCGGGCAGCGGGACACGGCCCAGGGCGTGCGCGAGCAGGCCGCCGACGGTGTCGACGTCCTCCTCCTCGATCTCGATGTCGAACAGTTCGCCCAGGTCGTCCACCGGCAGCCGCGCCGACACTCGGTAGCGGCCGCTGCCGATCTTCTCGATCGGCGCGATCTCGTCCTTGTCGTATTCGTCGGCGATCTCGCCGACGATCTCCTCGAGAATGTCCTCGATGCTGACCAGTCCGGCGATACCGCCGTACTCGTCGACCAGCAGCGCCATATGGTTTCTGCGGCGCTGCATTTCGTCGAGCAGCGCGTCGAGAGGCTTGGAGTCCGGCATGAACACGGCGGGCCGCATGACCTGCCGCACCTTCACCTTCCGGCTCCGATCCGCGTACGGGACAAGGTCTTTGAGGTAGACGACGCCGAGAATGTCGTCGACGTTCTCGCCCACCACCGGGATTCGCGAGTGCCCGGACCGCACCGCCAGCGACATCGCCTGCGCGGCGGTCTTTTCCGCCTCGATCCACACCATCTCGGTGCGCGGCACCATGACCTCGCGGGCGGGGGTGGTGTCGAGTTCGAACACCGACTGGATCATCCGCCGCTCGTCGGCGTCCACCACGCCGCGCTCCCCGGCCAGATCCACGACCTCGCGCAGCTCGATCTCGGAGGCGAAGGGGCCGTTGCGGAATCCCTTACCGGGGGTGATCGCATTACCGATCAGAATCAGCAGCCGGCTGATCGGGCCCAGCAGCGAGCCGATCGCCTGCAGCGGCAGGGATGCGCCCAGCGCCAGCGAATACGCGTGCTGGCGGCCCAGGGTGCGCGGGCCGACACCGATGACCAGATAGTCGACCAGCACCATGACCGCCGCGGTGATCAACAGCGCCGCGGCCTCGTCCAGCCAGTCCATGAGCACCGCCGCCAGCAGCACCGTCGCCGTGATCTCGCACGTAAGACGCAGCAGCACCATGAGATTCACATAGCGCGGCCGATCCGCGATGATGCGTGCCAGCCGCGCGGCTCCGGTGCGGTCGGCGCGCACCAGATCCTCCACGCGCGCCGGAGAAATGGTGTTCAGCGACGAATCCAGTGCCGCGAACACCCCGCCCGCCGGGACCAGGACGATCGCCAGCAGGAGTAGAACGAATGAATTCACGCCGGGCCCAGTGGATCACCGGTGGTGTCGGTGAATCCGGTCTTGCCCAGCAGCGTCTGATCGCGCTCGGCCAGTTCGGCGCGGCGCAGCTCCTGGCGGACATGCTCGTACCAGCCCTCCAGCAGCGAGGCCTGCAGCGCGAACATCTCCTTCTCCTCCTCGGGCTCGGCATGGTCGTAGCCGAGGAGGTGCAGGACGCCGTGCACGGTCAGCAGCGCCAGCTCGTGATCCATGGAGTGCCCGGCCTTCTCGGCCTGCTGGGCCGCGAATTCCGGGCAGAGCACGATGTCGCCGAGCATGGAAGGACCGGGCTCGGCGGCGTCGGGCCGCCCACCCGGCTCCAGCTCGTCCATGGGGAAGCTCATGACATCGGTCGGACCGGGCAGGTCCATCCAGCGCATGTGCAGATCCGCCATGGTGTCGAGATCGACCAGCACCATCGACAGCTCGGCCGCCGGATGGACATCCATCTGGGCGATCGCGAAACGCGCGACGCTGACCAGTTCCTCTTCGGATACTTCGATACCCGATTCGTTGGCGATCTCGATGCTCACCCGAACAGCCTAGTGGGCGAGGTCAGTGGCGGTCTCCCCGGCTCGCGGCACGTCGCTGCGCCCGGTTTCCCGGGTAGTGGACGGCGGCCGGTGGCCGGGCATCCGCTTCGAAGCGTTCGTACGCGTCGACGATCTCCCCGACCAGGCGGTGACGGACCACATCGGCGCTGGTGAGCTCCGCGATGTGGATGTCGTCGATGCCCTGCAGGATCTCGGTCGCGGCCCGCAGACCCGACCGGGAATTGCTGGGTAGATCGACCTGGGTGACGTCACCGGTGACCACGATCTTGGAACCGAAGCCCAAGCGGGTGAGGAACATCTTCATCTGCTCGGCCGTCGTGTTCTGCGCCTCGTCCAGAATGATGAACGAGTCGTTGAGCGTGCGGCCACGCATGTAGGCCAGCGGTGCGACCTCGATGACACCGGCCTGCATGAGCTTCGGGATCGCTTCCGGATCCATCATGTCGTGCAGGGCGTCGTAGAGCGGGCGTAGGTAGGGGTCGATCTTCTCGTTGAGCGTGCCCGGCAGGAAGCCCAGCCGCTCCCCCGCCTCGACCGCGGGCCGGGTCAGGATGATGCGGGTGACCTGCTTGGTCTGCAACGCCTGCACGGCCTTGGCCATGGCCAGGTACGTCTTACCGGTACCGGCCGGGCCGACGCCGAACACGATGGTGTGCTTGTCGATGGCGTCGACATAGCGCTTCTGGTTGAGCGTCTTGGGCCGGATGGTCTTGCCGCGCCGGGACAGGATGTCGAGGCTCAGCACCTCCGCCGGGGAATCCGAGGAACCCTCGGTGAGCATGGAGTACGTGTGCCGGACCGCCTCGGGTGTGACCACCCGATTGCGCGCGGTGAGCGCCACCAACTGGGCGACCACCCGCTCGGCCAGCGCCACATCGGCGGGTTTGCCGGTCAGCGTGACGGAATTGCCCCGGACATGGATGTCGGCAATGAGAAGGCGCTCGAGTTCACGCAGGTTCTCATCGGCCGAACCCAGGAATCCGAAGACCGACTCCGGTGCCAATTCGATGTTCGAACGAACGGTCCGCCCCGCCGGTCCGGAACCGTTGCCGCCGTCCCCGATGCCAGCGGTGGGAGTGCTCTGATCGCCGATTTCGCCTGGTGTTCTCAAAAGTGGCTATGGCCTGCTTTCCGGTCTCGATGCCGAGTGCGTTGACAGAAGTTTACCGCCGCCCACCGACAACGCCCAGTGAATATGGGGCTACCAGCAGGCGAAACAACCCAGCGTCATGCAACTGCCGCACCCCCGAATCCATTCCGTGGCGCAGCCGGGCGATGCCGGAACTCGAGCGGGCGGTCGCACTGCCCGAATCCCGCGACCGTCGATGCGCTACCAGCGCGGAGTGAGCGCGCCCAGGGCGCCGAGGGCGACGGCGGCGGCGGTCGAGGTACGAAGGACAGTGGGGCCCAAGAGGACTGCGTCGGCTCCGGCTTCGGTGAGGGATTTCAGTTCGGAATCGTCGAGGCCGCCTTCGGGGCCGACGATGAGGATGACCTCGGGGACGCCGTCGAAAGACATTTCGGTCAAACGGGATTCGCCGGACTCGTGAAGGGCCGCGACGATCGCGCCGTTGGATTTTGCGGTGCGGACCAGGTCCAGCAGGTCTCGGGTGGTGTGCAGTTCTGCCACATCCGGGATGTAGGCGCGGCGGGATTGGCGGGCGGCGGATTTGGCGGCGGCGCGCCATTTTTCGACGCCCTTGCGGGCCTTGGCTTCCCAGTTGGAGACACAACGCAGGGCCTGCCAGGGGACGATGGCGTCGGCGCCTGCCTCGGTCATGAGTTCGACCGCGAGTTCGGAGCGGTCGGACTTGGGGAGGGCCTGGACCACCGTCACCTGCGGGGTCCAGGGCGGCGCTACCCGTTTGGACAGCACCTTCAGTTCGAGTCGATCCTTGGCGGCCGCAACCACTTCCGAGTCGGCGAGGGTCCCGTGCCCGTCGGAGAGGGTGATGGGTTCCCCGACCCGGATGCGGCGGACCGTGGCGGCGTGGCGGCCTTCGGGGCCGTCGAGGACCGCGGTCGCCCCGGGTTCGGGGATGTCGTCGAGGTAGAAGACGGTGGCGGCCAACGGCTCAGCGTCCGCTGAAGGACGCGCGCAGGCGCGCGAACAGGCCCGAATTGTGCTCGGACTGGGCGGTCATCACCTCGGTGTGCTCGTTGAGGCGCGTGCCCTTGTACTTGCGCAGCAGGTCGGACTGCTTGGCGTCGAGCTTGGTCGGCACCACGATGTCGAGGTGCGCGATCAGATCACCGCGGGAGTTGGCGCGCAGCTTGGGCATGCCGTGGCCGCGCAGCACCTGCGCCTCGCCGGGCTGGGTGCCCGCCGGGATGCTCAGTTCGACCGGGCCGTCGAGGATGGTGTCGACGACGACGGTGGTGCCCAGCGCCGCGTCCACCATCGGAACCCGGATGGTGCAGTGCAGGTCGTCGCCGTCGCGCACGAAGGTGTCGTGCGGCTGCTCGACGATCTCGACGTAGAGATCACCGGCCGGGCCACCGCCCGGGCCGACCTCGCCCTGCGCGGCCAGCCGCACCCGCATGCCGTTGGCGACACCGGCCGGGATCGGCGCGGCGATCTCGCGACGCGAGCGCACGCGACCGTCGCCGCCACACTTGCGGCAGGGATCGGGGATGGTCTCGCCCGCGCCACGGCAGGTGGGGCACGGTCGGGAGGTCATGACCTGGCCCAGGAAGGACCGCTGCACGGTCTGCACTTCGCCCGCGCCGCCACAGGTTTCGCAGCGCACCGGCTTGGAGTTGCCGTTGGTGCCCGCGCCCTGGCAGAGGTCGCAGAGGATGGCGGTGTCGACGGTCAGGTGCTTGGTGACGCCGACCGCGCACTCCTGCAACGACAGTCGCGTACGCAGCAGCGAATCCGCGCCCGCCTGCACGCGACCGCGCGGCTTGCGCGCGCCGCCGCCGGCGCCGTTCATGCCGCCGAAGAAGGCCTCGAACACGTCGCCCAGACCACCGAAGCCGGCGCCGGAGAAGCCACCGCCCATGCCGCCGCCGGATTCCAGCGGGTCACCGCCGAGGTCGACGATGCGCCGCTTCTCCGGATCGGAGAGCACCTCGTACGCCGAGGAGACCTCGCGGAACTTCTCCTGCGCCTCCGGCTCCGGGTTGACGTCGGGATGCAGTTCGCGCGCCAACTTGCGGTAGGCGCGCTTGATCTCCTGGTCGGTCGCGTTGCGTGCGACGCCGAGCAGTGCGTAATAGTCCCGTGCCACTTGTGCTCTCTAGTCCTGTTTCGTCTCTGCGCTGGCTCACCGTTCGGCGAGCACTTCACCGATGTATCGGGCGACTGCCGCCACCGAGGCAATGGTCCCCGGGTAGTCCATGCGGGTCGGCCCCAAGACCCCCATCCCTCCGAGCACCGTACCGGGCATCCCGTAACCGGTGGACACCACGGCCGTCCCACGCATCTGCTCGAGCTTGGTTTCCTCGCCGATCTGCACCGTCACGGTACCCGGCACCTGCGCGGCGGCCAGCAGCTTCAACACGATCACCTGCTCCTCGAGCGCCTCGAGGACGGTGCGTAGCGAACCGGGGAAGCCGTTGCCCGCGAAATCGGAGGCACTGCGGGTGAGGTTGGCGGTGCCGCCGAGGACCAGGCGCTCTTCGGGATGCTCGACGAGGGTCTCGACCATGACGGTCGAGACCCGGATCAGCACATCGCGCAGCTTGGGCGGGGAATGTTCGGGGAGTTCGGCGACCGAGGCGGAGGCCGAGGCCAGGCGCTTACCCTCCATGGCCTTGCCGAGCATGCCGCGCAGGGCGGCCAGATCGTCGTCGCTGATCAGATTGCCGAGATCGACCAGGCGCTGATCGACGCGGCCGCTATCGGTGATCACGACCAGCAGCAGCCGAGCGGGGTTGAGGGCCACGACCTCGATGTGCCGCACGGTCGAGGCCGAGACCGTCGGGTACTGGACCATGGCGACCTGCCGGGTCAGCTGGGCCAGCAGGCGGACGCCGCGGCGCAGCACGTCGTCGAGATCGACGCCGCTCTCCAGGAATTCCATGATGGCCCGGCGTTCGGCGTTCGACAGCGGCTTGACCTCGGAGATGTGGTCGACGAACTGCCGGTAACCCTTGTCGGTGGGGATGCGGCCGGAAGAGGTATGCGGTTGCGCGATATAGCCTTCGGCCTCGAGGACCGCCATATCGTTGCGGACCGTCGCGCTGGAGACGCCCAGATTGTGCCGCTCCACCAGGGTTTTGGAACCGATCGGTTCCTTGGTCGCAATGTAGTCCGCGACGATGGCGCGCAGGACCTCGAGCCGCCGTTGCTCGGTGCTCGACATGGCCCCACCTCCTCATTCGGCATCGGTCACGCGGATTTCCCGGATTATCCACCCTAGTTTAGTTGCCCACGCGCAAGTTGCTGCGCGGCCGCCCTCACCGTGGGCCGGTCAGCCAGCCGCCCGGAGTGCCGCCGCGCTTCCACTTGATGCCGCATCCGACGCTGGGCGTGTGTGGTTCGGGCACGGGTTGCCCGGCGAGCACGAACTCGACCGCCTGTCGCAACGCTGAGCCGTCGACGGGTTTGCTGTTGCCCGGCGTCGCCGCGTCGAAGCGGCCGCGATACGCGAGGCGGCGGGCGGCGTCGTAGAGGAAAAGGTCCGGCGTGCAGGCCGCCTGATAACTGCGCGCCACCTCCTGCGAGGTGTCGATCAGGTAGGGGAAACGGAATCCGGCCCGCCGCACCTGATCTCGCAGGTGTGCGGCGTCGTCGTCGGGATAGTCGACGGTGTCGTTGCTGCAGATCGCGACCGTCGCCAGGCCCCGGTCGGCCAATTCCGCTGTCACCGTGCCCAATCCGCGCTCCATCCGGCGGACGTAGGGACAGTGATTCGACAGGAACACCACCAGCAACGCGGGCTCCTTGCCGACACTGTCGAGCGAGACCTCGGTGCCGTCCACGGCGGGCAGCGTGAATTCGGGTGCGGGCGTGCCGATCGGCACCATGAACGAAGCGAGCGCCATAACTCATTGTCGCCGATCCGGGCTGGTTGTCACCGGCCCGCAGCGGCCTCCACCATGGCTGCCACCTCGGCCGGGTGGGAGACCAGGCCCGCGTGCGAGGCATCGATGGAGGAGATGTGGGCGCCCATGCGGTGGGCCATATCCCATTGCGAGGCAGGGGGAATCACGCGGTCGGCGGTGGAGACCAGGTACCAGCTGGGGGTGGCGGACCAGGAGGGCGGGCCGGAGGGTTCGAGGTTGGCGGTGAGGGCGAGGGAGTGCTGCCGGGCAGCCATGTCGGTGGCGGTGGCGGGGTCGACATCCTGGGCGAAGACGTCGCGGAAGCTCGCCGGGTCTACGTAGGCGTCCAGGTTCTTGCCTGCGATGCCCTGCGGGTCGTCGACCACTTTCGGGCGCAGGGCCAAGGTCAGCTGCGAGCCCGGATATTGGATGGGGTTGATCTCCTCCAGCGCGAACTCGCCCTGAGTCGGCGCGAAAGCCGCTATGTAGACCAATGATTCGACATTCGCGTCGTGCACATTGCTGATCACCGTGCCGCCGTACGAATGGCCCACCAGCACAATGGGTCCCGAGATTCCGTCCAGTGTGCGCTGCACGGCCGCCGCATCGTAAGCGGGTCCGCGCAAGGGATTCTCCGGCGTCACCACGGTGTACCCGTCATCCCGCAGCCGCGAGGCGACGCCATCCCAGCTCGTGTAGTCGGCGAAGGCTCCGTGCACCAGCACGATCGTCGGCGGTGGGTCGGCGGACGCCGGTCCGGCGGCGATCAGCGGCGCGACGGCCAGCACCGAGGCCAGCCCCGCCGCCCAGGTCGCACGGGACATCGGCTTACTCGTTCGACGGCGACGGTCGCGATCCCGGGTGGTGGTGGATGGTGCGGAGTGCTTCGACATGAGATGTCCTCGGGCCGAGGGATATTCACTGCGCAGCAAGTGCGCGGGCCGCGGCCTCTGGATCTCCGGCCGCGTAGGACGAAACGGCTGTTCGAGCAGGTCGCTTGTCAGTCTAGGCGTCGGTCCACGCCTTTGATCAAGACTTGTCCCGCCAATTCCGGTCCGCCACGCGACCGCCGAGGTCAGGTCAGCAGGGTACGGACGACGGCGTCGGCGAGGAGGCGGCCGCGGTCGGTGAGGATGAGGTGGTCGTTGATGCGTTCAGCGAGGCCGTCGGCAATGACGCGGTCGGCGGCGCGTCGGCCGGAGGCGTCGAGGTCGGTCAGAGGGAGGCCGGTGCGGAGGCGGACGGTGAGCATGACGCGCTCGGTGTAGCGCTCCTCGTCGGTGAGGGACTCCCAGCCAGCGGCGGGCAGGCCGCCCGCGATCACTCGATCCGCGTAGCGGGCCGGGTGTTTCACGTTCCACCAGCGGGTGCCGCCGACATGACTGTGGGCGCCGGGACCCGCGCCGAGCCAGTCGCCGCCGTCCCAGTAGCCGAGGTTGTGGCGGCAGCGGCCCGCGTCGGAGGCGGCCCAGTTGGAGACCTCGTACCATTGCAGGCCCGCCGCCCCGAGTCGGGTGTCGAGACGTTCGTAGCGGGCGGCGAGCACATCGTCGTCGGGGGCGGGCAGTTCGCCGCGGCGGACCCGGCGGGCCAGGGCGGTGCCGTCCTCGACGATGAGGGAGTAGGCCGAGACGTGGTCGACATCGGCGGAGAGAACGGCATCGATGCTGGCATCGAGATCGGCGTCGGTCTCGCCGGGGGTGCCGTAGATGAGATCGAGATTGACGTGCTCGAATCCGGCGGCGCGCGCCTCCCGAGCAGCGGCCACGGCCCGCCCCGGAGTATGCGTGCGATCCAGGATCTTCAGCACATGCTGCGCCGCGGACTGCATGCCGAGGGAGATGCGGGTGTACCCCGCCGCGCGCAGGCGGTCGAAGAACTCCGGCGAGGTGGACTCCGGATTCGATTCGGTCGTCACCTCCGCACCGGGAGCGAGCGTGAAGTTCTCACGAATGGCGTCCAGGACCCCGGCCAGGCCATCACCGCCGAGCAGCGACGGCGTCCCGCCACCGACGAAAACGGTCTCCACCGCAGGCGTCGCCGACGGCAGCGCATCGAATTCTTTTGCCGCCGTGGCGAGTTCGCCACGCAGCGCCTCGAACCACGACTGCGGCGAAGACGAGCTGCCCAGCTCCCCGGCGGTGTAGGTGTTGAAGTCACAGTACCCGCAGCGGGTCGCGCAGAACGGCACGTGAATGTAGATCCCGAACGGACCGCCGCCGAAATCGCGCAGCACCGGCACGAGCGAGTCGTCGGTGGCGGGGGTGCGATCGGGAACGGTCGAGGTCACCCCACCAGTGTGACCGGTTGCCCGCATCACACCGCACCCGCCCGCGCCGTGGGGTGGCGTGGAAGTCCTGAGCGGGCGTCGGGCCGCGAATCCGGGTACATTCCAGAGGATTTCGGTGAGCCGGGTGGAGGCTCCGGGATGCGGATGGGGATCCGATGATCGAGGTGCCACGGCACGATATCGACGCCAGGTCGATTCGGGAGGTGGATGCGGGGTCGGTGTCGCCGGTCGTCGCCCGCTCCCGGCAGCAGACGCGCCCGGACGGGCCGAACTTCTCGCGGTCGATGGACGGCATCCTGCTGGCCCGCATGCTGGTGTCCGATCCGGCCGCATTGCGTTCGCGGACCTGGTATTTCGCCCGCGCCACCGAGCAGACGATCACCCGCCGCTTCCGGGCGAGCGGCATCGAGTACGGCTTCGACCGGCACGACAAGGTGGCGGGCTGGCGGGCCGCGTTCTGGTGGGCGCTCATCGCCCGGGACTTCGACGCCGTGGGCGAACTGGCCGAGTACCCGATCGAGCGACTACGCGAATTCGGCGGCGACGCCTTCGACGAATTCCATTACGAGTGGGCCGGTCTCCTGCAGCGAGCCTGGCGCTTCGGACCCAAAACCGCGCACACCTCCGCCTACACCCTCGACACCACCACGCGAGTGGGCACCCAGCAGACCACCGACCTCCTGCATCGCCCCGCCATCGACGTCTTCACTCGCCTGGCCGAAGGCGACGCCGAGGGCTTCGACTGGCAGCTCACCCAGGCCCTCCGCCTGCATCGCATGTTCTTCGACACCAACACCTGGGCCCATGACCCGGAAGCCGTGTTCTCCCTGCCCCTCCTGGCCCTGACCTGCTGGGCCCGAGACCTCGGCTACCGCAGCACCGTCCAATCCCCCTACCTCCCGGCTGGCTTCATAGACCGCCCCGACTGGCTCAACTCCCACGAACTGGCCAACGAGCTGTCCCTCCTCGACTCCGCCCGCACCCGCCTCACGGGGTAACCGCCGTCGAGCGACCCGGGTCACACACCTGATCAACCGACCAATGATCAGAACGTGATTGATCTATGACCCCTGTCACAAATGGAACGATATATCCAGGCGATTTCCCGGAAAACTGGGGAAAATTCGATCCGGCAGTCGGAACGACCCGTCTGACGTGGCACAATAAGCCTCATGACTGGACTTGGAGTACGACTCGTGGCGCGCCGCCATGTCGACTTCAAGCGCGTCTGCAGCGCGAGCTGTCTGCCGGGAAGCCTCCGGTAGATCGGCTCCCCTTCCCCGGAATCCAGCGTAAATCTGACGCTGTACGAGCCGGTTCTCTGTTATCGGAGGCGTGAGTTCAGCCCCTCCCGCCTGCCCGCAAGATCCCCAGGAGCGACCCCATGACGTCGAGCACCGACGCCACCAGTTCCGATAGCGCGCGTCCCGATGCGCCCGTCGCACCCCGTCAGCGCACCGCGCGACCGGTGAAGCGCAAGTCGGAGGGGCAGTGGGCGCTCGGCTACCGCGAGCCGCTCAATGCCAATGAGCAGAGCAAGAAGGACGACAACCCGCTCAACGTGCGCGCGCGCATCGAGAACATCTACTCGAAGCAGGGTTTCGACTCCATCGACAAGAGCGATCTGCGCGGCCGCATGCGCTGGTGGGGTCTCTACACCCAGCGCGAGCAGGGCTACGACGGCACCTTCACCGGTGACGAGAACATCGACATCCTCGAGGCCCGCTACTTCATGATGCGAGTCCGGTGTGATGCCGGCGCGTTGAACGTGAACCAGTTGCGCACCCTCGGCGGCATCTCCACCGAGTTCGGCCGCGACACCGCGGATCTCTCCGACCGCGAGAACGTTCAGTACCACTGGATCGAGATCGAGAACGTGCCGGAGATCTGGCGGCGGCTCGAGTCGGTCGGCCTGCACACCACCGAGGCGTGCGGCGACTGCCCGCGCGTGGTGCTCGGCTCCCCGCTCGCCGGTGAGTCGTTCGGTGAGGTGCTGGACCCGACCCCGGCCATCGACGAGATCGTCAAGCGCTACATCGGCAAGAAGGAATACTCCAACCTGCCGCGCAAGTTCAAGACCGCCATCTCCGGTCAGCAGGACGTGGTGCACGAGATCAACGACGTCGCCTTCATCGGCGTCGAGCACCCGGAACACGGTCCGGGCCTTGATGTTTGGGTCGGCGGCGGTCTGTCCACCAACCCGATGCTGGCGCAGCGCCTCGGCGCGTTCGTGCCGCTCGACGAGGTGCCGGACGTGTGGGAAGCCATCGTCTCGCTCTACCGCGACTACGGCTACCGCCGCCTGCGGACCAAGGCGCGCATCAAGTTCCTGGTCAAGGACTGGGGTATCGAGAAGTTCCGCGAGGTGCTCGAGACCGAGTACCTGAAGCGCAAGCTGATCGACGGCCCCGCCCCGGCCAAGCCGGAGCGCCCGATCGACCACATCGGCGTGCAGAAGCTGAAGAACGGGCTCAACGCCATCGGCTTCTCCCCCATCGCCGGACGCGTCTCGGGCACCATCCTGACCCAGGTCGCGGATCTGGTGGAAGCCGTTGGCTCCGACCGCATCCGGTTCACGCCGTACCAGAAGCTGATCGTGCTCGACGTGCCCGACGACAAGGTCGAGTGGCTGATCGAGCAGATGCAGCCGCTGGGCCTGCACGGCCGCCCGTCGCACTGGCGTCGGAATCTGCTGGCGTGCAGTGGTATCGAATTCTGCAAGCTGTCGTTCACCGAGACCCGCAAGCGCTCCCAGGTGCTGGCCCCCGAGCTGGAACAGCGGCTCGCAGACATCAACGCCGACCTGGATGTGCCGATCACGGTGAACATCAACGGCTGCCCCAACTCCTGCGGCCGATCCCAGATCGCCGACATCGGCTTCAAGGGCCAGCTCGTGGACGACGGCGACGGGAATCAAGTGGAGGGTTTCCAGGTTCACCTGGGCGGCTCCCTTGGCCTCGACTCCGGCTTCGGCCGAAAGCTGCGGCAGCACAAGGTGACCAGCGAAGAGCTGGGCGACTACATCGAGCGCGTGGTGCGCAACTTCGTCAAGAACCGTGATGAGGGTGAGCGTTTCGCGCAGTGGGCCGTCCGCTCCGATGAAGCAGACCTGCGGTAGTTGGGAGAAACGTCAATGACTACAACGAAACTCGCGGAATCCGAGCTGCGCGCCCTGGTCGAGAAGGGCAATGCCGAGCTCGGCCCGAACGCGACCGCACAGGAACTGCTGCAGTGGACCGAGGACAACTTCGGGTCCAACTACATCGTGGCGTCCAACATGCAGGACGCCGTGCTGGTGCAGCTGGCATCGCAGGTGCGGCCCGGCGTGGACGTGCTGTTCCTCGACACCGGCTACCACTTCGCCGAGACCATCGGCACCCGTGACGCGGTGGAACTGGTGTACGGCGTGAACATCGTGAACGTCGAGCCGGAAAACACTGTCGCCGAACAGGATCAGCTGCTGGGCAAGGATCTGTTCGCCCGCGACGCCGCCGAATGCTGCCGCCTGCGCAAGGTGGTTCCCCTGAAGAAGTCCCTCGCCGGATACAACGCCTGGGTGACCGGGATCCGTCGAGTGGAGGCGCCGACTCGCGCCAACGCGCCCCTCCTCTCCTATGACGAGGGCTTCGGCCTGGTGAAGATCAATCCGATCGCCGCCTGGTCCGATGACGAGATGGCCTCCTACATCGAGGCCAATGGCATTCTCGTCAATCCCCTTGTGGAAGAGGGCTATCCCTCGATCGGTTGCGCTCCGTGCACGCGGAAGCCGGAACCGGGATCCGACGCGCGATCCGGCCGCTGGGCCGGGCTCGCCAAGACCGAATGCGGGTTGCACGCCTCATGACCTCACTCGAGACTGAATTCGACACCCTGGCCGCGCTCGAATCCGAGTCCATCCACATCTTCCGTGAGGTGGCAGGCGAATTCGAGCGGCCGGTGATCCTCTTCTCCGGCGGCAAGGACTCCACGGTCCTGCTGCACCTGGCGATCAAGGCCTTCTGGCCCGCGCCGCTGCCGTTCGCGCTGCTGCACGTGGACACCGGGCACAACCTGCCCGAGGTCCTCGAGTTCCGCGACAAGGTGGTCGAGAAGTACGGCCTGCGACTGCATGTCGCGTCGGTGGAGGACTACCTCGCCGACGGCCGTCTGACCGAGCGCCCGGACGGGATCCGTAACCCGCTGCAGACCGTGCCGCTGTTGGACGCCATCAACGAGAACCGCTTCGACGCGGTCTTCGGTGGCGGCCGCCGCGACGAGGAGCGTTCGCGCGCCAAGGAGCGGATCTTCTCACTGCGTGACGCGTTCGGGCGCTGGGACCCGAAGCGGCAGCGTCCGGAGCTGTGGAACCTGTACAACGGCAAGCACGCTCCCGGTGAGCACGTGCGCGTCTTCCCGATCTCCAACTGGACCGAGCTCGACATCTGGCGCTACATCGCGCGTGAGGATGTGGAGCTGGCCAGCATCTACTACGCCCACGAGCGCCCGGTGTATCTGCGCGACGGCATGTGGATGACCCCCGGCAGCTGGGGCGGACCGGCCGACAACGAGGAACTGTCGATCAAGTCGGTGCGCTACCGCACCGTCGGCGACGGATCCACCACCGGCGCAATTCTTTCCGAGGCCGCCGACAACGAGGCGATTCTCGCCGAGGTTGCCGCGTCCCGCCTCACCGAACGTGGCGCGACCCGCGGCGACGACCGTGTCTCCGAGGCCGCCATGGAAGACCGCAAGCGAGAGGGTTACTTCTGATGTCCGACCTATTGAGACTGGCCACCGCCGGATCGGTCGACGACGGCAAGTCCACCCTGGTCGGACGACTGCTGTACGACACGAAATCCGTTCTCGCGGACCAGATCGACGCCGTCACCCGCGCGTCGGTCGACAAGGGTCTGGCGACGCCGGACCTGTCGCTGCTGGTGGACGGCCTGCGCGCCGAGCGCGAGCAGGGCATCACCATCGATGTGGCGTACCGCTACTTCGCCACGCCCCAGCGGTCTTTCGTGCTCGCCGACACCCCCGGGCACGTGCAGTACACCCGTAACACGGTGTCCGGTGCGTCCACCGCGCAGCTGGTGATCCTGCTGGTCGACGCCCGCAAGGGTGTTATCGAGCAGACTCGTCGCCACGCCGCCGTGATGGCGCTGCTGGGTGTGCCGAAGCTGGTGCTGGCCGTGAACAAGATCGACCTGGTCGATGATCCGGCGAGCGTCTACGAGCGGATCACCTCCGAATTCGCGGAGCTGACAACGAAACTCGGCTGGGCCGCCGAGGACGTGCAGGAGATCCCGGTCTCCGCGCTGCACGGTGACAATGTCGCCTCGCGCTCGGAGAACACCCCGTACTACGACGGGCCCTCGCTCATCGAGCACCTGGAGTCGGTGCCGGTGGACGCGGACGCGCACCGCCACCAGGTCGGGCTGCGCTTCCCGGTGCAGTACGTGATCCGGCCGCGCACCGCCGACTACCCGGACTACCGCGGGTACGCGGGACAGGTTGCGGCGGGCGTGGTTTCGAAGGGCGACGAGGTCGTGGTGCTGCCGTCCGGCACCCGCACCACGGTCGAACGCATCGACACGCCCAACGGTGAGCTCGCCTCGGCGCAGCCGGGCCGCAGCGTCACGCTGATCCTGGCCGACGATGTGGACGTCTCGCGCGGTGACGTGATCGCCGCCGCGGCCGACGCTCCCGAGCCGATCGACGCGTTCGACGCCACCGTGTGCTGGCTCGGCGACAAGCCGCTGCGCCCGGGCGCACGCCTGCTGCTCAAGCACGGCACCCGCACCACGCAGGCCATCGTCGGCGCGCTCATCGAGCGCTTCGACGAGCAGCATCTGGCCGCCGACCCCAACCCGGAGTCGCTGGCGCTCAACGACATCGGCCGCATCTCGATCCGCGTCGCCGACGCGATCGTGGCCGACGACTACAGCGTCAACCGGCACACCGGCTCGTTCCTGCTGATCGATCCGGCGGGCGGCAACACCCTCGCCGCCGGCCTGGTCGGCGACGCGCTGACCGCGGTCGAGGTCGGCGCGGAAGTCGGAGTCTGAGATGAATCCGCCCGGCAACGGCGCAGTTCCGGCCGTCCTGCCGGGCGGCGCCTACCGCCTGCCCGCCTCCGCGATGACGATGAACCCGGCCGGGCTCGTCGCACCGCAGTCGCGGGCGGGCGCACCCGCGCTCATCGCGGTGGCACACGGCAGCCGCGACCCGCGCTCGGCCGCGACCATGCGGGCCGTAGTCGACCGCATCGCGGCGCAATGCCCGGATCTCGATGTGCGACTGGCCTTCCTGGACCTGAGCACCCCCTCGGTGGACCAGGTCGTGAACGCCGTTGCCGCCGAAGGGCATTCCCACGCGGTGGTGGTTCCGCTCCTGCTGGGCAGCGCCTTCCACGCACGGGTCGACCTACCCGAGCTCCTCGCCGAGGCAAGCGCCAGGCATCCACGCCTGCACCTGACCCAGGCCAACGTGCTGGGCCCGGACCCGCACCTGATCATCGCCCTGCGCGATCGCGTCGTCGAAGCACTCCACGGCGACCACACCCCTCGTCATTCCGGCATGTTCTTGGCCGGAATCCACCCGGGCAGTGTGGATCCCGGCCGAAAGCACGCCGGGATGACGGGAGATGTCCTCCCGTGCGAGCCGCGATTGGGTATCGCCGTGGCCGCGGTGGGCTCTTCGTCCGCGACCGCCAATGCGCGCACCGGTGACGTGGCCCGCCTGCTCACCGCGCTGACGGGGTGGGACACCGAAATCTGTTTCGCCACCACCGATCCCACGCTCGACAAGGCGTTCGCCCGCCTACGCGCCCGAGGAGCGGAACGAATCCTGGTCGCGCCCTGGTTCCTGGCCCCCGGCCTGCTCACCGACCGCCTGCGAAACACGCTCCCGCACGTCCCGCACGCCGACACCATCGGCGCACACCCGTTGCTGGCCGAGGTCGCCCTCGACCGCTACGCCACCGCGGCTCTCCCACTCGAACTCTCGGCCTGACCGAACCCGACACCCAACCCGGCGCACCGAGACAATCGGGGCTCGGTCGAGTCAGTGGAAGATGTCGTTGATCAGGTCGTCGCCGAGGCCGAAACCGGCGCCCATGGCCATGGCGCCGCCGAAGGAGCTGCCGAGGAAGCGGTGCAGCATGCCGCCGCCGCGGCCTGCAGCTTGCCCGCCAAGGTTTCGATCAGCTGTGCCGTCTGTTGCGCCTGCTGCTGCAGGGCGGCCCAGCCGCGGTCCACGGTTTCAGCATCCATGCCGCCCGATGCTACGCCCGGACTACCGGAGAGCCTGGTCAGCGCGGTCGCGTCGGATGGCGGCGACCGGCTCGGTCGGGGCACAGGACCCGGGTACGCCCCCGGAGCACTTGCGCAGCCGGGCCACGTAGGCCACGGTCGGGCCGACTCGCGCATCGATGTGCAGGTGGCAGGCTTCGGCGTAGTCGCGCAGGCGGCCGAACGGGATCCAGTGCCGGTCGAAGAATTCACCGATCACGAGGCGGCCGTGCGGGGCGAGCACGCGGGCCGCTTCGCGCAGCGCGGTGGCGGGGTCGTCGATCTCGCCGAGTGCGGTGACCATGTACACGGCATCGAAAGTCGCTTCGGCAAAGGGCAATTCGCACGCGTCGGCCAGGGTCGGCACCAGCATGTCGAGATGCGCCGCGCGCCGGTGCACGTGGTCGAGCATGTCCTGCTGCACATCGACGACATCGAGGCGGCCGCACGGACCGAGTTTCGGCGCGATGCGCACGGCCTGTATGCCGGTGCCGGGACCGATCTCCAGCATGCGCTCACCGGCGCGCGGCCGGAGTACGCGATCGAGCCGATCGGCGCCGAGGCCGGGCAGCGGGATGTCCAGAATTCGGTGCTGCGCGTACGGATAGGGCGCGCGATCGGTGTACCACCAGGCCGCAGTGGCCGCGACAGCTCCCGCAGCAAGAGCCAAACGTGTTGTGGTCGTGGTCATCTCAGTTGTGTCCTTCCGATGATTCGCGGCGGCGCACGGCCAGGAACGCGCAGACGCCCGCCAATGCCAACTCCCCGACGGCACTCGCGACGGCTTGGGTGAAGTCCGGGCCGGGCCGGGCGGTGGTGATGTCGAACCAGGCGTCGAGCAGGGCGATGGTCGCGGTCGCGGTGGCCGCGATGCGGGCCAGTTCGTGGCCGCGGCTGACGGAGACGGCGGTGAGCAGGCAGCCGATGGTCAAAAGGAAGTCGAGACCGATCCAGGCGAGCGCCCAGTTCTGTACGCGGGTCTCGCTGGGCAGGGTGGCGGCCAGCAACACGGTCCAGGGGACGAGGAAGACGGCAGAACCGCCGAGGGTCCACGTAACCCATTGCCGCACGCCGATATTCGAGCGCCGCACGAGGGGATTCGTTTGCATACCGCCACCGTACGATCGCAAAGGGATTTCTGCAAACATTTCTCTGCAAAGAAATCTCTGCTAATGTCGGCCCATGGTGAAACCTGCCGACGACATGACGAGCGCCGAGCGCACCGCTCTCTACCGGACGCTGGCCCACCCTTTGCGGGGCCGCATCCTCCAGCAGCTCGGCGCCCAGAGCGAGGTGAACTCGACGACCCTCGCCGAACTGCTGGGCGAGAGCACCGGAACCACCAGCTATCACCTGCGCAAACTCGCCGAGTTGCAGCTCATCGAGGAGATCCCCGAGAAGTCCCGGGGTCGCGAACGATGGTGGCGCGCACTACCGTTCAGCCACACCACACCCGACCCGGCCACCATGGAACCGGCCGAGTACGCGGCGGCGGAGCATCTGGCGCAGCTGAAGATCGGCCGGGACGTCGACCGGTTGATCCGCGCGAACAAGGAGTGGACCGGCCCGACGGGATGGGCGCAGGTGCAGCGGCACGGCTGCTACATGACCGCCGAACAGCTCGGAGCGTTCATGGACGAGTACCGGGAACTGGTCGCCCGGCACAGCTACGCGATGGTCGCCGACGCACCCCCGGAGGCCCGGCCGATGGCGGTGCGGCTCTTCGCCGTTCCCGAGGACACCGACCAGGACACACCGAGGGGTGAGCCGCTCAATCCACAGTGAGATTCGGATAGTCGGGCAGCGGATATTCGCTCTGCTTGCCGATCAGCCGGGTCAGCAGAGCGCGCAGCGGAGACAGGGGTCGCGAAGCCAGCACCTGAAACGCCGTGTTCAGAACGGCTACGCCGCGGCGGGTTTCGGGGTGGCGCAGTCGTACCGACGTCTCGGTACCCTTTTGGATTTCGGTGACCAGGGGGCGCAGGAGTTCCTCGTAGCGGTCGAGGGCGCGGGTGAGATCGGTTGGGGTGGTGGTGATCTCACCGGCGAGGAGGTAGGCCCCGATGATCGCCAGGGCGGTGCCCATGCCGGTCATGGGTGAGCCGCAGTAGGCGGCGTCGCCGAGCAGGACGACACGGCCCTTGGACCAGTGCGACATTCGGACGCGGGCCACTTCGTCGAAGTAGAAGTCGGGTGCGTCGGGCATGGCGTCGACGATGTCCGCCAGCACCCAGCTGTGCCCGCTCAGTCGCTCGCGGATCAGGGCTTGCTGGGCGGCGGTGTCCCCGCGCAGCGCGTCGTCGACGGGGATGCGGGTGGAGATGATAGCCATCGAGGTGGCCGGGCTCGGATCGGGGCGCAGCGCGACCATGCTGCCGGGGAGGGAATGGACTCCTACCCAACCGGTTTCGAGCGTGGTGCCCGGCGGTGTGGGGATGGTGAAGAAGCCGATGTACGCGCCGAGGTACTCGGCGAACTGCGAGCGGGGTCCGAAGACCTTCTCGCGCAAGGCGGAATTGAGGCCGTCTGCACCGATCACCAGATCGAAGTCGGCGACGACGCCGGAGGCGAAGCGGACCTGTATCGCCTCGGTGGTCTCCTCGATGTCGTCGACCCACTCGCCGTAGCGGTAGTCGAGAGTCCCGGATTCAGCCGGGAGAGCATCGATTTCGTCGAGCAGCACCTGATTGAGATCACCCCGGGTGATCTCGATGTCGGCGACCAATCCCTCACCGCCGAACATCTCGGCGGACAGGCGGGCGCGGGTGCGGCCCCGGTCGTCGATGAACACCATGCCGCGCTCGTCGAGCTGCCGCTTGCGGATTCCGGGCATCAAACCCATCCGCTCGGCCACCTTACGACTGGGCCCCCGCAGATCGACGGCCTGACCGCCGGGACGCGGGACGGGTGCGCGTTCGACGACGGTGGTATCGATCCCCGCGCGCAACAGCAGGAGCGCGACCGCGTTGCCCGCGATGCCGCCCCCGCAGACCAGAACACGAATCGGTCGAGACATGGTGAACCTCCCCTGCGACGCCATGGATCATTCGAGTTTTTCAGCAGCGATCCCGGTGCAACAAACCAATTTCCGTCACACCCGGTGTGGCGGCCGCGGCGCGCGGGCTCAGCGGGGCTGCGGGCCGGGTTCCGGGATCGGGAGGTACGGGATGAGGGAGTGCGCGAGGTTGGTGATGGTCAGGGATTGCAGCCAGACGCGGCCGGGCCCGGTGAGAGCGGCGAGGAAGAGGCCGTCGCCGCCGAAGAGGAGATTGCGGACGCCGCGGATCATGGTGATGTCGAAATCGACCGAGGCGTCGAACAATCCGACGTGTCCGGGGTGGACGCGCAGGGTTTCGCCGCGGGCAAGATCGTAGGTGATGACCTCGCCGGAGAGCTCGACCCAGGCGTAGCCGTCACCGGAGAGACGCTGCAGAGTGAAGCCGGCGCCGCCGAAGATGCCCGCACCCAAGCGGCGCTGAAAGCTCAGGGCCACGCGGACATCGCCTGCGGAACAAAGGAATCCGTGCCGATGGACCAGATACTCGCGGTCCTTGGCGATCTGCAGCGGCAGAATCTGACCCGGCAGTTTGGCGGCGAAGCTGACCTGGCCGGGTTGCCGGTGGGCGGTGTACTCGGTCATGAACAGCCCCGCCCCGGCCATGGCGCGCCGGACCGCGCCGAAGACGCCGCCCGCCGCGCCGCGCGTGGAGGTGCTGAGCCGGATCGAGTCGGTCATCCAGGACAGTTGCCCGGCTTCGGCGATGAGCCGGTCCCCGGGGTCGAGCGCGACTTCGAGGACCGGCATGACGGTTCCGCGGATTCTGGCGTCCATCGGGTTCTCCCCTCCCACACATCGACAGCTCCAGTCCAGTGTGCCTCGGAGCGGGGCGCGACGTGATCGATGCCGACTTGCCATCAGAGCTGTTCGGTGAGTAATTTAGGCTTTCCTTACCTAACAGAAGGCTCGACATGCTCCAGACCAGCGGCTCCCGGTACCACGCCGGGACGGCGGGAATCCCGCACGATTCGTGGCGAATCGTGGCCGCCTACGGCCTGCTGGCCACCGGCGCGCTCACCGCCGCCGTGTGGATCGCCGCGCATGTCACCGCGAGTCCGGCGGTGCGCACCGGCGGGGTGGTCGTGCACCTGGCCTCGCTGGTGCTGGGGTTCGGCGGGGTCCTGGTCGCCGATTCTTTCGTCTTGCGCTGGGCCGCAGGGCGTCTCGGACTGACGGAGGCGCTGGGTGCGGTAGCCCGGCTCCACATCCCGATTTGGCTCGGACTGGCCGGACTGGTGGCCAGCGGCTGCGTCCTGGAACCGAATCTGGCCTCGACTATGACCCGCACCAAGCTGACGCTGGTACTGGTGCTGACGCTCAACGGGATTCAAGCGTACGCACTACAGCGCCGACTGCGGGCGCGCGGCGAACTCCCGCTGACGCCGCGGCTGCTGGCCTGGGGTGTGGCCACCGGTGTGGTGTCGCAGGTCTGCTGGTGGGGCGCGACCGCCATCGGCTTCCTCAACGTGCGACGCTGATCCGCCGCGGCCGCCCGATACGCTGGGCGAATGATCAAGGCTGCGGTATTCGATGTGGGCGAGACGCTGATCGACGAGACACGCATCTGGTGCCGGTGGGCCGACCGGCTCGGCGTGCCGCGCTTCGCGTTTCTCGGCGTGATCGGCGGCATGGCGGCGACCGGGCGACCGCTCACCGATGCCTTCGAACTGGTGGCGCCGGGCATCGATGTCGAGGCCGAGCAGCACGCGTGGGCGGCCGAGGAACCCGACAGCCTGCGCGTCAACTTCGACGGCGACGACCTGTACCCGGACGTGCGCCGAGCCCTCGGGGAACTGCGGCGGCGCGGCATCACCGTGATCATTGCGGGTAATCAACCCCCGCAGGCCAAGTCGGCGCTGGAGCGGATGTCGCTGCCGGTGGACGCGGTCTATACCTCGGCCGAATGGGGCTTGGAGAAGCCGGATCCGAAGTTCTTCACGCGAGTCGCCGAGGTGGCGGGTGTCGCGCCCGCGGAGATCTGCTACATCGGCGATCGGGTCGACAATGATGTGCTGCCGGTGCTGGCGGCGGACATGATGCCGGTGCTGATCCGGCGCGGACCGTGGGGATACCTGACCTCCGAGCTGCCGGACGCGGCCCGGGCGACCGTCGTGAACGGACTCGACGAGCTGCCGGATCTGTTGTCGCCCGCCTGATCCCGGTTTAGATGACGCATCAAGTGTGACGGCGATTTTCCGCCAGCGACCGACCTCCCCGCGGCGTTGACTATGACACGTCAACGAAATCAGCTCTATCGCAAGGGGAATGCAGTCATGGATGCTCGGTTCGAGAACAAGGTCGTCCTGATCACCGGCGCGACCTCCGGAGTCGGCGCGGCCGTGGCCCGGCGGATCGCGGCCGAGGGCGGGGCCGTGGTGCTCGGCGCACGCGGCAAGCAGGCCGGTGACCGGATGGCCGAGGAGATCCGCGACGCGGGCGGGCGGGCGCTGTTCGTGCCCACCGACGTCACCGTCGAAGCCGACGTCGAACGCCTGACCAGCGCCGCGGTCAGCGAATTCGGGCGACTGGACGCGGCTTTCAACAATGCGGGCGCGGTCAATGCCTTCGGACCCGTCCAGGACATCGACGCGGCCGGGTGGCGGGCCGACCTGGAACTCAACCTCACGGCCGTCTATTACGGCCTGCGGCATCAGGTTCCGGCGCTCGCGGCCACCGGCGGCGGGGCGATCCTCAACAATGCCTCCAACCTGGGCGTGGTCGGCATGGCGCAGGTCGCGCCGTATGTGGCCGCCAAGCACGGGGTGGTGGGCCTGACCCGGGCCGTCGCGCTGGAAGGGGCCGAACGCTCGATTCGGGTGAACGCCTTGGTCTCCGGCGCGGTCGACACGCCCGCCTTCCGGAACTCGATGGGCGCGACCCCGGAGGGCGAGGCCGCGATCGCCGCCCTGCACCCGCTGGGCCGCATCTCCCGGCCCGACGAGATCGCCGCCTTCTGCGCCTACCTGCTCAGCGACGAGGCGAGCTTCATCACCGGCGCGGCACTCGCCATCGACGGCGGCTTCACCGCGCGCTGAACTCGCCACCATCGCGACAGGCCCACCACCGCGCCCGGGCACTGGGAACACGGGGTGGGCCGGTCACTTTCGACGACGGGCGGGCGGGGGTTTGCAGGTCCCCTGCCCGCCCGTCGCCGGTCCGTGCGAGCGAACCGCTACCGGGCTCACTCGATTCCGGGGACGAGGTGGGGCGGGGTGGTCAGGCCCGCCAACCACCTACGTCGCCGTGGGGAGAGGGCAGATGGTGGGACGCCACCGCCTCGTCTCCCCCGCAACCCGGGCCGGCGTGTGGGACATCACGCCCGGCCCGGGGAAAGTCGAAAAGTCTTCGCGCACAAGGCGTCGCACCGACCCCGTCGCGAAACAACCGATCACCGAGTATCAATGCCGACAGCACCGGCACCTCCGCGCTCCCGGCCCCGAACGACCGCGAAACAGCCTGCGACCACCAAGGTTCGGCCGCCGCGATCCGGCAACCGCCGAACTCGGATATCTCACAGACGGTGGCCGTCGGTGGGCCGCTTGAATCGGTGCGGCCGATCAGCGTGGGTTGGGGGGATCGGCAGTATTCGTCGGGACTACTTGTGGCCACCGCCGCCACCTCCCCCGCCGCCACCGGAGTGGCCACCGCCACCGCCCATTCCGCCACCACCGCCCATGCCGCCTCCGCCCATACCGCCGCCTGAGCCGCCCATGCCGCCGCCGGTTCCGCCGCCCACGCCGCCACCGGCGTGGCTGCCGCCGGGTGCGGAGCCGCCGGAAGTTCCTGCGCCGCCGCCGATTCCACCGCCCGTGGGGGATCCGCCTCCCCCGGCCTGGCTACCGCCCGGACTCGAGCCGCCAGGGGCACCGCCGGGATTGCCTGCGCCCGCGCCGGTTCCGCTGCCGCCACCGGTTCCGGCACCCGAACCGGCACCGGTTCCACTGCCCGCTCCGGTTCCACCGCCAGCACCCGTGCCGCTGCCTGCGCCAGTGCCGCCCGCCCCGGCACCGCCGGGGGTCGAGCTGCCCGGTGCGCCGGTGTGGGCACCGGCCGGGTCGCCGGTTGCGCCGCCGCCTGTAGAAGTACCGCCGCCGGGCGTCGACCCGCCGGGGGCTCCACCGGAAGGCGTTCCGCCGGTGTTGGTTCCGCCGCTCGCGCCGCTACCGTCGCCCGCTGGGGCTCCGCCGGTGCTGCCCGGTTGGGTGCCACCCGAGGTACTGCCCGGTGTGGTGCCGCCGGGTTGAGCGGTGCCGGGTTGACCCGAGGCGGGCTGACCGGCGGCTGGCTGGCCTGCGGCTGGCTGGCCTGCGGCGGGTTGGCCCGAGGCGGGGTCACCGGCAGCCGGTTGGCCCGCGGCGGGTTGACCGGTGGCAGGTTGCCCCGAGGCCGGTTGGCCGGTTGCGGGCTGGCCGGTGCCGGGTGGCGTTGCGGCCGGTGGGGTGCCGGGTTGCGTGGCGCCCGGGGCGGTTCCGACCGGGAGGGTGCCGGAGATCGGTTGGACGGTGCCGGGGATGCTCACGGCGGGGAGTTTGGGGAGGGCGCCCACGGTCCAGGCGTAGTCCTGGAACGGCAGCGGGTTGGTGAACTGGGCCGGGTTGGCGTAGGTGACCGGATCCGGTGCGAGGGCTCGGGTTTCGCAGTGGGTGCCGCCGTTGGTGGTGTCGACCGGGCGGCCGTTGACCCAGGTCGAGGTGACCGTCGGGGCGACGGGGACATACGCGCGGACGGCGGCCACGGTCGCCACGGCGTGGGGGTGGGATCCGGGTGGCGCGGCGGCGTCCTCGAGGACTATCACGTCACCGGTGCCGAGAACGGCTGCGCCGGAAGGCGGTTCGGTCGGTTCGGGGGCGGCTTGCAGTCCGGGTGGCCCGGCGACCGGCCCGCCGAGGACGGTGGCCGCCGACATGGCCAGCGCGGAAGCGACTGCGGCACCGGAGATCACGGCGGCGCGCGGCGCGTAGCGGCCGATGGCCGAGCCGGTGTCGATGCTGCGGAACGCGGCGATGGCCGCACCCACCGCGGCGGTGTGCGCCGGGTCGGGCGACATGATGACCGGCCGACCGAGGTCGGCCAGCACCCGCGCCACCTCGGCGGGCCGGGCCGCACCGCCGATCAGCAGCACCCGGTCGATCTCGTCCATATGCAGTCCGGCCCGGTGTACGACCGAGCGCACCAGCCGTAGCGAATTGCGAATGTGCCAGCTGCGCAGGCGATTCGTGTCCGAGGCCGGGACCACGGCCGAGACCGGCTGGGTGTTCTGCGGCGCGATGCTGCGCGCGTAGCGGGCCAGCAGCGTGCCGAGCGGGCGGCCGCCGTACTCGTGCGAGCGTTCGGCCCGGCCGAGGATGCCGCGCTCGTCGACGTCCGCCTCGGTGCGCACCACGGCCAGGTCGAGGCTGTTGCCGCCGAGGTCGTAGACCAGGGTGAGCCCGGATTCGGAGATGCCGTATTCCTCGTCGAGCCATTCGACGGCGGCCACCGGCTCCGGCATGAGGGTGACGTCCGCCGCGCCGGACCAGTCCAGCGCCCGCCGCAATCGCGTGACGTGTTTGTCCGAATAGCAAGCGGGATAGGTGGTTACGGCGGGAGCCTCGGGCGCGTTCGTCTCGATGAGCCCGTTCACCACGGCGGCCACCAGATCCGCCGGGGACCAGATGCGCCCGCCGATGACCACCGGGTCCGGCTCGGACGTGAGATCGGCGAAGTCGGTGACCACCGGGGCGAATCGGGGAATTCCCCCGATATGTGGGCCGCCGGCGCTGTCGAAGGTGACAGCCGTCCGACGAACTCGCACCGCGGGCCGGTTCCGATCACCGGCCGTTGTCGCCCATACAGAGTTCACTGTGCCGATGCTCATGCCAAAGCCAACTGTCATCGCTATCCCGTCAACGCACCGAGACCACGGCCTCCACGGGCGTACCAACCATGTGGTCGCGGTCGTTTACCAAACAGCTGGTTCAGGTTAACTGGCGTTAGCGGGGGATGAATATCGAATCGGGGGAAAAGATTTCGCGTCCAGTAGCGAAGGTGGCGAATCTACTGGTCAGGCAATATCTCCAGCAAGATCGAATCCGACTGCGAGACAAAAGCAACCGAACAGTCTTTCTCGGTGGCTACGGTGCAGCGAATTTTTAATTCATACCAACCGGTAGGCAAGTAGTGTCCGAAAAACAAAACCGCAACGTCAGTTCGGGAGTGTGAATTACCGATCACTGGTCGGTAGCTACCCGGGAATCCCCCACGCGGGCCGCTTCACCGTCCGTGATTCGCGATGAAATCTTCTCTACTACCGCTGATGTCGTTCCGAGCAAACGCGGCATTACAACTCGCACAACGGCATCGGTATGTTGCGTACGCGGAGACCACGAGGATTCGCAGCCGAAGCCGTGCCGGATATGTTGCGTGGCGCAGAATGTCAGCGGGCTCGGCACAGGGACGGCACGGCGGTACGCCCGACTCGTCCCGAAAGTGCATATTTCGCACCAGAACCCGCCGGAATGACGAAGGCCGCCGTACGCGTGGGAGATTCGCGTACGGCGGCCTTATCCGACCTCAGGTCCGGTTCAGCGCCGCACGAGCAGCGGCAGCTTCCGGCGCGGCCGGTTCACCGCGCCGCCACGAATGGCGTGCGGCTGACGTTCACGGACCAGTCGATCGAAATCGCCTGCGTTCCGGCTCGGTTGAGTCAACCGACCGGCATTGAAATCGTCCACCAGCTGCCGCACGGTCTGCTGCGCACACGACTTGTTGGTGCCGATGAAACCGGTCGGCCCACGCTTGATCCAGCCGGTGACATAAGTACCGGGCACCACCGCGCCACCCGACTCCTCGGTCACCCGGCCGTCGGTGTTCGGCATGATCCCGGACCGCTCGTCGAACGGCAGCCCCGGCAACGCCACACCGCGATACCCGACCGAAGCCAGCACCAGCCCGGCATCGAGGGTCTCGACGTCCTCGGTGGCGACCGCGTGCACCCGGCCGTCATCGCCGGTGACGAGCTCATTGCGCACCACCTCGACCCCGGTCACCCGATCCACCCCGGCGATCGCCGTGGGCGCGGTCAGGTACCGGAACACGATCCGCTTGCGACCGCCTACCGGCCGATCGGCCAAGCCGCGCAACAGCTTCAGCTTGTGCTCGACCTTCTGCGACATGCCCTCGACAACGTCGGGAATCTCGCCCTCGACCACGATGTCGACGTCCGCGCCCAGCAGTCCCACGAATTCCGGCACGGTGAAGGCGGATTCGGCCGGACCACGCCGACCGAGAATCACGACCTCTTCGATATTGCTGCGCCGCAGCGCGATCAGCGCCCGCTGCGACACCTCGGTACCGGCCAGCAGTTCCGGATCGGTGGTCAGGATGCGCGCCACGTCGAGGGCCACATTGCCGTTGCCCACGATCACCGCGCGCCGCTGCGTCAGGTCGAAGTGCCGGGCGGCCTGCGCGGGATGGCCGTTGTACCAGGCCACGAAGTCGGTCGCGGAGACGCTGCCGGGCAGCCCCTCCCCCGCGATGCCGAGCTTGCGATCCGAGGACGCGCCGACGGCGTAGATCACCGCGTGGTGGTGCGCCAGCAACTCCTCGTGCGAAACATGCTCGCCCACATTGACATTCAGGTACGAGCCGAATCCCGGCTGCGCCGAGATCACATCGAAGAGCTCGCTCACCTTGCGGGTCTTGGTGTGGTCGGGCGCGACACCGAAGCGGGCCAGGCCGTACGGCGTGCTCACCCGGTCGAACACGGTCACTGAAACACCGGGCTGCGTGAGCAATTCGTCGGCCGCGTACATGGCCGAGGGTCCGGAGCCGATGACGGCCACCCGCAACGGTTCCCGGCGCTTGACCTCCGCCGCCGGAATCGGCTGGGCCAGCAGCGGCCGCGGCCGCTCCTGCCGGTAGAAGTCGGCATTGATCTCGATGAACGGAAGCTGTTCGTCCGTCAGCTTTTTCGTCGAGGTGATGGCGTCGACCGGGCACGCGGTGGCGCAGGCGCCACAGTCCACGCATGCCTGCGGGTCGACGTAGAGCATCTCCGCGGTCAGGAAGTCGGGCTCATCCGGCGTCGGATGGATGCAGTTGACCGGGCAGGCGTAGACGCACGAGGCGTCGCTGCAACAGGATTGGGTGACAACGTACGGCATTGGACGCTCCCCTTTCCTACGCGGCCTTGCCGGAGCGGATCGGCTCCGAGCGGTAACGCGAGGCCTGACCGTCGATGCCGAACAGCTTCCAGACCTGCTTGGAGATCGGGTTCATCAGGCCGATGTCCTTGGCCAGCGCGCGCACGTCGATGAAGTAGTCGCTGAAGACCTTCTTGGCGTCCTTGGAGCCGTAGAACAGCTCCTTGCGCACCGAGTCCGGAATGTCGAACTCCTGGAAGAACTTCTTGGGCGGGGTCGCGATGGAGCGGCCAAGGATGAACATGACGATCGGCATGGCGATCGAGAGCACGAAGCGGTTGCCGACATTGCCCTCGGGCACGTGCTGCTTGAGGAACTCGTGTGCGAAGGAGATGTGGCGCGCCTCCTCGGCGACGTGGATCGACATGACGCCGCGCATGATCGGGTGCACCTCCTCACCCGAGCGCAGGATCTGCTTCTGGATGTGGTCGATCGGCTCCTCGCCGGCGAGCACGGCCATGAAGAACAGGTTCGGGAACATGATCGCGATCGGGACGCCGAGCAGACGGAACTGCTTGACCAGCGGGCCCATGCCGGGCACGTCAGCGCCGATGCGGTTCACCATCTCCTGGAACATCAGGGTGTGGTTGAGCTCTTCGGACATCTCGTGGGTGCAGTACCGGAATTCCGGGTCACCGTTGGCGAGACCGAAGGTGTGGTTGACCATGCCGCTGATCAGGATGGACTCGAACTGCAGGCCGACCTTGGCGATATTGGCCTGGCGGTACTTGCCGAGCGCGATCTGCTGCTCGACCGGCAGCGACTGGTACCACTCGTGACGACCGAGCGGGTCCGCGGACTCCGGCAGGATCCAGCGCTCGGGACGGGCATCGGCATCGAAATCCGGGTTGTCCCAGTCGATGTCCTCGTAGGGGTCGAAGTGCTTGTTCACCGACCCCTCCGAAAGCAGGAGCAGCTTGTTGGCGTACTCCTGTGCTTCGGCCACCACGGGGTCTTCGATGGGCGTCGTGGTCGGAGACATCGTCGTCACCTCTCCAGTTTCGGGAAGCAGTTATCTGTTCCCCATAGTTACACCAAACAGGAGAGGCGTCAACAACGTGTTCGCACCATGCTTGCAGAAGTTAGCGGGACTTGGCATGTATATATACATAAACCCGCGAGTAGCAGGGCAAATGATCAGTTCAGAGGGCCGCCACCCGCACGACACGCCGGAACAACCCGGTGATCGAGTGATGGCGATGGCCTGAGGAATCCTGCTCGAGCAAGGCCTGCCGGGCCGCCAGCGCCGCACCGTCGGCGATCGTCCGCTCGGGATCCGAAGCCACCACCACCGGCCGCGCCAATTCCTTGGCGAGCACCTGCGCCACCTCCGGCGGACGGGCCGCGCCGCCGACCACCAGGATCCGATCCACATCCGCCATGGTCACATCCGCGATGCGCAGGCACTTGTAGACCAGCGCCAGCGAACGGCGAATGTGCTCGCTGCGCAGCTCACCAGAATCCGCGTCCGAGAGCCCGCGCGGCACCACCTGCGAACCCGAGGTGCGCCGCAACTTGCGGGCCACCATGTCGCCGAAGGCCCGGCCGCCGTATTCGACCGAATGCAACGGCAATCCGACCACCGGGTTGGTCGGGGTGCCCATGCCCACCCGCAGCAGCGTGATGTCCAGCCCCGAACCGCCGAGGTCGTAGACCAACGCCAAACCCGGTGTCAGCGGCCCACGTTCGGCGGCCAGCCAGGTGGCGGCGGCGATCGGCTCGGCCACCAGCGTGGCCTGCGACAACCCGACCCCGTCCAGCGCGGAACGCAGATCGGCGACCAGATTGGCGGAGTAACCGGCCGGATGGGTCACCGCGATACCGGCGTCCCCGTTGACCAGCGACTCGGCCGGGGGCTTGCCCAGCACCTCCGTGACCACGCTGAACGCCACCGTCGCCACCAGGTCCGCGGCCGAGAGCGCACGATGCCCGACCCGGGCGACGGGAGCCCCCCGCTGGGTGAGATCGGCGAATTCGGTGATGACGCGGCCGTGCCGGGGAATGCGGCCGACGCGTGCGGTACCGGAACTGTCGAAGGTGAGGGTGGTGCGCCACGTCGTGGGCGGAAGCTGGGCTCCGCGGCGGCCGGGCGGATGTTTTCCGGATCGATCGGCCGCTGTCGAGCAGACCGTATTCACCGTGCCGATAGACAAACCCACGCCGAACGCCATCATCCACCTCGATCTGTCGAGCCGTAATTGCCAGCGCGTCTGACCCGACCCGAATTCATGCAACTCCTGCGCCGGATGCTTGCCAACCACCGGACACGAAGTTGTCCGCACGTGCGCCGCATTACCGCGACAACCTGGCTGTCCAGGCCGTCGGCAGTCGTCCGGGCCCGCGCGTTTCGCGGTCGCGAAAAGTTTGCCCGGCTTCGTCTGTTCGCCGGATATGGGACAGAAGGTGCCGAATGGTCCGAAGGTGCCGGCGCGAACGAAAAAAGCCCCCGCCCTGGATGATCCAGAGCGGGGGCGAGAATGCGCGGAGCGGGTGACTACTTCGTGGCGGGCGTGGCCAGCATGTTCGTGCTCAGCACCGACACCACGCTGTAGGCGAGGTTGAGCAGGTCGGCACTGACACCCGTATTGCCCAGCAGCATCTTGGCCAGCGGGCCGAAGAACTTGATGGCCGACTGCACCAACGTGCTCATGGTGTCCACATCCAGTCCGCCACCGTCGGACTTCGACTTCGGCGACGGAGACGGCGGATTCGCCTGCACGCCAGGGCTGGCCGGGGCCGGAGCCTGCGCTCCACCCTGGGTGCCGGGCGTCTGCCCCTGAGTGCCGGGTGCTTGCCGTTGCGGCCCACGCGGATCCGAGACCGGCTTCACCGCCGGGGCCGCGCCCGGCACGCCACGCTGGGCCGGAACCACCTGCGGGGCCGCCGGTTGCGGCTGCGCCGCCTGACCCGGCTGCGCGGCGGGCGGAGTCTGAGCCTGCGGCGGGGTCTGGGCCTGCGGTGCGTTCCCGGCCCCCTGGGCCAGGCCCAGGAAGGTGTCGGCCAGCTGCTGGAAGGCATCCAACCCGCCCGAGAGCGCCGGATCACCCGGCTGCTGCGCCGGATTCGCCTGTGCCGGAGCGGGAGCCGCGGGAGTCTGTCCCGGTTGGGCCGGAGTCTGCCCCGGCAGCACCGGAGTCTGCGCCGACTGCCCGGGCGCCTGTCCCGGCACCTGCGCCTGCGGTTGCACCGGCGGCACCTGCGCGGGAGCCACCGGCCGCGGCGTTTCGGCCGGGGCCGGAGCCTGAGCCTGCGGGACCTGAGCCTGCGGAGCCACCGGCTGCGGCGTCTCCACGGGTGCCGGAACCTGAGCCTGTGGCACCTGTGCCTGGGCGGGCTGCGCCGGAATCGGCTGTCCCGGTTGGGTTCCCGGACCGGTCGCCTGCTCCGCGTCGGCGGGCACCGGCACCCCGAGCAGATACGACGCGATGCCGGTGACGATGGTGACCGCGTGTTTGAGCTGTCCCTCCGGGGTTTCCAGCTGTGCCGCGTCCTCGGCATTGGCGCCGTTGCCCATTTCGAGGAACACGTCCGGCACGGTGGTGAGCGCGGGACCGGCGATATCGGCGCGGGTCTGCAGTCCGTCGACCGCCCCGTTGTAGCCGGCCTCCTGATATCCGGCCTGCACGTAGGCATCTCGCATGGCCTTGGAGGCGGCCAGTCCCTTACCGGACTGCACCTCGCTGACCTTGGCGTCGGGCACCGGCAGCTGCGGCACGATGAGGTGGAAGCCGCGCCCGGAGGCGGGACCGCTGTCGGCGTGGATGCTGAGGGCGACGTCCGCGGCGGAGGCATTGGCCGCCTGCGCGCGTTCGTCGACGCAGCCACCCCAGCCGGTGTCGTCCGGCCGGCTCATGACCACGTGCGCGCCGAGTCCCTCGAGCGAGGTGCGGACCAGCTGCGCCACATTCCAGTTGATGGTGTGCTCGGCGACGCCGTGCAGGCTGGTCATGCCGGTGGTCTGGCACGCCTTGGTGCCACCGCGGCCATCACTGACCTGCTTGTTCTCGTCCTGAGTGTGATTCGGGCCCTGATGGCCCGGGTCCAGGAAGATGGTCTTCCCGGCGAGCTTCTGCGGCAGCTCGGGCAGTGCGGGTGCGGCCAGAGCAGCGACCGGAACGAGCCCGGCCGCGGCGGTGATCGCCGCCGCGGTAACGGCGGTGCAGATTCCGGCCTTAGTGATGCTTGGCTTCATAAGCGGACGGCGCTCGGGGCTGAGCGCCCCTCCCTTCCCACTAGTAACACCAGACCCAGCAGTTCACTCTGGTCACTCTGGCAACATCAGTTACCTTCTGGCAAGCTTCGTGATGAAACCGTTACACGTGGTCAGGCGTCCAGAAACAGCTGCTCAGAGCGCTGACGGACACAGCAGGCAAACGACCACCCCGCCCACTATCCCGCAAGCGGCAAGGCAGCCAGGGACGACGCGCCCGGAAAATTCCGAGCGCGGTCGCGACGCACCGTCTGGAACGAATGGAGCCGAAATTAAGCCGGGACGACCTTGTCGCCGTCTACGCGGACGGGCTTGGAGTCGAGGGCTCGGGGGGCGGGACCGCCCGCGACCGTGCCGTCGAGGTGGTAGCTGCTGCCGTGGCAGGGGCATTTGATCAGGCCGTCGGTGACCTCGTTGACCTTGCAGCCCAGGTGGGTACAGGTGGACGAGAAGCCCTGGAATTGGCCCGCGGTGGGCTGGGTGACAACGGTGTCGCCCGCGATGACGCCGCCTCCGACGGGGACGTCCTTGGTATAGGCCAGTTCGTCGCCGTCCTTCTTGGCGGCGGGGTCGTCGGCCTTGGCAGCGGTGGCATTGGGGGCGGCCGAGGCCGGTTGGTTCGACGTGCTGCTGCAACCCGCCACGGTGAGGGCGGTGGCGGCGACCGCGGTGGCGGCCAGGGCGGTACGGCGGTCCACGGCGAATCCGCCGGGGCTCAGGGTTTTCTCGGTCATCGGTAACTCCTCGCTCGGGGGCCGGACCGGTTTTCCGGCGGCCACTCTAGTTCGACGTGCGGGGAGCGCTACGGGTTCACGCGCTGACGGGCAGTCGGCGCAAGGAACGCAATGCGTAGTGCACGCGTGTTTTGACGGTGCCGACCGGTATGCCCAGGTCCGCGGCCACGTCCTGATAGGCGCGATCACGCAGGATGACCTGCACGACCGCGTCGCGCTGGGGCGGCGGGAGCTGCTCCAGCAGATCGGCGACCAACAGACCGTCGGTCAGATCTTCCACGAAATCGGGGCGGGCACAGTGATTTTCGGTCTGTTCCCCGATCTCGTCCCAGCTGGTGTCGCCGGGGCGGGACGCCCGGAAGCGGGCGGTGTCGATGAGGACGTTGCGTTCGATGGTGAGCAGCCAGGTGCGCACGCTGCCCCGATTCGGGTCGTAGCTGGCGCAGGCCCGCCACGCCCGCAGCAGGGTCTCCTGCACGGCGTGCTCGGCCAGACCCGGGTCGCCGAGGCGACTCATGGCCCGCCAGTGCAACAGGCCGCGATCGGCGGCGAGCACCGCCGCCAGGCCCGCCTCGGTACACAACCGGGCACAATCGCCGGTACATCCGGTCGCGACCGGGCGAAGTCTCTCCATGCCTTGAATATCGTTTCGGAGCCCGAAAGAGCATCGCCCGCGATTGTTCAATTGCCGAAATCCGGCGATTTCCCGAAAACAGACCGAATTTTCTGATAGACCCCTCCCCGGGAGAACGCGGGGATCACCCACACGCCGCACGCCGGGAACCGTGCGGTGCAGTGAGCTGCTCAGGGAGGCAAAATCGTGCGTGCAGGCGCGCTCTTGACCGCGGGAGCATTCGCATCCGCGCTGACCATCGCCGGATCCGGAATCGCGGCGGCCGAACCCGCCACCGATATCACGGTGGACGGGACCTATCTGGTCAATGTGGATATCAAACCGGGGACTTATATCGGCGACGGGACGCCGGATCCGGGCACAGGTGGCTGCTTCTGGCGGCGGCTGTGGAAGATCCAGACGCCACAGGATTATCCGGACCCGAACTACTACATCATCGCCAGCGATTTCGTCCGGTCGAAGCCGGTCGTGGTGGAGATCAAGGCGACGGACGTCGGCTTCTCGACCGTGAACTGCGGGGCTTGGCACCTGCAACCGGTCCAGCCGAACACGGGCTCCGCCGGATAACCCTTCTCCGGCGAAGGAAACCCGTAGGCGCGGTTAGGGTGGCGGGATGAGCAGGCAGAAGATTCTCATCACCGGCGCCAGTTCCGGCTTGGGCGCGGGCATGGCCCGCGAATTCGCACGGCGCGGACGAGATCTCGCGCTGTGCGCCCGCCGGGTGTCGAACCTGGAGGAACTGCGCGACGAGCTGCTCGCCGCGCATCCAGGCATCACCGTCGCGGTGCGCGGGCTCGACGTCGACGACCACGCGGCCATCCCCAAGGTCTTCGAAGAGTTGGCCGCCGAACTCGGCGGCCTGGACCGGGTCGTGGTCAATGCCGGCATCGGCAAGGGCGCCCGCATCGGCACCGGCCGCGCGGACGCCAATCTCGCCACGGCCACCACCAATTTCGTGAGCGCACTCGCGCAGGCCGAGGCCGCCATGAGCATCTTCCGCCAACAGAACGCCGGTCACCTGGTGCTCATCTCGTCCATGAGCGCCGTGCGCGGCCTCCCCGGCAAGAAGGCCGCCTACGCCGCCAGCAAGGCGGGCATGACCGCGCTGGGCGAGGGCCTCGCCATCGAACTGCGCCGCACCCCGATCAAGGTGACAACCGTCCAGCCTGGCTTCATCGCCACCGACATGGCCGCCAAGGCCGGAGACGCCAAGCTCGTCGCCCCGCTGGACAAGGGCGTCAACGCGATGGTCGCCGCCATCGAACGCGAGGCCGTGCGCGCCTCGGTGCCCGAATGGCCGTGGCGGGTACTGGCATTGGTGATGCCACTACTGCCCCGCGCAGTCGTGGCACGGATCGGCTGAGCCGAGCCTCTCGCCGCAGTCCCGGTCACGTTCCCGTCGTTGCGGCGTCGGCCTCCTCCGGGCATGACTAGCATCGCGGCCATGGCGAAGTTCACTACCTGGGACGGACTCGAACTCAACTACACGGTGTGGGAGGGCGAGGGTGTGCCGGTGGTCCTTCAGCACGGGATTGTGGCTGACACCAATGCCAACTGGATGAGCGTCGGTGTCGTGGCCGCACTGCGGAAGGCCGGGCATCACGTCATCTCGCTGGATGCTCGGGGCCATGGGCGGTCGGAGAAGCCGCATGATCCGGCGCGGTACTCGTGGCGGTTCATGGCCGACGATGTGCGGGCGCTGTTCGACGAGCTGGGGCTGGATCGGGTTGCGCTGGTGGGTTATTCGATGGGCGGGATCATCTCGCTGCTGGTCGCGAGCGCGGACAAGCGGGTGGAGCGGCTGGTCATCGGCGGCATCGGTAGCGGTGTGGTGGACTGCGGCGGCATCGATTGGCGTGTCATTCAGGCCGACGACATCGTCAATGCCATGACGGGCGACATCGGCGACGCTGTGCCGCAGGCGCGGATGTTCCGGACGCTCGCCGACGCGCTGGGCGCGGACCGGGAGGCTATTGCCGATGTCGCCGCCGGAATCAACGAGGCGCCGATCGAAAACCTCTCCGCCATCACGATTCCCACCCTGGTGCTGGCGGGCGACGCCGATCCGTTCGCGGCCGAACCCGAACGTCTCGCCGCCGCCCTGCCCGATGGCCGATGCGTGGTCGTCAAGGGCGATCATCTCGCCGCCGTCGCCGACCCGGCCTTCTCTAACGCGATTGTCGACTTCCTGGCGTGAGAATTGGCCTGATACTCACGGACTCTCGGAGTTTTGCCCGTGAGAGTTGTTCAGTGTTGCTTCCGGTGCGGGACGAACTCGAGGGTGAGCAGCGCCGCCGCCACGATCAGCACCTCGCGCCAGCGCAACAGCACGTAGCGCTGATCGCTGAAAGCGTTGAACTTGCGCAGGAATCGGTACAGCGATTCCAGCCGGATCAGCGGATCCCCCGCTCGCACCGCCAGATACACCGTCTGCATGGTCCGCGACCGCTGCTTGTCGGCGAAGATCTCCGGAAATGCCGCGAACGCCAGCGAGATTCGCTTGATGCCGTGTTCGCGCGCGTACTCCGTCAGGTCGACGATCATGCGTTCGTCGAGCCCGTTGGGTGCGTCGTGCCGCCGCCACGGCACGTCCAGACTGAGTTCCTGCCCGTTGCCGGACATGCCGTAGCGCTGGAAACCCACCACCCGGCCGTCGGCGTCGCGCGCCAGCACCACCAGCATGCCGGGGTGCCGTCCGTCGAGCAGGTGATCGAGGATCATCGAGAAGCCGCGGGTCTGCCGCCCGTGTCCCCATTCGTCCACGATGGACAGCAGGGTTTCGCGCAGGGGTTCGGTGAGCGCGACCTCGGGCAGGATCTCGGTGGTCACACCGAAGTTCTTGGTGCGGCTCACGGCCTGACGCAGATTGCGGAACTTGCGCCCGACCATGTCGAACCCGCCGACCTCGACGACGACGTCACGCCCGATGGCGATGGCCCGCAGCCCACGATGGTCGACCGCGCGCCGCTGCCAGATCTCGGTGACCATCGGACTGGCGCCCAGCACCGCGATCTTCCAGCCGTGGCTGCCCGCGAAAAGCGAGAATTCGGTGAGCAATTCGGGGAACCGGTCGGCGTCGCCGATGGGATCGCCCGCGACGACGGCGATTCCGAAGCGCGCCCGGTAGGCGATGGCCGCGGAGCCGTCGGCATTGAAGAAGTAGCTCTTGGAGGAGTGCAGTGCGAAGGGCGCCAAGGGATCTCCCTGACTGCGTCGCACCAGCTCGGCCACCCGCGGCAGTTGTTCGGGCTGCGGCTTGCTGCCCTGCGGGAGAACCAGGATCGCGCCGCTGGCCGCGAGGAAGACGAAGCCGACGGCGGGATGTTCGGTCCGGTAGGCGAAGTTCGAGATGACCAGGGTGACCGCGGCCCCGGTGAGATGCGGCAGCGTGATGGGTCGACGCAGGTACAGCCCGCGCGCCACGAACAGTCCGGCGAAGGACACGGCCACGAACCAGCCGTGATCGTCGCCCTCGCTGGAGGCTCGTTCGGCCGCCCACACCAGGATCAGGCTGCCGAGCACGAGCGCGCCCATCAAACCGACGCGGGTGGTGGGGCCTGCCGTGAAGGTTGTTTCCCGGTACGCGGTCATTGTCGGATTCGGTATGCGTTCCTCACGCATCTGGACCCCTCTTCTCCACACGCGAAAGCCGTTTGGGCCCTCTCCCCATGGTGATCATCCCATGACTCCTCTTCGACACACTATGCCGGAGAGACGATTCGGAGCACGTGGTTATTCCGGCCCGCCCAACCTGGGTGAGGTCAATACGGGATCGGTAATGCCATTGTGGCAGGCCAGACCGACAGCATCCCACCCTGCGAGACGCGAACCGGATTCGTAGGCGGACTGGAAGAAGCCCAGCGCGGTGCCGACCGGATCGGCGGCCGTGCGGACATCGTCGTAGGGCAGATAGGCGCTGTGCCCGGAGCCCGACGCCACCCATTCGGCGGTGGGCGGGCGCAGCGGTTGCTCGGACAGCCCGGTGGGTTCGGGTGCGGTGTAGGAGTAGAAGGTCGGCGCGGGCACCTTGTCGTCGCCGAACCAGAATCCGGCGCTGATCACCTCGCGGGAATAGGCTTCCCGGGTCACCGGATCCACGCTGTCGGGCATGTCGATCTTGCGGTCGGAGAACCGCTGCACCGCGAGATCGAAGGTGTGCCAGAACACTTGGACCGGCGAGATCTTGCCCGAGTAGGTGGCGCTGAACTGTTCGAGGATGCGACCCACCTGGCTCTGCACCCGGAAGGCGCGCTGGGCGGCGACCGGGTCGTAGTGGTGGTGTTCCTCGTCCTCGTCGAAGGGCCGCCCGTGGTCGGGCAGGTCGAAGGGGGTGGGGTAGGCGAGTTCGACGTCGACTCCGAGATTGCGCAGCCCGTTCATGACCTCGATGTAGAAGCTGGCCACCGACTGCCCACCGAGCGGGATCTCCTCCCGGGTGCCGCGATCGTTCGAGATCCGCAGCACGTGGTCGAAGAAGTCGAATTCGCAGGTGAACACGGGTCCCTCGGTGGCGGTGCCGAGGGCGACGGTGGTCCAGCCGCGTGCGGTCAGCCGATAGGTCATGTGCCACCAGTGGTTGCGGCGAATGCCCTTGGCCAGCGCCACCTTGCCGACGATCTGGGCGTAGCGGTGCAGGGTTTCCTTCGTGGGCCGCCAGGAGTCGAGCGGGATGGCGGGCAGAATTTCCTCGACCATGTGAGTCATGCTACCTAGCTATCGATTGGTTAACGGTCGTCGCCGGTGTGCCCGGCGAGCAGTTCACTGAACGGCCGGACCGCGCCGACGCCATTGCCCGAGGTGCGATGCCGAATCGGCTCGTCCTGCAGAAAGCCCTGCACGGCGACCGGTTCGGCGACCACGAGCTGCGCGAGTTCGGCGGCGGCCCGGTGGACGCGCTCGCCGAGACCGGTCGAGCCGAAGTCCTCGGTGGCGGCGAAGACGCCGGTCGGCACCACCACCGCGCGCAGGTAGGTGAACAGCGGCCGGAGCGCGTGATCGAGTACGAGCGAATGCCTGGCAGTCCCCGCGGTGGCGGCGATCAAAACCGGCATGCCGTTGAGCGCGTCGGTGTCGAGGATGTCGATGAACATCTTGAACAGCCCGCTGTAGCTGGCGGTGAAGACCGGCGTCACGGCGATCAGGCCGTCCGCGGCCGATACCCGTTCGCGCGCGGCCGACACCGCGGGGGTGGGCAGTCCGGTGGTCATGGTGGTGGCGAGATCGGCGGCCAGTTCCCGCAGTTCGATGACGTCGATCTCGAGGCTCTCCCCGCGCCCGCCCACCGCCGCGGTGACCGCGGCGGCGAGCTGGTCGGCGAGCAACCGGGTGGAGGAGGGCTGCGACAGTCCGGCGGTCAGCACGACCAGCTTGCGACTCATGCTCGTCCTCACTTCTCTTCGGCGAGCACACGCTCGCGGGCGGGTTCGACCAGGTGGTGCGGGGCGTCGGGACCGGCGGCGACCAGCGACGCGTGGGTGGGCGGATCGCTCGGCACGTCGAGGGGGCGGCGCGCCTCGAACTCCTTGCGCAGCACCGGGACCACCTCCTTGCCGAGGATCTCGAGCTGCTCGAGCACCATCTCCAGGGGCAGCCCGGCGTGATCCATCAGGAACAGCTGCCGTTGGTAATCGCCCACATTGTCGGCGAAGCCGAGGGTGCGTTCGATGACCTGCTCCGGCGTGCCGACCGTGAGTGGCGTCATCTCGGTGAAGTCCTCCAGCGACGGGCCGTGTCCGTAGACGGGCGCGTTGTCGAAGTAGGGCCGGAAGATCCGCTTGGCCTCGGCCTCGGTCTCGGCCATGAAGACCTGTCCGCCCAGTCCGACGATGGCCTGTTCGGCCGCGCCGTGCCCGTAGTGCTCGAAGCGGCGACGGTAGAGCGTCACCATCTGCTTGGTGTGCTCCGGGTTCCAGAAGATGTTGTTGTGGAAGAAGCCGTCACCGTAGTAGGCGGCCTGCTCGGCGATCTCGGGCGTGCGGATGGAGCCGTGCCAGACGAAGGGCGGGGTGCCGTCCAGCGGCGCGGGGGTGGAGGTGTAGCCCTGCAGCGGGGTGCGGAACTTGCCTTCCCAGTTGATGTTCCGTTCGCGCCACAGCCGCCGCAGCAGGTGGTAGTTCTCGATGGCCAGCGGGACGCCGTCGCGAATGTCCTTGCCGAACCACGGGTAAACGGGGCCGGTGTTGCCGCGGCCCATCATCAGGTCGGTGCGGCCGCCCGAGAGGTGCTGCAGCATGGCGAAGTCTTCGGCGATCTTCACCGGGTCGCTGGTGGTGATCAGCGTGGTCGCGGTGGACAGGATCAGGTTGTCGGTCTGCGCGGCGATGTAGCCGAGCATGGTGGTCGGCGAGGACGGGACGAAGGGCGGGTTGTGGTGCTCGCCGGTGGCGAAGACGTCGAGTCCGACCTCTTCGGCCTTGCGGGCGATGGCGACCATGGCCTGGATGCGCTCGGCCTCGGTCGGGGTGCGGCCGGTGGTGGGGTCCATCGTCACGTCACCGACGCTGAAAATTCCGAACTGCACGAGTCCTCCTCGGATCACTGCCACCTCTGGCATCTTTGACCATTTCCATTTTGGTGGATATGGCAACCAGTTGAACCGGGGTACCCGCGCGGGTATTCCGGGGCGTGATTCGCGCCACTGGCCGCCACACCGGGCGACCCGCCGCGCGGTGGCCGAATTCCGGTGGCACCTGCTCGTTCAGGCTCCCGAGTACGGCGAAGTACCCGCAAACTCTCTGCGGGTAGAGCGAAACGCGCAGTAGTGCAAGATCTTTCGAAGTATCCTGAATATTCCCCGCGCAACGCCGGAGATGTCGAGCATGGACAGGGGGTAGATCCGATGGCGGACAACACCGTCGGCACGGCATATGCCGTCGTCGTGACCGCGGTCGCCGATCCGATGCAGGTGGAGGGCCTGGAGTGGGATCGTGCGGTGGAATACCTGCCCAGCATCGACTCGCACACCATGCGGAAGTGGGTGCGCGCCCAGGAGTCCGGGCCCGGCACGCGGCGGGGGGTGGTGATCCCCGGCCCGCAGCGGCGGGTCGGCCCGCGTCAGCCCTATCGCGAAGTCTGTGTGCCCTCGGCCGAATATCAGCTGTTCAGTGCGGCGGTGCGGACCAATCGGCGGCGCGCGCTCGCGACCACCTGCCCAGAGGAAGAAGCTCGTCAGCGAGATCGCGTGCTGTCCACCGCGCACTGACATCGCCGAAAGGTACTGATGCCGAAATCGCCTGTGACAGGGCGAATGCCCGGCGCGAGGGGTCTCGCCGGGCATTCTCCGGAGTAAGGACGGGACAGGCGGCCGACGCGGTGGTGGGGCGTTATTCGCTGACAAGGCGATCTGCTTGATCTGGAATCAAGATGGATCCCATCGTGCCCGGCTCAGTTCCCGTACTCCCTATTCAATCCCCTGTTCGGTTGTGCCGCAAGCTATTTAATTCACCGCGAAGAGGGACGCGTACACCGGGCGGTCGTGCTCGGTGACCACCTGGCCCGCGAGCTGCGCACCGGTGAGGGTGTGCAGGCGCAGATCCAGGTAGCGCTCCTGCTCGACACCGGTCATCGCGGTGTCGGCGGGCATCCACGAGCCGAGCCGCTCGACGTGACGCTCCCGGTTGCGGGTCAGCTCGGCCCGCAACTCGGCGAGGTCCCGCACCGCGAACGGCTCGGGCGCGGGCTGCGGCGGCTCGGCCCGCCAGGCGGCGACACCGTAGGCGAAACACACCAGCGGCATCCACATTTCGGCGAAGTACCGTGCGTCCGGCGCGATCTCCAGCCCCGCGAACTGCTCGCCGACGAAGAACAGCGCACCCAGCTGACCGGGCAGCAGTTCGAGGCGGCTACGGAACTGGGTGAGCACCGCACGCTTGCGCGTGAGGATCTGCTCCAGATGCCCGCGCGCCGGCAGCCCGTACCGACTGTTGACCGCCGAAATGTCCTGCCACAGCTTCGAATACCCGGGCTTCCCATGCAGCGCGAGCGCCCTGGCCCGCAACTCCACCGGCAGCACGAAGAACCACTGATCGCGCCCCTCCAGATATCCGCCCTGCGCCGCCTGCACACAGCACGCATCCTCGAACAGCCGCGTCTCCCCCGCCCCCATCAACGCGGCCGAGCACAGCGCATGATTCTGCGCCCCCTCCTGGATGTACCCGATGTGCAACGGCACGATGGCCACCCCGCCGGGCGCACCATTGTGCAACTCCACACTCCCGTACCCCACAACGCGATTCAGCTTCAACCCCGACCGCGGCGGCACGATCCCCGGCCGCTCCGGCCCGTGAATCGGCACCATGGTCAGCGCTCCCGCCACCTGCGGCAACCCCAGCCGATATCCGGCCAGGTCGACCGGAGCGCCGACGAGAGTATCGAGACGAGTCATGATGAGCTCCTATCCGGTCGAACCGACCGGGGTCCGCGCGAGCGCGTCGAAATGAGTAATGAGGCGGCGCTCGAACCAGATCGGCCCGCCGAGTCGGACGATCCTGTCGAGTGCGGAAACGAGTCCGGTCATCGAGATGCTCCTTCCGGTCGAGCGTCGAGGAAACGGTGGGTGGCGGTGCGGATCCAGTCCGCGCCGCCCGGGGTGCGGGCGAACAGCCAGGGCAGCAGGGCGGCGAAATCGTCCTGGTGCCAGAAGGCCGAGGTGGGCAGGGCCGGTGCGGGATCGCGTAGGGTGCGATCGTCGCTGCCGGTGAACAGGGCCTGGCACAGCACGATCGGGGTGTGGACGCCGATGGTCGGCAGGGTTGCGACGACGCGGGCCAGGTCGCCCGGCAGCCGGTTCTCGTAGCCGTCGGTGACCACGACCACCAGGTCCGGGGTCGAGTTCGCCTGTGGAGTGCGGGCTTCCAGAGCATCGAGGACTCCGGTGGCAAGGTCGGTGGGGCCGGTCTGCCCGGCACCGACCTCGATCACGGTCAACTGCTCGCACAGCCTCGCCAGGACCAGGCGCAGAGCCTCGGCCTGGGAGAGCAGCGCCCATTCACGGTCGCCGTAGCCGCGCATGGAGTCGGTGGCGTCCAGGACCAGGGCGAGATGGCCGCGTACGCGTGGCAGCTCACCGACGGTGCGGTCGACGTATCCAGCCAGGGCGGAAGCCAATTCGCTCGGCGAGCCGCCTCGGTAGAGGTGAACCAGCGTGGCAGCGATGTCGCCGCGGTTGGTGACGGTGACGACGGGCTCGCGCACGCGGACCGTCTCCAGCGGGGCGACCGGCTCGGTGAGCACGGGGACACCGTGGGTGCCGGGGGCATACAGCTGACGGAGCCGCTCCACAGCTCGCTCCGGATTCGTGGTGAAGCGCAACAACTTTCGGTGCAGTTCGAACGAATCGGTGGTGCCGTCGGTGATGTGGCGCAGGCAGGCTCGGGCGGTGTTCTTGCCGAGGGCGTGCTCGAGGCAGTCGCGGAGGGCGGGGCGGCGGGCGGCGATGAGGAGTTCGGCGTCGGGGTGGTCGAGGACGAAGGCTACGGTGGCGCGGGTGACGTGCTTGTGGTTGGCACGGTGGCGGCGCACGGCCAACAGGACGGTGATCACCTGGGCTGGCGGCAGGCCGAAAAGCAGTGCGCGCGTGGCCTTGTCGAGGATCGCGCGAGTGGGTTCGGGCAGGCCGGCGCGGGAGCTGAGGAGGGTTTGCAGCAGGGCGCGGGCGCGCTGGGTTTCGTGCACGCCGGGGACCAGGGCGGTCAGCAGGTAGCTTTCGGGGTCGGCGGCGTGGGCGGCCCGGTGGAATTCCGCGTCGTCCCACGCCACGGCACCGGCCCGGGACAGCGTCAGGGGCGCGCCGTGGGTGCGGAAGTGGTCGAGAATTGCTGCGGTGTTCACCATCGCAGTATGCGAGCGCCGCACCGGGGAAATCCATTGATTATCGGTGCGGCGCTCGCGACGATTAACGCTGTGGCACAGCCATTCTGGATTCAGGGTTGGTCGAACAAAATGATTTGACGAACAGCCTTTCCGTCTGCGAGAAGATCCATGGCCGCATTGATTTCCTCGAGCCGAATGCGGGAGGAGATCAATTTCTCGACCGGCAGCCGCCCGTCCCGCCACATCTGCTCGTAGCGCGGAATATCCCGGGCCGGGACCGCGGAACCGAGATAGCTGCCGACAATGGTGCGGGCCTCGGCGGTGATGCTCAATGGCGGCAGGGTCACGGTCGAATTCGGGCCGGGCAGTCCGACAGTGACGGTCATGCCACCGGGTTCCGTTGCCGCGTACGCGGTTTCGAATGCCGCCGGATGCCCGGCGCATTCCACCACGTATCGCGCCCGCACCGACTCTTCCGCGATCTTTTCGGGCGTGTAGGTTTCGGTCGCCCCGAGCTCCTTCGCCATCGCCAGTTTGTCGGCCATCCGGTCGACGGCGATGATCCGTTCCACACCAACGGCTTTCGCGGTGAGCAGCGCCGCCATGCCGACCCCGCCGAGCCCGACCACCATGAGGGTGTCCTCGGGTCGCGGCTTGGCCACGTTGAGCACTGCTCCACCGCCGGTCAGCACGGCGCAGCCGAACAAGGCCGCGACCTCCGGCGGCACCGAATTGCCCACCGGCACCACCGAAGCCCGATCCACCACGGCATGCGTGGCGAATCCGGACACCCCGAGGTGATGGCGAACCCGGGATCCGCCGCGCGACAGATGCCCGGCGTGATGCAGCAGTTCGCCCGCGGTATTGCTGCGAGCGCCTGCGGCACAGGGCAATTGCCCGTCACGCGCGCAGGCGTCGCACTGTTCGCAGCGCGGCAGGAAGCTCATGACCACCCGTTGCCCGATGAGCAGATCGGCGACCCGCTCGCCGACCGCCACCACGGTGCCCGCGGCCTCGTGGCCGAGCAGCATGGGCAGCGGTCGCGGCCGATTGCCGTCCACCACACTGAGATCCGAGTGGCACAGCCCGGCCGCCTCGATGGCGACCAGCACTTCGGTGGGTCCGGGATCGCCGAGTTCGAGTTCGCACACGGTGATCGGCCGCGAGTCGGCGTAGGGCCGCTCGCGTCCGATCTCCTCCAGTACCGCGCCGCGAATGTGCATCAGATTTCGACCATCTGGTAGTCGGCGACGTAGCTGCCGAGGTAGCGCAGGTGGTCGGTGGAGTCACCGAGGGTGTGCTCGATGGCGGTGAGCCGGGCGGTGTAGTGGCCGACCGGGTATTCGTCGGTCATGCCGATGCCGCCGTGCAACTGGATGGCCTCCTGCCCGATGTGCTTGGCGGAGCGGCCGATCCGCAGTTTGGCCCGGGAGGCGACGACCGGGTCGACGATGCCGTCGGCCAGCGACATGGACGCGTACATGCTCATGCCACGCGCCAGTTCGAGGGAGACGTACATGTCGGCGGCGCGCTGGGTCAGCGTCTGGAAGCTGCGCAGGGCAACGCCGAACTGCTTGCGGGTCTTGAGATATTCGGCGGTGAGCCGCAGCGACTCCTCCATCGCGCCCACGGCCTCGGCGCACAGGGCGGCCTGCGCCCCGGCGAGGGCGGCCTGGATGGCGGCGGAGGCATCGCCCGGCTCGCCGAGCGGGACCGCCCGCGCGCCGTCGAATGCGATGTCCGCGCCGCGCTGCCCGTCGTGGGTGGCGTACGCGCTGCGCCGCACGCCCGGGTCGGCCGCATCGACCAGGAACAGGTCGATGCCGCCTTCGACGGCGGCGCTCACGATGAGTAGATCGGCGCAATCACCGTGGGAGACCGGAGTCTTGCGGCCGGTGATCCGGTAGCCGTCCTCGCCGCGCACCGCGTGGGTGGCGGTGTCGGCCGACGGCCAGCGCAGCCCCGGTTCACCGTGCGCGAAGGCGAGTTTCAGCTCACCCTCGGCGATGCGCGGGAGCAGGTCCTTGCGTTGGGTGTCGTCGCCCACGGTCGAGATGAGCCAGCCCGGCAGGAGCGCGCAGTCGAGCACCGGTTCGGGGGCGAGGCTGCGGCCCAGTTCGGTCATGACGAGCATGGCCTCGATAGGACCGGCGCCCATGCCGCCGTCCTCCTCGGCGAAAGTCAGTCCGAGCAGACCGATTTCGGCGAAGGTGGCCCAGATCTTGGGGTCCCAGCCAAGTTCGGTGCCGACGACTTCATTGCGGCGCTCCGGGGTGTAGCCACGCGCGAGCACGTCACGTACGGTGTCGCGGAGCATTTCCTGTTCGGGGGTGAGATCGAAATCCATGATGCTGCCTCACAGTCCGAGGATCGTCGAGGCGATGATGCCGCGCTGCACCTCGTTGGATCCTCCGTAGATCGAAGTCTTGCGATAGTTCAGGTAGGTGGCGGTGCTGCGCCGCGCCCAGTCGGGATTCGACTCGTCCTCGCGCGCAACGGAATCCGGTCCGGCGATGTCCACGAGCAGATCGGTGACCTCCTGCTGCAGCTCGGTGCCGCGCAGTTTGAGAATGGAGGAGACCGGGTTGGGCTTGCCGTCGGCCGAACCGGCGGCGACCCGCAGCTGCACCAGTTCCAGTGCCAGCAGCTCGTTTTCGAGCTCGGCGAGGCGGGTGGCGAAGAGCTGATCGTCGAGCAGGGTCTTCTCGCCCAGGCGGGTCTGCTTGGCGTATTCCTTGGCCAGCCACAGCTTCACCTTGGTCTGGCCGACCGCGGCGATGCCGGTGCGCTCGTTGCCGAGCAGGAACTTGGCGTAGGTCCAGCCCTGGTTCTCCTCGCCGACAAGCTGATTCGCGGGGACCCGGACGTTCTCCAGGAAGACCTCGTTGACCTCGTAGCCGCCGTCGATCAGCTTGATGGGGCGCACGGTCACACCGGGGGTGTCGAGCGGGAACAGCAGCATCGAGATGCCTGCCTGCTTCTTGGGCGCGTCCGGGTTGGTGCGCGCCAGGCAGAACATCCAGTCGGCGGACTGGGCGGCGGTGGTCCAGGTCTTCTGGCCGTTGATGATGTAGTCGTCGCCGTCGCGGACCGCGACGGTGCGCAGTCCCGCCAGGTCGGAACCGGCCTCGGGCTCGGAAAAGCCCTGGCACCACCAGATGTCGAGATTGGCGGTGGCGGGCAGGAAGCGCTGCTTCAACTCCTCGGAGCCGAAGTGCGCGATGACCGGCCCGATCATATTGGTGTTGAACGTGAGCGGCTCCGGCACCGAGGCAAGCTGCATCTCGTCGTGCCAGAGGTGGCGCTGGATGGGGGTCCAGTCCTTGCCGCCCCATGCCACCGGCCAGTTGGGGGTCGCCAGCCCGTGCGCGTTCAGGATGCGCTGGGTGGTGACGATGTCGTCCTTGCTGAGTTCCTGCCCGTGCCGATGCCGGTTGCGGATCTCGGCCGGGATTTCGCTCCGATAGAACGCGCGCAGCTCGTCGCGGAAGGCGAGCTCGTCGTCGGTGAGCGCTAGTTGCATGCGTTGACCTCCAGTTTCATCGCTACCCCCGCCATCGCCGAATATGATACACAGAGAGTCGAGTGTCTCAAATAGCCTCGTATACTCGAACCGACCACCACCCCGAAGGGAGCCGCAGTGCCCGACCCGGACCACCCGCTGCCCGACCAGGACCGCACGCTCGGCGTCGGCGAACTGCTCGCCCGCCGCCATCGCGAGGGCAGCACCCCCGGGCAGCGCACCGACTCGCACCGGCTGGCCCTGGTCATCGAGGGCGGTTCCTCGCGCGGCGCGTACTCGCACGGAATGGCCATGGCCATCGAGGAATTGGGCCTGCTGCCCTGCTTCGACGCGGTGTACGGGGCGTCGGCGGGCGCGCTCAACGCGGCCTGGCTGCTGTGCGGTCGCGCGATCCAGGCGCGGCGGGCCTGGAATCCCGAGGTGATCAATCGGGTGATCAACCCCACCCGAGCGCTGCGCGGCGGCAAGGTGGTCGACACCGAATACCTGGTGCACACCGTGTACGAGCGCATCGTGCCGATGAACTTCCCGGCGATCCTGGCCAATGCCGTCACCTTCCACCCCATCGCCACCGACGCCGAGACCGGCGCGGCCGTGGACCTGAATCCCGAACTCAGCGATGTGCATTCGGTGCAGACCGCGCTGCGCGCCTCGACCTGCCTGCCGATCCTGGCCGGGCGGCCGGTGCACATCGGGGCGCGGCGCTTCGTGGACGCGGGCCTGTCGGAATCCGTTCCGGTGCGCACGGCGCTCACCCAGGGCGCGACCCGGGTGCTGGTGTTGCGAACCCGGCGCGCGGACGAAACCATGCGCGCACCTTCGTCTCTGGAGACCCGGGTGGTGGCCCGATACCTGTCGCGGCACGCGCCAGGGACGGTGGGGCCGTGGCTGGCGCGGGTCGAGCGCCACCACAGTGACGAGCAGGATTTCGAGTCCGATCCGGCGGTGCTGCAGATCCGGCCGCCGAGCGAGGCCCCGGAGATCGGGCGCATCGCCCGCGATCCCGAGGTGCTGCAGCAGGCGCTCGCACTGGGACGCGCGGCCACGGCTCGCATACTGTCGGCGTACCTGGCCCCTAAGCTGTCCGCGTGACACGCGCGGAGGGAGCCAGAGCTCCGGGGCGGCCCGCCTCGGCCAGCCCGGACGATGTACTGGAGGCCGCCATCGCGGTCTTCCTCTCCGGAAACCGCTTGGACGTCAACGCCATCGCCGCTCAACTCGGAGTCGGCCGGGCCAGCATCTACCGTTGGTTCGGCTCCCGGGACGGGCTGCTGGGCGCGGCCGTCGCGCGGCAGTTGGAGAAGACGGTGGCCCACGCCGACCGGCGCAGCCGCGGCACGGGCGGCGAGCGGCTCACCGCGGTCCTCAACCGCACCATCGATCTGCTGGTCGTGAACGACGCGCTGCGTAGCTATTTCGACAACGAGTCCACCGCGGCCCTGCGCTTGATCACCCGCGGTGACGGGATCGTGCACCAGTCGGCGGTGGCGCTGGTGGAGCGGTTCATCGAGCGGGCGGAGGCCGAGGGCTACTGCCCGCCGATCGAACGCGACACCCTCGCCTACGCCCTGGTGCGACTGTGGGAGGCGTTCCTCTACAACGATGCCGTGGCGGGCTTTCGCGGTGATGTGGAACGCCTGCGTCAGGTGCAAACCGCGCTACTTCGCGCTTGAGGCTTGAGCGAGCGGCGCACCCACAGGAACGTCGCCGCGATCGCCACCACCAGCAGCGGCTTGCCGAGAATCAGGGCGACGGTGCCGAGAATGACCACCTTGTTCGCGGCATACAGCGGCACCATGATCACCAGGTGCAGCATCCAGAAGACGAACCACGCCACACTCACCTTGCGGTGCAGGCGAATTCGCTGCTCCGGGTCGGCGTGATCGGCGGGTTCCAGGCCGATGCGGCGGCAGAGCCAATGGCTGAGCGGGCGGCCGGTCAGCAGCGGCACCCCGAAGGCGACCGCGCCGATGGCGCAGATGATCAGGTCGGGCAGGTAGAAGCCGCGGCCCTCGCCGGTGATGCCGACGAACAGGGAGAACACGGCGACGGCCGCGACGCTGATGGCGACAGTCTTGACCGACTCACCCTTCAGCATCCGATACAGGCCGAGCCCGACGGCGAGGGTGAGCGCGACCAGCACACCGGTCTTCGCGTCCGCCACGCCGTATCCGACGAGGAATCCGATGGCCGGGGCCGCACCGTCGAGCAGGTGCTTCGGCCCGCCCAGTGCCATGAACTTGCCCCACATCTCGGCCGCACCCGAGCGCTGGTGATCGACCGTCGCCTTGCGGTGCTTACCCGTCTCCACGAGAACTCCTGTAGCCATGTTCCGGCCGCCTTTCCTGACGTCGACCTTGGTTGATCGAGCCTTATTGCAGTCTGACTGTAATAAGTCATCAGGGTTCGGGCAATGCCTCTATGGCCCACCTCGCCGATTTCTCGAGGTGTGGCCCAGGCCACCGGCAAACCAGGTCAGGGGTTGACGATGAGGGGAATGAGCTGCTCAGCGGGGGTGCGAGCGCCGTGATGGCCGATCAGTGCGGATTCCAGGGGCTCGAGGGCCGGGCGAACCAAGACTGCGTTGCCCTCGGCCACGGCGATCAGGTCGCCGATGCGGCGGGTGATCACGGGGTTCGGCGGGGTGGGGCCGAACCAGTGTTCGTCGAGGGCCTGAGCGCGGGTGACAACGGTGGCGTGGCCGGACAGTTCGGCCGACCAGGCGGCGTGCACGTCGGCCAGGGCGTCCGGGTGGTCGAGGTAGACGTGGCGGACGCGCGCTTCACCGGCGATCAGCGCGACATTGCGGTGCAGGGCGGGGGCGGCGTCGAGGTCGATGACGGTGTCGGCGTGGATCATTCCGTGATCGCCGGTGATCAGCAGGGTGCAGGTGGCGGGCAGTTCGGCGAACAGGTCGGCGACGACGGCGTCGATCTCGCGCAGCGCTTCGAGCCACTGCGGTGATTCCGGGCCGTACAGGTGGCCGTTGGCGTCGAGATTCGGGTAGTAGGCGTAGGCGAAGCGGGACTTTATGCCGGAATGCTGTGTGACAGCGAGGATTCCGGCGCGCAACTCATCCAACGTGGTGGCAGCGTGCAGTGTGCCCGGGGCGCGGAAGGCGGCACGGGTCAGGCCCGAGGTGTACTGGTAGCCGGGAATCACGTAGTGCACATCGATGCCGTGGGCAGCGAGGTCTTCCAGCCGACTCGGTTGTGTCTGTACGGATTCCGGCGGATAGGTGTCGCGAGCATCGGGTCCGGTGGCCGAATCCAGCGTCCAGCGTAGGGAATTCAGTAGCCGGGGACTGTCACCGTCGGGCACGCCGAAGGTGTATCCGACGATGCCGTGGGTGGCGCAGGGCGCGCCGAGGGCAAGGCTGGTGAGGCTGGTCGCGGTGGTGGCGGGGAAGCCCGCGGTGAGGGTCGTCGTGACATGTGCGGCCAGGGTGGGGGCGCTGTCGCGGTGGCGGGCAAGCAGTTCCGCGCCGAGGCCGTCGATCAGCAGCACCACCACATCCCGATTCGGTGTGAGCCCCAGCGGGTTGCGCTGGTGGAGGCCGAAGGAGGCGGCGACGGACGGCAGGATATCGGCGAGCGTCGCGCCGGATGATGCACTGACCATTCGTCCGACTCTATTGACCTCGGTACGGCCGATCACCCCATAATCCATCGGTGTCCGAATCCGCCGATTTCTCGATCAAGCCCACATTGACCGGCACGACGGTGCTGCTACGACCGTTCGCGCCGGAGGACCTCGAACCGATACTCGCGGCGCTGGTCGATCCCGAGGTCCGCAGGCTCACCGGTAGCGCCCACGACGAGACCGTCGTACCCGAGAATCCGGCCGAGGCGGCGAGGCTGCGCGAGTGGTACGCGACCCGCAACGATCAGCCGGATCGGCTGGATCTGGCCGTCACCGAGCTCGCGAGCGGCCGCTGCGTCGGCGAGGCGGTGCTCAATCAGTGGGATCCGGGCAATCGCAGCTGCAATTTCCGCATCCTGATCGGGCCCGAAGGCCAGGGCCGGGGTCTGGGTACCGAGGCGACCCGGCTGCTGGTCGGCTACGGCTTCGAGAAGCTCGGCCTGCATCGGATCTCGCTGGAGGTCTACGCGTTCAATCCGCGCGCCCGCCGCGCCTACGAGAAGGCAGGCTTCCGGGCCGAGGGCGTATTGCGGGAGTCGCTGCGCTACGGCGACGAGTGGATCGACGCCACGGTCATGTCGATCCTCGACCGCGAATGGGTCCTGATACGCGAAAACCGCCTCCGGGGAGACGGTTTTTCTGCGTGACGGGGGCGGATCAGGCCAGGCCCCACGCCTTGAGCAGGTAGGTGATGTTGGCGGCGATACCGGTGACGGTGCTGGCCAGGTCGATGGCGGCGGAACCAAGGTTGATGATCGGCATGATTCAGGACTTTCGGGCCGGGGACATATTGCAGCTCCACCGTATTAGCGATAGCTAACTCCTGGCATCATGTTTCCACTCACGGCTCCGCCGCCTATGTAATTGGGGTCACACTCGAATGCGGCGGCTCAACCCCGTTCCGGCAGCCGCAATCGCTTCAGCGACAACGCGTTCAGGGCCACGATAATGCTCGATCCGGACATGGACATGGCGGCGATCTCCGGGCGCAGGGCGAAACCGAGGGCGGGCACGAAGACACCGGCCGCGATGGGCAGGGCCAGGCTGTTGTAGCCGACCGCCCAGGCCAGGTTCTGGTGCATCTTGCGCAAAGTGCCGCGGCCGATACGCAGGGCGGTGGGGACGTCCAGCGGGTCGGAACGCATGAGGACCACGTCGGCGGTTTCGATGGCCACGTCCGTACCCGCGCCGATGGCGATGCCCAGGTCGGCCTGCGCGAGGGCGGGTGCGTCGTTGACGCCGTCGCCGACCATGGCGACTTTCCTTCCGGCGGACTGCAATTCGACGATCTTGGCGGCCTTGTCGCCGGGCAGCACCTCGGCGATGACGGTGTCGATGCCCAGCTCGGCGGCGATGCGTTCGGCGGTGGCGTGGTTGTCGCCGGTGAGCATGACCACGCGCACGCCCATATCGTGCAGGTCCGCAACGGCTTTCGCGGACGTCTCGCGGGGCGCGTCGGCAATGCCGATGACGGCGGCGGGTTTGCCGTCGACGGCGGCCAGCACGGCCGTCTGCCCGGCACCGGCCACGCGGTCGCGGGCCTCGGCCAGTTCACCGAGGTCGATGCCGTCGCGTTCGAGCAGCCGACGGTTGCCGATGACGACCCGGTGGCCGTCGATGCTCGCGACCGCACCATGGCCCGGGACGTTCTCGAAGTCCACGGCGCGGGCGTCGGTCGAGCCGTGCTCTTTCGCGTAGCGCACCACGGCCTCGGCAAGCGGATGTTCGGACTCGCGCTCCACGGCCGCCAGCAGGGGTAGTAGGTCGGCATCGGAAAAGGCTGTGCCGGTGATGATTTCGGTGACCTCGGGCTCACCCTTGGTGAGGGTGCCGGTCTTGTCCAGCACGACGGTGTCGATGCGGGCCGAGCTCTCCAGCGCCATGGCGTTCTTGAACAGCACGCCGCGCTGCGCGCCCAGGCCGGTGCCGACCATGATGGCGGTCGGGGTGGCCAGGCCCAGGGCGTCCGGGCAGGTGACGACCACGACGGTGATGGCAAACAGCATGGCCTTGGCGAAGGAGGCGCCGGCCAGCAGCCACACCGCCAAGGTCAGTGCGCCGCCGAGCAGGGCGACGAGCACCAGCCAGAAGGCCGCGCGGTCGGCCAGTCTCTGGCCGGGGGCCTTCGAATTCTGGGCCTGCTGAACCAGATTCACGATCTGCGCCAGCGCGGTGTCCGCGCCGACCTTGGTGGCACGGACCCGCAGCGTGCCGTTCTTGTTGAGCGTCGCTCCGATGACGGCGGTGCCGGGTTCCTTGTGCACCGGCAGGCTCTCACCGGTCACCATGGACTCGTCGACCTCGCCGGAACCCTCCTCGACCAGGCCGTCCACCGCGATCTTCGAACCCGGGCGCACCAGCAGCAGCTCGCCGACTTGCACGTCGGCCGTGGGGATTTCGACTTCCTGGCCGTCGCGGATCACCACCGCGCGCGGCGGCGCGAGGTCCAGCAGCGTGCGGATCGCGTCATTGGCCCCGCCGCGCGCCCGCATCTCGAACCAGTGCCCGAGCAGTACGAAGGTCGCCAGCATGGTCGACGCCTCGTAGAACACCTCGCCGCCGCCGGTGAGCGTAATGGCAAGGGAGTACAGCCATCCCGCGCCGATGCCGACCGCGACCAGCACCATCATGTCCAGGGTGCGCGCCTTCAGTGCCGCCCAGGCGCCGGTGAAGAAGATGGTCGAGGAGTAGAAGATCACCGGCAGACCGAGGATCAATTCCCAGATGTCGGAACGCATTCCGAATGGCACCGGCAGATGCCAGCCGAACATGTCGGTGGCCATCGGCGACCACAGCATGACCAGCACCGAGAACACCGCGGCCACCACGAACCGATTCCGCATGTCCCGCGCCATGTCCTCCATGGACATCCCGGCATGACCGCCGTGACCCGTATGCCCCGTCGCGGCAGGATCCATCCCCGCGTGCGCGGCATGACCCATGTCGGTGTGCTGCTCCATCAGCCCACCATATACCCCATAGGGGTAATGGGTACAGCCCGGCGCGGGCGAGCCGTCGCGACGCCGAGCAGCCTCCGGGCCCCGCTCGATGCGGGCCCGGAGGGCAGCTCTCACATCTCGACGGGTTCGCCGACCTCCACCCGGCCGCCGTAGGTGAGGCCGGGGCAGCCGGAGGCGAGTTTGACCGCGGAGTCCAGGTCGTCGGCATTCACGGCGATGTAGCCGGAGAGCTGGTCCGGCGTCGCGGGGGCGTCGCCGAGCATGACGGCGTTCCCGACGCGACTGCCGAAATCGGTGACCTGCTCGCCGAGCTCGGCGAACCAGTCGGCCCACAGCTGTTCCTGGGCGGCGGTGGGCGCGGTGGTGGGATCGTTGCGGAAGGTGAGGATGAAGGTGGACATTGTCGTTCTCCTTGTCGGATGGACGGCCCCGTCGGCCGACTCGTGAATCCGTCGCGCGGGTGCGGCCGGGAATCGACAATCGGAGCGAGAATCTTTGTCGCGGTCGTGTCGATTTCGCGACGCCCTCGATCGACGTATTGGCGAACCATCCCCAGTGAAGGAGAGCGGTCCCCATGCCCGAATATCTGCTGCTGATCCACCACGACGAACAGACCTATCTGGCCGCCGGTCCCGAGGTGCAGGAGCGCATGCGGCGCGACCACCGGGAGTTCATGGCCGCCCACGCCGACCGGTTGCGCGGCGGCAACGAACTGCGGCCGGTCTCCACCGCGACCATGGTCCGGCACGACGCGCACGGCCATCCGGTCATCACCGACGGTGTGTTCACCGAATCCAAGGAGGTGCTGGGCGGCTACTACCTGATCGAGGCCGCCGACCTGGACGAGGCCATTCGGATCGCCGCGGCCGTGCCCTCGCCGTTCGGCGGCGTCGAGGTCCGGCCGATCCATCCGCACGACGCGCCATGATGTCCGCGGAGGTGGCCGCCGCGGTCGCCGACGCCCATCGACACGAATGGGGTTTCGTACTGGCCGCGACGGTGCGCGTGACCCGCGATATCGATCTCGCCGAAGAGGCTGTGCAGGAGGCGTTCACGCAGGCATTGCAGGCCTGGGCGGAGGGCATTCCCGAGCGGCCGGGGGCGTGGCTGACCACGGTCGCCAAGCGCCGCGCCCTGGACACGTTGCGCCGCGACATCGCCTTCGAGCGATCGATTCCACTGCTGGTGGAGGAACCGACCGACCCGGTCACTGCGGATTCGGTGGCCGACGACCGGCTGCGTCTGATCTTCATCTGCTGCCACCCCGCGCTGTCGATGGAGGCGCGGGTGGCGCTGACGCTGCGACTGCTGTGCGGCCTGTCCACCCCGGAGATCGCCCGCGCCTTCCTGGTCCCGGAGGCGACGATGGCGGCGCGAATCACGCGGGCCAAGAAGAAGATCGCCGAAGCGCACATCCCCTACCGCATCCCCTCCGACGAGGAACTCCCCGACCGCGTCGACGCCGTTCTCACCGTCCTGCACCTGCTCTACACCACCGGCCACACCGCCCCCGTCGGCGACCGCCTGGTGCGCCCCGAACTCGTCGAACGCGCGCTCGACCTGGCCCGCATGCTGCGCCTGCTGCTGCCCAACGACGCGGACGTGGCCGGACTCTACGCCTTGCTGCTGCTCACCGACGCCCGCCGGGACACCCGCACCGAAGCGGACGGACGCTTCGTGCGCCTCGCCGACCAGGATCGCGCCCAGTGGGATCGCCGCGCGATCAGCGAGGGAATCACCCTGGTACGCAAGTCATTACGCGCCCGCTCCCCCGGCCGCTTCCCCCTCATGGCGGCCATCGCCGCCGTCCACGCCGAGGCCCCCGCCTTCGACGCCACCGACTGGCACGAGATCGCGGGCCTCTACGACCACCTCATCGCGATCTGGCCCTCCCCCGTCGTAGCCCTCAACCGCGCCATCGCCCTAGGCCACGCCCACGGCCCCCAACGCGGCCTGGACGAACTCGACACCCTCGCCACCGACCCCCAATTGACCACCTACCACTACCTCCCCGCCGCCCGCGCCGAATTCCTCACCCGCCTAACCAGATTCGACGAAGCCCGCCTCGCCTACCAGGAGGCCCTACTCCTCGCCGAAAACACCGTCGAGGCCGACTATCTGACCACCCGCCTGGAGGAACTCGGTTCCTGATCCAGCCTCCCACCGGAGGTCATCGGGCGCGGCGGTCCAGGACGGCCAGCACGGCGGTGGGTGCGACGGCCAGTGCGGAGGCGGCGAGGACCCAGGTGAAAGTCACGGCGAAGGCTGAGGCCCGGGCTACGGAGGTGACCTCGCCGACGGGGAGGTGGTTTTGCAGGACGACGAGGAAGGCGGCGGTGCCGATCGAGCCGCCTACGCGCTGCATCATGGTGAGTTGCGGTGTGGCGTCGGTGATTTGGGAGGGTGTCAGGTTCCGCAGGGCGGCGGTCATGGCGGGCATGGCGGCCAGGCCGATGCCGAGCCCGCGCAGGACCATGGCGCCGCCGAGGAGCCAGTACGGGGTGTCGGCGGTGATCAGCATGAACGGAATGGTGGCGGCGCAGCCGATGAGGGTGCCGAGCAGTGAGGTCCAGGCGCCGATCCGCTCATGGAGGCGGGCGGACAATGCCATGGCGACGGCTGCGCCGATGCCTTGGGGGGCCATCAGCAACCCCGTGTGCGCGGCATCCTGGTGGCGGACAAGCTGGAAATACAAGGGCAGCAACACCATTGCGCCGAAGGTCACCGCACCGATGACGAGGGTCGACAAGGTTCCGGCCGCGAAATAGCGGTCCCGCCACAGACTCAGGTCCAGCACCGGGTTCCGAGACCGCAGCGCGTGAAGGACGAAGACCGCGACCAAACACATTCCACCACAGAGTGTTACGAGCACGCGAGGATCGGTCAGCCCGCGCCGATGGGCGCATTGATCAGGAAGATCCACTGCCAGCCCGCGTATTCGAGCAGTAGCCCACCGATGGTCGGCCCGATCACCGGTGTCAGCACCATCGGAATGCCCGCCGCCACCATGGCTCTGGCCATACCCTGCCGCCCCGCCGCCGTCACCACGATCATCTGCCCAACCGGAATCATGACCCCGGCCCCGAGCCCTTGCGCCACCCGCGCCGCGATCAGCGCGCCGACGCTGCCGGCCGCCGCGCACGCCACCGAGGCGACGGTGAACAGCAGCAGCGCGGCGATATACAGCCGTTTGGCTCCGACCCGCCGCGCCGCCCAACCGGTCACCGGCAGCACGGCGGCTTGGACGAGCAGATAGACGGTGACGACCCACCCGATCGAGTCCAACGTCCCGCCCAGCTCGGGCGGCGAGCGACTCGAGGGCCACATTGACAACGGTCGCGTCCAGGAAGGCGAGTATCGCCCCGACCAGCACGACGACGATGGCCCGGCGCGCCTGCGGGGTGAGTGCGGGCCGGTCGTCGACCGTGCCCGGAGAGTTCGAGAGAGTCACCTTCGAAGTGTCATCCAGATGGATAATCGTGTCAACCAATTGGATGACAAACGTGTGGATGACACAGTCGCCAGAAGGGATGACCCAGTCATCCGCGCAGTACGATGGCCGAATGGCAAGCGAACCCGACACCGGCGCGGCCTCGACCACGCCCGGCCGCAGTCCCCGGCGTGGGCCCAGGACCGCGGCGAGATCCCCGCCGGGCTGGACCCCGCCTTCGTCCGCATGGCCCTGATGGGCATGATCCTGGCCCCGGTCATGCTGCCCGAGACGGCCCTGCAGGCCACCGGAAAGCAGCCCGGTACACCGGAATTCGAGGAGTACTACGGGGCGCAACTCCGGGCGCTGATCCAGCTACTCGGCCGGTGAGACCGCCGCATCCGTGGCCGAGGCGGTCGTGCGGCGGGTGGAACCGGAGCGGGTGATGGCGACGCCGGAGAGGCAGAGTAGGCCGCCGAGTAGGGCGAGGGGGGCGGGGACTTCGCCGAGGGCGAGCCAGGACATGAGGATTACCAGCGCGGGGACGGCGTAAGTGGTGGCGCCCATTTTGCCGGCGGTCGTGCGGGCGAGGGCGTAGGCCCAGGTGGTGAAGGCCAGGGCGGTGGGGAAGACGCCGAGGTAGATCAGGCTCAGGGTGGAGGTGGCGGGGGCGGCTGCGGCCTCCGAGATCAGTTGGCCGGAAAAGGGTAGGCAGGCAATGGTTCCCACGACACAGCCGCCGGTGGTCAGTTGCAGCGCGGAAGCCTGGGACAGGGCCGGTTTTTGGATTACCACCGAGACCGCCCAGCAGGCGGCGGCCAGCAGGCACAGTGCCACCCCGAATGCGGCGGCCGATCCGCCGCCGGAATTCGACAGGCCGACGACCACCGCACCGAGGAAGGACACCGCGATCCCGGCCATCAGTCTCGGCGGAAAGCCTTCCGACAGAAGGAATCCGCCGAGTAGGGCGATGAGGACCGGTCCGATGTTGATCACCATCGCGGCGGTGCCCGCGTCCAGATGGCGTTCGCCCCAATTGAGTGCGACCATATAGACGCCGAACCACAGCACGCCGGTGATCAGGATGGCGCGCCAGGCCGATCGGGCCGGGAAACGCTCACCGGTGATCACCATGATGGCGATCAGCGCGACGGATCCGGACAGCAGTCGGCCCAATGCCAGGGATCCTGGCGAAAAGGCATGTCCCGCACTGCGAATGAAGACGAAGGCCGAGGCCCAGAGGACGACCGTGACGGCGGCCGCCGTCATCGCACGTTTGTCCGCGGATTCGATCTGCTGTGCCATTCACCGACGGTAGAGCACCGCGGGTGGGAATTCACGCGGATTTCGGACACGTCATTTCAGGCGTGACACGAATCATCCGGCGTGATGTGAAATCACTTGCACTGCATCATTTTTTGCACTGCACAGCGTAGGGCTGGCACACCGTCCAGCCGGTGCCGTCGGGCCGGGCCACCGGCACCCAGGTGCGGTCCTGCCCACCGGTGGCGAGTCGGTTGCCGGCGGCGGTGGCCGGATCGGACGCTGGGGCCGGGTCCTGGGTGTAGACGTAGTTGTACTCGGGATATCCGTTGTAGTCGTAGGTGACGACCACGTGCGCATGTTCACCGCCGGGGGTGGAAGGCGTGTGAATGGTCCCCCCGGGCGGCTCCGCGGCGGCAATACCGGCGCCGACGGCGAGAATCGTTCCTGCGATGGCGGTACCAGCCGCAAGTTTCCGGGCGATGACAGGGTAGTTAATCATTGAACCTCCTCGTTCGCCCTAGATACGTCATGGGGTTACGCGGTGGTTCGGAAGTTGATCGAACTATGCTGGCGGACAGTATATTTCGAAGATCAGAAACGCGGTCCGGGCGGCGGGGGCGGCAGTCGACGCTCACGCGGGACGAGCAGGAGCAGCAACGAGAGCAGCAGTCCACCGCCGACCAGGTAGAGCCCCCAGGCCCCGCTGAGCAGATGCCGGTAGTCGGTGCGTAACTCGTGATCGAAGTGCTGGTCGAGTCGCCAGGTCAGCACGCCGAGTCCGGCCAGCCCGACCAGGACGCCGATCCAGCCGATGAGCCGGGACCCGAACAGCGCGGCCACCAGCACGACCGCGGCCACGCCGAGCAGCCCGATGGCCAGTGAACTCGTGAACGCCCCCGAGTGCGCCCCGATCTGATCCAGTGTCCGCCCCGACGCGAAACCGCTTCGCAGCTCACCGAATTGAACATTCCGCGCGTCGACCGTGCCGACCAGCGGACCGAAAACCCCGACCGCCACCGCGATGGCGGCGACGAACAGCAGCAGATGAACGAAAGTGCGCATACCCCACGGTATTGCGCATCTCGATCCCCGGCACTAAATCAGACCTACCGGTCGGCAACACGCCCTGTACGGCGCGCCGACGATTCAGACGCGCCGCTGCGGATCAGGCGCGGCGATCCACGGCGGCCCAGGCGGCGACCGCGACCACACCGGACACCACGGCCACCGACGGCCACGCGCCGATCTTCTTGGCCAGCGGGTGCGAGGCCCCCATCGCACCGATGGCGAGCCCGGTCAACGCGGCCGCGCCACCGGTCCCGACGGTCTTGCGCCAGCGCGGGAAGGCCGCCGCCGTGCCGGCCGCGAACACCGCGCCGCCGAGCTGGCGCTTCTTGGTGGCCTGGGCGAGGGCGAAACCACCGGTGAGACCACCGGCCGCGAGCAGCGACGTCGGTACCGCGGGAATCGAAGCCATCTTCACTACCTCCAACAGACGAGCGAGCGAACTATCACCCTCGACGGTAACCGGAGTCCGTTCCGCCGCTTGCGCCCGGGTCGGCCAGCAGCGAACGATTCAGCTGTTCCTCGGTGATCGGCGGAACCGGCAGCGGGTGAGCGGCTTCCGCCCGCAGGCCGTCCAGAATCAGGGCGAGATTGCGCCGCCAGGCCTCCGGGGCGATGCCCGCGGTCTGCTCCACCACCCGGGTGTGCGACCACGTGATGAAGGCGATGTCCTCGAGCACCCAGTCCGCGCGCAGCACTCCGGCATCCTTTGCCCGCGTGATGATTTCACGCATGATCCCATGCCCGCGGTCGCGCTGCGCGGCGATCTCTGGGCTCGGCGCGGCCCGCATCGCGAGTTCGTTGAGCATTCGATCGGAAGCCTGTAGCGCACAGATCTTTTCGATCAGATAGGCGAACGATTCCCACGGATCCGTAAGCGCCAGAGCCTCTTCCGCGATCCGTCCGCCCGCCTCGATCCGGTCCTCGACCGCGGCGGCGATGAGTTCGTCGCGAGTGGGAAAACGGTTGTAGAGCGTGCCGATGGCCACCCCCGCTCGCGCGGCGATCTCCTTGAGCGGAGCGTCGAGTCCGCGTTCGGCGAAAACCTCGCGCGCCGCGGTGACGAGCGCGTCGCGATTGCGGCGGGCGTCGAGGCGGAGGGATTTCTGCGCGGGCATGCGCCGATCCTACAAATCGGGCCCCGGATTTAAGTTGAGCATAGGTTCAACTTCGTGTTAGCGTCGGCGACGTAACTTGAACCATGGCTCAACTTAATGAGGTACGAGCATGAGCAAGACCATCGCCATCTTCGGATTCGGTCCCGGACTGGGCATGGGCGTCGCGCGACGCTTCGGCCGCGAGGGCTTCCGGGTCGCGGTCATCGGCCGCAAACCCGACAAGGCCGAACGACACGTCGCGGATCTGAAGGCCGAGGGCATCGAAGCGACCGCCTTCCCCGCCGACATCACCGACCCCGCACAACTCACGGACACCGTCGCCGCTATCCGCGCGACACTCGGCGAGATCGATGTGGCGCTGCACGGCGCGGCAGCCGACATGTCCGACCGCGTCGCCTCCACCCGCGCCGTGGAGGTTGCGGACCTGCGGGTTCCCATGGCACTGAAGGTGCACTCCGCCATCCTCCTGACCCGCGCCCTGCTGCCCGGCATGCTCGAACGCGGCAGCGGCACACTGCTGTTCTCCTCCGGCGCGACGCCGCGGCTGACGTATCCGCACCTGTCGAATATCGGTGTGGCCCTGGCGGCTCAGCGCGGCTACCTGTTACAGCTGGCCGAGGAGCTGCGCGGTAGCGGCGTGTATCTCGGCCTGCTGAACATCGGTGTATTGATCGGCGGCAGCGAGGCCGAACGGATTGTCGACGCGCATCCGGAGGTGGTCCCGGCAGGGGTGAGCATTCCCCGCATGACCAATAACGAACTGGGCGACCGGTATTGGGACCTGTACGTCCGGCGCGACACCGTCGAGTCGGACGTCGGCTTCACCGACTAGCCCCGAAGGCGGCCGGGCGAGATTCGTGGGATGTGTTGCGGGCGAGCCGAGTCATACGATAAGAACCTGACGAAACACGGTCCGGGGGGCTCCGGGCACGTCGGTTCACAGACTTCCGCTCAGCCGTAAAGGAATAACTCCACCATGACCGGTCCGGTCGTCTTCACCAGCTACTACTCCGACGAATCCAATGACGACGGGTTCCAGTGGGAGTTCCGCTGCGATCGCTGCACCACCTCCTACAAGTCGCCGTTCGAGCAGAACTACTTCTCGCGCGGCCGCGGTGCCCTGCGGGTGCTGCGCGACCTGTTCGGCGATCAGGTCCGCGCCATCGACAAGATCTCGAATGCCGCGGAGAGCTACTCCAACCACTGGGGCGGCTCCTCCTCCAGCACCAAGGACAAGGCCTTCGCGCGCGCGGTCGAGCAGGTGCGCAACGACTTCCGCGCCTGCGGCGGCTGCGGCCGCTGGGTCTGCCACAACGTCTGCTGGAACGAGCAGGTGGGCCAGTGCACCAACTGCTCACCCCAGGTGCAGCATCAGATCGCGCAGGCGCAAGCCGAGGCGCGCGGCTCGCAGATCCGCGAGGCCGCCTACCAACAGGATTGGGTCGCCCAGCACGACGTGGCCACCCCGGCCCGCGTCACCTGCCCCACCTGCAATGCCAACACCACCGGCGGCCGCTTCTGCGGCAGCTGCGGCACGGCGCTGGCCCTGCAAGCGCACTGCACGGGCTGCGGCCATCAGGTCCCGGTGGGCGCCGCCTTCTGCGCCAACTGCGGTCAGCACCAATAACAATTCGTCAGCGGATGCCCGGGGTCGCGGGATCGGGACCCAGGCATCCGAGGATGAAGCATCCGGGCGGCCAGTTGTCGAAGGGCGCGTACAGCGGTTTGCCCAGGCATTGCAGGACACCGCAGCCGGGGTAGGACATCGGGCCCAGGCCGAGGGCGGCGAGGGTGGCGTCCGGGTTGAGGAACATCGGGTCGTTCAGGCTGACGTCCGGGTGTTCGACGTACGGGCCGGGGTCCGCAAGCGTCGGGGTGCGGAAGGCGGCGGCGACGCCACGCAGCACGTCGTGCGGAAAGCTCACCGCGCCACCGGGAACCGTGACACCGGTCCAGCTCACCAGGAGGCCGAGGCTGGGCACGATGAAGTTGTCCTGCCGCATCATGCCCGCCATCTGGATGGCGTCCTTGGGGAGTCCGGGAAAGACGTCCTCGCAGCCGGGGCCGTTGACGGTGATCAGGAAGCCGTAGCAGGGGTTGGCGTCGGTGGGGGTGGTGGCCTCGGTCAGGTAGTCGGTCGAGATCACCTGGCGGCCCTGCCAATTGCCGCGGTCGACCAGCAGCAGACCGAGTTTGACGTAGTCGTCCGGCGGCAGCACCAGGTGGGCGTGGCCGTAGGTATTGCCGCTGCGGTCGCGGGCCCACAGGTAGTCGGTGGCGTGGATGCCCAACGGGTCGAACAGCTTTCGCTGCGCGTAGGACTGGAAGTCCTCGCCGACGGCCCGGCCGATCACGTAGACGAGCAGGTCCACGGCCCGCTGGCTGTACTGCCAGGCTTCACCCTGCGGCTGCACGATGGGCATGGCCAGGGCTTGCGCGACCACATTCGGGTCGAGCCGGAACAGCCCGGTCACGCCTTCCGAGGCGATGGCGACCTCCATGCCGGAGGTCTCGGTCAGCAGGCTGCGGACGGTGATGGCGCGGTGCGCGTCGTCGCCGAGCCCGGCGGGCAGGTAGTTGCCGATCGGATCGTCCACGCGCAGTTTGTGTTCGTCGACCGCGATGCCCGCCACCATCGACACCACGGATTTGGTGCCGCTCCACAGGTTCCAGGCGACGCCGCCCGCGCGCTGATTGTTCGGCCCGGCGCCGACCAGGCAGTTGTTGCGGAAGATCTGCACGGTGAATCGGGTGGGGTCGGAGGCGAAGTTCACCGCTTGACCCAGCGCGGCCGAATCCAGGCCCACCTCTTCGGGTGTCGCGGTCTGGGGCTGGCGGCCGGTGCTGACCTCGCAGTGCCGCAAGCCATCCGGCGCGGGTCCGGCCGGTGCGGCACGGCCCATCGGCCCGGCGATCAGGGCGGCCGCAATCGCCATTGTCATCGCGATGATGCCTGTCACGAACCGCGCCATCGAACCCTCTCCTCTGCTGAACTTCCCATCAGCTCATCGGAGGACCCTTGTGGCCGTTATCTTTTCGTGACCCCAGACTTCCCGGGGCGGTAGTTCTGGGGGCGAACGATCTGGGGGCTCGGGGCGAACCCGTCAGCGGGTGTCGACGGTGGCGAAGGCGGCCCAGATCAACGGCGAATGCTCGATGCGGCCGGTGTCACGCCAGGCGGCCAGGTGGGTGCGCTGCCAGGCATTGAGGGCGGTCACCGGATCCTCGGACTCGTGCGCGGCATCGATGGCACACACGGCTTCCTGGAACGGGTGCGCGGTCGGGGCGGTACCGGCGAGGCGGTGGAAGGCGAGATCCGTGGGTAGCGGCCAGCGGCCCGCCGTGACCAGTTCCGCACCGCCGGTGAGCATCGCGGCGACCAGTCCGAGCGGTTCGGCGAAACGCAGATCGCCGCCGCTCTCGCAGGCGATGAGGGCGACCCGGCTGGGGATGGGCCAGATTTCGGGTCCGGTCCGGGGAATCGGCTTGTCGCGGTGGCCATTACCGGTGGGCAGGGCATCGGTCGTTTCGGTTGGCAGGGCGTACGTACCCAGCAGCAGGTCTCGGGCCGAGAGCGGGCGGTGATCTCGGTAGGCGGGGGCAAAGCCCGGACTGGCGGCGGTGCAGGACAGGTGCAGGGTGGCCGATTCGCTGCGGCCGGACTCGGGGGCCGCGGCGGTGACGTGACCGACGTAGAGCAGCCGCGCCGCGCCCGCGTGCAGTGCGGTGCTGAGCCAGGTCCGGTCGAGATCGGTGCGGCGGAAGGCTTCCAGCGGATCATCGACGGCCGGAGTGATTCTGTCGGCGGCCGCGTGCGCCGCGACCAGCTCGGCCAAGGGAGTCGCCGCGTCCATCCGGCCCAGCACGGAACCGAGGGCCGAATCCGCCCGGAAGCCGGGGACGCGCGGATCCAGGATGGCGACGACGGGGTGAGTACGGGTGCTCGTCCACGAGCGGGCCACCCGGGCTGGGGCCTGCAGGATCCCGGCCGGAGCCAGGATGCTGACATCGGCGATCTCCACCAGCCGGACGTCAGGGTCGGGGGCGATCAGTTCCCAGGGCAATTGCGCTGTGCGCGGCGAGGGTTGGACGCGCAGGCGCGGACGGACGCCACTGGTGTAGAGCTCATGGAGCTGGACGGCCAGGTTGTAGGGCAAGAAAGTCGACGAGAGCTGTTGGGCCAGTTCGTTTTCTGCGGCATAGGAGGCGAATTCGCCGGTGGTGAGCGCTGATTCGAGGCCACCGGGTGTTCCAGGCGCGGGCAGTGCCGCCGCCAAGCGGGCCATGGCCGCCTCGACCTGTTCCTCGGGGATCACCGCGACGCCGCCGGGAGCCGTCTCGTCCGCCCATCGCCAGGTGAGATAGAGATCGCCGGCATCGGCCATTCGAACATGGACGGTCGGTGTCACGCGGTGATCACCCGGTCGGTGCGCAGGCGGCGGCCGTAACGCTGCTCCGCGGCAGCCAGCCAATCGGCCAGGGCCACATGGCCGTCCGGGGGTACGGCGAGTCGGGCGGGCGGAGTCACCGGCAGCCCGGCGCTGGCTGCGACCGCCGCGAGAGCGGTGCCGAGTTGCAGGGCGTCCTGGAGCGGCGCGGCGGAATCGGCGGGCGGGTCGAAGGGTTCGAACAGGTCCAGCGGGACCGGCGGGTCCGTGGCCAGCCGGTCGATATCCACTATTGTTCCGGCGCACTGGCTTTCGATCAGATCGGCAACCAGGCGAGCATCACCCGCCAGATACGAGTAGCGGAAGGCCAGGCGCAGGGCCGGGTTCACAATGCGGCGGTTCCAGGTGTCGCGTTGTGCACCGTCGGGAAGTTCGTAGCGGACGGCATCCAGGGCCAGCGCGGCCGGAATCGCCAGATCCACTGCGCGCGCGAGCAATCCGGGCACCTGGGTGACCAGTGGCTCGAGCAGACCGGCATGCCAGTAATCGAGCTGGGCACAGTGCAGGCCGAGACCCCGGACGGCGTAGGTGGCGCGGGCGGCGGCGAGTTCGGCCTCGCCCTGCTCGTAGCGTCCGGTGGCGAAGGCGGTGGCGGCCAGGCGCAGTCGCACGTCGGCGGCGTCGATGACGGCCCGCGACTCCTCGAAACGGTGCAGTGCCTCGCGATAGCGGGCCTCCGCGACCTCGTGCTGCCCGCGCTGCTCGGCGATGAAACCCATCACCTTCAAACCGATTCCGGCCCGATGCGCCACCCCGGCGGCATCGAAGTGTTCCTGAGCCGCGGCCAGCAGCGGTTCCGCGTCGTCGAAACATCCTGTGCGCGTGTACATCAGCGCGAGATTCTGCCGGGTCTCCGCGACTCCGGTGCAGTCTTCGACGGCTTCGAACGCGGCCAGCGCCTGCCCGGCGAAATCCTGGGCCAGCTCCCAGCGCCCGGTCTCGAAATGCGCCGCCGCCAGATTCATCAGCGGATGACCCGCCTGCTCCGGCCCGAATCGCCGTGCCGCATCCAATGATTCACCGGCAAGATCCAACGCCCGCCACCACTGCTGCCGATGCATGGCGACCGCCGTCGACGACACCAGGCAGGCCAACCGCAGCTCCCCCGGCGCATCCACCCCGTCCAACGCCGCCCGCGCCTGCTCCAACGCCGCCTGCGCCCCGTCCAGATCCCCGAGATTCTGCAACGCCTGCGACAACCCGATCAACGCCCCCGGATACATCCGCGGCGCATCGATCCGCATCTCCGCCAACGCTTCCCCGAACCGCTCCACCGCCCCCGCATGATCCCCCAGCCGATCGGTCACCACCGCCACATCCACCAGCGCACACAACCGCAGATCCCCGACCTCCACCTGCGCCGCCCGCTCGAAAATCCGCAGCGCCTCCCACAGCTCGCCGCGCCCCACGGCCTCCGCCCCGGCCCGCAACAACGGACTCTCGGCCCCCGCCCCGTCCTCCCCCACGCCGTCAGGTTCCGGCATGTCAGAAGTCCGAATCACCTGCGGCGGCCGCTATTTCGGCGAGCAGCGGGGCGAGGGGGTCTCCGTCGACCTCGGGGATCGCGGCGGCGTGCAGTCGGGCGGAGGCGAAGTCGCGGATGCGGGCTCGGAGGTCGGCGGCGGACTCGGGGGCCGGGCCGTCCAGTGGTTCGACGGTTTCGGGGGGCGGGCCGAAGCCTGGCACGTGGATGGCGATGTGAATGGCGGAAGCCGGTGCGGACAGCGAGGATTCGCCGATCCAGGTGTCGTGAACGGGGCGCAGTTCGGTGTCGACTTCGCCGCGCCCGGTATCGACGCGGGCCCAGGGGCGCAGGTGGGTGGGGGTACCGGTGGATCCGTCGGGATGGGCGGCTACGGCGATGGCGACCGTGGTCGCGCCCGCGTCGCGCACAAGCTCCCAGGAGACGGCGGATTCGGAGGCATCCACCAGGCCGGGCGGGCAGCGCCGCCAGTCCCAGCCGCCGGTGCCGCGGGCCAGCACCATGGTGCCGGTCTGGTGCTCGTCTCCGGCCGCGAGCGCGTAATCCGAAGCGCGCAGGGAGCTTTCGATGTTCACAGGCAGCGCCGGGGCGAGCGCGTCCGCACCATCCACCAGCGCTTCGCACTCCTCGGTGAGCTGCGCGATATCACGGTCCAGCAGGGCCGGATCGAGCGCGGCGATACCGTCCAGCGCGGAGGCGGGCCACCAGCGAGCAGCCCAGTGCGCGTAGGCGAGCCGGTAGGCGGCGGCCGCCAGCGCGGGCCGGGCCGCGAAGGCCACGATCTCTCGCCCGAGGCCCCCGTCGACACGGGTAGCCCTGCGGCCGGCCGATACCCGGCCCACGTCGTCGGCGCTGATCTCGATGGCCGGGGCGTCGAACGCTCCGGTCGTGGGTGTCGTTGCTGCGGAGGCTGTCTCGGGTGCCGTCGGCTCCGCCGATGCGCGCTGCGGGGCGGCCGCGTCGAGTGCGATGGCGACGGGTTCGCCGTAGATCGCCCAGACCCACTCTTGGGCGGCGTCGATGTCGTCGATCAGGGCGGCCGGAATCTCCTGTCCGGCGAGCACATTCCAGATCAGGTGGCCACCGAGGACCTCCAGCACCATGGTGTCGGGGCCTGGCGGGGCCGCCAGCGCGTGCGGGGTGGCGGCGGGGGTGATGCCGTACAGCCCGTCGGGGTAGCGATGGATCATGACCGTCGAGTTCGTCATCCCGCCCTCGATTCCCGATCGTCGGGCGTCGCCTCGGCAGTCGCGGCGAGGGCCCGCTTGACTCGCATCCGGTGGTCCAGGATCACCGACCGCGCGACGCCGTCGAGCAGATCCCAGAGCTCGTCCGCGGCGTACACGGGAAACTCACGCACATCTCGCCCGTGCAGCCGCGCCCACAATCTCCGCAGGTATGGACGCCACGGTACGCGCAGATCCGCCGCGACGGCCCCCAGCGGCCCGCCGACGGCATCCACCCGCACCGCCATCCGCCGCGCCTGCAGCACATACGCTTCGCGCTGCCACCGCGCATTCACCAACCGCGCCGCCACACTCGATCCCGCCCCGCCGCTCGCCGCCGCCGGGCGGCGCGGCCCACCGTTCGAGATCGCCGGGCCGGTCGCGCCGGCCATGCCTTGCGATTCCATTGCGGGATAAAGTGATTCGGCCTCGACACCCGTGCCCGAGTTGGGGCTGTCGTGCCGACCAGCGGCAGCACCCACCCGCCCGGCGGAGGCACCCAGCGCTCCGGCAGAGGCATTCAGCGCAACTGCCGAGACGCCCAACAGCCCGGCCGAGGTGCCGAGCAAACCGGCCGCGGTGCCGGTCAAACCGACTGCCGCACCGACCAGACCGGCGGCCGCGCCCGCGAGTTCGCGAGCCGGTTCGCCGGTGGGTATCGCCGGATCACCGAGCGGGCGCAGGCTCACCGCCAACACGGCTCCCACGGCGGCGGCCATGCGCAGGGACTCGTCCAGTAGGGCCCAGGGGGCGCAGGCGCGGGCGATCTCGGCATCGACGAGTTCGGGGAGCGGCGGTAGGTCGCCGCGTTCGCTGGAGGCTTGCAGGACGGTGAAGATGCGTTCGTGGATGGTGCGGTCGAAGGGCAATCCGAGGGTGGCGGTGGAGGCGGACCCGCCGACCCGGGGCGCTTCCGGCAGCGGATGCAGGGTCAGACCGAGGTCGCGAGCGCTGCCGTCCGGTTCGCCGCCGAGCGAGCCGTCGGCGGCGTCGGTCCGGTCGCGCCACAGCCGGATTCCGGTGTGGGTGCCGAGCGAGGCGGCGATGGCGGCATCCAGGTCGGCGCCGCGGGAATCGTCGAATCGTGTTGCGGCACAAGCGTCGAGAAGTTCGATCAGCGCCCGGGTGTGGTCGGGGACGTCGGTCAGGGGCCGACGCCGCCAGGCGGTGTGGATCAGCGCGGTCAGGTCGGCGGCGCGGGCCTGGTCGGCGAGATAGTCCTTCAGTGCCTGGGTGGTGCGGCCCGCGGTGAGCCCGTGGATCTCGCGCAGCGCCGCTTCGGCAGCGGCCCGGTCGCGCACCGGATCCGGCATGCCCGACACGGTAGCCAGTTCGAAGCAACGCTGGAAGTACAGGTCCTGGGCATTGCCCTCGGTGATGCGCAGCGCGCGCCGCGTCTGTTTGAGCAGAGTGAACCAGGCGGCGGTGGCCCGCAGCACGTCTCCGGCGGCGTGCACGCGGGCGGCGAGCAGGACCGCGCCGTCGGCGGAGAGCATGGCGCCCGCGCATTGCGGATGCTGCACGGGCCGGATCACCAGCGGGTCGAGGATGGCCTTGACGGTGCGCCGCAGCGGCCCGCCGTGCGGCCCGCTCAAGGGTTCGACACCGTCGAGGCGTCGCCACACCTCGTCCAGCACCATGGCCCTCGGTCGTCGCATTCGCCCAGGTTATCCCAGTTCCCCGCCCCGGAGCGCGCCGGAAGTTGGGATCGGTAGGCAGGGTGTCGATTCCTACGGTTCTGGCATCGGTTCCACCACGGAGCCAGCATCACCAGAACGAGGGAAGACCATGAACAGCAAGCCGATCCGCCTGACCACCGCCGTCCTCGCCGCCACCGCCGCGACCGCCCTGCTGGTCACCGGATGCAGCAGCAGCAACGACAACAACTCGAAGTCGACGACCACCGCTGCACCCGCCGCCACCTCCGCCGCCGCGACCTCGGCCGCACCCGGTTCCGCCGCTCCCGCCGGTGGCAGCTCCTCGGCCTCGGTCGACGGCAAGGCCATCACCGCCAAGTTCGACACCACCTGCGCCAAGCAGGGCGGCACCCTGGCACTGGCGCTGACCGATCAGGGCAACTCCACCTACGGCACGCTGACCGCGAGCGCCACCATCACCGGCACCGACACCGTGCAGGCGGTCGGGATCGCGGGCACCAAGGGCGGCGCCAACGGCCAGCCGTACGCGCTGGGCTTCGGCAACGGCATGCCGGGCGGTTCGGCGAAGGTGACCAAGAGCGGCAACACCTACACCGTGTCCGGTGAGGGCGTCGGGGGCGTGGATCTGTCCAACCCGATGGCCGGCCCGAAGACCGAGAAGTTCGAGATCGTCTTCGCCTGCAGCACTGTCGTCGGCGGCTGACCCCGCCTGTCGCATCGGGCCCCGAGGCCGGGGCCCCCGGTCCACCCCGCTCGTGCCGCCGGCATGAGCGGGCCCATCATCCACGTCTGAATCCGGAAAGCACATGAAGAACCAGATCCGTCTCGCCGCACTCGTTTTCGGCGTCCTGGCCGTCGGCTACTACCTCTGGCACGGCCTCACCTCCAATGATGTCTTCGGCTGGGTCGGCCCGCAGATGGCCCTGCCGATCATCGCCCTGACCATCGTCCCGATCGTCTTCGCCTTCAGCGGCGACGGCATCATGTCGGCCTTCACCGGCAACAACAGTTCGCAGTTCCGCAACGGCCTGGTGGGCCTGGGCACCGTCGAGGGTGTCCGGCAGACCGGCGTCTACCTCAACGAGCAGCCGCAGGTGCGCATCGACTTCCGGGTCGAGGGCTCCGACGGCAAGGTCTTTCCCTCGCACGCCAAGATGATCGTGCCGCTGACCCAGTTGGCGCTGCTGCGTCCCGGCGTGGTGCTGCCGGTCCGCTACCTGCCGGGCAAGACCGAGAAGGTCGAGGTCGACCAGTCCGGCGACACCACGGCGGCGCAGGAGGCCATGAACGCGGCCAATATCCGCAAGGGTTTCACCACTCCCGCCAAGATCGATATCGCCCGGCGCGGCATCGCGGCCCAGGCGGTGGTGCGCTCGCTGAGCGTCCCCGGCGAGATCCGCGACGGCCACACCCGCCTGGATCTGGTCCTGGTGGTCACCCGCCCCGACGGCAGCACGTTCGAGACGCGCACCGAGAAGTTCCTTGCCCCGGCCATGGTTTCGCTGGTCCAGGTCGGCCGCATCGTCGGCGTGCACTACCTGCCCGAGAACGAGCAGGAGGTGGTGCTGTCGCTCCCGGTCAACTCCAGCAACTGACAGTGATGTATTCGAACGTGATCTCGGAAATGCTCAGAGCCGCAGACGGTTTCGTCGGCGGCTCTTTCGCCGTGTCCGGGTTCGGTCAGAGCTTGCGGGCCTCCGCCGCGATGAGAAGCGGCTCCGCGAAGCGCCAGATCTCCTCGGCGGCATCGAATTCCAGTGATACGGCCGAGGCGGGCGTCCCCGCGAACTGTTCCGGCACGGGCGTGCCCGGCCAGGTGTGGCCGCCGCCGAACACCGTCCACTCCAGGACAGCGGTACCGCCCACACCCCCTTCCGCGAGGACGCGGCGTGAGCCCTCCGTCGTAACGGCTGCACCGATCTCGCCACAGCCGTCGATCTCTCGCCAGTGCCGCGCAGACTCCGCCAAACCCCTGGTGGCACCCCGCATTTCGCCGTCCTGACCGCGATGCCGGGAGAATCCCCCGGTGATCGGCACCACCGGGTCCACGTCGCCGTTCATGAGCACCCCCGAGACCGCGTATTCCGGCCGGACATCCGCCAGTGCCTCCGGCAGCCCGCCCGCGACGGCCGCGAACACCGCCACCCGATCCCCGGATTCCACCGCCATCCGATGCGCCATGAACGCGCCGTTGGAGATTCCGGTCACCACCGCGCGATCACCGTCGGCGCCGAATTGCACTGCACACCAGTCGATCACGGCGTTCAGGAACGCGACATCGTCGATGCCCGCCGCGTCGGCCTCGGTGACCCCGCGGCCGTCGGCCCAGCACCCTTCCCACCCGGCCGGGTAGACCACGGTGATCCCCCATTCGTCCGCGTGCCGCGCGAAACTGGTCCACTGGTACATCAGCGGCTCCGCGGGCAGCTGACCCATCCCGCTCTGATTGCCGTGCAGCACAAGCACTATCGGCGCACCCTCACGCCCGGCAGCGCGCACGTGAAAACTGCGGCGCACCCCTGCGACGGTCAACTCCACCTCGGCCAGTTCAGCGGCCACCTTCACTCCTCCGGTCTCGCTGTTCCATTCCGCCCGATGACGTATTGCGCCTGGTCGAGCACGCCTTCGAACCCGATGGCGCGGTAGATCTTGTTCGAGGTGGGGTTGGCGAGGTCGGTGAACAGGCAGACCTCCTGACCGGCCGCGCGCAGGGTTCCGGCGACGTGGGCGACCAGCGCGGAAGCGTAACCGTGGCCTCGGGTTTCGGGCGGCGTGTACACCGGGCCGATGCGCGCCCAGCCGCGGATGGGCACCTGATGCGCGGTCAGGCTCACCGGGCGACCGCCGTCCTCCCACAGCCACCAGCGTCCGGTCGCGAGCCGAGCGCGCAGGGCCGATTCGGACAGCGACAGATAGATTCCCACCTCACCGTCCATGGCGGTGATCCACTTGCCGCACACCTCGACATCGTCGGCGGTGGCCGTCCGCGGCCTACCCGGTGCGTCCGGCACCCGCGGGATGCCGAGCCGGTAGAGCCGCTCGTGCCGCCCGGCACGGTAGCTCGCGCCCCGCAGCTCGCTCCACCGCCGGGCGAACTCGGCGGCGCCGGTCTCGACACCGATGACATCGGGGACTTCGGGCAGCACCTCCGCGAATCGCTTGACCAGTTCCGGAATCGCCGCGTCCGGCACCTCGCCCAGCAGTACGCCGCGCCCGGCCGTCTGCAGGGCCACGCCCACCACGTCGTCCGAGTGCACGGAAGCGAAGACCGAAGGCTCCACGGGGACGACGAGTCCCGTCATCTCATTGTCGACGATCGTGCAGATCAGCGTGTGCCGCAGTGGATCCCGATCCAGAAACCCGGACACCCGCCGCTGGAAATCGCCCGCATCCCTGGTGATCTCGACCCGCATGCCACCACCGTATAGGTCGTCGAACACACCGGCGAACCGGCGATCACGGCCGAATAGCCCGGTGGTTACAAATTTCCCGAAACGGTCTAAACCTCTACTCGACTCTGGTACGCATGAGTTAGCTATCCGGTTGCCATATCTCGCAATAACACTTCTACCAGCAGGGAAGAAGGAGCGATGAATGTCAAAAGATTGACGGCAACCACCGTGATGGCGTTCGCCGCCACGGTGATTACGGCCGGCTCAGGATTCGCGGATCCGCTCGACCTCCAGCCCGCGCCACCCGCGCCCGCTGTCACCACACCCGACACCAACCAACCCGTCGATGACCCGGATGTGGTCATGCACCAGTGCAACGCCATTCTCGGCGCACTCGTCGGTGGCGTCATCGGTGGCACCCTGAGCGCCTTCCCGGGCGCCGCGATCGGCGCGGCCATCGGCGCGCTCGTCGGCTGGTCCCAGCTCACCCCACCCGGCCCGCCGCTGGCCTGCTGGAACCCGAACCCGCCACCGGCCTGACGGCCGATCCGATCAGCCCCGGTCGTGAGGCGCGGCAGACCGGGTGTGCCGTTATCGACCGTTGCTCGATGGCACACCGGTTTGCGCCCGCACCACGACCTCCGGCTCCGGGTCGGCGGTAATAGCCTCTGACACATCATGATTGGCAAGCCCCAGCCGGAACCCCGTAGGCGTGGTGCCGGTCTGGGCGCGAAAGAACTTGGTGAAGTTGGCCGGATCCTCGAATCCCAGGCGGCGCGCGCATTCCGCGGTCGTGACCGGCTCGTGGGCCAGCATGCGCTTGGCCTCGAGCGCCACCCGCGCATTGAGGTACTGCTTGGCGGTGAATCCGGTGGCGGCGTGCACCGCTCGCGACAGCGTGCGCGGTGAGTAGCCGAGTTGTGCCGCGTACCAGGAGACTTCGCGGGTCTCCGAGTGATAGCGCTCGACCAGACGGCCGAAGCGATCGAACAGGTCGGTCGGGTCGGGCAGCGCGGGCAGACCCGCGGCCAGGCGCAGGGTGAGGGCGCTGAGCAGATGTCGCAGGATCGCCGGATCGGGTGGCTCCGCGGCGTATTCGCCGAGCAGATGCTCGAATGCCGCGTCGGTCAACGCATTCGCGGTGAACACCGGTGGCGTGGCGGGCGACGGCAGATGGCCGAGCGCCCCGGCGGGCACCAGCTCCGCCCGGCACAGGATCACATCCCCACGCAGATCGCCGAGGTCGTCCCAGCGGTGGGTCCAGCCGGGCCGGATCCAGGCAAGGGTACCGGCGGTGAGCGGGTGGGCGACGAAATCGACTGTCATGCTGCCGGTTCCGGCGGTGCAGCGCGCGAGCACGTGGAAGTCGCCGCGGATCACCTCGCGACCCGCGACCGGCATGGGGCGCAGCTTCACGAAGTCCAGCACTTCGAGACCGGTGGCGGAACCGGCCTGCGGCGCATACTGCAGGGTGCGTATGGGTTGTCCATTTTTGACCATGAGCGGTCCCGAATCTACCTGGCTGGGGCGAGTTTCGTGACCATACCGTGGAGGCATGACGAAAATCGCCGTGGCGGGCGGCACACTCCCCATTCACCTGTACGACGGTGGCTCCGATGCGCCACTGCTGGTCTTTCTGCACTACTGGGGCGGATCCCACCGCACCTTCGCGCCACTGATCCACCATCTTGAATATCCGGGAAGGATGGTCACTTATGACCATCGGGGGTGGGGCGAAAACCGTGCTCTCCCCGGCCCTTACGACATCGGTCAGCTGGCCGCGGACGCGCAGTGCCTGCTCACCGCGCTCGCGCCGGAGCGCTTCGTGCTGATCGGGCATTCGATGGGTGGCAAGGTCACCCAGCTGTTGGCGGCCCGCCGCCCCGCGGGGCTGGAGCAGGTGGTGCTCATTGCCCCGGCTCCCCCGCATCCGGTCGTGACGCCGCAGGACCAGCGACAACTCGCGGGCGCGTATGCGAATGCCGAGGCCGTGACCGGGGCGATCGACCACGTGCTCACCCATCGGGCGCTGCCGGATGCCCTGCGCGAGCAGGTGATCCAGGACAGCCTGGCCGGTTCGACGGCCGCGCACGAGGCGTGGGCATTGGATTCCATCGCCCGCGACATCTCCGCGACAACCGCGCGAATCGAGGTCCCGGTGCTGGTGCTGGCGGGCGAGCACGACCGGGTGGATCCCCCCTCGGTGCTCGCCGAGCACCTGCTGCCCCACCTGCCCACCGCGACCCTGCGGATCATCCCTGACACGGGACACCTCTCGCCCCTGGAGAATCCGGTGGCGCTGGCCGAGCAGCTGCGTACCGTTCTCGCCGACCCGGCATCGGTTGCCGCGCGGACCAGCTGAATTCGATACCTGACACCCGGTTGCCAGGTCCCGGCCTATGTTGTGACGGTACCGATTTCCGTGTCCGACAGGAGTCCGCGATGGCACCACTCATCGTTCTCGTCATCGTCACCGGACTGGCCCGGCTCGCCGGGTGGTTCCAGGGCAGCGGCTGGCTGGATTCCTGGCCGCACGCGGTGCGAATCGGCTTGGCCGCCATGTTCGTTCTCACCGCGTCGGCGCATTTCCTGCAGCCGCGCCGCGACGGCCTGATCGCGATGGTCCCGCCGCGGCTGCCCAATCCGGCCGCGCTGATCACCCTCACCGGGGTACTCGAAGTGGCCGGAGCCATCGGCCTTCTCGTCCCGTGGGCGGCGACGGCGGCCGCGATCTGCCTGGCCGTGATGCTGGTGTGCCTGTTCCCGGCGAATATCCGCGCAGCCCATGAGCACAGCGGCATTCAGACCATGCCGTTGCCGCTGCGGGGTCTGGTCCAGGTGGTGTTCCTCACGGCCTGCGTGGTGGCGGCGTTCTGAAGTGACTGCGGCCCGGACTACTTGATCGCCACCGGGCTGATCGGGGTGCCCACCGCACCCGGGATCCGTAAGGCGGGCGCGCACAGCAGGAAGTCGTACACCCGGTCCTCGGCACAGTCGCGCCCCAGCGCCTCCAGATCCCAGATCTCGCCGAGCGGCAGGCCCATATCGCGCAGCGTGATCATGTGCAGCGGCAGCATGACGCCGTCCTCGGGCCGCATCACCTCGACGGCCGGATTGTCCACGGCCACCGCGGCGATGTCGTGTTCGTGCAGCCATTCCGCGCAGCGCCAGCTCAATCCGGGGCTGCCGCCGAACCATTCGGAGTGCCTGCGGGTTTCGAGGAAGCGGGTCCACCAGCCGGTGCGGATCACCAGGATGTCGCCGGGTCGCAGGGTGACCTGCTGCGCTGCGATCACCGCGTCCAACTCGGACGGTGTGATGACGGTGCCGGGCTCGAGCCGTTCGAGATTGCGGTGCCGGGCCACATCCAGCAGTACGCCGCGGCCCACCACGCCGCCGTGCTCGGCGACGTGTTCGATGCCGAGTTCGGTCGCACCCATGCTGGTGACCGTGGCAGCCGGGTAGCCGTTGTAGAGCAGCCCGTCGTAGTACACGTGCGAGAGCGCATCCCACTGGGTCGCGGCCTGCAGCGGCATCATGATGTAGTCGTCGTTGAAGCGCATCGGGCCGTGCGCGTACATGCCCGCTATCTGGGCCTCGGTCGGTCCACCCCATCCGGCCAGCTGGGCGGCGAGTTCGGCGTCGCCGCCGTCGATGGCCATCAGGTGGATGGGATTGCGCCGCTGGCCGCTCGCCCCTTGCGGGCCGTAGGCGTCGAAGGGGATGCCGAGCGGGATGCTGCGGCCCTGCTGGGCGCGGGTGGCCGCGAAGGCGATGCGTTCGGGGGTGAGCAGATTCAGCGTCCCGAGCTGGTCGTCCGCGCCCCAGCGGCCCCAGTTGCGCACGCGCTCAGCGGCTTTACGCCATTCTTCGGTCACGGGCACCTCCACAGCGACGGATCGGTTCGATCATTACCGTGTGCGGTAGAGCCTGTCGAGGGTCAGTCCCGGTCGGTCTGGTTGGATGGGCGCAGTGACCAGCGTTTCCTTCCGATTGATCGGCGACCAGCGGCTCGACCGCGTAATGCCGGCCTGGGCCGAGCACTATCCGCGCTACGACATGGTTATCGGCTACTCGGATCTGGGTTACGCGTTCCTGATGAGCAGCCGGACCGGCGAGTACGGCATCCTCGATCCGTACAGTCCCGGCGTCAAGGACTACGGAGTGTTCACCGACGCGGCCGCGTTCGTCTCCGAGGTGCTGTTCGATCCGAACGTCATCACCTATGTGTTGCAGCCGGGCCATGTGGCCGAGATCCGGCGGCGGCTCGGGCCGCTCGGTGAGGGCGAGGTGTACATCGCCACGCCGTACCCGTTCCTGGGCGGATCCGAAGCGCCGGAGTCGTATCAGAAGGGCGGGGTCTGGGTGTTCTTCGATCTGGTGGCGCAGGCGCAGGAATTCGAGTGACGCCCGAGGACTTCGACGAGCTGGCGCGCGCGGAGGACTACCGGTCGATTCCGCGGCTGACGGCCATGGTGCTGGATGCCACGCTGCCCGAATCGGTGCGGTTGCGCGCTTCGGAGGTGCTGACCGGATTCGACGACACCACCACCGGTGAACAGCGCCGGACCTGGTGGGCCAGTGGGGATCTCGTGGTCATGCGGCACGCGCTCGGCCTCATGGACCGGACCGAGGCCGACATCGTGATCGCGGTGGCGGGCGATGACGAACATCCGCTGCAGGCAACAGCGGTGGAGTCCATGAGTTTCGGGTTCGGCGAGGCCGAATTCGTGCCCGTGCTGGTGCGTGCGCTCGGACATCGCGACTCGGCGGTGCGCGAGGCGGCCGCGGCGACGCTGCTGTGGGAAGAGCCGGTGGCAGCGGAGTCCGGATTGCTGGCTGCCGCGCACGATGAGACGTTCGAGGCGGCCGCGGCGGCGATCAATACCTTGCGGTACTACCCGAGTCGGCGGGTACTGCGGGAGATCTCGGAATTACGAGCGCACCCGGATGCGCGGATCGCCGAGGTCGCCAAGGATTCCTTCGAGGAGGTGCACTGGAGCTTCGAGCAGAACGCCACCGAGGGCAAGGCGAAAACTGTTGCACTGCTGCGGGAATGGATGCAGCCGGTGCGGGATCTGGTGCAGTGGCCGGAGCAGATCACGGGCCGCGAACTGCTGCCGCTCAGCACCCACCGTCCGGGGCGCGCGGTCGAGGAAGCCGAGCTGATGCGACTGCTCGACGATCCGGACGCCGCCCGGGCCGAGCTCGACGGGACATTGCGCAGCGCGGACTGGCAGGGCTATGAGCCCGGCGCACGCACACGGGCGAGCGCGCGGTTCGCGGCTCATCCAAACCCGCTGGTGCGTGAGATCGGCTGTGCCGCACTCGCGATCTGGGGATGCACGGCGGAGCTGGTGCGGCTGGTGGATGACCGGAGTTTCGGGGTGCGCAAGTCCGCGATGTACTTCCTGTCCACGATCCCCGCCGATCCGGAGGTCGCCGAGGTGGCCTGGCGATACCTGGCGACGGCGACCGGGACCACGGCTCAGGAGGCGCTGCGCACGTACGTCGTGCACGCGGGTCCCGCCTGCGTGGACCGCCTTGTAGAGCTGGCCCGCTCGGATCGACGCGCGGCCGTCCGCTACGAGGCGATCGTGGCACTGTCGAAACCTGCTGCTGCCGAGGCGATCTCCACGCTCACCGACCTGCTGGCCGAGCCGCCCGGGGTGAACTGGTCGGTGCACCTCGCCATCCTGTGGGCCCTGCGGGACCTCGACACCACCGTGACCGTGCCCGCGCAACTGGCCGCCGTCGACAATCTCGACCTGCAGAGCGCGCTCGCTTCCCTCACCGCTCGCCAATCCTGATCAAGCGCCGCGCCCCGGCACCGAGCGAGCGGTATTGTCGGACCGTTGTGCCGTCGAGAGGGAGTGGTGGCCATGGCAGTTCGTCACAGGTTCGCGGGGGCCGTCCGGCAGGCCGCGCTGGCCGCGGGTGCGGTGAGCGCGTGCGCGGCGCTGACCGCGACCGCTACCCCGGCGGTGGCGGACACTGCCAACCTGGGACGGCTCGACGGCGTCGAATTGCTCAATGGGGCATGGTCTTTCGACAAGGCCGCGGTATCGATGGGGATCAGCTACACGACCGTCGACCAGCACGACAATCAGGCCCGCGCCACGGCCGGGCTGTACCTGCCGCCGGGGCTGCCGCCGCAGGGTGGCTGGCCGCTGGTGGTGTGGGCGCACGGCACCATCGGGATCGGCAATGACTGCGCGCCGTCGCATCGACCCCAGTCCGACCGTAATCGCAGCTATTTCAACGAGATCCTGTCGCGCGGTTACGCGGTACTCGCCCCCGACTACCAGGGCCTGGGCACCGGCGGCAATTTCAGTTACTACAACACCGATGTCGAGAGCCGCTCACTGCTGGACGCGGTGACCGCGGTGCGCAATCTGCCGGTCCCGCTGACCCACCACTGGGTTCTCATCGGCCAGTCCGAGGGTGCGCACGCCGTCATGAGCGCCGCCGCCCTCTACGCCCGAAACCCCAGGTACGCACAGGGACTCACCGGCGTTATCGCCACCGGCCTGCGCACCAACCCGGCCAAGAGCCTGCGCGAGATGTTCCGCGCCGACTCCACCGGCTCCGACAATCAGGTCGGCTACGCGGGCTACTACCTCGCCGCGCTCGAGGACCGTAACCCCGGTAGCGTCCTCCCCTACCTGTCCGATTTCGGCCGCGAATACGTGGAAAAGGCCACCACCGAATGCCTTTCGGACCTGGTAGCGGACGCGGCGGGCCGGCGCCCGGCCGCCCTCGTAGCCGATCCGAACCACCCGACGCCCACCTTCGAGTCCGACATCCACGCGCTGGTCTCATACCAGGAGGACGTCGTCCCCGCCGACCTCATGATCGGCTACGGCACCGCCGATATCGACGTCCCGCCGGCCGACACCCCCGCCTACGGCCCCGCCCTGCAATCCCACAACCCGTGGGCGACCATCACCGTCACCGCCTACCCGGGCAAGGACCACAGCGGCGCGTTCCTCGCCTCCCTCCCCGACGCTCTCGGCTTCCTGCAGAACCATCTGCCCTGACCACCGAGGGATGTCACACCTGACGGCCGGCCGTCGTCATTCCAGCGATCGAGCAATCGCATACGGAAGGACGGTCGATCATCATGAACCTCGCCTATCACATCGTCGGTATCGTCGCGGCCCTGTGGGTCGGCTTCTCCGGCTACTCACTGTTCGCCAAGCAGCAGTTCGTGGTGGACCCGCTGATCGAATACGGCGTCCCCCGCAGCTGGTGGAACTGGCTCGCGTCGACCAAAACCGCTGGGGCACTGGGCCTGATCGCCGGTTTCTTCGTTCCCGCAATCGGCGTCGCGGCCGCCATCGGCTTGATCCTCTACTTCGCCGGAGCCGCGATCACGACCATTCGCGCCCATTCCTACAAGACCACCCCGTTCCCCCTGCTCTACCTGGCCCCCGCGGCCGCCACCCTGGCCCTGCAACTGGCTCGCTGAACCGGCCACCTCATTCGACCGGCGGACCGCTGATCACCGTCGCGATCGTGTACCGGCCCGGTTCGACCGAGGCGATGGCGGCGACCGCCGCGGTGTGGGCGGCGAAGTTGGGGTGGCTCTTTCTAAGCGGGGTCGGCGATGACCCGGCGGGCGCGGACGAGGGTGGCCGCGACGATGGCGGCGAAGACGGGGGCATTCGCGAGGTGGACCGTGCCCAGGGCGACGGTGTTGTCGGTCAGGTAGAACACCGCGGTCAGGGCCAGGCTCAGCACGTCGACCGCGGCGCAGAGCCAAGTGGCGACCACGTGGACACGGCGTAGGCGAGGTCGGGTGTACCAGTCCGGCGGGCCGCCGGAGATCCGGTTGAGCAGCAAGCCGCTCAAGGGCCTGCGTGCCGCGATGGTGGCGGTGCAGACCACGACGATGACGCCGGTGATGAGCGCGGGCACGACGAAGAAGCCTTTCGCCTGACCGGTGACGATGGCGACGGCGGCACAGGCCGCCACGATCAGCAGGCCGAAAAGGGCATGCCACAACGACTTCCGGCGCAGGAGCTGATAGCCGAATCCGGCGATCGCGGTCGCCGCGGCCGTGATGACCGCGATGGTGAGCGAGGTCGCCGCATTGACGGCGACGAACACGACCGTCGGCGCCGCGGCGACCAGCAAGTTCGAAGAACGCATGGCCAGATACTCTCAGTCGAGAACATCTCGCGCAAGTATTTCTCGTGTGATACTTTCTCATTGTGGACAAAGACACGAGCCTTCCCGTCACCGGCGACGAACGTGCGACCGACGCGCGCGGAGATCAATCGCCCTTCGCGCTCGGCATGCTGTTGCGCCGCGCGCACGAGCGTGCCGCGAGCGCGATGGCCGACACCATCCGGCCACTGGGCCTGGAACTGCGGCACTTCGCCGCCCTGACAACCCTGAACCGGCGCGGCCCGCTCAATCAGCGTGAGCTGGGGGCTCTCATGGGCAGCGACAAAACCACACTCGGACGCACGATCGACGAACTCGAGACCGCCGGGCTGGTCGTGCGCCGCCCGGTGCCCGGCGACAAGCGAGTCCGCGTGATCGAGATGACCGACAAGGGCCTCGAAACCTTCGACGCCGCACATGTTCCCGCCCGGACCTCCGCGGCCGAACTCGTCGCCCATCTCGGCCCCGGCGAAGCCGAGCAGCTCGTGGATCTGCTGACCCGATTCACCTATCCGCCAGCCTGAACTGCCCGGAGATCTGCTGCCCATTCCCTACGGAGGTAAGTCATGCGAGTACTCATCATCGGCGCGGGCCTGGGCGGATTGACCCTGGCCCACGGCCTGCGCGCGGCCGGCGTCGATACCCAGGTCTTCGAGCGCCGTCCCACCCCGGCCGACCAGCCCTCGAGCTACGGCATCCACCTCGACGCCGACGGGCTGCGTGCCCTGCACGCCTGCCTGCCCGCCGAGAACTGGGCCAGGCTCACCGATTCGTCGGTTCCCGCACGCGCTCTGGTTCGATTCCACGACCAGCGGTTGCGCGCTTTGGCCGTGCGCGACAACGAAACTCCCGAAAACACGACCGACCCGATCACGCGTCGGCGAGCCATCTCCCGCGACGCCTTGCGCGATGCGTTACTGGACGGATTCAACGCCGTCACGCACAGCGACGCCGATATCGTGCAGTGGGACAAGGAATTCAGCCATTACGAGCACACTCCCGACGGGCGGGTAGCCGCGCACTTCACCGACGGCAGCCACACGGTCGGGGACCTCCTGATCGGTGCCGACGGCAGCAATTCCCGCGTGCGCGGGCAACGACTTCCCGGCCTGGACCGCATCGACCTCGACATCGTCAATATCGCCGGGCGGCTACCCCTGACCGACGATCTCGCCGCGCGACTGCCCGACACCCTGATCGACGGCTCGGTCAACAACATCGTCCCCTCGGGGCCGGGCTGGATGTTCGTGTCCACCTGGCCCACACCGGCGGGCACCGCCCCGGACTTCAACCTGGTTTGGGCCTGGGCAGCCGCGCGCGGCAGCTACCCCACCGCCGTCGAGAACCTGTCGCCGACGCGGTGGCTCGACCACGTCAGCACCCGAATCGCGGGCTGGGCACCGGAATTGGGCCTCCTGGTCGCCGAGACCGACCCCGCGACACTGGCCGCGATCCCCTTGCGCACCATGCCGGTCCTGCCGTCCTGGACACCGAACACCGTCACCCTCCTGGGCGACGCCATCCACAACATGACCCCGATGGCCGGGATCGGCGCCAATACCGCACTACGCGACGCCGACACCCTGCGCCGCGCAATCACCGCGACCGGCGATCCGGACCTGACCGCCCGGGTCGGCGCCTACGAGCACCAGATGCGCACCTACGCCAACGAGGCCTTGACCCGCTCCACCCGCAACGCCACCAACGCCGCCTCCGAAGCCCGCCTCCCCCGCCTGGCCTTCCGCTCGATGCTCCGCATCGCCGAAGCAGTCCCACCGGTCAAACGCGCCATGTTCGGCCCGGCGCCTATCGGGGTTGCCAGCCGCTAGGCGCCGGGCGGGCCGAAGACGGCACGCAGGACGGGTCGGGTGCCGCGGGCCTCACCGATGTCGGTGAGCATGGCCAGCAATTCGTGGAAGTTCGTTTTGATCGGGTTGAACGTGTTGATGTTCTTCGTAAGGCCGTAGGTGATGGGCGCGGATTCGTGGGCGTAGGTGCCGAACAGGCGATCCCAGATGATCAGGATCCCGCCGTAGTTCTTGTCCAGGTAGGGGTTGTCGGCGCCGTGATGAACCCGGTGATGGGAGGGGGAGTTGAAGACGTATTCGATGGGCTCGGGGAGGAAGCCGATGCGTTGGGTGTGCAAGGGCCACTGGAACATCGAGGTGGCCATCAGCACGAACATGATGATCAGCGGGGGGACACCGATCAGGGCGGCGGGGATGTAGGCCGCGTTGTAGAGGAAGGTCGCGAACGGCATCAACGCCGGCATTCGCAGGGCCGTCGACATATTGAACTGCTCGCTGGAGTGGTGCACGCTGTGCGCGGTCCAGAGGATGCGGACGCGGTGTTCGGCGCGATGGCCCCAGTAGTAGCAGAAATCGGTGGCCAGCACACCGATCACCCACGTCCACCAGCGGTCGGCGGGGAGGTGGAACGGGGTCAGCGCGGCGGTGACCAGGAGGAAGGAGAACGGGACGAACAGGTTCTCCAGTGGCACGGTTATTTTGCTGACCAGGCCGATTACCAAGCTGTTCGCGGTATCCGGAGCATAGAACCCACGCTTCCGATCCCCGCCCGCGCTGCGTCGCCAGGCCACCCATTCGACGAGCATGGCGAGCAAGTTCACGGGTACCGCGAAGAGGAGAATGCGACTGAAATCCACCGTGAGTCCTAGTCCGAATTCATCTGACAGGGTTGGGAATTCGACTATTGGACGCCGCCCCCATGACCCGTGGGAACGCTGAAGATGCCGTTGAGGAAGGAGAGCAAGGACCCGACCCCGCTTTGCGCCGACCCGGTGATCTGGTCGGACGAGCCGGTCGAGGCGACGGGCTGCGGGGCGGCCGGCGCGGCGTGGGCTACACCCTTGGCAGTGGCCAAGCCGGTGAGAAGCACTGCGACAGCTAGTGTTCCACGGAACCTGGTTCTGGCATTGACTTTGGACACTCGAGGCTCCCGTGGTGGTAGGTGTAGGAGGTCTCGAGGCTAGCAATTCTGAAGTGTGCCGTTTTCGGATTGTCTGCCCACAATTCCTGGGGCACTGGACTCCCACAATCACGACACCTGTTCGCCCCGGTGCCACACCGACCAGGTGAGGGGGACGCCGGGGCGGTAGGCGAGGTGGGTGGCGGAGGGGGCATCGAGGATGTGGAGGTCGGCTCGGGCAGTGGGGCGGAGGATGCCTACGGCACCGGGGGCGGCCAGGTCGTGAGCGAGGGACACAGCGCCGCCTGCGGTGGCGGCCCAGATTGCTTCGGGGACGGTCAGGCCCATCTGGAGGACCGCGGTCGTTACGCAAAAGGCCATGGACGTGGTGTAGGAGCTGCCGGGGTTGGCGTTGGTGGCCAAGGCTATTCGGGCTCCGGCGTCGAGGAGGCGGCGCGCGGGGGCCAGGGGTTGGCGGGTGGAGAGGTCGCAGGCCGGGAGGAGGGTGGCGACGGTGGTGGAGGCGGCGAGAGCCTCGATGTCGGTGTCGGTGAGATAGGTGCAGTGGTCGACGCTGGCCGCGCCGTGGGAGACGGCCAGTTGGACGCCGGGGCCGGGGGCTAGTTGATTGCCGTGGACTCGCAGACCTAGACCTCGCGAGCGACCGGCTTCGAGGACTCGGGCGGAGTGGGTGGCGTCGAAAGCGCCTGTCTCGCAGAAGACGTCGATCCAGCGGACGTAGGGGGTGACGGCGTCGAGCATGGCGCCGCAGACCAGGTCCGTGTAGCTGTCGGCGGAGAGGTCGGGTGGGACTATGTGGGCGCCGAGGAAGGTCACCTCGTCGGCGACCTCGGCGGCCAGTGCGGCGCAGCGTTTTTCGTCCGGGATGGTGAGTCCGTAGCCGGTTTTGGTTTCCAGGTAGGTGGTGCCCTGATGGAGGGCTTCGGTGCGCAGGCGGCGCAGGTTGGCGGCGAGAAGCTCGTCGCTCGCGGCTCGGGTGGCCTCGACGGTGGTGCGGATACCGCCTGCCGAGTAGGGGATTCCATTCATGCGGGCACCGAATTCCGCGGTGCGGTCACCGGCGAAGACCAGGTGGGTGTGGCTGTCGACCCAGCCGGGGAGGACGGCGCGGCCGCCGACATCGACGCGGTGGTCCGCGTCGGGGGTGGACGCGGAGGGGCCGATCCAGGCGATGCGTTCGCCCTCCAGGACGAGGGCGGCATCGGTCAGGACACCGAATTCCTCGGTGTTGGTGGTGAGTTCGCCGATGCCGGTGATCAGCGTGGCGGTCACTGCCATAGCTCTCCGATCACTGCCACAGTGCTCCGATCTCGGAATCGAGGGCTGCTGCCACATTGCCGAATGTGCGGTGGGAGCGGTCGCGCACGATCCAGCGGCCCGCGATCATGACGTCGGTGACGTCGGATGCGTTGGCGGCGAACAGGATTCCGGGGCCGTCGACTCCTGCGGTGCGAACCGAGGCCGTGTCCACGCAGACCAGGTCCGCGTCGCGTCCGGGGGCGATCGCGCCCAGGTTCGACCAGCCGGAGGCGGCGTGGGCGGTGGCGGCGGTGAGCAGTTCACCCGGCTCGAAGCGGCCACGGGACCCGCTGGCGAGACGGTCGTGGAACTCGAGGGCCCGGGTCTCGAACCAGGGGTCGATGATCGATTGGCCGTCGCTGCCGAGGGCCAGGCGGGCACCGGCGTCGGCCAAGGCACGGGCGGGTCCGATGCCGTCGCCGAGATCGGCTTCGGTGCTGGGGCACAGGCACACCCACGAGTCCGCGAGCGCGGCGATGTCTCCGGGCGTGAGGTGCGTGGCGTGGACGGCCACGGTGCGAGGCGTGAGAGCGCCTGCCGCCGCGAGCAGTTCGGTCGGCGTGCACCCGTACTGCGCCAGGCACTCCGCGTTCTCCCGCGGTTGCTCCGACAGGTGTACGTGCAGGGGACGCCCGGCCGCGCCGTGCACCACGGCCGGGAGCTGTTCGGCCGGGACGGCCCGCACCGAGTGGATCGCCGCCCCGGTGATCACCAGATCACCTGCGGGACGGAAGGATTCGACCCGACGCGCCCAGGCGTCCGCGTCACCGTCGTCGAAGCGCTGCTGCACTCCCGAGGTGGGCTGACCGAAACCTCCTGCCAGATAACACACATCCAGCAGGGTCAGCCGAATCCCGGCGTCCGCTGCCGCCGCCACCAGCGCGTGGGAGAACTCGTTGGGGTCGGTATACCGCTGCCCGTGCCCGGGATGATGCAGGTAGTGAAATTCCGCCACGCTGGTGTACCCGGCCAGCACCATTTCCGCGTACACCGCCCGCGCCAGCCGATAGTAAGAGTCCGGCTCCAATCTCCGTGCCAGCGCATACATTCGGTCACGCCAGGTCCAGAAGCTGCCGCCTTCCGCCTGCGTCCGCCCCCGCAGCGCCCGGTGGAAGGCATGCGAGTGCGCATTGGCGAGCCCGGGCACGGCCAGGCCGGAAAACACTGTCCCGGTGGGCTTCTCCCCCGGCGAGACGGCCGTGATCACCCCTTCGGCGACATCGATCCGCACCGCGTCGGCCACCCCGTCGGGGAGCCATGCCCGCGGGAACCAGTAGCTGCTCATCCGGCCATCGCTTCAGCTCTCCCACAACGGGATTCGCACATCCCGGTCCCGGGCAACGGCATCCGCCTCCGGATACCCGGCATCCACGTGCCGCAGCACGCCCATGGCCGGATCATTGGTCAGTACCCGATCGATCTTCTGCCCGGCCAGCGGGGTCCCGTCGGCGACGGTCACCTGGCCCGCGTGAATGGAACGCCCGATGCCGACCCCGCCGCCGTGATGGATGGACACCCAACTGGCCCCCGAGGCGGTATTGACCAGGGCATTGAGCAGCGGCCAGTCGGCGATGGCGTCGGACCCGTCGGCCATGGCCTCGGTCTCCCGGTACGGGGAGGCCACCGAGCCGCAGTCGAGGTGGTCGCGGCCGATCACGATCGGTGCGGAAACCTCACCGCGCGACACCATCTCGTTGAATCGCAGACCGGCGGCCCGGCGCTCGCCGTAGCCGAGCCAGCAGATGCGGGCGGGCAGCCCCTGGAAGGCCACCCGCTCCCCCGCCAGCCGGATCCAGCGGGCGAGGGATTCGTGTTCGGGGAACAGTTCCAGCATGGCGCGATCGGTGGCCGCGATGTCGGCGGGATCGCCCGAGAGCGCCACCCAGCGGAACGGCCCCTTGCCCTCGCAGAACAGCGGCCGGATGTAGGCGGGCACGAATCCGGGGAAGTCGAAGGCGCGCTCGTAGCCCGCGAGTTTCGCCTCACCCCGGATCGAGTTGCCGTAGTCGAAGACCTCCGCGCCCCGGTCCATGAACCCGACCATCGCGCCGACCTGCAGCGCCATGGAATCCCGTGCGCGCCGGGTGAATTCGTCCGGCTTGCGGCTCGCGTAGTCGTCCCAGTCCTCCAGCGCGATGCCGATCGGCAGATAGGTGAGCGGGTCGTGGGCGGAGGTCTGATCGGTGACGATGTCCACCTCGACCTCGCGGCGCAGCAGCTCCGGCAGCACCTCCGCGGCATTGCCGATCACACCCACCGACAGCGGCCGCCGCGCCGCCTTGGCGGCCAGCACGCGGGTCAGTGCGTCGTCGAGATCGTCGGCGATCTCGTCCAGGTACCGGGTCTCGACCCGCCGGCGCGCATGTCCCGCATCGCATTCCACGCACAGCGCCACCCCACCGTTCATGGTGACCGCCAGCGGCTGCGCACCGCCCATACCGCCGAGACCCGCGGTGAGCGTGAGGGTTCCGGCGAGGCTGCCGCCGAATCGCTTGGCCGCCACCGCCGCGAAGGTCTCGTAGGTGCCCTGCAGAATGCCCTGGGTGCCGATGTAGATCCAGGACCCGGCGGTCATCTGCCCGTACATGGTGAGCCCGGCCGCCTCCAACCGCCGGAACTCCGGCCAATTGGCCCAATCCGGAACCAGATTCGAGTTGGCGAGCAGGACCCGTGGGGCCCATTCGTGGGTGCGCAGCACCCCCACCGGCCGACCCGACTGCACCAGCAGCGTCTCATCCTCGCGCAGGTCCAGCAGGGTGCGGGAGATGGCGTCGAAGCTGGGCCAGTCCCGTGCCGCCCGACCGGTGCCACCGTAGACGACGAGATCCTGGGGCCGCTCGGCGACGTCGGGATCGAGGTTGTTGTGCAGCATCCGCCACGCGGCCTCGGTCTGCCAGTTGCGCGCGGTGAGCGTGGCGCCGCGCGCCGCGCGGACTGTCCTGGTCATGAGGAAACCCCTTGCTGTGCCATGGCGGAACCGTCGATCAGGTGATCGAGAGCCCCCGACCGCACCAACTCGACGACGGCGGCGATATCGGGTGCGAGATGCCGATCCGGTCCCGGTCCGGGGACCCGCTCCCGCACCAGGTCCCGGAGTGCGCCGGTGACCGGGGCGGGCTCGAGCGGGGCCCGGAAGTCCAATGCCCTGGCGGCGGTGAGCAGTTCGATCGCCAGCACGGTGGTGAGACCGTCGACCGAGCGCCGCAGCTTGCGCGCCGCGGCCCACCCCATGGATACGTGGTCCTCCTGCATGGCGCTGGAGGGAATCGAATCCACCGACGCCGGAACGGCATACCGCTTCAGCTCCGACACCACCCCGGCCTGCGTGTACTGCGCGATCATGTACCCCGAGTCCACGCCCGGATCGGCCGCCAGGAACGCGGGCAGCCCGTGCGAGCGGTGGACGTCGAGCATGCGGTCGGTGCGCCGCTCGGCGATGCTCGCCACATCCGCGACGGCGATGGCCAGGAAGTCGAGCACATAGCCCACGGGCGCGCCGTGGAAGTTGCCGTTGGACTCCACCCGACCATCCGCCAGCACCACGGGATTGTCGATGGCGGAGGACAATTCACGCTCCGCGACGGTCTCGGCATGCGTGAGCGTGTCCCGGGCCGCACCGTGCACCTGCGGTGCGCATCGCAGCGAATACGCATCCTGCACCCGCGGGCAGTCCTCTCCGCGGTGACTGGCCACGATCGGCGATCCGGCCAGCGCCGCCCGCATGCGCGCCGCCGCCACCGCCTGCCCCGGATGCGGCCGCAACTGCTGCAGATCCGCCGCGAACACCCGATCGGTGCCCAGTTGCGCCTCCACGCTCATGGCGGCGGTGAGATCGGCCAGGTCGAACAGTCGGCGCAGATCCTCGATCGCCAGCACCAACATACCCAGCATGCCGTCGGTGCCGTTGGTGAGCGCCAGTCCTTCCTTCTCCGCCAGGATGATCGGCGTCAGACCGGATTCCGCGAGCGCCGCCGCGATGGGCCGCGGCCCGTCTGGCCCCAACACCGAACCCTCCCCCATGAGGGCCAGCGCCACCGCGGCCAGCGGGGCCAGATCACCCGAGCAGCCCAGCGAACCGTATTCCGGCACCACCGGAATCAGGCCGCTGTCGAGCAGCCCGGCCAGCGCCCGCGCGGTCTCGGGCCGCACGCCGGTGTGCCCGGACAGCAGGGTGCGCAGCCGCAGCAGCATCATGGCGCGCACCACCTCGGGCTCCACGGGCGTGCCCGCTCCGGCGGCGTGTGAGCGAATCAGGGAGCGCTGCAGGTCGGTTCGCCGATCCGGCGGGATGTGCCGCAGCGCAAGGGCGCCGAATCCGGTGGACACCCCGTAGACGGGCCGGTCGCTGTGCGCGAGTTCGTCGATGTGCCGCCGCACCCGCGCCAGCCCGTCGAGCGCGTCGGCGTCCAGCTCCACCCCGGCGCCGTGCCGCGCCACCGCCAGCACCGCCGCCCGGCTCAAGGGCCCCGCTCCCACCGGTACCCGTTCGATCCCGATTCGCGTCATGGGCACCATTCCAGCCTCTTCCGTCCCCGAGATCGAGCACCCACGGCCGGGTTTCGTCTGGTATTTCAGACAGGATGGACGGGGAGATACGCGGTGAGCGGTGTCGGATACGCAATGGGCGGTGGTGAGATACCCGATGGGCGGTGACATTCCCGCGCTGCGGCGCGGCCTGCGGGTGCTGGATCTGCTCGCGCAGCGCCCGCACCCGGTGCCCGCCGCATTGATCGCCCGCACCCTGGAACTCCCCCGCTCCACCACGTATCAGCTGCTCAACGAGCTGCGCGCGGCGGGATACGTGACATATCTGGCGGCCGAGCGCAAGTACGGGCTGGGGCTCGCGGCCTTCGAACTGGGTGCCGCCTACCTGCGTCAGGACCCCCTCGAACGGGTGGCCGCGCCGCTGCTGCGGGGTCTGGTCGACACCGCCGGCGGGACCGGGCATCTCGGCGTGCTGCACGGCAACGAGTCGCTGTACCTGATCGAACAGCGCCCGGCCCGCCCGCAGACCCTGGTCACCGATGTCGGGGTGCGACTGCCCGCGCACCTCACCGCGACCGGCCGCGCCATGCTCGCCCAGCTGACGCCCGCCCATGTGCGCGCCCTGTTCCCCTCCGCGGCCGCCTTTCCCATGCGCACGGCCCGCGGTCCGCGCGATCTGCGGCGGCTGCGCAGCGTGCTGAAGGTCGAGCGCGAGCGCGGCTGGGCGGTCGAAGACGGCTATGTCACAAGCGGTTTCGCCACCGTGGCGGCCGCGGTGTTCGATCACGGCGGGCATCCGATCGCCGCCATCGGCCTGACCGTGCGGCATTACTGCGCCGACGAGTTTTCGGACAACCCCGCCGAATCCGCTGAATGCGGATATCTCTGGCCGGAATTCGCCGCTCCCGTGCGGGCCGTCGCGGCCTCGCTGACCGCCGCCATCGGTGGCCGCCCGCCACACCGAGCTAATCCGAGATCTGCCACCGTGTTCGCGAATGCGCAGGTCGCGGAACACAGTGTGGGGTATCGTCATTCGCCAGAAGATGGCCCGACTCGGAACCAAGACGAGGTGGCCCGAAGGCGATGAATACCTGACATGCGCACTTCATTACGGGCGCTGGCCGCGGGTGCGGCCGCGACCCTACTGTCCCTGACCCCGAATCCGGCCCACGCCGACCAGCCCGCGGCAGGCGGCTGCCAGGACGTGAGTTTCCCGGTGCCGCAAGGCACCATCGCGGGGACCCTGTGCCTGCCCGACCGACCGACCGACGCGGTGATGATCCTGATGCCGGGTTCCAACTACAACCACGTCTATTGGGACTTCCCGTATCAACCGGAGACGTACAACTTCCGGCAGGCCATGAACCGGGCGGGATACGCGACCCTGGTCGCGGATCGACTCGGCAACGGCGCCAGTACCCGGCCGTTCAGTCTTTCTCTCACGGCTACCGCCACCGCCGATGCCTTGCACGGCATGGTGCAGGCCCTGCGCGCCGGGCTCGCGGGCAATGCGCCGTTCACCAAGGTTGTCACCGCCGGGCACTCACTGACCTCCGGCACGTCCGTCATGGAGGCCACCGGCCACCACGATGTCGATGGTGTCCTGCTCACCGGCTACTCGCACACCCTCGCCGCGCCGGAGGTACTCGGTGTGATCTCGACCTACTACCCCGCCGTCGATGATCCCGAATTCGCCGGGCGCGGTTACGATTCCAGCTATCTGGTGTCGCGCCCCGGCAGCCGCGCGGCCGACTTCTACGGTATCGATCCCGATCCGCAGGTGGTCGCTCTCGACGAGGCCACCAAGGAGACCTTCTCCCTCACCGAATATCCCGACGGCCTGCTGTCCACCCTGCCCGGCATGTCCAGCCTGATCGACGTTCCGGTCATGGTCGTGGACGGCGGCCGTGACCGGCTTTCCTGCGGAACGAATTTCGGCATCTGCGCCGACACCCCGACCCTGTACGCGGCCGAACAAACCTACTTCTCGCCGTCCGCGCGGCTGCGAACCTTCGTGCTGCCCGGCAGCGGCCACGCGGTCAATCTGGCACCCAATACCCGCGATTATCAGGCCGCGGTCATCGATTGGATGAAGTCGGTCGTGGGTTGAGATCGTCGCGGCGGGTGGCCGCGAGGGGCAGCGCGATGTCTTCCAGCGCACGACCTTCCGCGTCCACCGCCAGGTAGTGGGCGACCAGTCCGCCGCCGACCATGACGGCCGCGCCGAGCAGGTAGCCCAGGAACAAGCGCACCGGGTGCTCGCCGTCACCGATGAGTGCGCCGTAGACGACCGGGCCCAGTGCGCCGAAACACTGTGCGATGGCGAAGAATACGGCGATCGCCTTGGCCCGCACCTCCAGCGGGAAGATCTCGCTGACGGTGAGGTACGCCGAACTCGCGCCCGCCGAGGCGAAGAAGAAGATGATGCACCAGCACACGGTCTGGGTGATGGCATTGAGCGCGCCCGCGTAGAACAGCACCGCCGAAATCGCCAGCAGCACACCGGAAAGGACGTAGGTGCCCGAGATCATGCGGCGGCGGCCGATGGTGTCGAAGAGGTGCCCGATGGTGAGCGGTCCGAGCAGGTTCCCGACCGCGAAGGCGATCAGATACAGCGGCGTCGATTCCGACGGCACTCCGTAGAATTTGCCGAGCACCAGCGTGTAGGTGAAGAAGATCGCGTTGTACAGAAATGATTGGCTGATCATCAGGCTCGCGCCGAGGATCGCGCGATCGGGGTACTCGCGGAACAACACTCGGGTCAATGCCAGGTAGCCGATGCGGTCGGCGGGTTTGATCTCCAGCGCTTTCGATTCGTCCACCGGCGGCAGGGTCACACCGGTCGCCGCGACCTCGCGCTCGATCTCCTCGATCGACTCCTCGGCCTCGCTGGACCGCCCGTGCATGATCTGCCAGCGCGGGCTCTCCGGAAGATGGCGGCGCACCAGCAGGATCACCAGGCCCAGCACCGGGCCGATGAGGAAGCCCAGCCGCCAGCCCAGCGACGGATTCAGGTGGTTGAGCAGAATGTAGGTGCCCAGCGTGCCGATAATCGCTCCGGCCCAATAGGTTCCGTTCACCGCGATATCCACCCGGCCCCGGTAGCGTGCCGGAATCAGCTCGTCGATGGCCGAATTGATGGCCGCGTACTCGCCGCCGATGCCCATGCCCGCGATGAACCGGGTCAGGTACAGGAAGGCCACCCAGCCCGCGCCATTGCCCAGAGTGGCGGCGGTGAGCCCGCTTCCGAGCAGATAGATGCCGAGGGTGACGAGGAACAGCTTGCGTCGCCCCAGCCGGTCGGAGAGATTGCCGAACACCAGCGCGCCGACCACCTCACCGGCCAGGTACACCGTCGCGATCAGGCCGACCGCGGCCGAGGACAGATGCAGCGTCTCGGTTTTGGTGAGGGTGTCGGCGACCGCACTGGCCACCGTGATCTCGAGACCGTCCAGAATCCACGCCACGCCCAGCGCGGCCACCAGCCGGGTGTGAAATCTCGACCACGGCAGCCGATCGATCCGCGCGGGCACCAGGGTCCGCACCGTTTCCCCGCCGAGCACCTGCGACATAGCGACTCCCGAGTTCGATTCCCGTGTCGTACCGTGTCCTCTGCCTTACCCATCGACTGCCCGGACAAACGATAGAGCACCGCGCTCACCTGCTGTGATAGCCGCCGCCCCCGGAATCGGACCTACCGGCCCGAATATTCGGCACTGTGTTTCCGGGAGGCTATGGCTAGCATCGGCGTTCGTGCGTTCAGTTTCCGGGGGAAATTTCCAAATCAAACTGATCGCCCTCATCGCGGGGGTGCTCGGTGTCGTGCTGGCGGTGCTCACGCCGGTGCTGCCGGTTCGGCAGGATCGGGCGAGTATCGATTGGCCGCAGTCGCAGGCGGTGCAGGTGACCGCGCCGCTGGTGGACTATGTGCCGCTGTCGGTGGATGTGCGGGTGCCGTGCGTGGTGCTGCAGGACGTGCCGAGCGGGACCGTGCTGGCCACGGTTCCCGCGCAGGCGCAGGGTGGGGACACCAAGGGGCTGATCGCGCGCATCGAGGACAAGCCGGGGAGCGGGCGGACGCTGTCGGTGCTGGTGCGCGGGATTCCGCTGCTGACTGCGTCGGTGTTCGAAATGACCGGGGTGGGAACGGCATCCGATCCGGCGGTCACCACGCCGGCGGCCACCACCACCCCGACACCGAGCGCGACGCCGACACCGACGCCGGGCGCGAATCCGGCTGCGGGAGCTACACCTCCACCGGGCGCGACGCCCCCGCCTGGTTCGACACCTCCACCGGGCGCTACGCCTCCTCCCGGTTCGACACCCCCTCCTGGCGCGACTCCGCCGCCCGGTTCGACACCTCCTCCGGGTTCGACGCCGCCGCCGGGCAGCACGCCGCCCGCCGACGCGCCCGCACCTCCGGCGAGTAGCACCGACCTCGGGGCCGTGGCACCGGGCGGACCGGGCGCGGGGGCCGTGCCGACCCCGAACACCGCGCAGCACGCGGGTTGCAGTGCGCTCGTGGTGCATTCAACGGCCACTGCCACCACCGCCGAGCTGACCGGCCTCAACCGCCCCGACGGCACCCCGATGCGGACCACCGTCGACAAGGATGTGCGCCCGCAGATCGTCGGCGTGTACACCGATCTCGACCGGACCCGGCTCAGTGATTCCCAACTGCATGCCGACATCGATTCGCGCTTCTCATCAAGTCCGAGCGCACTGAAGCTGGCCGCCATGGTGGGCGCGGCGCTGTGCACGCTCATCGCGCTGGTCTGCCTGTACTTCATCGATGCCGCCGACGGCCGTCGTCGCCGCCGGTTCCTGCCCGCGCGCTGGTGGCGGCTCACGCTCACCGACGCGGTGGTGCTGCTCGCGCTCGGTGTGTGGCATGTGATCGGGGCCAACACCTCCGACGACGGCTACATCCTCACCATGGCGCGGGTGTCCAAGTTCGCCGGGTACACCGCCAACTACTACCGCTGGTACGGGGTCGCGGAGGCACCCTTCGGCTGGCCGTACGAGGTACTCGCGCAGATGACGCGACTCTCGGACGCCAGCCTGTGGATGCGTGCCCCCGCGCTGCTGGCCGCGATCCTGTGCTGGTGGGTGATCAGCCGGGAAGTGTTGCCGCGCCTGGGTTCCCGCGTCCGGTCCGGGGCCGGTGCCCGCTGGACGGCGGCGCTGGTGTTCCTGGCCATGTGGCTGCCCTACAACAACGGTCTGCGTCCGGAGCCCTTCATCGCGCTGGGTGCGCTGCTGACCTGGTGCTCGATCGAGCGCGCGATCGCTACCCGCCGCCTGTTGCCCGCGGCCGTCGCGGTGCTGATCGCGGCATTCTCGCTGGCCGCCGGTCCGTCCGGATTGATCTGCCTGGCAGCGCTTTTCGCCGGTTCCCGCCGGGTACTGGCGATTCTGGTCACCCAGGTCCGGACCGAATCCGATCGGGTACTCGGAACGCTCGCACGAATCGCGCCGGTGCTCACGGCGGGCACGCTGGTGCTGACCGTCGTGTTCGCGGATCAGACCTTCGCTTCCGTGCTCGAGGCCACCCGGGTGCGAAAGCTGGTCGGCCCCAACCTGTCCTGGCCGGACGAACCCACCCGGTGGATCTCGCTGCTGTCGCTGACGCCGGACGGTTCGCTGTCGCGGCGCTTCGGCGTGCTCGCCATGCTGCTCTGCCTGGCCGTGTGTTTCGCGGTGGTGCTGCGCAAGGGCGGCCGGATTCCGGATACCGCGCGCGGACCGGTGGCCCGGGTGCTCGGCATCGCGGTGATGTCGTTGCTGCTGATGGCATTCACGCCGACCAAGTGGACCCATCACTTCGGTGTCTACGCCGGATTGGCCGCCGCGCTGGCGGCGGTGACCGCGGTCGCGGTGGGCGGCAACGGCATTCGGGTGCGGTATCTGCGTTCGCTGTTCGCGGCGGCGGTGCTGCTGCTGGTGGCGTTCTGCTTCACCGGCTCCAACGGCTGGTGGTACGTGTCCGGCTACGGGGTGCGCTGGCCCGATCGCGCGCCGCTGATCGGCGGGACCAGCGTCGCCTCCCTGATCTTCGGGTTGGGTGTGCTGTGCCTGCTGGTCGCAGCCTGGCAGTACTACCGCGAGCCCTATCGGGAAAAGACATCCACCACGGGGCCTTTCGACCGGATCGCTATCCGGCCGCTCACCGTGGCCGCCGCGGTACTGGTGCTGTTCGAGATCGGCACGATGGCGTCGGCAGCCTGGTCGCAGTACCCGGCGTACTCGGTGGCGCTGTCGAATCTGCGTGCCCTGCAAGGACATCCGTGCGCGCTGGCGGATGACGTGCTGGTGGAGGACAAGCCCGAGGACTCGCTCCTCTCGCCCTACACCGGTGCCGCCGCCGACGGGCTCGCCGCCGACGACAGCGGCTTCACCGCCAATGGCGTCGGCGATCTCGCGCCCGAAGGACCCGGTGGTAGTGGGGGCGGCCCCAAGCCGTCCACACCCCCGCCCGGTGGCGGCCCTGCCGACAAACCCAAGGCCGAGGCCGGGATCAACGGGAGCACCATCGCCCTCCCCTACGGCCTGGATCCCAAGCGCACGCCGATTCTGGGCAGCTACAGCACCGGGCAGCCGCAACCCGCGCACCTGACCACGCAGTGGTATCGCATGGATGTGGCTGCGGCACGGCAGGATTCCAGCTATCACGTGCTGATCTTGACCGTCGCTGGACGCATCGCGGGCGAGGATCAGGGCCACACGATCGAAGGCGCACAACTGCGGGTGGAATTCGCCCACCGCGCCGACGACGGTTCGGTCAAGGCCCTCGGCGACCTGGCCCCGCCGAATGTCGGCGGCGCGCCCGGTTGGCGCAATCTGCCGATCGCTCTGGACCGAATTCCTTCCGGCACCAATGCGATTCGCCTGGTCGCCAAGACCGACGACCCCACCGGCAAACAGTGGCTGGCCCTCACCCCGCCTCGCCTGCCGCACCTGGTCACCCTCGATGCGAAGGTCGGCCACGACGATCCGGTCCTGACCGATTTCCATGTCGGCCTGGCCTTCCCCTGCCAGCACCCGCTCGACCACCGCGACGGTGTCGCCCAGCTCCCGGTCTGGCGCATCCTGCCCGACAAGCTCAACTCCCAGGTCTCCGAAAGCTGGGAGGGTGACGCGGGCGGCGGTCCGGTTGGCTGGAGCAATCTGCTGCTGAAATCGCAGCCCGTCCCCGCCTACCTCGACCACGATTGGACCCGTGATTGGGGCGAACTGCAGCGCCTCACTCCCTATGTCGACGCGCCCGCCGCCACAGTCGACGTAAGGGTGGAGGACCGCTGGGGCTGGGTGAACGACTCCCCGATCATGGCCGCCCCGGACCCCACCCAGACTCATTGACACCGTCCTGACCTGCTGACACAGCCCTGACCTGCGGAGGCGGCGAGGCTCAGGAATCTCCCTGCGGGCTCACAGGGTTGTCTGGACTCCGGGGCGCTGAATGGTCAGCGTGACCGCATCACTCCAGGACAACCCGCCCGTGGTTCCGCCGCCTCCCGCGGCCGCACCGACGACCGGACGCTTCGACGGCAAGACCGTCGAACGGGCCGGTCTGGCCGCGCTCCTAATCGCGACGGCCGTGATGTACCTGTGGAACATCACCATCAACGGCATGGGCAATCAGTTCTACGCCGGGGCCGCCTGGGCCGGGTCGAAGAACTGGGAAGCCCTGCTGTTCGGGTCGCTGGATCCGGCGAACTTCATCACCGTCGACAAGCCGCCGGTGTCGCAGTGGGTGATGGGGCTGTCCGGGCAGATCTTCGGCTTCTCGAGTGCCAGCATGTTGGTGCCGCAGGCGCTGATGGCGGTGGCCGCGGTCGGGCTGCTCTACGGCGCGGTGCGGCGGGTGACCGGCAGCCACTACACCGGGTTGTTCGCCGGGGCCGCGCTGGCGTTGACGCCGGTGGCGGCGTTGATGTTCCGGTTCAACAATCCGGACGCGGTCATGGTGCTGCTCATGATGGCCGGCGCCTACGCCACCGTCCGCGCGCTGGAGCGGGCCTCGACCAAGTGGATTCTGCTGGCCGGGGTGGCGCTGGGGTTCGCGTTCCTGGCCAAGATGCTCGAGGGGCTGATGGTGCTGCCCGCGCTCGGGGTGGTCTACCTGGTCGCCGCGCCGAATCCGATTCGCACCCGGCTGCTGCAACTGGTCGGGGCGCTCGTCGCGCTGCTGGCATCCAGCGGGTGGTATGTGCTGGTCACGTTGCTGTGGCCCGCGTCGAGCCACCCGTATCTGGCCGGGTCGACCGACAACAACTTCATGAATCTGGTGTTGGGCTACAACGGCTTCGCGCGGGTGCTCGGACGCAACCACCGCGGCGGGGGCGGCACGCCTCCCGACCCGAGCGCGGTGCCCACCCCGACCGCTGTTCCCGATCCGACCGCCGCGGCGGATGCCGCACAGAACGGTCCGGGTGGACGCGGGGGCTTCGGTGGCTTCGGCGGCGGCCAGGTGCGCGGCGTGGAACGACTGTTCACCGGTGAATTCGGCTTCGAGATCGCCTGGCTGCTTCCGGCCGCATTGCTGGCGCTGGTGCTGGTGCTGGTCTCCCGCGGCCGGGCGCCGCGCACCGATCTGGTGCGGGCGGGCGCGATTCTGTTCGGGCTGTGGATCATCATCGACGGCGGCGTGCTCAGCTACATGAGCGGCACCGTGCACCCGTACTACTGCCTCTCGATCGCTCCTGCCGTGGCGGGCATGTTCGCGCTCGGCGTCCACGAGATGTGGACCAAGCGCGACAGCTGGCTCGGTCGTGGCGGGCTGGCCGGGCTGGTGGCGGCCGCCGGGGTGTGGAGTTTCGTTCTGCTGCACCGCAACAGCGGATGGTTCCCCGAATTGCGCTGGGCGATCCTGGCTTTGACGGTGGTGGCGTGCGCGCTGATCCTGCTGCCGCAGGCGCAGGCCAATCGGCGGCTGGCCACGGCCGCGCTGGCGATCGGCCTGATCGCGAGCATGGGCGGCACCGCCGCGTACTCCTTCGCCACCATCGCGACGCCGCACAGCGGTGGCGGTCCGACCGTCGGACCGGCGGCCTCGGATCGTCGCGGCGGCGGCGGTTTCGGTGAGTCCCAGCCCAATCCGCAGCTGGCGGCGCTGCTGCAGGGGTCCGACGCGACCTGGGCGGCAGCGGTCAACGGGTCCTCCGCGGCGGCGGGGCTGGAGTTGCAGACCGACAAGGCGGTGATGGCGATCGGTGGGTTCTCCGGTAGCGATCCCACGCCGACGCTGGCCGAGTTCCAGGCCGATGTGAAGGCGGGCAAGATCGGCTACTACATCGTGCAGAGCAACGGCCGGGGCGGGAATGGCAACGGAAATGCCAACGGCGGCAACGGGCAGCCGGGCGCTAACACCCCGGCGGGCGGCGAGCGCAACCGGCAGGGCGGCGGGCAGAACCCGGCCGACCAGCCGAACCGCCAGGGCGATCCCGGCAACCAGGGTGGCGGCAATCAGGGTGGTGGCTTCGGCCGCAACCAGCACTCCGACATCACCAACTGGGTGACCGCGACCTTCAAGCCTCAGCAGGTCGGCAACACCACGGTGTACAAGCTGACCGGGTACACCGGCTAGCAATTCAGCAGACGGGCGCCACCTTCACCATGGCCACGCCGTGGGCCGGAAGGTCGGCGCCCGTCACGCTGCCCGTGGTCGTTGTCGTGGTGTGCGCCCACAGATCCCGGACGGTGTAGCACGATGCCTGCCGCAATCCCGCTGCGGCAGCGCTGGTTTCGATGGTCGCGGGGGTGTCGGTGAAGTTGAACATGGCGATCGCCACCGAGCCGTCGGCCAGCGGTTTACGCAGGATGCGGGGATCGGCCGGGAGCCGGGTGGCCTGCACGACGGCGGGATCCTGGTCCACCGCAATGACATCGGCATTGGCGAGGATCTTGCGGGTGTCCTCGGTCATGGCGCGGATGTCGTTCCCGGCCAGCAGCGGGGCGGCCAGCATGGACCACAGCGAGAAGTGCGCGCGTTGCTCGTCGAGGGTGAGGTTGCGGCCGGGCTCACGCAGTTGCCCGATCACGGTGGGCGAGATCTCCATCGAGGATTCCAGCTGCACGATCTGCCTCGTGGTGAGGGTGCCGGTCAGCACGTCGACCGGGAATCCGTCCAGGTGGGTGCCGATGAAATCGGTCAATTGCACGCCCACGACCAGCATGTCGGGGTCGTTCCAATAGCCGGGGCGGACCCGGCCGGACAGCGGTTCGGCGGCCGCCAATTGGTCGGTGACGCCGAGAAACATTCCGGCATTGGAATTCTCGCCCTGATGATCGAGCAGATCGTTGTGCCACAACGGAATCAGATCACCCGAGGTGCGGCTCATATCGGCCACCGTCGACCAGTCGTACCCTGCGCCCGCGCCGGGATTCGCGGAGCTGTTCGGGTTGATGCTGTACACGATCCGATGCCCGGTGTGCCGCAAAGCATCCCGCATGGCGGTGAACATCCGCACCTGCTCCCCCAGGTCGGCGTCGCTGCGGCACCAATCGTATTTCAGCAGGTCGACGCCCCAGGCCGCGAAGGTCTGCGCGTCCGCGGCCTCGTGCCCGCCCGACGCGTTGCTCGGCAGCTGCCCGCAGGTCTGGTTGTACGGGCTCGAATACAGCCCGAGCAGCAGCCCGTGCTGATGCACATAGTCGGCGAGCGCGGCCATCCCGTGCGGGAATCGCACCGAATCCGCCCGCAACTTCCCGTCGGCATCCCGCTGCGGCGCGGCCCACCCGGCATCGAGGTCGACATACCGATACCCCGCATCCCGCATACCGGAGCTGACCATCGCATCCACGACCTCGTGAATATTGTTCTCCGTCAGTGCGATTCCGGAGTTCCACGAGTTCCACCCCACCGGCGCGGCGGTCATCCCACTCACCCCGCCCGGCGCTGGATCGTCGCGGGAGGTGCATCCCACGCCGCCGATCACCACCGCGAAGGCGATGACCAGCCCATACGACAGCGCCCGCGATCGCATGCCGAGGGCCTCCTTCGGGTTTCGGTGAGCCTGTTTCCAGATCGGCTCACATTGAACCCGGTCCACCCCACGACCAGCCTGGCAGGACCCCGCTGCCCTCGCCGGTTCCTTTCACAGCGCTTTCTCAGCGCTCGACAGGCAATGTGGTCGCGTGACAAACCCTACGGCACTTACCAACTCGCCACTGCGCTCGCTGCCCGCCAAGGTTCCCCAGATCACGGCCCTGTTCTGGGTGATCAAGGTGCTCTCCACCGGCATGGGCGAAACCTTCTCCGACTTCCTCGTCAAGAACCTGAACCCGGCCCTCGCCGTAGGCGGCGCGCTGGCAGCCTTCGTCATCGCCCTCGTGATCCAATTCCGTAGCCCCCGCTACCAGGTCTGGACCTACTGGACCGCCGTGGTGATGGTCGCGATCTTCGGCACCATGGTCGCCGACATCGTCGACTTCGTGATCGGCATCCCCCTCGCCGTCTCGAGCGCGGTGTTCGCGGCACTGCTCGCCGGTGTCTTCGCCCTCTGGTACCGCTCCGAGGGCACCCTCGACGTCCACACCATCAACACCCGCCGCCGCGAAGCCTTCTACTGGACCACCGTGATGGTCACCTTCGCCCTCGGCACCGTCCTCGGCGACTTCACCGCCGCCGCCCTACACCTCGGCTACCTGCTCTCCTGCGTCCTGTTCGCGGTCGCGATCGCCGTCCCTGCCCTGGCCTGGCGCTACGCCGGCCTCAACCCGGTAATCGCCTTCTGGGCCGCCTACGTGGTCACCCGCCCCCTCGGCGCCTCCATCACCGACTGGCTCGCCTCCGACCGCAGCGACGGCCTCAAACTCGGCACCGGCTGGGTAACCCTCGCCGCCACCCTCCCCATGCTCGCCCTCATCACCCTGCTGGCTCGCCGCCGCACCCCCGCCTGATCACCGGCGCCAGAAGAAGTGGTGCGTCACTCCGCTCGGGCTCGGGATCTGCTCGAGGTGGAAGCGGTCGGTCAACTCGTCGGGGCTGGTCCAGAGTCGTTCGCCGTGGCCGAGTTCGACCGGGGCGACCGCGATGTGCAGGGTGTCGATGAGGTCGGCGTCGAGGAATTCGCGGATCGTGGCGACACCGCCGCCGATGCGCACGTCCTGTCCGTCGGCAGCCTCGAGCGCCTGGGCCAAGGCTTCCTTCGGTGACGCGTCGAGGAAGTGGAAGGTGGTCTCCCCCAGCGTGATCGAGGGTCGGGTGTGGTGGGTCAGAACGAAAACCGGTGTCCGGAACGGTGGTTCGGCTCCCCACCAGCCCTGCCAGTCGAGATTCTCCCAGGGCCCGCGCTGGGGCCCGAACTTGCCGCGCCCCATGATTTCCGCGCCGATATTGCGATGCCATTCGCGAGTGCAGTAGTCGTCGAGACCGTAGGTGCCACCGGGTTCGGTGCGGGTGGGCGCGTGCGCGGTAGCGCCCGACCACGCGAACAGCGCGGTGTGGTCCGCATCGCCGAAGGGTCGGTCGAGGCTGGGCTCCGATCCGGATCCGTACCCGTCGCTGGAGATATTGAAGTTGTGAACCCGCACCATCTGCGTCATCGACACTCCTTCTGGTTGCAACCTGCAATCAGTTACGAACGTACCTAGACTGATCGCATGGTGCAACCAGTTGTCGATGGCAAGCTGCCGGTTCCACGCGGCAAGTCCGGCTGTCCGATCAACATGACCGTCGAACTGCTCGGCGACCGGTGGAGCCTGATCGTGCTGCGCGACATCATGTTCGGCGGCTTCACTCATTTTCGCGAGCTACTCGCCGGATCCATGGAGGGCATCGCCTCCAATATCCTGGCCGCGCGCCTGACCAAGCTCGTCGGCGCGGGCTTGCTCACCCGCGACGACGACCCGAGCCACCGGCAGAAGGTCGAGTACCACCTCACGGAGGCCGCGATCCAGCTCGTCCCCGTCCTGGCCCAGCTCGGCGCCTGGGGGGCGCGATGGCTGGACACCACCCCCGAACTGACCGTGCGAGCAGAACTGCTCGCCGACGGCGGCCCTCCACTCTGGGGCCGATTCATGGCTGAACTGCGCACCATTCACCTGGACCGAGCACCGGCACCCACCGATGGAGTACTCGCCGAATTGACCGCCGCCTACGAAGCCGCGGTTCGGCGGGAATGATGAAGGGCGGGAACCAGATTGGCAGATCAACGGTAGCGTGCGCAGCAGCGAGGATCGGCTCGTGACCGTACGAAAGTGATATCCGCGAAACTGCTCTTCAGTGCGACTCCGACCTACGGCCATATCCTGCCCCTGGTTCCGCTCATGCAGGCGGCCATCGATCCCGGCCATACCGTCGGGCTGCTTTCGAGCGCCCGGTTCCGCACCACAACAGTTCTAGTCGCCGAGTGGTACATCCTGGAGGTCTTAGTCTGACTCAGCCTCCGCCATGTGCCACTCGGCATTTGGGAGAGTGGGTTGGCCTGTTGGGGGGCAGATGGTGGGGATGGCGGTATGGGATGGCCGTGATGGCCCGCGGCGAAATGGAATCGATCGGCGGCCATTGCGAACGCCTGATCATCATCGGCTACCCGATCAACTGGACCATCTGATCGGATAGGGCCTCGGCTGCGAACCCGTGCCGCGGGGATCAGTACGGGAGGGTGCGCGGGCAGTTACGCTGACGCTATGGACGCCCTCGGAATCGATATCGGCGGCACGGGCATCAAAGCCGCCCCCGTCGACTTGGCTACCGGGACACTCCAAGCGGAGCGTCAAAGGATCGATACTCCACATCCGGCGGCGCCTGATGCGGTGGCAGAGGTCATCCACCAGTTGGTCGCCGCATTCAGCTGGTCCGGCCCGATCGGCGTCACCTTCCCCGGCGTGGTCGCGGGCGGCGTGACCCGCACGGCCGCGAACCTCGACTCCGCCTGGATCGGCACGAACGCGCGGGAGCTGCTGGGCAAGGCGGCCGGCGGGCCGGTCGAGATACTGAACGACGCCGACGCCGCCGGAATCGCCGAGATGGCTTTCGGCGCCGGCAAGGGCGTCCCGGGAACCGTACTCCTGCTGACCTTCGGCACCGGCATCGGCAGCGCCCTGTTCACCGACGGAAAACTGGTGGCCAACACCGAATTCGGCCACATCCAGATCCACGGCGACGACGCCGAAAAGCGTGCCTCCGAACAAGCTCGCGAACTCCACGACCTCAGCTGGGGCAAATGGGCAGGCCGAGTCCAGGACTACCTCGAACACATGGAAGCCCTCCTATCCCCCGACCTGATCATCATCGGCGGCGGAGTCAGCAAAAAAGCCGACAAATTCCTCCCCCTGATCAAAAACATCCGAGCCGAAATCGTCCCCGCCACCCTCCGCAACGACGCCGGCATAGTCGGCGCCGCCATGGCCGCCGCCTGAACCTCGGAATCCCGCCATAGAGTCAACGCACGCTGTCCGCATCCGAAACCATCTGCTACAAGTTCGGCAGGGGATCGTCAGCGAGCGGGTATCGACCGTTCTCCAATCTGAACACATACGCGCGAAGATCGTCTTCGAGGTCGGCGGCCAGATAGGCGAGGAATTCCCGAACACCTTCTGCCGCATCGGCATTCTGAAGGTCAGCGCCTTCCTTGGTGTACTCGGCGAGCAGCTCGGCCAGGTGCTCTTCGAGCTTGTCACGACAGCTCCACCAGGCGCGAACGGCCGCAGGTGTCCAGCGCGAATCCCCATCACAGGCATAGCCGGCGAAGGGGTCATCGCCGGCTGCCGCCAACAGACCTTCGGCCTCGGCCTGCGACCTCGGCTGACGATAGACGAACTCGTTGTAGTACTCGCCGCCGTAAAGGACGTTCCGCGGCGCGTGCCGCCTTCCGGTCCAACAGGTGTCAGTCTGTCCCGTATAGAAGGGACCAGGCACATTCATCCAATGCCTGTCCTCCCACTTGTCCCCGTAGTAGGCGAAGTCGTCGAACTCGGGCGGAACCGCAGTCATCGGATCCCAGCCGCGCCATATGTCGCTCACAGCACCAGCATTCCCCATCACCGCGGCACGCGGCCGATGAACATGTCCGCCTTCGACTTTCACGTCGTAAATCGGATCCGCTCGGACATTCAGTGTTCGTGGTGGACGAAGAACGCGTCCTCGGGATACCGCGGGGGCTGGGGTTACTCGGCGGCAAGTAGTACGAGTTCGAGTACCTCGTCGGGCATTTCGGCCATCGCGTTGTGACCGAAGGGGCGGGTGTGGACTGTCCATGATGGGTCGGCGCGCAGGCGGTCGTGGAACTGGGTGAACGGGGTGTCGGGGTATTCGGTCATGTAGAGGTAGTGCTTGTGGGGGATCTTGTCGACGGCTCCTGTGAGGCGGATTTGCTGCAGCATGGATGCCAATGGCTGTGGGGTGACGCGGTTTTCGGTGAGGAAGGCCGGAGGTTGCATCGAGTACCCGTCGGCAGCGACATCGGCCAGGTAGCGATCGCGCCATTCCTGCGGGCTCAGGCTCCAGACCGAATCTCCGTCGCGGGGCACGAAGGCATCCAGATATACGAGGGCTCGAATCCGTTGGGAGACAGCGTCGGCCGCGCCGGTGACCGACATGCCGCCCGAACTGTGGCCGACCAGGACGACATCGGTGAGGTCGTTGCGCTCGAGCACGTTCACCACGTCTGCGATGTGCGTGTCGAGATTCACCCCGGCACCGGACAGATGCGCTCGGTCTCCGAGCCCGGTCAATGTCACCGGATACGCTTCATGACCACGTTCCCGCAACTGCCGGGCCAGTGGCTCGAACCACCAACTCCCGTGGAACGCACCAGGAACAAGAACAAATACCGTCATACATGGGATGAATCTGCCTGGTCGGCAATAAATTCCCGACGAAGACGTCTCCCCGACCGGGTCTGAGGTCACTGAAGAAAAGGATCCGCCGCTGCCCGGAAAGTAGGGCCGCGGCGGATCTTTCGTTGAATATCGTCAGTTCTGCGGAGCGGGTCCGCCGCCGGGCGGCTGGGCGCCGTCGGGGCCGTCGGCGGGCGGTGCGGGCTGCGCGCCGGGGGGCAGGGGCTTGCCGATGTGCTGGGCGATGTCCGGGAGCATGCGGTTGGCGACCTGTTCCCAGTTGCCCCAGTTGTGGACGCCGATGCTCGGGAAGTCGTAGGTGACGTTGTCGTAGCCGGTGGTTTGGAGCTTCGACTGGAAGGCCTTGGTGTTGGCCAGCGCAATGCCCTCGAGTGGCATGCCCTGGATCACCGCGTCCGACGAGGACAGGTCCTGTTGGGCCGGGACGGCGCTACCAGCGGCGATGTAGAGGCGGGTGTTGTTGGCGATCAACTTGTCGGTGAAACCGTAGGGGTCCATGCGATTCCACTTCGCGCTGCCCGCGGCTGCCATGGAATCGATGTTGTAACCGCCCGCGGCGAGCAGGGCCAGCCGCAGCGCGTCGCGCATGCCGGGCGCGGACATGTAGAGGTAGCCCGAGAGCGAACCCGCGTAGTCGAACTGCTCGGGATGGTAGGCCGCGAACAGGAGTGCCGCGCTGCCGCCGCTGGACAACCCGAAGATGCCGTTGCGAGAGTCACTGAAGCCCAAGCGATCCCGCAGCGCGTTGCGCAGGTTCTGGGTCAGGAAGGTTTCCCACTGGTAGGTGTAGGACTTCCCGGAGGTCTCGTCCCAGCCGGCGATCGCCGAACCGGAATCGCGGCTCGGGAACAGCGAGGCGTCGGGGTTGCTGCCGCCGAAGCTGCTGGGGGCATCCCAGTCCTGGTAGAAACTGGACTCGCCGCCGACCGGCATCACCACGTTGATATTGAACTTGGCCAGCGCGGCCGGAATGCTGGTGTGGATTTCCCAGCCGTTGTAATCGTTCTGTGCGCGTTCACCATCGAGCAGATACACCACCCGGTCGGTGTTGCCGTCCGCGGCGCGCACGATGCGCGTCTTCACCGAACCCATGCTGGAATCGACGTAGAAGTCGAACGCATTCGGATTCGTATCCGCCGCAGCCGGACCGGCTACCACCCCGAACGGCAGCATGGCGGCCACCGCGACGCCGACGAGGCCCCGCTTGACCCATCCTCCCCGCATATCCTGTTTTACCTTCCGTTGTGCGGCCACAGCGGCCGCTTCCCCTCGAATCTCCCCCGCTCCCCTGTTCCCGGCGCGGCGGTACGCCGTGCAGCATAACGGGTGGGGGTCAGCGGGTCTCATCGAATGGGGTTGCGGCCCAGACAGCTAACGGCACACAAGGTCAGGCCAGTTCGACGCGAATGGGGTCACCGGGACGGACGGTGGCGAGCAGACGCGGGTCGCCGTCGAAGCTGCCGAGGATATTGCAGGGGCTGGCCAGGCGGCATTCGTCGCCATGCGAGATCGGGGTGGGGCCGTAGGGCAGGGCCAGCGAATCACCGTCGGTCCAGAAGGCGACGGTGCCCGGATCCACCACCTGACGGGCGTCGGATTCGCGCGGCACGCTCACGCCGGTCTCGAAGTAGACCTCCTCGCCCCAGGTGCTCGCACTCGAGGAGATGGGCAGGGCGGCGAGGAGGGCCTTCGTGGTGGGAGTGTCGCTGAGGGTGGCGGTCAACTGGTTGGCGGGCCAGGTGATGCGGATCCGGGTCGAGCTGGTCATGACCCATATTCAACAATATGTTGAATTCCAAGGGAAGGGCTACCCGGCGGTAGCCACCGCATGCTCGAACATCCCCGGGTCGTGCGCACAGACGATCAGCAGATCCGGCCCGCTCGACTGGTAGAGATGCGCCAGCCGGGCATGGTTGTCCCGCATCAGATCGCGGTCATGGGCGAGCACGTTCTCCACCAGCGCCTGCACCCTCGGGACCTGGGACTTGCCGTCGACCCGGCCCGGATGCAGGAACGCGTCACCACAGTGCAACACCCAGCGGTGCCCGGCATCGACGGCGACGGCGGTATGGCCGCGGGTGTGACCGGGCGTCGGAATCAGCACGATGCCGGGGCTGATATCGGTCAGCTCCTGGGCGACGAAACCACGCCAGCGCTCCCCCTCCGGCCGGTACTCGACGATCTTGGGATCGTGCGCCCACTGCACCGGACGGAAGCGAGAACGCTCCCGACGAGTGGGCGCGTGCATCGCACCCTGCGCCTCATCGGCGGTCAGATGCAGTGTGGCGTGCGGGAAGTCGGCCAGCCCGCCCATGTGATCGGAGTCCAGGTGGGTGGCGATCACATGGCGCACATCGCCGGGATCCAGGCCGAGCGCACGGATCTGGTGCACCGCGGTCTCGGCGGGATCGAGCGCGGGACGGCTGACGCGGCGCTGCGGACCGACCCGCGCCGCCGGATCGGCGATATCGAGCAGACCGAAACCGGTATCGACGAGCACCAGGCCGTTCTCGGTTTCGATGAGCAGCACGTGATCGACCATCATGCCGTAGGGAGGCCGCATGGTGCCACAGTTCAGATGATGAACCTTCATGGAGGAGAGCCCCTTTCGAGCCCGTGGAGACTGTCCGTCGCCCCCTTCCTACAGCTAAGCACCCGGGTTACACCGCGCCCCCAACTTTCCGTTAAGCAAACCGGAAGGTTGCTCCCGAAAGCTGGCCGCATGCTGCTCATGATCGGCTTGATACTGGGGACCCCGATCGTCTTGATGATCGTGTTGATACCCATCACGATCCGTGCCGAGCGGGCCCGCAAGACCCGGATCCGAGAGTGGGCCGCGGCCTGCGGGTGGCACTTCCAGGAACGTGCGTCCGCGGCCTGGACCGGCCGGGTGCCGGGACACAACCGGCACGGGATCGGGGTGACCGTGACCGGGCACATGGGCGGGCGCTGGGTGAGCGTGTCGGAGTACGCGTACCAGACCACCTCGCACAGCGGGGATTCCACGCAGACCGATACGCATCACTACATCGTCGCGGTGGCCCAGTTGGATCGGCCGCACCCGCCGCTGGCCGTGCGAGGGCGGGGACTGGTGTCGATGTTCGGGCGCGCGCTGTTCGGCGACAAGCCCACCGCGACCGGCAATGTCCTCTTCGACGCTCGCTTCCGCATCGACGCGGCGGATCCCGCCCACGCCAAGGCCATGGTCAGCCCGTCGCTGGTGGCCGCGCACATCGCCGGAACCGTGCCGCAGTGGAGTCTGTACGGCAACGAATTGCTCATGTACACAAAGGTTTCGGGAAAGATCCAGGATCCTCGGCTGATCCCCTGGCATGCCGGGCAGATCTCCCACGTTGCCGACCTACTCGGACCGGTCGACTTCGTCGCTCCCCGTCAACTCCCGCACGCGCCACGCTGACCGGTGTCTGATTCGACAGTGAACGCCACGCTGCGGCCCCGGGCATCCAGACGGCCGTCACCCCAACTGGCGCTGCCGTAGGCGTCGACATCGATGGCGTAAGAACCCGCGGGCAGCGCCTCGGGCAACTGGATCGAGGTACGGTCCCGCCAGTCGACCAGGCCCAGATAAGTACGGTGCGGGCGGGCGTCCAAGGCCACCAAGAAGATTCGCGCGGACTCGAATACCCGATCCCGCGCGCTGTCGACCGACCAGCCGACTCCCAGACAGCGCCGCCCCGGATCGGTGAAATCGACGGTGACCCGCAATGCCGTCACGACTGCCTCCTCGCGCACCGGCCGGACGCACTGGCGGCGCGTCTCGGCGGCTTTCCCGCTGCCATCCAGGCTGGCACGGACACCACCGGGCGGCAATGCGAATCAGCTCCCGAAGACAGCCGTTCCCGGCATGGTCGCGCGATCAACTGTTGCGGACCGCGGCCTCGAGGTAGGCCATAACCTCGGCGGGCTGGTTGGCGAAGTGGACCAGGTCGGCCAGCGGGATGGGCAGGAAGCCTTCGGCTTCCATGCGCTCGAATTGGGCGAGCAGGCCGTCGTAGAACCCGGCGGTGTTGAGCAGCACCACCGGTTTGCGGTGCATCCCATGCTTTTTCATCTCGAGGATCTCGGTGGCCTCGTCGAGGGTGCCGGTGCCGCCGACCATGACCACCACCGCGTCGGCGCGTTCGAGCAGCTTGGCCTTCCGCTCGGCGAGGTCGGCGGCGATGATCATCTCGTCGGCCTGTACCCGCGCCTTGCCGCGCAGGAATTCCACCGAGACGCCGATCAGCCGCCCGCCGCTGTCCGCGACCCCGTCGGCGACGGCCTTCATCAGGCCGACGTCGGAGCCGCCCCACACCAGCGTGTGCCCGCCCTTGCCGATCAGTTCCGCGAATTCCCGGGCGGGCCCGGTGTACCGCTCGTGGAGGTCGGCGGCCGAGAGAAACACGCAGATGTCCATGTCGTCACCCTAGAGGTCGGTCGAAGGCGCGCTCCCACCGATCGATCCCGGGCAACTGTGCGCCCGGCGCGATCGTCCGGCAGTGCGCGAGCAGGTCATAGCCCGAATGCAGCAGATCGATGTGGGCGGGCCAGACTCGCTCGGCCCACTCGGGATCGTTGTGGGCGGAGTCCATTCCGCTGCGCATGGCCCCGATCAGATCGAACTGCAGGTCCCGGCGCAGCACCATGGCCGGGGTCGTGTCCACCGGCTCGGTGCGCAGGCACGTCAGCAGTGCGAGCGCACCGCCGCGCACCCGCTGATCGGTCCAACCCAGCGTGCGCCGATGCGCGTGCGGCAACACGTAGCGCAGCGTCAGCAGGGCCACCACGACACCGATCGCGGTCTCCACCAGCCGATCCCGCATAACCGCGCCGATCGCCTGCCCGCCCAGCCCGGCCCCACCCGCGATCAGGGCGACCGGGGTGAAGAAGATCGCCGCCAGCGCGTAATTGCGGGTGATGAACAACTCCACCCCGAACTGCAGCACCGCGAGCACGGCGACCAGCGCGAATCCGCTGGGCTGCAACTGGATCAGGGCCGCGAACATACCGAGACCGAGCGCGGTGCCGAACAGCCGCTGCAACGCCCGCACACCGCCGTGCACCCGATCCGGCCCGGCCTGCAGGATGATCAGCGCGGTCAGAATCGCCCAGTGCGGATGCTGGGAACCGGTCGCCCCGGCGACGACGCCCGCCACCACACCGGCTGTGGCGACGCGCAGCGCGGTGGCGGTGGCATGCGAGTCCGAGTTCAGCGAACGCCGCAACCGATACCGGATCGTGGGTCGCGCCAAAGGGATTCCCTGCGGGTCGGCATCGGAACTCGGGGCCGCCGCGGCCAGCCGTCGATGCGCAACGAGCAGCTCCGACACCAGCGGTGCGGTCTCGGCCCGATCGGAAAGTCCGGCGTCGTACACCGTCGCCCACGCATTCCACAGGGCTTCCGCCGCGCGATGCCGTTGCGGCGCGGTCGCCGTCCCCTGTTCCCGCGCCGCGGCATAGTCGTCGATGCTGCGCACGGCCAGCGCAACCGCCATCCGCGTGGGCCGCTCCGGGGCAATCAGCCACCCCGCCATCGACACCACGAGCGAGCCCACGACACCGAGGGCCGTCGCGATCAGGATGCCGTCCGCCGCGATCCCGGCGTGCGCCGCCGCCAGCGCACCCGAACAGGCCACCAAGAAGAACATCACGCCCGGCGCGGCATCGATCACATACGCGCCGACCATCGCGATGACCGGCAGCAATACAACCTCGATCACCCAGACCGGGGCGAAGTCGCGTAGACCCGCGCCCGCCGCGATCCCCAGCGCCACACACGCCAGCAGGGCTGCCCCCGCGATCGAGATCACCTGCCACCGAACCCGATACGCGCGCCCCTCGCCATACATGACCGCGAAAGCGCCGAAGCAGGCGAACAGGGCCCAACTCGAGCGATCGCACGCGACCAGCAATCCGGCGGGCAACGCGAACGCCAGGGCCGTGCGCAACCCGGCATCCCAGCGCCAGCCACCCGGGGCCAACCGCAACAGCAGGTTCCGACGGCGCACAACCGGCGGCGGGCTTTCTCCCAGCGAATCGGTTTCGGCGGTCACCATCCCATACAACACGAAGGCCCGGCCGAGGTCGGCGCGGGCTCTGCCTCAGGCGGCGTCGAGCTCGACCCGGACGGTGACGGTGGAGCCGTCGCGGTGCGTGACCGCACGCCCGGCGCGGTCGATGCCGTTCAGGCGCAGGGAGATCGGGGCGCCTTCGCCTTGGAAGTTGCGCCACCAGCTCTTCTTGTCCGGCATGGCGACACCGATCACGATCTCGTCGCCGCGGCGCGTGTAGTTGACGGGGGTGCTGAAGGTCTTGCCCGAGCGCCGCCCGGTGTAGGTGATGACGACGAACCCCCGGCCCATGAGCGGGCCGATCACCGGAGCCTCGATCAGCGCGACGATACCGGCGTTGAGCTTGCCCACCACCTGTGCCACAACATCTTTCAGTGCCATGTGCCCTCCTTGTCAGGGGGACGGTAGCACTCGATAGCCGAGGTATCGATCCGTCCCCGGAGCGGCGGACCGCTCCGGGGACGGGCTGCTACGGGACGAGCAGCCTCGCGAGAAGGTCGTTCACGGCGCAAATGAGGTGACCGATGAAGTGCGGGATCATGCGTCTTCCTCCTTCGTGACAATGAATATTGGTGACCCACTAGTCGGTTCGCTTCGCTGAGCCGACACCTGTGTTGATCCTCTATTCGTTGCCGAAGACTGGACGGATGTCCCGGCGATGCTGTCCCCTCCACGGCATCGCCGGGCCGAGCTGTGTGGTCCATGCAAAGCGCACGCCGAAGAGGGCCCTTGTGGGGCCTGGGGTGCGCCGAATTACGAAGGAATACCTACACATCCGCGGGCCGGAGCGGACTGTCCCGTGCCACGCACCGGCCGAAAATGAGTAAAGCGGACAAGTTGCTACCGGGACAAGCCGACCCGGTGACCCTAAATAGGGTCTGTTCCCAGGGGTGGACCCGAGTACGGGCGCACGACGCCGATGCACAGATGCAGGAAATCGCGCCCCGGCGGGAAGGACTGCAACTGCATGGTCACACTGACCGGACCCGCATCGGTGTGGACGTGCTGCGGCTCCTCGACGCCGCGGTCGAAACCGACGCTGCGGGTGAGCCACAGGCGGGTGAAGTCGGGATCGTCCTGAAGGACGCTCAGCACCTCGGTGGCGGCCGGCGGATTGCCCAGGTGTGCGCAGATGCCACGCATGCGCGCGACATCGTTCGGGACCTCGTCGCGCCAGGTCGCCATGACCCGCCGCCCGACCGGGCCGAAGAGCCAGAACATCACGTTTCCCGACCCGACCCGACCTGGAAACAGCCGCTCGTAGGCGTCATTGGCGGCAATCACATCCCAGCGCCAATTGCAGTAGGCGGCCGGGCTCGGCATCAGGTCGTCGAGCATGGCCCGCTCGGCCGCGGTCACCTCGGTCCGCACCACCTCGGGCATGGGCGGCCGCGGCAGATGGACGCGGGTCAGGTCGTCGAGATGCCGGAACTCGGCCGCGGTGGCGAGCCCGAGCGCGCGCCCGAGCGCTTCCTGGGTGGGTCCGCTGAGCCCGTGCTGCTCACCGCGTTCGAGCTTCTGAATGGTCCGCGCCGAGAGGAAGGCACGCTGTCCCAAGGCTTCCCGGGTCAGGCCGAGCCGCTTGCGATGGAAGTGGATGTAATCCGCGAGTGACGGCAGGGGGAGTTTCAGCTCGTCCGAAGACACCGCATCTCACCAAACCCTCCGACACCTATGTACAGCTACCGTCCAGCAGCCTAATACTCGGGGCGGTGTAAGCTGGTCGCCGGTCCACAGTCCGGATCGTCCACATGGCGTAGAGCGCGGCGAAGGCGAACACCAGAACGTGGGCGTTCTCGAGAATCGGCTCGCTGTGCCACGGTTTGGGGAGGACGAAGACACCCACGGACGCGAAGTCCGGGGTCCACTGGTAGGTCCACGCCCCGGCCGAGACGAACAGCGCCGCGGCCGCGATCCACCAGCCCGGCCGGGTCTGCGCTCGATGTACCAGGTGAACCAGCAGTGGCACGAACCACACCCAGTGATGCCCCCAGGAGAACGGTGATATCGCGCACGCCGTCATGCCGGCCAGCGTCACCGACAGCAAACGCTCGTCCTGCCGGTACAGCGCGACGCTGAGCCACAGGCCCGCGATCGCGACGGCTCCGGCGAGGATCAGCCACAGCCAGACCGGAGACGAGCCCCCGCTCAGGTGCGCGAGGACACCGCGGATCGATTGGTTGGCCGGGTCGGTCTCGGGTGCGATGCGGTCGGCGTGGAAGAAGGTCGAGAACCAGTACTGCCGGGATTCACCGGGCGAGACGATCCACGCCAGTGCGATCGTGGCCGCTAATGCGGCGGTCGCCGTCGCGGCCGCCCGCCACTGGCGCAGCGCCAGGTACTGCACGATGAAGAACGCCGGGACGAGTTTCACTCCGGCGGCCAGCCCGACGCCGATGCCCCGTGCCCGCGAGTCGTCCGGCCGCGCGAAATCCCAGAGCACCAACAGCATCAGCACCAGGTTGATCTGCCCGTAGAACAGGGTGGTGCGCACCGGCTCGAGGAACAGACAGGTAATGGCCAGCAGCGCAGCGATACCCGCGATGCGCGGGGTGATCCGGTAGCCGAGCATGCGCCAGCACAGCAGCACGCAGGCATACAGCACCACGACATTCACCAGCAGGAAGGCATCCGTGATCCAGGCGGCGGGCACGGCCAGGCCCGGCATGAAGACGATCGCGGAGAACGGCGTGTAGGTGTAGAGCAGCCCGCCGACGGTCTCCTCGGCGTAGAGCGAGTGGCCGTGCAGCAGCCGCCAAGCACCCTCGCGGTAGATGTGCACGTCCAGCCCACCCGCGAGGATTCCGGCCTTCTCGAGCCTGGGGTCGACGGTGGTGAACAGCAGCGTCAACGCCGTGGCGGCGCTGAGCGCGAGCACGAAAACCGTTGCACCGAACCGCGAAACCGTCGTTGGGGAGGAATCGGACACGACTGGTCAGCCTAGTGAAACGCGGCTACACCTTCATGCCCCTGCTTTGGAGGTGCCCGTCACAGCGTTCGACTGGGCGAGGATGGCCGAGCCCATCCAGCGCCGCAGATACCGCCGCAGCTCGTCGTCCGAGCGCGGCGGATTGCCCGGCGAGATGAAGAACGACTGCATGGTCCGCAGCAGGAATTCGACCAGCTCGCGCAGGGATTCGTCGTCGTAGCCGTAGTCGCGCCAGTCCACGTCGAAGCGCTTGATCATGGTGATGCCGAAGTCCTGCGCCTGCTCGGAGGTGATCCCGGTGGGATCGGCGGCGGAATAGGTGGCGGTCAGCAGAATCCCCAGATGCGGGGTGCGGCGCACCTCGGCCAGGGTGTAGACGATGCCCTCGGTCATGGCCTCGACCGGATCGGTGCGCCCGCGCACCTGCGCTTCCAGCCGATCCAGGAACCCGTCCACCGAGGCGATGGCCGAGGCCCGCATGAGCGCGTCGGCGCTGGGGAAATAGCGGTAGACCGTCTGCCGGATGACCCCGAGCGACTCCGCCACATCGGCGATGCTGATCTCCGCGCCGGTGCGCGCGATCAATTCGACTGCGGCGGAGACGATTCGACGGGTTGCCTCCGCATCGTCCTCCGGCGGACTGCCGCCCCACCCGCGCCTTCGTGCCACGGCCCGACCGTAGCACGCACCCGCGTGTCGACCGGCGTGGCAGGCCGCTGAGCAGGATCTTCAAATCATACACTTGAACACGTCACTGTATGTTTGTATGTTCACAGCGGCATCGGAGCCGGAAGACGAGGTATCGCCCGATATGACCGATTTGATTGTGCGGAAGCTGACTTTCGCATTCGAACAACACGACGTGCCGTTCCTGTGGAATCCCCAGAACCCGGCCTTCTCGAGCATGGCCAACGCGGTCTCGTTCCTGGCCATCGGATTCGAGAAGATGATCGTGCAGATGATCACGCAGGCCAAGCCGCAATTCACCGATCCGGCGGTGGCCGAGGAGGCCGACGCGTTCATGCGGCAGGAGGGGCAGCATTCGACCGCCCACCGCCAGCACGTGCGCGGCCTGATCCGCGCCTTCCCCGGATTGCAGGAAACCCTCGACGAGGTGGTCGCCGAATTCGACAAGCTCACCGCCGAGACCCCGCTGAAGTACCGGCTCGCCTACACCGCGGATCTGGAGGCCACCTTCACCTCGGTGTTCAAGCTCATGCTCGACAACGAGGCGGCGCTGTTCCGGCCCGGCGACGATCGGGTGGCGTCGCTGTTCATCTGGCATTTCGTCGAGGAGGTCGAGCACCGCAGTTCCGCGCTCATCATCTTCGACTCGCTGGTGGGCAGCGATCTGTATCGGATGCGGGTGGCGCCGTCCATCTTCCGGCATGTGCTGCGCATCATGCGGATTGCCTGCGCGGGGTTCAACAAGCATGTGCCTCTGGAGGAGCGGAAGATCGATGCCATGTCGATGTTCGCCACCTACCGCTACCAGCAGCTGCTGGGTAAGGTGCTGCCGCGCTTCGCGATTCCCGACGCGGGCCCAGGTCCGCGCGCCTTCGACGATCTGCCGCTGGGCGAGCAGCTCGTCGCATTGCGCGGCATCATTCGCAGCCAGCTGCCCAAACACAATCCCGCACACGAGCAGACGCCCGCGCTGGCGGACGTGTGGTTCCAGCGCTACCGCGACGGCTACGACGTCACCCGCTGGTACACCGCGACCGGGGCGGAGGCGAACTGATGAGCCAGACCCTGCTCGCCGCGGCAGACCATTGCGCCTCGACCTTCGATCAACTCGCGAAATCGCTCGGCTTCTCCTGTGAGACCGAGGGCGGGCTGGTCGAGGTGAGAAACCCCTTCGCGCTGGAGAACTGGACGCTTCCGGTGCTGGAGACGACGGTGATCCTGGGCTCGGTGCTCGCCCTGATCCTCGCCATCGTGCGGCTGCGCCGGGGTGATCCCACCAACCTGGTGCTGTGGTTCGGCGCCACCGCGTACCTGTTCGTCATCGAGCCGCCGCTGTATTTCCCTGCGGCCTTCGGCATTTCGGGTCACGTCGACACGATGTTCGCGCACAACGTGTTCACCGTCGACTTCCTGTGGGGTCGGTTGCCGCTCTACATCGTGGCGATCTATCCGTTCATGGCGACGCTGGCCTACGAGATCGTGCGCATGCTGGGCGTTTTCCGCAGCCACGGGGCACTCGTGGGCGCGGCCTGCGTCGGGTTCGTGCATCACGCGTTCTACGAGATCTTCGATCAGCTCGGCCCGCAGCTGCGCTGGTGGGAGTGGTCGACCTCGAACCCGTTGAACCAGCCCATGTTCGACTCGGTGCCGCTGCCGAGCGTGGTGGTGTTCGCGGCGCTGTGGCCGATGTCGCTGGCGTACTGCGTGTATCGGTTCGTCGGGCGGCGCGCGGACGCGGGCGAGCAATTGCCCGGGCTCGAATTGGTCTGGCGCACAGTGGTGATCGGGCTGCTGGCCTCGCTGGGCACCTTCATCCTGCCGCTGCCCGCCACCGTGCTCGGCATGGCCGGGACCACGGTGCGCGGCATCGTCTACGCGCTCGAATTGGTCGTGGTGGCGGTGGTCGCGATTCCGGTGCTGTACCGGCAGTGGTCGCGGCTGCGCGGAGACGGCGAATCCCACTACACCAACGTTTTCGTGATCGGCTACAGCGCGCTCTATCTCGTCGTGATGGCGGTGCTGTGGGCCACCGCGCTGCCCGATTTCTTCGGCGCCACGCACGGTGTGACCAGCCACGGCGATCCGATCGGCAATCTCTGGTACACCCTGGCCTGCTTCGCCGTCGCGATCGCCTGCGTCGCCGCGGTGTTCACGCTGGCGCGCCGCGGCGGTCAGAGCGAATCCGGAGACGCTCACCGCCGTGACACGGCACAGGTGCAACCCGGGTAAGCCTCAGGCGACGGACCGCTGGGACATCAGGGTCGAGCCGACGAAGGCGTGGATCGTCTCGAGCATGCGATAGCGGCGGCCGTCGAACTCGACCAGGGACTTGCTGACGAGTCCACCCAGCGGGCCCGCCGCATCGCCACGGCACAGTTCCTGCACGGCCTCCAGGGTCGCGCCCTCCGGAAACAGCCAGAGTCGTTGCGCCATCCGGCGTTCCGGCTCACCGAGCGACTCCCAGCTCCACTCGATCGCCGTATACAGCGAGCGATGCCGCTCCGCCGCCGCCCGGTTGCCCGACAGCAGCCGGAAACGGTCGTCGAGGCGGGCCAGGATCTGCGCCGGGGTCAGGGTATGAACCCGGGCGGCCGCCAACTCCAATGCCAGCGGAATCCCGTCGAGCCGACGGCAGATCGCGGCAATGGTGGCGCAGTTGTCCCCGGTCATGGTGAAGTCCGCCCGGACGGCCCGCGCCCGATCCAGAAACAGGTGCACCGCAGCCGATCCCAGCGCCTCCGCGGGCGCGGCATCGGCGGCGGGCGCGGCCAGCGGCGCGACCGGGAACAACGTCTCCCCGGGAATCCCCAGGGGTTCCCGGCTGGTCGCCAACACCGTCAGATTCGAATAGCCGCGCAGCAATTCCGCCACCGCCCCGGCGATCTCGAGCACATGCTCACAGTTGTCGAGAAGCAGCAGCACCTGCCCACTGTCCAGCCCAGCCGGCCGATGCACCGGACACACCTGCGCGTACTCCCCCACCAACCCGAGTTCCGCACGAATATGCGCGACAGCGGTTTTCGCATCCGCGACCGCCGCCAACTCGATCAGGCGGCACCCGCCCGCCCACCGATCCGCCAGCCGGCTCGCCGCCTCGAAGGCAAGACTCGTCTTCCCGACACCCCCCCGCCCCGGTGAGCGTCAGCAGCCTGCTGCCATCCAACATCGCCCCCAGCCGCCGCAACTCGGGCTCTCGCCCGATCAGCCTGGTCAACCGCGCGGGCACCACACCACCGTCGACACCCGTCGCCGCACCACCAGCCGCACGGGCGGATGTCTCGCTGGGCCGCACCGCACCGAAGTCACCGGCCTGCTGCACCTTTCGGTCGACCCGTGCGATGGCGCCGATCTGCTCTGCCGCGGCTTGCAGTTCGGAGGACGGGCCGACGCCCAGCTCGTTGTTCAGGTGGTTTCTGGTGGTGGCGAAGACTTCTCGGGCCTGGGCGGGTCGGCCGGAGGCGGTGAGCGCATGGATCAGTCTGGCCGCCAGGGATTCTCGCAGGGGGTCGTGGCGCAGTTCCCACGACAGGGAGTCGAGAAGATCGCGGCTGCGGCCGATGGCCAGGTAGGCATCCGCGCGGGCCTCGATCGCCTCCAGGCGGACCTGGTTGACGCGGTCGGCGTGCCAGTACAGGTCGACGTTGTCGGCCAGGTCGGTGAACGGGCTGCCGTGCCAGAGGGCCAGCGCGACGTCGAGGGTTTCGGCGGCGCGGGCATGCGCGCCGGACGCGAGTTGTTCGATGCCCACCGCAATCAGGCGGGTGAAGCGGTGCAGGTCGATGTCGTCGGACTCGATCCGGAGCCGGTAACCGCCCGCGGCCGACTCCACTGCCGCATTCGCGGGGAGCAGCACACGCACCCGTTTCACCAGGGTCTGCAGGGCATTCGCCGGGTCGGCGGGCCATGTGTCACCCCAGATGCCGCAGATCAAGGTGTCGCATCCGATCACCCGGCCCGGCTGCAGGGCGAGCAGCGCCAGCAGCGTGCGCACCCGCGGTCCACCCACCCGCCGCACCGTACAATCCGCCGAAATCCCCACTGTCCCAAGGAGTCTTATCTGTCCCACACGTGCCTCGCTCGACGTCACACCATTCGATTCGATTCCCCGTCCGGCAAGTCTCACGGTTGCCCGGCCGTGCAGGGAGGGCGAAATGTGCCATCCGCAAGGCAAAAACGTGCCAACTTCGTCGAGTGGGCGTCAGTCGGTCCAGCGGCGCACGGCCCGCCGGGCGGAGCGGTGGTCCCGGTAGCCCAGCAGCGCCGCCTGGTTCGCGCCGCTCGCGGTACCGGCGGCCGCGGCGACCTCGAACCGGTGCCGCCGGGCCCGCTCGAGCTCGGCACGCCAGGTGGTGCCGTGTTCGGACAGCCGCCGCTGCAGGGTGCGGCGACTCATGTACAGCCGGGCCGCAACCCGGTCGACCGTAGCCGAATTATCTTCCAGCGCAAGGGAGATGGCGATGGCGAGATGATCGGTCCAGGTGGTGGCGCGCTGCGGCGGCACCGGCTGAGTGGCGGCCGCGTGCGCGCGCAGGATCGCGCCCAGCCGCGCGTCGGCGGTGGACAGCGGGGTCTCGAGATCCGCCTTGCGGACCGTGATGCCGTCCACCGGTGCGTCGAAATCGATGGCGGTGGTACCGAATACGTCGATCAACCGGTCCAGGTTGCGCGGCGCGCGCTGGCGGAAGGCGATCCGCGCGGGCCGCACGGGCGTCGTCGTGACCAGCCGCGCCCGCATGAAGATCGCCGCCAGCGCCCACTGCATGGCCAACTCCCGTCCCCGCCCGTCACCATTGATCATGGTGACCTCGAAGCTGACCTCGTCCTCGGTCTCCGGTCCGGGCTCGAAATAGAAGTTGGTGCTGATCGCCCCCACGAACGGCCCGCACTGTGCCAGGCCCTCGCCCAAAGTGGCTGCGGTGGTGAACAAATAGTCGTACAATCCGACCTGGCCGATCACATAGCGTTCGGCGATCCGCAGCGCGGCGTCCGCATCGCCGAGCCCGTGCTCCACCACCTCCCAGGTGCGCAGATACCCCGCGCTGTGCACGCGGTACTCCTCCCCGCCACCCAACGACCAACCGGGCAGCCCGGATTCGCGGGCGAGCCGCCGCGCGTCCAGGCCCGCGTCGACGGCATGCCGTAGCACGGACTGCGGTAGCAGCACATTGTCGGTTGTCTCGAACACCATTCCAGCTTGGAACGGCCGGTGAGCCGGAGCAACCGCCAACGCTCAGTTCTTGTGCGCGAGGACCGCGAACATGGTGACCGAGAAGTGGTAGTCGCCCCGGGCGATGCCCGCGTCGAGGTCGAGCAGCAGCCGGTCGAACTGTTCGGGGGTCACCGCGCCTGCGGCTACCGCTGCGCCACCGAGGTGTTCGAAGCTGGGGCGAGCGGTTTCGGGGTTCCACAGCAGGGTTTCGGAGGCCATGTCATCGACGGTGCAGCCCGCGGCGGTGAGCAGGCCGCGCAGCGTGCGGCCGGACGCCGGGTTCGGCGAGTTCGACAGCTGCCAGCCGTGCATGGCGCGCACGGTCTCCGGATCGCCCGGATGGGTGATGGCGGTGTACCAGTCCGAGTCGATCAGAACCACGCGGCCGCCCGGACGCAACACCCGGGTGATCTCGGCGGTGGCGGCGGCCGGATCGTCGAGGTGCTGGTAGACGCGCTCACAGCGCACGCCGTCGATCGAGGCGTCCGGGAACGGCAGGTGATAGGCGCTGCCCTCGACGAATCGCGCGGCCGAACCGGCCGCGGCGGCCCGCTCCCCGGCGATGGTCAGCATGGCCGGATTCGGGTCCACGCCTACGGCAGACCCCTCGGAGCCCACCCGATCGGCGAATTCGATGACCTCCGAACCGGTTCCGGAGCCGATATCGAGGGCGTGGTCACCCGGGCGCAGCGCCAGCGCCGTCTGCGCCCACGCGCGCAGGCGGCGAATGGCGGGCAGCTCGGCCTGCATATCCAGAATCCCGACCAGCAGCGCGGCCTGGGCGGAATCGATCTGCTCGGCATGGAAGGACGCGGGGCGGCCCTGCTCGGCGGATGGAGTTGCCATATCTCCGAACGTACCAAGATCCCCGGCGTCGGCGGGTGAACAGTCGGCGACCGGGGAATCCGGTGCTCACTGCCCGTTGCAGTCCGGCCCGAACACCTGCGCCGGGTTGACGGCGTCGGCGCTGATCGAGGACGGCCACGGCGGGCCGACCGCGTTCACCGCGTTGCGGGTGGCGTCGTCACCGGTGGGCCCGGTGCCGCCCGCGAACCTGCTACCCCTGAATGCTATTGCCCCGCAACCATCTTGAAATTGCAGCGCGATGGCGCAGCTACCGTCGCCGCATTCGGTCAGGGCGCGGCTGTCGGCGCTGCCTTGATCCGGATAGTTCCACCCGACACCGAGCGAGTACGACCCGTCCGGCAACCGGCCCGACACCGCGTACGAGCCGTACATGTGGCCGTCGGGTCCGGGCTCGGCCGTTGCCGGGCCGACTCCCACCACCATGGCCGCGGCAGCCGAGATCGCCACCGTGAAGCCTCGTAAGAGCGTGTTCGAAACAGCCATCGCCTAGCTCCCCTCGATTCGCGACCCGCAGGTTCGACGATCAGTTGGCTGGAGATGTGTTCTCTCGGACCGTACACCTCGGTGGCCGGACCGGTACCCGCAATTCGGACAAATACGTACCGACCGGCCCGTTCTCTTAAGAGCCTGCTTCAGCGCGGCGCGACCGGCGTCGGCGACAGGAACCGCAGCTCACCGGGATGCTCCGGATCCACGATGATGGTCTGGCCGTTGATCTTTCGCTTCAGCGCCGGGGGCAGGAAGTGCCGCGGGAAGCTGGTGGGCGCGACCGCCACCCGCAACCGGTGACCGGCGCGCAGCACCGCCTCGGTCGGATTGATCTCGATATCGATCTCGAACGGCACCCCCGGCGTCACCGGCAGCACCGCGTCGGCGCGCAGGGTGTGCAGCGGGAAGATCAGCTCACCGTCGACGTAGGTGCTGTTCTTCTCGTCGATCGCGCGCAGCGACGACAGCAGCGCGCCACGCGTCAGTGCCGCGGAACGGCCGTCGGGTTCGACATCGGTGACCGTGACCGACCAGAACGCCTCGGTGCCACCGGTTTCCACCCACAGGTGCAGCGTCATCGGGCCCGACAGCACCAGATCCTGTTCCAGTGGCGGGGTCGTGAAGGTGACCGCGGTGGCCTCGGCGCGCCGGTCGTCGGAGCCGAAACGACGACCCAGCACGGTGGTGACGCCCATGGTCATGAGCGCGGTATTGCCGGAGGCGAACGCGCCGCGGCCGGTCGGCAACGGCAGGCGGGTCAGGTCTTGCGGCGGCGTATCACTCAGTGCCGCATCGGTTCCCGCGTGCGCGGCCGAACCGCTCGGCTCGGGATTGAGGTAGAGCTTCCGCACGGTCACGGCCGGGTCGGGGAAGCGCGGGCGCGAGATCCAGCCACCACCGCCCTGGCGGCGCACGGTGACCGGGCCGTACCCGTCGACACCGTTGTCGATTCCCTTGCACCACTTGTCGAACCACGCGCATTGCAGCTCGTCCAGTCCGGCGGGATTGCCGGGTTCACCGAAGCCCGCGCCGATGCTCAGGTGATAGCCGTCGTCGACGAGCACCTGCTTTGCGCCGCCGTCGAGGCTCAGACGGTCGAACATGCGGAAATTCGAACGGTTGTAGACGTCGTGCCAGCCGCCGTGGATCCAGGTGGCCGCGGTGATCCGCTCGAAGTCCGGGAGTCGTTGCGCCCATTGGTCATTGAGGAAGCTGTCGGGATGGCCGTCGGTGGTGACGATGTCGCGGGCGAGACCCAGCCCGCTGAACGGATCGGCGCGGCGGTCACGCAGGTACTGCCCGACGAGCCGGTTGCGGATCAGGCCGCGCGGGGACGGCAGAAATTTCGCGCCGTCGACCGCCGCCAGCCACAACGCCATGCCCGGGGTCGGCACGCCGCCGGTGAGCCCGAGTTCGCGGACCGGGTCCTCCCCGGCCACGATCGCGAAGATAGCGTCCAAGCCTTCCGGTCGCTGACCGGCCGCGATCAGGGCGGCGATGCCGCCGTAGGAGATGCCGGTGATCGCGAGATGACCGTCGCACCACGGCTGTTCGCGCACCCAACGCAGCACCTCGACATAGTCGAGATGCTCGCGCGGGCTGAAGAAATCCCAAGTGCCGGTGGAGGATCCGGTGCCGCGCACGTCCACCACCAGATCCACGTAGCCGCGCGACACCAGGGTCCGGTTGGTCGCCCACACGTCCATGACGCCACCGGCCGGGGAGTGCAGCATGTCGCGGCCGGTGAAGCGGCGTCGATCCGAGCCTTTCACCGCCCGCCCGGCACGGCGGGCCAGGCCCGCGACCCGCGCGGCGTACCGATTGCCCAGCCGGTTGTAGGGCGTGAAGTTCACGACCACCGGAAACGCCTCGGCCACCGGCTCGGCCCGGCGGTACGCGGGCCGGGTCAGGTCCGCGCACAACACCACTCCGTCCGACATCGGAATGGCGACGGTGGTGTCGAGATGGACCGCCGGGTACTGCTCCGGCCCGATATCGAACCGCGCGTCCGGCGGCAGCGATGCGGTGGCGGGCGTTATCGGAGCAGTCATGGGGCGTCCTCTCGACATCAGCGTCCTAGCCGACTAGCTGGATCTGATTGTCTCAGACAATCATGAAGTCGGTGCGGTGATCGGCCGCCCATTCGGCCAACGTGCGACCGGGCTTACCGGTCACCGGGGTGACGGGACGGGCACGATCGGGCGTGACCACGGTGTCGCTCCAGTAGTCCAGCAGCATCTTCATGATCGGCTGCGGAATGTATTGCCCCATCTCGGAACGGAATTCGTCGGCGGTGATCTCGCTCAACGCGATCTCCCGCTCGATCGCGGCACCGAGGATGGCCACCTGCTCGGCCCGGGTCACCGCCTGCGGCCCGGTGATCGGAATGATCTGCCCGACAAACTCATCCGACAACAGCGTCTCCGCCGCCGCCTCGGCCACATCGAACTCGTGCACCGGCGCCTGCGCCGACTTCAGGTAAGGCGCCCGAATCGGCGCCCCCGACCGAATCTGCCACCGCCACTCCAGCAGATTATTGGCGAAGGTCCCCGGCCGCAGAATCGTCCACCCCTGCGTCCGCTCGGTCACAGCGGCCTCGATCGCACTGTGGTGCAACTGGCTCGCCGACCCGTGATCCCGCGGAAACTCCATCGCCGCCGCCAGCGACGACAACACGGTAAACCGCTGCACCCCAGCGGCAACCGCCGCATCCATGAACACATCCACCCCGCGAGCCGGAAACACGAAGGCCCGATCGACGCCCTCGAAAACCCGCGCCCCCAACGTCGAAGCATCGGCCATATCCCCCGCCACGACCTCGACCGCCTCCGGCAGATCGGCGTCCTCGGGCTTACGGGTCAACGCGCGGACGGCCACGCCGCGCTCCAGAAGAGTAGTAACAAGGTGCCGACCGACGGCCCCGGTAGCCCCGGTAACAAGAACGGTCAGGCTGGACTGGCGAATCTCTTTGCTGCTCATGCCATTAATGCTCCCGATAAACCCCCCACCCCCACATCACGAGAATTCGTTATTTCGGCGCCCCGGGCGACGTAGTCACCCCGGGCACACTCGTCGTGACCGTCACCGGCCCGGTCCCTGTGCTCCGATCGGGCGTAAGCGCCAGCCCCACCACTCCCGCCACCCCGAGCCACACCGCAGCGACCACAGCCGCCAGCCTCAGCTGCCGATTCCTCTTCCTCGGGGGGTCGATTATCTGAGTCTCCGGATCGAATCCGACCCTTCTCAGTTCCTGTGGCGTGACCCGTCGATTCGGGTCGCGGCTATCCGCGGTGAACCCGTACCCGCCGAGCAGAGAGGCCACCTTCTCGACGGTCCACACCCGCTCATCCTGTTCATGACTGTCGGCCCAGCCGCGCAGCTCGGACAGGCCGGAATCGAACAGCAGCACGTCCAGTTGCCCGGCTGTAGAGAAGCCAACCTTCTCCAGAAAGACCGGAAACTTGGGCCAGGGCACGACGATCACCCGGCCGTTCACCGGCGCCGTGGTACCGGTGGTGCGTTGGGTCGCGTCGCTCAATCCATCGAGAACTGTTCGAATCGCTGGCAAGGGATTCTCGAACTCGATGACGTACCGGCCACCGTCCTCCTGATTCGACAGCGACCAATCCCCCTGTGCCGGACAGCGAAACGCGCCGCCCGCGCGTCGCGGGACAAGGTAGGCGACGATCAGCACCGCTGAATACGGGAGTACGACAAGCAGATGCGCTTGCGAGGGCGGCGCGGCGGCTTCCGGGATCTGGATGCCGGACACGGCAATGCCCGGTACGCGCCAGGCCCGCAGTGCCTCGATTACTCGCTTTTCCGCGTCCTCGATCCCCGTACGGTTCGCATTGACAACTCGCACCGTCGCCCCCGATCGTTCTCCCACCAATCAGCTTGGACCACATGCTGATCCGGCGGGAGGGGTTCCGGGTTACTGATCTGCGGAGGTCAGGGCTTCGGGTTTGCGGGTGGGGTGAGGGCGGCGGGTGGTGTAGAGGAAGAGGGCTACCAGGAGGACGCTGAACCAGACGTAGGTGTCGCCGATGAGGTGTTGCCAGGGGGTCCAGTGGGTTTCGCGGTGTTCGCCGTCGGGGAGCCAGTTTTGGGGGCCCCAGACGAAGATGGCGATGGTGATCGCGGTGACCAGGTACCAGCCGGCGGCGCGACGCCAGGGTAGTTGGGTGGCGTAGCCGAGCATGCCGAGGACCGCGGGGGCGATCCAGATCCAGTGGTGCGACCAGGAGATCGGCGAGACCAGCAGGGTGAAGACGGCATTGATGCTCAGGGCCAGCGGCGGGAAGTCGATGGCGCGGCGCATGGCGGGCACCACCAGGGCCAGCAGGGCGGCGCTGAGGATCAGCCACAGGATGGTGAGCAGCGGCTTGTGGATGTCGAAGCGGGCCAGCACCGCCTGAATCGACTGGTTGGTGTGGAAGGCCGAGCCGCTGAGCCCGGACACATTGCCCATCCCGCCGAACCAGTACTTCATCGATGCGAACGGCATCACCGCGAAGGCGATCGCGGTCGCCACGGCCCCGGTGATCGCGGCGGTCGCCGCGGCCTTGTAGTCGCGCCGAATGAGGAAGTAGAGGACGAACGCGGCCGGTGTCAGCTTCACCGCGGCCGCGATGCCGAGCAGCATGCCGCGCCGCCACTTCGGCTTCTCGGTGAGGCAGTCGGCCACCACGAGCACCATCAGCAGCAGATTGACCTGCCCGAAATCCAGCGTCGAATGCGCGGGCTCGAGCAGCAGACCCAGCGGTGTGGCGCAGGCCGTCACCCACAGTGCCAGCTTCTGCCGGTCCTCGCCCGGCCACACCCGGCGCGCCACCAGATAGAAGGAGAACGCGAGCGCGACCACCGAGGTCAGGAAGAACCCGTAGCGGGCCGCATCCCACGGCAGGAACGCGAACGGCGACAACACCAGCGCGGCGAACGGTGGATAGATGAACGGCAGCCCGATCCCGATGGTGGTCTGCGGCAGCTGGCCGTACATGTCGCCGCCGTGCCACAGCGTCTGCACGCCGAGCCGGTACACCTGTAGGTCAATGAACCCACCCGTGATCTGTTTGAACGGCCACACCGGCAACATCAGGCACAGCGCGGTCACGGCCACACAGAATGCGGGAACCAGCCACATCACCCGCCCAAAACGGCGGTCCAGCGACTTCGGGACTTCAACAGCGGTAGAAAAACTCATCCGCGAACACTTTATCGGCGCTTGCGCCGACGCGCGCACCCGCACCTGCCGCGGGCTCGAATGCGGGGTTGGCGGGGGCTGCGCGGGGTCGGCTCGCAGTCGATGTCCGGCTCCCGGGGAACGCCCTCCCCGCTTGTTAGCCTTACGCCGAAATCTTTCTCACCTGCAGTTCTTCCCGGTTCGTTCCGCGTGCCCCACGGATTGCGAGGTTCCATGAAAGTCGTCCCCGCCGCGCTGAGCACGGTCCTGGCCGCCCTGACCGTCGTGGTCACCGCGGTCTCCGCGCATGCGACTCCGATCACGGTGGATGCGCCCGATCCGCAGACGAGCTTGTTCCCGGACGACGACCCGGGCGCGGATCAGCTGCTGCTGACCTGTCCGCCGGTGCCCGACGCCGACGATCCGCTGGCCCCCATCCCGCCCCGCGACCCGCTGTGCGGTGAGAACGATATGGCGTTGACCAGTGACGTCTACCTGCGCAGCAATGCATACCGGCGGCTTTCGACCATCTACGGTCCCGATGTCGCAGTCAGCCTGATCGGCAACAACCACTATCAACTGCGTGATCACGCCGGGAACCTGATTCTCGGCGAGGATCGCAGCACGCTGCGGCATGTGCCGTTCGGGAACGAGATCCCGCCACCGCAGCCGGGGAACCTGGCGGATCTGACGCCGCACGAGCAGGCGGTTCGCGAGGGCCTCTCGCGGGTGACGGTCGGGGTGATGCAGGGCGTCGTCTACACCGGCGACCTGACCGACATGTCCGGCTACCTGACCACGCCGATCGGTTCGCTGCTGGTGCAGGCGCCCGGCACCGGACCCGACCCACTGCAGCCCGGGCCGGGCGGTGACCGGCAATTGCAGCTGCTCAACAACTTCCAGGTGCTCGACGCGCAGGGCCGCTACGTCATGGGCAATACCCTGACGCTCGGCTCGCCGATGGCGTTGTGGCCCAACGCCGCCGTTCCCTGCCCGCTGGGCACGGTGCCGATCTCGCCGCTGCCTACCCGGTCACAGCCCGCCGCGCAGCGCGACGAGGCGCCGAAGACTGCGGCGGATCTGCCCGACCCGGTGTGCAAGGCACCGGCCAGCGTGCCGATCACCGGTTTCGTCGATGATCAGCCCGCACCGGATCAGCCCGGGCAGCCCGGGCAGCCCGGGGCGAAGCCGCAACCCGACCCGGTGCAGCGGCAGAAGGACATCAACGACGCCTACAGCGCGGTGGGTACCCAGTTCGGGCTGGCGGTGTCGGTCGGCGGTCTACTCGGCGGCATGACCGGTCTGGTCATCGGCTGCCTGGCCGGTGGCATCGGCGCAGGCACCGCGGGCACCTTCTCGGCGGCACTGGCCGGAACGGCGACCGGATTCGCGGGCGGATGCCTCACCGGCGCGGCCATTCTCGGCGCGATGGGTGGGACGATCGGCAGTCTCGCGATCGGCGTGCCGGTCGGCATCATCTCGGGTGTCAACGCCTACAACACTCTTCGCCTGCAGGGCGATGTGGCGCGCAAGCCGATCGTCGAGGAGATCATCGCTGCACCGGCTCCGGTCGAAACGGCCGCGGTGGCGGAGGTGAAGGGATTGCTCGACACCGTCGGTGTGCCAGCGGAAGTGGCCGCTGCCGTGCCAGCCGAGGTGATCAACGCTGTCCCAGCCGAATTCACGGCTCCCGTGACCGCACTGCTCAACCAACTGTTGCCTGGAACACCGGCCTAGCGATCCCCTTCGAAGTCGGGCCCGGCTGCCAGCCGGGCCCGACTTTTTCGTTTCCGCAGCATCTATCCCGACCAACCCGAAGGTCGGGGGCACCGACTGTCAGGGCTGTCGGCGGTTGGGCGGGAATTGAATACTGACTTGCGTCAGATTCGAGAAGTTATGGGGTTGTGATGAATTCGAAGAAGATTATCGGAGCTTTAGTCGTGTCAGCTGCGCTGTGCGCGCCGGTGCTGGCCGGACCTGCCGAGGCGGCGCCGGTCGGTGAGGCGCAGTCCGTCGGCGGCGTTCAGCCCGTTGATGCAGGGACCAGCGGGTCGGCGAGTGGATCCGCCTATCAGACCTTGAATCATCTGGTCTGCATCCTGTTTCACACCAGTCTGCAAGGATCCGTCGAAATTCCGGTCTGCTGACGGCGCGCGAGAATGATTCCGCCGAGCGGACTCTCGGCGGAAGTCAGCGTTCTATCCACCTCGACAGCGAATCCAGCATCGTCGAGCCATTCACGCATTCGGCTGTGCTGACGCCGATGAACCTGCAGATGCATCGGATGTCCGCCGTAGCCTTGGGTTTTCAACTGCGAGTCGGCTCCGACATGGAATCCGAGCAACAGCGGTCCGCCCGGTCGGAGCACGCGGTGGAAATGGTCGAGGACACAACCGATCTCGTCGTCGGGGATGTGAATCAGCGAGTACCACGCGACCAGCCCGGCCATGGAGAAGTCCGTAAGGTCGAGGTTCGCCATGAAGCCGACCTCGAATCGCGCGCGGCGTGATCGAACCTGGTCGAGAGTCCAGTCGCTGCCGGAGCGCCGTCGGGCTAGGGTGCTTGCGCCCTGACCTGATCAGCGAAAAGAGCACGATTATGCCGTTCACCGTTCGGACCCGCGCTGCCCTGTTATTGGTTGCCGGCATCGGCCTCGCCGGTTTCGCCGTCCCGGCGGCCGGTCAGTCGCTCGCCGATGTGCCCGACCAGGTTTGCCTGTACGACCCGGTCACCGGTGACGAGCACGTCAAGACTCCGGGTGAGGCCTGCGCGGGGCACGCGGTCGGCGGCCCGGGCAACTGGACCTGCCCGACCGTCCCCGGCTACGACCTCGTCTCCTCCGACGCCGACGAGATCTACATCGACTGCGACTACAACCCCTCCTAGGCTCGCGCGTCCTCACCCGTGGCGGTAAACCGGTTGTGAGGCAAGCCCATCGGTCCTTTTCGGCTGGTTGGTTCTGCTCCGGCCCGCGTATCGTCGGCGGCGGAGCGTGAGCTGAGAGGACGCCGGGGTGGGAGATATGTTGCGGCCGGGGGAGGTGTTCGCGGGCTACCGGACTATCCGGCAGTTGGGCGCGGGCGGCATGGGGGAGGTATATCTCGCGCACGATCGGGATCTGCCCCGGCTGGTGGCGTTGAAGTTGCTGACTCGATCCACCAGCGGGAACGAGGAGCTCCGCGGCCGGTTCGAGCGGGAAGCGAATACCGTTGCGCGCCTGAACCATCCGAATATCGTCACGATCTACGCGCGCGGCGAGGAGGGCGATCAGCGATGGATCGCGATGGCCTTCATCGACGGCACCGATGTCGCCCGGGAGCTGGCGCACGGGCGGCCGATGGACCCGGCGCGTGCGGTCCGGATCATCGCCGAGACGGCGGACGCCATCGACCACGCCAACGACGCCGGAATCCTGCATCGTGACGTGAAACCCGCCAATATCTTGCTCGCGACCGGAACCCGGGAGCGGGCGATCCTCACCGATTTCGGGATCGCCAAGGCTTTCGACGACAATCTCGGCCTGACCCAGACCGGCGATGTTCTTGCCAGCCTGCAGTATTCGGCTCCGGAGCGACTGGATCCCGACGTTGTCACCGACCGCCGCGCCGACGTGTACTCGCTCGGTTGCACGCTGTATCACATGCTCACGGGGGTGCTGCCCTACGGCGGAGGCAATGCGGCACAGTTGATGCACGGGCATCTGAACGGGGCTATCCCCCGGCCCAGTCACCACAGTCCGCATCTCCCAAGCGCTTTCGACGATGTCATCGCACGCGCGCTGGCCAAGGATCCCGCGCACCGATTCGCTAGCTGCAACGAACTCGCGTACGCGGCCGAACAAGCTTTGCACCAGCGCGTGGCGGACCGACCCGATCATCGGGCACCACTTGGATATCCCCAATCCCCCATGGCACCAACACAATCAGTGAACAGCCCGCTGCCACCGACGCCGTCTCGGAATCGCCGAGTACCTGCCGCCATCGGCATCTCGGTCTTGATTGCGGCAATCGTGCTGGCCGGTGGCTTCGCGGCAATCAAGCTGCGCGGCACTTCATCCGGGCCCACCACCCCCACCGCTGCTCCGACCACTACCGCCAAGAAGGACCTCCGCGACAGCGACACCACCGACATCACCCCGTACACCTCCATCGCCCTGCTCCCCGCGACCTTCACCGACGACATGGGCGCCAGATTCGACCTGCAGAGCGGTGGCCCGCCGAAAAACGACACACCTCCCGACTGCAGCCACGCGGGCGGCTCCGCCGTCGTGGAAATGCTCGCCGAACACGGCTGCAAAGGCATGATGATCGGCGTCTATCTGGAAGAAACCACCCCCGCCGGTCCCCCACCCGTCCTGGTCTCGGTAGAAATCTTCCCCCTCCCCGACGCGACCACCGCCCAGGCCGCCGCCACCGCATTGGACAGCACCCTCCAACGCAACCTCGTCTTCTGGCACCCCAACTCCGGCGTAGGCAGCAACGTCAACACCCAGGGCACGAGCGACCCCCACCGCTTCGAATCCGCCTCGGTCCACCACCGCTACCTCTCCACCGCCCTGGCCGCCCGCACCGACCTGACCCAAGACCCCACCATCGACCCCTGGCTCCAATCCGCCGCCCGCAAAGCCACCGAAACCACCGGCCCTCAATAGCCGCAAGCCCCGGCTGATCGATCCTCACCGTTGGCCGCACGGCTAGGCGAGCTCGATCACTGGGCGGCAACGGGATTCGCGGCGAACTGTCTCAGATCGTGATGCGGGAATTCATCCTCGCGTGCAGGTGTACGCCTACCGTGGAGGATTCGGGGGCGGCTTCTCCGAGGGCACGGAGTTGGAATATGACTAAATCACGGGGCGACTGGCTGGATAACTGGCCGTGGCCGGAGCGCACTTTCATGGAGCGGTTGAGTCCCGCGTCGCGGCGGGATCTGCTCTCACTCGGGAAGCAGCATCCCTTCCAGCCGGGAGAGGTGTTGTCGCCGTATGGAGATCCGGCCAGCAGCGTGTATCTGCTGCGGTCGCGGAACTCCGAGGTGTCGGCGTGCGCGAAGATCACCGGGGCGGACGGGAAGCTGCTGGCGATTCGGGTGAGCGGGGATGTGATCGGTGAGATCGCGGCGCTCGAACCCAGTTCCCGCCGTTCCGCGACGGTCACCATCTGCACGGCCGCCACCGTGCATCGCATGCCGGGAACAGAGTTCCTGCGGTTCCTCGACCGGCACCCGGACGGGTGGCAAACGCTGTGCCGCACGATGGCAGACCGGCTCACCTGGGCGGATCAGCGGCGGCTGGATTTCGGAGACTGCGCGGTCACCACCCGGCTCGCCCGTCTGCTCGTCGAATTCGCGGAGTCCCATGGCCGCCGAACCACGGTGCGGCCGAACGGGAATGGGTGTGACGACGGCACGACGGAGTCCGCCGCGTGGGAGATCACCATTCGGCTCAACTACGAGGAATTGGGCAACCTCGTCGGAGCGAGGGTCGACGCCATCGGGCTCGCCGTACGGGAGTTGCGGGAGCAGGGTCTGGTCTGCCTGCGCAATCGCCACATTGTGGTGATCGATAACAAGGGTTGGCAAAAATACGTCGTGCAACCTTGAAAATTCCTGTCACAGCGCCACTTGGGTGGACAAGATCCGGATTTTTCCAGGGCGACCGATAGTTAGCCGGTGGCATCGTGGTCTTTCAGCAGCAAGACCAACCGGAGGTGCACGATGCCGTCGCCCCACACCAGTCCCCAGACTCGCGCCGACGCGCTCTATCGCACCCTGCGCGCAGCGCACAGCCCACTGGCGGCTGCACTCATGGCTGCCGCGGTCACCGGCCGGTGCCCCACCGAATTCGCCTCCGCGACCGCGGTTCCCGCGAGGTGATCACCGTGGACACGATCATCACGCTGGCGGCCTGGGCGGCGGTCGCGATCAGAGTGCTCCCCGAGGTCATCCGCTCCCGACGCACCTACGTCTCGGTCAAGGTGACCCCGCGGGGCGAGGCGGGTCGCGAATTGTCCATCGTCGCGACAAATGTCGAAGACGCCGTACAGGTAGTGCGGCAAGCCCTGGCCGCCCAGCCGGAGGAGCAGCGCCGGATATGCCGCTCCAGAGCGGGCCTACTACCTCGACGAGGATGCGAATCAAGGTGTCCCCCAGCCGATCCCACCCCACCCCTCAGCCCCGGCCAGTAACAGCGGGCGCACGCGACACTCCGGCACATCAGCGAAAGCCCTTCCAGCGCAAAGCAATCCAGGCCCAGCGTCTCCGCTGAGCCTGGATCTGGTAAGCAGAGCGCAGGGGACTCGACCCCTGAGTCAATGGGCCGGGGTGAGGGTCCAATTGTCGTATCGGCTCCACCACTCGGCGCTCCGATCGGTCCCATCCTCCGGGGCATTGCCGCGCAGGTAGCCGTCGTCGAACCAACTTCCCTGATAGAGGCCCGTTTTCCCATCAGACCAGTGAATGGTGAACCTGATCGAGCGGCCCTCGATCAGGCCGTCCGTGACTTCGCCGTAGTAGGTCAGGGTGTTGGCCATTCCGTTGAACGATTCAATCGTGTTCGCCGCGTTGGTCTCACGCCAGGTGACCTTGACGTGGAATCCGAGTGGGTTGTCGGTCGTCCCGGATGGGCGCTGGTATACGTCCCAGTCCGTCTTCAGGTTCACCGCACTGGGCGGGACCGCCGGCGCGGTCACGGTCCCTGCGGCGCCGAAAACGGCCGCCGTGCCGAGCACGAACAGGCCGGCACGCAGCAGGCGTTTCGGTTGGAAGAACATGTTCAGTCCTGATGTGAGGTGATGGGTCCCGCCGAGCGCGGCAGGGCAATGACTTCTATTCATGCAGTATCGGTGTACTTGTGCAGTATCACTGTAGCGATGCAGTAATCATGCATCGAACCGATCGGGGGTGTCAAGAAGCCCTCTCCGACGGGAGAGACAAGCGATAACCACCGGCCGCAACATGATCGCGGGCAAGATCCCGCCGTACACGGCACCCTCGGAGTCGACGAAAGCCCTTACAGCACAAACAAATCAGGCCCGGCGTTCCGCCGAGCCTGCCACCCCTTCCACCCTGATCGATCAGCACTAGTCCTGTCGCGCAGTCGGATTCGAGAGGAGAACCATGCATCGCTGGCTGCTGTAGTCATCCAATCGCCGCTTCCGAAGCAATCGGCGGTATCTCCGGCCTCCTACCCCACCCGATCTACATGACCCTCAGCCTCGGCGCGCTGTACGCGGCGTTCCGACTCCGCTCGGCCACAACCACACCCGTCCCCCGCAGGCTGTCCACCCCACCTCGCCGGGGCAATCCTGTCCGCGATCTCGATAGCCCTGGCATTGATAACATTTGACAATGCTTTCGGCCTCCGCACTGACCACAGCCCCAGGTAGACAGGGAGATCGGCGCGATATGGCGATCAAGGAGACCGCAAACACCCACAGACGACCCAGCCGGTCCCTGCTGACTTTCCGCGGGCTACGCCGCCAAGCAGAAGGATTGGCGTACTGGAATGAACCACTAGCCGCTATTCTCTGACCGCGCCCAGCCAGTCGCGGACCCATCCTCTGGCCACCGCGCACGATTTCCGGAGGGTCTCTTGCCGAAGGTGCCTGATGCTCGTAGACCCAGCCGTGCTGCGGTCAACGCGCTGCGGACACTGCTGGAGCGACACAATCACATCGTTCAGGAGATCGATGGCCAGAACGACTTCGGCGAGGACCAGCACGTCACGTTCACTGCGGACGGTGAGGTAACCGGCGACCTGGTCAAGATCCAGGTCAAGGGCGGCCGTTCGTGGCGCAAGGTCGGCGGGTACACCGTACCGATCGGTGATCACGGCAACACCTGGGCCGATGGCAACATCCCAGTACTCTGCGTTGTGCATGACCCGGACACCGACGGTCTCTACTGGGCAAATGCCACCAAGCAACTGCTGTTCGCGCGGCGCAACGCTGAGGTGCTCAAGACGATCACGGTCGACTCCGAGCGCAAGCTGGATGACGAATCCATGGCGGACTTCGTCGCTGAAGTCAGAGCCTATCTAAGCCGCTATCGGGGCAACCGAATCATCCAGGCCCAGTTGGGCGAGATGGCGGGCGTTGAGTTCGGCCCCTCGGACATCGTGCAGCACCACGTGAACGTGTTCGGCGAGGATTTGATCTTTTGGCAGCGCCGAGGTGAGGGATTCGCGACACTGCTCCACAGTGACCTCGACTGGTATCCGGAGCACATCGGCCCCGAGCACTTCCATCCCAATGGCCGACCAGGCCTTCTTCCTGGCATGTGCGTAGTGGCGGACAAGATACTGAGTAAGGCCGAGGCGCAGTGGCTGGCGGCCTGTTTTGACGCGGCTCAGTGGGCTCGCAATCCAACTGCCGATAATCCGCCTCTTCACACCAACATTGACGCACGCCATATCTATGTGGCCAGACGAGTTGAACACCATCTTCGGATCGAACCCGACTCATTGACACGGTCGATCCAGGTACTCCGTACCGAAGCCGCGACCGACCACGATCTGGCTGCCATTACCACGGAGTTGGAGTCGGATGCTGACGCATATACCGAGGCGCTCTCGAAATCCTGGCGTGAGATGTCGGAGAAGGCGCGCCGGCTCGTCACGTTCTACCTGGTCAAAGAGGTGCGTGTTGGCCTTCCCGCGCTGCCGATCGACGAGCAGTTCCGGATCATCTGGCGCTGCCCCCGTCCGACCTGGGAATACGGTTTCGACGCGCGGGTCGGACAACCGAGTACTCGTATGACCTCGGCCCGACATAGGGTCAGCGCATTCGAGCTCAGACCGGGCGACAGGATCTACTGGCTGAGCCGCCATGGGAACGAACGGGGCCGGACAGTGTCGGCTGTCTGGGATTCCGAGGACAAACCCGGAACCGTCTGCGTTCTGTTCGATCAGCTGACGTTGGGGGACACCTTCTGGCCGGAGGAGTCGTTTGTCCGGAAGGCGTTGACCAAACCGCGATGATGGCGCAGGCGCGGCATCAGGACCATCAAGCTGGGGGCTGGCCACCTGGGGACGTACGGCAGAGACCGCCCCTCTGTCAGAAACCGCTCACGTCCTGGACGCCGACCCAAACGAACTAGCCGTAGAGGGTGCGATCGGGAGTGGTCGGATGCGGCAGTAACGAATAAGAACGGTCGAGGACAGAGCCCAGTCAACCAACTACCGCGTAGGGTCTGGGGTTCATCATCGATCAGCGGGTGTGGGAGCTGCCGGGGGCTATGTCGATCACGCCGAGGATGTCGCAGCGGCTCAGCCAGCCTGGCGCAAATAGCCGAAACATTTGATGAGCCAGCTTCATCGGCTGCAGCGCACGATAGCTCTTCTCATCGAGCATCGACATGTCGCCTGTTAAGCGTCCCTCCGCCAGCACGCTAGTCACCATGCCAGAGAGGCCGAGCCGAGGTCCACGGTCTCAGCGGCCGACCTGCCTTAGCAGGATCGCTAAGACTCGACGTGCATCACCTCGCCTCTGACGATCACCCGACAATGTGCCGATGAGTGCGACAACGGTAATGGTTATGGCGTACAGCGCCCCAGCACTACCACCAATCACCGCAGTCTGGAAAAACAGTCCGGCCCAGGGAATCACGGAAACCTCTTCGCATCTTCGGCACAATGGCCCGGTTCACAGCAACGACCTCCCTAATGTGCTGCCCAAGTGCGTTGCAACAGAACAGATATCGGATCCGACCTTCATACGCCCCGCTATCCTGCTGGTTGGCGGGATATACACAAGGATCCTGGTCGGATCCGACTCGGCGTCGAAGGGCAAGAACATGAGCGGTCCGTTTCGTCCTGCACAGGGACCTCACGTCACCTCCACCGTATTGTCCGAACTAGCCCGGCTGTGGGATCAGGCAACTCACTACGCGCTGATGGACAACCCGCACGGCCAGGAGATCTCTCAGCGAAAGCTTGCGGATCAGTCCGGGGTGCCCACGCAGACGATCAGTTCGTGGTCGACCGGCGCCTCGCTACCTCGAGACATGGATCGGCTGGTCGCGGTTGGCGCGGTTTTGGCACGATGGGCGGGCGAAACTGCTCTGAGCTTCCGCGAGTGGGAACGCAGGCTCGGAGTCGATCGAGCAGCTCAGATCGAGGCACCGCGTGAAACACCTCTCCCCGACAATGACCGGTCCCCGGTCACCAACGAGTTATCGGGGACAGTCAGTGGAAACGTCATCCAGGCCGGTCAGGTTCACGGGAACATCACGTTCCGATAGCCGGCCCGAATGCTCGATCACACCGGTTGCGGCCCTGAGTGATTGGCACGGAGCTTCCTGGCACGTCCAATCCACCAAATGGCCGACGCGACTCGTCCATTCTCGAACAGCACTCCTGCGAGACCGACCGCGCCCTCGGCATCGCCGCCATCCGCGGCCTCGCGGTACCAACGTTGCGCGTTGCCCACGTCTCCTCGGTTGCGGTAGATAACGGCAAGATTGAACGCGGAATCGATATGCCCTCCATCCGCCGCCACCGTCAAAGGAGCAATGGCATCGTCAATCCTTCCGAGTTCCGTAAGGAGTCCACCGAGCACGGCCGCGGCTAGTCTATCGCCAAGTGCCGCAGCACGTTCGAACCACACCACTGCCTCGTCGGGCCGCTCGGCATCGTAGAGTGAGCGTCCAAGCGCGCGGATCGACTCCAGGTGATTCGAATCCGCGCCACGAAGGTAGCAAGCGCGAGCTTCCTCGAGCCGCCCGCTGCTCGCCAACAAATTCCCCAAGTTGAACATTGCTCCCGCCCGCCCTTTGTCGGCAGCTAAGCGGAACCACTTCTCTGCCGCAACAAGATCGCCATTCTCCGACCACAGCACCCCCAAGTTCAGGGCTGCCTCGGCGGACCCGCGTTCGAACGCCAGCAGGTACCAATGCTCCGCCTCACTGAAACGACCCGCCTCATGATGGAACAAGCCAATATTGAATGTTGCCCGACTATCCCCAAGGCTATCCGCCTTGGCGTACCAACTATGAGCTTCATCAGTGCGCCCCGCGCTGGTCAAGATATTGCCTAGATTGGTCGCCGATCGGTACTCGCCCAAATCTGCTCCCCGGCGGTACCAATGCTCGGCTTCCGCCAGCTGGCCATCCGCTTCAAACTTGAATCCCAGGTCGAAACATGCATCCGGATACCCCGCTTCAGCGGCGATCCGACACCACTCACGTGCCTCAGCCGCTTCTTCAGGCAGGACCAGCAATACGCTGAGATTGAAGGCTGCTCGGGGCTCGCCATTCTCTGCAGCCTGTAGGAACATGCTCCTCGCCGCTTCCGGGCGTTCGGTCTCCATCAGCAACACACCGAGGTTGTAAGCGGCCATCGTCGCAATCGGCGCAGAGGAACTGGAAATTCTTGTCTGCCAAATCTCCTCGGCCACACGAAGCGACACAGCAGTTGCGGCCTCAGCCGCCCGGACTGCCACACTCATCGAGTCGATGTCGGTCTCAGCGCACTCAGCCGCCCGCCCCCACACAAAATCCCTGATTGGCATCCCAGTGGAAAGCTCATCAGTCCTGTCTGCAAGGTACGGGAAGGCGAGCCATCGTTCGCCCTCAAACGGCAATAGCGGACTTGCAACACCAAACCGGGTCCTACTAGCCCACGCAAACGCGTCGTTCAACGACTCCGGCCGGAGAAGCATCCCACCTTGTTGCTCCAAATATTTCGCATGCAGATCGACAATTAGCGACTGCGGATACGGCCCTGGCAGACCGCTTCTCGCAAGATCCACAGCTGCTGACACCAGGGCGGCGCCTCGCGGTTGTCCCTCGACGTCTGCGGCACGGCGCCACTCCGACCAGATTGCCGGACCTGCTGCGAGATACTCTGCCACGCCGTAGTACCCGTGACACTCGACTGCCTCCGAGATCCGTTCGTCATCCAGCGCCGCCGCTCGTCCCAATTCGTCGTCACTCCAAATCCGCGGCAGCTCGATCGACTCACACATGGAGAGAACTTGTGCTCCGACGTGAGCGAGCTGGGCTAGCGATCTGTCGTCACCCAACCCTGAGCCGGGACGACGACCGGGATCGAAGAGTTCGAACTGTGCTTTCCGAATTGTCCCAACCACCGATACCCCGCGCTGGAGAAGCACCCGCAGTGTGTTGGGATCCAAAGCACCGGGTCCGAGAAACTTCTCCAGGTCATCGAGCCACAACACACACCCTCCGCTGAACCGCACGATGGCGTCCAGCATGACGGGAAGATCAACGCCGGTTGCCGGTGTCGCGATGCGATGGTCGGGCAGTACTGCTCTGAGCGCCTCGTACGCTGCCCTGGTCTTGCCCGCGGCGGAGCTACCGATCAGGTAGATCATGCCACCCGACTCGCTCATGCTCGATAGCCTGAGCCGCAATCGTTCATCGACATCGCGCTGAACATACGGTGGGACACCGTTGTCATCCGGTCCTGGTCGAGCACGGAGCGTACCTGCATGCAGGGGATCCCACTCCCTGATCAGGGGCCAATTCATGGGGTCCATCAAGTACTCTGAACCCAGCGCCGGCCCATTGACGACAACATCGCCGTTCACGTAACCGACCTGCATTACCGGAGCGTGGTGAACTCCACCGTGGATCTGGTTGTGAGTCTTTCCCGCTCCATCGCTCTTGTCGGCCCCCACTGCCACGACGCCCTCCATGCACTCTTACTTGCTCGACATCGCCTGTCCCCGTTGCCAATACGATAACGTGCTGCACCGTCCGACGACAGCCGTATCGACATGAGGGATTGCCATGGGCAAAGCAAACCGTACCCGAAAAGGCAAGTCCAAGAAGCTCATTAGCGACGGAAAACCCAGGAGCGGAGGCAACTTGCCAGCCAACGGGTTGAATACCTCCCCAGGAGGAATCGCACTTGCCCAGCTCTTGGAAAGCAATGCACCACCGAGGTTGAGTTTGGCCGGAGCTTATGCCTGGGGATTCGCCGTCGTCGCCCTATCCCAGGACGACGGACCGGATTGGCACTCAGACACCGATCCGCTGGATTTAATCGTTCTAGGATCAGAATACTCTAAGAAATTCACGAGTGCCGGCCAGTTCGGAAATGCCCGTACCGCTTGGTTGCGAGCGATAAAAACAACCCCCATATGGGCGGGCATCAAGCACTTTATCGCGACTGCGGTCGCGCTCAGCATCGAGCTGGAACGTCCGGTTGACGACGGAACACTCCTGTTGGAATTGTGTGCGGAGTTACAGGCATGTGGACTCGACGACATTGAAATACCAGAGCATCTCCGCCCCGGAGTATTACTCGCACAATCCCGATTCCTGCGAGGTGGTCCGGAAACAGACAACGCTCTACGGGAAGTTACCGAACAAGGTCAGGCCCGAGCGATTGATTTTCTGAGCCGACTGGATAGTACGACCGACCAGGACGGCACCTACGCTGAGCTTCTTCGCGATGGCTTGTTTCTACTAGAGACTTCCGGGCTGCCTGTACACGAAGACGGGCGGCTACTACTGATCGCCCTATTTGCTTCTTTGGCGGCGTCTGACGAGGAGCCGATCGACGAGCTCTCCGAGCGTGCGTACACGTGGGCACTCGGCCTCGAGGACAACACCCCAATAGCATCTATCGTCGACGCAGTACTTGCAGGGACAATGCATGAATTGGACACACTAACCATATTGGGGCACCTTTTCTCAATTCCAGAATTCACCCAGATACCCGACTATCAATCCCTGCGATGGCACGGCGAACCAGGTACGGACTTCATTCATTTAGCCCTTGAATTCGGACACCAACGCCTACGTACCCGAACTGGCTATAGAGTAGGGCTAACCGATGAAAGTAGAGATCTACTGGAAAGTCAGGTCGACAGATTCCGCCAGAAGTTCGGCCGCGACCCAAGTCCGGACGAACCGATATTCTTCGATCCAGACGCAGATGAGCCCTCATTCATGGATCCGATAATTGTTGACGAGATGTGGCAAAGCCTCGCCGAAAGCACGGACAGCCCACTCGTCCGCGCATTCGCGCTGGCCGCGAGCGAGGTCGGATACATTGTCACAGAAGAGAATGAGGGCCACTTCTCCAAGCGCGAGAAAGAGGCGTTTAGCAACGCTGTAGAGCGACATCTCGATTCAAGGAATATCCTAGAATTCTTGCCAGAAATGCTGCAACAGTTGATTCAGATGCTCATCGATGGATCGGTCGGACCTGAGACACCACGATCCCTAATTGATCAGCTGGTCTCAACTGAGGAAGAGGACGTAGATATTTCGATGCTGGTCAGCCTCTTGGTTGCCGTGCCGCTTGGCTGGCTTGTGTCCATCAGAGATGGCGGCATCTCCCAGAGACAGATCCTAGAAGCAGTCGAGTGGATCCACGAGCACCTAGACGGTATCGACCGCGCTGGTCCCGCACTCGTCGTAGCAACCGCATTGTGGAATCTCGACGATTGCCAAACCCTCGAGGATCATCTCGGCAAGCGGGTCGCCGACCTCACGATCAACGACCTGCACCATTTTCTCGGGCCCGACTTCTCACCCGCGATGGTGTGGCTTTGTACAGGGCTCACTGCAACGGTCGGCGGGGGCCATTCCGGCTGGCTCCACAATCTCGAGCGTGACAAGAAGGGGAAACGCCGATCGAAGTCAGGAGAACGTAAGAAGAAGCGACGTTCGAAGCGGTGACACACAACCCACGGATCGAGCGGCCGCGCGGTACGAGAACGAGTTAGGCCCGGTCCTGGTGGACCGGGCCTAGTCAAGTGGAGCTAAGGGGATTCGAACCCCTGACCCCCTCACTGCCAGTGAGGTGCGCTACCAGCTGCGCCATAGCCCCGGATTGTTGCCGTTGGTTTCCCAAGGCGACTGGGAGAAGGTACACCATGGGACCGGGTGGGGGGCAAATCGGCTGGTGGGAGGGGTGGGTGGAAGGGGTTGTGGGGGTGGGAATTATGGAGGGGTGGGGGGTCGGGGGCGCGCGTAGACTCGCGGGTGATTCGTTGTCGTCCGGGGTGGGCTGCCGGTGAGGTGGTCGGCTCCGTGGGGAAGGTCGCACGCGGGTGACGCTGATCAATGGGCGGTATGAGCTCAGGGGGCTGGTCGGGAAAGGGGGGATGGCCGAGGTTTGGGATGCTTGGGATCGGCAGTTGCGCAGGCAGGTTGCGGTCAAGGTGCTCGACGCGGGGAGTCTCGCGGTCAGGGAGCAGGACGAGCAGGTGGCTTGGCAGCGGTTCGAGCGGGAGGCGCGGATCGCGGCGCAGATGAACTGCTCGAATATTGTGATGCTGCATGATTCGGGTGTTTTTGCCGAGAATGGTTTGCGGTCACCGTTTCTGGTGATGGAGTTCATTCACGGGGAGAATCTGCGGCAGTTCATGCGGACGCCGGACAATTGGGGGTTGCCGGGGGTCGCGCGGATTCTCACCGATGCGCTGAGCGGGCTAGTGTACGCGCATTCCAAGCAGGTGGTGCATCGGGATATCAAGCCCGAGAACATCATGATCTGCCGGGACGGCACCGCGAAGCTGGCCGATTTCGGGATCGCCATCGAGATGCGCGAGAACATGCAGCGGCTGACCCGCGCGCACCAGGTGGTCGGCACCCAGAACTATTCGGCCCCCGAATATCTCGAGCACGGCCGGTTCACGCATCTCAGTGACGTGTACTCGTTCGCGGTGGTGTGCACCGAGGTGCTGGAGGCGGTGTACGCGCCCGCGCAACTGCCGCAGAAACTCAGGTCGGTGCTGGATCAGGCGCTGTCACCGGATCCCGCACTGCGTTTCGGCTCCGCGGCGGAGTTCCAGCACTACTTCCGCGACGCCGTGCACACGGAAACCCGCAGCAAACCACCCCGCGAGCCCTCCGAGGAAACCACCCGCAAGATCCACGGCCCCGCAGCGGAACCCGCGACCGTGCCCGTGCGCAACCCCACCAGCGTCCTGCAGCCCGGCCCGCCCGTGCGTCCGCCCGCCGAACACGGCGGCGTCGAGATGCCCGCGACGGGCCTGTGGGGCATCTTCGTGCACCCGGCCCTGGTCTTCCGCCAGCGCGTCCTCGAGGGCCTGACCCGCGACGACCCCCGCTATATCGGCGGCGTCCTGCTGGGCGCGGCCGCCACCGGAATCGTGCTGGGCTGGCTGGTTTTCGTCCTGCTCGCCTGGCTGATCGTGTCGATCGCCCATCAGCTGTGAGGAATTCGATGAGCAATCCCGTGAGACACCCGCGCGCCGGTCTGGCCTGGGAGCGGTACGTCTACGCCAACTCCCGCGCCTGGCACTGGTTGCGGATCGCGATCCGCGTCGGCGGCGCCTGCCTCCTGGTCACGCTGCTGTGGCTGACCTACACCGTGCTGCGCTGAGGAACCCCGTGCGAATCGTCTGCCTGAACTGCCTGGCGGAGTTCAAATTCGACTCCGCCCGCCGCTCCTGGATCTGGGTGCTGCGCCAGCCCAACGGCGCCTTCGCCACCCGTGTCGCGGACTATTCGCGGCGACTGGATCGGCGCTGCCCCAACGGGTGTGAGATCGACGAGGAGATCCTCGACCACCCGACCACGGTGATCGGCTTCGTCGGCGAATCCGCCTCGTCCAAGACACATCTCATCGTGTCCATGATCTATTCGGTGATGAACGATCCGATGCTGGCGCGGGAATGGTCGATCGTGCCGTCCCGGCGATCCACCAAACTGCTGGCGGCGCTGGAGAACACGCTGATGAACCGGCAGGCCATCGGCTACACCCAGAAGCGCGGGTATGTCGGCGCGCAGATGCAGCGGCAGGAGAACGGCATCGGACCGCTCGGCGCGCCGCAGCCACCGCGCGCACCGATCCCCCCGCAGACGCAGAACCAGACCCAGTCGCACGCCTGGAGCGGCTGGCAGGTGCGCACGCCCATCCTCATCAAGTTCACCTCGCTGGCCACCCGGCGCACCGTCAACCTGGCCTTCGTGGATGTCGCGGGCGAGGATGTCGCCGACGCCGAGATCGCCGCCAAGGTGAGCCCGCACCTGGCCGTCGCCGATTTCATCTGGTTCGTGGTGCCCTCGACCCTGAACAAGCAGTACCTGGCGATGATGCGCGAGCACGCGGGCCCGGCCAACGAGGAGAGCCTCAGCAACAACGTCGAGCACTCGCAGACCGTGGGCCGCACCAAGATGATGATCGACCAGATCGCGAAGCTGTGGCGCACCGCCAACAGTTATCCGCTCGAACTGCCGATCGAGCCACCGCGCCTGCATGTTTCGACGATCGTCGCGAAGTCGGATCTGCTGTCGCTGATCAGCCTGCCGGAGGTCGGTATCGTCGCGCCGCCGCCGGACTGGGCCGACAGCCCCTACAGCCTCAACGGCGCGGGCAATCTGTATCAGCCGGGCCAGATCGCCTATCGCTCCGACGCCACCAGATCACTTGTGCGGAAACTCTTTCCGGCCGTCGACGCGACCCTGTCGATCCACTTCCCGCACAACCGCTACTTCCCGGTCTCGGCCGTCGGCTGCGGCAAGCGCGCCGACAACACCTATCCGGTGTTCAAGCCGTTCGCGGCCGTCGACCCGGTCATCCACATGCTCAACCTCATCGACCACCTACGGACCGACCGATGACGGGTTTCGCCCAGCTGCTGTGCGGCTGGGCCGTGGTGACGCTGGAATCCTCCGGCACCGGTGTGGGTGTGGTCGCGCGCTCCGGAAACTGGCCCGCCGCACTGGGTTCCACCACCCGCGAGCTCGGGCCACTGATCAGCTGGGACGGGTCACCGGCCGCGCCGGACGCGCTCGCGCTGGAATTCATCCTGGTCCGGGGGCTGGCGGTGGCGGCGCTGAAGACGCCGTCCAATGCCCGGCCCGGCACCTGCGTGGCGCACCTGGTCGCCGGGGAACGCGGCACGCTCGACGGTGCGACGGCTTTGAGCCTGTACGACTCCGGAGCCTTTCGTAGCACCCTCGACGAGCCCGGCTACCCCACCGATCACTGGGATCCGCTGCCGAAACCGCCGGAGCACAACGGTTTCGACTCCGCCGCCGACGCCTACGCCGAGCTGGAGTGGCTGCCCGCCCTGCTCGGCTACACCCTCGCGCACCTGTCCGGTCGCGGTCCCGCGGTGGAACTGCGGGTCGAGCACGGCACGGACGCGGTGGCCATGCTGCGCGCCCTCTACGGCATGCTTCCCCGAAACAGCCTGCGCGACTTGACCTTCTGCACCTCGGATACACCGAGCGCGGACTGCGCGATCATCGCGGTGACCCGCGACAGCCGCCCGCCGGTAGCCGCCGGCCGCCGCATCGTCACCCCGGGCGACCCCGGCGACGAGTCCGATCCCTTCGTGCAGCTGGGCCAGCAGATAGTCGGCCACCGCCGCGCCGGTGTCGCCCTTCCCGAAACTCTGAGCACCCCACAGGAAATCGGGCAGTGGTGCTACCGCCTGCACCTGCGCGCCCTCGGCCCCGACGAACTCGACGACGACCACCTGGCCGAGGTGATCACCGATCCCGAACTGAACCCGGACTGGTTCCACGACCGCACGGTCGCCACCCGCGCCGTCCAGCTCGCCATCGGAAGGCCGAGTGTGGCAAGGGCTCTCGCACGCATGGAGCATCGCCCGGGCGTGCGCAAGACCTTCGAGAAGGTCCTCACCGAGCGCGTTGTGAACGACACCCGCGACCGCACCCACACCGTCGAGGTGGCCCGCCAGCTCGGCTTCGATCTCACCGAGGTGGTGGCCGACGCCGCCCGGCGGCGACTGGAAGGCGGGCACGGGCAGCTCTCGGCTACCGACGCGGCCGTGGTGTGGCCGCGCCTGCACACCGACTGGGTCACCGGAAACCCCAAGCGCCGCCGGGCCATTGCCGGATACCTGACCCGGCACCGCGCGCTACGCGAGCATGCCCTCGGCGCGCGGGACCGCGCGCTGGTGCACAAGGCGTTGCGAGCCGAAGTCGACGATCAGGGTGTCGCGACGGCCAGCAGCCATCTGCTGCGCTCCGCCATGTATTCCCAGCTCGGCATCGTCGCCCAGGTCGCGGTGGATGTCGCCTGCGACGGACGCGATCGGTATGCGCTGGAACAGATCCTGACCTGCGCGCCGCCGGATCGCCTGCCCGCCCTGGTCGCGGAATGCGCCCGCTACCCGGCCCTGGACGCCGCCGATCTGATGCGGGCGCTCACCCTGACCCGCTCCGACCCTGTCGAACTGGCCGAGGCGCTGCGTCCCGGCTGGCGCGACCTGCGCCGGGCGCTGGAGCTGCCGGAATCGATCGAAACCCTGGTGGTGCTGGACGCCACCCCGGCCCGCGACGAGACCCCGCGTAGCGGAATCAGGCTGCCCCGCAAAGGCTTCGGGCGCAAGAACGGGAAGGACTGGTCACCGGCCGACCTGTCGGCGCTGCTGCGGTCGCCCGACGATCCGATCGACTTCGATGTCGCGCGCGAAACCGTTTCCGCCGCATTGAATTCCGATCCGGAGTACGTGCTCGACCGGCTGGTGTCGCGCGCCCGATCCTCCGACGGCGGGTCGATCCTGCGGCGCCTGCTGGCCGTCACGCCACCCGATCAGCTGCCCGCCCTGGTGACCGCCTGCGCCCGTCACTGGGACATGTCCCCGCCGACCCTCCTGGATGCGCTGGCGGCCCTCGAACTGCCACCGGCCGAACTCGCCGAAGCCCTCACCGGCGGCTGGCCCTGGCTACGCAACCGGCTGGAGCTCCCCCAGGCGATCGCCGCCCTGCTGATCATCGACGCCACTCCGTCCGGGAATTTCGCTCCCGGAGAACAGGATTCGCGCCGCGGCTGGCAGTTCTGGCGCTGACGCCACTCAGCTGGGCGAGAGCGCCCCACCGTGATAGCTGACCGCGGGATTCCACAGGAAGAACCCGTTGTACCCCGCCGCATAGGTGGCGTCGATCTGCGCCCGCACCTCCGCGTCACCGTAGGAGACGCCGAGGCTGAAGTCCTGCAGCCATGGAATGATCTGCGCCGCAGTGCCTTCGGTGCGCGCCCGGAAGTCCTGCAGTGATCGGAAAATGATGTCGTAGGGCTGCGAGTTCGGGTTGGCCACGTCGTATTCGCCCGCGTGCCAATGCGACGGGTACAGCATCGGCGCGAGGAAATCGACATAGTGGGCCATGGACGGGATGTCCTGGGCGATCTCGTCCGGGCGGGTGGCGGCGATCCCGAAGACCGCCGCCCCCAGCGAGGCTCCGGCCTCGTGGATCGGCGCCTCGATATCGCGCAGGAAGTTCGCCACCGAGTCCGACGGCGACTCGCTCAGCCCGGGAAACTGCATGCTCGCCAGGTTGCCGTCGGGTCGGCGGATGTAGTCGTACATGACGCCGTCGAAGCCCAGGTGCCCGGCCTCCACCGCGAGATCCCGGTTGTAGGAACGGATCTCGGGACTCGCGAAGTTGGTGAACGCGATCGCGCCGTAGCCGCTGGAGTACGGCTGCCCGCCCGGATTCTGAATCACCCAGTCGGGGTGCCCGTTGTGCCAGGCCCAGCTCGCGAGGGTGGGGTCGCGGAAGGCGACGATGCGACCCACCACCTTCACACCCATGTCGTGCAACTGCTTCAGCGCGGCGGGCGCGTCGTAGATCGGGTTGACCGCACCGGATTGGCGCGCCAGCGGCACCTGTGAGTCGTAGCCGACGACGCCGTCCTCGTCCTTGATATCGAGTTGGACGGTATCGATGCGGCCGGTGCGCGCGAGATCCAGCACCGCCTCGCGCATGGGGTCGTAGGCCCACGCGTAGGCGGTGACGTGGACGGCCCGGATGCGCGGCAGGGTGACCCCCACCTGCACCGGGGCCGTGGCCTTGTCGCCCGCCGCGTTGGCGGCCACCAGGGTGGTGTCGAGGGGAGCGTGCGGGAGGGTGAGCTCGAAGGTTCCGTCCGGGCCCACCGGTACCGACCGGTCGCCCACCGAGACCGTCTTCGCGCCGATCGCCTTGCCCCGCACCGTGACCGGATCCCGGTAGGAGGTGGCGGCGGGTAGCGGCGACAGTTCCACCTGCGGCGGACGAATCTCGGTGGCGGCCGACGGCCGGCTGCGACCGTAGACGAACATCACCGTGGTGAGGATCAGGACGAGCACCGCACCGAGCGCGAGCAGGGCGGGCCGCCGACGACGGATCGCCCGGAGTCGCATGAGCAACGTACACACCAACTTCCACAGACGCCTGTTGCGCATCACTATTACCCCAGCGCGGAGATGACGACCATCTTTCGCCGAGATCAACTCAAAACCGTTGTCCCCGCGTAGCGTTGCGGCAATGAAGGCGTGGGCCCAGCTTCATACGGTCCCTGCGGCGCTGCGAACGGTCACGGCGGCACTGCTGTGCGCGACCGCCACCGCGTGCGGGGGGACGACCGCCACCACACCACCCCCGACCACCACGCCGACCCCGATCGTGCGCCCACCGGATCCGGCCACGGTCGCCGCGAACGAACTCGGCCAGATCCCCATCCTCATGTACCACCGCATCGAGGCCGAACCGGGCAGCGAATACGACCAGACGCCAACGAAATTCAGCGCCGAACTCGATCGCCTCTATACCGAGGGCTACCGCCCGATCACCCTCGCTCGCTACCTCTCCGGCGTGATCGACCTCCCCGCGGGCACCCACCCGGTGGTCCTCACCTTCGACGACTCCACCCGCCCCCAGCTCACCCTCACCGCGTCCGGCGACCCCACCCCCGACTGCGCCGTCGGCCTGCTCGAGCAATTCCATTCCCGCCACCCGGATTTCGCCGCCACCGCCACCTTCTACGTCAACAACGACCTCTTCGGCGACGACGCGCGCGCCCTACCCTGGCTGGTCCATCACGGCTACGACATCGGCGCTCACACCGCCACCCACCCCAACCTGGGCCGCCTCAACGCCACCGACGTGCAACGCGAACTGGTCCAGAACGTCCGCGCCATCACCGCCGCCGTCCCCGGTACTCCCCTCCACTCGATGGCCCTCCCCTTCGGCGTCTACCCCGCCGACCATGCCCTCGCCACCGCGGGCACCTGGGACGGCACCGCCTACGGTTTCGAGGCGGTCCTCCTGGTCGGCGCGAACCCGGCCCCCTCCCCCTTCGCCGCCGCGATGGACCCGGTCGCCCTCCCCCGAATCCGCTCCGGCCGCACCGCGGTTCCCTTCGATTCCACCTATTGGCTCGACTGGCTGGCCGCCAACCCCACCGCCCGCTACACCTCCGACGGCGACCCCACCCGCCTCTCCTTCCCCCGCACCCTCGCCGACCAACTCGCTCCCCGCTGGTCATCCACGGCTCAGCCGTATTGAGACTCGGCAGCGCAGGCAGTTCGGGACTCAGCAGCCCAGGCAGCCCGGCGGAATGATCTCGCACCACCAGGGTTTCGGCGGCGGGATGGGGGCGTTCGGGTCGCCTGCGCCCGAAACCACCCAATCGCCTTGGACACTGACGTCGCGGCCGTCCAGCGGGCGGCTGGCGGGGCCTGCGGCCACCGAGCCGTCGAGGTTGAATTTGCTGCCGTGGCAGGGGCAGTTGATGGTGCCGCCGGAGATGTCGTTCACCGCGCAACCCAGGTGGGTGCAGATCACCGACAGGCCGATGTAGTTGCCAGCGTTCGGCTGCGTCACAACGGTATTGCCGACGATGACGCCGCCGCCGACCGGGATGTCGCCGGTGCGGGCCAGGGCATTGTCGGGGGCACCTGCCTCGGTGACCGTCGCCGGTGCGGGTTCGGTGGCCGCCGGTTGTTCGGCGGCGGGGGCTACCGGCGGGGCGGGCGCCGGGCCCGCGATCAGTTGGCCGTCACGGACATTCACCTCACGCTGGGCCAGGCCACGGGTGGCGGGACCGTGGACCAGGGAGCCGTCCAACGCGAATTGGCTACCGTGGCAAGGACAGCTGATCACGCCGCCCGAGATGGCGTTGACCGCGCAGCCCTGATGCGGGCAGACGGTCGAAAAGGCCAGGAAGCTACCGGCATTCGGCTGGGTGACCACGGTGTCGCCGAGAATCACCCCGCCACCGACGGGGACCTGGGAGGTACCGGCCAGCACGGTGCCGCTCAGCGGAGCCGGACCCGGTTCCGCCACCGGCGCATCCGACGTCGAGGGCGGCACGGTCGTGGTGGTCGCCGGTGCGGCCGTGGTCGTGGTGGCCACCGCGGCGGAAGTGGAGGCGGCTGGTGGCGAGGCCGCGCGTTGACTCGTGCACGCGGCCGCCGCCATCACCACCCCCGCCGCGACGACGATCTCCCTGCGTCCTACCTGATCGACACCCATGGTGACCTCTATTGCTCGCCACGTCGTGACCCCGATTACTCGGCACGCCGATGCCGGTGAAACGAACCGGCACCTGATCCGGTTCGATCCCCACGACCGCCGCCGCTGTGTCACCGTGGAGATCGTGTTCGGCGAGCGCATGGCAACGATGAGGTGGCGGCCCGGGTCCGGCCGATTGGTGACGGTGATGGCCGTCTGCTTCGGCCTCACGGTGGTGATCACCCGGCTGTATCTGATGGCCTCGGGCTATCCCAAGATCGGCGGCAAGACCTACCACATCGCGCACGCGCTCTTCGGCGGATTGCTGCTGGTCATCGCCTGTCTGGTGATGTTCCTGTTCGCCGGCCGGGCGGCACTCAACACGGCCGCGGCGCTGTCGGGCGTCGGGCTGGGCCTGTTCATCGACGAGGTCGGCAAGTTCATCACTTCCGACAACGACTACTTCTTCCCGCTGGCCGCGCCCATCATCTATCTGGCCTTCCTGCTGATCGTGTTGGTCGCCCGCTATGCCGCCCACAACCGAAAACGCCCTCCCACCCTGGTCCTGGCCGATGTCACCGGACAGGTCGCCATGGACCTGGGCGCTCCGATCACCGTCGAGCAGCGCAACACCCTGCTCGACAGCCTCGATCACCTCGACCGCAGCGGCTTCACCCCCGACACCGCTGCCCTGGCCGACGCCCTCGGCACCTACCTGCGCACCACCCACGAGCGCGCGGTGCCGTCCCGCTTCGCCCGGCTGCGCAACGCCTACGTCCGCGCCGAGGACGCGCTGCTGCCGCGCCGGGTGCTGGCGGGCGTGCTCATCACCGTCCTCATCGGCCACGCCGTCTGGACCCTGCTGCGCCTGGCCCTGGCGCTCATCGTGATCTCCGGCTGGCATTCGCCGTGGACCCCGGTCAACCACTTCCTCGACGTCACCCAGAACCACGGCTGGAAGGCCCTGGTGGGCTTGGGGATCGCCGCGGTCGCCGAAGTCCTGGTCGGCATCGGTTGCGCGGTAGCCGCGGTGGCGTGGATTCGCGGCCGCGCCGATATCGGCGTCCGGCTGGGCATCTGGTCCAGCATCATCTCGTTGACCTTGGTGAACGTGCTGGCGAGTTATTTCAGCCAGTTCCTCACCGTGTTCACCGCCATAGCCGAAGCCCTCCTGCTTTGGCTCCTCATCCGCTACCGCACGCGATACTGTTCGGTGTGAGCGCATTTCGGCACAGCCCCACCCTGGCGACGTCGAAGGGGCGTGTTCCGCGCAATGCCGAACTACTCCTGTGCGTGGCCGCGCTGGCCCTGACCGCCTTCGCGTATCTGGCCATGACCTCGGCCACCGGCAACGGCTTCGACGGCGAGAGCCTGCGCGCGCTGGCCGTTTTCACGGTCTTCGTGCTGGCCTCCCATCTGGCCGTGCGCCGCTGGGCGCCGACCGCCGACCCGGTACTGCTGCCGTGCGTGGTGCTGCTCAACGGCATCGGCCTGGTCCTCATCGACCGGCTCGACCGCGCCGAGGCCGTCACCGCCAAGAACGCGGGCAAGGCCATCCCCTCCTCGGACTCGGCACACCAGTTGATCTGGACCGGCCTGGGCATGCTGCTGTTCGTGCTGGTGCTGGTGTTCGTCCCCGACCACACCAAACCCGCCCGCTACGGCTACACCATGGGCCTGGCCGGGGTGGTCGCACTGCTCATCCCCGCCCTGCTGCCGTCGCGCTTCAGCGAGGTCAACGGCGGCAAGAGCTGGATCCTGTTGAGCGGATTCTCGATTCAGCCCGGTGAGTTCGCCAAGGTCGCGCTGATCATCTTCGTGGCCGCCTTCCTGGTCGCCAACCGGGAACTGTTCACCAATGCCGGCACCCGATTCCTGGGCATGACCATGCCGCGACTGCGGGACCTGGCCCCGCTGCTGCTGGTCACCTTCGTCGCGGTGATCGTGCTCGTGTACGAGAAGAACCTGGGCTTCTCACTGCTGGTGTTCGGGACCGTGCTGGCCATGATGTACATCGCCACCGGGCGGGCCTCGTGGCTCATCATCGGCCTGCTGTTCTTCATGGTCGGCGCGTTCATCGCCTACGAACTGTTCGGGCACGTGCGGGTGCGCGTCGAGGTGTGGAAGGACCCCTTCGCCACGTATTACACGACCGGATACCAGATCTCGCAGGGCCTGTTCGGCATGGGCACCGGCGGGCTGGCCGGAACCGGCCTGGGCAGCGGGCGGCCGCAGGACGTGCCGTTCGCCAAGACCGACTTCATCATCTCCACCATCGGCGAGGAGCTGGGCCTGATCGGCCTGGGCGCGGTGCTGGCCCTGTTCCTGATCCTGTGCATCCGCGGCTTCAGCGCCGCGCTGACCACCCGCGACGCGTTCGGCAAACTGCTCGGTGGCGGACTGGCATTCTCCATCGGCTGGCAGCTGTTCGTGGTCGTCGGCGGCGTCACCAAACTGATTCCGCTGACCGGTCTCACCACCCCGTTCATGTCCTACGGCGGTTCCTCGCTGCTGGCCAACTACATCATCCTGGCGCTGCTCATCCGCATCTCCGCCGACGCCCGCTCGGCTCCGCCGCCGCCGACCCGGCCCGTCCCGGTGGTGCCGCCGCTCGCCGACGCCATGACCGAGCACGTCTCGCGTCGCCTGCTGCCGCGCAAGCGCTGACCCGCCGGAAAGCGGCGTACGAATCCCGTTGTGCTGTCGCCGGTCACGAATCGGAGGATGCTGGTCCGGGTGACCTCTACGAACCCTGCGGTCAGCCGGACCGCTCTCGACAATGTCCGAGTCTTCGACGGCAGCACCTTCACCGAACCGACCACGGTCGTCATCGACGGCGCGGTGTTCGGCACCGACGACACCGGCGCCGAACGCCTCGACACGGGCGGCGCGTTCCTGGTCCCGGGCTTCATCGACGCCCACGTGCACATCGCCGACACCGAGACCCCGTCCCGATTCGCGCCCTTCGGCGTCACCACCGCGCTGGATATGACCTGTGATCCCGCCATCGTGGCCGGACTCCGCAATACCGTCGGCAGCACCGATGTTCGCAGCTCCGGCATGTGCGTCGCCGGGGCCGATGGCATGCACGGCCAGTTCCTCGGCGACGCCGTCATCATCCGGTCCGCCGATCAGGCCGAAGCCATGGTGTCGCAACGCCATTCGAGCGGCTCGGACTACATCAAGATCATCCTCGAGGCCCCCGGTGAGGGCGGCCCCGACGCGGCGAGCGCCAAAGCCGTTGTCGCGGAAGCCCATGCCCGCGACCTGCTGGTCGTCGCGCACGCCGCCTCGCCGGGCGCGTACGCGGCCGCACTGGACGCGGGCGTGGACATCATCACGCACGTGCCCGCGGGCTTCCCGCTGCCACCGCACGATGTCGAGCGGATCGCCGCCGAGGACCGCGCCGTCGTCCCGACCCTCACCATGATGGAGGGCATGGTCGCCGCGAACGGCGTCCCCGAGGCCTTCGCCGCCGCCCTCGCCAATGTCGGTGCGCTGCATGCCGCGGGCGTCCCCATCCTGGCGGGCACGGACGCCAACGCCTCCCCCGGCGTCCCCTGCAACCCCGCCTTCGGCGAGAGCCTGCACCGCGAACTGGAACTCCTGGTCAGCGCCGGGCTCTCGACCGCGGACGCCCTCAATGCCGCCACCGCCCTGCCCGCCCGCCACTTCGGCCTGACCGACCGCGGCGCGATCACCCCCGGCCTGCGCGCCGATCTACTGCTCCTGGACGCCGACCCGCTCGCCGACATCACCGCCACGAAGTCCATTCGCGGCATCTGGTCCGCCGGAATCCCCGTCGCACGGTAGATTTCATGATCAGGGAGCTGCTACTGCGGAATTCTGCCCGTTTCTCCGCAGTGATAGCTCCCTGATCTTGTTCGGCAACTCGGATATTCGACCGAACACTCGCCCACTATGGGCCAGCGGCCTACTCGAGCCATCGAATGCCCCTGACTTCCTGGGCTTTCGCTCGTGCAGATAATGTGAGTGACCTGCGTCTCACTTCTCGGCAAGCGGAATTGCCATGCCGTTGCTACCGTGGGCCGGATCGCCGTTCCGCAGAGCTGCCGGGCTATTCGGGCGGTGGTGTGAACATCGTTCGAATGCTGAGAGGGCGGCGTCGATGGTCGGGCCGATTGCTGTCTGGACAAGACCTTTACAACGGCGGAAGTCCGCTGATACGACAGAATTCCTGCGGATAGTCGAGGAACCCGCGCCACTGCGGCGCATGCCTCGATCGCCACGCGTTCCGCTGGCGCCCGCGCAGGAACGGATGTGGCACGCCGCGGCCTGCGGACAGTCCGCTGACTGGAATGTTGCTCGCGCGTTTCGAATTCGCGGCTCCATGGTGAATTCTCTCGCGCTGCGCGCCGCCATCGACGACGTCGTGCGACGGCACGCCCCGCTGCGCACCTGCTACCCCGCGACCGCCGACGGGCCCATCCAAATGGTCCTGGACGCCGATGTGGCACGGGTGGAAGTCGAGGTCGTCGACAGTTTCCCGGGCGAGGTGACCGAGCGCATCGCCGAATTCGCGGGCCGCGCTTTCGATCTCGCCTCCGAGCTGCCGATCCGGGCGCGCATCTTCCGGCTGGGCAGCCGGGATGTGGTGCTGGCCCTGGTGATCCACCACATCTCGCTGGACGGCGCATCCATGCAACCGCTGCTGCGCGACCTGGTCACCGCCTACCTCGCCCGCAGCGCCCACCGGGCCCCCGCCTTCACCCCGCTGGCCGTCGACTACATCGACTACACGCTGTGGAAGCACGAGTATCTGGGCGCGTTCGACGATCCCGGCAGCCGGGCCAGCACCCAGCTGCGCTACTGGGCCAACAATCTCGTCGGCCGCCCCACCCCGCTCGAACTGCCTTACGACAGAGCAGGTTCCGAGCGTCCGGACGCCGCGGGCGATCTCATTCAGATCCGCTTCGACCCGACCCTGCACGCGGCCCTGCTGGCGCGCGCCCGGCACGGCGGCGCGAGCCTGTTCATGCTGTTGCAGACCGCCTTCGCGCTGAGTGTCGCCGCCTTCGCCAAGTCGCCGGACGTGACCGTCGCGACCGCCGTCTCCGGGCGCGACGACCCGCTGCTCGCGGACCTGGTCGGCAATCTCGCCGACGATGTCCTGCTGCGCATCCGGCTGGACCGCGCGACCGATATGAACGACCTCATCGACCAGGTCCGCAAGGTCGCCCTGGCCGCCTTCGCACACCCGGACACCCCGAATCCCCGGCTGCTGCGCAGTCTTCCGCAGGATCCGGCACACCCACTGTTCCAGGCCACCCTCATCCTGCAGCGCGCCGACGCCGCCCCGCCCACGACCGCCACCGGCGGCATCGCCATCACCGACTTCCCGACCGGCATCGTCCGGGCCAAGCACGATCTGGAATTCGGGCTCACCGAGAACTACGACCACACCGGCGCGCCGACCGGCATCACCGGGCCGTTCCTGTATCCGATCGCCCGTTTCGACCGCGCCACCGCAACCCGCTTCGTCGAAACCTTCAGCGCCATGGTGGAACTCGTGGCGTCCGGGTATGCGGGGCCGATCGCCCCGCTGCTGCACCCGGAACCGCGCCGCCGCAGCCGCCGGTCCCACCGCGCGCGATAACGCGGTAGTCGATCAAGCCCGGGCAGTATCGATCAAGCCCGGGCGATGCAGCGCACCGCCCGCAACCTGCCGTCGGCCAGCCCCTGCGCGAGGTGCTCGACCTTGCGCGGGAAATCGGCGACGAAGGCTTGCAGCCCAACAGGATTCGGCGGTGCCGCCAGCACCATCCGCATGATCGCGCCGGCCTGCTCGGTGAGGTCTTCCCACACCTCGATCGCGAATCCCGCACCTTCAATGGCCCCGCGCAGCACGTCCGGCGCCACCAGATGGCTCTGCTGCGGCCGGTCCGCCCAGGGCAGCGGGAAGTCGGGCACGCCGTCGCCCGCGGTGATATCCCAGAGAGCAAGCCGCCCACCGGTTTCGAGCACCCGGTGTGCCTCCCGGTAGAGCGCCTCCTTGTCGGCGATGTTCATCTGCACGTGCTGGCTGAAGACCACGTCGAAACTCCGGTCATCAAACGGCAATTCGGTGACATTGCCCTGCCGCACCGAGATCAGCCCGTCCAACCCGACCGCGGCATTGAGCCAGCTCGCGGTCTCGCAGTAGTCCGCGGTCAGGTCCACTGTGGTCACCGGACAGCGGTAGGTCTCCGCGAGGAAGCGCGCGGTGCCGCCGATACCGCTCCCGGCGTCGAGCACCCGGGTCTGCGGGGTGAGCGCGGTCAACTCCGCCAGGGCGGCGGTGGCGATCCGGCCCATGGTGTGGAAGTCCTCCACCAGGGTGAGGTCCGCGAGTTGCAGCCGGTCCGGGTCGCGCCCGGCGTCTCGCAGCGCCTTCTCGATATCGAGCCGCGAGGTGCCCGACGCGTAGGGGGAATCGAGGGAGATGTCGTTCATGTCAGCACTTTTCGCTCGAGGTCGGGGCCACGACCAGAAAGTAACCACTGGTTACATCTTCGAGTATGCGCACCTATGTGACCGCCGTCAACATCTTCGTGCGATGCTGAGGCCATGAGCCCCTACCATCACGGCGCCCTGCGCGCGGCGCTGATCGAGGCGGGCGTGGCGCTGGCCGATGCGGGCGGACCGGATTGCGTGGTCCTGCGCGAGGTCGCCCGCACCGCCGGGGTCTCGCATTCGGCCGCCTACCGGCACTTCGCCGATCGCGACGCGTTGCTGGCCGAGGTATCCCGCCACGCCCGCGCCGAGCTCGCCGCCGGGATGCGGCACCGGCTCGCCCGCATCGACGATCCGCGCGGCCGGTTGCACGCAGTCGGCACCGCCTACATCGACTTCGCGCTCACCCGAACCGGCCTGTTCCGCACCGCGTTCGGCAATCGATCGGCAACCACACCGGACGCGCCGGACGACCCGGCCGACGACCCGCACCGCATCCTCGGGCAGGTCCTCGACGAGGCCCTCGCGGCCGGACTCATGGATCCCGACCTGCGCCCCGGCGCGGACACCGCCGCCTGGTCGGCGGTGCACGGCCTGGCCGCCCTGCTGCTCGACGGGTCGCTGCCCACCACCCCGGCCGATATCGATGCCGCCGTCTCCCACGTGCTCGGGCTGGTCAATCGCGGCCTGCTGCGCCGCGAGGAGTGAGCCCGGTGGCCCATGATGGGGGCGTGACTCGGATCCCGGATTGGTTGCGTCCCTCGCACTGGGGGTTGCGGATTCGCTCGGCCATCGCCGCGGCGCTCACCGTGGGCGCGGTGCTGCTGCTGGCGGCCGGGGCGATGCTCGGCCTGCTGAACCGATCCCTGCTGCGCGAGATCGACGCCGCCGCGGGCACCCGCGCCGATGCCGTCGCCGCCGAACTGGCCCGCAACTCCGTCGCGGAGCTGCCCGGGTCGCTGTTCGACGTGAGCGGGCAGGTCGCCGTGGTGCAGGTGATCGACGCCCGCGGCGGCATTGCCCGCGAATCGAATTCGACCTACGCGCCGCCGCTGCTGGATCCGGCGCAGGTGACCGAGCAGCAGAACGGCCGCCGTCCGGTGGCGACCTACGACGAGGACCTGCGGGTCGCCGCGCGGCCGGTGACCACCCCCGCAGGCCACTATCTCGTCCTGGTCGCCGGTAACAGCGAACCCGCCGAACGCGCGGTGAAACGGGTTGCGGCGCTGGTCACCGTGGGCGGCCCGATCGTGGTGGCGGCCGCCGCGCTGGCCACCTATCTGCTGGTGGGCCGATCGCTGCGGTCGGTGGAGGAGATCCGCCGCCGGGTGGCCGGGATCGGCGCGGCCGGGCTGTCGGAGCGGGTGCCGGTGCCGGTGGCGCGCGACGAGATCGCCCGGCTGGCCGAGACCATGAACGACATGCTCGCCCGGGTCGAGGCCGGGCATCAGGCCCAGCGGCGCTTCGTCGGCGACGCCTCGCACGAATTGCGCAGCCCGCTCGCGGTGGTCACCGCCGCCCTGGAATTGGCCCGCGACCGGCCCGAAGCGCTGGACGCCGAACTCATCGACGGCACCCTGCTGCCCGAGACCGAACGCATGCGCCGGCTCATCGACGACCTGCTGACGTTGGCTGCCGCCGACGAGAACGGGCTCGAAGTACGCGGCGGCGACGTGGATCTCGACGATGTGGCCGCCGAACAGGTACTGGCGCTGCGCATGCGCGGCGGAGTTACGGTGCGCTCCGAGATCGACGCGGTGCGCATCCGGGGCGATCGGCCCAAACTCGAACGGGCGCTGCGCAATATCGTCGAGAATGCCGCCGCGCACACCCGCTCCACGGTCGCGGTCACGGTGCGGCGGGATACAGCGGGCGCGCTGCTGATCGTCGACGACGACGGCCCCGGCATCCCGGCCGCCGACCGCGAACGGGTCTTCGGCCGCTTCGTGCGGCTCGAGGCGGACCGGGCGCGCGCCACCGGCGGTTCCGGGCTGGGCCTGGCCATCGTCGCGGAAATCGTGGCCGCGCACGGCGGTTCGGTCACGATCGGCGAATCACCGTGGGGTGGCGCCCGATTCGTGATCGCCCTGCCCACCGGCGTCGATCATCCGGTAGCCGACACCCCGTAGCGTCTCGATGCTGGTGCGGCCGAAGGGCACATCGATCTTCTTGCGCAGATACCCGACGTAGACCTCGACCACGTTCTCCGGCCCGTCGTAGTGGGCGTCCCACACATTGCGCAGGATCTCGGACTTGGTGAGGGCCAAACCCTGGTGCCGCAGCAGGAATTCCAGCAGTCCGAACTCGCGCGGGGTCAGCGTGAGCAGAGTGTCACCGCGGCGCACCGTGCGGCGGGCCGGATCGAGCACCAGGTCACCGGCGGCGAGCAGGGTGGGCTGCTGCGGGGTGCGGCGGCGCAGCAGCGCCCGCAAGCGCGCGATGAGCACCACGAACGAAAAGGGTTTGGTCAGATAGTCGTCCGCGCCGAGATCCAGCGCGTCGGCCTGCTCGTAGTCGCCGTCCTTGGCGGTCAGCATGAGCACCGGCGTGGTGACGTCGCGGGCGCGCAGTCGGCGCAGCACCTCGTAGCCGCTGAGGCCCGGCAGCATGATGTCGAGCACGATCACATCGAAGGCGTCCTCGCTCGCCGCCCACAATCCGTCCGGCCCGGTGTGCGCCAGTTGGACCACGAACCCCTCGAGCTCGAGCCCGCGCTGAATCGTCCGCGCCAGCCGCTCCTCGTCCTCGACCACCAGCACCCGCACGGGCACCAGCATGCCCGATCACCGATCCGGCGGCGTGCCCAGCCGTGCCGTCCTCGTAAATCCGCCTCTCAACGTTCTCTCAGCGATACCGTGGCAACCTCGATGGCATGCTGTCCTCACCACCCGCATCGAAGGAAGCGCCCACGACCACCGGAACGGAAGACCCCGAAGAGGGCATGCTCGCCGGCGTGCTCGTCGCGCTGGCGCTGACGGCCGCGATTCTCGTGCTGACCTGCGTGGTGATCTGGTACAACGGCCCGGCCGGGCCGGATTCGGCCTGGCTGCAATGGTTCATCGATCACCGCACCGACACCCTGACCCCGATCGCGAAGGCGATCAGCGCGGCGGGCGACACCGTCACGGTCGCCGTCTACTCGATCGTGGCGTGCGTGCTGCTGGCCTGGCGCAAGCACTGGGATCAGGCGGTGCTGGTCGCGGTGGCCGCCGCGGGCGCGGGAGTGCTCACCTATTTCGGCAAGCTGCTGATCGCACGCGACCGCCCGCCGGTGATCGACCATCTGGTCACGGAAACCAATCACTCCTACCCGTCCGGCCATGCGCTCGGCTCGACCGTGGTGATCGGCATCCTGGTGGCCGTCGCGCTAGCGCGCATCACGCGTCGCGCCATCCGCGTCCTGCTGATCGCCCTCGCCACCGTGTTCGTGGTCGCGGTCGGCCTGTCCCGCCTCTACCTGGGCGTGCACTGGCCGACCGACATTCTGGCGGGCTGGCTGATCGGAGCCTGCTGGCTCACGATCTGCCTGACCCTGCGCTCCCGAACCCACCTGGTGACCGACCGCCTGCCCGCCTCGCTGCGCTGAACCTCAGCGCCGGGTGACGGTCGTCGGCAGGCTGGCGAAACCCCGGTTGTTGGAGGCGTGAATGCGCACCGGCCCCGCCGGATCGATCTCGAAATCGGCCACCCGGGAAGCGATTTCGGTCAATGCCGTGCGCAGTTCCAGCAGCGCCAGATTGGAGCCGAGGCAATGGTGACGGCCGCTGCCGAAGACCAGCGACGCGGAGGTGTCGCGATCCAGATCGAAGGTGTCCGGGTTCGCGAAGACCTCCGGATCGCGGTTGGCCGCGCCGGTGAGCAACAGGATGCGGGCATCGGCGGGAATCGCGACACCGTGCAGCTCGATCGCCTCGGTCGTGGTGCGCAGCTGGGCCTGAGTGGCCGGATCCCAGCGCATGGCCTCGTCGATCCAGTCGTCGATGCGTCCGTCGAGCGCGGCGCGGCGCTGTTCGGGGTGCAGCCACGCGGCGTGCCAGGCATTGCCGAAGGTGAGCATGCTGGTTTCGATGCCCGCGCCGATGAGCAGGATCAACACCCCGACGATCTCTTCGGGGGTAAGTCGGTCATCGCCGTCGGCGGCGTCGAGCAGGCCGGAGAGCAGATCGTCCTGCCGCGACTTGCTCCGCTCGATGGTCAGTTCGGTGTAGTACCCAACCAGCGCACCGATCGCCTGCATGGCCTCGGGCCGCAGATCGGTCGACTCCTCGTCGGTGTACATGATCTCCATGCCGAGCTTGCGCAGCATTTCCCGATCACCCTCGGGCACCCCGACCAGCTCCGAGATCACCTCGGTGGGGAACGGCCCGGCGAATTCGGCCATCAGGTCGAAGCTGCCGCGCTCCAGCAGCGGTTCCAGCAGGCCGATCGCGATCTCGCGCAGCCGCGGCTGCAGCGACTGCACCCGGTGCGCGGTGAACGCGCGCGTCACCAGGCCGCGCAGCCGGGTGTGCTTGGGCGGGTCCATGGCGACGAAGGAGAAGAAGCGTTCGGCCTGCGGTCCCCAGAAGGCGGGTTCCATGCGCAGGCCGTTGCGGCTGGAGAAACGGTCGGAGTCGCGGAGGGCGGCGAGCACGTCGGCGTGGCGCGAGAAGGCCCAGAAGTCGTCGTCGGCATTGCGGTATACCGGGGCCTCGCTACGCAACCTGGCATAGTGGGGGTACGGATCGGCATGGACATCGAAATCGAATGGGCTGTAGCGCAACTGCATGACGAACCTTCCGGCAAGGCTGCGGAGCGGTCGCGCGGCCTGGCCGCTACCGGTCCGCAACTGGAGCTGACACTGTGAGACAGTAGCCGAAAAGAATTGGGAGCGTAGTGAACTCGGATCCCGCGGCCGCACGCATCGACACCAGCAAGCCGCACCCGGCCCGCCGGTACGACTACTGGCTGGGCGGTAAGGACAACTTCGCCGCCGATCGCGAATCCGCCGACGCGGTGGCCGAAGCCTTCCCGACGGTCCAGCTGGCGGCGGTGGAGAACCGCAATTTCCTGCGGCGGGCCACCGCCTACCTGACCGCCGAGGCGGGCATCCGCCAGTTCCTCGATATCGGCACCGGCCTGCCCACCGCGGGCAATGTGCACGAGATCGCGCAGGGCATCGCGCCGCAATCGCGCATCGTCTACGTGGACAACGATCCGATCGTGCTGATGCACGCCCGCACCCTGCTCGACAGCTCCCCCGAGGGCCGCACCGCTTATCTGGACGCGGATCTGCGCGACCCGCAACGCATCCTGAACCACCCCGACCTGCTGGCCACCCTGGATCTGAGCCAGCCGATCGCGCTGATGGTGGTGGCGGTCATGCACTTCATGACCGACGACAACCACCCCTACGAGCTGATCCGGCAGCTCACCGAGCCGCTGGCACCGGGCAGTTTCCTGGTCATGTCGCATGCCACCGGCGACTACCTCGACGAAGAGGATCTGGCGCGCTCGCGAGAGGCCAATCAGCGCAGCGGCGTTCCGTTCCGGCTGCGCTCCGGGGCCGAGTTCGCGAAGTTCTTCGACGGGTTCGAATTGGTAGCGCCCGGTATCACCGCGGTCACCCTCTGGCGGCCCGAGGAGTATCGCCCGCACCCGCGCCCCGAAGCGGTCAGCATGTGGGGCGGGGTCGCCCGCATCCCCTGATCCCCCGATCAATGGCGAACGGGCCGTGGGCCTCCAGCGCCCACGGCCCGTCCCCGCCGGATGTCACAACCTGCCGACATCCTTGAGCACACGGCGGGTCTGTGCGAAGAGCATGCCGACATTGACCGTCTTGCGGCACACCACCACGATCACCACGTCCTCGCGGCTCTCGGTGCGGCAGAACAGGTGAGTGAGGTTGTCGCTGTTGACCAGGATCTCCTGGAAGTAATGGCGCTCGAGCCGGATGCCGCGCCGCTCCTTCCAGATGTTCTCGATCATCACCACATTCCGCCCCTGGAACAGCTCCAGCGTGGCCGCGGCCAGCAGGTCGAGCACCTCCTGCGGATGGTTGTCGACGGTCTCCACCGCCAGCAGCATGCCGGTGGACATGTCGATGGCGCCCGCGGCGACGCAATCGGGCACCTCCGACCGCAGCACCTTGACCAGGGTCGCCACCCGGTCGGTCATGCTGCCGGGTGAGCCGGCTCCGCTCGATGTATTCATTGCGTCCTCTCTGTTCTTCTGGGCGTGAGGGCACGCTGGCCCCGCGGCACGGGCACGGGGAGGCGGGGCGGAAGCGTGTCGTTGATGCCGCTGGCGCCGCGCCGGCGGCGGGGCAGCAGGGAGCGGCCGGTGCGCGGCGGTTCTGTTGCCTCGATCTGCTCGGCCGGTACCTCGGCCATGACCGGTGCGATGGCGAGCAGGTCGTCGTCGAGCATGCGAACCACCTCGACGGTGACCGCATACAGGCTGCGGCACAACAACATCGCGATATCCCGGCAGCTGCGCCGGCCATTGGCCCACAGCAGGATCTCGCGGCGGCGGCCGTTGCCGGGCGTGCTGAGCAGTGCCCGTCCGCGTTCGGTGAGCAGTAGTTGATTGCGGTGCGGGGAAACGCGTCCGTGGCCGAGCGCGCACAGGCGCCGGTCGGTTTCCAGCAGCAGCCATCCGGCTTCGATGCCGGGCACCGGGAGGCCGCTCACCGCCTCGGGATCGGTCGCATCGATCGGCAGGTCCTGCCACGAGCAGTCGCCGATCCATCCCGAGGCGATGGCGAAACAGCCGTCCACCGCGGCCATTGTGGCGACCACGCGCAGGTCGGCCACCCCCGTACAGATGCGCCCGGGGCGCGCGAGCAACGCGCGCACCCCGGGCGCGCCGGGCGAATCCACCGTGACCACCAGCCCGTGGACGACATGGAGGTCCCCGCCCGGATCCCCGGTCACCCGCAGCACCCCGGTGCGCGTGGTGATCGCGGCCTGTGCCAATTCCTGGACCAATTCCCTGGCGGATTCGTGGCCCAGTGCCGGCAATCGCCAGGGTTCGGCCGCTGCAGGTCGGCCGGGTCCGGCGAGTGCTCCCGTAGTCATGGTGAACTCCTGGGAATAGGCATGGCGAAGAAAGGCGTTTGCGCAGCCGGAAGACATCCGAATGCGAAAGTGGCACGCCTGGTTGATATTTCGACGTCGAACCGCCTCGTTCCGGTTCGCCGTGCGGGGGATATCGTGTCAGCCCACCGGTTTTGGAGCAATGGTCTCCGGTGAATCGATTACTTAAGTCCCATGGCATTGCACGGCACTGCCCGCGGGCCCGATCTCGGAAATGAGCATCACCAGCGCAAGCGATCCGCTACACGGCCCGGCGCCGGTTAAGTTCGCTTGACATTCGAGGCCGGGAAAAGGTTTGCAGCGCAATATGAACCGGCCGGTCGAGTTTGATTATCGGTGTGCAGCGCCCACCAGGCCGTCGGCCAGCGTCAGCAGATCCTCCGCGGGCCGGCCTGCCAGCAAACCTGCCGCGGCGCGCAGCCTGCGCGCGGATTCCGCTCGCGCCCACGCCTTTCCACCCGCCCGCGCGATCAGTTCCGCGGCACGCCCGGCCGGTGGATCCAGGCTCAATTGCGCGGCGATGCCGAGTTCGCGGCCGAACCGATCCATCGCCGCAACCACCTCCGACGGCGCGCCCGCGCACAACGCCCCCATCGCGCACGCGCAGCCGAACAGCACGGCCGCCCGATGCCGCAGCGTTTCCAAGTAGGCGTCCAGACCGGCCACGGCCCAGGTCTCGTGCGCGCATTCGTGATGCTGCCCCAGGCACAGTTCGATGACCGCGTCCTCGAGCCGGGCGATGCCCGCCAGCGCGGCATCCGGCGCCTCGGCCAGCGTCCAGATGGCCAGGCTGTGTAATGCGTCCCCGACCAGCACCGCATCGTCCGCGCCCCACAGCCGCCACACCGTCGGGCGACCGCGGCGCACGGCATCGCGGTCCATGACCTCGTCGTGGATCACCGTGAAGTTGTGCACCATCTCGACCGCGGCGGCCGCGTGCAGGGCCGCCGTCGGTGGCCCGCCCACGGCGGCCGCGGCGGCGAGCACCAGCGCGGGCCGCAAGCCTTTTCCCGTCGCGCCCGCGGCGACGGTGCCGTCGGCCTCACACCAGCCCAGGTGATATCCGGCCATCAGCCGCAGTTCCGCGGGCAGCGTGTCGACGGCGGTCCGCATCAACGGTGTGGTCAGTTGCCGGGCCCGGCTCAGCAGTTGCCGCGCGCGGTCCTGCGTTCCGATCGCGGGATCGGCCGCTGTCGACGAACTCATGGCAACCTCCAGTGAACTGCTGCGGATTCGTGGGCGGGTCGGCTCTCAGCGCCGGCCCGCCCGATCGGCGAGCACGCTGACGAAGGCGCCCCGGGGGCCGCCGATCACCGGTTTGCGCACCGCGGCCCGCAGGGCGGGCTCGGTGTAGCGACCGGTCAGCGTGTGCCAGTGCAGATTTCCCGCCATATGGTGACGCAGCCGTTCGACATGGTCGACGGTCGCGGCGCGCACCGTTTCGGGCAGTCGGTAATCGGTGAAGAATCCGGGAAGCTGGTCGCGCACAATGAATTCGAATTGCCGCAGCCGTTCATTGGCGAGATCGACGACGATATCGGCGGCCCGCTCGCGCGAGCATCCCAGGAAGGACTGGGTGAGATACACCAGATTGTGCAACTCGCCGTCGAATTCGATCTCCCTTTGATAGGAGTAGAGATCATTGACCAAGGCCGCGTAGTCGTGCGCCGAATTCTCCAGCTGCCGAACGATACTGGAGTCGTCGAGGCCGGAAAGATCGGGGCCGGACTCGATATCGGGCGCGCCGGGTGTGTCCAGTGCGCGGAACAGCGGGCCGCCCGAAGTCAGCCGCCGCAGTTCGAGATAGTCGACCGGATCCGGCAGCCGTCCGCGAAGCTCGTTGTCCAGCACGCATTCCCAGCCCTCGAACAGCTCGATCAGGGCCGCGCGCAGTCGATTCCGGCGGTCGTCGTCGAGACCGGCCGCGGCATCGGCCCACAGTTGCGACAGCCCGAGTTCGAGCGGGGTGACCGGCGTCGGTGCGGCATCGGTCAGCTGAAGCGGCAAGCGCCGCAGCTGAACTCGCGCGGCGGCCGGATCGGCGCGGAACACCCGGGTGGCCAGATCATCGGCGTAGGTCCCCCACGCGCACCAGCGGGTGCGCAACACCAGTTCCGCGGCTTCGGCGTCGGGATCGACCATGGCCATGAGGGCGGCGAAGTCGGCGGCGGCCAGCGATTCCGCCGTCCAGCCCACCACCGGGTCCAGCAGTCCCACCCGGGCCGCCCAGTTCGGCACGTCCGCGCGAGCCAGTGCGACATGCGGATTGACCGCGATCGCGTAGGGCATCAGCAGTCCCCGCACCGGCAACGGTCCGGGCGTGCGGGGCGGCGGCGTCTGCTGATTGAGCCGCACCCGCAGGCCGGGCGCGAGCCGGGCCGCGGCGGTGCCGAGCCCGGTCGGGCCGCGCGAGACGCCGCTGTTCATATAGCGACTCGATCGCAGATGCCATTCGTGTCCCCCGGCCTGCCAGTCCTGCAGGCCGGTGGCGTAGCGGACCACCGCGAGCTGCTCGGCCGGGGTGGCCGCGCGTTCGGCGAACAGTTGCGGTAGTTCGATCTCGGCGGTGTCCTCGAACTGGTCCAGGCGCGAGGTAAGCATGTCGTTGGTGAGTTCGGCGGCGGCCTGGGTGGGCAGGCCCAGGAAGCGTTCCAGCACCAGCACCAGGTTGGCGTTCTCGCCCTCGACGCGGACCTCGCGCTCGTAGGAGAACAGGTCGTTGCGCAGATGCACTGCGTCGGAGAAGGTTTCGCACAGCACCCGCAGCGGGCGCTCGCGGGTGAGGCGGTCGGGCACCTCCGCGCCGCAGGCGAACTCCACCAGATTGGCCGACCAGGGCGCACCGCCCACGCGGCGGCGCATCTCGACGTATTCGATGGGGTTGGCCACCCGGTCGCGGGCGATATTGTCCAGCTCCCAGAGGGATTCGACCATGAGGTTGTGGGTGGAGGTGCGCATGCGCGCCCGCCAGCCCGCCGACATGACCGGAATAGTGCGGGCCCAGCAGTCGGCCAGCCCGGCCTCCGAGGGGGTCTCGGGTTCCGGTGCGGGACAACCGGGTTCGCCCATGAACAGTTCGAGCCTGCCCAGATAGCCGGTGGCGGCGGCGCGATCGCCGGTGGACTTGTATTGCGCGAGGAACCAGTCGTCGAAGTAGAAGACCCAGATGTACCACTCGGTGAGCAGCGCCAAAGTCTCGGCGTCGCAGTCCGGATGGGTGTAGGCGCACAGCAGCGCGTAGCCCATGCGGTCCAATTTCTCGGCGTCCCAGATGGGTGTGCCGTCGACCCCGCGCTCGCCGAGCATGCCCATCCGCTGCGCCCAGGCGGCGGAGTGCACGCGCGCGTATTCGTAGTGCGGATTGAGCCGGGCGGGATGTGGGGTATAGAAATCGGGCAGGGTGAAGGGCTTCAACTCGGGGGCCCTCTCGCTGGGGGAACGTGACGGTATTCGCTGCTGCTGGCGATATGTCGAACGGGCCGCGTCAGAACTCTCACTGCGACAACGTGATCAGCGTCACAACCATGGTAGAGGCGCGGTGCCGTCTCGCCAACACCTCGCAATCTTCTCCGACCGACCGGTACCTCCCGGACCGGCGTTCGAGGCCCCCGCCGGGATAGCCTGGGCGCTGCCCGTCCACACGCCATCCGCACCAGGAGGATCGTCCATGCCGAATCCCGCCGCCGACCGCGACCCGATCCTGCAGCGGCTGGCCGCCCGTGGCCGGGTCCGCGTGATCGTCGCCGGTGGCGGCACCGGTGGGCACACCTATCCGGCGGTGGCGGCCGTGCGCGCGCTGCGGGATCTGGCGGCCGAGGCCGGGGCGAGCGCCGAGGTGCTGTGGGTGGGCGTGCCCGACAGCCTCGAGCAGCGGGTGGCGGCCGAGAACGACGTCGAGTTCACCGGCATCAAGGCGGGAAAGCTTCGCCGCGACCGCAATCCGCTCAAAATGCTCAACAAGGACAATGCGCGGGATGCGCTGCGGGTTCCGATCAGCGTCGTCACCGCTCAGGGGGTTGTGCGCGCGTTCCGGCCCGACGCCGTGCTGTGCACCGGCGGCTACGTATGTGCCCCCATCGGCATGGCCGCGGCACTGCGCCGACGGCCGCTGGTCATTCACGAGCAGACCACCGGCATCGGCAAGGCCAATCTGCTGCTCGCGCGCATGGCCGATCGGATCGCGCTCAGTTCCGAGGCGTCCATCGGCATGCTGCCCGCGAAGGTTCGGGATCGGGCCCTGGTCACCGGCAACCCGATCAGGCCCGCGCTGACCACGGGTGATCCCGCCGCGGCGGTCAAGGCGCTGGAGTGGGACGGCTACACCCCCGGCCTGCCGACCGTCTACATCACCGGTGGAGCGCAGGGCGCGGTGCAGATCAACGATCTGATCCGGGAGCTGCTGCCCGAACTGCTGTTGCAGGCCAACGTGATTCACCAGTGCGGACGACTGTCCTTCGAGCAGGTCCGCGACAGCGCAGCCACCCTGCCCGACGAGGTGCGCGGCCGCTACCTGGTCCGCGAATTCATCGGACCCGAACTCCCCGACGTGCTGGCGTTGACCGATGTGGTGGTATCCCGTTCCGGCGCAGGCACTCTCGCCGAGCTCACCACCCTCGGCAAGCCCTCGGTGCTGATCCCCTACCCGCATTCCGTCGGCGGCGAGCAGATCCGCAATGCCCGCATCCTGGCCGAGAACAATGCCGCCCGCGCGCTGGTGGGCGCGGATGCCACGGTCGCCAACCTGCGCACCGCGCTGACCGAGCTGCTCACCGAATCCGACTCCCGCGCAGCCGTTTCCGCCGCCGCCAAGGCCCTGGGCCACCCACTGGCCGCCGAGCACCTGGCCCTCACCGTGCTGGATCTCGCGACCCGCTGAGAAAAACTAGCCGCCCATGATCAGGCAGGCGCTGGTGGCGGTGGCCAGCAGCGTCCCGTCGGCATCGCGCAGATCGGCCTCGGCGAAAGCGACACGTCGCCCCGGCTTGGTGACCCAGCCGTGCGCGCGGATCTCACCGGTGTGCGCGTGGATGGGCCGCAGGTAGTTCAACTTGATCTCGATCGAGCTGTAGCCGACCCCGGCGGGCAGCGTGGTGTGCACGGCGCAGCCCGCCACCGAGTCCAGCAGCGTGCAGGCCACGCCGCCGTGCACCATGCCGATCGGGTTGTACATGGATTCGTCAGGGGCGCAGGTGAATACGACGTCGCCCTGCGCAACCTCGACCGGCCGCATATTGAACAGCCCGCCGATCGGCGCGCCCGGAATCTCCCCGTTCATCATCGCGGTGAGGTACTCCAGCCCGGTCTTGCCGACCGCGGCCTCCAGTCCGACCTTGGGGTCGAACCACTGCACGGTTTTGCTGCGCGCTTCGCCCCAGGACTCGGGCACGTCGATGGTCGTCATATCCAGCACCCTAACACTCTGAGTTCAGATTACGAACCTAGGTAGAATGTGTCACATGGCACGGAACTGTTCGGTGGCCGCCACCCTGGAGTTGATCGGCGAGCAATGGTCGCTGCTGGCACTGCGCGAGGTTTTCCTCGGGGTGCGGCGCTTCGACGCCATCGCCGACGCCACCGGCGCGCCGCGCGCGGTGCTGGTGCGGCGACTACGCACCCTGGTCGAGACCGGCATTCTCGAGCGCGTCGACTATCGGGAGCCGGGCGCGCGCACCCGGCAGGAGTATCGGCTCACCTCGGCCGGACGGGAACTGCAGCCGGTGCTGACCGCGCTCATGCAGTGGGGTGACAAACATCTGGCCGGACCCGACGGACCACCGTTGGCGATCACTCACACCGAGTGCGGTGAACCGGTCCGCGCGACCCTGTGTTGCGCCGCGGGGCATCACCTCGAGGACACCGGCCGCGAACTCACGGCGACCCCGAGGTAGGACCGCGTCACACGCAAAGCTCGCTTGCCACATTACCTTTCATGACATGGGTAACGAGGGTGACATTCCCGACCGGCGAAACCCGTAAAGAACAGGTAATGTCGGAGGTGTCAGCAAGTTCTCGGCTATTCCGAGAGATTGGAGATGCCATGCAAATCCAGGTCTTCGCCGACAAGCATGTCGGCGGTGGCGCGATCGCCCAGGAAGCAACGGACACCATCGCTTCGGTACTGGATCGATTCGCAGATCACCTCACCCGGGTCGAAGCCCACATCACCGATGTGAACGGCCACAAGGGCGGTTCCGAAGACAAGAAGTGCACCCTCGAAGCGCGGCCGAAAGGCCAGCCGCCGGTAGCGACCACGCACCGCGCCGCCACCGTCGAGGATGCCTACACCGGGGCCGCGGACAGCATGGCTCACCTGCTCGACAGCAAATTCGGTCGACTCCACCACGCCAAGGGCGGAGAGACAATCCGCCACTTAGTGGCGGACTGAGAGTTGAAACAACTCTCGTAACTCTCAGGGGCAAGCCCCTGAAACCCCGAAATTCCAAGAGGCAGCCCCGAAAGGCATTGGGCCGCAGGGGCTGCCCCAAACCCCGCCGGACCGCCGTGCCCCCGAGGCGTGGTGGCCCGAATTCCTAAGGCAATAGTCCGAGGCGGCGTGCTCGCACGACCGCCTCGTGGCGGTTGTGGGCGCCGAGTTTCGTCATAGCGCTGCGCAGGTAGCTCTTCACCGTTTCGGGGCGGACCGAGAGACGCTGCGCTGCTTCGAGATTCGTGCATCCCAAGGCGATGACGGCGAGTACGTCCAGTTCGCGAGGGGCGAGGGTCACCGCGTCGTCCGGAGCCGCGACGCCCGATACGAGGCGGGCGAGTTTCTCTGTCACGTCTCGTAGGCGGGAGCGCGCCGCTGCGTCCGATACCACCTGGGTGATGCCCCGCAGTTCCGCGTGCAGATCCCGAAGTTGTTCGGTGACAACAGTGTTGGCGCTCGTCATGGCCTCCCGCGCGAAGGACATCCGCAGTCGCCGATCCACCTCGTCACGGATGGCCAGTTCGGTGGCGAGGCGGCGGCCCGCCTGCACCATTTCGTCGGCGATGCGGTCGCCGATCACTCCGGAATCCCGGTTGGCCACGTAGAGGACCGCGCGGGCCTGGCCGTTGAGGACCACCGGTACCGCCACCACCGCGCGCAGTCCCTCCCCGAGGACGGGCGCGTCGTAGTGGTGGGTGATGGTGGAGGCGGAGCGGTAGTCGGCTACCGAGCGCGGCTTGCCGGTGGCCACCGCCGAGCCGCCCAGTCCGGAACTGGGTGCGACGGAAAGTCCGCGCATGCCGTTGGTGCGGGTGCCGACGAACTCGCTGAGCACCAGCGTGCCCGCGTGTACCTCGCCGCCGAAGACGACCGGCAGCTTGGACAGGGCGGCGAGCGAGCGTAGTTCAGCGCGCAGCGCGTCCCCGTCGCTCGGGCGGAGCAAGCCGTCGCCGTCCGGAGTCATCGGCTAACCCCTTTCGGGGGTGGTCGGGGCTGGGTGTGACGTAGATCCTACTGGTGTGAGTGAGAGCACGGAGAGCTATGCCTTCGGGGTCTGGGACGCACCCCTGCTGGGCGACACGATCGGCGCGAATCTGGATCGGACGATGGCCGCGCATCCGGATCGGGAGGCGCTCGTCGACTACACCACCGGCATCCGCTGGACCTACCGCGAGTTCACCGCCGAGGTGGACGCGCTGGCGCTGGGCCTGCTGGCGGCCGGGATCGGCAAGGGCGACCGGGTCGGCATCTGGGCCCCGAACTGCCCGCAGTGGACGCTGACCCAGTACGCGACCGCCAAGATCGGCGCGATCCTGGTCAATATCAATCCGGCCTATCGCTCGCACGAGCTGCGCTATGTGCTGCGCCAGGCCGGGATTCGCCTACTGGTGGCGGCCCCGTCGTTCAAGACCTCCGATTACGCGGCCATGATCACCGAGGTCCGGCCCGAGTGCCCGGAACTCGAACAAGCCGTGCTGCTGGACAGTCTGCAGTGGCTCGAGCTGTTCGCCACCGGTCGCGCCGCCGACCCGGATCTGCTGACCGCCGCGCAGTCCGCGCTGTCCACCGACGATCCGATCAATATCCAATACACCTCGGGCACAACCGGTTTCCCCAAGGGCGCGACGCTCAGCCACCACAACATCCTCAACAACGGCTACTTCGTCGGGGAACTGTGCGGCTACACCGAGCAGGACAAGATCTGCATTCCAGTCCCCTTCTACCACTGCTTCGGCATGGTGATGGGGAATCTGGCCGCCACCAGTCACGGTGCAGCCATGGTGATTCCGGCACCGGCCTTCGATCCGCGCGCCACCCTGGAGACCGTCGCGGCCGAGCGCTGCACCTCGCTCTACGGGGTGCCGACCATGTTCATCGCCGAGCTGGCCGATCCCGAATTCGACAGCTACGACCTGTCATCGCTGCGCACCGGAATCATGGCCGGTTCGCCGTGCCCGGTCGAGGTGATGAAGCAGGTCATCGATCGCATGGGCATGCGCGAGGTGAGCATCTGCTACGGCATGACCGAGACCTCCCCGGTCTCCACCCAGACCCGCGCCGACGACTCGCTGACCCAGCGCACCGCCACCGTCGGCCGCGCCGGGCCGCACCTGGAGATCAAGATCGTGGACCCGGTGACCGGGGTGACCGTCCCGCGCGGACAGGCCGGCGAGCTGTGCACACGCGGCTATTCGGTGATGCTCGGCTACTGGGGCGAGCCGGAGAAGACCGCCGAGGCCATCGATGCCGCGCGCTGGATGCACACCGGCGACCTGGCCACCCTGGACGCCGACGGCTACGTCGCCATCACCGGCCGCATCAAGGACATGGTCATCCGCGGCGGGGAGAACATCTACCCGCGCGAGATCGAGGAATTCCTCTACACCCACCCCGACATCCTCGACGCCCAGGTGATCGGAGTACCCGACGCCAAGTACGGCGAGGAATTGATGGCGTGGATCCGGATGCGCCCGGGTACAACACCTTTGACGGCGGAGAGCCTGCGCGAGTACTGCACCGGCAAGCTGGCCCACTACAAGATCCCCCGCTACGTGCACCTGGTCGAGGAATTCCCGATGACGGTCACCGGCAAGATCCGCAAGGTCGAGATGCGCGAGATCGGCGCTCGGCTGATCGAGGAGGACGCATGACGAACACCGACGCCTACCGCGCCGCCCGCGACGGGCTGCTATCCGCGGCCACCGATTACGACGCCGCCCTGCGCGATTTCCAGTGGCCGCACCTGACCGGCGAATTCAACTGGGCCACCGACTGGTTCGACGTCATCGCCCGCGACAACGACCGTCCCGCGCTGTGGATCGTCGAGCAGGACGGCTCCGAGCAGCGGGTCGGCTTCGCCGAGATGGCGCAGCGCTCGGACCGGGTGGCGACCTGGCTGGCCGGTCTGGGCGTCGGCAAGGGCGATCGGGTCATGCTCATGCTGGGCAATCAGGTGCAGCTGTGGGAGGCCATGCTGGCGGTGGCCAAGCTGGGCGCGGTCATCATGCCGACCACCGGGGCGCTGGGCCCGGCCGATCTGAGCGACCGGATCGAGCGTGCCACAGCGCGTTTCGTGATCGCCAACGACGCCGACACGGCCAAGTTCGACGAGGTGCCCGGCGACTACACGCGCATCGTGGTGGGCGAGTCCGTCCCCGGCTGGCACGACTACGCCGACGCCGCGACCGTCGCCTCGACGGGCCCGTTCCGGCCCGGCACCGAGGTGACCGATCCGCTGCTGGTCTATTTCACCTCCGGCACCACCAGCAAGCCGAAGATGGTGCAGCACTCCCAGATCAGTTACCCGGTCGGTCATTTGAGCACCATGTACTGGCTCGGCTCCCGGCCCGGCGATGTCCACCTGGCCATCAGCGCGCCCGGCTGGGCCAAGCACGCCTGGAGCTGTTTCTTCGCGCCGTGGCTGGCCGAGGCGACCGTATTCGTCTACAACTACGCGCGTTTCGACGCTGCCGCGCTCCTGGATCAACTGCGCCGCGCCGAGGTGAACACGTTCTGCGCTCCACCCACGGTGTGGCGCATGCTGATTCAGGCCGATCTGGGCGAGCGTCCGATCGGGCTGCGGGAAATCCTCGGCGCGGGTGAGCCATTGAACCCGGATGTCATCGCCCAGGTGGAGAAGGCCTGGGGCCTGACCATCCGCGACGGCTTCGGCCAGACCGAAACCACGCTGCAGGTGGGCAATACGCCCGGCCAGCCGCTCAAGCCCGGTTCCATGGGCCGCCCCGCGCCCGGGGTGCCGGTGGTCCTGGTGGATCCGATCACCGGGCAGCTCGCCGACGAGGGTGAGATCTGTCTGGATCTCGCTGCGGCGCCGGTGAATCTGATGACCGGCTACCTCGGCGATCCGGAGCGCAATGCCGCGGTGATGGACGGTGGCTATTACCACACCGGTGATGTCGCCGTGCGGGATTCGGACGGTTACATCACCTACATCGGCCGCACCGATGATGTGTTCAAATCCTCCGACTACAAGGTCTCCCCCTTCGAACTCGAGAGCGTGCTCATCGAACATCCGGCCGTGGTGGAAGCCGCCGTGGTGCCGCAGCCGGACGACACGCGCCTCGCGGTGCCCAAGGCGTACGTCACGCTGGCGGCAGGATGGGAACCGAACCGCGAAACCGCCCGCGCCATCCTCGAATACGCCCGCGATCACCTGGCCCCGTACCTGCGGGTCCGTCGCCTGGAATTCACGGAACTACCGAAGACCATTTCCGGCAAGATCCGCCGCGTCGACCTGCGCCGCCGCGAGGAGCAGGCCCACGCGGCCGGCGAAACCCTCTCCACCGAGTACCGCTACGAGGACGTACTGAGCGACACCACCCGCTGAATCCGCACCGCCCCATGCCACTACGACAGATCGGAGCTCCCGTGTCCCACACCGTGGAAACCGCGACCGCCTACGTCATCGCCGCCCTGGAGGCCAAGGGCACGGCGACCCGCGAGGACTTCGACATTCCCGGCATCGTCACCACCACGCACAGCCTCACGCAGACATGGGATTTCCAGGCGCTGGATCCCCGACGGTTCTGGGGCATCGCGGCTTCGTACATCCGCGCCTGAGCGCCCGACAACCGGACGGCAACCTTCCTGCGCGCCCGATGACCATGGTCGAGCGGGCTGCCTCACAGTTCGGCGAATTCCCGGTTTCCGGCCGGGAATTCCCCGCACCATTGGCGTATGCACACCTCCGATACCGTCTCGCTGCCCCGGTTCGTCCTGCGCCACGCGGCCGGGGCAGGTATCGATCCGCAGCGGCTGGCCCGCCAGGCCGGGCTGCCGGACTGGCTGACGGCCGCGGGCACCGCGCGGGTGGCCAGCAACATCTATCCGCGGCTGTGGGAGCTGCTCACCCACGAAACCGGCGATCCGGACGCGACGTTGCGGGTGCTCGGGGAATACCGGCTCGGTGAGTTCGGCCTCTTCGACTATCTGATCTCGACCGCCGAGACGCTGCACGAGGGGCTCTCGGCCATCAACCCCTACATCGGCGCGGTGAGCACCAACTTCCGCTTCGAGCCGGGCGTGCAGACCGAGCGGGAGTCCTCCTTCGATCTGCACATGATCAATGCCGAGGGCCTGGGGCGGGAGCTGAGCGTGCAGTCCGGACTGGGCCTGGTGGTCTCGCGCATCCGCCAGATGACCGGTCGCGGAATCGATCCCGTGCGCATGACCTTCCAGCAGCGGGCCCCGCGCTCCCACGACGCCTTCGTCGACTACTTCGGCACCGCCGATCTGGAATTCGGCGCCTCCCGCAACAGTGTCACCTACCGCGTCGCCGATCTCGAGTTGCCCCACATCACCGCGGACCCGATGCTGGCGGCCGTGCTACGCCGCCACGCCGCCGCGCTCCCCCCGCCGCCCCCGCGCGCCACCGAATGGCCCGACCGGGTGGCCGACGCCCTGGCCGAGGTGCTCGACGCCTCCGACCCGCTGCTCGAGGAGGTCGCCCGCCGCCTCTACACCAGCCCCCGCACCCTGCAACGCCGTCTCGCCGAATCCGGCACCACCTGGAGTCTCGAGGTCGACCGCGCCCGCAAACGCCACCTGGAACACCCCGATCCTGCTGCCGCACAGCGGAAAGAAGCACTATGACCGGCTCGGACAGTGCGCTGCTGGCCCGGTTCGTGTTGCGGCGGGCGCGGGCGATGGGAGTGGATCCGCTGGAGTTGGCGCGGGCGGCCGGGGTCGGGGTCGGCGCGCTGGACGGGCCGGCGGGAAGCCTTCCGGGCCAATGCTATCCGCGGCTGTGGGAATTGTTCGAGCGGCGCATGGGCTCGTCCCACGTGGGACTGCTGGCGGCCCGCCGATATGGAATGGGAGAACTGGGGATGACGGATTATCTGCTGTCCACCGCCACGACCGTCGGCGAAGGATTACGCGCCGCAGGGGAATTCGGTTCGCGGATGAGCAGTGCCCGGCGGCTGCAGGTAGCGGCCGAGACGGACCGGCACCTCACCCTGACCACCGACACCGCGACCGACGCCGACAGCCGCGGTGCGGAACTGGCGGCGCAGGCCAGCTTCGCCTTCCTCACCGCCCGCGCCAGATTCGGCGCGCAGGCCGCCATCGTGCCCGCGGCGATCACTCTCCGCCAGCGCGCGCCACGCCACCATGCGCCGTTCCTCGAGTTCTTCGGCACCGGCACCATCGAATTCGGGGCCGAGGCCAATTCGTTGACGCTGCATCGCACCGACCTGGACCGGCAGCAGCACAGCGCGAATCCGGGATTGGCCGCGGTGCTGCGCCGCGGCGCCCGGGCGACCGTCCTGCCCGAACCGCCCGCCCGCGCCTGGGCCGATCTCGTAGCCGCCGAGCTGGATTCGGTGCGGCCCGAGGCGCTGGCGCCGAACCCGGTGACCTTGAACGAGATGGCCCGGCGCCTGAACACCAGTGCGCGCACGCTGCAGCGGCGGCTGGCGGCGGCGGGGACCGGCTGGCACCGGGAGTTGGCGAGCGCCCGCATGCGGCGTGGTGACGGGTCGTCGTGAGCAGCCGATCCGATTGTCACGACAGCATTCTCATGGCCCGCTTCGCGCTGGAGCGGGCCGCCCGAGCGGGGCTCGACGCCGATCGCATCGCCCGGCTGGCGGGGGTGCCCGCCTGGCGTGAGGGCGGGGAGGGCGACCGGGTGTCGTCGCGCTACTGCCTGCGGGTGTGGGAGCTGATCGAACAGGAGTCCGGCGATCCCGATATCGCGCTGCGGGTCTCGGAAGAGAGCACGCCCGGCGAGTTCGGACTGCTCGAGTACCTGTTCCTGTCGGCGGACACCTTGGGCTCGGCGCTGGAGGCATGCACGCGCCATACCGGCAGTCTCACAACGAGTTACCAATTCCGGATCGCCGAGCGCACCGAGCACGAGGTCCGCTACGAGGTACGGTCCGCGGTGGACGACTGCCGCGGCCGAGAGTTGTTGGTGCAGTGCTGTTTCGCCTTGGTGCTGGGCCGGGGTCGCGCGGCCACCCGCTGCCCCGTGGTGCCGTCGCAGGTGAGTTTTCGGCAGCCCGCACCGGCGGATCACAGCCGGTTCGTCAGCTTGTTCGGCACCCGCGCAATCGATTTCGGCTGCACCGCCGACACCGTGACGCTGCGGGCGGCGGATCTGGCGCTGCCGATGAAGTCGGCCGATCCGGAGTTGACGGCCGTGCTGCTGTCCTACGCGGCCACCCTGCCCACCACGCCCGAGTTCGGGGTGAGCTGGCTCGATCAACTCGGCGAGGCGATCGATGCGGCGCTGGAGGAGGGTCCGGCCACGCTGGAGTCGGTAGCGCGGCGGCTGCTGACATCACCAAGATCATTGCAGCGGCGCCTGGCCGACGCCGGCACCACCTGGCGGCGCGAGGTCGATCGCGCCCGCCGCCGCAGATTGCGCCGGGCGGAACACCTTTCGCGCGCCCAGCAGGCGGAATTCCTCGGATACGCGGATCCGGCGAGCCTGCGGCGGGCGGTGAACCGGTGGCGGGAGCGCGATGATTCATGAGAATCCGACCCCGCCCGAGACCCGAAATCGCACCTACCGTACGGTATTCCGGCAACCACACAGCTAGGTTGGCGTGCCCCGGATCGGTTTGGCGTCTTCGGAACTCCCCTGCGGCGTAACCGGAAACAAGACTGGTCGGGAACGCCATGACGCGCCGGCCGCGAGGCTCGCCACGGCGTTGCAGCACCCACCCGGACCGGTTTAATCGATTGGAGCTTCCTCGTGGCCCACACCGCAGAAACCGCCACCGCCTACGTCGTCACCGCCGTGGAGGCCAAGGGCACCGCCACCCGGCACGACTTCGATATCCCGGCGATCGTGAGCGCCACCCACAGCCTCACCGAGAGCTGGGATTTCCACAGCGTGGACCGGGGCATGTTCTGGAACATCGTCGCCACGTTCCTGGAGCACTGAGCCGAGCGAGACGCGGAGCGCTAGACGCCGTCGACGGACAGCACCGCGGTCATGAGGGCCATCGCCGCCGAGCAGGGATCGGGCCGGTCGGTGTGATCGCGGTTGTGCACCCACCAGGTGACGGTCCCGGTATCGGCCACCGTCACCGCGCAACTCCCCGGATCCTTCGGATCGCGCCAGTACATGCCGCCGAAGTTCCGCACGACCAAACGCTCGATCTGGTAACCGAATTGGCCCGCGATCTGCACCTCGCGCGACAGGGTGTCGTCGTGCAACCAGGCATAGGTCAGGTCGACGGCGCCACCGCCCGCGTTCACCGCGGTCCAATCGCAGATGGTGGGCTCGCTCAACCGCTTCAGACCGCTGACCCCGATCGTGCTCGCCAGCTTCTGATCCTCCAGCGGACCGCAGCCCGCCAGCAGATTCGGATCGGTGGCCGGGCGCACCTCGGCCTCCTTGCTGCCGTGCGAGCAGCCGGTCACCGTGGCGATCAGCAACGCCGCCACCGCGATTCGGGAATACCAGCGTGCCATCAGCCCTGTCCCGCCTGCTTCAACGTGTCACCGGCCAGGAGGATCAACGGCAGGCAGGTGGGCTCCTTCGCGGCATCCCAGGGGATGCCGCCCTGCACGGACCAGTCGATGAAATCGGTGTCACCGAAGGCAACCGCCACCTCGCACGTCTGGCTGCCCTGCCAATAGATACCCGAGCGGCCCCCGACCTGAAGGGTATTGGGCTTGCCCGAGGTGACCTGGCTGCGGCGCTCCTCCAATGAGCTGCCTCGGAACCAGTGAAACACCACCGTATGGCCGGTGCTCGACGGCGATTGCCAAACGCAACTCATGGGGTTCACCGATACCCGCTGCAAATCGCTCAACCCGGTCCGCTGACCGACCTCGGCGTCCTCCACCCCACCGCAGAGCCCGATCGTATTCGGCGACGGCGCTACCGCTTTGGGCGCGGCACTCGTGGTGGTGGCCGCCGCCGGCTGGGTCGAGGAGCCGCCGCAACCCGCGAGGGCCACCCCGATCAGGGCGATCCCCACCGCCGCGCCCACCGCTCTCATCACGCCGACCAGCGTAGGCGAACGCCACGACTCGTGCGATCTGCGCCACCGCAGAATATGAATTTTGACAATTCACAGGATATTAACTACGTTCGTAATCGCACCTCGATAGGCGAGGCTCCTGTACGAACACAGGCCACTGATCTGACGACGTCGAGAGACGCCCAAGGTTAGGACAGATTTCCCCGGATTAAGGGGTTATCCAAAGTGGCTTTCCCGCGAAAGCGGAATACGTCGCACAGTGCCGAAGCTCTGACGAGAGGGGTGTTCGTCCCTTTCCGGTTTCGCCGGGCGACCTTCCCCGTGTGCGCTGACGTATCGCGTTCAACCAGTTTGAGGAGGTCGGGGCAGCCAGATGACGCCCTCTGACAGTCCGGAGTCTCCGGACCGGCCCCTCCGCCTGCGAGCGGGCCGCTAAGCACACCCACGTCGCGTCGCCTCGACGCACGTAAATCCACCGATATTCCGGTGCCGCATTCTGCGCGGTTCCGCAATATTCGCATGCCTCTTTCCGTATCGAATTCGGAAATTTCGCCACTGGCATCACGCCGTCCGCACGATCGTGCGCGACGGAATTCACCGCTGCCCGTAATACCCCTCGGGCCGCGGCAGATGAGGGGACACCATCCTGATGAGAATTCGTATGTTCGCCGGGCTGGCCGCGTTGACCAGCGTCGCCCTGCTGACCACGCACGCCACCGCGCACGCCGAACCCACGGCCATCGAGGCCCGGGCCACGATCGTCGATCGCACGGTGCAACTACACACCGACGCGGGCTCACTGCGGGTGGAGCACGACCGCCTGCAGCTCCTCGACCCCGCCGGGATCGTCGTGACTTCGCTCCCGTTGCAGCTGGCCAAGCAGGGCTCCATGTATCCGATCGACGCCCGGATCAACGGCAACACCGCCATTCTCGCGCCGCGCACCGATCTCGCCCGGCCGCTCACCGACGACGAGCGCGCCCAGACCGAGCAGGCCGCCACCGCGCCGGTCCGAAATTTCGACCTGCGCGCGATCAGCGACGGCGACAGCCCCGAGGACCGCTTCAACAATGCGATGGGTCACGTCAACACCGAGATCGGTGCGGCCGTCGCGGTGGCCACGCTGCTGGGCGCGGTCATCGGTGGCCCGCTCGGCTGCCTGTTCGCGGGTGCGCTCACCACCGTCGCGGCGGGTCCGGTGGGCGCGGTCGTCGGCTGTCTGGCCGGGGCCGTCATCCGCGCGGGCATGGGGGTCGTGGTGTTCAACGTGCTCATCGGCGTGCCCGCGCTGATCGGGTCGGCGATCCACTTCTTCAATGTCGTGAACGCGCCGCCCGCCGCTGAATGAGGAATCAGTCATGACTCTGGAAATCGCAATCCCCAACAGCCCCAAGACAACTCCCGAGGCCCGTCGGGTCCGCCGCGGGCTGCGCCCCGCCGACTACCTGCTGCTGGCCGCGGGCGTGGTGCTGACGGTGTTGGTGGTCAGGCTCTTTCGCGACATCTCGGTGCCGTGGCTGCCCGGTGACAGCCCGGACACCGTCTCCACCGATCCCGCGAACCTGCCCTACTACGCGGCCCGCACCACGCTGCGCATGTTCGCCGGGCTGGTCGCGTCCATCCTCTTCACGCTCGTCGTCGGCCAGTGGGCCGCACACTCCCGGCGCGCGGAGAAGGTGCTCATCCCGCTGCTCGACATTCTGCAGTCGGTGCCGGTGCTGGCGCTGGTATCGATCACGGTGACGGCGTTCATCGCGCTGTTCCCGGGCTCGTACCTCGGCGCGGAGGCGGCGTGCGTCTTCGCCATCTTCACCGCGATGGCCTGGAACATGACCTTCGCCTACTACCAGGCCCTGCGCAATATGCCCCGCGAGCTGGACGAATCGGCGCGCATGATGCGACTGACCCGCTGGCAGCGGCTGACCCGGGTCGAGATTCCGGCCGCCATGATCCCGATGGTGTGGAACGGGATGATGAGCTTCGGCGGGGCCTGGTTCATGCTGGCGTCCTCGGAGATCATCAGTGTGTCCGGCAACGATCAGGCGCTGCCCGGCATGGGCTCGTTCATCGCCGCCGCCACCTCGCAGGCAGCGGTCGGTCAACTCGTGATCGGCGCGGTCGTCATGGTCGTGACCATCGTGCTGGTGAACGTGCTGTTCTGGCGACCGTTCACGGCTTGGTCGGAACGGTTCCGGGTGGAGCACACCGAGGCCGCCCAGGCCCCGCGCAGCCTGGTACTGGATCTGTTGCGCCGCACCACGATTCCCGCTCGGATCGCGGGGAGCCTGCGGCCGGTCGGCGAGGCGGTCGATCGCGGCATGCGGATCTTCGGGCGCGCCACCCGCTCCCCCTTCGAGCCGAAGCGCGGCAGCCTGGCCGGGGACGTGGTGTTCTTCGCCGTGCTGTTCACGGCCCTCGGCTGGGGTGCGTGGACGCTGGCCCGATACTTCGAGCGCACAGTCGGTTTCGCCGAATTCGGGCCCGCCTCGCTGATGGGTCTGGCCAGCCTCAGCCGGGTGGCGGTGCTGCTGGTGTTCTCCACCATCGTGTGGGTGCCGGTCGGCGTGTGGATCGGGATGAATCCGCGCATCTGCCGGTTCGCGCAGCCGGTGGTCCAGGTCATGGCGAGCTTCCCGGCCCAGTTCCTCTACATCTTCGTGGTCGCGGGACTGACCTACACCGGCATCTCGCTCAATATCGGCGGCACCGTGCTGATGGCCCTGGGCGCGCAGTGGTACGTGCTGTTCAACGTGATCGCGGCCGCCGGGCAGATTCCCACCGATCTGCGCGAGGCCATGGACGATCTGGGCGTGCGCGGGCGGGAACGCTGGAAGTCGTTGATCCTGCCCGCGATCGCCCCCGGCTACGTGGTCGGCGCGATCACCGCGTTCGGCGGCGCCTGGAACGCCACCCTGGTCGGCGAGGTCGTCGATTCCGGCGGCACGCACCTGGAGGCGTTCGGGCTCGGCGCGTACATCACCAATGCCACCAGCAATGACGAGTTCGCCAAGGTCCTGCTCGGCACCCTCGTCATGAGCGTGGTCACGGTGGCCATCAACCGCGTGGTCTGGCGACGCCTGCAGCGCACCGCCGAAACCCGTTACGCACTCGTCTAGAAAGGAGGACGCCATGTCCACCCCCGTCATCACCGTGGATCGCGTCACCAAGAACTTCACCAACCCCTCCGGCGAGCAGCTGGCGGTCCTCTCCGATGTCCGCATGGAGTTGCGCGAGGGCGAAATCGTCGCGCTGCTGGGCAAATCCGGCTCCGGCAAGTCCACGCTCATGCGCATCATCGCCGGGCTGGTGCAGCCCTCGGCGGGCACGGCGCGGCTGCGCGACACCGAGATCACCGAGCCGAATCCCGGCACCGCCATGGTGTTTCAGACCTTCGCGCTGCTGCCGTGGCTGACCGTGCGGCAGAACGTCGAACTCGGGCTGCGTGCCCAGGGCATCCCGACCTACGAACGCGACGAGCGGGTCACCGACGCCATCGACATGATCGGGCTCGACGGCTTCGAAAACGCCTATCCCAAGGAGCTTTCCGGCGGCATGCGGCAACGCGTCGGGTTCGCGCGCGCCCTGGTGGTGCGGCCGGAAGTGCTGCTCATGGACGAGCCGTTCTCCGCGCTGGACGTACTCACCGCGGAGAACCTGCGCGGCGAGCTCATGCGGCTGTGGAACGAGACCGCCTTCCCCACCAAGACCATGCTGATGGTCACCCACAATATCGAGGAGGCGGTGCAGCTGGCCGACCGAATCCTGGTGCTGGACAACAATCCTGGACGCATCAAGGGCGAGATCAAGATCGGCATGGAGCAGCCGCGCGACCCGCGCAGCACCCAGTTCCAGAACCTGGTGGACCACGCCTACCGGATGCTCACCGACTCCCCCTACGACGGCGATCGGGAGACCGTCACACCCACCCCCACCAATCGGCCGCTGCCCGATGCCAGCGTGGACGGCATCGCGGGCATGCTGGATCTGGTCGCCATGAGCGGCGGGCGCGCGGATCTGCCCGATCTGGCCAGCGGGCTGCGCTTCGAACTCGACGACATCATGCCGCTGGTCGACGCCGCGCGGCTGCTGGGCCTGGCCACCGCCGCCGACGGGGATCTGGAGCTCACCGTCGACGGCCGGATGTTCATCGACGCCGACATCGACACGGCCAAGGCCATTTTCGCGCGGGTGGCGCGGGCCAAGGCACCCCTGGTCGCGGCCATCGATCACGCGCTGGCCGGGGCGCACAATCAGCGCATGCGCGACGGCTTCTTCCTGGATCTGTTGCGGCGCAACTTCACCCAGGATGCGGCGCGGCGGCAACTGCGCACCGCCGTGGACTGGGGGCGCTATGGCGAGCTCTACGAGTACGACGCGGATGAGCGACTCTTCCTACGTCATCCGGTGCACACGTGAGGGCTAGTCGTCGCGTTTGGCCCGCGCCCGGCGTTTGCCCTCGTGCATGGCCTGCACGCGGGCGACCGGAATGGTGTGCCCCTCGGCGATCAGGTCGGCGGGCAATTCCTGGGGCGCGGGCATCAGCTCGGACCACGGGTCTCGATCGCCGAGCTCCTTGACGGCGGAGCGAATCGTGAACTCGCGCGGGTCGATATGCGGAAGATCGGCCCACGCGATCGGGAACGACACCGTCGCCCCCGGCCGGATGCGCGGACTGTAGGCGGCCACCACGGTCGCGCCGCCGGCCCGGGTGGAGTCCAGGAAAACCTTGCCGCCGCGGTCTTCTCGAATGAAGGCCGTGGTGGCGAGGGCTGGATCCAGGCGTTCGGCGCGGGCCGCAATGGCCCGGGTGGCGGCCGCGGCGTCCTCGAGGTCGATGCCGTCGACGACCGGCACGAAGATGTGAACGCCTTTGGAGCCACTGGTTTTCACCGCACCGGCGAGCCCATCCGCCTCGAGCGCGCGGCGGATCAACTCGGCCGCGCCGACCACCTGATCGAATCCGGCTTCGGGCGCGGGATCGATGTCGAGCACGAGATGCGTTGGGCTGCCCGAATAGTCGACCAGTCCCGCAGCCGTCAGCAGGGTCACGTGGTACTCGACCGCCCGCTGATTGCCGAACCACAGCAGCGTGCGCACGTCGTCGCACACCGCGTAGGAGATCTCCCGCTTCGAGCTGCCCGCCCACAGCGTGGCCCGCTGCACCCACTCCGGCGTGTACTTGGGCAGGTTCTTCTGCATGAAGGGTTCTTGCCCCGGCCGCACCCGTACCACCGACAGCGGCCGGTCCCGCAGCACCGGCACCATCCGCTCCCCGACCGCCTCGAGGTAGTCGATCAACTCGCCCTTGGTGGCCTCGGCCCCGTCGAACAACGGACTGTCGAGACTGGAGAACTTCAGTCCGGCCCGCACGTCATCGCCCATCGGCCCACCATGCGCCCCGACAGTGCCGTCGTCAACCACCCGCGTCAGCGTGGAGATTCGAGGTCGGACTCGATCTCGGCCAGGATTCCGGGACGCCGCCGGGCGGCCAGCCAGAGCCAACCGCCGCCGATCACCAGGTAGGCCAGGAAGATGTAGGGGAACAGGTCGACCGGCCACGGGGGCAGCGGGTAGAAGCTGCCGACGGCGGGGACCAGGAGGAACACGAAGCCTGCCACCGCGATCACGACGGCCCGGCGGGAGAGTGCGCCGAGCTTGCGCAGGTACACCGGCGCGGCCACCACGACCATGAAGTAGACCAGCAGGAAGCCGAAGGCCGCCAGCGTGCCCGCGTCATTGAAGATGGTGAGGGTGTCGGTGCCCGCCGACCAGAACGCGGGTACCGCCATCATCAACAGGATGTAGGCGGTGAGGGCGATCGACGGAGTCGCATTGGCAGCGTGCACCTTTCCCAGCGCCGCCGGGAACACCGAGTGCCGAGCCATCGGATAGAGCAGTCGCGCACCGGCATTCAGGCACGACAGCGACAGGGCGAAGAAGCTGATCATCGCGCCGAGGTCGATGGGCAGTTTGAAGAAGCCCACATTGTCGAGGTCGGCGAGGGTGTTCAGCGGCATGGCCAGGGTGTCGAGGGTGGCGCTGGAATCGCGGGTGCCGTACACCTCGACGTAGCTCATCACCACGAAGAACAGTCCGGCGATGACCAGGCTCCACACCACCGCTCGCGGGATGCTGCGCAAGGGATCTCGCGCCTCACCGCCCATCGCGGTCGCGCTCTCGAAACCCACCAGGCTGAAGATGCAGGCGACCACGGCCAGGCTCATGCCGCGCGCCGAAGTCCCGTGCAGCGACAGCTGATCGGTGTCGATATGAATGCCGTGCGCGAACACCACCACGACGGCCAGCGCGAGAATGCAGACCACGGAAATGCCTTCGAGCACCAGCGTGAGCATCGAGGACAGCCGGACATCCTTCACCGCCAGCGCCCACGCGATGACGCCGAGCACCGCGAAGAAGACGACCGACGGAATATTCGCGTGAATTCCCAGCAGGCCCAGCACTTCCCGGCTGAATATGGTGAACCCGGTCATTCCGGCAATGCCGATGAACAGATAACACCACAGCAGCGCCCAGCCCGACAGCACCCCGCTGATCGGTCCGAGGCCGCGCCCGACATAGGCGTACATCGAGCCCGGAGACGTGGAGCGGCGGGCGAACTGATTGAGGTTGAAGGCCACGAACAGCAGCATCCCGGTGCCGAACAGGTAGGCCATCCAGGTGCCGGAACCGGCCGAGGAGAAGGCCAGCGGGATGATGAGCGCGGCGGTCATGGTCGGTGAGATCAGGGCCACCGACTGCGCCAGCAGCGCGGGGAAACCGAGTACGCCGCTGCGCAGTCCGGTGGCGGGCGGTGTCGTCGAGGTGGTGGCGGCCGGTTCGAATTCTGTGTAACTCATTGCGGTGCTTCCTTATTCGCCCCCGGAATTTCTGACACCCATGAGTGTGGGGATATCGCATTTCCGGCGGGCTGCGCACCGTTAAGGAGTGATTAATAGGATCTCACCCGATAAACAGAATATTCAATTCTCGACGAACACGCCGAATATCCGCCCATGTGAATGGAATTCACACCGGCGGATATTCGATATTCTTGATCAAAAATCAGTCGCGCACAGCCTCGATCAATATCTCCAGTTCGTCCACGACCGCGGCCTCCAGCGCCAACAGCGGCGGCCGGGGATCACCGGCCTCGAAACCGAGCGAGCGCAGCCCCGCCTTCACCGTCGCAGGGAGCGGACGCGAAACCAGCAGCCGCAGTAGCGGTTCCAGCCGCGCGAACAGCTGGTCGGCCTGCTCGATCTCGTTGTCGAGCAGCAGCTTCCAGAACGCCACCACCTGCTCGGGCACCAGACACGGCGCCGCCGTGCACCAACCGGCCGCCCCGGCCTGGAAGGCCTTGCGCGCCAGCGGATTACTGCCGTTGAAGAACGGCACCGTCCCGCCGGTCAACTCGGCGATCCGGTGCATGCGCCCGATATCGCCGGTCGATTCCTTGATCATGGTGATGTTGTCTACCGCGGTGACCAACTCGACCAGGAACTCCGGCGGCATGTCGATGCCGGTGGTGCCCGGATTGTTGTAGGCCATCACCGGGATGCCCACCGACTCGGCGACGGCGGTGAAGTGCTGCCGCAGTTCGCGTTCCGTGAGCCGCCAGTACGAGATGGGCAGCACCATGATCGCGTCCGCGCCACGGCTCTCCGCAATCCGGGCCCGCTTGATGGTGCCCGCCGTGGTGACCTCGGAAACCCCGACCACGGTCGGCACCCGCCCGGCGGCGCGTTCGATGGATTCGCTTGCGACGGTGGTCCATTCGTCATCGTCGAGGTAGGCGCTCTCCCCTGTGCTACCGAGCGGGGCGAGGGCGTCCACCCCGGCGTCGATCATCCGATCGATGAGGATGTGCAGGGCGGCGGTATCGATCTTGTTCCCGTCGGCCGTGAACGGCGTCACCGGGTAGGCCACGATTCCAGAAACAGTTGCAGGCATTGCTCACTCCGAATTGTCGAGCTCGAACACATCTGGATGACGCCGGAGCACCCGACGCGCGTAGTAGGCGAAATTGGCCTCGCTACGTTTGGGCCGCAACGTCCAGTCGTGGGCTTCCTGCGCCAGACGTGGAGGCAGCGGCTTGATCTCGCCCGCCGCCATGGCGAGCAGTTGCAGGTGCGCGGCGCGCTCGATGAGATGCGCCAGCGAGCACGCCTCCTCGATGGTCGCACCGACGACCAGTTGCCCGTGATGGGCGAGCAGAATGGCCCGCTTGTCGCCCAGCGCCGCGGAGATGATCTCCCCCTCCTCGTTGCCGACCGGCACGCCGGGCCAGTCGGCCAGGAAGGCGCAGTCGTCGTAGAGCGGCGCGAGATCCATCTGCGAGACCTGCAGCGGCACTTCGAGCATCGACAGCGCCGCGACATGCAGCGAATGGGTGTGCACGATGCAGTTGACGTCGGGCCGGGCACGGTAGATCCAGCTGTGGAAGCGATTGGCCGGGTTGGCCATACCGCCGCCCTCGAGCACGGTCAGGTCCTCGTCGACCAGCAGCAGGTTCGCGTCGGTGATCTCGTCGAAGCCCAGGCCCAGCCGCTGCGTGAGGAACGTACCGGGCGCGGTCGCGCGTGCCGAGATCTGCCCGGCCAGTCCCGAATCGTGTCCGGCATCGGACAGCGCGCGGCAGGTCAGGGCGATCTTCTGCCGATCGGTCCAGGTCCCGGCCGGGATCTCCGTGCGCATGGCGCGTTCGGCGGCCGCCATCAATTCCGGCTTGCCCAGGTTCATCGTCGTCGCCAAGAGCGGAACTCCCTCCAAGAAACCGTGTGCACCATATGACACCTTGTGTCATCAAGATACTCTAGGTTTCCTCACGCGCAACCCCGCGCGTGCAAGCGAGGAGACACCGTGGCCGCCTTCCTGAGATCCCATCGCCGCCGGGCGGGCCTGTCCCTGGACGCCCTGGCCGAGCGCACGGGTCTGACGAAGAGCTACCTCTCCAAGATCGAACGCGGCCTCAGCACGCCGTCCATCGCCGTCGCACTGCGCATCGCGCACGTGCTGGAAGCCGATGTGGCCCAGCTGTTCTCCGACAACCCCGACCGCAGCGCGCTGATGGCGATCGAGCGCGGCAGCGACCGCGTCGCGCCGCCTTCGGCCGGGCCCGCGAACTATCAGCCCCTGGCCACCCAGATCGTCGGCAAGTCCATGCAGCCGTTCGTGGTGACGCCCAGCACCGAACCGGTCGCCGACCACACCGAACATCACGGCGACGAATTCGTCTTCGTCCACAAGGGTGCGGTCGAGGTCTCCATCCCGGGCACCGTGCTGACCCTGAACGAGGGCGACAGCCTCTACTTCGACGCCAATACCCCGCATCGGCTGCGCTCGATCTCCCCGCAGCGGGCCGAGGTGATCATCGTGGTGCACGACCGCGATGCCATCGAAAAGGCCCCGGAACCCAAGGGTTCCGAGGCCGGCTGATCATCGAGCGTTCGCGGCATCACCAATACTGGTCGCGGGGCCGCGGCGCGGGCCGGGTCTGCGGGGTCGGCTGTCGCCGCTGCGGCATCGCGGGCACGCGCGGCTGCACCGGGGTGGCAGCCGGACCGCTGACCGCGAAAGCGCCGTCGTACGCGGATTCGGCGTGCTCGGACTCGTCGATGCCGTTCACCTCCGCCTCACGATCGACGCGGAATCCGATCAGCTTGTGAATGATCCACGCCAGCAGCAGTGTGGCCAGGAACGAATACCCCATCACCGCCAGCGCCGCGATGGCCTGCCGCAGCAATTGGGTCACGCCGCCGCCGTAGAGCAGCCCGTTGCCGCCCGCCGGATTCACCGAGGCATCGGCGAACAGCCCGATCAGCAGCGTCCCCACCAGTCCGCCGACCAGGTGCACGCCGACCACGTCGAGCGAATCGTCATAGCCGAAGCTGAATTTCAGGCTCACCGCGAGCGCACAGCACACCCCGGCGGCGATGCCGATCACCAGCGCACCCACCGTCCCCACGAAACCGCAGGCGGGCGTGATGGCCACCAGCCCGGCGACCGCGCCCGAGGACGCCCCGAGGGTGGTCGGCTTCCCGTCGCGCAGCTGCTCGACAATGATCCACGCCAGCGAGGCCGCACCCGTCGCGATCGTGGTGTTGGTGAACGCCAGCGCGGCGAGATCGCCTGCGGTCAAAGCGGATCCGGCATTGAACCCATACCACCCGAACCACAGCAGTGACGCTCCCAGCAGCGTGAACGGCACATTGTGCGGCCGCGAGACGGTACGCGGCCAGCCCTGCCGCTTGCCGATCACCAACGCCACCGCCAGCGCGGCCGCGCCCGCGTTGATGTGCACCGCGGTGCCACCGGCGAAGTCGAAAGCCTTGAGCCGGTTGACGATCCAGCCGCCCACATCCGCGGAATTACCCGACGAGTCGGTATTGGTGAATCCGGTGGCACTGAAAACCCAATGCGCCACCGGGAAATACACGACCGTCACCCACAATGTCGTGAACGCCAGCCACGCCCAGAATCGCGTCCGCCCCGCGATCGCCCCGCTGATCAGCGCCGTCGTAATGACCGCGAACATCAACTGGAACATCACGAACGCCATGGTCGGAATCTGATGCCCGGCCGGCCCGGACACCGTCCCCTGCGTCATCCGCAGCAGCGTGTGCGACATCCCGCCCACCAGCCCCTGGAAGGCGTCATTACCGAACGCCTCGCTGTACCCGTACAGCAGCCACAGCGTCGAAACGACACCTAGGCAGATGAAATTCATCATCAGCATGTTCAGCACGCTCTTGCCGCCCACCATGCCGCCGTAGAAGAACGCCAGCCCCGGCGTCATCAACATGACCAGCGCCGCGCTGGCCAGCACCCATGCGGTATCTCCCGGATTCACAAACGCACCTCATATCCGACGGAATTCGGGCACAGCATCGAGAACCCCTGTTGCGCCTGGACACACTCCGGCGTTTCGGGACGATGAATTCAGCGTGGTGGCTCGGGTGGCTCGGCGAAATTCACGACGCCGATACCTCGTGCCGGTACGGTCGATGGCGACTACCCGGGGGACCTGTCATCGCTGCCACCGCTCCCCGAATCGATTGAGCTGCAGGACTTGTCATGACAATTGTGTACTCTGCGCCGCAGGTGACCGACGATCGGCGGCGTGAACTTCTCTACGGCGGAGCGGTGTGTGTCTACCCCGCCGACCAAACCTCCACCGCCCTCACCGACTTCGCCCGGGACCTCATCACCGAGGCGTTCGGCGACCTGGATCCCCAGACGGCGCAACACGAACTACCGGTGGCCCGGATGGTGGAGATCCTCGCCGAACTCAAGCCGCGCTTCATCCACCACCCGCGCTCCAAACAACTGGTCGCCGAGCTGATGAAATCCCGGGGCTGCGACGAGAACACCTACTTCGACGTGCCCCGGCTGCGTACCTCGACCTCCGACGGCTACCTGACCACCGGCATCTCCTACGTCTTCCACGCCCACCGCGACACCTGGTACTCGGCCCCGTTCAACCAGATCAACTGGTGGCTGCCGATCTTCCCGGTGACCGAGCACAACGCGATGTGCTTCCACCCCCGCTACTTCGACGCCCCGGTCCGCAATTCCTCCGACGGCTACGACTACGACGAGTGGAACCGCACCTCCCGCTTCAACGCCGCCACCCACGTCGGCGCCGACACCCGCATTCAGCCCAAGATCCTCGACCCCGCCGCCGATCTGGAACCGGCCGTCACGGTCCTCCCCGAACCGGGTGGCCTGATGATGTTCTCCGGCAACCAGTTACATTCCTCGCTGCCCAACACCTCCGGAGTCACCCGCTTCTCCATCGACTTCCGCACCGTGCACGTCGGAGACGTGGCCGCGGTCCGGGGCGCGCGCAATGTGGATTCGGCCTGCACCGGCACCAACCTCCGCGACTTCCTGCACCCGACCACCCTCACCCCGGTCTCGGAGGAGTTGGCGCTCGACTACCAGCGCGCGGTCGGTTCCCTACGCCCCGCCACCACCCACGCCGCGGGCTGAGGCTCAGCGGCGAGCGGTGGCGCGCAGGTCGGCAAGGCTGGTGATCTTCTCCCTGGGCTTGCCGACCGCGAGTCCGCGTTCTACTTCCGCGGAATCGATGGCGCGCCAACCGGTCAGATCGATCGAACCGGGTGCACGCTCCCGCAGCACAGCGGTGAACTGCTCGGCCGAACCGCCGGGTGCTGCCAGCAGCCCGGCGGCATGGTCGGCGAGCAGCCCCGCCACGGTCTGCCGGGCACAGGATTTGTTGGTGCCGATCACACCGGACGGTCCGCGTTTGATCCAACCGGTCGCGTAGACCCCCGTCAGCGGCCGGCAGGTGTTCGGATCATGGACCCGCCCGGCGTCATTGGGGAGTACCCCACGCGCGCTGTTAAAGGGCAGGCCCGGAATCGGGGCGCCCCGGTAGCCGACCGCCCGCAGAATCAGACCGGCCGCAATGTCCTCGTGAGTGCCGGTCGGAACGGCGTCGAGCCCACCGGATGCGTTGCGCTCGAGCCGATTACGGGCGACCCGGATTCCGGTCACCCGGTCGCCGCCGAGGATTTCGACCGGCGCGGCCAAGTAGCGCAGGCTGATCCGGCGGTTGCCGGGAGTGACCGGGCGGCTGGCGTACTCGACGGCGAGCCGAGTCTTGTGCCGCAGCGACGCCGGGCTCGCCGGATCGTCGACCAGAGCGCGGCTCTCGGGATCGAGCGCGACCTCGGCCGGATCGGTGATCACGTCGATGCCGGGCAGCGCCGACAGCGCGAGCAGTTCGGGGGTGGTGTACGCGGCCTGGGCGGGACCACGCCTGCCCAGCACCACGACTTCCTCGATAGTGCTGTCCCGCAACGCCGCTACCGCATGGTCGGCCATATCGGTGCGGGCCAGCCGGTCCGGATCGGCGGCCAGGATGCGGGCGATATCGAGTGCGACATTGCCGTTGCCGATGACGACCGCCCGCGTTCCGGACAGGTCGAAGGTGCGGTCGGCGTAATCGGGGTGGCCGTTGTACCAGTTGACGAACTCGGTCGCGGACGCGCTCCCGGGCAGTTCCTCGCCCGGAATCCCGAGATGGCGATCACCGGCGGCGCCGTAGGCGTAGATGACCGCGTGGTGGTGCTCGAGCAGCTCGGCGTGGCTGATCCGGGAACCGATCTCCACGTCCAGGTACAGGGCGAAGCGCCGGTCGGCCAGCATCGGTTCGAACACTGCCGCAACCGATTTGGTGGATGGGTGATCCGGCGCGACCCCGGCGCGGATGAGACCGCCCGGCGTGGGCAGCCGATCGAACATGGTGACCTCGACGCCGGGATAGGTCAGCAACTCCTGTGCGGCATAGCTGCCCGCCGGACCGGAACCGACCACGGCGACCCGCAATCCCGCGGTGCCGGTGGCCACCACCGGTGTGGGGAGATCGACCGCACCCAGCTGTTGGGTGATCGGATCATGTTCGTAGTGGGCGGCATTGATCTCGAGGTAGCGGGTGTCGACGCCGGTCAGCGCGGAGTCACGGGTGATGGCGCCGACCGGGCAGCTGGGCACGCAGACACCGCAGTCGATGCAGGTGGCCGGGTCGATGTACAGCATCTCGGTGGTCGCGAAACCGGGCTCGTCGGGACCGGGCCGAATGCAGCCGACCGGGCAGACCGCGACGCAGGAGGCGTCGTTGCAGCACGCCTGAGTGATGACGTGGGGCATCAGATTTCCCCCTTCGGGAGCGACTCGACCGCGACCGGGAGGCCGCAGAACGCGGCATTGCCGGAACTGTCGAGCACGGTCGGGTCGGTGATGTCGTTGATGCTTGCCCCGGCCAGCCGGTTGGCGATGCCGAGCCGGGTGCCGGTGCGGGCGTGGCCGAAACCGTGCGGCAGGCTCACGGTGCCCTCGATGATGTCGCGGGTCTGCTCGATATCGACCCGGATCGCACCCACGGCGGAACGCAACAGCGCGGGGCCGTTGCGAAGGCCCAGCCGCGCAGCGTCTTCCGGATGCATCAGCAGATGGTGGCGCGGGTTACCGGCGACCAGCCGCCCGGAGTTGTGGCCCCAGGAGTTGTTGCTGCGCACGTGCCTGCGGCCGATCAGCCGCAGCGGCAACGCCGGATCCGCTGTCTCGTCTGCTCGCAGTTCGGCGGCCAAACGCTCGAGGTCGGTCGCGATCAGCTCCGGGAGCAGGTGGATCTTGCGATCCTTCGTGCGCACGCGATGCGCGAATCCCGTACGCAGCGCGCCAATATCGTGACCGGACGGCGCGGCCAGCAGCTTACCGACCGACAGCCGGTACGGACCGGTCCGCAGTAGCAGATCGACCAGCCGCCGCGGCGAAAGTCGCAGGCGGACTTGGTTTTCGATGCCCTTGGCGGAGGTCAGCGATTGCACGAACCGCAGCCGCGACCCGGCCAGCCGTCGCTGATAGGCCAGGCCCAGATCCCGGAAGATCTCCCAATCATGGCGCGCCCCCTCCGGTTTCGGCAGGACCGCCGGTGAGTACTTGGCCGTGTTCCGCACCGCGAACGCGCGGAAGATCAGGTCGTAGTGATCGCGCTCGAGGGCCGGGGTCGGCGGCAGGATGATGTCGGCGTGCCGGGTGGTCTCATTGAGGTAGAAGTCCACCGCGACCATGAAATCCAGCCCGGCCAGCCCCGCCTCCAGCCCGGTCCCGCCCGGCGTGGACAAGACCGGATTGCCGCTGACGGTGACCAGCGCCCGCACCTGCCCCTCGCCGGGTGTGGTGATCTCCTCGGCCAGCACGGCCACCGGAAGCTCACCGGCGAAGGGCCGCAATCCACGCACGCGACTGCGGCGGGAGCCGAAACCGCCACGGCTGACCAGTTTCGTCATGTCCACCGCCGGATCGGTGAACAGCGTGCCACCGGCACGCCCGAGGTTCCCGGTCACGAGGTTCAGCACCTGAATGGCCCAATGGCACAGGGTGCCGAAGCGCTGCGTGGACACCCCGATCCGCCCGTAGCAGGCGGCACCGTCGGCGGCGGCGAACTCCCGGGCCAGCCGGACGATCGTCGCGGCCGGGACACCGCTGACCCGACTCGCGATCTCCGGGGTGAATTCGGCTACGGCCGTACGCATTTCGGCCGCTTCGGCCACACCGTCGGGAAGTTCGCCGATCCCGTCGCTCAGGATCACGTTGAGCATGGCCAGCAGGACCGCCGCATCGGTGCCCGGCCCGACGAAGACGTGTTCGTCGGCCACCGCCGCGGTCTCGGTGCGGCGCGGATCCACCACGATCACCCGGCCGCCCCGCTCCCGAATCTCCCCCAGCCGCCGCGACATTCCCGGAGCCGTCATCATGCTGCCGTTGGACGCGACCGGATTCGCACCGAACATCAGCAGGAAGCTGGTCCGGTCCAGATCCGGTTCGGGCAGCAGCAACTGGTGGCCGTACAGCAGCCACGACACCACGTGATGCGGCAGCTGATCGACCGAGCTCGCCGCGAAATGATTGCGGGTGCGCAGCATCGACCCGAACAGGGTGCCGTGTGTCATCGCCCCCAGGCTGTGCACGGCCGGATTGCCGAAGTACACCGCGACGGCGTCACCCCCGTGCTCGCGACGGATCCGCACCAGATTCTCGGCCACGGTGGAAATCGCTTCGTCCCAGCCGATTTCCACCCAGCGCTCCCCGATCCGGCGCATGGGGTGCCGCAGCCGATCCGGATCCTGCTGAATATCGACCAGCGACACCGACTTCGGGCACACGTGCCCTCGCGAGAGCGGATCCGCGGCATCCCCGCGGATGTCGGTGATCGCGCCATCGGTCGTGGTCACGGTGATGCCGCAGATCGCCTCGCAGAGATTGCAGGCGGCGTGGTGGACCGTGATGGCAGGCGTTCGACCGCGGTCGGCCATGGCACATGCTCCTTCGATACCCGGACGGTCCGGACACCATAACGTAAAACTGATTCACATTTACGTTCTGGCATGATGCTCCCATGACCGACGCCCCTCGAACCCGGCGCACACCCACGCAAAGCCGCAGCATCGAACGGGTGAAAAGGATCCACGCGGCCGCGCTCGCGCTGGTCGAAGAGGGCGGGGTCGAGGCGGCCACCACCACGGCGATCGCCGAACGCGCGCAGGTCTCCGTCGCCACCCTGTACCAGTTCTTCGCCAACCGCGAAGCCATTCTCGAAGCCCTGATCGGCGGCAAGATCGAACTCCTCGACCGCCGCATGGCCGAGGAACTGGCCGCGGTCCGGGTGGACAGCATCGCGAAGGCCGTCGACATCTTCCTCGACACCCACAACGCGTACTACCTCGAACACCCCGAATTCGTGGTCCTCTACTACCAGGGCCGCACCCGCAGCCCGGGCCTGAACGCCGACGCCCAGGTCCACCTCGACCGCATGGTCGACCTCATCCACGCGGGCCTGGTCGGCAGCGGCCTACTCCCACCCGACACCGACCGCCGCATCCTCCAGATCGCCGTCGAACTCGGCGACCGAATCTTCGAAATGGCCTACCGCGCCAACCCAACCGGCGACCCCGCCATCATCACCGAAGGCAAACTGGCCCTCACCCGCTACCTGGAAGCCCACGGCCAGCCAACCTGATGGCGGCCCGGCGGGTCGCGACGAACGCGGCCCGCCGAGCGATCGTCGACGGTGCTAGAAGTCGAAGGAGTTGTGCCAGGGGCTGATTCGTTCGAAGGCTGCGGCGAGAGTGAGGACGGTGTTGTCCCGGAAGCGGGGGGCCGCGATTTGTAGGCCGACCGGGAATCCGGCGGGCGTGGTGCCCGCGGGAACCGAAATCGCCGGGCCGCCGGTGTAGTTGAAGGGGTGGGTCAGGCACCAGCCGAGGACCGGGTCGACCGTTTCGCCGTCGACGGAGGCGGGACCGACGGTCCAGCCGTCGGCGGCGTTCGGGACACCCGCCACGGCGGTGACGGGGCTGATGATGGCGTCGTAGCGATCGAAGAGCGTGGTGAGGGCGTCGAAGACGGCGGTGCGCAGGAACTGGTCGCGGCGGGTGGCGGCGATGTCGAAGGTGAGGGCGCGGTCGGCCATGTCGCGCAGTTGCGGGGGCAGGTTGTCCCAGGAGAGTGCGCGCAGATCCAGGCCCGCGTCGCCGAAGGTCTCGGTGAGGCCGATCATGGCGGAACCGGTGTAGCGCAGCCAGAGGTCGGTGATCTCGCCGTGTGCGGCGGGGAGGGTGAAGTCGGGCTGTTCGACCAGCACCCCGGCCGACGCCAGCGAATCGGCGGCGGCGTCGATCACGGTGCGCACGTCCGGCGCGACGGGGAAGCCGCCGAGGGTGGGCAGGTAGGCCACGCGCAGACCCTCGGCGGGCTGAAAGACGGCCTCGCGGAAGGCGGTCGGCAGGGGGACGCTGCCCGGATCGCGCGGGTCGAATCCGGCCATGGCCTCCAGCATGAGCACGCAGTCCTCCACCGAACGCGCCAGCGGGCCGTTGCCCATGAAGGGATTGAAGGTGAAGAAGGCGTCGGGGCGCACCACCCCCGCGAGCAGGCCGTAGCTGGGCTTGAGTCCGACCACGCCGCACAGCGCGGCGGGGATGCGGACCGATCCGCCGCCATCGGAACCCTGGGCCAGCGCACACATTCCGGCCGCGACGGCGGCGGCGCTGCCGCCCGAGGAGCCGCCCGCATTGTGCCCGGCGCCCCAGGGCGTACTGGTAGGACCGAACAGTCTGTTATCGGTGGTGGCCTTGTGCCCGAACTCGGGGGTGTTGGTCTTGCCGAGAATGATCGCGCCGAGCTCCTCGAGCCGCGCCACGTGCGGTGCGGTCTCCTCGGGCACATAGGCGGCAAACTCCTTGACCCCGAACGTGTTCGGCACTCCCGCCAGCACATCGAACAGATCCTTGACGGCGATCGGGACGCCGTGCAGCGGCCCGCGCAGCCGCCCGGCGCACACCTCCCGTTCCGCGGTCTTCGCGGCCGCGCGGGCCTGGTCGGCGAGCACGGCGACATAGGCGTTGAGCTGGGGATTCATGGTCTCGATGCGGGCAAGGTACGCGTCGACGAGCTCGACCGGCGACAGCCTGCGACTGCGAATCCGTTGTGCGAGTTCGACTGCGGGGATCAGGACGAGCTCGGTGACATCAGTGTTGGACATGGGCACAGACGGTAACGCCGGAAGCACCTGTGGCTGGCAGTCTTCCAGGTAAACAATAGCCAAATCTGGTTGATACGAGGGTGTTTCAGTTACCTGATCGCTGCAGGTCGGAGTCGGTTTCCGAGACCCAGTTAACACAATTGTCATACAAGCGAATTTAAATTCGTTCGTTGACGGACGCTATCCGCCTCGTCTAACGTCGGTTTCAGATTTCAAACCCCGGTTTTGCATCTCCGTCGTCGCAGACGCAGCCGTGGCGAAGTCTCCAGGGCCAAAACGGGGGGGCCGATGGAGATCTTCCAGAGTCCGACACACTGGAGAATTTTCAGCGCGGCTAATTGTGGAACATGCAGAGGTCGAGTTGTGTCAATGAAGAAATCAGCGTCAATTCCGTGTACGCCCCCGTTCGATAATTGGATCGAACTGCTCGATGCACGTGTAAAAGAAAATGGCGACGAGATCGCATTCGTATTTCTCGACGATGAGGGCCGGGAATCCGACACCCTCACCTATCAGGAGCTCGACCGCCGGGCTCGAGTGCTCGCACACCAGCTGAGCTGCACCGTCTCTCCCGGTGACCGTGCGCTGCTCCTGCATCCGCCGGGCCTCGACTATGTGATCTCGTTCTATGCCTGCCTGTACGCCGGCGTCATCGGAATACCGCTCTTCCCACCCCAGCGATCACGGCTGGAGCATATCGAAGAGGTCGCTCGCGACAGTCGATCGAGCATTGTTGTCAGCACCGCGGAAGCCCTGTCCGGAATGAGCGGGTTCCCGGCCGAAAGCTATACGGCGACACTGCCCCGAATCGCCTCCGATGCAAGTTCGGAATTGCGTGATACTTTTTCGGTATTCACTCCATCCACTTCCGATATCGCCTACCTGCAATACACGTCGGGGTCCACGTCCACCCCGAAGGGCGTAATTATCACGCATCGAATGATGCTGCAGCAGTGCGCCGAACTGGTGGATACCTGGGGCGTGGACACCGACAGCACGGTGGTCTCCTGGCTGCCGCACTTCCATGACTTCGGACAGGTCAGCGGTGTGCTGATGCCGGTGTACGTCGGCATCAGCGCGGTACTGATGGCCCCGTCCACCTTCGTCAAGGAGCCGTTCCGCTGGCTGTCCGCGGTCTCCACCTATCGCGGAACCCACAGTGGCTCACCGAATTTCGCCTTCGATCTGTGTGTCGAGAAGACGACCCCGACCCAGCGCGCCGAACTCGAGCTGAGCAGCTGGCGGCTGATCAGCAATGGCGCGGAACCGGTCCGGAAGCCAACCCTGGATCGCTTCCAGGAGACCTTCGTCCCGTTCGGCCTGCGGACCACCGCGCTGACGCCGGGTTACGGGCTGGCCGAGGCCACGCTCAAGGTCGCCTCCGGCACCCCGCACGCGCCCTTCGTCTCGACCCGCTTCGACAACGAATCGCTGAGTCGGCGCAAGGTGGTGCCGGGCGGCATGTCCGCCTCGACCGAGCTGGTCGGTTGCGGAGCCGGGGTGCTTCCCACCGAAATCGCCATTGTCACACCGGAATCCGGTGAGCGGGTGGCCGAGGGCGAGGTCGGTGAGATCTGGGTGAGCGGCCCGATCGTGGCGCCCGGCTACTGGGACCGCCCCGAGGACAGCGAGCCCGTCTTCCGTGCCCGGATCACCGGCGCCGCGGACGATCGCACCTATCTGCGCACCGGCGACCTCGGTTTCGTGCACGAGGGCGAGCTCTACATCTGCGGCCGCATCAAGAATCTGATGATCGTCAACGGCGTCAACTACTACCTCGAGGACGTCGAGGCGACGGTGGTCAACTGCGACGAATCCCTGCGTGCCGGAGCGGTTCTCGCGTTCTCGGTCGACCGCGACGGGCAGGAGCGCCTGGTGGTGGCCGCCGAGCCCCGCGACACCGACCGGGACCCCGAGCAGCTGGTCGCCACCGTTCACGACGCGATCGTCCGTCAGCACGGCATCGCGCCGAGCGCGATCGTGCTCATCGAGCCGGGCTCCGTGCCCCGCACGACCAGCGGCAAGCTGCGCCGGCAGCGCTGCCAGTCCGACTTCCTCGCCGGTGCGCTGCGCGAGGTCTACCGATGGGAGGCCACCGTGTCGCTCGAAACATCCGACCTCGAAACATCAACCGCCACCAGTGAATCCGCCGCCGCCATGCCGTCGATGCGCGCGCTGGTGCAGCAGGGCCTACTGGCGGCGACGGTGGAATGGCTCACCAAGCAGCTGCAGGGCGGACCGGTCGACCTCACCCGGTCGCTGGCCGAGCTCGGTCTCGCGTCGCTGGACCAGATGACCTTGCACGAGCACCTCGAGACCTGGTCGGGGAAGCGCTTCCCGCCCGAATACCTCTGGGACGCAGCATCTGTCACCGCGATGACCGACTCTATCGCCGGGTACCTCACCGCGACCGCGCAGCCCGCCCCGGCCGCCGACCCGGCAGTCGGAGCGCGCTGAGATGAGAATCCGATCCGCGGTCGCGGGCCTGCCCTCGCGCACGGTCAGCAATGCCGATATCACCACCCTCATCGCCGAGCACAGCGTGGCCGGCTTCGACGGCGACCTGGACGACGCCCTGCGCAAGGTGGAGTACTACCTCAAGTACGCGGGCTCGGACACCCGGCAGTGGCTCGACGCCGGTGAACGCCCGATCGACCTGCTGCGGACGGCCGCGAACCGGGCGCTGGAGCAGGCCGAATTGCGCCGCGAGGACATCGATCTGCTGATCTACACCGGCATCGGCCGCGGCTTCATCGAACCGGGCGGCGCGTACCACAGCGCCGCCGCGATCGGTCTGCCGAACGCGCACTGCTTCGACATCCTGGACGCCTGCATGAGCTGGACGCGGGCCGTGCAGGTGAGCGAATCCCTTTTCCGCACCGGGCAATTCCGCAACGCGCTGATCGTCAACGCCGAATTCAACCTGCGCTGGGCGGTGTGGTCTTCCCGCAGCTGTTCTCGATGCCCCGGCTCGAGGCGCTGGAGTCGACCTTCCCGGCCTACACCCTGGGCGAGGCCGCGACCGCGACCGTGCTCACGGCCGAGGACAACGAGCCCTGGGAGTTTCGTTTCGCGTCCCGGCCCGATCTCGCGCCGCTGTGCAATGTGACCCTCGACGGCTACGAGGGCTACTGCGATCCCTCGGACAAGCTGGCCGCGAACGGTGTCGGCTTCTTCACCTCCTTCGGCTTCGAGATGCACGAGCAGGGCGCGGCCGACGCGCACGCGGTCTTCGAACGCCTCGACCCGCCCCTCGACGAGGTGAAGGCCCTGTTCACCCACGCCTCGAGCAAGCGCTACTGGCAGGGCATGGCGGACAAGGCCGGGCTGGGCTCGGTCATCCACCACGTCTTCGACCGCACCGGGAATGTGGTGTCCGCGTCGGTGCCCGCGGCCATCGCCTCGGCGCTCGAACAGGGCCTGGTGCGGCCCGGCGACCGGGCCGTCGGCTGGGTCGGCAGTGCCGGAATGTCTTTCGGCGCTTTCTCTTTCGTCTTCTGACATCGATCGGATCAGGTGAGGTTCAGTGTTCGGACATCTGGCCAAGGCGACCGCGTACACCGCGCTGGGAGCGGCCGAATACACGCTGGCGTCGATCCGGCACAAGGAGATCGACGCCGAACAGCGGCGCGCCGACTCCATCCTGCAATTCCTGCTGCGCATGGGGCCCATCTACATCAAGATGGGCCAGATCGCCGCCACCCGTTCGGATCTGCTGCCGCCGTCCTGGGTGGACACCCTGCGCGTGCTCCAGGATCAGACTCCGCACATGACGCCGGAGCAGTCCCGGGCCGCGCTGGAGCGCGAATTGGGCGGACCGCTCGAAAAGACCTTCGCGGCAATCGATCTCACCCCCATTGCCAGCGCCTCGGTCGCGCAGGTGCACATCGGTGAGCTGCCCGACGGGCGCAAGGTCGCCGTCAAGCTGGTCAAGAACACCGTGCCGGAGCAGATCGACCAAAGCCTCACGGCCATCGGCTCTTTGGTGAAGCTGATCGATCGCGCCGCCCCGCAGGTCCGGGAACTGGGCCTGCCCGGCCGCTTCGCCGAGGTGGCACGGCTGCTGCGCCCGCAGGCCGATATGACCTACGAGGCCCGTCAGCAGCAGCGGATCCACAAGAACTTCAAATCCCATCCCTATGTGCTGGTCCCCGCGGTGATCCCGGAACTGGTCACCTCCCGCATGCTGGTCATGGAGTTCATGGACGGCATACCCGGAAAGCTCGCGCACACGGTCGATTTCCCGGACAGCCGGCTCGCGCAGCGCCTCCAGGACGTCATCTACACCATGCTGTACATGCACGGCGTCTGCCACGGCGACCCACATCCGGGCAATGTGCTGTTCACCCCCGACGGCAAACTGGTGCTGCTGGACTACGGCGTCACGGTGGAGCTGACCGAGGACGAGAAGTGGGGGCTGTCGTCGTTCTACTACGCCTGCACCCGCAAGGAATGGGATATCGCGATCGATCGCTTCACCCGCTACTTCGTGGTGGCCGGTGACAAGCTCGAGCGCGAACGGGCCACCTACGACGCGGAGATGGCCGAGGTGCTGCGATACCACTTCGACGTCAGCTCCAGCCAGTGGTCCACCATCTCCTACTTCAACGACGTGAACGGCGTACTGCGCAAATATGATTCGCGCTACACGACCAACTTCACGAAGGTCGAGCTGGTCTTCCTGTCCTGCGAGGGTTTCGCCACCCAGATCGACAAGGACATCGATATCTGGGCCAACGCGCGCAAGTTCACCGACCGGTACTCGCCGTACATGAACGCCGAGGTCGAGAAGCGGTTCGCCGTCGACTTCGAACGCCAGATGCCCGCGTCTCTCGCCCTGCGCGACCGCGCCCGCTCCAGTCTGGTCGCACCCACGCACATCGACCGCTACTTCTTCCCGAGCGGATTCCCGGTCTTCGTCGCCGAGGCGTCCGGCGGCAGCGTGCGCGACTACGACGGCAACGAGTACATCGACCTGTCCGGCGGTTACGGCCCGCACCTGCTCGGCTACGCCCATCCCGCGATCAACGCCGCCATCGCCGAGGGCACGGCCCGTGGACTGGTCAACGGCATCGGCAATCGCGCCGAGATCGAGCTCGCCGAACTCCTGGTGGATGCCTTCCCGGCCGCGGACAAAGCGCTGCTGTGCAATTCGGGCACCGAGGCCGTGCTGTTCGCCATCCGGATGTGCCGCGGCTACCGCCGCAAGAACATGGTCGCCAAGTTCGAGGGCCACTATCACGGCTTCTCCGATCAGGGCATGGTCAGCTCGTGGTTCCGGTTCTCCGGTGATCGCGATCAGCCGGAGCCGGTGGCCGGATCGCTGGGCGTGGACCCGGGCACGGTGTCCAACACCCTGGTCATGCAGTACGGCGACATCCCGGGCCTGGTCCGGCTGCGCGAGCACGCCGCGGAGCTGGCCTGCGTCGTGCTGGAACCCATGCCGACCTCGGTGGTGGCCCTGCACCACGACTTCCTGGTCGAATTGCGGCGGCTGTGCACCGAACTCGGCATCCCGCTGGTCTTCGACGAGGTGGTCTCCGGCTTCCGGGTCGCCTACGGCGGTGTCCAGGTGATGGCCGATATCCATCCGGACCTCACCGCCCTGGGCAAGGTGATCGGTGGTGGCCTGCCCTGCGGCGCGGTGGTCGGGCGGGCCGAGCTCGTCGATATGGCCAAGAGTTCGCAGGATCCGTTCTTCGACTACGAGAACAAGGTTTTCGCGGGCGGCACGCTCAGCGGCAATTCGCTGACCTGCGCGGCCGGGCTCGGCGCGCTGCGGCATCTGCGCGACAACCAGGAGATCTACACCGCGCTCGACCAGCAGACGCAACGTCTCGCGACCATGCTGCGCGAGGCCGCCGACTCCCGCGATGTCGCCTGCCGCATCAATGCCCGCAATTCCATCTTCTCGCTCAATTTCAGCCATCGCGAGGCGGGGCTGTACCGGGAACGCATGGCGGGCAGCAACTTCAAGGCCACCATCGCGCTGGCCTACTACATGCGCAAGCACCAGGTGTATCTGCCGGAGCTGCACAGCTTCCTGATCAGCGCCGCGCACACCGGCGAGGACCTGGACCAGGTGGCGCACGCCTTCGAGAAGAGCCTCGACGAGATGCTCGCCGATCAATTGTTCGTCGTCTGATCTGTTCGACGAAGTCCCCCAAACGAATTCAGTTCAGGAGTTACCGCATGCGATTCATGCAACGCGAACGCGAAACCACCGAGCGCTTCCTGCCCGGCCTCGCGGCCGCGATCGCCGATGTGCCACTGGAGCAGCTCGAATCGGCTGCCAGCCCCGGCCTTTCGCTGTTCCGTGAGGCGGGCGGCACCGGTCTGCTCATCGGCAAGCAGAGCGGTGGCTGCGGCGCCGACCTGCTGGAGGCGGCCCGGGTGCACCGCATGCTGGGCGCATGGTCGCCGTCGCTGGCCATCGCGGTGAACATGCACTCGTGCACCGTCGCCGCCATGCCGCCCGGCCCGGCCACCGAGGCCCTGCTGGACATGGTCGCCGGCGGCAAGCTGTACCTGGCTTCGGCCTTCGCCGAGGGGATTCCGGGCGCGAGCGTCATCACCCCGAAGCTGCGCGGTGAGCGCATCGAGGGCGGCTGGAAGATCAGCGGCAGCAAGAAGCCGTGCAGCCTGTCCAAGTCCATGGACATCCTCACCGCCAGCGTGCTGCTCCGCCCCGACGGCGCAGACGAGGACCAGCTCGCCCTGGTCGTCATCCCGGCCGCCTCGCCCGGCATCGAGGTGCGCACGCTCACCGACAGCCCGGTCTTCCCCGGTTCGGAGACCGACGAGGTGATCCTCACCGATGTCGAGGTCGGCGATGACTCGGTCTCCTTCTTCGGCACCACCGACTCCCTCAACGAGGCACTCGGCGCGGCCTGGCTGACCTTCAGCGTGCTGGTCTCCGCCTGTTACCTCGGCATCGCCAGCGGCTTGGTCGCGCGGGTGCTCGACGGCCGTCGCGGCACCGCCGCCGAGCGCATGACCATGGTCGGCGACCTCGAAACCGCCATGGCCGCCATCGAAGCCGTGGCGACCGAGATCGGCCAGGGCTCCTTCGAGCCCGACACCGTGGCCCGCGCCCTGCACCTGCGCTTCGCCACCCAACGGGTCATCGAGCGCACCTCCGCGCTGGCGACCGAACTGCTCGGCGGCATCGCCTTCCTGACCGGCAGTAGCGCGCACCTGTACACCGCGTGCCGGGCGCTGGCCTTCCACCCGCCCGCCCGCACGAACATCGCGGAACCGCTGGATCGATTCCTGGCGGGCGAGCCGCTGATCGTCGCCTGAGCGCCTCCCGTACCGCCTGACCGACCGCCGTAGCACAGGATTCGAGGTTCACCAGCCATGACCATCGACGTCGGGAGCGCGATCGTCCAGATCGGGCGCGGACCCACCGGCACCGCGCTGGCCCGGCAGCTGCTGCCGAGCCTGCCACCGGGATCGCGCTATGTCGTCATCGACCGTGACCCGGCGGCGACCACGCTGCCGTTCGGCACTCCGGAGCGGACGCATCTGATCAACACCCGCGCCGAGAAGTCCAGCCTGAACCTCGCCGACCCGGACGAGTTCCAGCGCTGGCTCACCGAACAGGCCACGGCGGCAGGCGAATCCGTGGCGGAGTTCCCCGCCCGGCTGTGGTTCGGACGCTACGTGCGCGACATGTTCGACCAGGCGGTGAAGGAGGCCACGGCGGCCGGTGTCACGGTCGACGTGGTCACCGACGAGGTGACCGCGGTCCGGGCGGGCACCGACCGGCGGTGGCGGGTGGAGTGCGACGGCGGACAGGCGTTCGAGACGGATCGGGTCGTCGTCTGCGTCGGCATGCTGCCGCAGCGCGACCTGTTCCCCGAGATCGCCGATGCACCCGGGTATTTCACCGATCCGTGGCGACTGCCGGCGCTACCGGCCGATGCCCGGGTCGCGGTGCTCGGCACCCGGCTCACCGCCATCGACACCGCACTCACCCTGGCCGCGCGCGGCCACACCGGACCGGTGCTGCTGGCCTCGCGGAGCGGTCGGCTGCCGCGGCTGCGCGGACCGGAAACGATCGCGCCCACACCGCATGTCGAGCAGTGCATGGGGCAGGCCGCCGCGGCGGGCAGCCTGCGACTGCACGACTTCGGGCGGGCGCTGATGGCCGATATCGAGGCCGCCTCCGCCACCCCGCCGGACTGGTCGCAGGCCCGTCCCGACGGGCCCACCACCCGCGACCAGTTGGCGGCGGAACTGGCCGAGGTCGAGGCCGGTGCCGAACGCGGCTGGCAGCAGGTGGTCAACGGGGCCTCCCCCACCCTGCTGCCCGCCTGGCAACTGCTGATCGAACCGGATCGGGCGGAGTTCTTCGCCGAATGGCTCACGCCGCTGCTGGTGCACGGCGCGCCCATTCCACCCGAGACCGCGCGACGCCTGGTGTCCGCCATGGATTCCGGGCAGCTGACGGTGCGCGACGGCCTGCGCGGCGTCGAGCACACCGGTAGCGGCTTCTCCGTAAACCTCGGCGGCACCGCGGAATTCGCCGACGTGGTGGTCAATGCCACCGGTGCGGGTCTCGACGCCGCCGCCTTGCGGACCCAGCCGATGCTGGCCGCCCTGCTCGACGCGGAACTGCTGACCCCGCACCCGCTCGGCGGGGTGCGGATCGACGTGTCGAGCTTCCAATCCCTCGATGCCGCAGGCCATCCCGTGCCCGGCCTGCACATCCTCGGCGACCTGACGCGCGGCGCGGTACTGGTGACCAACGACGTCATCGCGCTGTCCTTCCAGGCCGCACTGCTGGCCAACGCCCTGCTGACCGCACCTGCCCTGCCGAACGAGAACGCACCGCGCGCCACCGACGAAGAAGGGGTTCGACCGATATGACAACCACCTCACCGCGCGCCAAGGGGCCGATCCTCGCGGTCCTCTGCCTCTGCGTCATCGCGATCTACATGGACGCGATGATCGTCAATCTCGCGCTGCCCAGCCTGGTGCGCGAATTGGGTTCGAGCACCAGCGGATTGCAGTGGATCGTCGACGCCTACGCCCTCACCTTCGCGGCGCTGGTGCTGGTCGCGGGCAGCCTCGGGGACCGCTTCGGCCGCCGCGGCATCCTGCTGGCCGGGCTGGCGACGTTCACGATCGCGACCGGGGTCGGCGCACTGTGCGACAGCACCGGGCAGTTGATCGCGGCCCGCACGGTGATGGGCCTGGGCGCGGCGATGATCTACCCGTCGACACTGTCCATCCTGACCAACGTCTTCGTCGAACGGAAGGAGCGCGCGGCCGCCATCGGCGTCTGGGGCGCGGTCTCCGGTATCGGCGTGGTGCTCGGCCCCGTCGTCGGCGGCCTGCTGCTCGACCACTTCTGGTGGGGCAGTGTGTTCGTCGTCGTGGTGCCCGTCGGTCTGGTGTGCCTGGTGCTGGTCGCGTTGCTGGTGCCGGACTCCAAGGATCAGGAGGGCCGCGGGCTCGACCTGCCCGGCCTGGTGCTGTCCACCGCCGGACTCGGCGCACTGGTGTACACCATTATCGAAGCGCCGGAACGGGGTTGGGCCTCGGCCGCCACCCTGCTCGGCTTCGGCGCGGCGATCCTGCTGCTGGCCGGACTGGTCTGGCGCGAATTGACCGCCCGCCAGCCGATGCTGGATGTGCGGCTGTTCGGCAACCTGCGGTTCTCCGCGGCCTGCGGCATCATCACCATCACGTTCTTCACGCTGAACGGCTTCACCTTCCTGGTGACGCAGTACTTCCAGTTCCTGAAGTCCTATACCCCGCTGGGCGCCGGTGTGCGCCTGATCCCGGTCGCGGTGGCGATCATCATCGGCTCGGTGCTCGGCGGCAAGCTGGTGGTCAAGCTGGGCACCCGCGCGGTGGTCACGACCGGGCTGATCCTGATGGGAATCGCGTACGCCTGGTTCTCCTTCGACGACGTGGAATCCGACTACACGATCATCGCCCTGCAAATGCTGGTGATCGGCCTGGGCATCGGGTCGGTGGCCATCCCCGCCACCGAGTCGATCATGGGCGCGGTGCCCGCCGCCAAGGCCGGAATCGGTTCCGCCATGAACGACGCGACCCGCCTGCTCGGCGGCGCGCTCGGCATCGCCGTGGTCGGCAGCGTGCACCACTCGCTCTACACCGACAAACTGACCGACGGCAGCGTCGCCGGAGTCTCCGCGAACATCCTTGCGGCCGCCCGTGATTCGGTCGGAGCGGCCCTGCAACAGGTTGCCGTCCTGTTCGCCGGTGGCCATCCCGCGCAGGCCGACACCCTGCGTTCCACCGTGCAGGACGCGTTCCTGCACGGCTTCCAGATCTCCTGCCTGGTGGTGACGGGAGTCTGCGCGGTCGCGGCGGTCATCGCCGGCGCGCTGCTGCCGTCCACCCCGCCCCCGCCCCCGCCGCCCGCGACCGCCCCCGAAACCGAAACCGATCTGACGGACGCCGCGCAGGCCTGAGCCGCGCCCGTCCGCGAAGGGTGAAAAGACAGTGACAACAATCGAAAAGACCACCGACCGCTGGGTGCTCTACAGCACCTGCGACGAGGACTCGCGCTCGGAGATGCGGGCGCTGACCATTACCGAGAACGATGATGTGCTCGCCGTGACCGGCAGCGGTTGCCGAGCGCTGAGCCTGATCGTGAACAACCCGCGCTCGGTCACCGCCATCGACAGCTCGGCCGGGCAGACCTACCTGCTCGAGCTCAAGCTGGCGGCCATCCGGCACTTCGACTACGACACCCTGCTCGCATTCCTCGGCGTGGACGAATCCACCGATCGCTGGGGGCTTTTCGAGGAACTGAGTCAGCACCTCTCGCCCGGCGCGGTGGCCTACTTCACCCGCTACCGCAAGGCGATCGTGAAGGGTGTGCTCCAGGCCGGTCGGCACGAGCAGCTCTACGTGCGCCTGGTCGCCCCGACCATGCGCCTGCTCTACGGCCGCGCCATGCGAGACCTGTTCGCCGCGGGCGACCTCGAGACCCAGCGCCGCATCTACCGTGAGCGGGTCGACGGCGTGCTGTGGCGCAGCATGATTCGCTACGGCTTCACCGAGCGCACCCTCAAGGCCGTGCTCAACGACGACTCCTACAACGTGGTCACCGACGAGAAGTCCTGCGGCGATTACGTACTGGAACGGCTCGACCACACCTTCGAACATCATCTCGCCGGGCAGAACGACTGGGTGTCGTTCATGTTCCACGGCCGCTACCCGCGCCGGGATGTGCTGCCGCACTACCTGCTTCGCGAGAATGTCGCGGCCATCCGGGCCGCCACCACCCAGGTGAACGTCGTGCACGGCGACCTGATGGAGCGTTTGCGCGCGCTGCCGGACGGCTCGATCGACAAGTTCTCGCTCTCGGACGTGACCAGCTGCATCAACCGCGAGCAGTTCGCCACCCTCGTGAAGGAGGTGGTGCGGGTCGCGCGGCCGGGCGCGCGAATCTGCTACCGCAACTTCCTGACCCGCCACACCCCCGCACCGGAGCTGCTGGGATTGCTGCACCGCGAGGACGAGCTCTGCGACCAGCTCTATCACGATGACTACGCCTTCGTGTACCAGTTCGAGATCTACACCGTCGGCAGCTGATGGAGCGCTCACTGGACTGGGTGGACGGCCTCGTCCACGCCGTCGACCAGCGGGCCCTGCCCGGCGAGTACCGGATCGTCGAGCTGCGCACCGTCGACGAGGTGATCGCGGCGATCCGCACGCTGACCGTGCGCGGCGCACCCGCGATCGGCGCGGCGGGCGCACTGGCACTGGCGTTGTCGGCCCGGGTACACGGCACCGATGTCGAGGCGATCCGCGCCGACGCCCGGCGCATCGCGGCCGCCCGGCCCACCGCCGTCAATCTGGCGTGGGCCGTGCGGCGGGTGTCGGCGCACCTGGCCGAGGGACCGGAGGCGGTGCTCACTGCGGCGTTGGCACTGCTGGCCGAGGACGAGGACAGCAACCGGACCATGGCCGAGCGGGCCGCCGACGAGATGCTGAATCTGACCGGTGGGCAACGGCTTCGGGTCCTGACGCACTGCAATACCGGGCGGCTGGCGACCGTTGCGGGTGGCACCGCGCTCGGCGCGATCCGCGAGCTCGCCGGTCGCGGGCGGCTGGCATCCGTGCTGGCCGGTGAGACCCGTCCGCTGTTGCAGGGCGCCCGGCTCACCGCCTGGGAACTCGCCGAAGCCGGTATCCCGCATCGGCTCTGCGTGGATTCCGCGGGACCGTCCGCCATCGCGGCCGGGCTGATCGACGGCGTACTGGTCGGGGCGGACCGGATCACCGCGCACGGCGATGTGGCCAACAAGATCGGCACCTACCCGCTGGCGCTGGCCGCCGCGCGCGCCGGGATCCCGTTCGTGGTCGTCGCGCCGGAGTCCACCATCGACGAAACCCTCGGCGACGGTGGGGAAATCGTGATCGAGGAGCGCGACGCCGCCGAGGTCACCACCCTCGCCGGGCGGCAGATCGCACCGGAGGGCACCGACGCCTTCAATCCGGCCTTCGACGTCACCCCGCGCGATCTGGTCACCGCCGTAGTCACCGAACGCAGAACACTGTGGCCCGCACTGGGTTTCGGTCTACCACGCGTCGCCGGGGACCTGTACCGGCGGGGCTGGATGGACGGCACGGCGGGCAATCTCTCGGTCCGGCTGCCCGGAACACCGAGCCGCGCGCTGATCACCGGCAGCGGCATGGGCAAGGGTGCGCTGACCGCCCGGGATCTCGTGGTCATCGATATCGAAACCGCTGCGGCGGTGTCGGATCGGGGACCTCGTCCCTCGGCGGAGACCTCCCTGCACGCCGCGCTGTACCGCGCGCTGCCCGACTGCGGTGCGGTGGTGCACGCGCACCCACCGCACGCGACGGCGGTGGCGAGCCTGTTCTACGGGCGGTCGGTGCGTTTCGAGGACTTCGAGATCATCAAGGGTTTCGGGCCGCATCGAGGTGGCCCGTTCGAGATTCCGATTCTCACCAATCACGACGACGTGCCCCGGATCGCCGCCGACCTGAGCGAGATGCTGCGTCCGGATGCGGTGCCCGCCATCCTCATCCGACGCCACGGCGCCACGGTCTGGGGCCCGGATCTGGAGACGGCGCGCAACCGGATGGAGTGCCTGGAAATGCTCTGCGAACTACACCTACGGACCCGGGAGGTACGGCCATGACGATCCTTCAGGTGATGGCGGACGACGACCGTGACGCCATGGTGGAGCGGACCACCGACCCCATCGTTATCGCGCAGCGCCTGGCGCCGTTCGGAATCACCCTCGCGCAGTGGGAAACCCGCGATCTGCCCGCCGCGGCCGAGACCGGGCAGATCCTCACCGCCTACCGCGACGAGATCGACAAGCTGTGTGAGACAGGCGGATACCGGCTCGTCGATGTGGTGCGCATGGTCCCGGACCCGGGCAACGACGAGTGGCGCGCCCGGGCCGTCGAGGCCCGCGAGAAGTTCCTGCGCGAGCACCGGCACTCCGAGGACGAGGTGCGCTTCTTCATCGAGGGCCGCGGCTGCTTCTATCTGCACCTGGGCGACCGGGTCTGCGCCGTCGTCTGCGAGCGGGGCGACCTGATCTCGGTGCCGGCCGGCACCACCCACTGGTTCGACATGGGCACGGTCCCGGAATTCTGTGCGATCCGCTTCTTCGAACGCGAGGACGGCTGGGTCGGCGACTTCACCGGCGATCCGATCGCGAGCCGCATGCCGAGTCTGGACGAACTGCTCGAAACCCCCGGCAGGAGTTGACATGACGAAGTCCACCATCCTCGCGCACCCGGTACGCATCGCGCTGGCGGCGGCCGCGAGCTGCGCGATCGCGGCGGGCATCACCGCCTGCGGCGGCGCGGATTCCAGCAGCCCGGCGACCTCCACGACCACGGCGAGCACCACCACGGCCGCACCGACCACTACGACCGCTCCCGCGCCGACCACCACCCCGGCCCCCGTGACGTCCGAGGCACCCGCGCCGACCACGGTCCCCGCCGCCGCGCCCGTGCCGGAGACCCCCGCGCCCGCGCCGCGCACCCAACCCGCCGCCCCGGTACAGCCCGCCCCGCAACCGAATCCGGCTCCGCAACAAACCAAACCCGCGCCGCCCTCCCTACCCGATCCGGGCTTCGAACCGCGTGCGGGCTATTGATCGGCCGGATCCCCTCTCCGGCAGGCATTTCGACAAGGAAGAACATGATGAACTCGACCTACCCCGCGGTGCTGGGCGCGGCGGCTCTCACCGCCGCCCTGCTCACCGCGGCCGCGCCGCTCGCCGCGGCCGACCCCGCCGACGGCGGCAAATCCGTGGTGGTGATGGGTGATTCCTTCACCGCCAACGGCGATATCGCGGCCGCGCTGGAGAACACCGCGCCCGGCGCCCAGCCCGACTGTTCGCACGGACCCACCTCCTGGCCCACCCAGCTCGCCCAGGGCATGGGCCTGCGCGACAGCGGCGATCTCGCCGATGTGTCCTGCCGCGGAGCGTCTTTGGTGAGTGGACCCGGGTACACGCTCGTACACGAGGCGCGCGCTGCCGACGCCGCGGGCGCGTTCGGCCCTCGCACCAAGGCGGTGCTGATTCAGACCGGCCTGAACGATTCCTGGGGCGACAACGAGGTGAAGCTGCGCCAGACCCTGCTCGACTGCGTGCTCGACGTGATCCGCGGCTGCGGGCCCGAGGCCGCCGCCGAGGGTCGCGCCACCGACTACCGGGGCGTGAACACGGCCGAATACGTGCAGCGCGTCAAGCCGGTCGTCGACTACGTGCGCTACTACGCGCCGAACGCGCGCATCATCTTCGTCGGCTACCCGGAGATGAATCCGCCCGGCGCACAGCAGTGGTGCATCAATGTGCTCGGCGTCGGCCAGATCGTGCAGTCGCGGGCGGGCTCGGCCATCCAACTGTGGGATCGGGTGGACGCGGCGCAGCGTGAGGGCGCGCAGCAGCTCGGCGTCGAATTCTTCGACTCCCGGGCCGTCACCGCGGGCCACGGCATGTGCACGGCCGAACCGTGGCTGGCCGGAATCCTGGACCCCGCCAGCGATCTCATGGGCACGCCGGTGCATCCCTCGCCCCGCGGTGACGCCGTGGTGGCCGCCGGGCTGCAGCACATGATCGCGGGCTGACGATGACCGGCGAGATCACCGAGCGGCGCACTCCCGCGCCGCCACAATCGTCGGCGCAGCGGCGGTCCGCGCTGCCGTCACTGACCGGCGCGCGCTGGTGGGCGGCCTTCGCGGTGTTCGTCCTGCACGCGCTGGTGTTCCTGCCGGTCTACCCGTTCCAGAAGTCCGAGCTGTTCCGGCAGGTGCACCAACTGATTCCGATGCAGCTCGGCGCGGCGGGCGTCACGTTCTTCTTCGTGCTGTCCGGGTTCATCATCTTCTGGTCGTTCACCCCGGGCAGCTCGGTGCGGCGGTTCTATCGGCGGCGGGTGCTGAAGATCTACCCGACGCATCTCGCGGCGGCCGCGGTGTTCATCCTCGCCGCGTCGGTGCCGTTGCATCGCGCGGTGGTGTGGGTGCCGAATCTGCTGCTGGTGCACACCTGGGTGCCGCAGTGGACGACGGTCGGCGGGCTCAACGTGCCGGCCTGGTCGCTGTGCTCGGAGATCCTGTTCTACTTCAGTTTTCCCCTGGTACTGCCACTGATCGCGCGCATCACCGGTGCGCGGGTGTGGTGGTGGCTGGCCGGGCTGCTGGTGTTCATCCTGCTGCTGCATACGGCCTACTACCTGTGGACGCCCGGGCCCAAGGGCATCGAGAACGCCTTCGCGCCACGCCTGGTGCCCGGCGACGATTCGCCGTACTACGAACTGCACGCCTCCCAGGCGTGGTTCCGGCAGGCGGATATCCCGGTGCCACAATCGTATTGGCTCAGCTACTACTTTCCGCTGTCCCGGCTGCCGGAGTTCTACCTCGGGGTGCTCGCCGGGCGGCTGGTGGCGGAAGACCGCTGGCGACTGACGAATATCCGCTGGCCACTGACCGCCCTGGTGCTCGCCTACGCGGCCACCTGGGTGGTGCCGGTGAACTACAAGATGTCCGCGCTGCTGGTCGGTCCCATGGTGGCGGTGGTGGCGACCCTGGCCGCCCGGGATCGCGCGGGCCTCGGCGGACTCAATTCCACCGGCACCATGGTGTGGTTCGGAAAGATCTCGTACGCCTTCTATCTGATCCAGTTCCCGGTGATGGTGCTCGTCACCCGATTCCTCATCGGCGGACGGCAATTCGGCCCCCTGGGCTGGCTGGGTTTCGCGACACTGAGTCTGGTGGTCTCGACGGCCTTCGCGGCCTTGCTCTTTCATCGGCTCGACGAGCCGTTGATGCGCCGGTTCGCCGGTCGGCGCACCCCGGCTCCACCCCCTTGATGGCAGCTTCACCGATCGCACCGTTCACAGACAGAGGACCTCGGAGGAACCCATGCCCTTGAGCGCATCGCTAGGTCAGGCGCACGAAGTCGACCTGCCCGGCGGCCGAATTCGCTACTACGAGAACGGATCCGGCGCACCCGTGGTGTTCGTGCACGGCCTGCTCGTCAATGCCAACCTGTGGCGCAAGGTGGTCCCCGACATCGCCGCGGCCGGATACCGGTGCCTGACACCGGACTGGCCGCTGGGCGCGCATTCGATTCCGGTGCCGGACGCCGACCTGACGCCGACCGGACTGGCCGACATGATGGCGGCGTTCCTCGCGGAGCTCGACCTCGAGGATGTGACGTTGGTGGCCAACGACACCGGCGGCGCCATCGCCCAGATCATGCTCAGCCGCAGCACCGAACGGATCGGCCGGGTCGTGCTCGCCTCGGTGGACTGCTACGAGCGATTCCTGCCGCCGCCGTTCAGCCTGCTGCCGCCGCTGGCCCGGATCCCGGGTTCGATCCGGCCGCTGACCGAACTGCTGCGTATCCGCGCCCTGCATCCGCTGCCGGTGGCGCTCGGTTGGGTGGCAAAACACAAGGTGCCCTACGAGATTGTCGACACCTACCTGCTGCCGAGCCGGAATTCGGCGGCCATCCGCGCCGACCTGCGCCGATTCCTCAAGACGGCCAACCGCCGGTACACCCTCGAGGCCGCCACCCGGTACCCGAAGATCGACGTGCCGGTCCTGCTCGCCTGGGCGCGCGAGGACAAATTGTTCCCGGCGCGACTGCCCGAACGACTGGTCGCGGACCTGCCCGACGCGACGCTGCAATGGATCGAGGACTCGTACACGGCCAGTCCCGAGGATCAGCCTGAGTTGCTGACCCGGATGATTCTGGAGTTCACTCGGTCGCATGACCGACCGCCGCACTAGCCACGAAAAACGTTCGCTCAGCACAAGACTCGCCCTGGAGGCGGCGGCTCGACATCTTTTCGCGGAACACGGCTTCGCCGCCGTTTCCGCCGATCAGATCGTCGCCGCCGCCGGGGTGACGCGAGGCGCGCTGCAATATCAGTACGGCGATAAGCGCGGCTTGTTCATAGCGGTACTGGAGAAAATGGAACAGGAGAACAGCGCGGAAATCAGCGCGGCAACCGCGGCCGCACCCAACCCGGACGACCCGGTCGCCACGATCGAGGTCGCCCTCACCGCCTTTCTGCACATCTGCCAGCGGCCCGAGATGGTGCGCGTCGCACTCTCCGACGGGCCCGCGGTGCTCGGTCGCCAGGCCTGGCGCGAGTTCGAGATCCGGCACGGTCTCGACCTCATCGTCCCGCTCCTGGAGGCCGCTCGCGAGACCGGCCAACTCCCCGATATCGACGTGCCGATTCTGGCTCAACTCCTGCTCAGCGCGATCACCGAAGCCGGTCTGATCGTCGCGAGCGCACCCGATCCGATCCCGGTCCGCGACCGCGCGATCCGGGCGCTGATGGCGATCGTGTGCGGTGTCGTCCTCGGCGAGACCGCCACCACCGGAGTAGGAGGTTCCTGAAAGGATTTTCTGTGTTTTTCGACGGTGCCGGCGGCCTCATGAACTACCGAATATGGCGTCCCACAGTCGAAGTCGACGCCGTGCTGGTCTTCCTGCACGGCCTCGGCCAATGCAGCGCCGACTACCACCGCTTCGGCCGGGCGATGAATCACCGCGGCATCGAGGTCTGGGGCCTCGACCACGCCGGACACGGGCTCAGCGAGGGTGAACCCGATATCCTGCCCCCGCTCCCGCAGCTCGTCGCCAATGCCGAGATCTTCCTGACCATGGCCCGTGCCGCCCACCCGAACACGCCACTGCTGTTGGCCGGCCATTCCCTCGGGGCCGGCGTCGCACTGCTGGCCATGCACGCCTTCGAACCCGCCGTCCGCCACGTCCGGGGCCTGGCCCTCACCGGCACCCCGACCCGCGACATCATCATGCGACTACCGCCGCCCGCCGTCCCGGCCCTGCTCCTGCACGGCACCGACGACCGAATCGCCCCCCTCGCCCCGGTCCGCGCCTGGGCATCCCGCTCACCCGGCATCGAGTTCCACGAATTCCAGAACTCGGGCCACGATCTGCTCCACGAACCGGTACGCCGCGAAATCCATTCCCGGGTAGCCGAATTCACTGCGAGAACGGTCGTGAACACCATGACCGTGAATGCATTCTAGATTCTCTCGACACATTTGTTTTTGGATCCGAGCGGGTCTCGGCGCGCCCGGATCCTGCTTTCAGAAAAAGGTTGACGCAATAATGGCCGATTCGAAAAGTCCACGCGGAACCCTCTCGGTTGCCCGGGTGGTTTATCTGGTGATAGCGGCGGCAGCGCCCTTGGCGGCGATCGTCGGCACCGCGCCACTGGCGGTGCTGTACGGCAACGGGGCAGGCCTACCGGCCGCTTTCGCGGTCGGCACCATCGTGATGCTGTGCTTCTCGACCGGGTACGCCGCGATGAGCAAGTACGTGGTCAATACCGGGGCGTTCTTCACCTACATCGCCCGGGGCATCGGGCGGCCGCCGGCGATGGCCGCGGCGTATCTCGCGGTGCTGTCGTATGTGGCCGCAGCGATCGGTCTCGCGGGCGCCTTCGGTTATTTCGTGCAGATCGTGCTCGATACGGAAGGCGTCCGCATCGCCTGGGAGTGGCCGAGTGCCATTGCCTTGCTCACGGTCGGCATTCTCGGTTATCGATCGCTGACACTGTCGTCGCGCATACTCGGTCTGCTCATGCTGGTGGAATTCAGCATGCTGCTGGTATTCGATCTCGGAGTGGTCGCCCACAAGGGCGCGGCTGCGCTGCCCGCAACGTCTTTCACTCCGCACGCGGCGTTGGCCGGATCCTTCGGAGTCGGCCTGATGTTCGCGCTGACCAATTTCATCGGGGTCGAGGGCGCGGCGCTCTACAGCGAGGAGACCAAGGATCCGAAACGGGCCGTCGGACGCGCGACCCTGATCTCGGTGATCAGCATCGGAGTCTTCTACGTCCTCACCGCGTGGATCATCGTCGGCGCGGCCGGACCGGACCGTATCCACGACGAGGCCTCACGACGACTCGGCAATCTCGTGTTCGACCAGGCCGCGATGTACGTATCGCCGTCGCTGCGCGACCTCATGGCCGTCTTCCTGTGCACCAGCGTCCTGGCTTCGATGCTCGCACTGCACAATTCGGCAAGCCGCTACCTGTTCGTGTTGGGCCGCGAACAGGTCCTGCCCGCTCCGCTCGGGCGTATCCACACCCGCTGGAACTCACCGCACGTCGCCAGCCTGACCGTGACCGCCGTCTGCACCGTGGTGGTCGGATTGTTCGCCGTCGGTGGCCTCGACCCGTATCTGACGCTGACCGCCAGCATGACCAGCCTCGCCACGCTGGGCATCATCATCCTGCAGGCCATGGCGGCCACCGCGGTCGTGGCGTTCTTCGTCCGCATGCGCACCGGGGTGCTCGCCATCGTGACCTCGTCGATCGGCGCGATCGGCCTCACCGCCGCGTTCGTGCTGGTCGTCTCCCATTTCAGCGAGTTCACCAATACCGGCAACCGCTACGTCACCAGCGCGCCCTGGCTGCTGCCGATCGCCCTGGCCGCGGGCCTGATCGCGGCCTTCTATCTGCGCAATCGTCGCCCGGACATCTACCGCGACCTTGCCCAGAGCACCCTGCGGGACCCGTCCCCCGCGCCGACGGAAACAAGCCCGACCCCGGTCGCGACGGCAACCGACTGACGGAACCGCCGCCCGCCGATCTCCAACCCGGAAAACGACTTTGGGGCTGGTACCGCTTCCGCGGTACCAGCCCCAAAGGAGTCGGTTCGTGCAATAACACGATGGTGGAGCTAAGGGGACTCGAACCCCTGACCCCCACACTGCCAGTGTGGTGCGCTACCAGCTGCGCCATAGCCCCGTATTCACTTCTGTGCCAGCCGGGCGTTGCCCCGCTTGCTTGAACGAAGTTACACGACACGCGTCGAACAAACCAAATCGCCTGCGTAGAGGCTGGTGGCCGCGATCTTCTCGAGGTAGTCTCGAACGCATGTTCGATAGCCGAGAGGTGGAGGCGATGGGCGAAGAGGAGCTGATCGACGCGCTGCGGCGGGCACACGGGGCGGCGGCGTTCGCACAGGCGGCGGAGATCACGGCGGTGCGGGAGGTGTATCGCCGGCATCGGGCCGGGAACGCCGCGCCGGGGGCGGGCGGGGTGCGTGCCGGGGAGTTCGCCGCGGCGGAGGTCGCGGTGGCGGTGCACGTGTCCGAGGCGGTGGCGGCGGCGCTGATCGATATCGGGCTCGCGCTGGATTCGCTACCGCAGACCAAGCTGGCATTCGCGGCCGGGCGGATCGATCTGTCGCGCGTGCAGGTGATCGCGGACAGTCTGCGCGGGCTCGCGCGCGAGGTGCGAGAAGTGTTGGAGCCCAAGCTGATCGACGCCGCGCTGCGTTCGGATCCGGCGCGATTACGTCAGACCGCGCAGCGCTGGGTGGCCCGGCTCGATCCCGAGGGGGAGACTCGCCGCCGCACCGAACGCGAACAGGACCGCGACATTCGCATTCGCGCGGTACAGGACGGGATGGCGGTTTTCGACGGCCTGCTGCCCGCCGCCGGGGCGCAGGCCCTGGCCATGCGGCTGCGGGAAATGAGCCTGCAGGTCTGCGACGATGATCCGCGCAGCATGGCGCAGCGCCGAGCCGACGCGCTCATCGCGCTCGCCGACGGCTCGGGTCGCCTGCACTGCGATTGCGGCAAGGGCCTGGACTGCCCGAAGGCCGACACCCCCGCCACGCCGCGCCGCCCGCTCATCCAGGTCGGGGTCTCCGCCGAAACCTTGCTCGGCCTGCGCGATGACCCGGCTTTCCTGTCCGGCTACGGTCCGGTCGATGCCGCGCTCGCCCGGACGCTGGCCGAACATGCCCGGTTCCAGGTGATTCCGGAGTACTTCCCGCACGAAACGCCCACGGCGGCAACGACACAGCCTGCCCCGGCACCCGCCGAGACTCCGGAGCCACCGGAGATAACCCCCGCGCCCGAGGCATCGAGCACACTCACCGGCACTCCGCGTCCCGTCGTGGCAAAGGCCCCCTGGGAACGTGCGTTGGCGGCCCGCGAGCGCGTCGCCACCGCACTCGACGAGGGCGAACCCACGCCGGGCGTCGACCGCGGCCGCCTCACCTCCGCTCCCGGCTCGCCCGAAATCCCGGCCAGGCCCACGAAAATCACTGCTGTGCGCCCCTTCTCCGCCGCTCCTGCCCGCGAGGTGCGCGCCCTGGACGGGCTGTGTCGCTTCCCCGGCTGCACCATGCCCGCCGCGGAAACCTCACTGGTCCAGTTCGATTCCATGCCCGGCCAGCCCATCCCGCAGCCGAGCACCGCTTACCGCGCGGTCCTGTGCACCCACCACCATCGCCTGAAGTCCCTGGCCGACAAGGGAAAACACCCCTGGCGCGTGTACCTCGCCGACACCGACCGCATGCGCTGGATCGACCCCAGCGGTGAGCCCCACGAAACCGTCCGCGAGGGCGCGCGCTATCTGTTCCCCCACACGGACATAGACGCTCCGCCCCGCCTCTCCCCCGCCCCGCTGCGCATCCTCCCCGACTTCACCGAAACCACCACGCCGACACGGGCTTTCAACACGGATCTGGCCTACCCCCTGGAGAACCACGTCCTCATCCACCCCCAGCTGTCGCGCACCACCCCCGACAACGACATCCCCGAATCCCCCACCCGAGCCGCCACCCGCTGACCCCTCCCCCGACCACGGAGCCGAGCACCCAGCCCGGCTCCTTCCCCGGGGTGCGGCTCAACTTCCGTTCCCCCGATGGGCCGCACCCCACCCAGCGACCATGCAGTGGCGCACCGAAACACCCGAATTCCCCTGCGCCACTGCATGCTGGAGGCATGAGTGATCATCTGGCAGACTTGCGCGACCCAGCACTACTCGACGAGCGGCGACGTCTGCTGCGAGAACGGCTGCAACAGTTCCGAGCCGACCTGGCCGAACTCCACGCCGCCTACCGAGACCTCCCCGACTCCGGTCTACTCCTCGACACCCCCGGCATCGGCGCCCTGACCTCCCCGGCCTACTGCATCGCCGGTGCCGCAGAGGTTTTCGAGGAAGCCCTCATCGAACTCGACGCCGCCGACGACGCCCTGGGCCGCGCAGGCGACTACACCGCCCGCCTACGCCGCCCCGCCCTCGACTCCTGAATTCAGGAGACGCGCAGCCTAGTTGGCGGCGTCCTGCACCCAGTTCTTGTTGCCCCAGTCGATCTTCTTGTCGTTGACGAAGACCGACGGGGTGGCGGCCTGGCCGCCGAGGGCTGCGTCGAGGGCCTTCACGGCTGCGTCGGCGTGGGCGCGGCCGGTGTCGGCGCGGTCGCCGGCGGTGATGCACTTGGCGACGTCGTCGCCCGCGCCCGCCTGCTTGGCGATATCGGCCAGTTCCTTGTTGTCGTGGTCGGATCCGCCCTCCGACGGCTGCGCGGTGGTGAACAGCAGCGTGTGGAACTTGGCGTAGACCGGGCCGTCGCCCGCTTGCGCGACGCACTCGTTGGCGGCTACCGCGCGCGTCGAGTAATCCTTGCTCTTGGATTCGCGATCCAGGAAGTTGACCAGCCGGTATCGCACCGCGATCTTCCCCAGATCCACCTGCTGGGCGATCTCCTGCCCGTAGATCTTCTCCAGGTGCCCGCACGCCGGGCACAGCGGATCCTCGAAGATCTCAACGGTTTTCGCCACATTCGGCTTCCCCAGCACAATGGCCCCGTCCGAATCCAGCGCCACCGACACCCCCGGATCGTGCACCGGCCCGTACCCGTCGTTCCGCACCGTGTCGGCGCTCCCACGATTCCACAGATACAGGGCACCCACGATCGCCACGACCACCACCAGGGCCACTCCGGCCAGCGCATAGGTGGTCCGGCTGGAAACCGGCTGCGGCGTGTGCTTCGAAGTCGGATTGCTCACCCGCAACACTCTGCACCACCGCCCGGCCTCGGCGACACCCACCCCGCCCCACAAAACCGTCTAGGCAGCGGTGGTGGCGGGTTCCTTGCGGCGGAGGGTTTCCGGGGCCAGCAGCCACACTGCCGAGGCCGAGGCCAGCAGGATGGCGGTGACGCCCAGCGCGACGCCGTAGGAGACGCGGTCGGCGAGCATGCCGATCGCGTAGGGGCCCAGGAAGGTTCCCAGGTCGGCGGACATTTGATAGCCCGCGAGGACGGGGCCGCCGCGGCGGCCGGGGCCGATTATGTCGGCGACGGATGCTTGCAGGGCCGGGGAGAACATGCCGGAGCCGATGCCCGCTACGCACGAGGCGGCGAGTAGCCAGGGCAGGGTCGGTGAGAGGCCGATTCCGGCCGTGCCTACCGCGCAGACGAGGGTTCCGGCGATCAGGAACGGCTTGCGCCCCAGCGTGTCCGACCACCGGCCGGAGAGGAATAGCACCGAGGCATTGCCCAGTGCGAAAGCCGTGAGGGCCACGCCTGCCAAGGCCGCATCCTGCTTCAGCACCTCGACCACGATCAACGGCACCAGCGCCATACGAACCCCGAAAACGGCTGCGCCATTGCCGAAATTGGCCCACAAGGCGGCGCGATAGGCAGGCTGTGCGATGCCTTCACGGAAGGTCATCGCGGGTGTCCCCGTGCTGGTCTCCGGCAATGCCAGCGGCGAGTTCCGCAGCGCCACATAAACGATCAAGCTGGCGATCAGCAGCGCCACGCAGTAGATGACGAACGGCGCCCGCAACCCCAGGAACGACAGCGCACCACCCACCAGCGGCCCGCTGATCGACCCGATCAGGAAGCTGGTCGAGTACACCCCCGACACCCGCCCCCGCTCGGCAGGCGGCGACATCCGGATGACCAGTCCCAGCGAGGACACCGTGAACATGGTCGACCCGATCCCACCCAGCGACCGCAAAACCAGCAGCTGCCAATAGCTTTGCGCGAACGCACAAGCACCCGTCGACACCGCCACGATCAGCAGCCCGGTCAAATAAACCGGCCGCTCCCCCAACTTCTGCAACAACCGCCCCGCCATCGGCGCGAAGATCAACCGCATCAATGCGAACGCACTCACGATGAACGAGGCCGCCGCCACCCCCACGTGAAAACTCCGCGCAAACTGCGGCAAAGCAGGCGCGACCAACCCGAACCCGATGGCGATCGTGAACGCCGACCCCACCAGCACCCAAATCTCCACCGGCAGCCGATGCTTCCCGGCCCCGCCATCCACCTGCTCACTCACCACAACACGCCCAATTCACCACGTCACACCACTCAACACAACGCCCGTCCCACCACGACCCACCGATCCCCTTGCCGTAGGGCCGAATCCACCGCCTCGACCCGGCCGCGTTGGATTCCGGCCAAAAGCACGCCGGAAGGACGAGGTGAGACTAGGCCTGGATAGCAGCGCGCCCAGGGCCGGGCGATCATTCACCGGAGGTACCGGACAGGGCTTGTCCGACGATTTCCTCGGCCGCCGCCTGTACCTGGGCCAGATGCTCCGGCCCCTGGAAGGACTCCGCGTAGATCTTGTATTTGTCCTCGGTGCCCGAGGGCCGGGCGGCGAACCAGGCGTTTTCGGTGGTGACCTTGACGCCGCCGAGGGCCGCGCCGTTGCCGCGGGCGCGGGTCTGGACGGCGGTGACGGGTTCGCCGGCGATTTCGGTGGCGGTGATCATGTCCGGCGTCAACGCCGCGAGGCGGGCCTTCTGTTCCGCGGTAGCGGCGGCATCGATGCGGGTGTAGGCGGGTGAGCCGTAGCGTTTTTCGAGTTCGGCGTAGCGGGTGGACGGGCTCTGCCCGGTGACGGCGGTGATCTCCGCGGCCAGCAGGGCGAGCAGGATGCCGTCCTTGTCGGTGGTCCACACGGTGCCGTCCATGCGAAGGAAGGACGCACCGGCGGATTCCTCACCGCCGAAAGCCAGGCTGCCGCTGAACAATCCGGGCACGAACCACTTGAAACCGACCGGTACCTCGTACACGTCGCGCCCGAGCACCCCGACCACGCGGTCGATCATGCCGGACGTCACCACCGTCTTGCCGATCTTGGTCAGCGCGTCCCATCCCATCCGATTGGCGATCATGTACTCGATCGCCACCGCCAGGTAGTGGTTCGGATTCATCAGTCCCGCATCGGGAGTCACGATCCCGTGCCGGTCCGCGTCGGCGTCGTTGCCGGTCGAAATGTCGTAATCATCGCGAATCGCCACCAGCGAGGCCATGGCGTACCGCGAGGACGGATCCATCCGGATCCGCCCGTCCGCGTCCAGCGTCATGAACCGCCAGGTCGGGTCGACGAACGGGTTCACCACCTCGAGCTCGAGGTCGTAGCGCTGCCCGATCTCCTCCCAGTAATCCACGGAAGCCCCGCCCATGGGGTCCGCGCCCAGCCGAATCCCGGCGCCCCGAATGGCGTCCAGATTCAGCACATTGGGTAGGTCCGAGATGTAGCGATCCAGATAGTCGTAGCGCTCCACATTGGTGGCCAGCGCGTGCGCGAGCGAGGTGCGCCGCACATCGGCGAGCCCGGTACGCAACAGTTCGTTCGCCCGGGTGGCGATGGCGTCGGTGGCGATGGTGTCGGCCGGACCACCGTGTGGCGGATTGTATTTGAACCCGCCGTCGCGCGGCGGATTGTGCGAGGGCGTCACCACGATGCCGTCGGCCTGATGCCGGGTCCCGCCCCGATTGTGCCGCAGCACCGCATGACTCAAAGCCGGTGTGGGCGTATACCGGTCACGCGAATCGATGATGGCGGTGACGTCATTGGCGGCCAGCACCTCGAGCGCCGTGGTCCAGGCCGGCTCCGACAGCGCGTGCGTATCCCGCGCCAGATACACCGGCCCGGTAATCCCCCGCGACGCACGGTATTCCACGATCGCCTGGGTGATGGCCAGAATGTGCGCCTCGTTGAAGGCATTGTCCAGACTGGACCCACGATGCCCGGAAGTACCGAAGGACACCAGCTGCGCCGGATCGGACGGATCAGGAATCCGGCTGTAGTAGGACGTCACCAAATGCGCGATATCTTCGAGGTCCGTGGCCCGCGCCGGTCGTCCGGCTCGATCGTGGGCCATGCTCGCACCTCCCTTCCGTATCGCCTGTGCCCGGCTGGTCATGAGAATCACGGCCACACCCACTGCCCCAGGAAGGCACCGAGGTAGGCCGCGCACAGGCTTGCGCCGACGCCGATCACGACGTTCGCCACCGCATAGCTGTAAGCGCCCTCCTCGGCCAATCGAACCGTTTCGTATCCGAACGTACTGAACGTGGTCAGCGCACCGCAGAACCCCGTTCCCACGGTGGCGAGGAGCCAATGATTTGCTCCCGCACCGATCAACGCGCCGAGGATCGCCGAACCGCCCACGTTCACCGCCAGTGTGCCCAGGGGGAGAACACTATCGAATCGATGGGCCAGAGCGCGATCCACCAGATATCTGGTCGGTGCTCCGAGGATCGCGCCGAGGCTCACCAGGAGCGCCGTCACCGCCGCACTCCGTCGAAGACTTCGACGGGTGAGAGCGCCACGGTCACCGAATCCAGCAGGTCCGCATTGCTTTCCACGAAGGCACGCAGCCGCGCGGTGTCGTCGATGATCATCACCAGCACCGGCAGCCGCTCGGCCAGATCGAGCAGGCGCGCGGTGTGAATATGGGAGGACACTCCGTATCCCTCGATGCCGCGCCAGACGCTCGCCCCGGCCAGTCCGGCATCTCGGGCGCGCCGCACGATCTCGTGATAGCGGGGTCGATGCCGATACAGGTCGTCCTCGCCGAGCAGCACCGTCAGTCGTGACGCCGGAACCCAGTGCCGAGAAGTCTCACTCATCGCCTGCCCCCAATCGTCGTGCCGTTCCGGATATCGATCGCGTCGCACCAACACCGAGCACGACCGCCAGCAGTCCTGTCACCACGGTCCCCCCGAGGTAGCCGATTCCGTAGCCGATTCGGCCCGATTCGAGCAGTGCACGAACTTCGGTGGCATAGGTGGACATGGTGGTGAATCCGCCGAGGATGCCGACGCCCAGGAAGGGCCGCAGCAGCCGGTGCGCCACCCAGATCTCGGTGATGCACACCATGAGTACCCCGATCAGGAAGCACCCGATCACGTTGACCGCCAAGGTCTGCCACGGAATCGAACCGCGCTGCGGCAGCAGTCGGCTCATGCCGTAGCGCGCGAGGGCGCCGAGGGCCCCGCCCAGGGCGATGACACCGAGCACGTCCGCGTCGATCCCCGCGGCCTTGGCTGCCACCACCCCTCCTTCTTCTAATTAGCTAAATAGTTGCTGTTCGGCGTGTTGCTGAGCCCGAACAGCAGCCCGGAACTGCGAGGATAGTGCCGCTTGCCCGGTGTTGTCCCATCGGCCTCGAGGAGCCCAAGTTGGCGGTGCGGCAGTCGATCAGAAAGATGCTGGTCCAAGGCTTCGGTATCGCCACGGTACTGGTGGCCGTCATGGCCGCCGCGCCCGCGGCACACGCCGGAGCCGTCTACCCCTTCGCCGATCCCGACGGGTTCTACTACGCCGCAGGGAATCTCGGTGGCGCCCAGAACGGCGATGTCCTGAATGTCCGACAGGTCCCGAGCCCGTGGCCCGGTGCGACCGTGTGGCAGATCCTCTTCCGCTCCACCAATTCCGTGGGTGCGGCCATCCCGGCCGTCACCACCCTGATCACCCCCGGCCCCGGGCCGCGACCGTTGCTGTCGTATCAGCCGTTCGTGAATTCCCTGGGCATGCAATGCGCTCCGTCGCACGCCCTGTTCGACGGCAGCCTGAAGGAAACCGCCGCGTTCCCGGCGCTGCTGGCCCGCGGCTGGGCCATCGCCGTCCCCGACCACCTGGGCCCCGACAGCGCCTACGGCGCGGCCCGCATGGGTGGTCAGATCACCCTGGACGGCATCCGCGCGGTCAAGCGTTTCGCCCCGGCGGGACTGGGTGATTCGCCGGTCGGCCTGGCCGGATACTCCGGCGGCGCGATGGCCACCGGCTTCGCGGCCGCGATCGCCCCGGACTACGCGCCCGAGCTACCCATCGTGGGCGTCGCCGAGGGCGGCGTTCCCGTCAATCCGGGCAAACTGGCGATCGAAGCGGGCGATTCACCCCAGGCCCTGTTCGGTCTCGGCTTCGCCGTGGCCGAGGGCATGGAACGCGAATACCCCGCCCAGATGCGGCTCGACGATTCGCTCACGCCGTTCGGTTTCTGGATGCGCGACCGCATGGCCAATTCCTGTGTGGACGACATCATCTCGGTCGGCGCGAACCACCACATCAGCGAGGTCTTCCACGCCGGCGCCGAGAACGACCCGGCCCTGATCAGCACCTTCCACGAGAACGCGCTCGAGATCATTCCCGAGCTCATCCGCCAGCCGCTCTACGAATGGCACGGCGGCAGCGACCAGGTACCGCTGAACCTGGCCCAGTACACGGCGGGCCGCTACTGCGCCGCGGGCACCCCGGTCCAGTTCGACGTCATCCCGGGCGCCGACCACGGCACCGCCATCTTCCCGGGCGCGATCAACGCCATGAACTACCTCGCCGACCGGTTCGCGGGCCTGGCCCCGCCCAGCAACTGCCGCTGATCGCGGTAAGCCGGAAACAGAAGCGGCCCCACTCCGAAAGGAGTGGGGCCGCTTTCATTTCGGACTCCGTTGTCCGAGGGGAGTTGAAACTCAGTGCACCAGAACGGGTTCGCCTTCGGCGGGCACCGGCACCTTGTTGGGCATGATCGCCCCGGTGACCACCGCGCCGACCACGAAGATCGCGGCGGCCCACCAGAAGGTGGTGGTGTAGCTGTGCACCGCGGCCTGCGCCAGCACCGCCGGCGACGGCGGAACGTGGTCGGCCGCATAGTTGTTGAACGCGGTCGCGGCCAGCGTGCTCAGCAGCGCGGTACCGATCGAGCCGCCCACCTGCTGGCTGGTGTTCACCATGGCCGAGGCGACACCGGCGTCCTGGTGGTCGATGCCGGAGGTCGCGCCGGAGAACGCGGTGGACATCGCCATACCCAGACCCAGACCCATCAGGATCAGGCTCGGCAGGATGTGGCTGGCGTAGCCGGTGTCCACGCCGATGCGGGTCAGCAGCGCCATTCCCAGTGTGGCGAGCAGGAATCCGCTCACCACGGTCACCTTCGGACCCACCCGCGGGATCAGCAAGGCGGGCACCGTGGTGGACGAGGCGATCATGCCCGCGACCATCGGCAGGAAGGCCACACCGGTGGTGATCGGCGAGTACCCCAGCTGCTGCTGCATGTAGTAGGTCAGGAACAGGAACATGGCGAACATGCCGATGCCGATGGTGAACACGGTGACGTAGGACGCGCCACGGGTCTTGTCCAGCACCACACGCAGCGGCAGCAGCGGATGCGCGACCCGCTGTTCCAGCCACACGAACACGCCCAGCAGTACCACGCCGCCGATCAGGAAGAACAGCGTCACGCCATTGGTCCAGCCGTCGGATTCGGCGTGCGAGAACCCGTACACGATGCCGAACAGTGCGGCGGTGACGGCCAGCGTGCCGGGCAGGTCCAGCTTGGGCCGCTCGGTGGCGGTGTGCTTGGCCAGCAACAGGACCGCGCCGACCAGCGCGATGGCCGCGAACACCAGGTTCACGTACATCACCCAGCGCCACGAGGCCCACTCGGTGAGCGCGCCGCCCAGCAGCAGACCCAGCGCGCCACCGGCACCCGCGATGGCGCCGAAGATACCGAAAGCCTTTGCACGCTCGGAAGGTTCGGTGAAGGTCACGGTCAGTAGCGACAACGCGGCGGGCGCGAGCAGCGCCGCGAACACACCCTGCGCGACACGAGACGCGACCAGCATCTCGAAGTTCCCGGCCGCACCGCCGATGGCCGAGGCGGCCGCGAAGCCGACCAGCCCGACGATGAAGGTGGTCCGGCGACCGAAGAGATCGGAGAGCCGGCCGCCCAGCAGCAGCAGGCTGCCGAACGCGAGCGCGTACCCGGTGATGACCCACTGTCGGTCCCCATTGGAGAATCCGAGGTCGGCCTGGGCGTGCGGAAGTGCGATGTTCACGACGGTCGCGTCCAGCACGACCATCAGCTGGGCGACGCCCAGCACGGCCAGTACCCACCAGCGCAGGGCGTGCGATCCACGCCGCCCGGCCGCGGTGGGGGCGGCCACGTCTTTCTCGAGAGCTGTTGTCATGGTGTTTTCCTCGTCCCCTAGGATTAACGGAGAACCCATCTCCGTTTACCGATACAAGCTACCATGGCAAACGGAGACATTGCCTCCGGATAATCCCGATTACTGTTAGGATTAACCTGTGAATCCCGTCACCACCGCGCCACCACCTCGGCGTCTGCGCGCGGACGCCGCCCGCAATCAACAGCGCATCATCGCGGCCGCCCGCGAGCTGTTCGCCGATCGCGGACTCGAGGTCACCCTCGACGACGTGGCCGAGCGGGCAGGCGTCGGCGTCGGCACGGTCTACCGCCGCTTCGCCAACAAGCAGGAGCTCATCTCCGAGGTCTTCGACCAGATGGTCACCGAACTCGGCGGGGCCGTGGATGTGGCACTGCACCACCCGGATCCCTGGCAGGGCCTGGTCGATCTGTTCGAGTACTCGTGCCGGCACATCGCGGTCAACCGCGGTTTCGGCGAGGTCATCCTCGAACTACACGACAGCATGGACCGCTTCTGCGTCATGAAGGACCGCATTCGACCCGGCATGCAGGCGGTCATCCAGCGCGCCAAGGACGTCGGCGCGCTGCAGCCCGATGTCGAGGCGGGCGATTTCTTCGCCATGGTCAACATGGTCGACGGCATCGCGGGCTTCGCCCGGCCGGTCAATCCGGACGTCTGGGAGCGCTATATGGCGCTGATCCTCAATGGCGTCCGCGGCGACGGCGTGCCGCGCATGCCGCTGACTCAACCCCCATTGACCGAAGACGAGGTGGAACGCGCGAAAGCCGCGGCGTGCCCACCGCGCAAACGGTAGCGGACATCACACTCCCGGTTTAGAGTTGGTCGCATGACCAACTCTTGGGTGAACTGGGCCGGAGATCAGAGCTGTACTCCGGCGTCCATTGCCGAACCCAGCTCGCCCGAGGACGTCGCGGCAGTACTGGCGCAAGCCGAGGCGAAAGGCCATACCGTCCGGGTCGCGGGGTCCGGGCATTCCTTCACCGAGACCGTGCTCACCGACGGCACGCTCATGCGCCTCAACAAGCTCGACCGCATCCTGCACGTGGACCGCGCCACCGGCCTGGTCCGCGCCGAGGCCGGTCTGACGCTCAACGCCGCCAGCAATGCGCTGCACCCGCTGGGCCTGGCCTTCCCCAACCTCGGTGACATCGACGTGCAGTCGATCGCGGGCGCAACGGCCACCGGCACCCACGGGACCGGTTCCAAGCTCCAGAACCTTTCCGCCGCACTGCAATCGGTGGAACTCATGCTCGCCGACGGCAGCACCGTCGAGCTCAACGAGCAGACCGATCCGGATGGCTGGCGCGCCGCGCGGGTGAATGTGGGCGCGCTCGGCGTGGTCACCGCCGTCACCCTGCAGATGGTGCCGTCGTTCGTGCTCGAGGGCGTGGAGCGGCCGCTGCCGGTGGAGGAGGTGCTCGCCGATCTGGACACCCACGTCGACGGCAACGAGCACTTCGAGTTCTACATGTTCGCGCACAGCCCCCTCGCGATGACCAAGCGCAACAACACCGTCGACCTGCCGGAGCAACCGCGCGGCAAAGCCGTGGACTGGTTCTCCGACATCCTGATGACCAACTACACCTTCGACGCCCTGTGCCGACTGACCCGCCGGCGCCCCAGCCTGATCCCCACCATCCAGCGCGCCGCCGCCTACGCGGGCAGCTACCGCCGCCAGGTCGAACGCTCCTACCGGGTCTTCGCCAGCCCCCGGCTGTTCCGCTTCACCGAGATGGAATACGCACTGCCGCGCGAGCATTCGGTCGACGCGATCCGCGAGATCAAGGAGGTGGCCAAGCACTTCGACACGGCGATGCCGATCGAGGTCCGCTGGGTCGCCCCCGACGACGCCTTCCTCTCCCCCGCCGGTGGCCGCGAGACCTGCTACATCGCGGTGCACCAGTACCAGGGCATGGACTACGAACCGTATTTCCGTGCCTGCGAACGGGTTTTCGATCGCTACAACGGCCGCCCGCACTGGGGCAAGCGACACTTCCAGACCGCCGACACGCTGCGTGAGCGCTACCCGGAGTGGGAGAAGTTCGCCGAGGTCCGTCGCCGTTTCGACCCCAAGGGCCGGTTCACCAACGCCTACATCGAACGCGTACTCGGCCCGGTGAACTGAACCCGAAGAACTGAAACAGGACTAGTATCGGTTGCTGAAAGATCGCTGCATCTGCCCCGAGCGTGACCAACGTAGGGAGGTTCCGATGTCTTCTTTCGGCGACAAGATGAACGAGGCCGGTGACCAGGCCACGGCCGCTGCCCAGGACATGAGCGACAAAGCGCGCGAGGCAGCCGACAAGGCGCGCGACGACATGCAGCACGCGGGCGAGGACATGAAGGAGAAGGTCGGCGGCTTCATGGACAAGATCAAGGAGAAACTGGGCGGCGGATCGAAGTAAGGGACCAGCGACGATGCCGACGAATGACGACTTCGACGCCAACGCCGAACGTCTCGCCGACGACCTGCGCACCACCGCCGACGACCTGACCACCGATCTCGGGGTCACCGCCGCCGATCTGCGGGACCGCGCCGAGGCCGCCGCCGGGCAACTGGCCGAACGGGCCAGTGGCGCCGCCGCCGAACTCGCCGACCGTGCCCAGAACGCGGCCGCCGATCTCGCCGATATGGCGAAGGCATTCGCCGACAAGATCACTCCCGAAGATCTGCAATCCACCCTGGAACAGGTGCGGGCCAATCTGGACCACGCCGCCCAGGACGTCCTGGCGGCAGTGAACGAGATCGTCACCGCCGTGAAGAACAGGACGGGAAAGTAGTGGGACGCACCGATTCCGGGTCGACCGACCCGGAATCGGTTTCCGTCCATCACCGCGCGGCGGTGGCGCCCCGGGTCTTCTGGCCCGCCGCCATCGTGGTCACCGCGTTCACCCTCTACGCCATCATCTTCCGCGACACCGCCGCCCGGCAGGCGAAAGCCCTGCAGGACAATGTGATCGGCGGATTCGGCTGGTACTACATCGTGATCGTCACGCTGTTCGTGGTGTTCGCGATCTGGCTGGGGCTGGGCCGATTCGGCGATATCTCCCTCGGTGAGGACGGCGAGAAGGCCGAATACTCGCTGGGCGCTTGGCTTTCCATGCTGTTCGCGGCGGGCATGGGCATCGGCCTGGTGTTCTGGGGCGTGGCCGAGCCGCTGTTCCACTACGAGGATCCCCGGCCCGGCGTCGGCTCGACGCCCGCGCAGCGCGCGGATTCGGCCATGGTGCAGACGTTTCTGCACTGGGGCATCCACCCGTGGGCCATCTACGTGGTGGTCGGGCTGGCCATCGCGTACTCCATTCATCGCAAGGGCCGGCCGGTGTCGATCCGGTGGTCGCTGGAATCGCTTGTCGGCGACCGGATTCGCGGCTGGCGCGGCGATGTCATCGACATCGTGGCGGTGATCGGCACGGTCTTCGGCGTGGCCACCTCGCTGGGCCTGGGCGTGCTGCAGATCTCGGCCGGGCTGAATTACCAAGGCTGGCTGCACGAACCGGGCAAGGGCCTGCAGGTGGTGCTGGTGGTCGTGGTGACCGCGCTGGCCACGGTGTCGGTGGCGACCGGGGTGGACAAGGGCATCAAGCTGCTGTCGCAGGCGAACATGGGCGTGGCCGGGCTGCTGCTGCTCTACGTGCTGATCGCCGGTCCGACCCTGTTCATCGTCAACGACCTGGTGCAGAACATCGGCCAGTACCTGCAGACGCTGCCCAAGATCAGCCTCTACACCGGCGCGACCGAGGGCCCGGCCGGCACCGCGTGGACCCAGCAGTGGACGGTCTTCTACTGGGGCTGGTGGATCAGCTGGGCCCCGTTCGTCGGTGTGTTCATCGCGCGCATTTCGCGCGGCCGCACCGTGCGGGAGTTCGTGGCGGGCGTGCTGCTGGTGCCGACGGTGCTGACCTTCGTCTGGTTCGAGGTCTTCGGCGGCGCGGCCCTGCATCGCGAAATGCTCGGCGGCGGTGGACTGGTCGGACCGGACGGTCCCGATCGCGACAGTTCGCTGTTCGCGCTGCTCAATACGCTGCCGGGTGGATCGGTCACCGCGGGCCTGGCCGTGCTGGTGATCGTGTTGTTCTTCGTCACGTCCGCCGACTCCGGCGCGCTGGTGGTGAACATGCTGTCCTCGGGCGGCAATCCGGAGCCGCCGACCTGGAGCCGGGCCTTCTGGACATGCACCCAAGGCGCGGTAGCGGTCGCGTTGCTGGTGGCCAGCGGCACCGGCGCGACAGCCTTGACGACCTTGCAGACCGTGGCGATTCTCATAGCCCTGCCGTTCAGTGTCGTCATGCTCGCGATGTGTGTGGCGTTGGTGCGCACTTTCCGCCTCGAGGCCCTTTAGACTTCCATCCGGAAGATTACGAAAACGTCTCGGATTGGATTCACCGCGTCATGTTCAAAGGCTTCAAAGACTTCCTGATGAGGGGCAATGTCATCGATCTTGCGGTGGCCGTCGTCATGGGTACCGCCTTCACCGCCATCGTCACCTCGGTGACCAAGGGTGTGATCGAACCGCTGCTCGCGACCCTGGGCGGCAACAAGGAATTCGGTCTGGGCTTCCAGTTGCTGGCCGACAAGCCGTCCACCTTCGTGGCGCTGGGCCCGATCATCAGTGCCGCGATCAACTTCGTCTGCGTGGCGGCGGTCCTCTACTTCGTGCTCATCCTGCCGATGAAGACCTTCCAGAACCGGCTCGCCAAGCCCACCGCGGTGAAGGCCGATCCGACCGAGCTGGAACTGCTCACCGAGATCCGCGACCTGCTGGCCAAGCAGAACGCGAACAAGTAGGTCCGGGAGTCTCCACTAGGCTTAGCCGAGTTGTTGCCAGCAGCTCGACCGAAGCCTAGAGGAGACATTCATGGCATCCGCCCCGGCGAGCCGGTGGGCCATGCTCGCCGTGCTGTGCGCGAGCCTGCTGCTGGTGGCGATGGACGCGACGATCCTCAATGTCGCGCTGCCGTCGCTCATCGATCACATGGAACCCAGTCCCATGGAACAGCTTTGGATCGTCGACCTGTACGGCCTGGTGCTCGGCGGCCTGCTCATCACCTGCGGCGCGATCAGCGACCGCTACGGTCGCAAGCGGTTGTTCCTCTCCGGCTTCGTGCTTTTCGGCCTGGCCTCCATCGTCGCCGCCACCGCCCACGCACCCGCCCAGCTGATTGCGGGCCGCGCGCTGCTGGGCGTCGGCGGCGCCATGGTGATGCCGTCCACCCTCTCGCTGATCCGCAATATCTTCACCGATGACAAGGAACGCACCCTGGCCATCGGCATCTGGGCGTCCGTCGCGGGCGCGGGTGCCGCCATCGGCCCGCTGGTCGGTGGCCATCTGGTCGAGGCGTTCGGTTGGTCGGCGGCCTTCTGGCTGAACGTGCCCGTGGTCATCATCACGGTCGCGGCCGGACTGTGGCTGCTCCCGGAGTACCGGGCGCCGGGCCACGGCCGCCTGGACTGGATCAGCGCGGTGGCGTCCGTGCTCGGCGTCGTGGCCCTCGCCTGGGGCATCAAGCATGTGGCCAAGGGCAATCCGGCGCTGATAGACCTGGTGATCCTGGTCGCGGCTTTCGTCCTGCTCGGGTACTTCGCCTATCGCCAGTTGCGCTCGCCGGACCCGCTGCTGGACGTGCGGCTGTTCAAAAATCGCGCGTTCACTGCCGCGGCGCTGGCCACCCTGCTGGCGATGCTCGCCATCGGCGCGGCCCTGTTCCTGATCTCGTTGTGGCTGCAATACATTCACGGCTACTCGCCCTCGCAGGCCGGTGTGCGCACCCTGCCCGCCGCCATCGCGACCCTGCTCGGCTCGCTGGCCACCCCGTGGCTCATGCAGCACGTGGGCGTGCGCGCCCTCATGGGTTTCGCCTTGGGCGCGCTGGCAACGGGTTTCGCGGTGCTGGCCGCGGTGCCCGACACCACCTATCCGCTGGTGGCGTTCATCCTGGTCTGCCTCGGCATCGGCGACGGCATCGCGATCACCACGGCCGCCGCGGTGCTGGTGTCCGCGGTCCCGCCCGAACGCGCGGGCCAGGCGGGCGCGGTCGAGGAGACCAATTACGAGCTCGGCATCGGTCTGGGCGTGGCGCTGCTGGGCAGCATTCACGGCCGCCTGTTCACCTCGCACATGACCGGATTACCGCTGCAGGGCGACGATCTGGCCGATGCGCAAGGCTCGGTGGGCGGTGCGGCCTACGTCGCCGACAAGATCGGCGGCACTACCGGGCAGCAGGTGCTCAGCATCGCCCAGCACGCCTACGATTCGGCGCTCACCACCACCTCCTGGATCTCGACCGCCATGGTGGGCTCGGTGGCGGTGCTGACGGTGATTCTGGTTCCGCGCGGCTTCAAGGCCACCTCCGCGCACTGAGAGTCATTACGCCAGTGACAGTTTCAGCTGCGCCAACCCGGAACGGATACGCGCCTTCACCGCGGGCAGCCCGATCCCCAACTGCGCGGCCACCTGCGCGTAGGTGAGCCCGCCGTAGAAGGCGAGCACCACCGATTCCCGCTGATACGGTGTGAGCGTGGCCAATCCGCGCCGGATGGCCCGCTCCTCCTGCCGCCGCAGGATCTCCTCGGCCACCACATCGGTGGCAGGACGGTAATCGCAAACCCCCCAACGGTGTTCGTGCCCGGCCGCGGTGCACTCGCGGCGCACCCGATCCACCGCCTGATGGTGGGCCAGGGTGGTGAGCCAGGTCAGCGCATTGCCGCGGGTCGGGTCGAAGCCGGCGGCGCTGCGCCAGACCTGCAGATAGACCTCGTGACAGGTTTCTTCGGCATATCCGGTGTCGCACAGGATGTTCAGCACGCGGGTGTAGATGAGCCCGCGGGTCCGGCGGTAGAGCTCTTCGTAGGCAGCGCGGTCACCCTGCGCGATGCGGCCTACGAGTTGATCGAATTCGCTGCTTCTGCGGCTACGGGCCGCATGGGCAGATTGCGATAGACGTGAGGAATTCACGTTCGCCCCCAGATCGACGTTATCGAGCACACATGTCGATACGAGCCGTCGAGGACTGGGACGGTCGATACTGCGCACGGAAACCGGCCGGGGACAGGGGCTTTCGATTCCGCCAACAGTCCAGGCTACGCCCGGCTCGCCAGCACCGAAACGCGTTCCAATTAACCGTATACAATCCCGCGAAACCCGCCGAGGCTCAAATATGCAGGCCCAGTTCGACTATCCCCTGGGCCACCGCGTGCACGGTCACCCGGTTGCGCCGAGCGTGCGCGCGGATCAGTTCGAAGGCCGCATCGGGCGTGGTGTGATGTGCGTGCGCGATCACGCCTTTGGCCTGCTCGACCACGATCCGGGTGGACAGCGCGTGCTGTAGCTGCTCGGTCACCCGTCGGTGGCGCGCCACCAGATTCGCGGTGACGATATGCCCGGTGGCCATGCCCGCCAGCAGGGTGGCCACCGACAGATCCTTCCCGGTCCAGGTCCGTGGTGCGCGCGAATACAAGCTCAGCACACCGGCTTCGGTCTCGTCGAGGCGCATGGGAATGGCGGCCACCGAGGAAATCCGGTGCTGCCCAGCCAGACTCGTGTATTCCGGCCAGAGATCGCCGTAGCTGTCCAACTCGGTGACGGTCACCGGGGCCCCGCAGGCGTGCGCCACCACACCCGGCCCGCGTTCGTAATCCCGCTGGCAGACCTCGAGATCCAGCAGTTCCTCGGGCATACTGGCAAAGAATTCGGACCGGTCGCCTCGTAATTGCGGGGACAGCGCCACCGTCACACCACCCGGTTCCAGCACATCGATGGCACTGCGCATCAATTCGTCCAGAATCCGTGGCAGTTCGTGTGCCGCCGGTAGCAGCCGCGCGAACCTCGCCAGTACCGCCACCAGCAACTCACTGTCGGACACCGCCATCACCCCGCTCGGCGAGCGCCATCGCGCCCGCCACGTAAGTTCCTGTGCCGCTCTTGCCGTTCAGCTCATGGTATTGGCCCGGCGGGGTGGCGCGGAACAGTTGCGCTCATTCCGCCTCGATCCGAATGCTGCGCTCCACCACCCGCCGCGCCACCTCCACCAGCGAAAGCCCGTGCGTGAAGGCGTATCCACGCAGGCGGGCATAGGCGTCGGCGATATCGATGCCCAGTTGCGCGCTGGTCATGCCCGCCGCCTGGTGAATCCATCTGCTGGACAAGGGCTGTGCCCACTGCTGCGCCTCGTCCCCGGTGGCCAGCACCAGGCTGGCGGTCACCAGATCGGCGATGTGCAGCGCCGCCGACAACAGGCGCGGCCCCGGACGGCCGACGGTGTCCCGGTACAGATCCACCGCCCCGAGCCGAATCGACCCCAGCCGCAACGGCACCGCGAACATCGACCCCGGCAGCGCTCCCGGCGACGCCGCCAGCGCCTCCGCGAAGCCCGGCCAGTGCTCGCAGTCCACGCTCAACTCCGAGACCACCACCGGCACCCCGTCGGCCACCGCCGTGACCGCGGGGCCCTCGCCCGCCGTAGCCTGCGCGAGCTCCACCCGTTCGGCGAATTCGTCACTGGCGCACCAGGGTTGCATGCCCGCGTCGCGCTCTTCCAGCACGATGGCGGCCCGCCGTACCGGCAGCACCCGCACGCAGGCGGAACAGACGGCGACCAGTCCGCCGCCCGCATCCCGCACGGCACGCAGGAACTGTCCCGTCAACTGGTCGAACTGCGACGAAGCCATCACCATCGAACCGCCCCACAATCATCGCCCGGCGATGAGTTATTCGGTGCCCGGGGCCAGTATCACTGTCACAGCTCGACAACGAACAGGGCCGAAAGTCACTGGGGGTGGCCCGATTCCGCGCGGTGCGGAATACCCAGGCGATACAGGCCCCGCAGGTCGTAGGTATGGGTGGCCAGAGCACCCAGCGCCAGGCCGAATCCCAGCCCGAACAACGTCATCCAGATCCCGGTGCTCAACCCCGCCTCCAGATGCCCGTCGAAGAACAGGATCGCCCGCACCGACAGATAGATCTGATGCATCGGCTCGAAGCTCGACAGCGCCGCGATCCAGCGCGGAATCGCCTCGACCGGAATCGAACCCGACGAGGACGGCAGGCCCAGCACCACGAACACGATCATATTGATCAGCAGGCCCATGGTCCCGAACGCCGCCAGCACCGACAGCCCGGTGATCGCGACCGCGATGATGGCCAGCGTGCCGTAGAGGAACAGCGGCAGCGGCTGATCGATCGGCATGCCGAAGAGCCGGGCGATGCCCATGAACATGCCCGAGAGCACCGGCGCGGTGAGCGCGGCGATGGTCCACTTGATCAACAACGTGCGCCAGCGGCTGATGGAGGTCGGCTCGGGCGCACGGAACCACGGACCGTATTCGGCGGGCAGGTAACCGAGCACATTGTCGATCATCGAGTGGATGATCATGGCCCCGCTGAAGCCCGCGAACAACAGCACCAGCGTGTAGAAGAAGGCCGACAGCCCCTGCCCGGTCCCGGCGGGCAGCGGTCGATACGGACTGACCACCACGTCGATGGGCTGGGCCAGCTGCAACCGTGCGGCGCCGCTCAATTCGGTGGCGGGCGCGCCGTCGTGCGGTGCCAGCGCGGCCTTCACCTGATCGGTCAACTGCGCACCGACGGTCGTATTGACCGTGGCCATGGCCCGGTCGCTGACCCGCTGCATGATCGAGGAGGCGTAGGTGCCCGCACGCGGATTGGTCTGCACGGTGATCACCGGGCGCTCGATGTCGCCGGGCACCACCGCGGCCGCGCCGAGAATGGACAGACGCTTGGTGAAGTCGCCGGGAATGATGATGGCGCCGTAGATCTGGCCGTTGCTCAACTGCTGGCGGGCCTCGTTGATGCCGACCACCCGCAGATCGATCTTGTCGGCCGGGATCTTCTCGGTCAGCGCGGCCGCGATCTGGTCGCCGACATTGACGGTCTTGCCGTTCATCACGTCGCCCACGTCCTGATTGACCAGGGCGATCGGGAAGTCGTGCAGGTTCTTCTCCGGATCGGAGGTGTAGCCGAGGTACATGGTGCCGATCAGGGCCGCGAGCACGGTCAGCACCAGCGCGGGGGCGAACCAGCCGCGCAGCGGGACCTTGCCCGTCACGGGCGCACCGTCTTTCGTCATGCGACTGAATGTAGGCAGCGACAACAAAGTAGTCAACGTCAACATAGGCGAGTGTGTCCGATATCCTGCTCTCACCATGACCATCGCCAAGCGCAAGGCCCGCACCGTGGCGGAGCGCGCGCGTTCCTACCACCACGGAGACCTGCGCGCCGAACTGCTGCGCCGCGCCGAGGAGACCCTCGGCGCGGTCGGCGTGGACGGTCTGTCGCTGCGCCAGCTCGCCCGCGACACCGGCGTCAGCCACGCCGCGCCGAGCCGCCACTTCCGCGACAAGCAGGCCCTGCTGGACGCCCTGACCGTGGCCGGATTCGACCGGCTGGCAGCCGGATTCGAGCAGGCCGCCGCCACCGGCACCTTCCCCGAGCGGCTGCGCGCCATGGCCCACGCCTATCTGCGTTTCGCCATCGACAATCCGGCCCTGCTGGCCCTGATGTTCGCGCGCAAGAACAGTCCCAGCGTCGCCATCGGCGAGGCCGCGGCCCACGCCTTCGCCGTGCCGATCGAGATGGTCGCCGACGCGCAGGCCGGTGGCGAGGTGGTGCCAGGCGAGCCGCGCCGCATCTGCCTGTCCGCGGTGGCCGCGCTGCACGGGCTGGCCGCCATCCTCGGCTCCGGACTGGTTCCCGGCGAGGAGGCAGACAGCCTCTTCGACGAGATGGTCGGCCACATGATGGACGGTTTGCGCCCGCGACGCTGAGTCCGATGCGCCCGCGACGCTGAGCCCCGATTGCGTCCCCGACGCCGAGGTGAAGCATTCACCCGTAACCTTTCGGGCGTGGCAATCGAGAAACGACAGTGACGATCGAAGGCAGGCAGTACGGCGGACGCGCCGTGACCGAACGAAAAGCCGAACGCCGGCAGCGTTTCCTCGACGCCGCCATCCACATCTTCGGTGAGCGCGGCTACGCCAACTGTTCACTGGCGGATGTCTGCGCGGCCGCCGGACTCTCCAAACGCCAGTTCTACGAGGAGTTCCAGACCCGCGAGGACGTCCTGGTCGCGGCGTACGACCAGATCCAGGACATGGCCGCGCTCGCCCTGGCGACCGCGGTGAGCACCATGGGCCCCGACCCGGACCCCGCCGACACCGTGACCCAGGCGCTGACCGCGTTCCTGAACTCCATCGGCGCGGACCCGTTTCGCGCGAAGGTCGCCTTCGTCGAGGTGGTCGGCGTGAGCGAAGGGATGGAACGACACCGCCGCGACCGCCGCCACGCCTGGGTCGACACCATCCGCCTGGCCATCGGGCCGTTGGCGGGATCCAACGCCACCATCCGCGGCAATGCGGAACTCGCGGGCAGTGCCCTGATCGGCGCGATCAACGGTCTCGCCCACGAATGGCTGCTGTCGGACCCACGTCCACCGGTCGGCGAGCTGGTGGACGTGCTGGTCCCCATGGCTGTCTCGCTCATCAGTCGCGATCCCGCCTAGCCGGTTACATGAGCTGTCGCATGAAGTAGGTGTATTCGAGGGCGCTGGTGTGCGCCTTCTCGTCGTTGTTCGCCCCGCCGCCGTGGCCACCCTGGGTGGCCTCGTAGAACAGGTAGGGATCGCCGAATTCGGCCAGCCGGGCGGCGAACTTGCGGGCGTGCTGTGGCCCGACGCGATCGTCCTTGGTCGTGGTCCACACCAGCGGCGCGGGATATTTCACGCCCGGCTTCAGTTGGGCATAGGGCGAAATTGATGCCAGGAAGGCCCGCTCGTCCGGATTGGACACCGAGCCGTATTCACCCACCCACGACGCGCCCGCCGCGATCTGCTCGTAGCGCAGCATGTCCAGCAGCGGTACCTGAATGTCCACGGCACTGAACAGCTCCGGATGCTGGGTGAACTCGACACCCATGAGCAACCCGCCGTTGGAGCCGCCCTGAATTCCCAGCCGCCGCGGCGAAGTGATCTTGCGCGCGATGAGATCGTTCGCGACCGCCGCGAAATCGTCATAGGCCTTCTGCCGGTGCGTCTTCAGCGCCGCATCGTGCCAGGCCGGACCGTACTCGCCGCCGCCCCGGATGTTCGCGATGACGTACGCCCCGCCGCGTTCCAGCCAGGTCTTGCCGAGTTGCCCGTTGTAGCCGGGCGTGGACGAGGTCGCGAAACCGCCGTAACCCCACAGGATCGTCGGTGTGCTGCCGTCGTAGGCCAGGTTCGCCGGATGCACGATGAAGTAGGGCACCTGGGTGCCGTCAGCCGAGGTGGCCTTCAACTGCTCCATCGTCAGGTGCGAGGAATCGAACCGTGCCACTGCGGTTTTGACCTGCGCCAGCGCCCCGGTGGCGGCGTCGACACGCCAGAAGGTTGTCGGGGTCAGCATGGAGGTGACCGAGAGATACGCCGTCTCGCCCTGCGAATCGGCGTCGATACCGGAGACGGTGGCGTTGTCCGGCAACGTAATCGGTGCGGAGGTCCAACCGGTCGGCTGCGGGGTGTAGATGGTGGCCCGCCCCTTCACGTCGTAGAGCGACGTGACCAGCACATGACCGCGCGTCGTCATGACGCCCTGCAAGGTCTCCTGCGGCCCGGGTTCGTAAACGAGCGTGGCCTGCAACGCATCCGGGTGCGCGGTCAGCTGATCCGCATCCAGCGAAACCAGCGACCCCGACCGGAAGGTGGCCCCGCCGGTCGTCCAATCCTGTTGCAGCGCGACCAGAACCCGATTCCCCACCATCCCCTGCAACTCGGACTTGGCGGGCAGCGCGACCCGCGTCCCGTCGACCAGACTCACCTGCGCCTCGTAGAACGACGGCCGCCGCACAACCAGATTCAGCCGCTTGCCGTCGCCTCCGTCGAGCAGCACGGCGGCGGTGGCCAGGCCATCGCTCTGCTGGCCGCGAGCGACCTCGACCGCCTGGTCCAGACTCTGCCCGCGCCGCAACCGCTTCAACACGTACGGATACCCGGACGCCGTCTTCTCCCCCGGCTGCCACTCCCGTGACACCAGCAGCGTGTCCGTATCGACCCAGGTGACGTTCTGCTTGCCGCGCTCCAGCCTGAACCCGCCGTCCACGAGCCTGCCGGTCCCCATATCGAATTCCCGCACGGTGACCGCGTCCTCGCCGCCCTCCGACAGCTGCACCAGGCACCGCTCGCGCGTCACCGGATCGCAGGTCATCCCCTTCCACACCCAGTTCTTGCCCTCGTCCCGGGCCAGCGCGTCCAGATCCAGCACCGTCCGCCAGTTCGGCTGCGGCGATTCGTAATCCGCGACCGTCGTCTCCCGCCAGATCCCCCGCTGATGGTCGGCGTCCTGCCAAAAGTTCCCGATCATCCCGTGATGGAACTCCGGCACCGGCAGCCGATCCGCCGCATTCGCCAACGCCTTGGCCTGCGCGAAATTCTCCGCATACCACGGATCCTGCTCCAACACCCCGAGCGTCTTGGCGTTCTCCGCCGCCACCCACGCATCCACCCGCGGACTGCTGAGCTCCTCGAGCCACTGATACGGATCGCTCGCGGCCGTCGACCCACCGCACGCGGCCAGCAGCAGCGCCGCGAATCCCAGCACGGCGGCCCGCATCCCGATCTTGCGCACGGCATGATCGTAGCCATGAGCGAGGAGCGCTGGGCCGACCCGCACGCCACCGCGGCGGTGCGCAGGCTGCTGCGGCGCCACCGCGACACCGTGGCCACCGTGCTGGCGGCCGCACGCCTGGACGATTTGAACGAACTCGCCGACGCCGCAGCGCAATACGTCGCCACGCCCGAAGGTCCCTGTACCCCGGAAGGCGCGGCGGTCGCCTTCGCCATCGCTCAGCACGCGGCTATCGCGTATCGGACCGGTCCACAGCGCGAGCGGGAGTTCATCGACCGGTTCATCGACAGCTGGATGGTCGAGCACGGGCACGCGTTCGCGACCGCCGTCGCAGTAGCCCGCCGAGGGATCCAGGTGGAAGGTCCGGACCCACGGACAGGCCGGATGACGGCGTGGTTGCGCCTGGTCGCAGCGAATGAAGAGAGCCCGAGGGACGCCGATGTCCTGACCCGGCGGTTACAGACCCGCCTGGCCACGCCGACCGACGCCGAGCCACCCCGAACGGACGCGAAATCCGTGACCACCGACCAGATCCGGCGTTTCGAGGCCGCCATGGTGGACGGGCGGCGCTGGCGGGCAGCGGCACATCGCCGCTTGGTCCTCGAAGATCCGGCGCTGAGCCAGTTGGCGAGATGGCTGGTCTGGGCCAGCTTCGATCGCCACGGCACCGCGACCGGCACCTTCCGGATCGACGCCGACTACACCCTCCGGGACGCGACGGGCACCCGTGTCGAACTACCGGCAGACGCGCTACTCGGCGTGGCTCACCCCATCCATCTCGGAGATTCGCTCCCGGCATGGCGGAACACCCTCGCCGACAACAGATTCCGCCAGCCTTTCGAGCAGCTCGACCGCCGCGTCTACACCCTGACCCCGGACGAGGCCGAGTCGAATCGCCTGTCCCGCTTCATCGATCGCCAGATCCGCACGGATCGCGTCTTCGCCCTGCAAGAACTCGGATGGGAGATCGGGCAGGACAAGCTATCGCGCCGATTCGGCCCGACTCGTGAGCTGCTGGTCAGCCTCACCCCCGGGATCGAAGGCGGCTACCGCTACGAGCCCGAGCTGCAGACCATCGTGTCGGTGGAACTCCGAGGCGGCTCGTTCGGAGTCCTGGACCCCGTCACCGCCTCGGAGTTGATCCGTCAGCTGGAGCGATTGGCCGCGTGACGCCCGGCCCGGCGGCCGAAGAACGACCCGGACCCGAGCTGGGTGCCGCTGGAGTAGCCCTTGCCGTCCTGGGCCAGCGTCGATGCCGTGGCACCGGCCGCATACAGCCCCGGAATCGGTGATCCGTTGTCCCGCAGCACTTCCCCGTCGGCTGAGGTGCGCAGACCGCCCAGCGTGAACCCCGCGTAGAGCGCCTTGCCCAGCGTCAGATCGAACGCCGCCCACGGCCCGCGATCCTGCGGCTCGAGCCACTCACTCGCCTTGTGGAATTCCGGATCCTCGCCGCGCGCCGCGTTCTCGTTGTACCCGTCGAGCGTGGATCGCAGTGCGTCATAAGGAATTCCGAGCGCGGCAGCCATCTCCTCGACGGTCTCCCACCCGTCGATGAACGGCGCCAGCGGGAACATCGGCCGTTCCATATGCTCGGAATCCACGATCAGATACGCCACCGCCCCCGGCTGATCGAGCACGAAGGCGGACGTCCGCGCGTGATACGAGTCCTCGGCGACGAACCGTTCTCCCTTGCGGTTCACCACGATTCCGGTCAGCAGCTTCGACGGCGGATACACCGGCGCGGTCACGAACGCCTGATCCATCATGCGAGTAGCCGCCCCCGCGGAAACCCCGAGCCGAATCCCGAGCCCGTCATCGAACGGCGTGCCGAGCACGAACGGCTTCTCGGTCAGCCACGGCACATGCTCGGCCACCATGCCCGAGTTCATCACGAACCCGCCCGCGGCCAGCACCACCGACTTCGCCCGCACCGCACCGGTATTCCCGAGGTTCTTCCACCCCACCCCGGCCACCGCACCGTCGGCATCGGTGATCAACTGCGTCACCCCTGTCTCGTACCGCACCTCGACCCCCAGCGCCGCGGCCCGCTTCACCAGCAGTTCGATGATCATGGCCGCGCCCTGGGTATCCCCCGGCACCGGCACCTTGTGCCCGCGCGGCGCGGGTGTCGCCTGATCCCGGTAGGGCCAGACCTTTTCGTTCCCCGTGTACATCAGCCCCTGGGTGCCCGGCTGGATGACGGCCTTCTCCGGGTAGTAGCTGCGCTCGAATTCGAACCCGAGGCTCTCGAGCCAGTCGAAGTGCTCGACACTGCCGTCGCAGTAGGCGCGAATCTTCTCCGGTTCGGGATCCCGCGACACCGAGAGCAGGTACTTGTACATCTCCTCGGCCGAATCCTGGTGTCCGGTCGCCTCCTGCACCGCGGTCCCGCCACCGAGATAGAAGTGCCCGCCAGCCAGCGCCGTGGTCCCACCCGCGACCCCGGCCCGTTCCAACACCAGCACGCGCGCCCCACGCGCGGCCGCCTCGACCGCCGCACAACCACCCGCGATCCCGAATCCGACGACAACCACGTCGACCTCATCGGACCAGGCGGTAACCGATTCAGCGGCAAGGGTTTCCGGTATCTCTGTGCTCACTGCGCATCCTTCTTGATCTGCTCGAAGAACAGCCGCATATTCGGCCCGATCTCCGCGAGTTCGATGAACGGCACACCCGAAGCGGCCCCGTCCAGGTAGGCGAACCGCATCTGCCCGCCCATATCCCCCTGCTGCACCACGTCGATCCCCTGTGCCGCAGCATCTTTCAACGCGGCATCGAAGTCGGCGGGTTCGAGGCAGATGTGATGCAGCCCCGCGCCTCCACGCTCGAGGAATTCGGTGTAGATGGACTCCCCGGCCACCGGCTGAATGAGCTCGAGCTGCATGTCCCCGGCATACGACAGCGAGATATGCGCGGTAAAGTCCGCGGCCGCACCCCGGTACCGGGTGGTCTCCGGCCCGAACCGCACCTCCGGCATCCGCATCCACTTGCGAGCCCCGAGGAGCGGCCCGAGGAACTTCTCCCCCGCCTCGATGTCCTCGACAACCCAGGCGATCTGCGTGACGGGCCCGTTGGCCGCGCTCATGGTGTCCACCCGGCCGAGTTAATCACAATCGCTTAAATACGCAAGGGCTACTCTTCGTCCGGATCCGGATCGGTCGGCGACGTCCACCCCTTGTTGCTCAGCCCGTAGAAGGTCGAGACCAGCAGATACAGCACCAACGCCGCCAGCGGAGACAAGAATCCGATCCCGATGGTGACCGCGTAGACGAGAATCCCCGGCCAAGCCCGCCACCGCTCCCGCCGTGCGTAATCCGCCCCCAGCCCCGCCTTCAACATCTCCGGCCGCTTCTCGAGCTGCCGCCACATGGGAGCCCACGGGATCGTCATGATCACCCCCACGATCCCGTACAACGCCACCGCGACCGTCGCATCCCGCTGCGTCCCGTGCACCAGATTGTCCGCGACCACGATCGTCGGAAACGGCACCAGCGAAACCCCCAGCAGCAGCATGAGATTCCACCACCGCAACACATGATCGATGCTGCGCAACCGCCCGAAGAAGGTGTGGTGATTCATCCACACCACACCGATGGTCATGAACGACGCCAGATAGGCCAGATACACCGGCCAGATATGCCACAGCTCCGGCAAAAGCCGCCCCGGTTGATGGGGCGGCACTTGGATATTCAAAATCAACAGGGTGATGGCGATTGCCATCACCCCGTCGCTGAACGCTTCGACCCGAGCCGTTCCGGTCAAGGTGCTGCGCGGAACCGAACCCTCACTCATGCACCGAAGCGTAGCCCGCTTCCAACTGAGCCTCAGATCGCCTGACCCGCTTGATGGTTCGCACCGTGATCACCATCAAAACCGTGGTCACGCCGATCATCAACACACTCGACAGCCAGGCCATCGTGTGAATGGGCAACTGGTAGGCGAGCACCACCCGCAGCGCCGACTCACCGATCATCCCCACACCCCACATGGCCGCGATCCGATTGTGCGTCCGCCGCACCATGGGGATGTTGTCGAACTTGTACTGCATCTCGGCCAGCTTCTGCGGCGACCCCGAATACGCCTTCCGCGCAGCCACATACGTCAGCGGCTTGCCGACCAGAGCGCTGACCGCGAACGCAATACCGATAACCCCCGTGGTCAGCGAATCTCGCACGATCATCATGCGAGCGTCACCACTGATCATTGAACTGGCGATCCCGAACACGAACCCCGCCAGGATGAGCGCCGACATGGCATCCACCCGCCGAGCCCGAACCACCTCGACAACCACCATGACCCCCGAGATCACCGCACCCGCCAGCAGCGCGGAAAAATCGGAATACCCCGCCGCATGCAGCCCGTAGTACGCGGCCAGCGGCACCGCGATATCGCGGATGGTCGGAGCCAACATGCGCAACAGATTCGGACGAGTCTCCGCCCCCTGCGGCGCGTTCACAGCGAGAGTGTGATCAGCCATTTCGGAACTCCTGTAATCGTTTGATCGCTACAGGAATGACGCTACGGACGCGCGGACCTCGCCAAATCTGCCAACCATCACCTCTCGGCCATGACAGTTGTCACCGTCGCAGCCGATTCCAGCCGATGCCCCTTCGTCTCCGGCGCACCCCACACACAGATCAGGAAGCCCACGGCCGTCACCGCCGCCGCGAAGAGAAAAGTCGGCCCCATCCCGAGATGATCAAGCGACCAGGGCAGCAGATACGTCCCCAACGCCGCCCCCACCCGGCTGATCGAGGTGGCGAACCCGACCGCCGTGGCACGAATGTGGGTGGGGAACAACTCATTCGGATAAGTCCAGTCCAGCACGTTCGGCCCACCGCAGAAGAACGCGTACAGGCACAACATGGCGAAGCCCAGCACCGCCGGCATGGCAGGCCAGACCCCGATGAACAGCACCGGAATGATCATCAGCCCGAAGCACCAGACGATCGTCGGCCGACGCCCGACCGTATCGATCAACCGCATCGCAGGCAGACAGCCGATCAGGAACACCAAGCTGATCAACGCCGTCCCGAGCGTGTCCATCCACGTCCCCGCAGGCATCCCGAACGACGCCAGAATCTGCGGCCCGAACGTCAGCATGGCGAACAGCACCGCCACCTGGCACAGAAAGAACCCACTACAGAACAACGTCCGCTTCCGATAGGCGGGCCGAAACAACTCCCGCAACGACCCATGCGGCACCGGCTCATCCGACTCCACCAGCGACGCCGGATCCACCCGCACATGCAAGTACTTCTGAATCATCTCGGCGGCCCGATCCGCCTTCCCATGCTGGGCCAACCACCGCGGCGACTCCGGTGCAGTGCTCTGCCGAATCACCAGGAAGAACGCACAGAGAACCGCCCCACTGGCCAACTGCCATCGCCAACTCCCGTTCCCCCCGAACGTCAACAGCAAATACCCCACCACATACGCCAACACCGACCCCGCATACCAAGCCACAATCTGAAACCCCAGCAACTTCCCCCGCTGCTTCACCGGCAACCACTCACCAAGCAATGACGTAGCAATCGGATAGTCCGCCGCCACCGCCATCCCCAGAACGAACCGCAAAATCACAATGAGCCAGAGCGATTCAGCCCAAAACGAAGCAATCGAACAGGCCCCCATAACAACCAAGTCCGCCGTATACATAACCTCCCGCCCCACCTTGTCCGTCAACACCCCAAACAAGGCCCCGCCCACAAACATCCCCACCAGCGCCGAAGCCCCGATCAACTGAATCTGCCCGGTACTCAAATCCAACTCAGCGGTCATCCCGATAAGCGCAGTCCCCACAATGCTCAGGATGTACCCATCCAACAACGGCCCACCCGAACAAGCCACAGCCAACCGCTTATGAAACGAAGTAAACGCCGCATCATCAATAACCGAACTCACGCAGCCTCCAAAACTAGGACAACCACTCAGCAACAGTTCAGTAACCCCAAAAACCTACCCGCCAACCCCCAAACCCAACCCCACCCACAGCGCGTTTCGTGTTTTGTCTCTGAAAGGTGATCCGTGCAGTCCGTGCGCCGGTAGGCGAGGTCACGGCTCCCGAGGTCGCGTCAGCTCAAGTGCGGTAGGGCAGGCGACGCAACCACACTTCCGGTACATCCCACCGAGACGCAATCCCGTTGCAGCACAGTCACGCAAGTAGCCTTCCCCCCGAGTTACCTGACCTCGAGCCGCCGAATCACATGTTGATCCCAGCCCGCCGCGAAGCGCGGGCGCGTGCATGCTGGCGACGTTGTGCCGGGGTGGTGTAGACCTGCACCAACTCGGTCATGATGTTGACCGCGACACCCGGATCGAAGATCGACCCCGTCGGCTCCGCATCCGGCACCCCGGCCGCGGTGACCGGCGGGACGACGGTGGTCGGGAAAAGGTATTGGCTGCCTTCGGGCTCGGTGGTGACCGATTCCCCGGTGGGCGTGCGCCATTCGACCACGCGGCCGGGGTGGTGGCGGACCTCCCACCCGTTGGTGTGGTTGTCGGCAAGTGTCTTGAGCCGATGATGACGACGGCAGCGTGCCCCGAGGTTGTCCTCGGTGGTGTGACCCCCGGCCTGCGGATTGGCGTGGTCGAACCGGTCTTGGTGGTCGAGATCGCTGGCAGCGGCCGGAATGTGACAGCCGGGCGCCCGGCAGATCCCGTCGATAGCGCGAGCTTGCCGTGCGGTGCGAGCGCCGGGCCGGTAGCGCAATTCACTGGTGCTGTCGGTGTTTTCAGCCTGGCGGGTGAGGGCGGGCCGGGGCGTGGTGCCTGCCGCGGCGAAGCCGGTTTCCGCACCAGCGGCGGTCGCAACGCTGGGGGCGGCCGTAATGCTGGTGGTCGCGCTGATGGCGATAGGGGCTGCCGCAATGGGAGTGGCGGTCGAGGGAGTGGTGGTGGCGACGGTTGGGGTGGTGGCAGCAGTCGGGGCGGCGGAGCCGGTTTCCGCAACAACGGCGGTCGCAGTGCTAGGGGTGGGGTGGCCGCTGGTGGTCGCGGGGTGGGTGTCGGTGATGATTTCGAAGCGGGCGTGGCGGGCGATCTGGCGGGCCAGGGCGGGGTCGATCGCGCCGAGGCCGGACAGGAGGGCCGGGTTGTCTTGCAGACCGGCCAGGGTTTCGGCCGAGACGCCTACCTGGACAAGGGCTTTGCGAGGGACCGGGACTTCACCGACGACGGCGCGCGGGCACTCGGCCGAGTTGCACTGGCAGATCAGACGGCCGGTGCCGTCGGCGAGGGCGACCAGGGCGTCGGCGCGGCGTTGGGCGACGGTGCGCGGGTCCTTGCCGCAGCACTGGGTCGACGCCATTTCGCGCAGGCGCTCGTAGAGGGTTTGGCCTCCGGCGGCGGGCAGGACCCCGTCGAGCAGGGCGGTGCCGTCGTCGTGGGCGGTGATGGAGACGTAGCGGTCGGCCTCGGCGGCCTTGCGGCGCGCCGCCTGACCCGCGGGGTCGGCTTCGAGCAGGCGGCGGCGGGCGGTGCGTCGGATACGCTGCGGCTCGGCCTTTTCCGCGTATGCAGCGAGGGAAGGCTCCAGCTCGGCGAGCAGCTCATCGGAGGCGTTGGACAGCGACTTGGTGATCGCACGGGTTTGAGCCAGGTCGATGCGGCCCGCGGCGAAGGCTTCGCGGGTGGCGGTGCAGCGGTTCTCCAGATCCAGGCCCAACCCGATGAGCCCATCGGCGGTGCCTTGCGAAACCTTCAGCGCGATACCGATTTCGGTGGCGGTGTCTTCTCCGGCGTTGAGGTTGCTGACCCCGAGGTCGAGCTGCTGTTCACGGCGCAGGTGGTAGAGCGCTGTCATCAGCGCGATCTCTTCGGCTTGCAGCGCAGCAATCTGCGAGTGCACGTCACGCAGCTGAGCGACAACCGCGCGCGCGATGGCCATCTCATCTGCGATATCAGTCATACATTCGATCATAGTTTCGAACAACTCGACACGACAGCATGATCAGACGGACACGCCTGTAAATCATTGGCTAACAATGCATCTCAGATACAAAGCCTCTTTGCAAACAGTCTTTGCATCGCTATCGTTGAAATATGCCCGATCAGCCGGAACCTGAGTTCATCACCGACGTGGCAGTTCTACGCCTGCTCGCACATCCCTTGCGGCGGCGGATCGAGGAGCATCTGCGAGCCGGCCCGGTCAATGCGACCAGCCTGGCTCGGGAACTCGGGGAGAACACCGGGCTGACCAGCTATCACCTGCGGCAGTTGGCCAAGTACGGGTTCGTCGAGGAAGTCCCCGAGCTCTCCAGCGGCAAGGAGCGGTGGTGGCGGGCGGTGCCACGGGATCGCAGGTTTCCGAGGTACAGCGGCCAGAGCGAGGAAATGCGCACGGCCAGTGCGGAGATCGCACGGCAGCATCTGGCCGAGCTCGTGGAGATGTACGAGGACTTCGAGCGACATGCCGACGAAATGGGCTCGTGGGCAGATGCTTTCACCTACTCCCGGTCCACGATCCGCGTCGACCGGGCCCGGTTCGAAGAGTTCTTCGAGGAGTACATCGCGCTGGTCAAACGCTACGGCGCGAGCACGGATGAGAAGAGCGCGGACGAGGCGGGCGACGATCGAAAAGCCGTCCTGCTACGCATGTTCAGCTTTCCGGAGATGTGAGATGTCGATCCAGGCCGGAGCCGGACGGGCACTACTCCCCTTCTCCCTATTGGTCATCCTTCTCGCTCTGCTACCGATGTCGGCGTCCCCCGCGTCGGCCACACCAGACCCGGGTTCACACGATGTCACCTTCACCGGAGGCAACGGCCTCACCCTGCACGGCACCGTATTCAACGCCACCACAACATCTTCCGACACTCCCGGCATCGTCCTGGTCGGCGGATCCGGCCCGGGTCCCCGCCAGGAGTACCGACGCGAGGCGGAAGCCTTCGCCGCGATGGGCATCACCACCCTCGTCTACGACAAACGCACCGACGGCTACTCATTCACCCACCGTGACCTCGGCCTGCTGGCCGACGATGCCCTCGCCGCCGTCCGAGTCCTCCGCGAAACACCCGGCGTGCGACCGAATCAGATCGGCCTGTGGGGTTTCAGCGAAGGCGGCTGGGTGACTCCCCTCGCCGCAGCACGCTCGACCGATGTCGCATTCCTGATCACCCTCGGCGCGTCCGGCTTCACCCCGCTACGAACCCAGACCTGGAATCTGACGAATCAACTACGCCATCACGGTGATTCCGGCCCCCTCGCCACCACCGTATCCGGCCCGGCCGCTCGCCTCATCGATGCCGCCGGCCTGTTCCCCGCCGCCGATTTCGACCCACTACCCGCCCTGCACCGTCTGCGAATTCCCATCCTCGGACTGTGGGGACGCCTGGATGTGCAGGAACCACCGGCGGAGAGCGCGGCGGTACTGCGGGAGGCGCTGGCCGCGGATCCCAGCGTGACCATCAGATTCCTGGACGGCTCGCACAATGGTCGCGCCACCACCAACGGCTTCGACCGCGTCGGCCCAATCTACGAATCCCCCATCCCGCCAGGCGATTTCGCCCCCGGCTACCTCGACACCATGAGCTCCTGGCTGCGTCAGGTCGCCGCCGGAACCCCACCCGCCTCCTCGGCGGACCCGTCTCCGGCGCAGGCCACGAACAGCCACGATCCGAGCCGAGACCGCTGGTCCTCCCCCGCCCTGCAGGCAGCCGTTCTCGGACTGATCGTCGCAGCCTTCATCGGATACCTGGGAATCTCGTTCGCGAACAAGGGAATACGCACCGCACAGCGGGCCCGCCGAGCCCCCCGCTGGCTGGCCGCGACCGGATTGCTCACCACTCTCGCCACGGTGCTCTATCTTCTTTCCATCTACGCGACCGGCGCGCACTCGCTCGGCCCCACCGTCCTGCACCGCCCCCTCCCCTGGCTCGCCCTGCAACTACTGGCCGCGGCGACCGTGGCCCTGCTGGCCGTCACCACCGTCACCGCGATCCGTCACCGAGCCGAATTGTCCGCAACCCACCGGTTCGCCATTACCGCCCTGGCCTGTACCGGCTTCGTATGGTTGGCCTGGGCCCTGAACTGGTCCCTGCTCGTGCGATGAGTTCCCGGGCCGCGCCCCGTCTGCATTCCCGGGACCGAAAGACACCGATCCGAGGAGTACACATGTCCTACCCAGTGCGGCCGGGCGACCCGATCTGGACCGACCTGTTCACCACCGACACCGACGGCGCGATCGCCTTCTACGGCGAGTTGTTCGGCTGGACCGCCGATATCGCGCCGGAGTTCGGCAACTACATCACCTTCCGCAAGGACGGCAAGGCCGTGGCGGGCGGCATGGTCAACGACGGCAACGGCGGCCCCAACCAGTGGACCATCTACCTGGCCAGCACCGACGCTGAAAAGACCGCGCAGGCGGTGACCGCGTCCGGCGGCATGGTCGTGGTCCCGCCGATGGCCGTCGGCGATCTCGGCAAGTTCGCGGTCTTCGGCGACAACGGCGGTGTCGGCATCGGTGTCTGGGAGTCCGGCACCATGACCGGTTTCGAACAGCGCGGCACCGTCGGCGGCGGGCACTGGGAGGATCACGTCGGCGCCCCGTCCTGGTTCGAACTGCACACCCGCAGCTACGACGACGCGTTGAAGTTCTACCGCGAGGTCTACGGCTGGCAGGACCCGTTCACGATCTCCGATGCCCCCGAATTCCGCTACACCACCATCCATTCCACCACCCCCATGCTGGGCGGCGTGATGGACTCGACCAACTTCCTGCCGCCGGGTGTGCCCGGTTACTGGACCGTCTACTTCGGTGTCGAGGATGTGGATGCCAGCGTGGCCAAGGTGCTCGAGCTGGGCGGCAGCATTATCGCCGCCGCGGAGGACACGCCCTACGGCCGCATGGCCGCTGTGGCCGATCCCAATGGCGTGCGATTCAGCCTGGGCGGCAATAAGTCCTGACACAGGACGAACGGCCCGGTCTCCACAGCGACCGGGCCGTTCGAATACTCCCGCGGCGACGTACCCGGCACCCCAGCTGCGCCTACCACGCCGTCTCGGGAATCCTCACCCGCGCATGCCGGTGGCCAATGTCTGTTGCCGTCCCAGCCCCGCGACCTCCACGACGATGACATCGCCGTCGCGCAGATAGGGTTTCGGCTCCGGCCGGCTGACGGCGACGCCCGCAGGCGTGCCGGTCAGCACCAGATCGCCGGGTTCCAGCGTCATCAGCGAGCTCAGGTACACCAGCAGTTCACCGACCCCGGAAACCATGTCCCCGGTCGAACCCGACTGCCGCCGTTCACCGTTCACCCACAGTTGCAGCGACAGCGACTGCGGCGAGTCGACCTCGTCCGGCGTGACCAGCCACGGCCCGATCGGCGTGAAAGTGTCGTAGGACTTGCCCTTCACCCAGGTCGGTTCGCCTGCAATGCCATTGCGCTCGGTGACGTCGTTGGCGGTGACGTACCCGCCGACCGCCCCCAGCGCGGTGGCGGGATCGGTGCAGTCGCGCAGTCGCTGCCCGAGCACCACACCCAGCTCCACCTCGTGATCGGTGGCGCGGCTGCCGCGCGGAATCTCGATGGCGTCGTACGGCCCGGACACCGTGGTGCCCGGCTTGAGGAACACCACCGGTCGTTCGGGGATGGCCGCGCCGATGGCAGCGGCGTGATCGGTGTAGTTGAGACCGACCCCGATCACCTTGCCCGGCCGCGCAATCGGCGCGCCGATGCGCTCGGTGTGCTCCAGCTCCGGCAGCGCACCGGACGCCAGCGCCCGCGTGATCGCCGCCAGCGCGGCGGGATCACCCAGCAGTGCACCGTCGATATCGGAGGCGAGCGCCGACAGATCCCGCAGCACACCCGAATCATCTAGCGCGGCAGGCTTTTCGGAGCCCTTCGCGCCTACTCGCAACAGTTTCACGAAACGCCTCCCGCCTGCTCGGCGACCAGCAGATAGTCTTCGGCAACTCGAAAACCGAGCTGCTGCAACAACATCGCTCCGGCGGTCAGGCAGCGCGCCTCGTCCGGCTCGATCTCGATGAGCGAATACGCGGCCGCGAATCCCGCGCCGTGCAAACGCTCTTCGGACAGGGTGTTGCGGCCGCAGACCGCGACCACCGGCACACCCGCGGCACCCGCCGCGGCAGCGACGCCCGCCGGGGCCTTGCCGTGCAGGGTCTGCTCGTCGAGCTTGCCCTCACCGGTGATCACCAGATCCACCCCGGCCAGCTGCGACTCGAAACCGACCAGCTCCAGCATCAATTCGATGCCCGGCCGCAGGGTGGCGCCCAGCACCGCGAGCGCGGCGAATCCGACACCCCCCGCGGCGCCGGCGCCCGCCGTCTCACGCCGATCCGACCCGAGTTCCGCGGCCAGACGCTGCGCCCACTGCCCGAGAGCGGCATCCAGCTCGGCCACCTGGGCCGGATCGGCGCCCTTCTGCGGTCCGTAAACCGCAGCGGCCCCGTAAGGACCGGTGAGCGGATTGTCGACATCGCAGGCCACGATGACCTCGACGCCGTCCATCCGCTCCCGCAGGGCGGTCAGGTCGATGCTGTGCACCCGGGTGAGAGCCGCTCCGCCGTCGCCGACGGGATACCCGTCCGCGTCCAGCAGGCGAGCGCCGAGCGCTTCCAACATGCCTGCGCCACCGTCGGTTCCGGCGCTGCCGCCGATGCCGAGCACGATGCGGCGGCATCCCGCCGCGACCGCCGACGCGATCACCTCGCCGGTTCCCCGGCTGGTGGCGGTCATCGGTCGCAGCAGGCCGTCCGGCAGCCGCACCAGGCCCGACACGTCCGCCATCTCGACGACCGCGAGATCCTCTCGGCGGGCGTAGGCGGTCAGCACCGGTTCTCCCGTCGGCCCCGACGCGGTCAAGGGAACCGCGTCGAAACCGGCAGCGAGGGCGGCGGCGACGGTTCCGTCACCGCCATCCGCCACGGGCACGACCGACACCTGGGCGTCGGGACGTGCCCGCCGGATTCCGGCTCGCACGGCAGCCCCGACCTGCACCGCGGTCAGCGAGCCCTTGAATTTGTCGGAGGCGATCAGCACACGAGCCATGAATGGAATCCTTTTAGTCCAGCGGAACGGTTGCGGTCGGGGCGTCGGCGAACACGGAGGCCAGCTCCTCGAACTCCGTGATCGCGTCGATCCCGGCGCCACCCATGGACACGTTGGTGACGCGCTCGAGAATGCACTCGACCACGACCGGCACCTTGTACTCGGCCATCAGCGACTTGGCCTTCTCGAAGGCCGGACCGATGTCCTCCGGGTTGAAGACGCGAATCGCCTTGCAGCCCAGGCCCTCTGCCACCTTCACGTGGTCCACGCCGTAGCCGTTGACCTCGGGCGAGTTGATGTTCTCGAAGTCCAGCTGGACGTAGTAGTCCATCTCGAACGCCCGCTGCGCCTGACGGATCAGGCCCAGGTACGAGTTGTTCACCAGCACATGGATGTACGGGATGTTGAACTGCGCGCCGACGGCCAATTCCTCGATCAGGAACTGGAAGTCGTAGTCACCGGACAGCGCCACGACGGGCTCGTCCTTGACGGCGGTGGCCACACCCAGGGCGGCGGGCAGGGTCCAGCCCAGCGGCCCGGCCTGACCGGCGTTGATCCAGTGCCGCGGCTTGTACACGTGCAGCATCTGCGACGCCTGGATCTGCGACAGACCGATGGTGGTCACGTAGCGGGTTTCCGGGCCGAACGCCTTGTTCATCTCTTCGTACACACGCGCCGGCTTCAGCGGCACGTTGTCGAAGTGGGTCTTGCGCTGTCCGGTGGCGCGCTTGGCACGCACCTCCTTGACCCACTGGCTGTGGTCGCTCAGCGAGCCGACCTTGTCCAGCGACTCGGCGACGGCGATGAACGCCTCCAGCGCGGCACCGGCATCGGACACGACGCCGTAGTCGGGCGCGAACACGCGGCCGATCTGGGTCGGCTCGATGTCGACGTGCACGAACTTGCGGTCCTTGGTGTACACATCCAGCGCGCCGGTGTGGCGGTTGGCCCACCGGTTACCGATGCCCAGCACGAAGTCCGCGGCCAGCAGCGACTCGTTGCCGTAGATGTGGGAGGTCTGCAGACCGACCATGCCCGCGTTCAGCTCGTGATCGTCGGCAATGGTGCCCCAGCCCATCAGGGTCGGGACGACCGGAACACCGGTCAGCTCGGCGAACTTCACCAGCAGTTCGGAGGCGTCGGCGTTGATGATGCCGCCGCCCGCGATGATCAGCGGACGCTTGGCCTCGTTCAGCATCGCCAGCACCTTGGCGGCCTGCGCCGGGGTGGCGGCGGGGCGCAGCACCGGCAGCGGCTCGTAGGTCTCGATGTCGAACTCGATCTCGGCGAGCTGCACGTCGATCGGCAGGTCCAGCAGCACCGGGCCCGGACGGCCTTCGCGCATCAGCCAGAACGCCTTCTGGAACGCGCCGGGGACCTGCGCGGGCTCCAGCACGGTGTGCGCCCACTTGGCCAGCGGCTTCGCGATGGACGCGATGTCGACGGCCTGGAAGTCCTCCTTGTGCAGCTTCGCCACCGGAGCCTGGCCGGTGATGCACAGGATCGGAATCGAGTCCGCAGCCGCGGCATACAGACCGGTCACCATGTCGGTGCCCGCGGGGCCCGAGGTGCCGATGCAGACGCCGATGTTGCCGGGCTGGGCCCGGGTGAAGCCCTCGGCCATGTGCGAAGCGGCCTCGACGTGGCGGGCCAGCACGTGCTTGATGCCACCGTGCTTCTTCATGGCGGAGTAGAACGGGTTGATCGCGGCGCCGGGCAGGCCGAAAGCCTGTGTGGCCCCTTCCTTTTCCAGGATCAGGACCGCCGCGTCGACGGTACGCATGCGTGCCATAGTTGTCAGTTCTCCTTGTCCAGCTTGCCGCTCAGGCGCTCGACGCCGCGCAGCAGTGCAGAGTGGTCCAGGTGGCCGTCGCCGTTGGCGCGGGCCGAGGCAACCAGCTGCGCGATCAGCGAGCCGGCGGGGGTCACCAGTCCGGCCTCACGGGCGGCGGTGGTGAAGATGCCCATGTCCTTGTGGTGCAGGTCGATCCGGAAGCCCGGGGCGAACTCGCGGTTGGCCATCTTGTCGCGCTTCTGGTTCAGCACGGCCGAACCGGCGAGGCCGCCACCGAGCACGTCGAGGGCCGGGCCCAGGTCGACGCCGTAGGCCTCGAGGAAGACCACGGCCTCCGCGAGCGCCTGGATGTTGGTGGCCACGATGAGCTGGTTGGCCGACTTCACGGTCTGGCCCGCACCATTGGTGCCCACGTGCACGACGGTCTTGCCGACGGTGTCCAGGAACGGCTTCGCGGTGGCGAAGTCCTCGGCCGAACCACCGACCATGATCGACAGGGTGGCGTTGACCGCACCCGGCTCGCCGCCGGAGACCGGGGCGTCGATCAGGCGGAAGCCACGCTCGGCGGCCTGCTTGGCCAGATCCTGGGTGACATCCGGGCGGATGGACGAGAAGTCGATGATCAGCGCGCCGGGCTCGGCGGTCTCGAAAACGCCCTTCTCACCGGCGAGTACGGCCTGTACGTGCGGGGAGTCCGGAACCATCACGGCGATGACGTCCGCGCCACGCACGGCGTCGGCGATCGAGGTGACGGCGCGGCCGCCCGCGTCGACCAGCTTCTGCGCGTTGGACGGGTTCAGGTCGAAGCCCTTGACCGTGTTGCCCGCGTTCTGCAGGTGCACGGCCATCGGGCTGCCCATGATGCCGAGGCCGATGAAAGCGATATTGGTCATTGTTTTTTCCTAAGTCGTTGTGTGTCTAAGTTTTTGGTCTACTTCGCGGCCCGGCGATCCTTGGCCAGCCACGCGAAGCTGTCGAGGGTGGCGCCGGACGGCTTGTACTCGAGGGCGGCGAAACCGCGGTAGCCGTTGGCCTCGAGGGCGGTCAGCTGCTCGTCGATCGGGAGCGAGCCGGTGCCCGGCTCGTTGCGGCCCGGGTTGTCGGCGATCTGCACGTGCGCGATGCGGGCGGTGTGCTCGGCGATGACCTTGTCCACGTCGTCGCCGTTCACGGCGAGGTGGTAGAGGTCAGCGAGCAGGCCGATGTTCGATACACCGGAGTGCGCCTGCACCTTGTCGATGACGCCGAGGCAGTCGGCGGCGGTCAGCAGCGGGTAGCGGGGAGCGCCGGAGACCGGCTCCACCAGGATGGTCGCGCCGATGCGGGCGGCGGCCACGGCGGCGGCGGAGAGGTTCTCGACGGCCAGCTCGTCCTGGGCCTCCGGGGTGGAGTCGTCCACGCGGTTGCCGTAGAGGGCATTGAAAGCCTTGATGCCCAGGCGCTCACCGATGCCGACGGTCACGTCGATGTTGTCCTTGAACTCCGCGGCGCGCGCGGGCCACGACACCAGGCCGCGGTCGCCACCCGGCATGTCACCGGCGAAGAAGTTGAGCCCGATCAGCTGCACGCCCGCGTCCTGCACGGACGCCACGAACGCGTCCACGTCCTTGTCGGCCGGGACGGCCTCGGCGAACGGCCACCAGAACTCGATGGCGTCGAAACCCGCTGCCTTGGAAGCGGCGGCGCGCTCCAGGATCGGCAGCTCGGTGAACAGCAGCGAGCAGTTGACCGCGTAGTTGAGCGAGTGAGTCATGGAATCCCTCCAGTCGTTTCCGCAGAGCGTCTTTCGAGCTTCTGCCCTATTTTCCGCAATGCGGAAATGTTTTTCTGGGATATGAAAATGCTAATGCTCCCAGAACAATCCCGTCAAGGAGTCCCGGGAGCTACTAGCCAGTACTGTGCGGACCTACGAGGGGCGGATGTCGTCCTCGAGACGATCGCCCAGTTCGTCCTTCGCGTCGTCGGCCGCCGCGAACACCGAAGCGCCGGGCTTGTTTCCACGCTTGATCTCGTTGAACGCCACGTTCAACACGATCGCCGCGATGGCTGTCGCCGAGATGCCGGAGTGCATGACCACCCCGACCGAGGTCGGAAACTTGTCCCAAAATGTCGGTGCGGCAATGGGAATCACACCCACCCCGACGGACACGGCCACCAGGACCATATTCAGATTGTCGGTGAAGTCGACCCGCGCCAGCGTGCGAATGCCGCTCGCCGCCACCGAACCGAACAACACGATGCCCGCGCCGCCGAGGACGGGATACGGAATCCCGGCCACCACGGCCCCCACGATGGGGAACAGGCCCAGCAGTGCCAGCACGACACCGCCTGTCGCGACCACGAATCGGCTCTTGATGCCGGTGAGCGCGACCAGCCCCACGTTCTGCGCGAAGGCGCTGCACGGGAAGCTGCCGAACAACGGAGCCGCGGTCGAGGACAGCATGTCGGCCCGCAGACCGGCCGCCACCCGCTTGGAATCGGCTTCGGTACCGACGATCTCGCTGATCGCGAGCACGTCGGCGGTGGTTTCCACCATGATCACCAGGATCACGACGGTCATCGACACGATCGCCCCGACCTGGAAGGTCGGACTGCCGAAGTGCAGGATCGGCGGCAGCGCAATGATTTTCGCCTGACCGACCCCGGAGAAGTCGGTACGGCCGCACAGCGCTGCGATGCCCGTGCCGATCCCCAGGCCGATGAGGATCGACAGCCGTGAGATCGCGCCCTGGAACAGGCGGCTGATCACCAGGATGATGACCAGGGTCAGGCCCGCGAAGCCGATATTGCCCATCGAGCCGTAGCCCGCGGCCTTGGCATTGTTGCCCATCGCCCACTGGAATGCGGTGGGCAACAACGAGAGTCCGATCACCGTGATGATCGTTCCCGTCACCACGGAGGGGAAGAACCGGACCAGTTTCGCGAAGAAGCTGGACAGGACGAGGCCGATCACGCCCGCGACGATGATCGCGCCGAAGACCGGCCGAAGACCGCCCTCACTGGCGATGGTGACCATCGTCGAGACGCTGATGAACGAGATGCCCTGCACGATCGGCAATCTGGAGCCGACCGGCCCGATGCCGAGCGTTTGGAGCAGTGTCGCCAAGCCGGAGACGAACAGGCCCGCTGTCACCAGCAGTGCCATGTCCGACGCCGAGAGTCCGGCCGCACCTCCCACGATGAGCGGCGGTGCGATCACACCGCCGTACATCGTCAGGATGTGCTGAGTTCCGTAGACCAGTGACTGCCAGAGCGAATAACGCTGATCCTCTGGACGAGTGACGGTCACTTGCACGCGGCTATGGTCATCGCCCATCGCCGCACCTCCTACTAACTCAGCTAATCGCTCAGCAAAAACCGGGGATGGCGGTCCAGGCGTTTCCGGCGTCGCGCGCGTCGTCACGCTCGACGGTGGCCTCGATGAGGCCGTACGGGCGGTCGGCGGCAATGAAGACCTCGCCCGGGTTCTCCAGGGCGAAGGGGCTCAGGTCCACCAGGAAGTGGTGCTTGTTCGGGGCCGAGAACTTGATCTCCGCGACCTCGGTGAACTGCTCCAGCACAGCGCGACCCATCGAGTAGAGGGTCTGCTGCAGCGCGTAGGAGTGCACCACGGCGAACTGACGCAGCAGCACCTTGAGGATGGCGTCGTAGGACTTGTCCCAGTCGACATCGGTGTGGTTGTAGCGCCACTGGGCCACCAGCGAGGTCGCCATGATGCGATCGTTGGTCGGCTGCAGGGTGGTGTACTTGTCCTTGAAGAAGCCGTGGAACTCGGACCCGGTGGTCTTGAGCAGGGTCAGGTCCTTCACACCGGATACGATGTGCGCCACGCGATCCGGGCCGACGCCGTCGACGTTCGCCACGGTGGTGCGGATGCCCTGGTTGGACTTCACGAACGAGTGATCGTGCGGCTGGCCGTCGACCTCGAGGCGATCCCAGGAGTACTCCTCGACCTCGATGCGCGCACCGGTGGCGGTGGGGGCCCGGGAGATGAAGTGATCCGCGAGGGTGAGGGCGTACTCCTCGATGGAGTGCACACCCTTCTCCTTGGCGAAGGCGAACGCGGTGTTCTTCTGGGTGTCGGTGGGCAGCACGTCGGCCTGGTCACCGGTGATGTGGGCGTCGGAGAACTCACCGCGCAGCGAGGTCGAGACGTTCAGATCGCGGATCTGATGGCGCGGGGTGTCGCGGTAGATCCGAACGACGCGGTTCTCGGCCTTGCCGTACTGGTTCTGTCCCAGCTTGATTGCCATGTGAGTTCAGCTTCCTCGGTAGGTGGAATAGGCGAAGGGGCTCATCAGCAGGGGCACGTGGTAGTGCTCGCCCGCTTGCCCGGCGACCTTGAAGGTGATCGAGACCGACGGGTAGAAATACGTCTGATTCGTTGCGGCGGCATAGCTTTCGATGTCGAAGGTGAGGCGGTAGCTACCGGCCTCGAGACCCTCGGGGCCGAGATCCTTGATCCGGCCGTCGTCATCGGTCTTGCCCGCGGCCACATCCCGGACAACCGGGGTGACCTGCTCGAGCCGCACCTCGACACCGGCCGCGGGCTTGCCCAGCGCGGAGTCGAGGATGTGCGTCGTAATGGTGCTCACGCGTCGAATACCTTTCGCAGTCGGAGAACGGCGATCTTGCGGAGTTCCTCGGCGACGGTGGCCGCCTCGGTCGCGTCATCGTTGGTGAGGCGCGTGTTCAGGCTGGCGAGAATCTGCTCGGCCGCGAGGCCGGTGGCGCAGATCAGGAAGACCCTGCCGAATCGCTTCTCGTAAGCGAGGTTGCCCTCCAGCAACTGCGCGGCCACGGATTCGTCCTGGCTGACGCCGGACTGTTCCTGACGCGACCACGCGGAGTGGGTGTCGCTGCCCTGGACCCGATCGCCGATGCGGGGGTGTGCCGACAGTGCGCGGTCGACCTCGTCGGCCGGCAGGTTGCCGGCCAGTTCGTCCGCTCGGGCCAGCACGCCGTCGATATCGGCGTAGGGCCGGGCCGCCAGCACGCCGTCCGCCCAGCTGGGGGCTTCACAGCAGGTCAGCAGGACCGGCAAGAGTTCTTCACTCGCTGTCGAATTGAATTCGACCAACGTCACCATTGGCGCTACCTCTCTCGGATAACGGAAGGGTGATTCCGCTACTTGAGAAGAGTGTCACGGGCCACAGAGGTTCGTCAACATTTTGTTGAAAATATACGGAAACTGCTGGTCAGGGAGCTACACAAGCAGGTTTTTCAACAGTTTTGGAACGATGACAGCGGCGTACGGGCGACCTGGATCGACCCGTTCGCCCTGATCATCGCATCCGATCCGGTCACGGATTCTGAGGGGTGGCCGTTCCTGTTGCCAGCACGTTGCTGCGGTTCTTGAACAGCTGGTTGAGCACAAGAGCTGTCACGCAGCCCGCACTGATGCCCGAGGCCAGGATGATCGAGAACGGGCCCGGCAGGCCGGCGTAGAAGGACGGGGCCACGGTCGGGGTCATGCCGATGAACAGCGAGACGCCGACGATGAGGGAGTTGATGGGGTCACCCAGATCGGCCTTGGCGAGTGTGCGGATGCCGCTGGCCGCCACCGTGCCGAACAGGACCAGTCCCGTACCGCCCAGCGCGGGCTTGGGGACGAGCTCGACCACGGCGCTGGCCACCGGGAACAGACCGAGCAGCACCAGCAGCCCGCCGCTGACGGCCACGACGAAGCGGCTGTACATCCTCGTCAGCGCGACCAGACCGACGTTCTGCGCGAAAGCGCCGCAGGCGAATCCGCCCATGACCGAGGCCAGCATGGTGCCGATGCCGGCGGCGCGCAGGCCGCCCTCGATGTGGTGTTGTTCGGCGGGACGGTCCACGATCTCGCCGAGCGCGATCATGGTCGCGGTGCTCTCGGTCATCACCACGAGCATCACGATGCACAGCGAGACGATCGCGCCGATCTGGAATTCGGGCGCACCGAAGTGCCAGGGCGGGACGAAGCCGACGAGTGCGGCGCCGCGGACCGGCCCCGTATCCAGCAGTCCCAGTGGCCAACCCAGCAGCGAACCGGCGATGAGCCCGATCAGCAGGGCCAGCTGGCGGCCGAAGCCCTTCAGGAAGCGGTGACACAGCAGCACGACCACCAGCGAGAACCCGGCGACTGCCAGGTTCTTCAACGGCACGTGCGCCTCGCCCATGGCCCCTTCGCCCGCACCGCTGATCCAGCCGAGCGCGACCGGCAGCAGGGACAGACCGATGAGCGAGATGACGGTGCCGCCGACGATCGGCGGGAAGAACCGGTGCAGCCGTGAGAAATACGGTGCGGCGAAGACCGCCATGGCCCCGGCCACCAGCGTGGCCCCGAAGATGACCGGCAGCGCCCGGCCCGGTGCAGCGTCCTTGGCGATGGCCAGGATCGGGCCGACCGCGGCGAACGAGCCGCCGTTGATCAGCGGCAGCCGCGCGCCGAACTTCCACCAGCCCAACGACTGCAGCAGCGTGGCCACACCGGCGGTGAACAGGCTCGCGGTGATCAGCATGACCGTGTCGCGGGTGCCCAAACCGACTGCCGCGCCGACGATCAGCGGCGGTGCGACAACGCCGGCGACCATGGCCGCGATGTGCTGTAGACCGCCTGCGAGAAGCTGGAACGGCGGGGGTACGACATCGACGGGATGTCGGCCGGGTGCTGATTCAGCCTCACGGCTCGTCTCCATTGGCGCTACCTCTCTCGGACAGCGGAAGGGTCATTCCGCTAGACGAGAACAGTGGCACGGGCCACAAAGCAGGGTCAACAATCCGTTGAATATATATCTGTCGGCCGATTGGTCCGCGCGAGTGCGCGAGAGGCCGGGGCGGTACCGGTCCGCTCAGGCCCGTTCGCGGTTCAGGTAGTTGTAGACCGTGAACCGGGTGACGCCCAGCGCCGCCGCGACCGTCTCCGCGGACTTGCGAAAGGTGAACGCGCCTCGCTCTTCCAGCAATCGCACGGCACGCTGCTTGTCGGCACGCGGTAGCCCGGTCAGCGGACCGCCCAGCTCCACCGCCACGTCCTCCAGGATCTTCTCCAGGCCGCCGAGCGGGTCGGGTTCGGGCGCGCCGAAGCGCACGCAGGCCAGGGTCTCGCCCTCCCAGACCACGGGAATGTCGTCGGCCGTGGCCTTTTCGGCGGCCACCAGGCGGCCGCCGGTCTTCTCCAGAATCGGGGCGAGGGTCACCAGCACCGGGTGCGCCTCGCCCGGCGAACGTTCAGTCATCCGTCTCGACCTGCATCGTCACTCTCGTCGCGCCGTGGGCGAAGGCGGCGACCATGATCTCGCCCAGCACCGGCAGTAGTTTGTCGTCCGTCCCGGCCACCGAGGTGCCGAGCGGACCGAAATCGCATTCCAGACCGGCCGATTCGGCGAGGTCGAGGGCTGCCAGCGCATGCGGCGGCGCCTCCCCTTCGCCATGGAACGGTTCGGTCGTGAACTCCGCGCGTAGCCGCATGGGGCTCAGGCTACTATTCCGGCATTCGGAAAAGTGAAGGAGGACTTGGAGTGCCCGCAGCAAAGGGACCCAAGGCCGCTACCGGCGGTGTGCAATCGATCGAGCGCGCCTTCGGTCTGCTCGAGCTCATGGCCGACGAGGGCGGGATGATGGGGCTGTCGCAGCTCGCCAACCAGTCGGGGCTACCGCTGCCCACCATTCATCGGCTGGTGCGCACCCTGGTCGACCTGGGCTATCTGCATCAGGAGCCGACGCGCAAATATGTGCTGGGGCCCAAGCTGATCAAGCTCGGCGAGAGCTCCTCGCAGATGCTGTCGGTGCTGGCACGGCCGCATCTGCAGCGGCTGGTCGACGAGCTCGGTGAGTCCGCGAATATGGCGATGCTGGACGGGGATCAGATCGTCTACGTCGCGCAGGTGCAGTCGCGGCACTCCATGCGCATGTTCACCGAGGTGGGCCGCCGCGCGCTGCCCCACTGCACGGCCGTGGGCAAGGCGATACTGGCCGGATCGCCGCCGGATCTGACCCGGGAGCTGCTGGCGCGCACCGGAATGCCGCGCTACACCGACAGCACCATCACCGAGCCGGAGGAGTTCGCCCGGCAGCTGGCGGTCGCCGCGCAGACCGGGTACGCCATGGACGAGGGCGAGCAGGAGATGGGTGTGCGCTGCGTGGCCGTCGCGGTGCCCAAGGCCCCTGCCCGCCTGGCGATCTCGGTGTCCGGTCCGGTGGGCCGGATGACCGAGGAGCTGGTCGAGCGGGCCGCCCCGCTGCTCACCGAGGTGGCCGCGGCGCTTTCCGACGACCTGCAATAGCACCGATAACCCTGCGGTTGCACTGATAGCCCGCAGCTATCTCACCGGCGGTTCACCGTCGATTACCAGACACCGGGTGCGTAATCGACGCATAGAGCTCGCGAAAACTCGCGGACCAGGCAATTCGAAAAGGAATCCGCCATGACGACCCCGGACCCCGCCGCTACGCCCGAAGAGCCCCGAACAACCGAGTTGCCCGCGGCCACCGCAGCACCCGCAAACCCTCAGCCACCGACTCCGGTGCGGCCGGCCAACAATATCGGTTGGGCCGTGGCCTCCCTGCTGTTCTTCTGGCCGCTGTCCTTCTCGGCGTTCACCCACGCCCTCAATGTCTTCCCGCTGTGGAGCGAAGGGGACGGCGACGGCGCGCGGCACGCCTCCCATCGCGCCCGGTATCTCGGGATCCTCTCGCTGTGGATCGGCGGCGCGCTGTTCGTTGTGTTCGCGGTGCTCTACATCGTGGGCATGTTGGTGATGATGCATCACGGCCATCACCACCACGGTGGCGGTTGGGGTGGCGGCGGCGGTCGCGGCCCGCGCATGGGTCACCAGTAACCGTTGCGGCCCAGGAATGAAAGTTCCTGGGCCACATTCGCTTTCCACATTGGCGGGTTCTGCATACATCCGGCCGGGCTCCCGTTTCGAATCAAGCTGCGATAGGCATCGATGTTTCGGAATGAGGTTTCCTATGGGCACAGAGCAGCCCACCCGCCCGGTTCGTCCCGTATCCCACCGCGTGTCCAGGTTCGCTCTCGCCGCGGCCCTGCCTGTGACACTCGCCTTACTCGGCACCACGCCCGCCCTGGCCGATGAGGCGCCGGTCCCCGCCACCCCACCGGCCGCCGATATCCCGGATTCGCAGATCCACATCGGCACCGTTCAACTCGACCAGCCCTTCTGGCTCACGACCGAGCAGACCCAGCAGATCAACGCGACCGCCGCCGGGGCCGAAACCGCGCTGACGCAATCACTCGAAGCGGCCGGGCTGGATCCCGCCCGCGCGACCCACATCGCCAAGACGGTGATCGGTGACGCCGCGGTCGGCGGGGCCGTCGGAGCCACCGCCGCCGCCCCGATCGCGAGCACCGGAGCGGTCATCGGCGTGGTGTCGGGTCTGATCGCCGGACTGCCCTTCGCCCCCATCGGGCTGGTCGTCGTTCCGGTCGTCGGTGCGGCGCTGGGCTACGCCATGGTCGCCGCCCCGTTCGCGGCGCTCGGTGCGGGGGTCGGCGCGGCCGTGGGTGCGGTCGACGGGTTCGTCAGCCCCGCCCCGGCAGCGGAGTTGCCACCCCTCTGAGTGCGCAGTTCTATTGCGTGACAACCAGTTCCAGCAGCGCGTACAGCTCGCGGCGTTGCCGGTCATCCAGAACGGCCAGCGCGGGAACGGAGGCGAAGACCTCCGCGTCGAGCTGTGCGCGCAGCGCCTCGCCGGAGTCCGTCAGGGTGATCACCCGAGCCCGGCGATCGGTGGGGTGAATCTGCTTGCGCACCAGGCCCTGTGATTCGAGCCGGTCGACGGAGGTGGCGGTGTTCGACAGGTCCGCCCCCAGCCGCGCCGAGAGTTCCTTGAGCGTCAGCGGTTCCGCGAGCTGACCCAGCGCCTTGGCCTGCACCGGCGTCACGCCGAGCCGGGTCGTGCTGGCCGCGAAGTGATTTCGCACCAGGGCGACCGCGCGCTGCAGCACATCGACCAGTTCGGCGGTGGTGGGCTGGCGCTGGGCATCGGTCACCCGGTCACTCTACCTGCGTCTTCGATATTAGTGGTTGACCACCAGTAGTTTCGGCCCCACACTCTTCATTTATTAGTGGTCCACCACCAATAAATGGAGAGTCATGACGACCGCACCACCAGTGGCGAGCCGCGCCACCACGATCCGCTACCTCACCCTGGGGCTGCTCTGCTCGGTGCAGATGATGCTCAACCTCGACGACACCATCGTGAATGTCGCGCTGCCGACCATTCAGCAGCACCTGCACATGTCCGAAAGCGATCTGACCTGGATCATCAATGCGTATCTGCTGCTGTTCGGCGGATTCCTGTTGGTCGGGGGACGCAGTGCGGACCTGTTCGGCGGCAAGCGCGTGTTCCTGATCGGCGTCAGCGTTTTCGGCGTCGCGTCGCTGGCGACCGGCTTGGCACAGAACCCGGACATGCTGATCGCGAGCCGTGCGGCGCAGGGCATCGGCGGGGCGTTGGCCAGCCCGGCGGCGCTCAGCATTGTGGCGGGGCTGTTCACCGAAGCTCGCGAACGCACTCGCGCGCTGGGCATCTGAGCCGGGCTCGGCGGGCTGGCGGCGACGCTCGGCGTCGTCCTGTCCGGTGTGATCACCGAATTCGCCGGATGGCGTTGGTGTTTCCTGATCAACGTCCCGGTGGCCATCGCGGCGCTGGTGCTGGTTCAGCGCCTGCTACCCGACCACCGACCGGACCGGGCCGACAGTCGTCTCGACGGGCTGAGCGGGACACTGATCACCGGGGCGATCGCGGCGTTCGACCTGGCTTTGATCGACAGCGGTCATTCCAGCGGCTCGGCCACCGCGGCTCGCGCCGGGCTCGGCGTGATCCTGCTGACCGCATTCCTGGTGCGCGCCGGGCGTTCCCGGTCGCCGATGATCCCGCTGTCCTTCTTCCGCGACCGCGACCGAGCCGTCGCCAATCTCGCCAACGTCCTGTTCTGCTCGACCATCCTGTCGATGCTGTTCTTCCTGACCCTGTTCCTGCAGCAGGTCCTGCACTTCAGCCCACTGCGCACCGGGGTGGCCTGGCTTCCGTTCTGTGCCTTGGTCATCGCCGGATTCGCGACCGCCGCCGGAATGGTCCCCAAGCTCGGGGTGCGGCCGGTCCTGGTGGCGGCCATGGCATCCGGGGCGGTGGGCATGTACCTGCTCGCCCGCGTCTCGGAGACATCCAGCTACGTTGCTCTGCTGCCCGGAATGCTCACCGCCGGTTTCGGTATGGGCCTGGGCTTCGTGTCCATCACCGTGGCCGCGGTCGGTGAGACCCACGCCGACATCACCGGCCTCGCGTCCGGATTCGTCACCACCACACAGCAACTCGGCGGCGCGCTGGGGCTCGGGGTGCTGAGCACGGTCGCCCTGCACCATCACGCGGCGGCGGGCGATTCGCCCGCCCGAGCACTGACCGCGGGCTTCCAATCCGCCTACCTGGTCAGCGCTGTAATCCTCACCTGTACAGCCGTTCTCGCCGTCGGCGTCCGTGCCAGCACCGGGCGACCTACTTATTCTTGACCGACCACAACGCGGCCGGGGAGCCAGGCGAATAAGTCAGGCTCCCTCCGTCGCTGTCCGGGTGAGCCGATGAATATCGCAGGCAGAACCTGTACGACTCACCGGTTCCGACCTTGTGCCCATTCGCATCGTCCGGGTCGGCGAACACGCCGGTGACGGAGCCCGAGGTCGAGCTGTACGTGAACTGATCGGTGTTGATACTGAATCCGGCGTAGCCACCGATGACCGTCCAGCATCCGATCGCAGCCACCGTCCCTTCGGAACTCTCCACCGCCCTGATACGGCTGCCCTTCGGGGTCGTGTACGTGCCCGTCTCGACTGCATGCCCCGGGGAGCGCAGGGGCAGTTTCACCGCAGCGACATCGGTCCCTTTGACCGCGTCCAGCCGAGCCTGCGAAATATCCAATGCGCAAGCACCCGCATTGATCCCGTCGATTGTGCCGCCGCTGCGTGGCTCGGCCCCGCAGACGGTGGGCCGGGCCGCCAGCCACGCACTGTCGTCGTCGAGTATCGCTTGCCGATCAGCGGCGTTCGCCTGATCGAACTTGGCCTTCTGCACCACGTCGATCTGCGCGTCGACATCCTCGATCTGCCGATCCATGCAGTCCTCCATATCCACGGTCGAATACGCGGTCTTGGAACAGGTCTCGGCAGTCGGCTGCCGCTTCGCCGGTTGCTTGTCCTTCGAGTTCAACTCCACGATCGGCACGTACCCCGACGCGGGCGCGGCACTAGTCGATGGCGCTCCAGCGACCGGCGCCGGAGCCGCGCTCGTCGCAACCGCGCCGGGCTTGTCCTTCCCGCCGATGATCCCCGCGAAGTACAGCCCGCCGACCGTCGCGGCCGCGGCGACGACCGCCGTGACCGCCCCGAGCGCCACGGCCCGCCCGGCTCCCGACCGCTGCCGTGGCGGCCGGTAATCGCCCCGGATCGGCTCGAACACATCCGTGTCCTGCGACCACACATCCGGTCGACGACGATTATCCGGTGACATCGATGTCCCCTCCACCCAAAGCTCTACCGGCACATCGAAATCCGACCCGCCCCATGCCGAATATACAAAACGCCCGGTCCGCGCGAAGTCCGAGAATCAGACCGCTCGGCATGATGGGCGAGTAGATTGCTGGGCGGACGCCGTTAGAACCGATTTCCTAGGCAAGGGAGTCACGGTGATGCGCGAATCGTCTCGTCGAAGGGTGTGCGCGGCACTGGCCATCGCGCTCATGGTGACCCTCGGTGCCTGCGGATCGGACAAAGACCAGAAATCGAAGCCACCGGTCTCCCCCGAGTCCGGCAAGATCACCGACATCGTGCGCGCCAAGCTGAGCGAACTCGATCTCACCGCCGCGGTGTACGGGGTGTGGCGCGGCGACGAGCAGCTCGCGGTCGGCGCGGTCGGCGACTCGCCGCTGGGTGTACCCGCCACCTCGGACATGCGACTACGGGTGGGTCAGCCCATGGAACCGATGCTCTCCACCGTGCTGTGGCATCTGGACGAGCAGGGCGTGGTGGGCCTGGATCAGACCATCAACAAGTGGCTGCCGGACTTCCCGCGCGCCGATCGCATCACCCCGCGCATGCTGGCCGACAGCACCTCCGGGATTTCCGACTACGTCACCGACCCGGACTTCCTGAAACGGTTCACCGACAACCCGTTCCACACCTGGACCGCCCAGGAACTGTTCGACCTGGCCAATGCCCGCCCGCCGCTGTTCGACCCGGGCACCAGCTTCGCGTACGCGCACAGTGATCTGGTCGTGCTCGGCGAGGTGCTGCAGAAGGCCACCGGCACGTCGCTCGGTGACCTGATCCGCCGATATGTGCTGGATCCGCTGCGCATGCGCGACTCCGAGGTGGTGCTGACCGCGCGCATCGACGAACCGGTCCTGCACGGCTACACCACCGAGCGCAAGGTTTTCGAGGACGCCACCAACTGGAACCCCACCGCTTTCATACACAGCGGCAATATGAACTCCACCGTCACTGACGTCGGCCGCTGGGTGCGCGCGCTGGGCAAGGGAGAACTGCTCTCCGCCAAGCAGTTCCAGCAGATGATGGCCCCCTCCACCGCGGGCCTCGGCCCGCTCACCGACCAGAAGTACTTCGCCTTCGGGCTGCCTCATCTCGGTGATTGGCTGTTCATGAACCCCTCGTACGGCGGCTACTACGGCGTCGCCCTCTACGACACGAAGACCGCCACCACGATCGTGGTCTACGCCACCCTCGGCCCCACCGCGGACCCGAACAAGAACGGCGCCATCACCATCGGCTCGGCCCTGGCCGCCCTCCTGGTCCCCGACCGTCAGCCTCAGATCCCCGCCTGAGCATTCGAACCGGTCGGCAGCCATTGCACGGCAAACAACTGGTCAGCGGCTAGGCTGGCTCCGACACCCGGGTCTTGACGCAGGTCGGCCGAGAGGAGTTTGCGATGAGCGCCGAGGATGCCGCTGCAGCACCGGCGATGGCCGGTGATCTGTCGGGGATCGTGGGGCAACACCTCATCTACGCCTACGACAACGGGTGGAAATACGAGCTCTACGTGCGCAATTCGCAGACCGTCGCGTTCCGCTGCCTGATGGGCCCCATGTTCGGCCGCTGGTCCACCGACCAAGCGGCGAAGATGATCCAGCTCAAGGGCGATATGTACAAGATCGCCTGGGTCGAGCCGACCGGCACGGTCACGGTCCTCATCGCGTGGCTCTGCGAACGCCGCGTCCACACCACCATCTGCTACCCGCAGTGGATGCTCGACTACCCCGAAAGCACTCTCGGCCGATACGAGGACAACCTCCAGGAGATCGTCAGCGAACGCGACAAAGGCCCGACCTACCCGCAAACGCTGGTCGCCTCCACCGGCCGCATCACCTACCTCGCCACCCGCTCCCCCGACGACGACACCGTCATCGACTGCCCGCCCGGCAAGCTCCCCCACGACTACGCGAATCGCACCAATTAGCCGCTGCTGGTTCCGGTCATGAGGTCGTAGCAGTAGTTCACCCACGACGTGACGAAGCGGTCCTCGTCGACGCCGAGCGGGGGTTGCCCGTAGGTCCAGCGGGTGTGGCAGTAGTTGAAGACCGCGCCGATCATGATGGCGGCGGAGGCTTCCGGGTCACTCGACGGGTGGCTGGTCTCGGTCGCCCAGCCGGTCGTGAACGCCACCGCGGCCAGGTGTGAGGCGTCGACGAGGTGGACGCGGCAGCGGTCGCGCAGTTCCGGGAAGCGGTCACCGTCCCGTTCGATGATGCGAAGCAGATCGCGTTGCTTCTCGATCGCACCCAGGAGCCAGCGGCACACCAGCGTCAATTCCGAGCGCAGGTCGCCCAGGGGAAGCAGGCCCAGGACCGCCGCCTGCCCCTGCTCGATCTCACGGATCTGATTGTCGATGGCCGCGGTGAGCACGCCTTCCTTGGACTGGAAGTGCCGGTAGAAGCCGCCGCCGCGCACGGCCAGCCCGGCGTCGCCCTCGATGTCGCCGACGGTGGTGCCCGCGAACCCCTTGTCCGCGAACAGCTTCAGCGCCGATCGCATCAGCCGCTCCCGCGTCGAACCGCCGGTTCTGTCTGTCGCAGGTGCGCTCATCTGGACATTATTACCCGGCCCACCAGGGGTGCAATCACATGCATTGACCATGCCAGCAATTGATTACTAGAATCAGCGAACGATTACTTCGGGTCCGAGGAGACCGTCATGACGAAGAAGAATCTGTCCGCGACCATCGAGATCGCCGCCGCGCCCGAACAGGTGTGGAGCATCGTCTCCGACCTGCAGCGCATGCCTCAATGGAGTGAACAGTGCCGATGGATGCGGCCATTGGGCACCCTGCGGGAGGGCGCTCACACCGTCAATATGAATCGCCAGGGCCGCAAATACTGGCCGACGGCCTCGCGCATCGAACGGTTCGCCCCCAACCGCGAGCTCGCCTTCCGCACCCTCACCAACAACAGCGTCTGGTCCTTCGAGATCACCCCGACCGACACCGGCACGCGGCTGACCCACCGCCGCACGGTCCCGCCGGAGGGAACAACCTGGATCTCCCGGACCATCGTCGACCACGTTCTCGGCGGTGAAGACAACTTCGACGTCGAGATGGCCGACGGCATGTACGCGACACTCACGAAAATAAAGTCGGCAGTCGAGCATTCCCGCACACCGTAGGGTGGGTGCATGGCCGATGAAAACGAAGTCCCTGCCGAGCAACTCGCGGGCGAAGCAACCGAGTCGCTGGAGGAGGCGACCAAGCGCAAGTTCCGGGAAGCCCTCGAACGCAAGAATGGCCACGCCTCCGCGGGCAGCTACCACAATGACGGCAAGGTCCGCGGCGCGCACGCCCAGGCGGGCGGCAAGCGCACCTTCCGTCGTCGCGCGGGCGGATAGCCGGTACTGAAATCGACGAAGGCCCGGTCCTGCTGGACCGGGCCTTCGTCGTTGAGTCATGCTGCGGGACTGGGCTCTTCCTCGAGCACGGCCTCGCCGCGGGCCACCATGCCCGCCTGATCCGACAGCTTCAGCTGCGGAATGAACAGTGCCAGCACGAAAGCCACCAACGCACCCGGGATCAGGTACCAGAAGCCCGGCACCAGCGCGTGCACGTAAGCCCCGACGATGGCGTCGTGCAGACCTTCGGGCAGGTGCTTGACCACGGTCGGCACCAGGCTGCCGGGTTCGAGGTGGGCGGCCATCGCCTCCTGCGGATGCGCGCGGAAGGCGTCGGTGAGGCCGTCGGTCAGGCGGTGGGTGAAGATCGAGCCGAAGATCGAAACACCGATCGCGCCGCCCATTTCACGGAAATAGTTGTTGGCGCTGGTGGCCGTGCCGATCTGGTCGGGGCTCACCGCGTTCTGAACGACCAGCACGATGATCTGCATGATCAACCCCAGGCCCGCGCCGACCGCGAACAGCATGCCGCCGATCACCCACATCGAGGTGTGGGCGTCGAGCCGGGTCAGCCACAGCATCGCGGCCACCATGATGAGCGCGCCCACCGGCGGATAGATGCGGTAGCGGCCCGTCTTGTTGATGGCATTCATCGAGGTGATGAGGGTGGCCATCATGCCGATCATCATGGGAATCAACAGCAGTCCCGACACCGCGGCGGTCGCGCCGGTCGCCATCTGCAGGTAGGTCGGCAGGAAGCCGAGCGCCGCGAACATGACCAGACCGACCACCAGGCCGATGGCCGAGGTGAGCACGAAGGTGCGGTTGCGGAACAGCCACAGCGGCAGCATCGGCTCGTCGGCCCGAGCCTCGACGGCGATGAAGGCCGCGACCACCAGGACCAGCGCCGCGATCATGGACACGATCACCGCCGAGCCCCACGCGTACTGCTTGCCGCCCCAGTCGGTGATGAGGATCAGCAGCGTCGTCGCCGACGACATGAGCACGACGCCGAGGTAATCCGGCTTGGTCTTGGGCCGGTGACTCGGGATCGCCAGGGACTTGTAGGCGATCACCAAGGCCGCCAACCCGAACGGCACGTTGAGCCAGAAGCACCAGCGCCAGCTCAGCGAGTCGGCGAAGAAGCCGCCGAGCAGCGGGCCCGCGACCGAGGTGATGCCGAAGATCGCGCCCATGGGGGCCATGTACTTGGCGCGGTCCTTCGCGGGCACCACATCGGCGATGATGGCCTGCGCCAGGATCATCAGACCACCGCCGCCGACACCCTGCAGCCCGCGGAAGGCCACGAACTCCCAGAAACTCGTGGACAGCGCCGCGCCCACCGAGGCCGCCGTGAACACCGCGATGGCGAACAGGAAAAGCCAACGGCGGCCGAACAAGTCGCCGAACTTGCCGTAGATCGGCATGACGATGGTGGTGGCCAGCAGGTAGGAGGTCGCGGTCCAGGCCATGTTCGAGATGCCGCCTAGGTCGCCCACGATGGTCGGCATGGCGGTGCCCACGATGGTCTGGTCGAGGCTGGCCAGGAACATGCCCGCGATGAGCGCGGAGAAGATCAGCCAGATTCGCTTCTGTGTCAGGACGATCGGGGTGGGCGACGGGTCAGTCGTCGTCGCGGTCATCACTTCTCCTTGCGTCGGGTCGATCGAAAAGCCGAGCGGCCAAGACCGATTGCTCGCGCAGCGCGGCGGCCAGCGAACGATTCGGGTCGGTGGCCAGTGACATGGCGGCCCGGGTGGTCAGGGCCGACATGAGTCCCGCGGTGAGCGAGGCGAATTCGGGCGGTGTCGGCTCGCCGCTGCGGGCGTCGAGCAGTTCGGTGAGCGCAGCCTCGTGCCGCACCCCGGCGGCGATGAAGCCACCCAGAATCCGCGGCTCGCTCTTGATCAGCTGGGTGACGAGCGAAATATTCTCGCGCGCTTCGTCTTCCGGTTCGTAGGCGGAGGCGTAGAGCACCGTCAGGTCGTCGATGAGCACGCCGGTCGGCCCGCCCGCGATGAAAATCGCACGCGAGGCGGGCGTCCCGATCTCCCCCACCGGCCCGATGACCGCATCCAGCTTGGTCTCGTAGTAGTTGAAGAACGTCCGCGACGACACCCCCGCCGCCTTCGCCACATCATCGACATTCATGGCATCGAGCCCGCGCTCGACGGCCAGCCGCCGCGCGGCCGTGCACAGCTCCAGCAGCGTCCGCAGCTTCTTCTGTTCTCGCCAGCCGATCGCCGGCTCACCCTGCTCCGAGGCCATGCCGAAAATTTAGCAGATTCTGCAATTTTTCATAATCCGCAATTTTGTGCGGCTCGCCACGCGGCCTCGACGAGCACTCCCGCCGCGCCGCGAGCTAGGTTGACGAGATGGCACTCTTGGGCACCACCGATCTCGACATCTACCCGCTTTGCCTGGGCGGCAACGTTTTCGGCTGGACCGCGGATCGGGACCAATCCTTCGCCGTGCTGGACGCCTTCGCGGCCGCGGGCGGCAACCTCATCGACACCGCCGACGCCTACAGCGTCTGGGTGCCCGGCCATTCCGGCGGTGAATCCGAAACCATCCTCGGCGACTGGATGTCCACCCGCGGGAACCGCGACACCATCCACATCGCCACCAAGGTCGCCAAGTCCCCCGCTCGCCCCGGCCTGAGTGCCGCCAATATCCGCGCCGCCGTAGACGATTCCCTCCGCCGCCTACGCACCGACCACATCGACCTCTACTACGCCCACCACGACGACCAAGAGGTCCCCCTCGCCGAAACCCTGACCGCCTTCGACGAACTGGTCCGCGCAGGCAAGGTCCGCCACCTGGGCGCCTCCCAACACACCGCCCCGCGCCTAGCCGAGGCCCTGGCTATCTCCGACCGCGAGGGCCTCGCCCGCTACAAGGTGGTCCAGCCCCAGTACAACCTGATGGACCGCACCATCTACGAAGGCGACCTAGCCGACCTGTGCGTCCGCGAAAACCTCGCAGTACTCCCGTATTACGGCCTCGCCATGGGCTTCCTAACCGGCAAATACCGCCCCGGTAGAACCGACGTTGCCGACGCCAGCCCCCGCGCGGCCGGTGCCCGCCGCTATCTCGACGACCGCGGCATCCGCGTCCTGGCCGCCCTCGACGAGATCGCCACCACCCACGATGTCCCAGTCGCCTCGGTAGCCCTCTCCTGGCTCCGATCCCAACCCGCCATCGCCGCCCCCATCGCCAGCGCCCGCACCCCCGAACAACTCCCCGCCCTCCTGACCTCCGCCGCCCTAACCCTCTCCCCCACCGAGGTCACCCAACTCACCGAGGCCTCCCGATGACCCCACCACCCCACCCACCCATCCGCCCCCGCCGCCGCTTCCGCCGCCGAGTCCGCTACCTGATCCTGGCAATCCTCACCCTCCCCATCCTCTTCGGCGGCGGCATCCTCATCCTGCTCATCCTCCTCGGCTCCCACACCACCGAAACCTCCGAAACCCCCCACCACGCACCAACTTCCGCCGTCAGCGGGACAACCACCCCATCTCCGATCCCAAGCCCCCACGCTTGCTACCCGTTCCAACCGAGCTGCTGATCCGGGCATAAAAAAGGCCCCCGACCTGGTATCAGGTCGGGGGCCTTTCGGTGGAGCTGCCGGGAATCGAACCCGGGTCCTCCGCCGCATCTTCAGGGCTTCTCCGTGTGCAGTTCGCTAAGCCTCTGCTCGGATCTCTCGGTCACGCGAACAAGCCGAGATGACGATCCCAGTCGCTGTTTGATGTCCCGCCCGACGCCGCGACCGCGCCGGACAGTAGAGCCCTCTAGCTGATGCCAGGGACCGGGTCGAGGGCGAACCCGGGCTGACAGACACGCTTCGTTGCTTAGGCAGCGAGAGCGTAGTCGCGCTGATTGGAATCGGCGCTTATAAGGTTGCAGCGACGCTCATACGGTGGTCTCCTGCCTGCACCGACACGCTTCCCCTGAATCAACGTACGCAGTCGAAACCGTTCAGCCCCGAGTGTGTTCACTGAATCAGATGAACTCCCGGCTCTCACCGGGCTACCCATCCTAACACCGAACAATCCTTGGTTCATTCCATTAACGCGCCCGCGACCGGGGCGTCCCGCGATCAGCTCCGCATGCCCTTGATGCGACGGCCGAGTTCGCGGGTGATCTCGCGTTCGGTATCGCGTCGAGCCAGGTCCTGGCGCTTGTCGTAGTCCTGCTTACCCCTGGCGAGGGCCAGTTCGACCTTGACCTTGCCGTCGGAGAAGTACATCGACAGCGGGACCAGGGTGAGGCTCGACTCCTTGGTCTTGCCGAGCAGCTTGTCGATCTCGCGGCGGTGCAGCAGCAACTTCCGGGTGCGACGGGGCGCATGGTTGGTCCAGGTGCCGTGCCCGTACTCGGGGACGTGCAGGCCGCGCAGCCACACCTCGCCGTCATCGATGGAGGCGTAGGCGTCGACCAGCGAGGCCTTACCCTCACGCAGGCTCTTCACCTCGGTGCCGACCAGCGCCACCCCGGCCTCGTAGGTCTCGATGATCGAGTAGTTGTGCTTCGCCTTCTTGTTGCTGGCGATGACCTTGCGCCCCTTTTCCTTCATGTCTCCTCTTATCGTCCCGTCGCTGCCCGGAGTGCCCAACCAGCTTACGGATGCTCCGAACCTCAACCTTCAACCGCGGCGGATCACACCTTGTTCCACCCGGCCGGGCGCGCGCCAATGGTTTTTCCGCCCCGCACGCACACCGGCGGCGAAATACGAAAAGGCCCTTCAGTTTTCACTGAAGGGCCTTTCGAAGTAGTCCCGACGGGATTTGAACCCGCGCTACCGCCTTGAGAGGGCGGCGTCCTAGGCCGCTAGACGACGGGACCAGGATGCTCGCTGCGATCCGTGGACCGCGGCAGCTCCGAAAGCTTATCGTGCTGCCGGCCAGCAACCAAATCGCCTGCTAATGGACGTGCGGGAGGTCACGAAGCCCGGCACGGAGATCAGCTCTCGGGTGCGGCCTCACGCCAGCCACGGTCGAAGATCACGGCCAGCTTGTCGGACAGCGCCGCTTCGAGATCGATGCCGAGCGCGTCGGCAGCCATCCATGCGGTAATGACCAGATCCGCCAACTCGGCGCTCATCTCGTCGAATGTCCCTGTGCGGCGCGCCTTCCCGGACCAGCGGCGATAGGCACCCACGAACTCGCCCGCCTCCTCGGCGACGGCAAGCACCGACGAATTCGCAGCCTCCTCGTCAGGGAACCCCGCCTCCCGCAGGTGAACGCGAATCTTGGCCGCAACCTGCGACATATCGACGGTCAACAGGTGATCCCTTCGGCGTTGCTTCGGTGTCCCGGAGGTATCCGTGCAGTCATGATGGTGACCGCCCTACTGGTAGTCGGGCGGCAGGTCGTCGAAGTCCGGGGGGAGCTCGTCCGGCCAGGGGATGTCGTCCGCGGGTGCGAAGTTCGACGAGGCCGGGGAACTGGCCGCAGATCGCGCCGCCTTGGCCGGGGCGACCGATGGTGCGGGAGTGGAGGTTTCGGGTGTCCCGGTCGAGCCGCCCGCGGCGGCGATTACTTCCAGCACGCCTTCGCCATACTTGGCGCGCTTGTTCTCGCCGATGCCGGAGATGCCGGCCAGGTCGGCGAGGGTCGCCGGTTTGCGAGTCGCGATCTCTCGCAGGGTGGCGTCGTGGAAGACGACGTAGGCGGGGACGCCCTGTTCCTTGGCGGTGGCGCCGCGCCAGGTGCGGAGCTTCTCGAACAGGTCCGTGTCGGACTTGCTGAGGTCCGCGGCGGCCAGGCGAGAAGCCTTGGCGGGCTTGGGGGTTCGGGCGGCCTTGGCGCGTTCGGGCTCGCGGCGGAGCATGACTTCGCGCTTCTCGAACAGGACCTGATTGCTGGCTTCGGTGAGGGTGAGCACGCCGTAGTCGCCGTGCACGGCCAGCAGGCCCTGGGCCAGCAACTGACGGACGACGCCGCGCCATTCGATATCGCGCAGTTCGGTGCCGATGCCGAAGACCTTGAGCTCGTGGTGGGCGTGCTGTTCGACCTTGGGGTTGCGCTTGCCGATGAGGATGTCGACGATGTGCCCCGCGCCGAAGCTCTGGCCGCGTTCGCGTTTCAGGCGCAGGATCGTGGAGAGCACCTTCTGGGCGGGCACGGTGCCGTCCCAGGATTCGGGGGCGTTCAGGCAGGTATCGCAGTTGCCGCAGCGCTCCCCCGGCTGGCCGAAGTAGGCGAGCAGCTGGACGCGGCGGCATTGGACGGTCTCGCAGAGCGCGAGCATGGCGTCCAGGTGCAGTTGCAGCTGGCGGCGGTGCGCGGCATCACCGTCGGAGGAGTCGATCATCTTGCGTTGCTGCACAACGTCACTGAGGCCGTAGACCATCCAGGCGGTGGACGGCTGCCCGTCACGGCCCGCGCGACCGGTCTCCTGGTAGTAGCCCTCAACGGATTTGGGCAGGTCCAGGTGGGCGACGAAGCGCACATCCGGCTTGTCGATGCCCATGCCGAAGGCGATGGTCGCGACCACCACCAGACCGTCCTCGCGCAAGAACCGCGACTGGTTGGTGGCACGGACCCGGTTGTCGAGCCCCGCGTGATACGGCACCGCCTCGACGCCATTGGCGCTCAGGAACGCCGCGGTCTTCTCCACCGAATTGCGCGACAGGCAGTACACGATGCCCGCGTCACCGGCGTGCTCGTTCTGAATGAACGACAGCAGTTGGTGTTCCGGCCGGTTCTTACCCTCGATCCGGTACTGGATATTGGGCCGGTCGAAGCTGGCCACGAAATGCTTGGCCCGGGTGAGATCCAGCCGCTCGGCGATCTCCTTGCGGGTGGCCTCGGTGGCCGTCGCGGTCAAGGCGATGCGCGGCACATCCGGCCAGCGCTCGTGCAGCATGGACAGGCTCAGATAGTCGGGCCGGAAGTCGTGGCCCCACTGCGAGACACAGTGCGCCTCATCGATGGCGAAGACCGAGATCTTGCCCCGATCCAGCAGCTGAGCGGTGGAGTCCAGCCGCAACCGTTCCGGTGCGAGGTAGAGCACATCCAGCTCCCCCGCCACGAATTGCGCTTCCACCGTGCGCCGTTCGTCGGGGAACTGGGTCGAGTTCAGGAAGCCCGCCCGCACACCGACGGCCTGCAGCGCATCCACCTGATCCTGCATGAGCGCGATCAACGGCGAGACCACCACGCCCACGCCCGGCCGCACCAGCGCCGGAATCTGATAACACAGCGACTTACCGCCACCGGTCGGCATCAACACCAGCGCGTCGCCGCCGGAGATCACCTGTTCGACGATCTCCCGCTGCGGCCCGCGAAAACTGTCGTACCCGAACGTCTTTCGCAAAACCTGGTGCGCCGGATCATTTCCGGCGTCATCCAGGTTCCCGGCAATTACGGTCTCGACCTCCGGCGCGCTCACGGCCGCAATCCTACGGATAACGCCCGACAGCTTGAACCCCGTTGGCACGTATCAGCGAAACTTCGCACCCTTACTCGCGGACGTAGTACCGCAATGCGGCATAGGCGGCGAGAGCGGCGAATCCGATGCCGATGGGTGTGACGATGATCGCAACGGCAGCGATGTCGTCGCTCGTGATGCGGGGCAGCACCTGGTCATTGAAGAGTGACCCGAGGGCGCGGTTGATCACCAGTGGTTGCGCGACGAACAAACCCGCCACGGCCAGAACCGATCCCACCAGTGCCGCCAGTACCGCTTCCAGGAGGAAGGGCAACTGGGTGTACCAGCGTGTCGCGCCGACCAGTCGCATGATGCTGACCTCGGTCTTCCGGGCCAGCGCCGCCACCTGCACCATATTGGCGATCAGCAAGATGGCGGCCAGTGCTTGCAGCGCCGCCAAACCGAAGGCGGCATTGCGCAATCCGACGAAGAAGCTGGTGAGCCGGTCGACGATGTCCATGTCATTCAGCACGGTGGTGACACCGGGCCGCTTGGAGAAATCGTCATAGATGGACCGGTATTTGGTGACGTCGGTCAGCTTCACTCGGAACGAGGCGGGCAGGCCGTCCTTGCTCACCTCGTCGGCGAGGCCGGGCTGATCCTTGAAGGTGGTCTCCTTGACCTCCTTCACCGCGTCCGCGCTGTTGACGAACTGCACGTTGGCCACGTCCGCGTGGCTCTTGAGATCCGACATCAGCGACGCGCACGGCTGCCCGGTGCAGTCCGGGTCGGTGCGCGAGGTCTGATCGTCGAGGTAGAGCCGGATCTCGACGCGCTGGACGTAGTAGTCCTGGATCTTGTCGGCCATCCGCACCGCCAACAGCCCGCCGCCGAGCATGGTCAGCGAGACCGCGGTGGTGAGGATCATGGCCAGCGTCATGGTGACATTGCGGCGTAGGCCGGTGAAGACCTCGCTGAAAAGGAATCCCGCGCGCATTACCGGCCCACCCCGTAAACACCCATCTCGTCGTCGCGCACGATGCGCCCGCGATCGAGTTCGACCACGCGCCGGCGCATGGCATCGACGATGGTGTTGTCGTGGGTGGCCATCACCACCGTGGTTCCGGTGCGGTTGATGCGTTCGAGCAGAGTCATGATGTCCGCACTCGTCTCCGGGTCGAGGTTGCCGGTCGGTTCGTCGGCCAGCAGCACCAGCGGCCGGTTCACGAAGGCGCGGGCGAGGGCCACGCGCTGCTGTTCACCGCCGGAGAGTTCACCGGGCAGCCGGTCGGCCTTTCCAGCGAGCCCGACCATGTCGAGGGCTTCCGGCACCGAGCGATTGATGAATGCTCGAGATTTGCCGATCACTTCCAACGCGAACGCCACATTCTGTTCCACGGTCTTCTGCTGCAGCAGCCGGAAGTCCTGGAACACGCAGCCCATGCGCTGACGCAGCTGCGGGACCTTGCGGCCGGGCAGCTTGTCGACGCGGAAGTCGGCCACCCAGACTTCACCGGTGGTCGGTGTTTCGTCCTTGAGCAGCAGCGACATGAACGTGGACTTACCCGAGCCCGAGGGCCCGATGACGAAGACGAACTCGCCTTTTCCGATATCGACGGAGACGTTGTCCAGCGCTGGCCGCGTCGAGGTCTGATAAGACTTGGTGACGTTGCGCAGGGTTATCACGGGGAGCCAGTGTAGCCACGGCGAGCCGGTGGCCGACCACACCGCGCGGACGTCAACTCACCTTGCCGGTGGCTCCGGAGTGTTTGGCAGATAGTTGCTGAGCATGGTGTTCACGATCGCCGGAGCGGTCTTGGACTCGTGTTCTGCGGGCTTGACGAAGATGTACAGCACGAACGTTGCTACCCACACGGCCATCAGGATCGCCGTGGACTTACGTGTTCTCACTCAAACCCTCCCGGCGCAGCGCCGCGGCTACCCGCACCCGCAACTCGCGTCCGACTTCGAACTGTTTGCCCGGGAGCGTCCGGGCCACCATCTTGATGTTCATTTGATTCACGGTGAGATCTTCGACACCCATGACGCTGGGCTCGTCCAGCAGCAGGGTTTTCAGTTTGCGGTCGGCGAAGGCCTTGGCCCCCACGTCCCGCAGGATCTCGTTGACCTTGTTGATGTCGGCGGTGGCGGGTACGGGCACGTCGATGGCGGCGCGCGCCCAATCCTTCGACAGGTTGGTCACTTTCACGATCTGACCGTTCGGGACTGTTATCACTTCACCGTCGGCGCTACGCAGAGTCGTGATGCGCAACGTGACGTCCTCGACCGTACCCTCGGCCTCGGTCGAGTTTCCAGTGACGGCTATCCGCACGACATCGCCGAAGCCGTACTGCCTTTCGGTGATCAGGAAGAATCCGGCGAGCAGATCCTGCACTATCCGCTGCGCGCCGAAGCCGATCGCGGCGCCGAGCACCGCCGCAGGAGCGACCAGACCGCCGAGTTCGAATCCCAAGCGCCGCAATACTTCCAGCGAGATCAGGAAGTAGACGACCGACAGCACCACCCAGGTGATGACCTGCGCCAGCGCATGCCGATGCTTGGCCGCCTCGGAGCGCACCAGCGAATCACTGCTGCGGAATTCGGCGTCGATGCGACGCGTGATCCGGTCGCGCACAAAGGTCGCGGCCCGGCTGAACAGCATGGCGCCGACGATCAACAGCACGATCTCGAGACCGCTGGATCGGAGCCAGTTCCCGAGATCGGCCCCCGTGCCAGCGGCGAGAAGATTCATGCCCTACCTCTAGTTGGTCGCTTGATCCCGCATGCGCCAGCGAATGCCGGATTCGATGAAAGCATCGATGTCGCCGTCGAGCACGGCGGAGGGGTTGTTGACCTCGTAGCCCGTGCGCAGATCCTTGACCATCTGGTACGGGTGCAGCACGTAGGAGCGCATCTGGTTGCCCCAGGACGCGCCCTCGTTGGTCTTGAGCGCGTCCATGGTGGCGCGTTCTTCCTGCCGCTTGCGTTCCAGCAGCTTGGCCTGCAGCACGCGCATGGCCGAAATCTTGTTCTGCAGCTGCGATTTCTCGTTCTGACAGGTGACGACGATGCCGGTCGGGATGTGCGTCAGGCGGACCGCGGAGTCGGTGGTGTTGACCGACTGGCCGCCGGGACCGGAGGACCGGTAGACGTCGACGCGGATCTCGCCCTCGGGGATCTCGATGTGGTCGGTGGTCTCGACCACGGGCAGCACCTCGACCTCGGCGAAGGAGGTCTGCCGGCGGCCCTGGTTGTCGAACGGACTGATACGGACCAGTCGGTGCGTGCCCATTTCGACGGATAGCGTGCCGTACGCGTACGGCGACTTCACCGCGAAGGTCGCCGACTTGATGCCGGCCTCTTCCGCGTACGAGGTGTCGTAGATCTCGACCGAGTACTTGTGGCTCTCCGCCCAGCGCACGTACATGCGCATCAGCATCTGCGCCCAGTCGGCGGCGTCCACGCCACCCGCGCCGGAACGAATATTGACCAGCGCCTCACGCTTGTCGTACTCGCCCGAGAGCAGGGTCCGGACTTCCATGGCCTCGACATCGGCGTGCAGGTTCTTGCGCTCGGCATCGGCGTCGGCCAGGGCGGCGGTTTGATCCGCGCCCTCCTCGGCCTCGGCGAGCTCGTAGAGCACCGGCAGATCCTCGAGCCGCTGCCGCAGATCGCGCACCCGGCGCAGTTCGCTCTGCGCGTGCGAGAGCTCACTGGTCACGGCTTGCGCGTGCTCCTGGTTGTTCCACAGCTCCGGGTCCGCGGCCTGCTGTTCCAGCTCATCGATGCGGCGAGCGAGCTCCTCGATGTCGAGCACGGACTCGATGGTCTTCAGAGTCGTGTCGAGTTCGGCCAGATCAGCGGAGACGTCAGGATGCACGATCGTCAAATCTACCGGCAGGCCCCGACTAGCTGAAACACTCCCCCGCCTCCCCGAGACTTCAGCGGACGGCTCAGTGCCGTAATAATTCCTGCACCCGTGCCGGCGGCCGGGAGACGAACCGATTTTGGACGTACCCAAGGAGTTACCCCGGTCGGCGACAAATCAGTTGTCACGTTCCAATCGTTCACCCGGCGACCGCGCGCAGACCGCCGGGGCGGCGACCGACCAGTCGGTCGAGGGCGGTGGCCGTGGCGTCGTCGGCGGGGAGGTAGACCATGAGGAACTGGTCGTCGTCGGCCGAGAGGTTCAGGGTTTCGTAGGCCAGGCGCAGCGACCCGGCTTCCGGGTGGTCGAGGCGGCCGACGCCGTTGGTGTCGGGGAGGCCGGGGATGGTGTCGAGGCGGTGGGTGAATTCGGGGCCGACGGTGGCGGCCAGGTCCTCGATGAGTGCGTTGACATGTGGGTCGGCGCGGCCGGGGCCTTGCTTCAGCTGGGCAACGCACTTGTCGGCCTTGTGTTCCCAGTCCGGGTAGGCGGTGCGGGCGCGCGGGTCAGACAGCACGTAGCGGGCATAGCTGCCCGGCAGACCACCGTCGAGCAGGCCGATCGGGCCGAAGAGCGCGCGGTAGCCGTCGGTCACCGCGAGGATCTCGCTGAGCCGGTTCATGACCGCCGCGGGCGCGGGCTCGAGCTGATCCAGCATGGCCTGCACGGCCGGGCGGATGCGGCGGTTGGGTCCGGAACCGCCGCGGCAGTTGAAGTTCGGATCCCCGGCCTTGGCGAAATTGAGCAGGTGTACCCGCTGGGCGGGAGTCAATCGCAGCGCATCAGCCAGCGCGATCAGTACGGGCGCGGAGGGATGCCGGTCGCGGCCCTGTTCGAGGCGGGTCAGGTATTCCACCGAAACCCCTGCGAGCGTGGCCAATTCGGCACGCCGCAGGCCGGGTGTGCGGCGACGCGGCCCGGTCGGAAGGCCCACCTCGGCGGGGGTGACCGCCTCCCGGCGCAGCCGCAGGAACAGTCCCAGCTCGTTCTCGCTCACGTATTCGACGCTAGCAACGGACGCGGTTCTTATGGTGTCCCTGCCACTACCACTCTCAGCGTGGTCTCCCTAGCGATCGCGGCAGCTCGCAGAGTTGATCTCGAGCGGCCGACCGGCCGCGGCGAATCTCGAAGGAGCCCATCATGACCAGCACTCCCCTGCGCCTCGCGGTGATCATCGGCAGCGTCCGGGAAGGACGTTTCGGACCGGTGGTGGCCAACTGGATCGCCGAGCAGGCCCGGCGGCACGGGGCGTTCGAGATCGATGTCGTCGATCTGGCCGATTACGACCTGCCGCATGCGCTGCCCGCGGTGTCCCCGCTCATGGAGCCGAACCCGATCCGCCCCGGCAACGGCGAGGAATTGGCGCAGCGGCTGGCGGCCGCCGACGCGTTCGTGGTCGTGACGCCCGATATCAATCGCAGCTTCCCGGCGTCGCTGAAGACGGCCATCGACTGGCACTACACGCAGTGGGATCGCAAGAGCATCGGTTTCGTCGGCTACAGCGGCAAGTCCGGCGGCCTGCTCGCCATCGAGGGCCTGCGCGCGATCTTCAACGAACTCAATGCCCACACGGTGAAGGACTACGTCTCCTTCCCGCGCTACTTCCTGCTGTTCGACCAGTCGGGTGAGCTGCGGGAGCCTGCCGAATTCGAGCAGCTCGCCACCCGCCTGCTGGATCAGCTCGAGTGGTGGTCGACCGCGCTGGCCACCGCCCGCAACCAAGCCGTCCTCGCCTGAGGCGTCGGTGGGACACCGGGCGTTAACGGGGGAGGACTAACGTGATCTCGCGTGACCGATTACTCCGCTGACCTGGAACTTGCGCTGAGGCTGGCCGACGCGGCCGACGCTATTACCCGTGAGCGGTTCGGCGCGCTCGACTTGAAGATCGATTCCAAGCCGGATCTGACGCCGGTCTCGGATGCGGATCTCGCGGTCGAGCGCACCGTGCGCGAGCTGCTCGCGACCGAGCGGGCCGGGGATCTGGTGCTCGGCGAGGAGTTCGGTGGGGATGTCGAATTCCAGGGTCGGCAGTGGGTGATCGACCCCATCGACGGGACCAAGAACTTCGTGCGCGGGGTGCCGGTGTGGGCCTCGCTCATCTCTCTGCTCGAGGACGGCGTTCCGGTGGTGGGCGTGGTGAGCGCTCCGGCCCTGTCCCGGCGGTGGTGGGCCGCTTCCGGCGCGGGCGCGTGGAGCAGCTTCGAAGGCGGTGAGCCGCGCGCGATCTCGGTGTCCGCGGTGGCCGAGCTGGGTGCCGCCAGCCTGGCTATCTCCAGCCTGTCGGGCTGGCGGGCGATCGGCCGCCGCGCCAAGCTCATCGCACTCACCGACGAGGTATGGCGCGTCCGTGGCTACGGCGACTTCTTCGGCTACGCGCTGCTGGCCGAGGGCGCGGTCGACATCGTCACCGAACCCGAACTCTCCCTGTGGGATATGGCGGCGCTGGACATCCTGATCCGCGAGGCCGGTGGCACCTTCACCGCGCTGGACGGTAAGCCGGGCCCGCACGGCGGCAGCGCGGTGGCGACCAATTCGCATCTGCAGGATCAGGTGCTGGCGGCGCTGCAGGCGTAGTAGTCAGCCGAGATGCCGCATGGCGGGCCACATCTCGGACCACGGACGGCGGGGCGTGCGGCAGAGGATGATCGCGCGGCCCTGCTCGATATTGTGGATATCGCGGCCGTTGTCGATGCGGCCCAAGGGTTCCGGGTCGAGGCAGAAGCGGGTGACCTGGTCGGCGGTCATGCCGATGACGATCACGGGGTGCGTGCCGCCGGGCGGCCCCCACCACCAGTAGGCGTTGTCCGCGCTGTGCGGGGTCGGCAGGCCTAGGGGTCTGCCGTACTGCTCCACCGCGCCCGCCTCGCCGTAGTTGGCGGTGAGCAGGTCGGCGTCGGGCGCGGAATGCGCACGGATATCGGCGATCCGGGCCGTGAACTGCGGCCAGCCGACGGTCTCCCCTGCCTCCTTGTTGATGGCCAGCACCGGCGACGGGTTGCGCAGCACGGATATCGGCAGGGCTGGCAGGAAGACCAGCACCGAGAACACCGCGTCGGCGACGATGGCCGAAACCAGTGCGGCGGTGCGTATTCGACCGCGGGCGAGCCAGGGTTCGGCCGCGACGGCCCCGGCCGCGAGCAGTAGCGGATACATTCCGCCGAGGTAGTACGCCTTGCCGACCATGATCAGGTAGACGAGGTACTGCAGCCCGTAGGCCAGGGTGAAGGCCCGGTACGGCGATCGTCCCTCGCGTTTGCATCGCCACAGCCACCACAGGCCGGCGATCCACAGCGGGAACACCAGCAGCCCGATCATCCCGAATTGCAGGAGCACGAACTGGATTCGGGTATTCGAACTGCCCGAGGAACCGCCCGCGATGGCCCGGCTCAGCGCCCACTGCGGCCAGCCGTTGCGGGCCTGCCACACGATGTAGGGCGCGCTGATCACCGCCGCGATCCCCAGCGCCATCGGAAAGTATCTGGTGGCGAACACTTCACGCGGCCCGGTCACCAGGAGCGAGAGCGCCAGTGCGGCAAGCGGAACCACGATGAGGGCCTTGTTCTGCACGCCGATCCCGGCGACCACGCCGATCGCGAGCCACCAACGCGGTTCGAAAGGCATGCGCAGCAAACGCAGCACGAGCAGCATCAGCACCGACCAGACGGCCAGATCGACTATCGCCGTGCTGAGGGTGTGCCCGGCCCCGGCCAAGAGTGCGGCGGAGGCCACGGCCGCGGCCGAAATCGCCTGCGCCTTACGCCCGCCACCGAATTCGCGAGCGTAGAAGCCCGCGCAGATCACCACGATGGTCGCCGCCAGCGTGGCCGGAACTCGCAGCAACATGACGGAATTCGAGTCGATGCCCGACATCGCGCGGGCCAGCAATGGCACCAGCGGCGGCTGATCGGCGTATCCCCAATCCAGATGCCGTCCCGCGGCCAAGAAATAGAGTTCGTCACGGTGGTACCCGTACCGGCCGGAGAGCGCGGTCATGACTGCCGCGAAAATCCCCGCTATCCAGTAGGTTTCACCACCCGTGGGGGCAACCGGCCGATTTTCCATCCCCCGAATGGTCGCATTTCCGGGGCGGCCGGGCCACCGGTTGTGCGGGGTGTACCCGGCGTGGGCTGCGGTCCCGACGCCGGGGCGTTGGCTTGCCGTCAGATGTCGGCTACGCCCTCACTTCTCAGCCGAGCAGCGGGACACACACCGAGCCGAAGTCGATGTACGGGCCACCCACGGAGGAGCCGACACCGGCGGAACCGAGCGAGAGCTCGGCGGCCGGGCCGCTGCCGCAGTTGCTGCCGCCGGCACCGGAGCCGGTGCCCGACCCGGTGACGCCGGCGCCGGAGCCGGTGATGCCGACGTCGATCGGCTGCAGCGTCACGTCGGCGTTGGCGGCCGGGGCAGTGAGGAACAGACCGGCGGCAATGAAGCCGACGGTTCCGAGCGCAATCTTCATATGTACAACCTTCATCAGGAGCGGGTTATGCGCCTGCACCCTAGCCCAGCTCGCGACCTTCTGAAGCGAGTTTGTTTCACTAGATCCGCACGGTACCGGCGAGTAAGTTCGAACCACCGCGCTGACCAGGCGATTCGACAAGCCTGGACGGCACTTCTTACTCTGAAGTAAGATAGTCTTACTCAGGAGTAAGATTGCTGGGCAGGATCACCCACCTCCTCGATAGAAAACTGGTGATTATGAGCACTCGAGACACCGCAACGAAGCGGGATACCTCCGCCGTTGGCCTGAACCCGGTCAAACGCGACTGGATGGGCGCGGCGATGCGGGTCATGACGACCATCACGGGGTCCGAACTCGCCGAGAAGTACAAGCTGCGCAAGCCGATCGAGCGCCTCACCTACGAGGGCACCAAGACCGGATTCCGCACCCTCGGTGCCGCGACCCGCGCGTTCGAGAAGGTCGCCGGAGGTGGCGCGCCGAAGCGGCTGCCCGCCAACGAGTCTCGTAAGAAGGACTACTTCGACCTCACCCCGACCGACGAGCAGCAGATGATCGTCGAGACGGTGCGCGAGTTCGCCGCCGAGATCCTGCGCCCGGCCGCGTACGAGGCCGACAATGCCGCCAAGGCTCCGCGCGATCTGCTCGAGCGCGCCGCCGAGCTGGGTGTGACCCTCATCAACGTGCCCGAGGAGCTCGAGGGTGCGGCGTCCGAGCGTGGCGCGGTCACCAATTCGCTGGTGGCCGAGGCGCTTTCGCACGGCGACATGGGCCTGGCGCTGCCGATCCTGGCGCCGAGCGGTGTCGCGGTCGCGCTGTCGCAGTGGGGTTCCGACGCGCAGCAGAAGACCTACCTGGGTTCGTTCGCGGGTGAGAACGTGCCGCAGGCGTCGGTCGTCATCTCCGAGCCGCAGGCGCTGTTCGATCCGTTCGCGTTGCAGACCAAGGCGACTCGCTCGCCTTCCGGTTTCCGCCTCAACGGTGTGAAGACCCTGGTCCCGGCCGCCGGTGACGCCGAGCTGTTCGTGGTCGCCGCCGAGCTGGATGGCCGTCCCACCTTCTTCATCGTCGAGTCCGACACCGCGGGTCTCTCGGTCGAGGCCGATCCGAGCATGGGTATGCGGGCCGCGGGCCTGGGTCGCCTGGTGCTCAACAATGTCGCGGTGCCGACCACCGCGCTGCTGGGTGATTCCGAGGGTGCGGTGCGCGCCGAGGAGTACGCCGATGCCGTGCGGCTGGCCCGTCTGGGCTGGGCCTCGCTGGCTATCGGCACCGGTCAGGCCGTGCTGGACTACGTGATTCCGTATGTGAAGGAGCGCGAGGCGTTCGGTGAGCCGATCGCCCACCGGCAGGCGGTCGCGTTCATGGTCGCCAATATGGCGATCGAGCTGGATGGTCTTCGTCTCGTGACCCTGCGGGGTGCGTCACGCGCGGAGCAGGGGCTGTCGTTCGCTCGCGAGGCGGCGCTGGCCAAGAAGCTGGCCACCGACAAGGGCATGCAGATCGGCCTCGACGGCGTGCAGCTGCTGGGCGGCCACGGCTTCACCAAGGAGCACCCGGTCGAGCGCTGGTACCGCGATCTGCGCGGCGTCGGCGTCGCCGAAGGCATCGTCCTCATCTAGCCCCGACTTCCTAACGGAGACACCAATGATCAATCTCGAACTCCCCAAGAAGCTGCGGGCCAGTGCCAACCAGGCGCACCAGGTCGCGCAGGAGATCTTCCGCCCGGCTTCGCGCAAGTACGACCTGGCCGAGCACGAGTACCCGGTCGAGCTGGACACCATGGCCGCCATGGTCGAGGGCCTGTCCGACTCCGGCACCGAGCAGATTTCCGGTGCCACCGGCGGCCGTCAGGTCGACGACGAGAAGAAGGACGTGCACGCCACCGAGCTGCTGGGTAACACCAACGGCGGCAACATGTCCGCGCTGATGAACGCGCTGGAGACCTCCTGGGGCGACGTCGGCCTGATGCTGTCGATCCCCTACCAGGGTCTCGGCAACGCCGCCATCGCCGCGGTCGCCACCGACGAGCAGCTGTCGCGCTTCGGCAAGGTGTGGGCCGCCATGGCCATCACCGAGCCGTCCTTCGGCTCCGACTCCGCGGCCGTCACCGCGACCGCCACCCTCGACGGTGACGAGTGGGTCCTCAACGGCACCAAGATCTTCGTGACCGCGGGCTCGCGCGCCACCCACATCGTGGTGTGGGCGTCGGTGGACAAGTCGGCGGGTCGCGCCGCCATCAAGTCCTTCGTGGTCCCGCGGGATGCCAAGGGCCTGACCGTGTCCCGCCTCGAGCACAAGCTCGGCATCAAGGCGTCCGACACCGCGGAGATCCGCTTCGAGGACTGCCGCATCCCGAAGGACAACATCCTCGGCTCCCCGGAAGTCAACGTGGAGAAGGGTTTCGCGGGCGTCATGCAGACGTTCGACAACACCCGCCCCCTCGTCGCCGCCATGGCCGTAGGCGTAGGCCGCGCCGCCCTCGAGGAGCTGCGTACGGTCCTGACCGACGCAGGCATCGAGATCTCCTACGACAAGCCCGCCAACAACCAGCACGCCGCCGCCGCGGAATTCCTCCGCCTGGAAGCAGACTGGGAGTCGGCCTACCTCCTCTCCCTCCGCGCCGCCTGGATGGCCGACAACAAGAAGCCCAACTCCCTCGAGGCCTCCATGTCCAAGGCCAAGGCCGGCCGCATGGGCACGGACGTCACCCTCAAGGCGGTCGAGTTGGCCGGTGCCACCGGCTACTCCCAGCGCACCCTCCTGGAAAAGTGGGGCCGCGACTCGAAGATCCTCGACATCTTCGAAGGCACCCAGCAGATCCAGCAGCTCATCGTGGCCCGCCGAGTCCTCGGCCTGTCCAGCGACAAGCTGAAGTAGGTTCTGATACAACGAGAAACCGGTGCGGACCTCCACGGTCCGCACCGGTTTCTTGTTGTTCAGGGCCTTGCCACGGATGGAGCGTTATGACGATCACGAACCGGCTCGTGGCGGAACGTAGGTTTCTGCAGCCTCTGTATGCGGATGCGTACTTTCCTGATCGTGTGCTCGATAAGGGGGCTGCGATTCTGGTGCGGCTGTGCGAGCGGATCGAGGCCCAGAAGCCTTCGGATCTGGCGGGGCTGTATGCGCTCACGTGGGCCGCGACGGGGGAGTTCAACCTGTTGGAGGCGGAGTTCGAGGCGGCGGGGAGCGAGATCGAGACGGTTGCTCGGGAGGAGATCGGCGAAGACTTCTGGTTCATCGCCTCGGCCTACGGGTTCGCAGATGCCGACGCGGAGGAACTGATCGCCACTCGCGACTGGTAGTCGACGGTCGCCCCCACCGCCGCGGATGGACTTACGACTTCGAGATCTTCATCGGCCTACGCCGAGAAGCCAGCGACGAAGCACCACAGGCCGATCAGTGGATCCATGTTGCACAGGCCGCCGGCGACGGACTCGGTTGGTGGGGTGGGTGGTTCGAGCGGGAGGGGGGCGGCTACCGCGGGGGCAGCGGTGGTGAGGGTGGCTGCGGCGATCAAGGTGAGGGCGTAGGACGCGCGGCGGGGGGACATTCGAAAACTCCTTAGATGACCAGGCAGGAGCTGCCTGCGTTGATGCCGGTGCCGACCGTTAGGGCGATGGTTTTGGTGGTGTCGGCCTGGGTGATGAGGAGGGTGTGGGGGCCGGGGGTGGTGGGGGTCCAGTTGGCGGTTTGGGTCTTCGGGGTGGGGCTGCCTTCGGTGGTGGCGAATTGGGTGCCGTTGTCGTAGAAGGTCATTCCGGAGGGGCCGGTGCCGTTGGCGATTACCTGGTAGGTGCAGCCGGTGCCGAAGCCGTTGCTGAAGCCACCGCCTGCGATCAGGACCTGGGCGCCGATTTCGGCCGATGCGGTTGGCGCGTTCAGCAGGGCGCCTGCGGCGGCGAAGGCTACGACGACTGGAATCGAGTGCCGCAGACGGGAGTTGGCGCTGTGATTGCGTGGATCCGTCGGGAGTGGGCTCATGCGGCCAGCCTCGCATGCTGAGATATCAATTTCAACCTTAGGTATCTCTATGGCGAACATCTTGTGGTCAGCTGCTATATCAATGGTTCACGCTGGCATACTGTCCGCGTGTCGGATATTCACAGCGTGATCGCGGGGACGCCCCATATCCCAGCGCTGCTCATGGTCGGCCGCGACGAGTCGGGGCTCGATCGCACCGGTCTGGCCTACCGGGCGATCAGGCGTCAGATCATCGATTTGAAGCTGCCGCCCGGCAGCAGTTTCACGGAAGCGTCGCTCACCCAGCAGGGGCAGACCAGCAAGACGCCGGTCCGGGAGGCGTTGGCACGGTTGCGACGAGACGGTCTGGTGAGCGCGCTGCCGCGGGCGGGTTATGTGGTCAGTCCGGTGACGTTGCAGGACACCGACGATCTGTGTGCGCTGCGGTCGGTGCTGTCCAGCGAGGCCGCCCGCACCGCGGCCCGGAACGGGATCCCGGGGCCTGCGCTGGACCGGCTGGCGGCGTTGGCCGAGGTGCCCTACGCCCGCGTGGCGGGTGAAGCGGGACTGGAGGATTCGCTGCGCGCGGGGATCGAGTTCGAGGGCATCATCGCCAATGCCGGTGGTAACGGTCGCCTGGCGAAGGCGGTGGTCGATGTGATCGACGAGCTCGAACGGATCCTGCGGATGGCCGCCTTGATCGCGCCCGATATCGCCAGCCCGCCCGGGGAATTGAAGGCGATCGTGGAACGGCTGCGTGAGCGTGACGCCGACGGCGCCTACGACGCCACCCACAAGCGTTGCGAGCGTGTGCGTCTCGACATTCTGCAGGTGCTGTCGAGGAGCGCGTCGGTGAGCCGAGCGCCCATCGAACTACCGACGCACTGAACTACCGACGCGCTACTGAATCCACTCCGCGCAGGAGACGACATCGAAACCCCGGCTGGGGAATACCGTGTCGACGAAGAACGCGTGCATCTGCGGATCGCCGTCGGCGCAGCCGTCCCGCAGCACCGTCACCGCATAGCCGCGATCCGAGGCGTCGTAGCAGGTGGCGGCGACCATGGCGCTGGTCGCGACCCCGGCGATCACGACCCTGTCGACACCGCGGGCACGCAACACCAGGTCGAGATCTGTGCCCGCGAAAGCGCTTGCCCGCCGCTTCATTACGACGACATCCTCCGCGGCGACCGGCAGATCGATCTCGACGCCCGCCGAACCCTCGTGGAAGTCGTCCCCGAGGTCGTAGAAGCTTCGGTAGAGCGCGTTGCCCGGCGGCAGGTCGGCCCCGTTGCCGCGAAAAGCGAAGTGCACGAACGCCACCAGCACGCCCGCAGCCCGAGCCCGTGGGAGCAGCGCTGTGAGCGGCGGCACGACTTCCGCGGCGAACGGGTAACCGCCCGTGATTCCCCGTTGCAGGTCGCCGATGATCAAAGCGGTGGTCACGCGGTCTCCCTTCATGACTAAGATTCCAGATTGACCATTTGAGATATCAACCTGACGTTAGCCGAACGGGAGGGGTCAGGAAAGCTTGGCTTCGGGAGCGAAGGCGGGGAGCTTTTCGAGGCTGCTGCGCACGGCCTCGGCACCGTACTCGAACATCTCCAGCTCGTAGTCGGAGACTGCGGTGAGCAGGGTTTTGCGCCCCGCGTGAGCGTCGATCAGGTTGCGGCGCAACAGGTCCGCGTCACGCAGTGCGGTGTTGGCGCCGTTGCCACCGGTCGGGGAGGTGGCGTGGATGGCGTCGCCGAGCAGGGTCACCGGACCTGACGTCCAGCGCTGCCCGGGCTTGACGACGCGAATGGAGAGCAGGGTGCTGTTGTCGGGGTCGGCCTGCTCGATCAGGGCACGCAGGGCCGGGTGCCAGCCTTGCATATGCGACAGCACGGCGTCCTGGGCGGTCAGGTCCTCGAGCGAGCCGTTCGGCGGCAGGATCATGGCCCAGCGGATGTAGTCGCCGATGTCGGGGAGCGTCACTTCGGGGGCGAGTTGTTCGGCGGCCTGCTTGGGCGGGGTGCGGAAGCGCATGGCGCCGAGCAGGAGGCTGACGCCGTCTCCGGCGATCTTCGAACCGAAAGCCTTGGCGAGGACAGCGAATTCGTCGGTGATGGGGGTGCGGCCGATGACGAAGCGGACGCCGGTGTCGGTAGGCGTGGTCTCGGGCGAGAGCAATCCGCGGACCGCGGAGGTGACACCATCCGCGCCGACGAGCAGGTCACCGACAACCGGGGCGCGGTGAGTGAAGTGGGCTTGGACCTTGCCGTCGGGCAGGACGTCGTAGTCGGTGAGGGCGGCATCGGTGTGGATGGTGAGGCCGGTCAGCAGCAGGTGCCGCAGTACCTGGCGGTCGACGACGATGCCGCTGCGGCCCGCGCCGAGCTTGCCGATCTCGTTGAGCTGCGGGTCGAGGATCAGTTGCTCGGCAGTCGCGTCCATGACGATCTCGTCGAGCAGCGGGTGCCAGCGGGTCGGCAGGCAGTCGCGGACCGCTTGGAAGCCGATCGGGTTGAGGACGAGTCGGTAGCCCTGGAAGCGGGCGACGATGCCCGGGTCACGCTCGAATACCTCGGCTTCGACACCGGTATCGCGCAGACCTTGGGCGAGTGCCAGACCGCCCAGACCGGCTCCGACGATGGAAACTCGCATCACGCACCTCCAGAAATCGACACGAACTTAGTTCGTTATGACGATCTAAGTTCTACGGGACGAACTAAGTTCGTGTCAAGGTATGGTGGCTGTCATGCCGACCGATCCACGCCAACGCCGCGCAGCTCGTCACGCCCAATCGGGGGCGGAGGCTGCCGCGGCCGCACCGCGCAAGCAGCCGATCACCGTGGATCGGATCACCGATGCAGCGCTGGAGGTCGTCGCCACCGAGGGGTACGACGCGTTGACCATTCGCCGGGTCGCCGCCGTGCTCGCCACCGGCCCGTCGTCGCTGTACGCGCACATCGTCAACAAGGACGACATCGATGACCTGCTGATCGGCAGGCTGTACGCCGAAGTCGTACTCCCGGAACCGGATCCGGACGCCTGGCGCGACCAGCTGCTCGGGGTGTACACGCAGATCCGCGATCTGTACCTGAAATACCCCGGCATCTCGCGCGCCGCACTGGCCATGGTGTCCACCAATCTGGAGACGCTGCGGGTGGGTGAGGGAATCCTGGCGATCCTGCTCGCGGGCGGCATCGAACCGAAGACGGCCGGATGGGCGCGGGATGCGCTGTCGCTCTACGTCAGCGCCTATGCGCTGGAACAGTCACTGGTCCAGCAGCGCCGCCGCAATTCCGATCAGGAATGGGTGCTCAGCCACGAGGAGCTGCTGGACCGCTTCAGCTCCCTGCCCGCCGACAAGTACCCGCAGACCAAACGCCATGCCGCCGAACTGATTTCCGGCACCGGGCACCAGCGCTTCGAATTCGCCCTCGGCCTGCTCATGGACAATCTGCGGCCGAGCTGAACGCGGGGACGCAGCGTCCGATTCCTGCCAGCACGAGATCACCGGGCACAGCAGGGTGAATGCCATGCATCGAGTGATTGATTTGAAGGTTCTGTACTTCGGGACTCCGGTGGTGTTGATCAGCAGCCGGAATGCGGACGGCAGCGCGAATATCGCGCCGATGTCGTCGGCCTGGTGGCTGGGCGATCAATGCATGCTGGGGATGAATACCGCATCGCAGACCACGCAGAACCTGCTGCGGGAGCGGGAATGCGTGCTGAATCTGCCGTCCTCGGCGCTGGCGTCGGCCGTGGATCGACTGGCGTTGTTGAGCGGTTCACCGGAGATGACGCCGCACAAGGTGGAGAAGGGGTATCGGTATGAGCCCGACAAGTTCGGGGCGGCGGGACTGACGCCCGCGGCGTCGGAGATCGTCGGGCCACCCCGGATTGCCGAGTGCTCGATTCAGCTCGAAGGGAAAGTGTTGTCCTCGCGGCCCTTCGATGACGGCGGCAGTGTCACCGCACACACCGTTCGGATCGTGCGAGCCCACGTGGACGAGGATTTGATCGTGCCCGGCACCGCTCACGTCGATCCCCGCGGCTGGGATCCGCTGATCATGAAGTTCTGCGAATACTTCGGCGGCGGAACCCAACTCCGCCACTCCCGCCTGGCTGAAGCCTGGCAGATCCCCCAGCCTCAACCGGCCCGCTAGCTCGGGATTCTCTCGCGTCGCGGCACGCCGGCAATCCATTTAGGCTGTGCAACGAATTGCCGACGGCGGCAATCGGACGAGTGGAGTGCGAACGTGTTCATATCCCCCATTGCAAGCTCGGGCAGCGGCGCGGCACTCGGGTCACTGCTGGCATTGTTGCTGGGTCCGTTCGTCTGCGCGCCCGCAGCCGGAGCCTCGTGCGCGACAATCCTCGGCAACATGACGGGCTCGGCAGGGTGATCTGGGGTTATCCGGTCCGCGGTTGCTGAAATGTGATCTGCGCGGCTAGGTTTCGGCGGTGCGTGGATTCAGTAGGCGGATGCTATTGGGGGCCGGGGCTATTGCGGCCGGGGGGCTGATGGGGACGGGGCGGGCGCGGGCGGGAGTGCCGGTGATCGGACCGGCGTTCGATGCGCAGTATCGGGCGATCACGGCACTCGCCGGGGGGCGGTGGCATTGTCTGGTCAGCGATTTGGGCTCGGGGAAGCCGGAGACCGTGCTGGAGGAGGATGCGGACTTCGTCATCGAGGGGGCCAGTGTGCAGAAGCTGGCGGTGATGACGGCGCTGATGAGCGAGGTGGATGCCGGGCGGGTGAAGATGTCCGACACCACCACGCTGGACGCGGACATGGTGGCCGACGGCAGTGGGCTGTATTTGAATCAGGCGGCGTTCGGGGATCAGCTGACCGTCGCGAATCTGCTGACGACCATGCTGCAGGTGTCCGACAACACCGCGGTGCGGTTGATGTCGCGGTTCGTGTCCGGGGATCAGATCAACGACACCCTGGATCGGCTGGGGTTCAAGCAAACCCGGGTGACGCCGGTGCCGGGTGAGAGCCGGTTCTATTTGGGGTACACCACGCCCCGGGAGAACAATGATCTGCTGTACCGGCTGGCGTCGGGGACGCTGCTGTCGAAGGAGTCGACGCAGGCGGTGCTGCGGATTATGACCTGGTCCTCGGTCGGGTACACCGACGGGGTGCGCCGCATCATGTCCTCGGACGAGCGGGCGCGTTTCGCCACCAAACACGGTGCGTCCGATGACAAACGGCACGATACCGGGATCATGTTCGACGCGGCCGGCGCGCCGCTGGTGGTGTTCTCGTTCTTCGCCGATCAATCGCCGGACGCCGACAATTACGGGGCCACCAACCCCATCGTCGAGGCGCATGCCACGCTCGGGCGGGCGCTGCTCGATACGTACACGCACCTGTCACCGCTGCAATCCTTCATCGATCCGAAGCAGATCGCCGCGGGCGGGCACTGAACGGCTCAGTCCGACAGCAGGTTTCGCATGGCCGTGAACACCTCCGACGCGCCGCCGAGCGACCAGCCGCCGTCGACGGGGATGATCGCGCCGTTGACGTAGGAGGCCAGCGGCGAGGCCAGCCACAGGCAGCAGTCGGCGATCTCCTGCGCGGTGCCGTAGCGGCCCAGCGGAACGGATTTCGCGACCAGCTCGGCCATTTCGGGGGTGGGCGCCAGCCGCGCCATGCCCTCGGTGTCCTCGATGGGGCCGGGCACCACGGCGTTGACGCGGATCCCGGCGGCCGCCCATTCCAGGGCCGCGACCTTGGTGAGCATGTCCACCCCGGCCTTGGCGGAGCAGGCGTGGGCCTGCAACGTCATCGGGATGCTGGCCTGCGGCGCGGAGATAGTGATGACCGCCGCGCCCGGGGTGCGTAGATGCTCGCGGGCGGCACGCAGCACATTGAACGTGCCCTTGAGATCGATGTCGACGACCGCGGCGAAGGCCCGCGGTGACATGGATTCCGTTGCGGCGGGGAAGTTCCCGGCCGCACCGGAGATCAGGATATCGAGTTCGCCGAGTTCGGCGCAGGTGGCGGCGATGCCCTCGGCGACCGCCTCGTAGTCGCGGACGTCGGCGACGAAGCCGAGGGCGGTGACCCCGCACTCCCCCAGCGAGTCGACGGCCGCCCGCACCTTCTCCGGCGTTCGCGAGAGCACCGCCACCGATGCCCCCGCCCGCGCGAACGCTTGAGCCACAACGAGATTGATGCCGCTGGTACCCCCGGCCACGAACACGGAGCGGCCGGAGAAATCGAAGAGATCGCTCATCCTCTGATTTTGCGGCGGACGCGGCTCAGGCGGCAGCGAAACGGACGGCGAGCTGGGTGCGACTGGTGCAGGAGGTTTCGGCCAGTACCCGGCTGAGGTGCTTCTTCACGGTGTCGACGCCGATGAACAGCCGCTCGGCGATCTGCCGGTTGGTGAGGCCGCGGGCGGCGAGGTCGGCGACCTCCCATTCGCGTGGTGTCAGGTGCCAATCGGCGGTGGCGGCCCGGCGTTCCCGGTCTCGCGCGAGCTGGTCGGTCACCAGCGGGGCCAGGTGGCGGCGCAGGGCGTGCAGGACGGCCAAGTCGCGCTCGGGGACCCGCAGCGCGTCGGCGACGGCCATACCGACGTAGAGGACGCCGGTGGGTCCGCCGTCCACCAGCATCGCGGCCTTGTCGTTGATTCCGTTGGGGCGCAGGAAATCCGTGAGGAAGCGGGTGCCGCCGGGGACCTCGCTGAGCCGGATGACGCCGCGGCTGCGCATCAATTCGCCGGCCGGTTCACCGCGCAGCGGATCCACGTCGATCCAGTGGGCGCTGTAGTCGGCGAGGAATTCGGGGGTGTAGCCGCCCTGGATGCCGCAGCCGTCCTGGACGGCCGCGGCGAGCGTATCCCCGTGCAGCACGGCGACTCCGGTGAATCCGAACCAGCTGCGCAGCGCCAACAGCAGGCGCTCCCGGAATTCGGTGAGATCCGCTGCGCGGTCCACGGATTCGAGCACGCCGATCACGCGCCGATGGTCTTCGACGCTCAGCGGCTCGCCGTCGGGCAGCGGCCGCGGCCGTCGGTTCGGGTCGGTGAGGGCTCCGGTCACCCTCCTATATTCCACCTTTGGGCCATGCCGGGTCACGCCGCGACGAGGCAAGCTTCATGACGGGACCTCGGACCTGCCGGGGCACAGCGAGAAGGATCGAGCATGAGTGCAGTGGACACCCGCCGTTGGCTGATCACCGGGGCCAACAGCGGTTTCGGGGCGGCCTTCACCAAGGCCGTGCTGGCCGCGGGCGACGAGGTGGTGGCCGCGGTGCGACGGCCGGAGAGCATGGCGGATGTGGTTGCGGCGCACCCGGATCGGGTGACCGTGGTGGCGCTGGATGTGCGGGACGCGGCGGCGGCCGAGCGGGCGGTGAAGGAGGCCGGACGGATCGACGTGCTGGTCAACAATGCCGGGTACGGGATCCTCGGCGCGATCGAGGAGATCAGTGAGACCGATCTGCGCGACGCCATGGAGGTCATGTTCTTCGGGCCGCTGCGACTGACACAGCTGGTGCTGCCGCAGATGCGGGAACGGCGCGGCGGCACCATCGTGCAGCTGACCAGTATGGGCGGGTTCATGTCGTTCGCGGGTGTCGGCGCGTACAGCGCGGCCAAGGGTGCGCTGGAGTTGGCCAGCGAAGCGCTTGCGGCGGAGGTGAATCCGCTGGGCATCCAGGTGCTGATCGTCGAACCCGGTGAGTTCCGTACCGGTTTCGCGAACCCTGCCGCGCTCACCGTCGGTTCGGCCATCCCGGATTACGCGGAGACGGTCGGGGCCATCCGAGAGGGGCTGCCCGCCTCCGACCAGCAGCAGACGGGTGATCCGGACAAGGCTGCGGCGGCGGTGCTGGCCGTCGTCGGTCAGCCGAACGCACCGCTGCGCCTGGCGCTGGGCGCGGATGCCGTCGGGGGCATCCGGGGCAAGCTGGCCACCGTCGCCGCCGAGCTGGATGCCACTGCTCACCTGGGCCTGACCACCGGGTTCGACGCGAACTGAGCTCGCCCGGAAATGCGAACAGCCCGCCGAACCCCCTCGGCGGGCTGTTCCTACGAGTACTGCCTACAGCGCGTTGAGCGCGGCGCTTCCGCTGCTCATGGCGGTGACCAGGTTGGCGAGTACGGCGAGCAGTTCCATGGGGTTACCTCATCAGGTTGGGGGTTGGAACCCGCAGCCTGTGCGATCGGGATGTCCTGCGGGCGTCGGTGAGGTTAACAGGGGCTGGGAATCTCTCGAATCAGTACCGATGTCCTATGTGACCGATTTTCTGTAACAGGGGTCACACCACGCTGTTACGGTGGCGCTACCCGGCCGTGGGGCCGGACGGCTCGGTACTCGGAGGTGGTCGGCGTGGCCTCGGTCGTGGAGATGGCGCAGCAGCGAGTGGCGCACACCGCGGAGGCGGTACGGGGATTGCGGCGGCTGCGGGAGCTCGGGCTGACCGATCCACGCAAACCGGTGGAGACGGTGCGAACCGCCTTGGAGGGCCGCGTCTTCGGACCACCCGCGACCGCGGTGCGACGGGCCGCGCGCAAGTGGCCGGACCGGCCCGCGGTGGCCGACGAGCACGGGGAACTCACCTATCGGGAACTCGACGAGCAGTCCGATGCGCTCGCGCGCGGGCTGCAGCGGCTCGGGGTGAAGCCGGGCACGGTGGTCGGTGTGCTGTCACGCGATCATCGCGGGCTGCTGCTCACCATGGCCGCGCTCGGCAAGCTCGGCGCCCGATTGGCGCTGATGAACACGGGTTTCGCGAAGCCACAGTTCGCGCAGGTGTGTGAGCGGGAGAACGTGCGGGCGGTGCTGCACGACAGCGAGTTCATCGGACTGCTCGACGCGCTGCCGCCGGAGTTGCCGCGGGTGCTGACCTGGGTCGACGAGGGCACCGAGATCCCTTCGGGGGTAACGACTCTGGACGCACTGATCGCCGCGAACGCCAAAACCCCACTGCCCGCGCCCAAGAAGGCGGGCGGGTTCATCATTCTGACCAGCGGTACCACCGGACTGCCCAAGGGCGCGCCGCGCGATCACACCAGTCCGCTGGCGACCGTGCAGATGGTGGATCGCATCGACTTCCCGCAGGGCGGGACCATGGTCATCGTTTCGCCGATCTTCCACTCCACCGGGTTCGGAACCTGGCTCGCCGGTGTGGCTTTCGGCAACAAGGTGGTGACCGCGCGCCGCTTCGACGCGGAGCGGACGCTGCGCCTGATCGCCGAGCACCGCGCCGACATGCTGGTGGCGGTGCCGACCATGCTGCATCGCATGGTGGAGCTGGACAAGACGATTCGCGATAAGTACGACACCTCGTCTCTGAAGGCGATCGTGATCGCGGGCTCGGCGCTGTCACCGGAACTCTCGGTGCGCACCGCCGAGGTGTTCGGGCCGGTCCTCTACAACCTGTACGGCTCCACCGAATGCGCGGTCGCCACGGTGGCCCGCCCGGAGGATCTCGCCATCGCCCCCGGCACCGCGGGCCGCGCCCCCACCACCTGCGAGGTCGCCCTCTTCGATGACGACGGCCGGCGCATCCGTGCCAAGAACGTGAAGGGCCGCATCTTCATTCGCTCCGGGTCGCCGTTCAAGGGCTACACCGACGGCCGCAACAAGCAGATCATCGACGGCTACATGTCCAGCGGCGACGTCGGGCACTTCGACGAGCGCGGCCTGCTGTTCGTCGACGGCCGCGACGACGACATGATCGTCTCCGGCGGCGAGAACGTCTTCCCACAAGAGGTCGAGAACCTCCTCCTGGAACGCCCCGACATCTTCGACGCCGCGGTAGTGGGCGTCGACGACATCGAATTCGGCAAACGCCTCCGCGCCTTCATCGTCCCCGAACCCGGTGCCGAACTCGTCCCCGACGAAATCAAGGCCTACGTCAAAGCCAACCTCGCCCGCTACAAGGTTCCCCGCGACGTCTTCTTCCTCGAAGACCTCCCCCGCAACGCGACGGGCAAACTCCTGCGCCGAGTCCTGGTCGAGTACGAACCGTCCGCGTGACGGCTCACGACACGGCCGTCCCGTTGCGAGCCCCGCCACGAGCTGGGGCATCTATTCGTTACCGCTGGTAACGGAGACCTCGGCCACACCGCTGCGGCCTGCGCTTGCTAGGGTTAGCACCGCACTGGATCTCGATGTTGCGGTCCGTCGGGCCGCCTCGTCCGGCCCTCGACCGCGGAAGGTTGTACCCATGTCACTTGCCCTTCCATCGGCTGGCTCGGTTCTACGCAAGGCGGGCGATGCCGCGCTCAGCGTCAACGCCATGGTTCGAGGGGGACTGTTCAATCCGCTGCGACCGGACATCGCGGCGCGATCGGCGATCAGCATGCTCAAGTTCGGGCCCTTCGCGGGTGCGGTGGTGCACGGCGCGAACACGCACGCCAAGAGCGCGGCCATTGTGGACGAGGGCGGGGAGCTGACCTTCGAGCAGCTCGACCAGATGTCGAACGCCTTCGCGCGCGGGCTGGCCGCGCAAGGCCTGGCCCCCGGCGACGTGATCGGCGTGCTGTGCCGCGACCACCGCGGCATGGTGCTGGCCCTGGCCGCCGCGGGCAAGCTGGGTGTGCGCGCGGTGCTGATGAACACCGGCTTCGCCAAGCCGCAGTTCACCGATGTGGCCGCCCGCGAGAAGGTCAAGGCGGTGCTGCACGACAGCGAGTTCTTCGACCTGATGTCGGCCATTCCGGCCGACATCCCGCGCATCCTGACCTGGGTGGACGCGAAAGACAATGCGGATCCGTCGATTCCGACGATCGAGTCGGTCTCGGCCGGGCAGTCGACCGCCGCGGTCAACCCGCCGGAGAAGCCGGGCGGCATGGTCATCCTGACCTCCGGCACCACCGGCACCCCCAAGGGCGCCCCGCGCGACAAGGTCTCCCCCTTCATCACCGCGCAGTTCCTGGACCGGATTCCGTTGCCGCGCAACGGCACCGTGGTGATGGCCGCCCCGATCTTCCACGCCACCGGCCTGTCGCAGTTCACGCTGGCGCTGGCGCTGGGCAACCGGGTCGTGTTCCAGCAGCGCCGTTTCGATCCCGAAACCACGCTGGCCAATATCCAGAACTTCCGCGCGCAGGGCCTGACCGTGGTGCCGACCATGCTGCAGCGCATCCTGGATCTGCCGGAGGAGACCCTCGCCAAGTACAGCCCGAAGGAGACCCTGCGGGTCATCTTCGCGGCCGGTTCGGCGATCCCGCCGGACGTGGTCACCCGGACCCTGGACTACTTCGGCGAGACCCTCTACAACGTGTACGGCTCCACCGAGTGCGCGGTCATGACCGTGGCCACCCCGCCGGAGCTGCGCAAGGCCCCGACCACCGCGGGCAAGCCGCCGGTCGGCATCCGCATCGCGCTGTTCGACGAGAACCGCAAGCGCATCACCGCGCCGAACGTGACCGGCACGATCTTCATCGAGAACGGGCACTCGTTCAAGCAGTACACCGACGGCCGCACCAAGGAGTACGTGGAGGGCTTGATGTCCTCGGGAGACGTCGGTCACTTCGACACCGACGGCCTGCTGTTCATCGACGGCCGCGACGACGACATGATCATCTCCGGCGGCGAGAACGTCTTCCCGCAGGAGGTCGAGAACCTGCTGTCCAACCGCCACGACATCCTGGAGGCGGCGGTCGTCGGCGTCGAGGACCGCGACTTCGGAAAGCGGCTGCGCGCCATCGTGGTTCCGGGCCCGGAATCCAAGCGCGACGTGCAGGAGATCAAGGACTACGTGAAGGAGAACCTGGCGCGCTACAAGGTGCCGCGCGAGGTGATCTTCCTCGACGAGCTGCCGCGCAACGCCACCGGCAAGCTGCTGCGCAAGCCGCTGATCGAGATGGAAGTCACGGAGAACTAGCCACCGGCATCGGGTGCGCGCACCAAAGGTGTTCGCGCCCCGCCGGTTAACCGCGGGGCACGAATTCTTCTTCGAAACAGGCGTGGCTATTATCAGCGCGTGAACATCGGAGTCGGCCGCTTTACGGCGCAAAAACGCAGCGATGCTGCGGTATTGCGCGGTGGGGCGGCCGGTTCGCTGTCGGGGGCGCTCGCGGTCGCCGCGCACGGCTGGATCTCGGGGGCCGAGCCCTTGGCGTCCGGGCCGCTGATGCTGCTGATCGCCGCCTCGGCCGCGGTGGGCGCGGCGGTGGCGGGCGTGAAGTCGCTGCGCACCACCACGCTCGGACTGGTGACGGCCTTGCTCGCCGGGCAGCTGCTGGGCCACTTCAGCATGATGTGGGGCTCGCCGGGCCACCGCATGAGCATGCCGGGCGACAGCATGCGGATGCACCACGCCTCCATGTGGAGTCCGGCCATGCTGGCCGCGCACCTCACGGCCGCCTGCGTCGCGGCCGTAGTCATTCTCGGCGCCGAGGCCGCCTACCGGATCGGCACCACGGTGCTGGCCTGGGCGCTGCCGGTGCCCATTTCGCTGCCCGCGCAGGTGGGGCCGCCGCGGCTGCCCATCGAGCATCGGGATCGGGTCGTGCTGCGGGTCTTCGCGGCCGACGCCTGTCATACCCGCGGGCCACCCGCGTTCGTTCGAGGCTGAACTCTTTTCCTTTACCCGGGCACACGGACCTGACGTCCGTGTGACTTCGCCGTACGCACCCGACCGTCGAGGTGGTGCCATGCGCGTCCCGGCGTATCCATGACCGCGGTGCACGAGCGATGGCAGTCGCCCGTGCGCACATGAGGGGGTCATGGCTCGTCGTGACAGTCGCCGCCCCGATGCGTCCATTCCCTGTATCCGCGTCCCCCGGGTGTTCCTCGAACACGAAAGTCCGCTGGTGACAATGACCGACAGCGGTGTCGATTCGGCACCGCCGCCCTCCCCTGCCCCGACGACGGAAACGCCGACGTCCCCCGCCAACCAGAAACGCAGCGCGGGCAATGCCTTTCAGGCGCTCATGCTGCGACTGCACTTCTACGCGGGCGTCTTCGTGGCCCCGTTCATCCTGATCGCCTGCGTCACCGGTGCGCTGTACGCGATCTCCCCGACGCTGGAGAACATCACCTCCAGCGCACTGCTGCGCACCGATTCGACCGGACCGGCCAAGCCGTTGAAGGAGCAGATCGCGGCGGCGGTGTCGGTCGAGTCGAAGCTGCCGCTGGTCGCGGTGGCCCCCGGCCAGAATGCCGGTGAGACCACCCGGGTGCTGTTCAGCGATCCGTCGCTGGGTGATTCCGAGCGGCGCGCGGTGTTCGTCGATCCGGTGACCGCGCGGCCGGTGGGCGACAGCGTCGTCTACGGCAGTTCGGGCGCGCTGCCGATGCGCACCTGGATCGACAAGCTGCACATCAACCTGCATCTCGGCGATGTCGGCCGCTACTACAGCGAGATCGCGGCCTCCTGGCTGTGGCTGATCGCGCTGGCCGGACTGGTGCTGTGGTATCGGCGGGTGCGGGCGCGCCGCGAGAAGCGGTCCGCCGCTTGGCTGCTGCGCCCGGATCGCTCCCGGCCCCGGGCCCGCACGCTGAATTGGCATGCGGTGGTGGGTGTCTGGATCCTGCCGGTGCTCCTGCTGCTGTCGGTCACCGGCATGACCTGGTCGAAGTACGCGGGTGACAATGTCACCGAACTGCGGCAGGCCCTGAGCTGGACCACGCCCGCGGTGAGCACCACGCTGCCCGGCTCGACCGGTCCGGCCATGCCCGCCGGTGGTGAGCACGACCATCACGGCGGTGGTGCGGCCGCGGCCATGCCAGCGGCCGACAAGGCGGCGCTGACCGACACCGTCTACGGCGTCGCCCGGGCGAACGGCCTGACCGGGCCGCTGGAGATCAGCATTCCGGCCAAGGACGGCACCGCCTTCGTGGCGCAGGAAGTCCGCCGCCCCGGGCAGTACACGCGCGATGCCATCGCGGTGGACGGCACCACCGGCAATGTCACCGACAAGCTGCCGTACTCGCAGTGGCCGCTGATGGCCAAGCTCACCAACTGGGGCATCCAGTTCCACATGGGCCTGATGTTCGGGCTGGTCAATCAGCTGTTGCTGCTGGCCGTCATGGTGGGCCTCGGCACGGTGATCGTGCGCGGTTACCTCATGTGGTGGCGTCGCCGCCCGACCAAGGACGCCACGTTCGCCGCGGGCCGGGCGCCGCGCCGCGCACTGGCGCACACTCCGCTGATCGTGCTCGTGCCGTTGGCAGCCGCCGCGCTGGTGATCGGCTGGTTCGCGCCCATGATCGGCATTCCCCTGCTGGGCTTCCTGGTGATCGACGTGCTGGTGGGTGTGGGAGCCCGCCTGCGCGCTCGCGCCTAGCCCTTCCCGGGCGAACACCGCCCTTCTCGAAAACAGCTGAGCGACACGGCCTCCGGGCCGTGCCGCCGGGCTGTCACATCTTGTCGCGGTCGGCAGTCGAGTAACTGACCGTGTCCATCGTGCGGACCCTGACCCGCACCGACGAAAGCCAAACCTGATGAAGCTCAACAAGTTCGCCGTGTCCGCCGCCCTCGTGACCACCGCGCTCGGGGTCACCGCCGGAACCGTGAACGCCGCGCCCGCACCGTCCGACCCGGGCGTGCACTACACCGCCACCGCCGGTGAGAGGGACCTGGTGATCCGCACGGATGCCGGGGCACTGGTGGTGGACAACGGCGTGTTCAAGATCAAGGCCGCGGACGGGACCACCTTGGCGGGCACCGAATTGTCGGTGCGGGTCGACGATTTCGTCTTCCCCGTCACCGCCGACATCCACGATCGCGTCGCCACGCTCACGCCGCGCATCGACACCGCGCACGCGGTCTACCAGCCGGTCGCGCTGCCGTTCGAGAACAGCGCGCCGTTCAAGGGCGACTACGACCGTGAGGTCGCGGCCTGGAACCGGATGAGCAGCACCATCAGCATGGGCGCGACCATCGGTACGCTCGCCGGTGGCCTCGGCGGCGCGGCGCTGGGCTGCCTGCTGGGCGGGATCTCCGCCGCGGGGCTGGTCACCCTGGGTTCGGCCGGAATCCTTGCCGCCCTGTTCGTTCCGCTGCTGGGCGCGGCCGGGACCGGCTGCCTGATCGGCGCGGCGGCGGTCGGCTTCGTCGGCACGATCGCGGGCCAGCTCTTCGTCACCGCCCCGGTCGCCATCGCCGCGGCGGTCCAGTACTTCACGACGATCAGCCAGCCGTCGATCAACCCCGCGAGGTAGATCCAGCGCAGTAGTCGAACAGCCCGCCGGAGCCATCCCACCCCCCGTCATTTCGGCGGGATGGCTCCGGTGGGAATCGGTAGCCGGTCGAGGATTCTGACCGTTACCGAGTCGGGAATGACTCCGCCGGAGGCGATTTCGCGTTCCACGCCGGGGCGGCTGCGCCAGGCGGCGGCCCGGTCCGGGGAGTCGAATTCGACGATGACCAGCAGGCGTTGGGGGTCGGCCGGGTCGGTCAGGACCATGACCAGTTCCCCACCGGCCTCGCGGCGACGTTCCGCGCCACCGGAGAAGGCGGTCTGCCAGCGGGTCACGTCCTCGACCCGCTGGTCCACGACGAGATAGGTCATGACGCTGTCCTTTCCGTCAATGACGGGTCGAGATCGCGGCGCAGGACCCGGGTTTCGCGGGCGTGGGCCGGAGCGCCGAGGAAGCGGTAGAGCAACCGGACCGGGCCCGGGATATCGGCGAAGAAGTTGGCGCGCTCGGTGGCATCGGCTTCCTCGAGAATGTGGCAGAGGAAGACCAGCGACCGACGCTTGGGGAGGGCGACCATGCCGCGCTCACCGAGCTCGGCCCACTGGGGTTCGGTGAGGGTTTTCGCCACCAACGGCAGCACCGCGGTCTCCTCCTCGTGGAGGTGTTCACTCAGCACCAGGTGCAGGCGGGCCGCGGCGACGCTGACCGTTTCACCCGAGCCCGGATCGGACTCCCAGCCGGTGAGCGCCGCATCCAGCGCGTCCATGGCCGCGGAGATGTCGCCGTGCTGGGATTCCATGACATCGATGAGGGCGGCGTCCACGCCCGCGGAACGCAGCCGCGGCCAGACCAATTCGTCCTCGGAGTGGTGATGGTGGTGCAGCGCGGTGAGCATCTCGCGGCCGTGCCGCACCACCCGGCGGATCTGTTCGGCATCGGATACCGGTGTCACCGCGGCGATTTCGCCGATCAGCCGGAATTCGCGGGTGAAGGCGCGGTGCACCACGACCATGGCGTGGGTGTCGCAACTCATGAATAGGGCCCCCGTTCGATAAATGCACAGCTGTGCATTTAGTGCATGTGGATATAGTGAATCCCGGTGAGAACAGTGTCAAGACCGGAATCGAGGAAGGGTCGCAGCGCGTGAACGAAACCCCGTCGGTCGGCGGTCCGGGCCGGGTCGCCCAGCGGCGGCGCACCCGCAAGGCCATCGTCGATGCCGCCATGACATTGCTGGCGCAGGGCGTCGCGCATCCCTCGATCAACGAGATCGCGGAGGCCGCGGAGGTCGCCCGCCGCACCGTCTATTTGCATTTCCCCACCCTCGATCAGCTACTGCTGGACGCCACGGTGGGACTGATCAGCGCGGACGCCGATGCCGCGATCGAGCAGGCCGACAGCGACGACCCGCGCGAGCGTATCGGCATTCTGGTGACGGCGCTGACCGCCGACATTCGCCGATCCCTGCCGATGGGAAGGCGATTGGTGAAGCTGACCGTCGACGCGCCGCCGCCGGAGGAAGGTCAGCCGCGGCGTGGCTTCCGGCGCATTCGCTGGATCGAATGGGCGCTGGAACCGCTACGGGATCGGCTGTCCCCCAGTGCCTTCGAGGCTCTGGTGTCGCAGGTTGCACTGGTCGTCGGCTGGGAGGCGTTCATCGTGCTCACCGATGTGCGCGGGCTGGAGCCGGAGGCCGCACGGGAGCTGTGCACCCGGGCGGCCGTCGCGCTGATCGATGCGGCGGTGTAGGACAGGCGCTTTCGGCCTTGGAGGCGAGGCTGTTTCGGCCTCAGAGGCGATGTGCGCCAGCGGCGGGCGTGACGGTGAAGTCGCGGGGTGCGTCGAACCCCTTGGCCGCGAACGCCTCCCGGACCGCGGTTCGCACCCCATCCACGCCATCACGGTCGACCAGGGCGATGACGCTGCCTCCGAAACCGCCGCCGGTCATGCGGGCGCCGTAGGCACCGGCCGCCAGCGCGGCCTCGACGGCGAGATCCAACGGCAGGGCCGACACCTCGAAATCGTCACGCAGCGAGGCGTGTCCGGCCGTCAGGATCGGGCCGATGCCGCGCGGGTCGACACCGGCGCGCAATTGTTCGGCAATTTGCAGCACCCGGGCGTTTTCGGTGATCACGTGGCGGGCGCGTCGCCGCAGCACCGGATCGGCGAGGCGCTCGGCGGCGTCGGCATCGGTGCGGTCGCGCAGGGACGCGACGCCCAGTTCGGCTGCCGCGGCGGCGCATTCGGCGCGGCGTCGCGCGTACTCGCCGTCGCGCAGGTCGTGCGGGCTCCCGGTGTCGAGCACCAGCAGTGACAGACCACCCGATGCCAGATCGAAGGGGATCTGCTCGGCGGCGCCCGTGCGGGTGTCGAGGAACAGCACGTGCCCGGCGGTGCACAGCATGGCGGCGGACTGGTCGAGGATGCCGGTGGGGACGCCCACGTAGACGTTCTCGGCGGTGCGCGCGATATCGATGATCTCGGCGTCGGTGACGGTGGGCGCGAACAGATCCCGCAGCGCGATCGCGACCGCGCACGACAGCGCCGCCGAGGAGGACAGGCCCGCGCCGACGGGCACGGTGGCGTCGAGCGCGAGATCCACCCCGGGGACCCCGTGGCCGCGACGTTCGAATTCCCGGATCACGCCCAGCGGATAGTGTGTCCAGCCCGGCAGTTCGGACCAGCCGCCGGTGGCCAGCGCGGCGATCGTGGTGTCGATCTCGTCGCGCGGGACCTGGCGGGATCGCAGGCGCACCAGGCCATCCGGGCGCGCGACCGCGGTGCAGGTCATGCCGAGCGGCAGGGCCAGGGGCAGCACGTAGCCCTCGTTGTAATCGGTGTGCTCGCCGATGAGATTCACCCGGCCGGGAGCCCACCAGCGTCCGGCGTTCGTTGCCATCTGCCCATCCTCGTCCAGCGGTCGACTCCTGTTCACGGTGGTATTCGCGAGTTCACGCAAGGCATTCGGGCCGAACGGTTCGATTCGCGGGGAGCATAGCGAGTCACGCGGAAAGCGGTCCTGCGGGTTCGCCGAACTCCGCTCCGGAGCGGGGGCTTTCGTGTCATGATCGGTTCGGTTGCCCAATTAGTGGCAGCGCCTTTCTCGACCGGGCACTCTGCCACCGCTCCGCGGGGACCTATGCTCGTACCGCAACATACTCGGTCGATGATCGGCGGTGTCTTTTCGAGTACTGCTCGGATAAGGGGGGCTGGTGGGAACAGACGCACAACCGGCCGAGCAGTCTGCTATTGACACGCCCCGGTGGCGCAACAGAATCTGCTGGCGCACCGTCCTGTTCGGCTGCGGCGTCCTGATTCTCGGTCTGCCCCTGGTGGACAATTCCCGAGCCGTCGCCCTGGGCACCCTGTGCGCCTCGGTTGCCCTGAGCCTCACCATGATCGGCATGGGCGTCCGCAAGTACCGCCCCCGGCATCCGCTGCCCTGGTATCTACTGTCCGCGGCCGCTGTGCAATTCGCCATCGGCACCGCGCTGCGGCACGTCTCCGAATCCCAGCGGCACCCCTTCGACGACCTGTTCACCCTCAGCGGCTACTGCTGTGTCGGGGTGGCCGCGGTGCTGTGGTTGCGCCCGCGCCAGAACAGCACCGATCACGATCTGCTGCTGGACTCCGGGCTGATCGGCCTGGGCGCGCTGCTGCTTTCGTGGACCTTCCTGATCTCGCCGGTGCTGCACATGGCCCACCATGTCCACCTGAGCACCATCACCTGTGTCGCGGATCCGATCGTGGACGCCATGTTGCTCACCGTGATCGTGCATTCGGTGATCACCTCGGCCCGCTCGGAGACCTCGCTGCGGCTGGTGCATCTGGCGATGCTGGTCATCCTGGCCGGGGATTTGGCCTACAACCTGGAATCGGCCGGTTCGGCGGTATTCGGCCGCCAGATCCAGCTGCTGCCACTGCAACTGGGCTTCACGCTGATCGGCGCGGCCGCGCTGCATCCGAGCATGGTGGTGCTCGGCGGGCCACGGGAGATCCATCCGCACCGGTCCCGGCAGCGGGCGTCGATGATCGCCATCGTCATGATCGTGGCCTCGCTGGTGCCGGTGGTCGGCTCGAATCTCGACACCCTGGACCGCGTCGTGGTGTCCTCGCTGTTCGCGCTCCTACTAGGTGGCGTGCTGCTACGCAGCGAACGCGCCATCGAACGCAGCGCCCGCAGCGAGCGGCGCGCGCAGTATCAGGCAGACCACGACATGCTCACCGGACTGCTGAACCGCGCCGCCCTGCTGCGGGCGTTGCATCGTAATCGGGACCGTTGGGCCGGACAACCTTTGGCGCTGCTGTTCATCGACCTGGACGGGTTCAAACGGGTCAACGACAACTACGGGCACGCGGTGGGCGACGAGCTGATCGCCAATGCGGCGGCGCGCATCCGCCGGATCATTCGCCGCGACGACGCGGCGGCCCGGTACGGCGGTGACGAATTCGTGGTGCTGGCGCCGCTGGCGCAGCAGCAGGCCCGCCAGCTGGCCGAGCGACTCTTGGCGACGCTCGGGGAACCGTTCGAGTTGAGTGCGGCCGAGGTGCGCATCGCGGCCAGTATCGGCATCGCCTGCACGCGGCCCCGGGAGACCGAGACCACGGTGTACGAGCTACTGCGCGAGGCGGATTCGGCCATGTATCACGCCAAGGAATACTCGCTCGGCTACATCTTCCACGAGGATCTGCGGCGGGGGCGGCCGGAATCGGGCCCGCTCACCTGGCAGCGGGAATCCGCGGTGTGAGACCAACCCCGTCATCCCGGCATGTTCTTGGCCGGGATCCACAGCAGCGGTGGTGGATTCCGGCCAAAAGCACGCCGGAATGACGGGGGGCGCTCGAAACGGAGTGGGTTACTCTCGCTCAGGCCAGGTCTTCGAGTAGCCGACGGGCCGACTCGAGTTCGGCCTGCAGCTGCTGGACCTTGGCCTCCTGCGCGACGCGCACGGCCTCGTGGATGGACTCCACGACCTCGGCGAATTCGGGGTGCAGCAGCTTGGCGGCTTGGCCGACAGCGGAACTGGCGACCGGCAGGCCCTTGATGGTGCGCTTCTTGCCGTTCACCACATCGAGGGTCCACTCGCCGTCGGCGGTGCCGGAGAGGGTGACCGTCACCTCGGTGGGCTTGGGCTTCTTGGCGGCACTGGCGGCGGCCGCGTTGCGGGCCGGGCGCGAGGCGGCGGGCTTGGCCGCCTTGCCGTCGGCCGCCGATTCCACAGCGGGCTGCGAAGTTTCGGGCTTGGCCGCGGGGGCCTCGGTAGCGGCCGGGGTGGTCGGAGCGGCCGGCGTCGTCACGGATGCGGGCATCGTCACGGTGGATTCCTTCCTGATCGGTTTCGCGGCCGATGACGCACTGGCCGGTTTGGGCTGCGGGGCCGGTTTGGGCTGCACTTGGCGGCCGGGTTTGGTGAGGGTCACCTCGGTGGGACCGAAGGACAGCACGTCCTTCGAGCCGGTCGGCTTCACCTGCAGGAAATCTCCTTCGGACGGATCGCCGAGGGACATCACCTTGCCGGATCGACCTTCCGGAACGCCGACCGCCGCCGCGGTGAACCACACCATCGGCGGCTTGCCCGCGTCGATTTCCGCGGCGATCTGCCGAATCTCGGTATCCGACAAGGGTTGTGGCTTGGTACGGGTCGACATGGGGCACTCCGGGCGGACTGGGCGGACAGCTGCGTGCCAAGAGCATGCACCATGGCACCGACAAATCCACATCTGACGAATGCTGACCGTCGCCGCCCCGCAGGTCAGTGAACGTTTAGCTATTCCGATTGGTGCGGCCCACCGAGCATGGCCGGCGCTGAGATCCTAAGCGTCCGCCCCTGTCCGCGCGCAACTTTCGCCGTCGGCCGAACCCGCGATGCCCGATTCGGGAGCATCGCTCAGAGCTGCTCCACCCCGCGCAGCACACACCGGACGGTCTGTGGACGCGTCACCGGATCCAGCCGGGTCTCGGTGGTGAAGTCCTGGTTGGCGCCCGGCGCGACCAGCACTTCGGTGCGGGTGCGTTCCAGATCCGCGGACTCCGGCGTCATGAAACTGATCACCACCAGATACCGGTGCTCGACGACATCCCGATTGCTCACCACCGCGGTCGCCTCCCAGCCCGCCGCGGTGCCCGCGCACCCGGTGACGAAGGCGCTGCGCTGCATCTCACCGGTTTCGGCGTCGGCCTCGGCATGGGATCGATTGGCGTGGGCCGCATCGGTGACGTTCCCGTGCGCACAGCCGGTCAGCAGCGCCACGCATCCCGTGGCGACACCGACGAGCCCTCGGCCGGGGGTGATCATGAAGCTCCCATTCCACCGCGCACTTCCGCCCCCGCAACCCTGTTGCGGCTGATTGTCCGCCGGCCGAGACTACCGCAGTGCATCAGCGTGTCGTCACATGACGACGTAGGCGTGTCGCGATAGAAAAGGGCCCCTACGCTCGACTTTCGCGCCCGACCGGCCGCTTGCCTACGATCGAATGGGTGAAGGTCTTGGGAGCATGCCCACTCGATTGCCCGGACGGTTGTTCCTGGGTGGTGGACGTGCAGGACGGCAAGGCGGTCGGCCTGCGCGGCAACAAGGACCATCCGGTCACCCGGGGCGCATTGTGCGTGAAGGTGAACCGGTATCTCGAGCAGGTGCACTCCCCCGAGCGCATCACCCATCCGCTGCGCCGCGTCGGCCGCAAGGGCGAGGGCCGTTTCGAGCGGATCAGCTGGGACGAGGCGCTCGACGAGATCGCTTCCCGGCTGACCGGCATCGTCGACGAATTCGACGGCGAGGCGATCTGGCCGTTCCACGGCACCGGCAGCCTGGGGTACCTGCAAGGGCTGGAAGGCTTTTCCGGGCGGCGCTTCTTCAACACGCTGGGTGCGTCGCTGCACGATCCGACCATCTGCTCGATCGCGGGCAGCACCGGGCTGAACTACACCCTCGGCACCGCGGGCGGCATGGATCCCGAGGACCTGGCGCATTCGAAGCTGATCCTGCTGTGGGGCACCAATCCGATGAGCTCCGGGCATCACGTCTGGAAGTTCATCCAGGACAGCGGCGCGTACACGGTGGCCATCGATCCGGTGCGCACCCGCACCGCCGAGCGCTGCGACGAACATCTCGCGCCGCTGCCGGGCACCGATGCAGCGCTGGCGCTGGGACTCATGCATGTCATCGTGTCACTGGGCGCGCACGACGGTGACTATTTGGCCGCGCATACCGAGGGCTGGGACGAATTCCGCTCCCGCATCGAGGAGTACACGCCGGAACGAACCGCGGCGATCACCGGGTTGCCGGTGGCCGACATCGTGGCGCTGGGTGAGCGCATCGCCCGGACTCGGCCGACCGCCATCCGTGCCTCACAGGGCATTCAGCGGCATGCGGGCGGCGGTATGGCGTTGCGTACGTTGGCGTGCCTGCCGGGCGTGACCGGGGACTGGGCGATTCCCGGTGGCGGGCTGCACTATTCGACCAGCGGGCACTTCCAGCTCGACGTCCCGGCGCTGGTGCGCTTCGATCTGCTGCCGAATCCGGTACGGACACTGTCGATGACGCGGATGGGCGAAGCGCTGCTGGACACCGATGCGCCGCCGGTCAAGGCGTTGTTCGTGATCGCCGCCAATCCCGTCGGCTCGAATCCGGATCAGCGCAAGGTGATCGAGGGCCTGGCCCGCGAGGATCTGTTCACCGTTGTGCTGGAGCACTTTCCGACCGACACCGTCGATTACGCGGATATCGTGCTGCCGGCGACCATGCAGCCCGAGCATCTCGACGTGATCGCCGCGTACGGCAATCTCTACCTGGTCTGGAACGAACCGGCGGTGGCACCGCCGGGCGAATGCCTGCCCACCACCGAGACTTTCCGTCGCCTCGCGCAGCGCATGGGCATGACCGAACCGGCGCTGTTCGACTCCGATGAGGAGCTGGCGAATCAGCTGCTGAAGCAGTACGACATCGACCGGTTGCGCGCCGACGGCTTTCTCAAGATCGATCCGCAGCCGGTGCCGAAGGACAAGCTGCGGTTCGTCTCCCCGCGCGCGGCGGCGGCCGGGCACGATCCGCTGGCCGGGTACACCCCGCCCGCGGATTCCGGTGACGGCCTGGTGCTCATCTCGGCCGCCTCGCACTTCTTCCTCAACACCACCTTCGGTTCGAATCCCGAATTGCGGCGGCGGGCAGGCGAACCCCGCGTCACCCTCCACCCGGACGACGCGGCCGCGCGCGGCATCGCCGACGGCGACGCGGTGACGGTCGGCAATGCGCGCGGCTCGTTCGAGGCGATCGCGGAGGTGTCGGATGCGGTGCGGCCCGGGGTGGCGGCGACGCCGAAGGGCCGGTGGGCCAAGCACACCGGCGGCGCGACGGTGAACGCGACCGTGGCCGAACGGGATTCGGACTTCGGCGGCGGCGCGGTGTTCCACGACAACCGGGTGGAGATCACCCGGCGCTAGCCGTTCAGGAGCCGAGGGTTTCGAGTACCTTGCGGGCCTGGTAGTTCGCGCCGAGCTGGTTGGGGTGGAACGGGACCGCGAGTCCCACCGGACTGCCCGAGAACGGCAGCAGGCCCTCCACCCAGCGGGTGCCGACGGGCTTGCAGGCGTCGTGGCCCGCGCTGCCGTCGTAGGTGTCGACGAACTCGACGCCGGTGCCATCGGCGACCCGAGCGACCATCTGGTGCAGTTCGAACAGCTTCTGGCCCAACCAGATCGCGTCGGGGTCGGAGATAGGGATCTCCGGCCAGCAGCCGCCTTCGAGGCCGATGCCCTCGAAGTAGTCCAGCAGCAGGATGCGGGCGTGCGGTGCGCGCTCGCGGATTCCGGCGATGGTGGCGGTGACCCGGTTCTCGGCCACGGCGATCTGCTGCGACATGCGGTCCACGCCGCCGACGACCATCTCGTCGAGACAGGGGGTGGCGGCCGGATCGAGGGTGACGCAGTCGGTGACCGCGGCGGCCAATCCGGCGTCGTTGCCGCCGATTTCGAGGGTGACCAGGTCGGTGTTCTCGGTCAGGCTGTCGAACTGGGGTGCGTTGTCGCCCAGTCCGGTGTGCTGCGGCTGGGTCATGTTCGCGGTGACGGCGCCGCCGCAGGTGGCGTCGCGGAAGGTGGGCACGTTGAGCGCGGCGGCGACCTGTTTGGCGTAGTTGTGGGCGCTCTGCACGCAGGGCAGCGGCGTGAAGGCGGTGGTCAGCTGGCTCAGGGTGGCGTCCGCCGCCCACGAATCACCGAGGGCCACATATTCGTTCACGGCGCCGGTATCCGAGGACGCCGGGGCGGCCTGGGCGGCTGCGGCGGGTAGGACGGCGGCGAGGGCGGCGGTCAGCAGTACGCGCGAGGTCTTCATCTGTGTTCTTCCCCTTGAACCAGCCCAATACCGAATGCTGGACTGTTTTCACGCGGAAACCTAACAGCTGCCCGCCGCCTCCGCTCCCCGAAACCGAAAACAGACTTGGACGGCGGACCACTTCATACCCGGTCGACCGATTCCACCCGTTCGTAGCCGAGCAGCACGTCGTGGGCGACCTCGCCTTCGGACACGGTGACCCGGCTGAACGCCGCCGGATACCCGCGCGCCATCACGGTGTAGCGCCCCTCGGCCAGATCCGGCACCACATAGCGACCGTCGCCGTCGGTGCGGGTGACCGCGATCAGATCGCCCGCTTCGTCCAGCACGGTGATCTGCGCGTCGGGGATGACGTCGCCGCGCTCGTTGCACGCCGATCCGGCCAGCACCGCGCGCGGGGCGAGTTCGAGGTCGTGGCGCAGCATTCCGCTGTCGGGCACGGTCAGCGTGACGGCGGTCGGGCGCATGTGGTCGGCGACCGCGACCAGGGTGTAGGTGCCCGCCAGCACGCCGCGGCAGATGAAGTCGCCGTCCGCGGTGGTGACGGCCGAGCCGACCACATCGCCGAAGGTGTCGGTCAGGGTGACGGTCGCATCGCGCAGCGGCGCACCGCGTCCCACCGCCCGCACGGTCCCCGACACCTCGCCGGAGCCGAGCAGCGCCACATCGAGTTGCTGCGGGCGGCTGCCGACGGTGAGGGTGACCGCGGCGGGCTGGTAGCCGTAGGCCGACACGATCAGTACATAGCTGCCCGCACGCGGCACGCCGATCAGGTACCCGCCGTCGTTTTCGCCGAGCGCCCGCGAAACCTGGCGTCCGCGTTGATCGATGAGGGTGAGCACGGTGTCGGGCACCGATTGGCCGTCCTCGCGGTGCACGCAGCCCGACACCGACAGCCCGGTCGGCTCGACGATGTGGAACTCCGGTTCCGGCTCCGGCTCGGGTTCGGGCTCGATCGCCTCCTCGGCGACCGGCGTCGGAACATCCTGCAGCGGAATCTCTTTCATGAACGCCAGCACCAGCGCCGCCAGCACGGCCACCGCGGCGGCGGTGAAGAAGACCCCGCCCATGGCATGGGTGAAACCGGTCAGGATGGGGACGCGCAGCTGGTCCGGCAGCGCCGCGATCTCACCGGTATTGCTCTGGATCTTGCCCAGTTGCGAGGCGTCGAAGCCCGGCGGCAGCTGCCCGCCGAAGGCCGCGATGATCTTGTGCGGCAACAGGTTGAACAGGATGGTCAGGAAGACCGCGACCCCGAGGGTGCCGCCCATCTGCCGGAAGAAGGTGGCCGCCGCGGTGGAGACGCCCATATCGCTGCGCGGACCGGCGTTCTGGGCCGCGATGATGAGCGTCTGCATGCAGCCGCCGAGCCCGAAACCGATGATGCCGCAGAACAACAGCGGCTGCCACAGCGGACTGTCGTAGTGCACGAGCGCGAACAGCACCGACCCGGCGGCGATCACCAGCGACCCGAGCACCGGCAGCGCTTTGTAGCGGCCGGTGAATTTGGTGATGAGCCCGGACAATTGGGAGCCGATCATGATGCCCAGCACCAGCGGCAGCATGAAAAGCCCCGAGCGCGTGGGCGAATACCCGCGCACCACCTGGAAGTACAGCGGCACCAGCACGATCGCGCCGAACATGGCGACACCTACGATGAAGCCGCCGAGGATCGTGATGCTGAAGGTGGGATTTCGGAACAGCCGCAGGGGAATCAGCGCGGCGTCCTTCATCAGGAATTCCACCAGCAGGAACGCCACCAGCCCGGCCGCGGCGATGCCGTAGCAGAGCAACGCGCGATGGGAATGCCAGCCCCACTCGCGACCCTGCTGGGCGATGACCAGCAGCGGAATCGTCGCCGCCGCAAGGGATATCGCGCCCAGCCAGTCGGTGCGCTGGCGGCGCCGCTGCTGCGGCAGGTCGAGCACCTTGCCGACCACCAGCAGTGCCAGCACGCCGATGGGCACGTTCACCAGGAACACCCAGCGCCAGCCCGAGAGTCGGAGTATGTGGTCGGCATTGGAGAAGAAGCCGCCCAGCACCGGCCCGAGCACGGTGGCGATGCCGAAGACCATCATGAAATAGCCCTGGTACCGGACTCTTTCGCGGGGCGGCACGATATCGCCGATGATGGTGAAGGCCAGCGACATCAGCCCACCCGCGCCCACGCCCTGCAGCGCGCGGAAACCCGCCAGCTGGTACATGGAGGTGGCGAAGGTGCAGCACACCGAGCCGACCACGAAGACGCCGATGGCGATGAGATAGAGGGGTTTTCGGCCGTAGATGTCGGCGAGCTTGCCGTAGAGCGGCGTGCTGATGGTGGCTGTGATGAGATACGCCGTGGTGGCCCACGCCTGTTTGTCGAAGCCGTGCAGACTGTTGGCGATGCGCACGATCGCGACGCTGACGATGTTCTGGTCCAGCGCCGCCAGGAACACGCCCAGCAGCAGGCCGGACAAAATGGTCATGATCTGGCGGTGCGAGAGCGTTCTTTCGGCGAAATTCTCGGCCGTGACGACGGCATTCTTGTCGGAGACAGAGGCTGGCGCGACCCGAACCGGCGCTGCCACCTTCGTCTGGGTAGAGCTATAGGTCATGTTTGGGGCCCTTGTCGGATTTCGGCTGTCCGTATGTGCGGTGCTACTCGAAAAGACCTCGCCATGAAGCAATTCGGGCAGCTTACTCCCGCGGATAGGGCCCCTCACAACAAGGGGTGGTTACGCCTCCGTTTGTGCGTAGAGCGGAATGCCCGTGTGGAAGAACCGAATGAGTCGCCCGATGCGGACACAGTGGTCGGCCCCGCGCTCGAAGTGATAGGCCAGCAGCGCGATATCGATGGCCATCGCCGAGCCGTGTTCCCAGCTGTCGTCGGCGGCCAACTCCACCAACTGCGCGCGGAGCCGCTCCACGTTCTCGTCGCGCGGCACCAGCACCCGGTCGCGCGGCGGGTTCTGTGCCGCAATGACTCTCACCGCACTGTCGATGAGATGGGTGACCGCGCCGGAGAATTCCGCCAGCAGAGCGATCACGTGCGGCGGGGCGGCCGGGTTCGGGTACCGGCGCACCACCACGTCGGCCACCCGGCTCAGCGCGCGGCTGACCGCGAGCAGGTCGTCGGCGATCTGCATGGCGGTCACGACATGGCGCAGGTCGCGGGCGACCGGGGCCTCCAGGGCCAGCAGGATGACCGATCGGTCCTCACATTTGGCGTGCTCGATCTCCACCTTCTCCTCGAGCGCGAACACCTCGTAGGCGGCCGTCAGGTCGCTGCCCATGAGCGCGGCCGCGGCCCGCTCGGATGCCTCGTACGTCAGTCTCGCCATATGCGCGAGCTCATCGGTCAGCGCCATCAGTTCGCTGGAGAATTTCGTGCGCACTCGCATATCTTGGCCGCCCACCGACATACCTGCACACTATCGCGGCAAAACCTTTCTCTGCGAATGACTCTCGGTTCTTTTCGTTCATTAAGAACAGACCGACCGGATTTGTACATTTCATACACGCCGGTGCGTCGCGCCGGGAAACCCGCGACCGTGCACGAGACTGGCCCCGTGGCCGCCGACAACCCTGCCGCCGAGCAGAACACCGAGGCGACGGACAACCCCAGCAGCAGCGATGCACCGGACCGGGCTCACATGCCGGCCTGGCTACCCCGTGCCATGGTGCTCGCGCTGGCGTTGGTCGGACTGTTCGAACTGGCCAATTGGGCTGCCCACCAGCTCATCGGCATCGCTGTCATGATGACTGTCGCCTTTTTCGTCTCGCTGGCCATGGAACCGGCGGTGGACGGGATGGCCGCGCGCGGCATCAATCGCGGACTGGCCACCGCGGTCGTTTTCATCGTCGTCTTCGCCTGCACCGCAGGCTTCCTCGCCACGCTCGGCGTCCTCATGGTCGAAACGGTCGCCAATGTGGTCAGCGAACTGCCGCGGCTGATCGACGAACTGGTCGCCTGGATCAACTCCACCTTCCACCAGAAATTCACCTTGGATCAGCTCCGGGATCGGCTGTTCAAGGACTCCGACATCATCAGCTCGTACGCGGCACGCGCCGCCAACAATGTGTGGGGGCTGTCGAGCACGGTGCTCGGCGGGCTGGCCAAGTTCGTGACCATCGCACTGTTCAGCGTCTATATGACCGCCGACGGGCCCAAGCTGCGGCGGGCGCTGTGTTCGCTGCTGCCGCCCACGAAACAGGGTGCGGTACTGCACGCTTGGGATCTGGCCATCGACAAGACCGGCGGGTACCTGTACTCGCGGGCGCTACTGGCGGTCATCTCGGCCGTCGCGCACTGGGCCTTCCTGGCGGTGCTCGGGCTGCCGAACGCACTGGCGCTGGGGATCTGGTTCGGCGTGGTGGCGTCGTTCGTGCCGACCATCGGGACGTATATCGCGGGGACCCTGCCGATTCTGGTGGCCTTGACGATTCGGCCGATCGACGCGGTGTGGATCGTCATCTTCGTGGTGGTCTACCAGTGGATCCAGGACTACGTGCTGCAGCCGCGCATCACGGCCAAGACTGTGGACGTGAATCCGGCTGTCGCACTGCTGTCGGTGATCGTGGGTGGCGCGCTGCTGGGGGCGGTGGGGGCGCTGCTGGCCATTCCGGCCACCGCCACGCTGCAGGCGTTCCTGGGTGAGTACGTCAAACGCTACGACGTCACCGACGATCCGCGCATCGAGCGGCGCGAGCGAACCCGCAAGCAGCGCAAGGCGAATCAGAGCCAGGCCAACCAGGACTAGGCGGGGGCGGGTTCCTTCGCCTCGGACTTCGTACGCGCGGTGCCCACGATCGAGCCGATGATCACCAGCGGGAAGCCGATCGCCATGCCCGCGGTCAGCGGCTCGTTCAGCAGCGAGACGCCGATCAGCAGGGCCACCGCCGGATTGATGTAGGTGATGACGGTGGCGCGCGACGGGCCGACCTCGCCGATGAGGGCGAAGAAGACCACGAAGGCCAGCGCGGTGCAGATCAGGCCGAGGCCGACCACCGACCAGGTCGGTGCGGCGGTGTAGTGAGAAGGCATGCGCCACAGCGCGAACGGCAGGTAGATGGCGGCGGCGAAGATCAGCGAACCGGTCACCACGCCGATCGGCGGCAGTTCCTTCAGCTTGCGGTCGATGATGATCGGGCCCAGCGCGTAGCCGATGACGCTGACACCGATGGCCGCCATCGCGCCCAGATTCGAGACGTCGATGTCCAGGCCGACCAGGGCGGTGACACCGGCGAAGCCGATGACCAGACCGAGAATGCGGCGCATGTCCAAGCGCTCGTGGCCCATGCGAGTGGTGAGGACGATCGCGATCAGCGGCACCGCGGCGATGAGCAGGCCGACCGTCGAACTGGTCAGCTTGGTTTCGGCGTGGCCGATGAGCAGCCACGGGCCGGTGATCTCCACCAGCGTGTAGACCAGCAGCCAGCGCCACTGCCGCAGCGCGGGAGCGAGCACCTTCATGTACAGCGCGATCGGCAGCAAGACCAGTGCGCCGAGCAGGGTGCGCCCGAAGGCCACGAACACCGGATCGAATTCCCGGACCGCGACCCGGATCATGGCGTACGGGACACCCCAGATCACACCCATGCCCAGGAACAACAGCCAGCCACGCTTGCTCACACCCCGCTCCTTCCAATCAACCGGAGCGTATGCCACGCCGCCGACACGCTGAATCGGTCGTCCAAACGTCGTCGGCGTCCGAACTATTTCGGTGACGAATGCGATACCGGCGGGCAGACAGTGGCGAAGATGGCGTGTGCAGGCGGGGACGGCGGTGGTGGCGGCGCTACTCCTACTGGGTGCGGCACCCGCGGCGGCGATGCCGGAGATCACGCCGGGGGCCGATCAGCCCAGTTCCGGGACGCTCGAGCCCGCGCTGGACTGCACGCCCGAGCCGGAGCAGCCGAATCCCGTGGTGATTCTCGGGGGTTTCGGGGCGGTCGGGGATATTCGCGCGACGCTGGACAAGCAGATGGCGGGGATCACGGGTGGGATTCGGGGCATCGGGGGCTGCCCGTTCATCTTCGGGTACGGGATCGTCGGGCCGATGCAGGCGGCCGCGCCGGTGGTCGAGTCCGCGGGACAGCTGCGGGATTTCGTGGCGAAGGTGCGGGCGGTGACCGGTGCCGAGAAGGTCGACATCGTCGCGCACTCCTCGGGGGCGCTGATCGCGAACTACTACCTGAAGTTCCTGCACGGCGGCTCGTCGGTGGATCGCGCGGTGTATCTCGCGCCGGTGACCAAGGGGACGACGGCCGCCACGCTGATCGGCGGGCTGGATCTGCCCGGGTCGCCCGAGGGGCTGGCCGGCGTGTTGAACGATGCTACGAATCCGTTGCGTGACACCGTCTTTCGCGGAGTGCGGGGTGCGCTCGACTGCCTGGCGGGGTCGACGGTGACGACTGCTCTGCTCGCGGACGGGGTCACCGTGCCAGGGGTGTCGTACTCGGTGCTGGCCACGCACGGGGATCAGGTGCTGACGCCGCCGGGGGTGGCTTCGTTCATCGAGGAGCCGGGGGTGGTCAACGACTGGTTCGAGGATCTGTATCCCCGTGCGGGAGTGGCCAGTCATGCCGCGTTGCCGATGCAGCCCGATGCGGCGGAGTGGGTGGTCGAGCAGCTGCTGTCCGAATAGGTGCCGCCTCGGCAGAAAATTGCCCAGCGGGAAACATTGCCCGCTGGGCATGTTTCGCGCATACTGGGTTCATGCCCGAAGAACAGCAGCTCGGACTCCGCGAACGCAAGAAGGCCGACACCCGAAAGGCTTTGAGCGACGCGGCCCTCCAGCTGATGTTCGAACTCGGGTTGGAGAACGTGACGCGCGAGGACATCGCCGCGCGCGCCGGGGTCTCCATCCGCACCTTCAACAACTACTTCACCGGTAAGTACGACGCACTCGCCTACCGGCAGCTCGACCGCGTCCGGCGGGGTGTCGAGATCTTGGCTACCTACCCGGCGGATGCGCCACTGTGGCAAGCGATTACGGCCGCACTCGTCGAGCCGCTCGAATTCGAACACGTGGGCGCGCCGAACGCGGGTATCCCGACCCGCGCGCAACTCGACGAGTCGAAGAAACTGCTCGCCGCGCCCGAGATGCGGTCCATGCTGTCGCGCGGCGTGGAGGACGACCTGATCGCCGCCATCGCCGCCCGCACCGGCACCGATCCGGAACGCTCCATGTATCCGCGCCTGGTGGTGGGCATGATGCTCACCGCACAGCACGCCGCACTCGAAGCCTATGTGCGCGCGGACCCGCCCGTCCCCGTCACCGACCTGCTCCGGCAGGCGCTGGCGGCCCTCGAAGCGGGCCTGCCCGAACCACCGGCGTAGCAACGCCGCTGCGCCGGTAATCCCGAAATACCCTCGCTGACAAGAGGTTTATTTGCCATGCCCGAAAACATCGCAACCACCGATATCGTCATCGCCGGAGCCGGGCCGAACGGACTCCTGCTCGCCTGCGAACTGGCCCTGGCCGGACTCCGGCCGATCGTGCTGGACCGGCTACCCGCGCCCAGCCTGGAGCCGAAAGCCAATGGACTGGCCGGGCAGGTCGCCCGGGTACTCGATATGCGCGGCCTCTACGAGTCGTTCAGCGGTAACTCCGGCGCACCGGTTCCGGTGCCGCGGTATATCTTCGGCGGGATGCCGCTGGATCTCACTGCGGTGCAACCGAATCCGGTACACCTGGTGCTCAAGCCGCAGCCGGAGATGGTGGAGATCCTCACCAAGCGCGCCGTTGATCTCGGCGTGGAGCTGCGCTGGGGACACGGGCTGACCGAGATCGAGCCCACCGCGGACGGGGTGACGGTCGCGGTATCCGGGCCCGACGGGGTCTACCGGCTGACGGCCCGCTTCCTGGTCGGTGCCGATGGCGGAAAGAGCTTGGTGCGCAAGCGAACCGGCATCGAATTCCCCGGCGTCACCTCCGACGGACACGTCGCTCGCACCGGCCACGTCACCGTCCCCGACGGAATGCGTACCGGGGACGGCCGTATCGAGATCCCGGGCGTGGGCACCTTCGGCCTGGGTCACCATCGGCTCGAACGCGGCATCTTCGTCTACGCCGAACTCCAGCCGAACCGGCCGCTCATCGGAACCGTCGAATTCGAAGGCGGCGAACAGTATTCCGACGAGACACCCATGACCTTGGCCGAACTCCAGGACAGCGTCGAACGCGTCATCGGCACCACCCTCCCCCTCACCCCGCCGACCGGCCCCGGCCCCCACAACCTGCGCCGCACCATCGGCCAGAACACCCGCGTCGCCGAGCACTACCGCAGTGGCAATATCTTCCTGCTCGGCGACGCCGCCCACGTCCACTCCGCCATGGGCGGCCCCGGCCTCAACCTGGGCCTCCAGGACACCGTCAACCTCGGCTGGAAACTGGCCGCCGAAGTGCACGGCTGGGCCCCCGAGGGCCTGCTCGACACCTACGAATCCGAACGCCACCCGGTCGCCGACCGCGTCATGATGTACACCCTCTCCCAAGCCGCCCTGGTCTCCCCCGGCCCGGAAATCACCGCCCTCCGAACCCTTTTCGGCGAACTGATGCACCTACCGGCCGTAACCACCCACATCGCCCACCTCCTGGCAGGCTCCGACATCCGCTACGAAGTCGGCGACACCCACCCCCTATCCGGCCACTTCTTCCCGGACAGCGTCATCGAAACCAAAACCGGCCCAACCCGAATCGCCGAACTCCTCCGCCCCGCCCGCCCCCTCCTCCTCACCTTCGATGGCTCCCCCGATCTCCCCACCACTGCGACAGGCTGGACCGACCGCATCACCCTCGTCTCCGCAACCTCCCCCGAACCACCGGCCGCCGCCCTCCTGATCCGCCCGGACGGCTACGTGGCCTGGGCAAGTGACGACGTCACCCCGTCCGACCAGGAATCACTCCACTCAGCCCTGCACCGCTGGTTCGGCACCCCAACCACCGCCTAGCCATACCAAGCGGAAGCACCTTCACCCGAACTGCCTTCGCTTCGCAGCCACCGCCAACCGGCCACGAGCACTGATCTCCCAGCACCCGTGGCCGGACCCGGCGACAACAAGCCCACGAGCCCTCAACCGCACCAACGCATTCCGCGTGCTCCACCCACTCAACACCGCTTCCCGCTGAATCTGCCCCACCGTCAACCGGTCAGCAGAGCCAAGAACATTCAGCACCGCGAATTCCGCCGTGGTCACGCCACCCTCCCTCGGCTCCGATGTGCACGAAAGATGCTGTATACGAATATGTTCGGATGCTTCGTGGTTACCGCCCGATGCCGCCCGCGATGTGAGCGCGTGGCAGGCGGATGCGTTTCGCGGTAGGACCCCCACACCGCCCACACGATGACGGCGAGACAGAGCCCGAGAATCGACAACAGCGCCCAGGTGTCCCAGCGCATTACAGCATCTCCCAGAAGTTGCATGGATTGATGCTCGCCGTCCGGTCGATCGGGTCTCAGCTCAAATCGGAAGATGCGATTCACAATTTCCGAAACACCATGACACCTCCCGTTTTACGTGCGAACATCGTTCCAGAACGGAAGCCAATGCCCTTTCGAAACGGAAGGAAGCAGCATGCCGAGCGTGGGCCAGACACTGCCACTCCACCAACTTGGGCGCCGACTCCGACAGTGGCGCGAGGAAACGGGCTACAGCCTGGAGAAGGCGGCATCGAAGGTGCCCGGGATGAGCCAGACCGCCTTACATCGGTTGGAGAAGGGGATGAAGGCCAAGCCGAATCCCCGTGATGTCAGGGCGATCTGCGAGCTTTACGGCGTCCGTCGAGACCTTATCGACGGCGCAGTGGGGCTCGCGATGCAAGCCGCCCAAAAGGACTGGTGGTGGCACTCTTACGGCGACCTCATCCCGGAGGGATTCGGTGTGTACGTGGCGCAGGAGACAGCCGCCGAAACACTGATCTCGCATCAGCCCAATCTCATTCCCGGCCTGCTACAGACACCGAGCTACGTTCTGGCGCTCCTTCGTCGGGCTCTGCCGGACACGGAGCCAGACGAGTTCGAGCGGCTCGTCCAGATCCGAGCACACCGAAAATCCATCCTGACCAGACCAGAACCCGTTGTGATGGATGTGATCATCGGGCAGGCCGCCCTGCACCACATCGTGGGAAGCCCCGCGACCATGGCTGATCAGCTGCGGCACCTGACCGAGATGAGCGCCCTGCACGACAACATCCGCCTTCGAATCCTCCCCTTCAAAGCGGGATTTCCCTGCGGAGTCAGCATGCCGCCGTACGTGATCCTCGACTTCGGCACCACCGCGGACGCGCAACCCGTCGAACCGCGCACGGTGTTCCTCGAGAATGTGGTCGGCGGAATCTACCTCCGCAAGCCCGACGACGTGGAGTTCTACGACCGCGCCCATCGCACCGCCAAAGAAGCCAGCCTTGACGTCAAAGCCAGCCAGATCCTCATTGCCCAACTCGCAAAGGACTACGATCGTGAATAGCGAACTATCCCAAGCAAACTGGTTCAAGAGCAGCCGCAGCCAACCCCAGGGCGAGTGCGTCGAGATCGCCTTCCTCGACGCCGACCGCATCGCCGTCCGCGACTCCAAGAACCCATCCGGCCCAGTCCTGACCTTCGCTCCGAGCGAATGGGACGCTTTCACCGTCGGCGTCAAAGGCGGCGAGTTCGACCACCGCTGACCCATGCAGCCAGGGACATCAGCCCAAGGAGATAGCGTCCATGCACAACCTATCCGGCACCGATCCACGAGTACGCAACGCGCACTTCAAGAAGAGCAGCCGCAGCGGAAACGGTCCCGACTGTGTGGAAGTCGCCTTCCTCCCTGACGGCGACATCGCTGTCCGCCACTCGCAAGCCCCCGAGGGCCACGTGCTCGTCTACACCCCCAGTGAATGGGATGCCTTCACCCTCGGAGTCAAAGGTGGCGAGTTCGACCGGCGCTGAGATGTCGCTCGGCGGTCAAATGGTCCAGGTGAGGGGGTAGTGGGCGTAGGTGGCGGTCTCGGCGGTGAAAGTTACGCCTATTGCTCGGAATTCGTCGCGGGCTCGGATGCGCATTTCTTTCAGGTCGTCCATCTGCGACGCGTGCTCTTGGGAGTCCCAGACGCTGATTTGGGAGAGCGAGCCGTCGGGGGAGACGCCCGCGAACCAGTGGAGTAGGCCGGGGAGGCTTTGGATGGCCGGGATCAGGTATTCCGCGGTCTTCTTGTCGGCTTCGACTACCGCGTCGTACAGGCTCGGGTCGAAGGTGACCCGGCCGACGCGGACCACGGCGGTTGCGGGCAGCGACTCGGTCATCGCGATTCCTCTCCAGGATGCTGACAGTTCTTGCTTGCCAGACGATTCCATGATCAGGACGTGGGGATCAATGGCGTTCTTCGGAGGGACCGATAAACCTCGCTAATGAGCCTGCCCGACTGCCTCGGAAGAAATGGCGGAAGTATGACGGGTGCCCGGCTCGATGGCGGGCGGGGACGGGGCGGTGCTTCACTCGAATGATTGATAGTTCAATCATGTAGGAGTGCAGCATGCTTCGAAGATCGTTGGCGGTTTGCGCGCTTGTCGTCGGGGTGGGGCTCGTCCTCGCGCCCGAGGCTGCGGCGTATGACGGGATCACCGGGCAGTTGGTGACCGTGATCGCCGATCCGAGTGATCCGACGCCGATTCCGAAGGTTCTCAGCGACAACGACTTCTATTCGGGTTACTGCCTGACCTATGTCGGGAATTTCGCGGTGGCGGTCACCAACAACACCAATGAAACCCTGTACGTGTACGGCGATGACACGTGTACTCCGACACGGCAGGTTGCGGTGCTTCAGCCGGGCGAATCCGCTTCGCTGCTGACGACTCCCGGGTGGGGGTTCACCTTCGGCGATCCCGCCTACGCGGGCGAGGAACACGTCCCGTTCTAGCGGCGATCGATCAGGCCGGGGTTGGTTTGACGGCGATGCTGTGCACAGCCTCGGTCGATGTCTCGTTGTCGGCGCCGTAGACCGTGAGCCCTACCCGGCGGACGGTTCGCAAGGGAGTCTCGGGCAGGACGAGCGTGATCGACGCGCTCTGCGCCTGCTGCTCAAAATCCGGATTGCTCGCCAGCAGGGTCGCGTCCGGCGTCCAGTGGTAGCGGAGCGGCGCATTGCCGGGGCGGGAACCACTGCCGTCGAGGGTGATCGCCCGGCCGCTGTATCCCGTTGTCGGGCCGGTGATGACCGCTCGGATGCCGGTGTTCCTGTCGGGCGAAGCCATGAGCGCGATCGTATGGCAGGCGATTTTCGGCTCGGCCGGGAGGTATCAGAGGCGGGTCGCGGTGCGGACCAGGGCGGCTACCGGCAGGGAGCGGCTGTGGGTCGGCCAGGCGATGACCGTGGTGACCATGGGAGCGTCGAGAACTTCGACGGCTGCGTGGCCGTCGCGGAGGTGCGGGCGGGCGGATTCCGGCAGGATCGCGCAGGCTCGGCCGAGGGCGATCATCTGCAGCAGTTGGGTGTGGTCGCGAACCATGGGGCCGGGGCCGTCACGGTAAGTACCGTCGGGGCGCGGCCAGCGGGGCATCGGTAGGCCGGGCAGCGCCTTGATGTCGGCCATGTGCACACCGTCGCGGCCGGTGAGGGGGTGGCCGGCGGGCAGGACGACGAACTGTCGTTCCACCGAGAGTTCCTCGGTGTCGAATCCGGCGGTCGAGTCGAACGGGCGGTGCAGCAGCGCCACATCGGCGCGGCCGTCGCGCAGCAGGCGTTCCTGTTCGCCGGGCCCGCAGAGCTGAACGTCGATGGCGACCGCACCGGGTTCCGCGGCGTAGGCGTCGAGCAGTTTCGCCAGCAGCTCGGCGGAGGCACCGGCCTTGGTGGCCAGCACGATCCCGGGCTCACCGGTCGCGACGAGGGCGGCGCGGCGGGTGCGGCGTTCGGCGGCCTCGATCGCGTCCAGGGCGGCCAGGCCCTCCTGCAGCAGCACCGTGCCCGGGTCGGTGAGCGTCACCCCGCGGCTGGTGCGCTCGAAAAGCGTTGTCCCGAGCCGTCTTTCGAGTTGGCTGATGGCTCGCGACAGCGGGGGCTGTGCCATGCCGAGTCGCTGCGCGGCCCGGCCGAAATGCAATTCCTCCGCGACCGCGACGAAGTACCGAAGCTCTCGCGTCTCCACGTAGCCACTCTACTCAGGGTCGATACCCCTGGGGTATGGCCGCCCACCCGATCGGTGTTGGAGCTACCCCGGTGTCCAGGAACAGGATTGATCACATGAGCGAAAACACGATCGCGCTGGTCACCGGCGCAAACAAAGGTATCGGGTACGAAATCGCGGCGGGCCTGGGCGCGCTGGGCTGGACCGTCGGGGTCGGCGCCCGCGACGACGTGCGCCGCGAGGAGGCCGTAGCCAAGCTGCGCGCCGCCGGCGTCGACGCGTTCGGGGTGCCGCTCGACGTCACCGACGACGCCAGCGTCACCGCCGCCGCCCGCCTGATCGAGGACCGCGCCGGACGCCTCGACGTCCTGGTCAACAATGCCGGAGTCACCGGCAGCATGCCGCAGGCCCCGACCGAGGTCGACCCCGACACGGTGCGAACGGCAGTGGAAACCAACGTGATCGGCGTCATCCGCGTCACCAACGCCCTCCTCCCCCTGCTGCGCCGCTCCCCCTCACCCCGCATCGTCAACATGTCCAGCTCCGTCGGCTCCCTCACCCTGCAATCCGCCCCCGGCGCGGAGATCGGCCCCCTCTCCGCCGCCTACTCCCCCTCGAAATCCTTCCTCAACGCCGTCACCATCCAGTACGCCAAGGAACTCCAAGACACCAACATCCTCATCAACGCCGCCTGCCCCGGCTTCTGCGCCACCGACCTCAACAACTTCCGCGGCACCCGCACCCCCCAAGAAGGCGCAGCCATCGCCCTCCACCTGGCCACCCTCCCCGACACCGGCCCCACCGGCAGCTTCTTCGACGACTCCGGCGTCGTCCCCTGGTAGTCGCCGCCAAGGTCGGGAGTACTCAGCGCGGAGAATCGGACAGAATTCCGCAGTGATTACTCCCTGATCTTGATGGGGGGCTTTAGAGTTTTGGGATGTCGACATCCGAGGCGGGGGCAGAGGTCGGGCGGGCGGCGCGAAAGCGGGTGCCGCGGTCTTCGTTGGGGGAATGGAAGGCGGCGGCGGATCGGGTGGATCCGGTGTCGGTCCTGGAGCAGCAGGCTGAGACCCGGGTTCCCGAGCTCGTGAAGATTCGGTATGCGCGGATGGCTGCGGGGCAGTTCCCGTTCTATCGGGGTGCACCCGCGATCATGGCGGGGGATCTTGCGGGTGGGGAGAACACCGGGTTGATGGTGCAGTTGTGTGGGGATGCGCATCTGTCGAACTTCGGGTTGTTCGCTTCGCCGGAACGGTCGTTGGTGTTCGATGTCAATGATTTCGACGAGACGTTGCCGGGGCCGTTCGAGTGGGATGTGAAGCGGCTGGCGGCAAGTGTGGCGGTGGCGGCTCGGGCCAATGGGTTCACCGAGGCCGAGGCGGGTTCGGCGGCAGTCGCAGCCGCGCAGGCTTATCGGGAGGCGATGGCTCGGCTGGCGGCGCTCGGGGAGACCGACGTCTGGTACGAGAAGGTCGATGCGGAGCAGGTGTCGGAGCTGCTGAAGCCGAAGGATCGCAAGCAGACCGAGAAGGTGATCAGTAAGGCGCGGTCGCGGACCAGTTTGCAAGCGCTCGACAAGCTCACTGAGACCGGGCCCGATGGCGAGCCGCGCATCAAGGCGGATCCGCCGTTGGTCATGCCCGTGCCGAAAGAGCTGCACACGGAATTGAATTCGGTGCTGTCGGACTATCGGGCGACCCTGCCCGAGGAACGGCGCGTGCTGCTGGATCGGTACGAATTGCGGGATATCGCCATGAAAGTCGTGGGTGTGGGCAGTGTGGGGACGCGCTGCTTCATCGCGCTGCTGACCGGACGCAATACCGGTGATCCACTGTTCCTGCAGGTGAAGCAGGCCGAGGATTCGGTGCTGTCGAATCACCTGCGCGCCAGTCAGTTCCGGCATCAGGGGCATCGGGTGGTGCACGGGCAGCGGCTCACCCAGTCGGCCGGTGACATCTTCCTGGGCTGGGCGACCGGGCCCGACGGGCTGTTCTACTACTGGCGGCAACTGCGAGACATGAAGGGCTCCTTGGTCATCGACGACATGTCGGCGGCGCAGCTGCATCAGTACGCGGGCCTGTGCGGGCACACGCTCGCCCGCGGACACGCGCGTTCCGGCGATCGGGTGGCCATCGCGGCGTACCTGGGCGGCAATGACGTGTTCGACAAGGCCATGGGCGAATTCGCGCTGGCGTATGCCGATCAGACGGTGGCCGATCACGAATCCCTGTTGGCCGCCATCGAATCCGGGCGCGTGGTGGCGGCCGCGAACGGAGCCGGCGACAAGGACGAGTAAAGGGACGAATGTCCCAAACCGGACGTGATTAGCGCGGTATAGCTAATTCTCAGTAGCCTCTTAAAATTGGTCATTAGGTTCCCCTAACGCACAGACGCTCCAGCTCCCAGGGATCGTTCGGGATTCACCACGACCGGTTGAAAGAGGTTCGCCTTGAGCTCGCTGATCGACAGCAAACCTGGAGAGACTTTCCGGATCGGAGAGCTTCGACTCCTGGGTCGACAGCGCAGGCGACTGCTGGAGATGGGATTGATCCCGGGCGCACCGGTGAGCGTGTCCGCGATCGGCGTGTGCGGTGGGCGCATTCTGCGCGTCGGCGAGGCCCGCGTCGCGGTGGACCGGGCCACCGCGCGGGCGATCGGCGTGGCACGGGAATCCGCGCATGAGTGAATCCTGCTGCGGCACCGGTAATTCCGTTCCCACCGCCAAGTCCTCCGGGTCCACCGCGACCCTGGCCGGAGCCGCCACGGTCGTGCTGGTCGGCAATCCGAACGTCGGCAAATCGACGCTGTTCAATGCCGCCACCGGCGCCCGGCAGCGGGTCGGCAACTGGCCCGGCACCACCGTCGAGGTGACCGAGGGCCCCTGGAAACTCGCGCCCGACACCACGATTCGCCTGCTGGACCTGCCCGGCACTCACAGCCTGCTGCCCGCCGCCCCCGACGAGGCCGTCACCCGCGACGCCCTGCTCACCGACTCCGGACCGGACCGGCCGGACCTGGTCGTCGCCGTGGTGGACGCCGCCAATCTGGCCCGCAGCCTGTATCTGCTGTCGCAGATCCTGGAGACCGGGGTGCCCACCGTGGTCGCCATGACCATGACCGATGTGGCGGCCGGACGCGGCGCACCCGTCGACGCCGAGCGGCTCGCGAAAGTGCTCGGGGTGCCGGTGGTTCCACTGGTGGCCCGTGGTGGCACCGGCGTCCCCGCGCTCGCGGCGGCGGTCGATGCGGCACTGACGGACCGCAGCACACCCGTCGCACCGCACCTGGGCGAGGATGTGGAGACCGCCATCGCGGCGCTGGAACCACTACTGCCCGAACACTATCCGGCGCGCTGGCTGGCGCTGGCCCTGCTGGCCGGGGATACCCCGCCTGGTGTCCCCGCCGGGCTGGCCGCCACCGCCCGCACCGCCCTGGCCGAATCCGGCGACGAACCAATGGATTCCGAGGACGATGGCGAGATCCTCATCGCCGAACGCCGCTACGCCTGGGCTCACGATATGCGCACGGCCGTCGTCTCCGACGCCGAGCACCGCACCACGCGCAGCGATCGCGTGGATCGCATCGTCACCCACCGCTGGCTGGGCGTCCCCATCTTCCTGGGCGTCATGTGGCTGGTGTTCGAGCTGACCACCACGGTCGCCAAGCCGCTGCAGGACGCGCTGGGCGGCTTGTTCACCGGCCCGGTAGCCGATGCGGCGGCGGACTTTCTGAAGACACTGCACGCACCGCAGCCATTGATCGGACTGGTGCACGACGGCTTCATCAACGGTGTCGGCCAGGTGCTGAGCTTCGTGCCGCTGATGCTGATCATGTTCGTTCTGCTGGCGCTGCTGGAGGATTCGGGCTACATGGCCCGCGCGGCCTTCGTCGCCGACCGGCTCATGCGCGCCATCGGCCTGCCCGGCCGGGCGGTGCTGCCGCTGATCGTCGGCTTCGGCTGCAATGTGCCCGCCATCGCCGGGACCCGGGTGCTGTCCAATCCGCGGCATCGGCTGCTGACGGCACTGCTTATCCCGTTCACCAGTTGCAATGCGCGACTGGTGGTCTACGTGCTGCTGGCGGGGATCTTCTTCGGCAGCCAGGCCGGGACGGTCGTGTTCGCCATGTACCTGGCCTCCATCCTGTTGGTGGTCGGCATCGGATATCTGTTGCGCACCATCATGTTCCGCGACATGGCCGACGAGCCGTTGGTGCTCGACCTGCCGCCCTACCGCCGTCCGAGCCTGCCCGTGCTGGGGGTGCACACCTGGCAGAAGATGCGCGGGTTCCTCACCACGGCCAGCGGCATCATCGTCGCCACCGTCACCGGTATCTGGCTGCTGGCCTCGATTCCGGTGGGCGGCGGCAGCTTCGGTGAGGTGCAGCCCGAGCACAGTGCGCTGGGCGCGGTGTCCTCGGCGGTCTCGCCCGCGTTCGCGCCCGCCGGATTCGACGACTGGCATGCCGGGGCGGCGCTGGTGAGCGGCTTCGTCGCGAAAGAGGCCGTGGTGGCCACCATTTCGCAGTCGTACAGCATGGCCGATCCGGGTGACGGCCCCGCCGACGCGCCGCTGTCGGACCAGTTGCGCGAGACCTTCCGGCACTCCTCGGGCGGGCACACCATTCCCGCGGTACTGGCGTTCATGATGTTCCTGCTTGCCTACACGCCGTGCATGACCACACTCGCGGTGTTGCGCAACACCATCGGGATGCGCATGACGCTCATGAGTGTGGCCCTGCAGTTGTCGGTGGCGTGGCTGCTGGCGGTCGCGGTCTTCCAGATCGGGCGGATCTTCTGGTGAGCGCACCGACGACCGTCAGCCCGCTGCGCCGGGTCCTGGCCGAGATCACCGAATCCCGTGGGGAATTCAGCCTCGACCAGGTGGCGCGGCGGGTGGGCGTCTCCCGCGACGAAGCCCAGGCCATGGTCGACTACTGGGTCCGCAAGGGGCGACTGTCGGTGGAGCAGATCGGATCGGGCTGCCCGGCCACCGGTTGTGGCGGCTGCGCACAGACCGGCTGCAGCACCGGAACGAAAGGCGGCGGACCGAAAGGCCCGGTGCTGCTGGCGATCACGCCACGGCGGCTCAGGGATTGACGGCGATCACCAGCTTGCCGGTGGAGGTGCGGCCCGCCATCAGGCGGTGCGCCTCGGCCGCGTCGGCGAGCGCGAACTCCGCCGTGATCGGCAGCTCGACCTTGCCGGAAGTCGCCAATTCGAAAGCCTTGGCGGCGATTTCGTGCAGGATGTCCGGGGCGGCGATGCTCAGGCCCAGGATGGAGAAGCCGGAGACCGTGCGGCCCTGCGGGAGCAGATCGCTCGCGCCGACCTGCCACGGGGCCTCGCCGCCCGCATTGCCGAAGGAGACCAGGCGGCCGAAGCGGGCCAGGGATTCCAGTGTGCGGCGCAGGGTTTCACCGCCGACCGAATCCAGCGCCAGATCGACGCCGCGGCCGCCGGTGGCCGCACGAACATCGGCGTCGAAGGTCCCGTTGAGGAACGCCTCGTCGTAACCGTAGCCGCGCGCGTACTCCACCTTGGACGGGCTGGACACCACGCCGTAGACGGCCTTCGCGCCACCGAGCTTGGCGATCTGCGCGGCCACCGTGCCGACGCCACCGGCCGCGGCCTGCACCAGCACCGTGTCACCCGGCTGCAGGCGGCCGACGGTGTGCACCAGCGCGTAGGCGGTCGGCAGCACCGTGGGAAGCGTTGCGGCGGTGCGCAGATCGACGCCCTCCGGCACCGGGAACACGGTGGCCGCGGAGACCACCGCGACATCGGCGTACGCGCCACCGTCGGTGATGGCCGCCACCGGCTGACCCACGGCCAGCCCCTCGACCCCCTCACCCACCGCGCGCACCCGGCCGGACAGCTCCAGACCCGGCACGAACGGCAGCCCCGGCACCCGATACCCGACCGCGCGCGCCTGCAGGTCGGCGAAATTCAACCCCACATACGCCACATCGATGGACACCTGCCCCGCACCGGGTTCCGGCACCGCCAACTCCACCGACTTCAAGACCTCCGGCCCGCCGAATTCGTCGAATCGAATCGCACGCATGCCGCCACACTCCCTCTCGCCCGCTCACCGGGCGTTTCGAACCACATCCGCATCCGCACGCCGGACGCACCGCAGTCCAGCATCCCCGAACCCCGCCCTATTCCACCAAGTCCCACATCAGCAATCGCCCCACAGCTGACCCATTTGCGTCATCGCTCAGCCGGGCGCTGGGCGTTGCGGGCGGTGCCGCGGTGGGCGGTGACGGTGGTGGGGTCTTCGGGCCAGGCGTGTTTGGGGTAGCGGCCGCGGAGGTCGGCGCGGACCTGGGGCCAGCCGGTGCGCCAGAAGGAGGCGAGGTCGGCGGTGACGGCTACCGGGCGCTGGGCCGGGGAGAGGAGGTGCAGGAGGATCGGGACTCGGCCGCCTGCCAGGCGGGGCGGGTCGATCCAGCCGAAGATCTCCTGGACCTTGACCGCTAGGACCGGAGGGTCGGCGGAGTAGTCGAGGCGGATGTGGCTGCCCGAAGGCACCTCCAGGCGCTCGGGGGCGAGCTCGTCCAGGCGGGCGGCCTCGGGCCAGGGCAGCAGGCGGCGCAGGGCGGTTCCGGCGGCGGCGCGTTCCAGATCGGTGCGGCGGCGGGCGGCGGAAAGCTCTGGGCCGAGCCAGGTTTCGGCCGTGGCGAGCAGGGTGTCGTCGTCCACGGCCGGCCAGGGATCACCGAGCGCGCGATGCAGGAAATCCAGGCGCTGCCGCAGCGAGCGGGCATCGTCGTCCCAGCGCAGCAGGTCCAGGCCGGTGGCCCGCAGGCCGCGCAGCAGGGCCGCGGACACCAGCGCCGGATCGGGATCGCGCAGCGGCCGCTCCGACAGCACGATCGCACCCAGGCGTTCCACCCGCCGCGCCACCAGATCGCCGTCACGCCAATCGACTTCGTCGACCGTCTCCAGCAGATTCGCGGCAGCCTGCCGAGCCAGTTGCTCATCGGCCTTGGCCGCCAACCGGATTCGCCCCTCCGACTGCCCGGGATCACGCCCGGCGACCGCGACCGCCAGCCATTCCGCATCCCCGAGCCCGCTGCCCGGCGGCAGCGTGACAGCGGTGCCGCCCGCCATGAGATAGCTCGACGACCCCGCCGCCCGCCGACGCGCCACCCGCTCCGGATAGGCCAGCGCCGCGATCAACGCCGGATCGTCGCCACCCGAAACACTCGTATCCTGCTTCCCGGTAGGGGAATTCGGGCTGGCGAGCTTGGCCAGGCGTTGGGCTTCGCGCTGCCAGCGGGCAGGGCGTTGGGAGCGCAGGGTTCGTATGGCGGCGACCAGGTCGATGCCGGGGGCGAGGGTGTCGTCGTCGAGGAGGGCGATCACCTCGGCGGCGGCCCGGGGTCCCATCTCGGCCGCGCCGTCGAGCAGTGCGCGGGCCAGGCGTGGGTGTAGACCGACGGCGGCCATGCGGCGGCCGCGATCCGTCACTGCCCCATGGTCGTCCACCGCATCCAGGGCGCGGAGCACGGCCCGACCCGCTGCGAGGCCGCCGGCCGGGGGCGGGTCCCACCAGGCCAGGCCCTGGCCGTCGGCGGTGCCCCAGCAGGCCAGTTCCAGTGCCAGGCGGGTGAGGTCGGCGGTGCGGATCTCCGGTTCCGGGTAGGCGGGCAGGGTGGCGTGCTCGTATTCGGGCCAGCAGCGGAAGGCGTGGCCGGGGCCTTCGCGGCCCGCGCGGCCGGCGCGCTGTTCGGCGACGGCGGCCGAAACCCGTACGGTCGCAAGGCCGGACAGCCCGCGGCGGTGGTCGATGCGCGGTACTCGCGCCAGCCCGGAGTCCACCACGGCACGCACGCCGGGCACGGTCAGGCTGGATTCGGCGACGGCGGTGGACAGCACCACGCGGCGCCGCGGACCCTGTCGCAGCGCGGAGTCCTGGGCGGCCGCGGCCAACCGTCCGTGCAGCGGCAGCACATCCACATCGCGTAGGCCCGAAAGCAATTCGGCGGTGCGGCGGATCTCCCCCGCCCCCGGCAGAAACACCAGAACGTCATCGGCGGTGTTCGCCAACGCCATTCGCGTGACCCGCGCCACCTGCTGCTCGATCCGCTCCCGGGGCAGCGCGGGCACATAGTCGAACTGCACGGGGTAGGCGCGACCCCGAACGTGGAGCACCAGCGCGGGCTCCGCAGCACCGAGCAGGACCGAAAGCCGGTCTGCGGCAACGGTTGCCGAGGTGGCCAGCACCCGCAGGTCCGGACGCAGTCCGGCGCGCGCGTCGAGCAGCAATGCCAGCAGCAGGTCGGCGTCCAGATGCCGTTCGTGGCACTCGTCGAGCACCACGACGTCCACCCCGCTCAGTTCCGGATCGTTCTGCAGTCGCCGCACCAGCAGCCCGGAGGTCACCACCTCGATCCGGGTGCCTGATCCGACCTTACGATCCCCGCGCACCGAATAGCCGACGGTGCCGCCGACCTGCTCACCCAGCAGCGCGGCCATCCGTGCGGCGGCGGCGCGGGCGGCCAGCCTGCGCGGTTCGGCCACCACTATCCGGCCCGGGGTCGCGGCCGCCAGCGCCAACGGCACCAGGGTCGTCTTACCGGTGCCCGGCGGTGCGACCAGCACGGCGGTGCCGCGGTCGGCGAGGGTGCCCGCGATCTCGTCGAGAGCCGCGCGAACGGGCAGGTCGGGAAGGTCGGGAAGGATCATGTCCGCCCCAGTCTGCCGGGCGTGCGGGCCGGTGGCCAAGCCGGGCGCGGGGCACGAGCGACGGACCGCATTCCGCGTTGACGCCTCGCGAAATCACATCACGAATCGCAACTGATTGCGGTTCAGTCGATTTCGTTTCACCCCGGGGGGTTGCGCCGGGGCCGGGGTGTATCCGTATAGTCGTGGCCGGGCAACCTGTTCACTCCCCCCCGAACAGTGTTGACCCGTATCGGTGGCTTCGGCCACTTCGATAGGTGACGTCGCCGGGCCAACTCCCCCCCTTCGCCCGGCGACGTTGCTCATTCCGGGGTCGTTCGGGGCCCGCTTCGGGAACGTGCACGGCGGACGACACCCACCTGCCGCATGCCGATCCATCCCCTCCACTGTCCAGATCGGACCCTGGCCGTCGATGCCGTCCGCGAATCTGAGACTAGGCCAGCCGACGTCCCGTCGCAATAAAATCGGTAGAGAACGACTGACCTATTGTGCCAAGTCCCGCCCACAATCGGGTAAAATCGGTATACATGCGACCCGAGTACGCCACGTTTCTCGCAGCCTGTGTGCGAGAGCGGCGACGCGAGCTCAACCTCAGCCTCGACGATGTGATCGCGGCGGGCGGGCCGACCAAGCGCACCCTGGTCCGCGTGGAGGCCGCGGACCTGGGCCCGAGCCCCAAACCCGTCACCTTCCGCCGCCTCGATGCCGCCCTGGCCTGGGGCGAAGGCGGTGCCGCCCGGGCCTATTGGAGCGGTGAGAAGCCGCAGCCCGCGCCCGTCGGTCGTCCGCTCGACCCGGGTACCGCGGTGGTTGCCGTGCCCGCGGCGCTGGCGCTGGGCCTGTTCGAGGCGCAGGTCGAGGTGAATCGGGTCGCCGGGCAGGAACCCGCCGACCCGGCGCAGCTGCGTGCCGCCGTGGCCGGGCTCAATGTCGAATGCGGCCGCCTGATCGGCCTTTACCTGACCGACCTGCTGGAACGTAATCGCGACGGCGACGGGTCGATGCCGCCGTTACTCGAACGGGCCTTCGCCGGGCTGCTGGACGGACGGGTGTCGCCGGAGGATCCCGATTACGAGGACAAGCTCTACCGTCGCTGGCTGATCGGACGCACAGCCGAGATACCGGACCACCTGGCAGGTAGATTCGGGGCCAGACTTCGGCAGGCACGAAAGAACGCAGGAGAAGGCCCGCAATGAATCTCGTCGCGACTCGAGTCGACCGATTATGCAGGTTGCTCGGAGCACGCGACGACAATGCCGAACAGAATGCCCTGATCGCCGAACAGACCGCGCAGGTGCTGGGCCGCCCGGTCACCGCGGCCGAGATCGCCGACGCCCGCGCGGAAACCGGCCGTCCCACCTCGGATCTGCTGCGCGCCCTGGCGATCCAGTTCGAAGTCGATCCGCGATATCTGCTGGACCCGGACACCGAACCGATGCGCACCCTCGATCACAAGCTCGCCATTCTCGACACCGCCCGCACCCTGGGCATCCGGCTCGGCGCGGTGCACTTCCGCGGCGGGGAGTTCTCCGTCGAGGCGCTGGAACTGCTGATCGAGACCACCCGGCAGGCCCGCGCGACCGAGCAGGACGCCGCCCGTGAGCGGTGAGGATCGGCTCGAGTCCCTGATCGCGGGCCTGAGCATTCCGGATCCCTGGGATCTGATCCGGTTCGTCGACGCCGTTGCCGCGCAACGCGGCAAACCCATCAGCCTGGTCGGCCGTTCCGGACTCAAGGCGGCGGGATTCCCCTGCGGGCTGCTCGCCGAGACCGAGGAGCTGACGCTGATCGTCTACGAGGAACGGTCCTCGCGCTACATGGTCGAACACACCGTGCTGCACGAGATCGGCCATCTGCTGCTCGATCACGAGGGTGAGCGGATCCACGACGCGCTCGGCGACTACCTGGGCGGCCTGGTCGGACCGGGTTCGCTGGCGCGGATGGAGACCGCGTTGGCGCGTGGGGTTTTCGGCACCGCCAAGGAACTCGAGGCGGAGGCCTTCGCGAACCTGATCATGCCCGCCATGCGGCGTCGCCCGTTCGCGCCGTTCCGCAATATCTTCGTGCGGGGGTGAGCATGTACCCGCCGCTGCCGCCGTACTCGTCGCTGCCCGAGGCCGCGGCGTGGCCGCTGTGGACGTTCACCGCGCTGGTGACGGTCGGGCGAATCGTCTGGGTCCGTGACTCTTTCGGTAATCGGCACGTCAACAATGCGCTGATCGGCTCGACCCTGGCCTGGCTGCTGATGATCGCCTCGGCGCAGGAACGCCTCGAACGACTCGATCCGTGGCTGAGCGCGGCCCGGCAGTATCAGCTCGCCAATGCGCTGATGATCCTGGTCACCGCCGAGGCGTATCTGGTGGTCTCGCATGCGCAGCAACGGAAGACGCCGAGCCTGCCGATCGTGTACGCCGCGGCCGGGCTGATGGGTCTCGGATATCTGGTGCTGGGCAGTCCGATCGCCGCGCGCGGCGGGCTGGTGCTGCAGTATCCGGGCTGGCAGGCCGCGCCGATGACCATGCTGTTCGTCATCTTCCCGTACGCCTGCGCGGTACTGATCGTGTCGGCGTCCATCCAGGACCTGCGGGCGCGCCCGCCGTGGAGCGCGCGGGTGTTCTCGCTGCTGTTCCTGGTGATCTTCAGCGGCCTGATCTGGAGTCTCAGTTTCGGGCTCACCACCTCGTTCGTGCTGGCGACCGGGCATGTCAACGCCTTCACCGAGTACGCGGCGCGCACCGACCGCATGGCGTTCGTGGCCGACATCATCGGCTTCACCCCGCTCGCCGCGATTGCCCTGGTGCTGCGGCTGATCGACGCGGTGCGGGGTGATCCGGCCGCGCGGGCGGTGCGGCGCCTGGCACCCTTGTGGGCGGATCTGACGCGGGCCTGTCCCGAGGTGGTCCAGCCGCGTCCCGACGGGGCCGACGTAACCTATCGGCTGCACCGCACGGTCATCGAGATCAATGACGCGATCCTCTGCCTGGCCCCTTACGTGCCGATCGAGAGGCGTACGGAGGCAGCGGATTTCGGCGCCATCGCGCGGGCCCTCACGGCCGCGTGCGCGGTGCGGCAGGACGAGGGGTCACCCGATTCCGCCGCGCCCGCCTTGAACCTGCCCGGCGGCGCCGATCTGCAATCGGAAACCCGTATTCTGTCCGCGCTGTCGAAGGAGTGGTCGAAATGCCAGCCGTACCCCATCCGCCCTGGCGCGTACCACTCGTAGGCGACGCCCTCTCGCTCTCGGCGCGCACCCCGGCGCAGAGCATCACCGAGCACGCCACCGAACTGGGCGACATCTACGAGGTGCGGGTGCTGCGCTATCCGCGCATGATCGTCGTGAACTCGGCCGCGCTCGCGGAACCTGTTCTGGACGACCGTCATTGGACGAAGGTGAACGGTCCGGCGTTCCGGCGACTCGCGCCCATGGCTCCGACCGGGCTGCTGTTCACCGACACCGAGGACGCTGTCTGGCGGCTCGCCCACGACCGGCTGCAACCGGCATTCAGCCGCGCGGCGATGCGGCGGTATCACGCGGCCATGAATCCCGTGATCGCCGAACACATTCGGCGATGGGCTGAACTGCCGCAGCCGATCGATGTCAGCGGCCTCACCCAGGATCTCGCCTACGAGCTGATCACCCGGGCCGGTTTCGGTGCGCGGCTGACCCGGGAGCAGCGGGCGGAATTCGTGGACACCATGTTCGCACTGATCCGGACGACCAACCGCGGCAAGGTCATTCCGTTCCTGGACGCGGTGCTCGGCGTCAATCCGGTACCGCCACACGCGCAGGCGCTGCGCAGGCACGTCGAGATGGTCGTCGACACGGGTGACGGCGAGGCACCACTGTCGGCGGCGCTGGCCGACACCGACCCGGAGCGGGGTGCGCCCCTGACCCGGCAGCAGGTCGTCGATCAAGCCGTCGTCATGCTCATCGCGGGACACGAGACCACGGCGGGGACAGTCGCTTTCGCGCTACACGAGCTATCACTGCATCCCGAGGTGGCCGACCGGGCGCGCGCCGAGCTCGCCGAAACCGGTAGGCATCCTTCGGAATTGGAGTACGAAGACATCGCAGGGCTGCGCTACCTGCGAGCGATCGTCGACGAAACGCTGCGGCTGCACCCGGTCGCGCCCGCCTTCATTCGCGCCGCACGCACCCCGGCCGACCTCGGCGGGCACCGCGTCACGCCCGAGGACTGGGTGTATCTGAATCTGCTTGCCATCCACCGGGATCCGGCCGTGTGGACCGAGCCGGAGCGGTTCGACCCACAGCGCTTCCTGAGCGGGCCGACGCCGCTGACCTACAAGCCCTTCGGCACCGGCGCGCGAGCCTGCATCGGCCGCGCGCTCGCCCTGCACGAGGCGGTGCTGACCCTGGCCCAGCTGCTGCACGAGCACGATCTGGGCCGGACCGGCTACCGCCTCGATATCGAGGAGTTCCCGACGCTGAAGCCGCGCGATCTGACGCTGCGGGTCACCGCTCGCGCGGCAGCCCACTGAATCAGAACAGGACGATAGGGTCGTCCGGGTCGCCGATGCGAGCGATGAGGGCGGCCCGGTTCCCGGCCCGCACGGTGACATCGATGTCGAGCGCCCGCAGTCGAGCCGTCACCGGCTCGGGGTCCGGATGTACGACCTCCAGCCCGAGCAGCGGCACCTCCGGCAGCTCCCCCGCCGGATGATCGGTGTCGCCCCAATCGATGATTGCGGGCACCACCTGCGTCCCCGTGCTCGGCAGCGGAAAGGTCAAGCGCCACCGCAGAACACGGCCGTCGGGGGTCGCCCGCGACAGCGGCGACGGGTCGCCCGGGTCGTATCCGGCGGCCCGCGCCCCGGCCACCGCGGCATCGATATCGTCGACCCGCACCAGCCAGCCCGCCAGCCGCGCCTCGGTCAGCTCGTCGATCCCGAAGGGCCGCGGCAACTCCGGCTCCGGCTGCTCGGTATCCGGCCCGATGATCTCCAGGTACGCGCCATTACCCAGCCCCAGCAGACAGTTCCGGGTACCCCGCCCCGGATGCACCCCACCCGCAACGGGTTTCACCCCGAGCAGTCGTCCCACGGTCTCCACCGTGCCCGCCAGATCCGGCGTCGCCAACACCACATGATCGAGTTCACTCACACCGCAGCACGCTAGAGCCCGCGCCGCCCAACCGACACCGTTGCACTCGAGCGGATCGGAGGCCGCTCGCCACGCGCGTGTTGTCGCTGGTTGACCGGCAGACTCGGCGCGCGGTGCGAGACTTCGATCCACGATCAGACCGGTATCCGACCTACGGAGGCGTGCGGTGCGACGTTTCGACAAGATCGTCTCGGCGGTGCTGGCGGTGACCCTGGTGGCGTTGGGGACGGTGTGCAGTCTGTCGCTGTATCGCCTGCAGGAGGATCACGGCCGACCCGCCTACCTGATCGGCGACCCTGCGCAGACCGACCGGATCGACATCGACGTGGTGGTCGTGCGGGTCGATCCGGCGGCCGGGGAGATGGCGGTGCAGGTGACACCGACACCGCACGGCCGATTCGACGACGGCGGCCGGTTCACCGCCGATACCACCGTCTACACCGCGGGCCTGAAATCGGAGACCATTCAGATCCGTGCGGGTGAGACCATCTCCACCAACGAGATTCGCATCCCGCTGAACAACGGCACCGTCACCGACTATCCCTTCGACGACTACCGCGCGCAGGTGGCCTTCGCCGTGGAGGTGGACGCGCACGAGGTGCCGATGAACGTCAGCCTCTACGGGCTGGACGCCTTCTTCCGCCTGACCCCGCACCTGGCCGCCGAGCAGCACGGGGACGGCTTGAATTCCACGGTCGATGTCGAGCGGTCGGTCCCGTCGGTGGTGTTCGCGCTGTTCGTCATGGCCTTGATGCTCGGCCTGGCGGTGGCCGCGGCGACCGCGGCGTTCTTCGTGCTGCGCGGCCGCCACGGCCTGGTCTGGCCCGCCATGACCCTGATGGCGGCCATGCTGTTCGCCATGATCCCGCTGCGCAACGCGGTGCCGGGGACGCCGCCGATCGGGTCGATCATCGATTTCGGGTCGTTCTTCATCGCGGAAGCCGTTGTCGCGCTGTCGCTCATCTGCACGGTGCTGGTCGGGTATCGGCAGGAGATCGCCGATCGGGAGGGCTAGCGGGCGACGAGGTCGAGGCGCAGGTCGACGGGTTCCACGGCGAAGGTGAAGCGCTCGCGGGGCGGCACGTCCGGGGTGGGCAGCGACAGTTCGAAATCGCGGCACACCATGGTGGCCACGGCCTCGATCTCCAACAGCGCCAGCGCCCGGCCGGGGCAGAAGCGGGGGCCGCCGCCGAAGGGCATGCTGGCCTTGGCATTGTGTGTGCCCGGGTAGTCGGGCAGCCAGCGTTCGGGCCGGAAGGCTTGCGGGTCCTCGAAATTGGCCTCGTCCACGGCCCCGTGGCCCGGCAGCACGATGACCGCGGTACCGGCGGGCACCTCGGTCTCGCCGATCACGGTGGGCCGCAGAGATTCCAGGAACAAGAACGGCGAGATCGGGCGCAGGCGCATCGATTCCGCGATAACGGCGGTGAGATACGGGTGCTGCGCCGCCGTCGATTCCGCCCGGATCCGTTCCCGCACCTCCGGATGCTGGGCCAGGTGGTAGAGCAGCCAGGCGAGGGTATTCGCGGTGGTGTCCTGGCCCGCCACCAGGACGGTCAGTGCCTCGGCGAAAAGTTCTGCGGCGGTGAGGGCTTCGGCGTCGTCGGTGTGCTGGATCAGGGCCTCGACGAAGTTGGTGGGCGTCTCGGCGGTGCGGGCCGCCGCGATCACCGCGTCGACATCGTCGTGGAGTTCGCGCAGGGCGCGGTCCAGGGCACGGTCGGCGGGCAGCTTCAGGTAGCGCCAGTACGGCAGCGGGGCGTTCACGCGCTTGCCGATCATCGGGAAGATGGTCTGCAAGCGCTGCTCGATGGCGTCGCCGCCGCCCTCGAGGGTGTTGAGGTCGTAGCCGAACGCGACGCGCGCCATCACGTCGACGGTGAATCGCATGAGGTCGGCGTGCACGTCCTCGACCGGTTGCGCGCGCCAATGTTTCGCGAGCCGGTCGGTGATGACGTCGACGGTGTCATCGATGCCGCGCAGGCGGGTCGGCGTGAAAGCGGGCGTGACCAGGCGACGCCGACGCTGCCATTCGTCGCCCTCGACCGCGAACAGGCCACCCACCCCGATCTCGGTGAGCACCGACTCGATGGCGCTCAACCGCCGATAGCCGTCGGGTCGTTCCCGCAGAATCCGTTGCACCGCCTGGGTTTCGGCCACCACCACGAACGGCCGCCCGAACAGGGTGAAGCGGTACATCGGGCCGTAGCGGCGACTCCACGCCAACAGCCGTCGATGAATGGTGGATGGATTGCCGAGCAGCCGTAGGCCGTTGGCCACCGGAAGATTCTTCATGGAGCGTCCCCGCCGATTCGTTCGCTGATTTCCCCTACCTACGTCGATCTTGCCGCCCCGACCACGCACGCGCATCACGTCCGGATCATCCCGGTCTGCGACACGGGCCGCAGCCGCGTCCGAATTGCCGGTGTGGTGGCCGCGCAACCGGAGCCGTTCGCCCTATCCTGTGGACGTGCCGCGGCGGAATCCCGGATCCAGACCAGACCATTCCGAACGGCTTCGCAACCCCCGGCCCGTGTTCCGGCGGCGGATGCCGTCCCGGCGCGGCGCCATGGAACAGCCCAACGCCCGCGACGACGGGGCCGCGGCCTTGACGCCGGTGTTCTGGGTCGCGCTCTTGCTGACCGGGGTCGCGACCGGACTCGGCGGGATCGCGTTGATGTGGCTGCTGTTCCACGTCGAGGCGCTCGCCTTCCCCGGCAACGGGACGTATCTGGCGAACGTGGCGGCCGCATCGCCCCTGCGGCGAGTGAACTCCCTGCTCATTGCCGGTGTGGTGGCCGGGATTTCGCTGTATCTGCTGCGCCGCTGGACCCCCGGCGAGAAGACCGATCTGGATGACATCGTGTGGACCGCCTCGGGCGACCTGTCGTTCCGGCGCTGCCTGGGGACCGCGGCCATCTCCGAGGTCGTCATCGGTCTGGGCGCGTCGATCGGACGGGAAGCGGCGACCAAGCTGATGGGCGGCGCGTTCGGCAGCGTGCTGAGTCGCCGCTTCGGATTGAGTGCGGCGCAGCAGCGGCTGCTCATCGCCTGCGGCGGCGGCGCGGGGCTGGCCTGCGTCTACGACGTGCCGCTGGGCGGGGCGTTCTTCACCGCCGAATTGCTGTGCGGCACTACCTCGATCGCGACGCTGCTGCCCGCACTGGCCTGTTCCGGGATGGCGACCATGACGGCGTGGCTCTACCTTCCCAACCGGGCCACCTACCTCGACATCCCCGACTATCACTGGAGTGTGTCGCTGCTGGTCTGGTCGCTGCTGGCCGGGCCGTTCCTAGGGTTGGCTGCCACCGGGTACATCCGGGTCATCGGCTGGATCTCGCACTACCGAGTGACCGGCCGTGTCGCGTTGGTTGCCCCGGTCCTCGCCTTCGGCACCCTCGGTCTGATCGGCATCGCCTATCCGCAGCTGTTCGGCAACGGCCACGGCATTGCCGCGGCCGCCTTCCTCGGGGTGGGCAGCGCCGGATTGTTCCTGGCCCTGGCCATTCTCAAGCCGATCGTCACCGCCCTGTGCCTGGGCAGTGGCGCGCCGGGCGGGTTGTTCACGCCGGTACTGAGTACCGGCGCGGCGTTCGGAGCGGGTACCGGAATCCTGTGGACCGAACTCTGGCCGGGCTCGCCGGTGGGTGCGTTCGCCATGGTCGCGGCCTGTGCTGCCATCGGTTCCGCCATGCAGGCGCCGCTCACCGGACTGGCGCTGATCCTCGAACTCACGCACGGCGGTTTCGGCTTCATGCCGGTCATGATCGCCGCGACCGTGTCCGCGACCCTGGTGGTCCGGCACCTCGACGGCTACTCCATCTATTCCGCGCGGCTGCCCGCGCGCCCGGCCACCACGCCGATCGAGACGCCCGGACTGTCGTCCTGATCACCTCGCGTTCAGTGCTACATCCTGTAGCAGATATCATCGGCCGCGTGGCCAAGCTCAAGGTTTCCGTGGACGTCCCGATCTCGCCCGACCAGGCCTGGTCGCATGCCTCCGACCTGCCCGAACTCGACAAGTGGCTGACCCTGCACGAGGGGTGGCGCGGGCCGGTTCCGGAGGGACTCACCCCCGGCACCCGCCTGATCGGCGTCGCCACCGTCAAGGGCTTCCGCAATCGCGTCACCTGGGTCGTCAAGACCGCCGAACCCCCGAACCGCCTGGTACTCAATGGGTCCGGCATCGGTGGCACCAAATTCGGTATCGAACTGCGGGTTTCGCCCACCGCGACCGGTTCCAAGGTCACCGCCGACTTCGACCTGGGCGGCGCACCCTTGTTCGGCCCCATCGGCTCGGTGGTGGCCCGCGCCCTGCGCGGCGACGTCGAACGTTCCCTCGACCGCTTCGTCCAGCTCTACGGCTGAGACCCGGTCACGGTTTGCGGGCCACGCCGCACCAGCAGGAGACCTTGGCGTCGAAAGCGGCGGAGAACTCGGTGGATTCGCTGCCGAGCCAGCGGTGTGGCGGGACCACTCCGGGGTCGACGAGGTCCAGGCCCGCGAACCAGCCGACGATCTCGTCGTGCTCGCGGACCTGGGCGGGTAGTTTTCGGACGCGGTAGACCTCCTGGGCGGGGAGGACCTGTTCGGGGGCGAAATCGGCGGTGATGACGCAGATTACGAGGTAGGAGCCGGGCGCCAGCGCGTCGAGGAAGGCCGACAGGATGGCTGGGATGTCGGCCTCGACGAAATGCAGCAGGGCGATCATGCTCAGGGCCACCGGCTCGGACAGGTCGAGCGTGTCGACGAGTTCCGGTGCCCGCAGGATGGATTCGGGATCGGTGACGTCGCCCTGGATGTAGGTGGTGGCCCCGGACTCGCTGCCCATCATGAGCGCCCGCGCGTACGCCAGCACCACCGGATCGTTGTCCACGTAGACCACCCGCGAATCCGCCGCGACCTCCTGCGCGATCTGATGCAGGTTGGGTTCGGTGGGAATCCCGGTGCCGATATCGAGGAACTGGCGAATCCCCGACTCCGCCAGAAACCTGGTACTGCGATGCATGAACTGCCGATTCACCCGGGCCGCGGTCCGAATATTCGGCCACACCTTCAGGATTTCCTCGGCTGCCTTCCGATCGGCCTCGTAGTTGTCCTTGCCGTCGAGAAAGTAGTCGTACACGCGGGAGGTATGCGGCTTGTCCAGTGGGATCTCTCCGTCCATGCGAGCACCACAATCGCCTGATCGACCGCAAACCTACCCCGACAGGCTAATCCGCCCGCCGCCGGACCGAGGGGTTTCATGCAGACCGATTTCCACGCACGCAAATTCGGTTAAGGCCCCAAAATTCAAAGATCAATGGGGTTGCGGGACCGTTTCCAGGGCGAGCCCCGCACCGTGCCCGTCAACAGTTGGCGCGGTCAGCGCGCGGTGAGCCTGGCATGGACCACCGCGTACGAAGCGCCGTACAGCACGAGGTCGATCACCGGCGGTGTCACCGCGATCAACGCGGGCAGCCGCTCGGTATTGCCTTCCGCACATGCCCACAACGCAACCCCGACCGCGCTCGCGTACACGATCGCCGCCGTCAGCCGGAACGGAATGATCCACCGCTGCGCGCGATTCCAATCCCCCACCGTCCGCAGCCTGAGCGGCGTGCAAGTCCCCTCCCCCGAATCCCGCGGCACCAACTGCCTCGATATCCGCCGCACCACTTTGCCGTTCATCGCGGCCATCGCCAGATGGAACCCCGCCAACACGACGAGTACCACACACTCCATATCCGAACTCCCCCTTTTCGATTCGGCGATCCCTCCGCCGCCGACACCGAAAACCATCCCGCGCGAGGGGCCTCCCCGGCAATCGCCGAACCCGGCGAGGACCCCTTCCGCGCAGGTCATCACCCCTCGACCGGCTGTCCGGTCCGGTCAGCGGACTAGCCCATGAGTTCCCGGAGGGCGGGGCCGCGGCCTTGGCGGAGGGCGGTTTCGGACCAGATCAGCATGGCGATGGGGCCGCAGACGAAGAGTTCTGCGATCGGGGGGCGTTGGGGGGATGGGCGGTTCATCGGGGGAGCCTTTCGGTGAAGGTGCGGACTGCGGTGGCGAATTGGTCTGGCTCTTCGAGATGGCCTAGGTGGCCGCTGTTTTCGAGGATCAGCAATGGGGAGTTGGGGATGAGGGTGTGTAATTCGTCGGCCCAGCGGGGGCCGCAGATGATGTCGAAGCGGCCGACGATGATCAGGGCGGGGACGGTCAGTTTCGGTAAGGCGGTGCGGTCGTCGATCAGGTCGGGGGAACCTAGGGCATCGAGTCCCGAGATGTAGTTGGCGCGTAGTGCATCTCGGAAGGACGACCACCGGCGTTCGGCATTCCAGTAATTCGCGAAGTACGAAGGCAGGACGCCGCGGGCGACGGCCACGGTTTGCGCGTCGCTGGAGATGTCCTGCATCGCACCGAAAGCCGCGAGGACGTCCGCCAGTTCCGGGCGGTCGGCGTGGGCGGCGGCGAATTCCTGGAGTCGCCTCATAGCCTCCGCACCGTGTTCCGGGCCGGTGACGGGCGCACCCTCGTAGAGGATGACGCCCGCGAGACCGGCGGGGCGGTGGATGGCGTGGTAGGCGACGACGAACGCGCCGTGGGAGTGGCCGAGCAGGAACACCCGCGGGACGCCGAGGTGGTCGATGATGCGTTGCAGCGCAACGCTGTAGCGTTCGCGGGTGTAACCGTGGGGGTGGGTCGGGAGGCGGCCGGAGTCGCCGGTGCCGAGCGCTTCGACGTACACCATGGTCAGGTGTTGCTCGAGCTCCGGCGAACGCAGGTACTCCCAGTGGATGCCCGGCCCACCGGGGTGGGCCAGGCAGACGGGTCCGGTGCCGTACACGTGGTAGCGCTGGGTGACGCCGTCGGAGTCGAAGGAGTGTGTGCCGGGCGCGAGGGCCTCGGCAGTCGGCTGCGACAGCGACATCACGCCGCCTGGAACGGCACGGCGAAGGACTTGCGCAGCGAGGCCGGACCGATCAGCGGCAGCAGCGCCGCCAGGATCTTGCCCTTGAACGCCTGCGGGGTCCGGGTCAGTTCGACATCGACCCGGCAGCCGGGCAGGTCGGGAGTGATACGGAAGACCCAGCCCCCGCCCGCGCCGAAGAGCTTGGAATCCAAGGTGGTGATGGTGACGGTGTTTCCGGCCGGATCCCAGTCGTAGCGGGCGCGCTCCCAGGCGGCGGCGGTGCCCTCGGTGACCTCGGCCCAGTTCTCGCCCCGGGCGTGGACGGTGAAGTGGTCGGCGTCGATGCTCGGCCACGCCTCGGGCCGGGTGGGCCCGAAGTCGGTGAGCACGTGCATGACCTCGGCGGCGGACAGGGTGGACATCAGGTGAAATCGAACGGTAGCCATGGCAAATACCTTCGCCGCCACCGGCAGCGCGCCGAATCTGTCAGATGACGTTGTCTTGACGTAATCCAGTTTTCGGTAGGGTCACCGCCGGGCCCGGTTACCGTTTCGCGGCCCGGAGGAGGATTCCGCACCATGCCGTTGTTCGGACGCGATACCGAACTGAAAGACCTGGCCGCGCTCGTGGACGGCCCCGGCGACCGGAGCGGCATCCTGATCGAGGGCGAGCCCGGCATCGGGAAGTCGACGCTCGTCGAGCACACAGTCGCCGCCGCGACCGCCGCGGGCCTGCGGGTGCTGCGCACCGCCGGCGTGGAGGCGGAGAGCAATCTCGTCTTCGCCGGACTGCACCAACTCCTGTACCCGCTGCGCCGTGAGTTCGACGCCCTGCCCGCGCGCCAATTCGACGCGCTGACCACCGCTTTGGGCATGTCCGACAGCACCGACGAGCCGAATATCCACCTGGTCGGCCTCGCCGCGCTGACCCTGCTCGCCGACTCTGCGGCCGAGCGCGCGGTGCTGATCGTCGCCGAGGACGCGCACTGGCTGGATATGGCCAGCGCCGAGGTGCTCGCCTTCGTCGCGCGCCGCATCGACTCCGAACCCGTTGCGGTGCTGGCCACGCTGCGCGATGCCACCGCATCACCGCTGCGCGAGGCCGGACTGTCGGTCATGCGCCTGGGTCCGCTGCCCGAGGACGCCGCGACTGCGCTGCTCGACACCATCGCGCCGGGGCTGCCCGCCCAGCTGCGGCACCGGGTGCTCACCGAGGCCCACGGCAACCCACTGGCCCTGGCCGAACTGCCCACGGCCGCGGCGGATCTCGCCGACAACGCCCCGGCCCTGCCGTTGACCGAGCGCCTGGAACGGGCCTTCTCGGCGCGCGGCTCCGCGCTGCCCGCGCCGACCCGCTCCGCACTGCTCGTCGCCGCCCTCAACGACGGCGACTCGACCGCCGAAACCCTCACCGCCACCGGCATTCTCCTGGAGACCGCGGTGACCTCCGAGGTGCTCGCGCCCGCCGTCTCGGCCCGCCTGATCGGAATCGGTTCCGGCACGGTGACTTTCCGTCACCCGCTGGTGCGGTCCGCCCTGGTGGCCGCGGCCACGGCCGAAGAACGCCGCCGTGCGCACCAAGCCCTCGCCGATACGCTCGGTGACCTGCCGGATCGCCAGGTGTGGCATCGGGCGGCGGGTACCTCGGGGGCCGACGAGGATGTGGCCGCAGCGCTGGAGGACGCGGCCGAACGCTCGCGGCACCGCGGCGGCGCGATCGCGGCGCTGGAACGGGCCGCGGCCCTGAGCTCCACCCCCGTCCGGCGCGCGGATCGGCTGCTGCGCGCGGCCGAGCTGGCCGTCGACTCCGGTCACCGCGAGACGGTCGAGCGACTGGTCGACGCCGCGCGCATGCTCCCGCTCACCGCCGAGCAGGAGGCCACCGCGAAGTGGGTGCTCAGCGGTTTCGAGGACGGCATGCGCGACAGTCCCGCGCACATCGGGGAACTGGCCGCGCTCGCGTCCTCGCTCGCGGCCGACGGCTTCCCCGATGCGGCACTGCGGATCCTGTGGGCCGCGTCCTCGCGCTGCTTCTGGTCGGAGCCCGGACCCGAGACCCGGCGCGCGGTGCTCGCGGTCGCCGACACCTTCGGCATTCCCGACGGTGATCCGCGCAAGCTCGCGATCGACTCCATCGTGGCCCCGTTCGACCGCGGCGAAGAGGTCCTCGGCCATCTGCGGGTGCTGGCCACCAGCACGGGACGCGATATCGATACCGATCACTTCCTCAGCAGCGCGGCCTACCAGGTCGGAGCTTTCGACCTGGCGGCGCATTTCGCCGCAGCCGCGGCACCCGGCTTCCGGACCGCCGGGCAGCTGGGGCTGCTGACCCGGGCCCTGGCGATCCAGGCCTGGAGTCTGGCGCGCGTCGGCGACCTGGCCGCCGCCGCGCCCATCGCGGCGGAGGCGGCGACCTTCGCCCTGGAGACCGGACAGCCGTTCATGCACGCGACCGTCATCGCGGTGCAGGCCGAAATCGCCGCGCTGCGTGGGGATTACGAGCAGGCGACGGCGCTCACAGTGGAGGCCGAACGCACGGGCCTGGCCGCGGGGGCGCGGCCGGTGCTGGCCACCGTGCAGCTCACCCGGGCCCTGATCGCGCTCGGTGAGGGCCGATTCGACGATGCGTACGCCGATCTGTCCCGCATCCACAATCCGCGCGACCCGGCGTATTCCCCGGCGCTGCGCGTGTGCTTCCTCACCGAACTCGCCGAGGCCGCCGTCCGCAGCGGACGCGGCGACGCGATGGCGGAACTACTGAATGAGCTGGAGCCGGTGGCGGCGTCCACCTCGTCACCCGCCCTGCACAACGGAATGCGTTACGCCCGAGCCGTTCTCGCCGGAGATTCGGCGGCGGAGCTGTTCGCCGCCGCCTTGGAGGCGGATCTCACCGGCTGGCCCGCCGAGCGCGGCCGGCTGCATCTGGCCTACGGCGAATGGTTGCGGCGGCAGCGGCGGGTCGTGGAGTCCCGGACGCATTTGCGCACGGCCCGAGAGATTTTCGACGCGCTCGGCTTCACCGCGTGGAGTGAACGAGCGCGGCTGGAACTGCGCAGCGCGGGCGAATCCAGCCCGAACCGCGATCCGGACGCCCGGGAGCGGCTCACCCCGCATGAGCTGAGCATCGCGCAGCTGGCGGCACAGGGCCTGACCAACCGCGAGATCGGGCAGCGGCTGTACCTGTCGCACCGGACCGTCAGCACCCACCTGCACCGGATCTTCCCGAAACTGGGGATCAGTTCGCGTGGAGACCTGGCGGCGCTGCTGCCCACACTGGAGGAAACGGCGAGCTGATCGACCGGTCGATCGACACCGATTACGTCATCCGACGCACGCGGCGGGGGCGGTGCGCTCCCTAGCGTCATCGGCATGAACATCAACCGACGCGGCCTCTTCGCCGGCGTGCTGGCGGCGGGCGTCGCCGCGGCGTCCCTCACCGCCTGCTCCACGGACTCCCCTGCCACGCCCGCGACCACGCCCGCCGTACCCGGCGCGGCCCTGCGGGTGGGTTCGGGCGCGAACACCAGCCTGGGCCCGATCAAGAAGATCGACGCCGGTGTCCTCAATGTCGCCTACGCCGAATTCGGCCCGGCCACCGGGCAACCGGTGATCCTGCTGCACGGCTGGCCCTACGACGCCTACAGCTACGCCGATGTCGCGCCGCAGCTGGCGGCGTCCGGGTACCGGGTGCTGGTTCCGTTCCTGCGCGGCTACGGCGAAACCACCTTCCTGTCCGCGCAGACCGTGCGCAACGGCCAGCAGTCGGCGATCGCCCGCGACATCGTCGACTTCATGGACGCCCTGCACATCGACAAGGCGGTGCTCGGCGGATTCGATTGGGGCGCCCGCACGGTCGACATCATCGCGGCGCTGTGGCCGCAGCGCGTCAAGGCCATGGTCGCGGTGAGCGGCTACATCATCACCCAGCAGGCCGCCCAGCAGCAGCCGCTGCCGCCCGAGGCCGAATTGGGTTGGTGGTACCAGTACTACTTCGCCACCGAGCGCGGCCGCCTGGGCTACGACCGCAATCGGCACGACTTCAACAAGCTGATCTGGAAGCGGGCCTCCCCCGCCTGGAACTTCGATGACGCCACCTACGACCGCAGTGCCGCCGCCTTCGACAATCCCGACCAGGTGGACATCGTCATCTCCAATTACCGGTGGCGGTTGAGCCTGGCCCCGGGCGAGCCGCAGTACGACGCCTACGAACAGCAGCTCGCCACCGGACCGGCGATCTCCGTGCCCGCCATCACGATCGGCAGCGACTTCGACGGAGCCGCCAAGGACGGGAAGGGGTACCGGAGCAAGTTCACCGGGAAGTACGAGCACCGTGTGCTGGACGGGATCGGGCACAACGTGCCGCAGGAAGCGCCGAAGCCGTTCGCGCAGGCGATCATCGACGCCGACCACCTCTGACAACGCCCGAATGCCGGGCCCGGCGATACAGCCGGGCCCGGCATTCTGCTTTTACAGAGCCTTCTACAGGGAATCGCGCTGCCGCATACCGCCGTCGGCATCGAGCTCGATCACGGTGTCGATGCCGAGCCTGCGCAGGAACGAATAGTCGTGGCTGACAACGAGTATCGCGCCTCGATAGTCGCCCAGCGCCTCGACCAGCTGATCCACGCTGCCGATATCGAGATTGTTGGTCGGCTCGTCGAGGATCAGCAGCTGCGCCGGCGGATCGGCGAACAGCAAGCGCGCCAGCGACACCCGGAATCGTTCTCCGCCCGACAATGTCGAGACCGGCCGCTCCACACTGCTGCCACGGATCAGCAAGCGGGCCAGATGATTCCGGATCACTGCGGGCGTCGTGGTGGTGGCCACCGCGTGCACATTGTCGAGAGCACTGGCCCACTCGTCCAGATTGTCGAGCCGTTGCGGCAGATACCCCACCCGGTCGGTGAGCAGCGTGCCGCGATCCGGCTGCCGCCCGGCGAGCAGAATCTCGATCAGCGTCGACTTGCCCGCACCGTTGGGTCCGATCAGGGCGACACGTTCCGGGCCCTGGATGACGATGCGCCGGTCACCGTCGCTCAGCTCCGCGATGCGGCGACTGCGCGGCACCTCCGGATCGGGCAGTTCGAGATGAATGTGCTCGTCGCGGCGGACGCGTGCAGACGCGGCATCCAGGCTCTCCTGGGCCGCACGGACTTTCGCATCCAGCGTGGTGCGCATGGCCCCGGCCGAACCCTGGGCCTTACTCGCCCGGTTGCCCGCGAGGATCCGTGGAATTCCCCCATCCTTCTGGGTCGCGCGGGCGGTGCGCTCGCGTCTGGCGAGTTTGGTCTCGGCCTCGATCCGCTGTCGCTTCTCGACCTTCAACGCCTGTTCGGCGGACCGGGCCGCCTGCACGGCCGCCGCCTGTTCCTGTTCGACGTACTGCTGCCAGGCGCTGTAGGGCCCGCCGAACACGTCCAGGGTCGCGCCGTACAGCTCGGCGGTGGCGTCCATGCGCTCGAGCAGTTCGAGATCATGACTCACCACGATGAGGGTGCCGGGCCAGGAATCCACGAATCCGGCCAGCTTGGCCCGGGTTTCGCGGTCGAGGTTGTTGGTCGGCTCGTCGAGCAGAGTGATCGGCGTGCGCTGGATCCGCAGCCCGGTGATCGCGACGAGGACGGCTTCACCGCCGGAGATCTCCCCGACTCGGCGATCCAGATCGGCTGCGCTGAAATCGATTTCGTGCAGCGCCTCGTCGGCGCGGGCTTCGATGTCCCAGTCGTCGCCGATGGTCTCGAAGTGCTCGTCGGCGGTCTCACCGGATTCGATCGCGCGCAGAGCCGCGAGTCTTCCTGCGATACCGAGCAATTGGGCGATGGTCGCCTCGCGCCCGAGGGTGAGCGTCTGCGGGAGATAGCCCACCGCGCCGGTGGTTTCGATGCGCCCGGACGTCGGGGTCAACGCTCCGGCGATCAGCCGCAACAGCGTCGATTTACCGGCGCCGTTGCAGCCGACCAGACCGGTGCGCCCGGTGCTCAACGTGCCGTTGAGCCCGGACAGCGCGACGGTGCCGTCGGGCCATTCGAAGGACAGATTCTGCAGCGTGATGGCAGAGGGCATGGATGTAGACATGAGTCGTCGACTCTTTCCTGCTCGGGAGAACGAGCGGGCCGCACGTGATTTCGGACGTCACGGAGCCAGACGAAGGCAAAAGGTGTGAGAGAGCGCCGCCTTCGACTGGGCGGCTAGCTTCTGTCGACTTCCTCGATGAGCACCCGAACACCCTACCAGCGGCGTCAGACGGTGATCGTCTGGTATTCGGTGTACTGGCCCAGGCCGACCGCCCCGTACTCGCGGCCGATGCCGCTGGCCTTGAATCCGCCGAAGGGGCCGTCGAATCCGACCGGTGCGCCGTTGACGGTGACCGTGCCGGTCCGGATGCGGCGCGCGACGGCAACGGCCGCCGCCTCGTCCGCCGACCACACGCCGCCGGAGAGCCCGTACTCGGAGTCGTTCGCGATGCGGATCGCATCGTCGATGTCGTCATAGGCGATCACGACCAGCACCGGGCCGAAGATCTCCTCCCGCGCGATGCGCATATCCGGCGTCACGTCGGCGAAAACCGTTGGCGTGACATAGAAGCCGTCGCGCAGTCCCGGTGGCAGCTGCGAGCCGCCGCAGACCAGCCGTGCACCCTCGGCGATGCCGATCTCGATGTAGTCGCGAACACGCCGCTGCTGATCGCCGCGGACCATCGGCCCGATGAAGGTCGCCGGGTCGCGCGGATCACCGACCGACAGCGATTCGACCAGCGTCGCCAGCGCCGCGACCACCTCCTCGTAGCGGGAGCGCGGGGCGAGAATCCTGGTCTGGGCAATGCAGGATTCGCCGTTGTTCAGCAGCGAACCGAACTTCAGGCCGTTGATCACCGCGGTCAGATCGACATCGGGCAGGATGACCGCCGCCGATTTGCCGCCCAGCTCCAGGCTCACCCGCTTGAGCTGTTCACCCGCGAGGGCTGCGATGCGGCGACCGGCAGCCGTCGAGCCGGTGAACGCGATCTTGTCGACCAGCGGATGCGCGATCAGATGCTCGCTGGTCTCGCGTTCCGCGGGCAGCACACTGATCACCCCGGCGGGCAGGCCGAGGCGATCAACCAGCTCGGCCAGCAGGCCCATGCTCAACGAGTTCTCCGGAGATACCTTCAGCACCACTGAATTTCCGGTGAGCAGGGCAGGCAGGATCTTCGAGGTCGCCGACGAGAACGGCGAATTCCACGGGATCACCGCCGCCACCACGCCGACCGGCTCGCGCCGAACGACGCTGCGCACCTGCGTATTCGGGTCCGAGGGGGTGAGGGTGCGTTCCCAGTCGAACTGCTCGGCGGCCGTGAGGTAGGCATTCGCCTGCCGGGTCAGACCGGCCTGTCCGGCCTTGGTGAACCAAGCGGCGGAACCGTTCTCGGCGGTAATGAGCTCCGCGATCTGCTCGGCCTGTTCCTCACGCAGCTCATTGAACTTGCGCAGCACCGCGATTCGCTCGGCCGGCGGGGTATCGCGCCACACCCGGCTTTCGAAGCTCGCGTGCGCCGCCGCCACCGCACGGTCGACATCCGCGGGTTGTGCCTGCGCCGCACGGCCGATGAGCGATCCATCGTGCGGCGAGAGGATCTCGAGCAGCGCCGGTTCGGTGGGTTCGATCCACGAACCGCCGACATAGAGCCGGTCGTAGGTGATCATTCGTTGTCCCCGCCTCCGGGCTGAAATGTGGTCGTCGTCATAGCTCCGACGCTAGGGCCCTCGCGCGCGGGCCGCGAGCGTCGGATGACGTAATCACCGACGCTGATCCCGATACGTCTCGAGCAGCCGCAACCACACCTCGCTGATGGTCGGGAACGAGGGCACCGCATGCCAGAGCCGGTCCACGGTGATCTCGCCGGTGATGGCGACGGTGGCCGAATGCAGCAGCTCGGCCACGCCCGCACCGGCGAAGGTGGCCCCGACGATCACCCGGCGCGCGGGATCGATGAGGATGCGTGCCTGCCCCCGATAGTCGGGATCGTGCTGCAGCGCACCGGCGACCCGGCCGATCTCGTAGTCGACGACGTCCACCGCGAGGCCCGCCCGCGCCGCGTCCTCGGTGGTGAGGCCGACGGCGGCGATCTCCGGATCGGCGAACACGACCTGTGGGACGGCGTGCAGATCGGCGGTTCCGACGTGCCGTCCCCACGGGGAGGTGTCGAGATCCGCGCCGGAGGCCCGAGCGGCGATCACCGCGCCCGCGATCCGCGCTTGATACTTGCCCTGATGGGTGAGCAGCGCGCGATGGTTGACATCGCCCACGGCATAGAGCCACTCACCCTCGACAGCGGTCACGGTGAAGGTGTCGTCGGTGGTGAGCCACTCCCCCGACGTCAAACCGACTGTCTCCAGCCCGATGTCGTCGGTGCGGGGCGCGCGACCCGTCGCGAGCAGCAGTTCGTCGACGACGATGCGACTGCCGTCGTGCAGGCTCAGATGCAGGCCGTCATCGGGTCCGCCCGCCCGTTCGGCGCTCGAAATGCCGGAGTCGAAGTGCAATTCGACGCCTGCTGAGCGGAGTCGTTCCGCGACCAGGTCGGCGGCGAAGGGCTCGACGCGGGTGAGCAGCCGCGACTCCCGGGCGATCAGCACCACCTCGGAGCCGAGCGCCCGCCAGGCCGTGGCCATTTCGACCGCGACCACGCCCGCGCCCAGAATGGCCAGCCGACCCGGCACCTCGGTGGCGCTGGTGGCCTCACGACTGGTCCACGGCCGCACCGCATCCAGCCCCGACGGCAGCGCCGCGCGGGTGCCGGTGCAGACGGCGACCGCGTGCCGGGCCTGCAGGCGGATCGTCCCGCCGTCGGGTGTTTCGACCGTGACCTGTCGGACGCCGTCGAGTCGTCCGTGGCCGCGGATCAGTGCGATGCCGGCGGATTCGAGCCAATCGACCTGGCCCTGGTCGTTCCAGTCGGCGACCATGCGATCGCGGTGTTTCAGGACGGCACCGGCGTCGAGCGGCCCGGTCACCGCGCTGGCGACGCCGGGGAAGCGTGCGGCCTCGCCGTAGAGCAGGGCGGGACGCAGCAGTGCCTTGCTGGGTTCGCAAGCCCAGTAGGAGCATTCGCCGCCGACCAGTTCGGATTCGATGATGACGGCGCTGAGCCCGGCGGCCACGGCGCGGTCGGCGACGTTCTCGCCGACCGGCCCGGCCCCGAGGACGATCACGTCGTAGGTCTGGATGTTCGCGTCAGACATGGGGGTTGCTTTCGGTGCGGTGTGGTCAGCGGCCGGGTGCGCGCTGAGTGATTTCCTGCAGGTACCAGCCGTTGCCGTCCGGATCATGGAACGCGGCGAAGGAACCATAGCTGCGCCGCTCCGGATGGACCCCCGCGACGCGTTCGGTGGTTCCGGCGTGATGAAAGACGCCGGTAGCGTCCCGGAACGGACCCTCCACGGCCACACCGCGTTCGGTGAGCTCGGCGACGGCCTGCTCGATGTCGGTGACGATGAGATGCAGGCCGTCCAGCGACCCGGGCGCGGCGGCGGTGACGCCGGTACCGAAGATGAGCGAGCACGCGGAACCGGGCGGGGTCACCTGGATCACGCGGTAGCCGTCGTCCACGGTGAAGTCGGCGTCGAGGCGGAATCCGAGCCGGTCGGCGTAGAACGCCTTCGCCCGATCGACATCCGCGACGGGCAGCACGACAACTTCCAGTTTCATATCCATGATTGTTTTCTCCTGTGGCGGTGAGGGTTTCGGGTCAGTGTGCGGCCGCGGCGGCCTGCTCGATCACCTTGGCGACCACCTCCGGATGCGAGACCGCGACCGAATGCGAGGCGTCGACCTCGGTGACCTGAGCGTGGGCGCGCTGAGCCATGAACCGCTGGGCCTCGACCGGAATGTTCAGGTCCTTGGTGGTGACGATGTCCCAGCTGGGCTTCTCGTTCCAGGCCGCGACCGTGGCCTTCTCCTCGAGCGCGGACTGCGCGATCGGCCGCTGCGAAGCGGCGGCCAGGGCGGCGCGATCCGCAGGGACATCGGCCGCGAACTGCGCGGGGAACTTGTCCTGCTGGATGTAGAGGTCGGTGCCGGCGCTGCCGTCGGTGTTGGTGAACGGCACCGGATTCAAGGTGCCGGGCAGTGTGGAGCCGGGGAACTTATTGGTCAGTTCGAGGGCGGTCTCACCGGGCGCGGGCAGGAACGCGGCCACATAGACGAGGCCCTTGACCTTGTCGTTTCCGGCCGCGGCCGCGCTGATGACCGAGCCGCCGTAGGAGTGGCCGACCAGGATGACGGGCCCGTCGATGTGGCTGATCACGCTGCGCAGCGCGGCGGCGTCACTCGTGGGACCGCGCAGCGGGTTGGCCGCCGCCACTACCGGATACCGGTCCTTGCTCAGCTTCGCGATCACATCGTTCCAGCTGGACCCGTCGGCGAAGGCGCCGTGCTCGAGCACGATGGTCGGGCGCGGGGCGTCCTCGTCGGGACCGGCGTGGGTGACGGTATTCGCGGAGCAGGCGACGGCGAGGCTCAGGCCCGCGACACCGGCCACGATCGCGGCGGCGGCCCGGGTGGCGCGGCGCTTGCGGCCATATCCATTGTCGACCATGGGATTTCGTCCTTCTTACAGGTGGATGGGGTGGTGTGACTCCACTGTCGTCGCCGGGGACCGGATGCCACATCCGTCAGGTGACGGTGGCGGCGACGTACGTAACCCGCAGGCTTCGATGACCTACGTCGCGATCAGCGTCGACTGACGGATGCCGGGGCCACCGGCCCGCCGCCAGGGTTGTGTTCATGAATCACAAGCCTTCATCCGATGCCTACGACTTCGTCATCGTCGGGGGCGGCAGCGCGGGCTGCGTGCTCGCCGCCCGGCTCACCGAGGACGAGAACGTCCGGGTGTTGCTCCTGGAGGCCGGGGATGCGGCGCTGCCCACTGCGGTCTCGCATCCGCCGTCCTGGCCGACGCTCGCCAACTCCCCCGCCGCCTGGGGCGATCGCACCGTGCCGCAGCGGTTTTCGGGCGCACCGGTGCCGCTGCCACGCGGCAAGGGGTTGGGCGGGTCCTCGGCCATCAATGCGATGGTGTTCGCTCGCGGGCACCACAGCTCCTACGACGGCTGGAATGTCCACGGCGCCAGGGGCTGGACCTACGACGAGCTGCTGCCGTACTTCCAGCGCAGCGAGACCGCCGTGAGCGGTGCGCCCGGCCGCGGCAGCGCCGGGCCGTTGACCGTCGGCCCCGCCACCGAGCCCAATGAGATCCTGCGCGCCTGCCTGGCCGGGGCGATCGAGGTCGGATTCCCGCGCGCCACCGACATCAGCGGCGGACTCGAAGACGGGTTCGCTCCCGTCGACCTCAATATCATTGCCGGACAACGGCAGAGCGCTGCAGATGCCTATCTCGCACCTGCGCTGAATCGGCCGAACCTCACCGTCGTCACCGCCGCGCTCGCGCACCGGCTGCTCATCGAAGGTCAGCACTGCACCGGTGTCGAATACCGGGTGGCCGGTGAACTCCACTGTGCCACCGCCACTTCCGACGTGGTGCTGACTGCCGGAACCATCGGCAGCGCACAGCTGCTGTTGTGCTCGGGCATCGGGCCGGAGTCGGTGCTGCGGGACGCAAATGTCGAAGTGGTGCACCCGCTGCCGGGAGTGGGCCGAAATCTGCACGATCATCCCCGGGTCAATCTGGTGCACAGCTCCCGGCGGCTGGTACCCACGCCCCGGGCCAATCACGGCGAGATCATCGGCCTGCTGCGCAGCGACCCGGACCTGGCGGGACCGGATGTGCAGATCATCTTCATCGACATCCCGCTGCCCAATCCCGTTGCGGCGGTGCCGAACGGCTTCACCATCGGCGTCTCGCCGATGCTGCCGCTGAGCCGGGGCTCCCTGCGGATCACGTCGGCCGACCCCGCCACACCTCCGCTCCTCGACCCCGGATACTTCACGGCCGCAGCGGATGTCGAGGCCGCGGTGGCCGGTATCGAAGCCGCCCGCGAGATCGCGGCTTCGTCTGCCCTCGCCGGATGGGGCATTACCGAGGTCGCCCCCGGCCTCGACGTCACCGACGAAGCGGTCCTCGGCGACTACGCCCGCCGGAATTTCGGCTCCTACTGCCACCCGGTCGGCACCTGCGCCCTGGGCGAGGACGAGTCGTCCGTCGTGAATTCCGAACTGCGAGTGCACGGTTTGACCGGCCTACGTATCGCCGACGCCTCGGTCATTCCCTCCATCCCCTCCGCCAACACCAACGCCACGGTCTACGCCATCGCCGAACGCGCCGCCGACCTGCTGCGGCGTTCCTAGCTCGAACGAGCGAACGGAGAATCTCATGCACAAGATCGACATCAGTTTCGAGAGTGCCGGTATCGCCCTCGCCGGACATCTCTACCTCCCCGAACGGTCCGCGGACCGCCGACTCCCCGCGATCGTCGTCGGCCACCCGGCCAGCGGTGTGAAGGAGCAGGCCGCCGGGCTCTACGCCTCGAAGCTCGCTGAAAATGGCTTTGTCACACTGACTTTCGATGCCGCGTTCCAAGGTGAGAGCGGCGGAGAACCCCGGGGGCTGGAAGACCCGGCGCAACGCGTCGAGGATCTCAAGGCCGCCGTGTCCTACCTGACCACCCGGCCCGAGGTCGATGCCGAACGCATCGGAGTACTGGGCATCTGCGCGTCCGGCGGCTATGCACTGGCGGCCACCGGCAGTGACCATCGGGTGCGAGCGGTCGCGACCGTCAGCGGTGTGGATGTGGCGCGGCTGTTCCGCCTGGGCGCTGACGGCGCACAGGATCCCGGGGTCTTCCAAGGCATGCTCGACGCGGCGGCACATGCCCGCACGGTCGCGGCGGCCGGAGAGAAGCCGGACGTCCTGCGTCTCTTCCCCGAAACCATCGAGCAGGCACGCGAACTCGGCGGCGAGTACGGCGCGGAAGGCTTCGAGTACTACTGCACCCCGCGCGGACAACACCCTCGGTCCGCGAAGGCCCTCGACTGGACCAGCATCGACAAGCTCGCGACGTTCGATGCCTTCGCGGCGGTGCCGTTGATCGGGCAGCGTCCGCTGCTCATGATCCTGGGCACCCGCGCCATCACCGCCTGGATGGGCCTCGAAGCCTTCCAGAAAGCAGTGGGGCCCAAGCGGATCCACTGGATCGAGGGCGCGAGTCACGTCGACCTCTACGACCGGGCGCAATACGTCGACCCGGCGGTGCGGCAGCTCGCCGACTTCTTCACCACCAGCCTGGCCTGAAGCCCGGGCCATCCCAACCTAGGAGAGATCGTGAAACGACGAGTATTGGCACTCGCAACCGTCGGTGTGACGGTGGCCGGGGCCGCCGCAATCTACGCACTGGTGGACCGGTCGGATAATTCCGCTACCACCTCGGCGAATGCGTTCAACTGCAACACCTTCCAGATTCCGGCACCGGCCGGAGCCACCGTCGAATCCCTGACCGCGACCGCCGTTCCCGCAGCGACCTTCCAGGTTCCCGGCACCCCACCGCTGGGCGGCTACCCCGTCCCCGATGTCCCCGCGCACTGCGAAGTGACGGTCACGCTGAGCCACCCTGGCGCGAACGACCATGCCAAGGTGCAGGTTTGGCTGCCGGAGTCCGGCTGGAACGGCCGCTTCCAGGCGGTCGGCGGCGCGGCCTACGCCGGCGGGAACATCGGCGGTGTGGCCGCGGCCGTCAAGCAGGGCTACGCGGTGGGAACCACCGACGCGGGCGTGGATACCAGTGGCCTGAACAGCAGTTGGGCGCTGGACTCGAGCGGCCGGATCAATACCGCGCTGCTGGAGAACTTCTCGTCCCGCTCGGTGCACGAGCTGGCCGTCGTCGGCAAGCAGGTCGTCAACGACGTCTACGGGCATGCCGCCGCGTACGCCTATTGGAACGGCTGCTCCACCGGCGGACGGCAGGGCTACATGGAAGCCCAGAAGTACCCGACCGACTTCAACGGCATCAATGCCGATGCCCCGGCGATCAATTGGAATCAGTTCGAGGTCGCCACGCTGTGGCCGCAGGTGGTGATGAAGGAGGCGCACACCTACCCGACCGGGTGCGAGTTCAGTGCCTTCAACCAGGCCGCGGTCAAGGCCTGCGACCCGCAGGACGGCGTTGCCGACGGTCTGATCAGTGACCCGAGCCGCTGCAACTTCGACCCGCGCAGCCTGATCGGCACCAAGGTCGCCTGCGACGGCAAGGAATACACGATCAGCGAGGCCGATGCCGAAGTGGTCCGCAAGATCTGGGACGGGCCGCGCGACGGCAACGGCCAGCGGCTCTGGTACGGCCTGCCGATCGGCGCCGACTTCAGCAACCTGACGGCCAGCACCACCGGACCCGACGGCGTCACCGTGGGCGCGCCGTTCCCCGTGCCCGCCCAGTGGGTCGCCAACTTCGTCGAGAAACAGCCCGCCTTCGACACCGCGAACATGACCTACGCGCAGTTCGATCAGATCTTCCAGCAGGCCCGCTCCGAGTTCGACGCGAGCATCGGCACCGCCGACCCGAACCTGTCGGCGTTCCGCGACGCGGGCGGCAAGCTCATCACCTGGCAGGGCGACGCCGACCAGCTCATCCCCACCGCGGGCACCGTCGACTACCGCAACCGCGTGGACGCGCAGCTGGGCGGCTCCGCCAAGGTGGACGACTTCTACCGCGTCTTCCTGGCACCGGGCGTCGCGCACTGCGCACTCACCGGCAGCAACGACATGACCGCCCTGACCGCGTGGGTCGAACACGGCCAGGCGCCGGATGTGCTACGAGCCGACCTGACCACCGCCACCGGTCAGACGGTCTCCCGCGACATCTGCCGACTGCCGTTCGTCTCCCGCTACAACGGCGACGGCGACCCGAACTCCCCGGCCAGCTTCCACTGCGTCGCACCCTGACCGACCCGGGCCCGCCCTCACACCGAAGGCGGGCCCGAACTCATATCCCGGATGACGAAAGGAACTGAGCAATGGCGGAATCCGACAACCGTCCGAACGGCGCACCGCTCGCACGGCGAACTCTGTTGGGCATGCTCGGCGTCGGCGCCGCGGGGCTGATCACCGCGCCGTACGTGCAGTCCGGCTGGGAAGGCCTGCTGGCCAAGGCTTCCCAGAAAGATCCAACCGGTCTCACCGGCCTGTTTCCGAACCCGGGCGGCTTCCGCTACTACAGCGTCGTCCGCTCGGTTCCGCGCAAGGGCGAGACCGACTACACGCTGACCATCGATGGCCTGGTGAACCGAACGCGGACATATACCCTCGCCGACCTACGCGCCTTCCCACAGACCCGGGTCGTCCACGATGTGCAATGCACCGACGGCTGGCGCGTCGAGAAGGTGCCCTTCGACGGCGTGAAACTATCCGACCTGCTCGACGACGCGGGGGTCGGCGCAGACGGTAAAGCCTTGCAGTTCAACTGTTTCGACGGTGCTTACACCGAGAGTCTCACCCTCGACCAGGCCCGCCGCGCCGACGTCCTGGTGGCCCTTCGCATGCAGGACGCCCCGATCACCCACGAGCACGGCGGCCCGGCTCGCCTCTACGTCGCACCGATGTACTTCTACAAATCAGCCAAATGGCTATCGGGCATATCGGTCACCAGCCGGGTCGTCCCCGGCTACTGGGAGGAACGCGGCTACGACGTGGACGGCTGGCTCGATGACCGGCATTGACGAGCGCGTGCGGCGATTCACCAAAGCCGAGCGCCTGATCCACCGCACCACCGCAACCCTGATACTCCTGTGCGCGACCACCGCCGCCTTCCTCTATATCGGGCCACTGGCTCAACTCGTGGGCCAACGAGACATCGTGGCAACCGTCCACGAATGGTCGGGCATCTTCCTGCCGGTGCCCGTCCTGCTGGGCTTGTGCTCCCCCGCCTTCCGAGCCGACCTCCGCAGCCTCAACCGCTCTAGTGGCAAATTCAATGTCGGACAACAGCTCTACGCAGGCTGGATCGCCGGAACCGTCCTCGTCATGCTGTGCACCGGCCTCCTGATGTGGTTCCTCCACCTACTCCCCGCCATCTCCCGAACCAGCGCCATCTTCGTCCACGACGTCCTGGCCTGGGCCATAGCAGTAGTCCTGATCGGCCACATCCGAAAAGCGTTCCAAGATCCCGAAGCCCGCCGCGGCATGCGAACCGGCTACGTCCACCGATCCTGGGCCCGCCACCACCATCCCGACTGGCTCGCCGACCGCTGAAACAGGGGCTGTGGCAACCGTCCTGGAGCGTATGTATAGTTGGCACCAGCAAGTAGTTGTATGTGCTAATTAAACGGTTCGTAAAGGAATTGATCATGGCGGCCGCAGCCCGTGATCCCAGTGCCACAACCGAACTCGAGGATGCCGATCTGGTCGGCACCGGGCTGGTCCGACTGCTCCGGGCGGTCGGGCGGGCGAAGCATCGCGTCGTCAAGCACGGACCGGAAGGTCTGGAACAGCTGGCGTACGCGATGCTGTTCTGCCTCGTTCACGACGGTCCACAGCGCACCGGGAAACTCGCGGAAACACTGCACGCCGAGATTTCGACCATCAGTCGACAGACCCGCAATCTGGTGGGGCACGGGCTCGTTGAGCGTGGGGCCGATCCCATCGACGGACGCGCGTGCGTGCTGCGCGCGACCCCGGAAGGTGAGCGGATCTTCACGGAGAACCGCAGGCTACGCAATCTGTGGCTGGCCCAGCTGCTCGACGATTGGTCGCCGGCCGATCGCGAGACGCTGACCCGGTTGCTGGAACGCCTGGCCCGCGACATCGAGAAATCAACCGCAGCAACCGATACGAAATAAGGCTTCCAGACATGACTTCTGCGACCATCGAGGCGCCACCGGGCTCGGCAGGCGAAGCGCCGGCGAGGCTGTCCCACCGACAGATCCTCACCATCCTGTCCGGCCTGCTGCTCGGCATGTTCCTCGCCGCGCTCGACCAGAACATCGTCAGCGTCGCGATCGTGCGCATCGCCAACAGCCTGCACGGTTTCGATCAGCAGGCGTGGGCCACCACCGCCTACCTGATCACCGCCACCATCAGTACCCCGCTCTACGGCAAGCTCGCCGACATCTACGGGCGGAAATACTTCTACCTCACCGCGATCGCGCTGTTCGTCATCGGCTCGGCGGCATGCACCTTCGCCACCTCGATGTACGAGCTGGCCGGGTTCCGCGCCTTCCAGGGGCTCGGCGCGGGCGGTCTGATGTCGCTGGCCATGACCATCATCGGGGATATCGTGCCGCCCCGGGAACGCTCGCGATACCAGGGCTATTTCATGATGGTCTTCGGCATCGCCACCGTACTGGGACCCGTACTGGGCGGCTGGCTTTCGGGCTTCGACCACCTCGGCGGCATCGAGGGCTGGCGCTGGGTGTTCCTGGTGAACGTGCCCATCGGCATCGTCGCGCTGGCCGTCGTGGCCCGCGTGCTCAATCTGCCGCATCAGCGGCAGCAGGTCCGCGTCGACTGGGGCGGCGCTGTCGCGCTGGCCATTTGCGTGGTGCCGCTGCTCATCGTCGCCGAGCAGGGGCGCGGCTGGGGCTGGGGCTCGGGACGTGCGATCCTCTGCTACGTCATCGGCCTGGTCGGGCTGGCGCTGTTCATCGGCATCGAATACCTGATGAAGGACGCCGCGCTGATTCCCTTGCGGCTGTTCAAGAATTCCACCTTCACGGTGTGCATCGTGGGCGGATTCATCGTCGGCATCGCCATGTTCGGGGCCATCTCGATGGTGCCGCTGTACATGCAGGTGGTACGCGGCTTCTCGCCCACCAAGGCGGGTCTGCTGATGCTGCCGCTGGTGGCGGGCATCATGACCGGATCGCTGATCTCGGGGCAGGTGACCAAGCGGACCGGGCGATACAAGATCCTCCCCGTGCTCGGCACCTTCATCATCGCCTGCGGCGCCGCGCTGTACGCGACCGTGCACTACAACACCGCGCTGTGGCAGCCACTGGTCTACGCGGGCATCATCGGCCTGGGCCTGGGCGGCTGCATGCAGACGCTGATCATTGCCGTCCAGAATGCCGGTCCCCGTTCGGATATGGGCGTCTCGACCGCGGCCGCGACCTTCTTTCGACAGGTCGGCGGCACCCTGGGTGTCGCGGTCTTCCTGACCATCCTGTTCAACCTGTTGCCGCACAAGATCACCGACGCGTTCGGCGGGCACCTGCCGCCCGGCTTCACCACCGGCAAACTCGACACCCTGCAGTCCAATACCGCGGGGATCGCGGCACTTCCGGCGGAGGTCCGCGACCCCATCCTGATCGGGTTCACCGGCTCCATGCAGGCCGTGTTCTGGGCGGCGGCGGGCGTGGCGCTGCTGGCGTTCGTGGTGCTGCTGTTCATGAAGGAGATTCCGCTGCAGGACATGGCGGCCCCGCAGGCCGCGCCCGAGCAGGCCCCGGTGCAGCAGGCCCCCGCCGACGACGCCACCTGGGGTGCGGAACAGGTGTGGGAAGGTGCGGCCGAGGCGATCTCGCAGCCCGTCCCGGTCCTGGCCGGAGCAGTCGCGGCGCAGGCCAACGGTCACGTCGAACGGAACGGAGTTGCCAATGTCCTCGGTGCACAACCAGCTTCCCTCTCGGCAGCGACAATGACCGCGGCATCGGGCGGAGCGCTCGGCGAGCTCTCGATCGGCGGCCGGATCCTGCGCGAGGACGGACAGCCGGTGCCCGGCGCGGCACTGACACTCATCGATCAACGCGGACACCAGGTTTCGCGCGCACTGGGCGACGACGGCGGCGACTACCGCATCGGACTGCCCGCGGCCGGGAAGTACGTGCTGATCGCGTCGGCGAGCGGGCACATGCCCGCGGCGGTGAACGTGACGGTCGACGGCCACGCGCAGCAGCTCGACCTCACACTGGAGGGATCGGGCGAATTATCCGGCACCGTGCGCGCTTTCGGTCGCGGTGAACCTCTCGCGGGCGTCACCATCACACTGACCGACCTGCGCGGCGAGGTGGTGGGCGCGGCCGTCACCGGAACCGACGGCGGCTATGTCTGCCACGGCGTCGGTGCGGGCACCTACACCCTCGTCGCGGCGGCCGAGCGGCTGCGGCCCTTCGCCACCACCCTGGTGGTGCCGGACACCGGATCGCTGCGCTACGACCTGGAACTGACCGCCACTGCCGTGCTCACCGGCACCGTCGTCGCCGACGGGCAGGCCGTCCCGAACGCCCTGGTCACCGTGCTCGACGCGGCCGGAACCCCGATCGGCACCACCCGCACCGACGAGCACGGCCGCTACGAACTGACCGACCTCGTCGAGGGCGGGTACACGGTGGTGGCCCGCGGCTATCCGCCGGTGGCCAGCGCGGTCACCGTCAACGGCGGAAAGGTCGACCACAGCGTCGAACTCGGGTACGACCTCGAAGGAGTCGAGGTCCCGCAGTCCACGGACCGGCCATGAGCGGGCTCACCGCGGACATTCGTAGTGCCGAAGGCTGGCCGATCCCGGGAGCCGTCCTGACGGTCACCGATCTGCAAGGCCATCAGCTCGCCCGCGCCACCGCGGGCGAGCAGGGGACCGCGATCACCGAGCCGCTGCCCGCGGGCATGCACACGGCGGTGGTGACCGCACCCGGCCACCAGCCCGTGGCCCGCGCGGTGCGCGTCCCCGCCGCGGGCTCGACCACGCTCGGCACCGTCCGACTCGACCGCGAGGCGGAGGCGGTCTCGACGCCACCACCCGGCCCGTGGACCATCGACCCGATGCACTCCACCGTGCAGGCCACCGCCCGGCACCTGGGCATCGCCAGCATCAAGGCCCGCTTCGCGGAGGTCGGCGGCCGCCTCGACATCGACGAAATCTTCGAGCACTCAACGGGATTCGCCGAAATCAAGGCGGCCACCGTCGACACCGGCATCGGCATGCGCGACGACCACCTACGCTCCGCCGACTTCCTCGACGTCGACCACCACCCCCTGATCACCTTCACCGGCACCGGCTTCCACCGCACCACCCCCGAAACCTGGCTCATGCCCGGCGAACTCTCCCTACACGGCCGCACCCGCCCCATCGACCTCACCGTCACCTACGGCGGCCACGGCCCCGACCCCTGGGGCGGCACCCGAGCCGCCTTCCACGCCGAAACCCTCCTCCACCGCGAAGATTTCGCCATCGACTACAACGCGATGGTCCGAGCCGGAATAGCCGCGGTAGGCACCACGGTAAAAATCGAACTCGACATAGAACTGGTCCAGGGCACCCAACTACCCACCATGTAACCGAACCCCAAACCGGCTGAGGTCGAGGACTGTCCAGTCCTCGACCTCGGCCGCGATTACTGCGGCATTCCCTGCCGGACCTCTTCGATCATCTCGGCAAGACGCTCTTCCCGCATATTTCTCGGTTCGAACGCGGTACCCATCTTGTCGAGCAAGGCCAGAGCACACGTAAGCCAGCCTTCTATCAAAATTCGATGGCTCAAACTGCCGGTACGAGCAAGAGCATCCCGAACTCGGTCGACGAACTGCAGAAATTCCGGCGGGTCGATCGCGCAAGTACCGTCCGGACGAGACCTCAACCCAGTTGCATGCCGATGGTCATCATGGTCGATATACCCCCGAAACATGTCCCCAAGTGCATCTGCTGTCCCGATGAAGACGATCCCGGTTCGCAACGCCGGATCCCATACGGTCTCACCATCCACCTCGAACGGCAGACTCATAACGCAAACTCCAAATCCACGGTCGGTACTGCCGTCGCTGGTCCCCGTATTTTCATGGGAAGGGCTGGCCCTGTGGTCTCAGCCTGTTCTTCCTGATCATCACCGAGACCACCATCTCGGGCTACGTCGAGGTAGCGTCACCAACGCATGCCGCCACCGGTGGGGCCAGCGCAGACTATGAAAAAGCCCCGGGGCGAAGATCTTTCGATCTTCGCCCCGGGGCGTTTGTAGCGGGGACAGGATTTGAACCTGCGACCTCTGGGTTATGAGCCCAGCGAGCTACCGAGCTGCTCCACCCCGCGTCGGTGAACACAACATTACACACACGGCGGGTGAGGCGCCTAATCGTGTGGTCAGAGCGGGTTTTGGTGGTCTTGGTGTCAGGACAGGCGGTGGGCGTCTACGACGAGGGCGGTGGTGTTGTCGGTGCCGCCGGTGGCCAGGGCGGCCTGCACCAGGGCTTCCGCCGTCGTCTTGGGCGAGGCGCCTTCGGAGAGCATCGATTTGATGGTCGGCATGTTGAGGCGCTTGCCGACGCCATCCGTGCACAGCAGCAGGCGGCCGGTGCTGGAGCCGGTGGTGGCGCGGCCGATGTCCTCGGGGCGGGCGGTGCGGGCGGAAGACGTGACCAGGTGCGCCAATCCGGGGAGCGGGTCGTGGCCGCGGGCCCGGAAGTATTCGGCGACAGTGTGATCGGTGGTGACGCGGTGCAGGACGCGGCCGTTGAAGCGGTAGGCGCGGCAGTCGCCGACCCAGGCGATATCGCAGGGGGCGTCGAGGTTGCCGCCGGAGGGGAGGACCGCGACCACCAGCACGCTGTCTGCGCTCTTCTCGGGCAGCTCACGCAGCAACTCCTGTTGCGCCGCAAGGATTCCCGCGTGCGCGCCCTCCCGGACGGCCACCTGGGCCGCGACCCGCGCCACCAGCCGCGCCGCGCGCGCGGCCGCCAGATGATCACCGATGCCGTCGGCGACGACGAAGGCGCTGCGGCCCACCTCGTGATCGGTGAAGGTGGCCACGGCGTCGGCATTGATCCGGCGCTTACCCGGCAGGCTCACGGCCGATCCCGCCACCTGCCCCAACCGAACTTCGGTGTCCACGTCCGGCTCGACTGCGCCGATATCGATGGCTTCGGTATGCAATGGCCGACCTCCTGGGTCTCGCCCTCACGGGGTGCTGCCAACCAGCACTACCGAGTCAACGGCCCGAACCCGAGCAGCACTCCCGAATTGCCTGTGCGATTGCTATGAAGTCGGCACCGGTTGTGTCACGACGAGCTTCTCGCAACCCTCCATCGATGCCCGAAATGCGCAGATTGTCCGACCTGTAGGGTCGGTGGCAGTCGAGGGGTGGGAGGGAATCACACGATGGTGCATGGACTCACGCAGGACCTACCGGTCATCGAACCGGTACGGCGTGGTCGCCGTTGGTGGCGGGTGCTGGGCGCGCTGACGGGGTGGCTGTGGCTGGTGGCCGGGGCGATCGGGGTTGGGCTGCACTACAACACGTTGGTGTGGGAGCCCGCCGTGCTGGCGGCGTCGTTCGCGTCGTATTTGATGGTGGGCGCGTTGGGCGCGATCGTGGTGCTGGGACTGGCGCGGCAGTGGGTGAGTGCGGGGCTGGCGGTCGTGGTGTCGGCGGCGGCGTTGTGGTCGCAGCTGCCCATGCTGTGGCCGGACGGAAAGGCTCCGGCAGGCACGGATCTCGTTGTGATGCAGTCGAATTTGGAGCTGGGGCGCGGGAATGCGGAAGCTTTGGTGGCGGCCGCGCGGGAGAACTCGGCGGAAGTGCTGACCATCGAGGAACTCACGCCGGGACTGCTCGAGCGGCTCGACACAGCCGGACTCGCGGACCTGCTGCCGCACCGCTACACCGCACCCTCCGGCGGCGGCCAGGGCACCGGCATCTTCAGCCGGTACCCGCTCACGGACGGCGTCAAGTTCGAGGGATTCTGGCTGAACAACCTGCGCGCCACCATGATTCACCCGACCCTGGGATCGATCACGGTGTTCGCGTTCCACCCGATCCCGCCGCTGTCGAACGCCGGCGTGTGGTCGCACGAACTGACCCGCATCCGCGAACTGCTGGGCGAGGAGACAGGCAAGGTGGTCGTCGGTGGCGACTTCAACTCCACCTACGACCATGCCGCCTTCCGCGCCCTCACCACCGGCCGCTACGCCGACTCCGCCGAACTGCTCGGCGTCGGCGCGCTGCCCACCTGGCCGACCGACCGCTCGTGGGGGCCGATCATCGGCATCGACCGTGTGCTGCTCGCCGAGGGCAGCGCCACCGCCATCCACTCCCACTACATTCCCGACACCGATCACCGCGCGGTCGTCGCCCGTCTCCGCTTCTGAGCCGCTGCCAGGCCGTTCTTGCAGATGCCCAAACCGGGCACACCGATTTCTGTCAAAACTTGGGTAGACCGCTCGGTCTCCCAAAATGAAGACTTCGTCGCATGAACAACGTGGTTCGATCGGCGCTCCGGCGGTGTGGGTCCGGCGCCTGGGTGGCCTCGCTGATGCTCGCCACCTTCACCATCCACATCGGCACCGCGACAGCCGATTCCGAGCCGATCAGCGCGGCCGGGGACAGACAGGAACAGCCGCTGTCGACCCGCGACGGCGTCGCGATCTCGTATGTCAGCTTCGCGCTGCCGCTGCCCGCGTCCGCTCCCGCGCATCCGGCGGCCTGCGATCGCGTCGGTTACGTGCGCTACCGCTCGGTCGACGGCCCGGCCACGGCCGCGGACGCCGACCACATCATCGTGCAGCAGCAGGGCATGTTCGGCGGCACCGCGAACTCCGACAGCGTCGCCTTCAACACCGTGCACTCGGCGCGGGCGATGGGACAGCATCTCGAGTTCTGGGCGCTGGCCCGGCGCAGCTCGTGCCTGGACGAGAACATCGGCTTCGATTACGCGGCCCGCACCGGCAACTACCTCGACGCGGTCGACTACTACTTCAATGGCGCACCGATCGACGGCGCGCGTTTCCCCGGTTTCAAGAACTCGGCGGACCTGCCGGTGCTGGATCAGATGGGCCTCGAACGGATCGTCCGCGACCAGTACGAGGTGATGGCCGCCGAGGTGCCCGAACTCGCACAGCGGCAACGCAAGTACGTGTGCACCGGAATCTCGTTGGGCGGCTTGGTGACCGGCTTCTTCGCCGACTGGGACTTCGACGGCCACTCCGGCGCGGATCAGTGCGCGGCGTTCGCCTCGCAGGACTCGATGATCAACTCGGATCCGGTGGCGATCCAGAACACCCCGCTGCTGCACGATCTCACCGATGCCATTGTCGGACCGACGGATTCGGTGGTGCAGGCCGGATTCCGCGCAGACGTCATGCCTCGCGTCATGGGCAACATGCCCGTGCTGGGTACCAAAGCGCTGATGATCATGCGGCTGGCGGGCCTGGCCGCCCACCTCGATCCCGACGGCGAGAGCCAACTGCTGGCCCACCTCCCCCATGACCCGGACATCGACGCGACGCTGAACTTTCTGTTCGCACCCTCCTATGCCGACTTCGCCACCAAAGGCGCGGCGGGCGGCGGCATCCGCGACTTCCGCTTCACCAACACCGCGCTGCTGGGTGTGCTCATCGACAACAACTCCACGAACTTCGCACTCTTCCAACAGGGTGTGGGTGCGTTGAGCGGTGGCCCCGTGCAGGAGAAGACCTTTCCCACCCCCGGCGAAGTCGCGCAGCTCCCCCTGCTCGGCAACTACCTGCGCATGAGCGCGGGCCCGCAACAGCGGGTCGCGCCGACCGACCCGACCGTCCTCTATACCTGGCGCAACTACAACGACGTCACCGGCGTGCCGTTCACCTCGCCCGGCCACGAGGTGGCCGACATCCGTGACACCGCACGGCAATTGGCGACCGGACAGCCCGGCGCGTACTGGGAGACCTACTTCCCGCTGCGCGTCGTCATCGACCTCGGAGCCGGATACGGCGGCGCCCGCAGCGGCGAGATGGCCGGGCTGAAATACCACGGCGCGAATCGCAGCAAGCCGAACTATGTCGCCTGGGCCGCCGACAGCGTCGTGCAGTTCGGCGTCGGCACCCTCTTCCCGGTCCCCGCCACGGCGCAGGTCGTCACCCTGCCCGGCTACAACCACATCGACACCATCGGTGCCGCGGCCGTGCAGAACGACGGCAACCCCGACTACAGCGGCGAGACCCTCGCCCGTTTCACGAGGAGCCTCGGATGATCCGCCTGACACCCCTGATCCTGTGCGCCGCACTGGGTTTCGCCGCCGCCCCGATCGCGGCACACGCCGACACCGCGCCGCTGCCGGTCCCCGACCGGGAGATCGTCACCCCGATCACCGGCGACCCGGGCCTCGGCGACGATGTCGAGGCAACCTATGTGCGACTGCACTATCCGAGCCCGTACTCGACGACGGCGCATCCGGAAGCCTGCGACTGGATCGGCTACGTCCGCTACCGCAGCAAGACCGGACCCGCCGACACCACCGCCGCCGACGCGGTCCTGACCGTGCAGCCCGGAACCTTCTCCGGCCCCGGCAATCTCGACATCCAGGCCCCGCAGGTGGTGCGCAAGGCCGCTGCGATGGGCAAACACGTCGAATACATTTCACTGCAACGACGTTCGAGCTGTATGGAAGACCGCACCGGCTGGGAGGCGGCACAACAGGCCGGGGACTATCACGTCGCCGCCGACTACTACTTCCGCGGCGCGTCGATCAACGGGCAGACCTACCACTATCAAACGCCCCAGGATCTGGCCTTCCTCGGCGACTACGGACTCGCGCTGACCCTCGACGACTGGCGCTCGGTCATCGAACACGTGCTGCCCGATCCCGCTCAGCGCACCAAGAGTTTCTGCGGCGGGCACTCCTTGGGCGCCTTCCTGACCGGGCCGATGATGGCGTGGAACTTCGCCGGTGATCCCGCCGCGGCCGACTACGCCGGATTCAATCTCTGCGGCGGCGGCATCATCCCCGAAGACGGGCTGGCCATGACCGACCCCGCCGGGTTCTCCGGCACCGGGCTCCTCGACCAGTTGATGTCGACCGTCGGCGGCGCGGTCAAGAACGCCGTCGACTATCTCGCCCACAACGGGCTCAGCGTCGCCCAGCTGCCGGTCATCTCCGCCTCGGAGATCCTGCACACCTACAACCTCGCCGCCATGGCCGCCGACCAGAACCCGGACGCGGAAAGCGATCTGAAGAACCTGGTGCCGCGCGACCTGCGCACCGAACCGTGGATGCGCGCCATGTACGACAAGGATTATCTGGACTTCTTCACCGGAGCCAATCTGCCGACCGACTACCGGATCACCAACAACGCGCTGCTGGGCATGTACTTCGACCAGAACTCCGCCGAATACGTGATGCAGGCCGGACTCGGGTTCTACGACTGCCCGGTCGAGGGCAAGACCTACCCGATCCCCAACGGCCTGGCCTCGGTGCCGATCCTGGGCCCGACCCTGTTCGTGATCCCGCTGCGAGTCGGCTACGGCCAGAACTACACCCCCGCCTCCCACGATCAGCTCTGCGGCTGGCGCAACTACGACCAGGTCCCCCCGTCGAGCATCGACGGTCCCGTCCTCGGCCACGGCCCCGCCACCGACCAGGACCACGAGCCCACCGACATCCGCCAGTTCGCGCACAGCATGAATCCCGGTTGGCAGCCGGTGAACTACTTCGAGGAGTACACCCCGATCCGACTGGTCACCGACACCGCCTTCGCCCTGGGCCTGGGTCGCGACGGCGACCTCGCCAAGCTGCAGTACCGCTCCGGCGGCATCCTGAACTTCCTGCTGCACGGCGACCGCTGGCAGAGCACCCCGGCGGGCAAACGCAACCTCACCCTGTTCGCGGGCGACTCACCGGTCCAGAACGCCGCCCTGGCGGGCCTCGCGCCCTACAACGCGAAGTACCTGCCGGGATACCGCCACTACGACGTCGTGACCGCCGCGGAGAAGCAGAACAACGGACTGCCAGAACCCGCCAGCAGCTATATCGCCGCTTTCCTCACACAGGGCTGACCGCCGAGACCTGGTCTCGGTGCACCCGTCCCCGGAGTAGGCGCACGTATGCGCTGTGGTGGCTGCGGGGCGGGGTGCCGGGAACCAGGGCGGTCTCGGCGAGATCGAGTGAATCCTCCAGCAGCGCATCATGCATCGGACGCCACAGCAGCGGCCAGGCCAGCCGGTCGCTGCCGTGGGTCCGCATGAGCAGCTCGTGGGTCAGGCGGGTGTGGGTCGCGTCCAGCTCCTCGACGCGGAATCCGTGCGTGCCGTCGAAGCCGCGCGGGCTCTGGAAACGGAAGGTCACCTCCCGTCCCGGAACGTACTTCACGCAGGTGTAGCGGATCGGCCCGTGCCCGCCCACCGCGCCGACGGCCAGCGGGCGATCGAAACGCATGGCGGGCCATTGGTCGACCGGCCACAGCCGGTCGTCGTCGCTCGCGAGGGTGTCGAGCAGTCGCCCGACCGCCCCGGCATCGGCCGCGATCACTCGGCTGTGAACATTGCGCACCATGAGCTGCACCTTTCATTTAGCGATTACTCTCTAATTGCAATTAGAGGCTAGTCTCTAGAAGGTGTCAAGAAAGCCAGCTCACACTTCCGACTCACTGCTGGATGCCGCCGCGAATCTGGCCGCGACCGGAGGCGCCGCCGCGGTCACCATGAGCGCGGTCGCAGCGGCCGCGAGCGCACCGAGCGGCTCGGTCTACTACCGCTTCCCCGACAGGTCCGCGCTGCTGGCCGCCCTATGGCTGCGGACCCTCGATCGATTCCAGAGCGGATTCCTCGCGGCATTGCGGATCGACCCGCCGCAGCAGGCCGCGATCCAGGCCGCACACCATGTCACCGAGTGGTCACTGCAACACCCGACGGACGCGGCGGTCCTGCTCGCGGGCGCGGAGTCGTTCGGATCCGCGCAATGGCACGCCGAGGCCCGCGCAGCAGCTAAGCAGCGCCAGGACCACGTGAACGAGGCGATGCGCGCGCTGGCCGACCGCCTGGGCTACCGGGACCGAGCCGACCACGAACGCCTGGCCTTGTTGATCATCGAGTTGCCGTACGCGGCCGTGCGCCGATCCGCCCGCAACCCCGACGCCGACCTGACCGAGTCCGCCGCGGCCGTCGACCGGATCGTCCGGGAGGCGATGGGCGTGTAGAGAATATGAAAAAGGCCCGGAACCTGGTGGTTCCGGGCCTTTTTCACTAGTAGCGGGGACAGGATTTGAACCTGCGACCTCTGGGTTATGAGCCCAGCGAGCTACCGAGCTGCTCCACCCCGCGTCGGTGAACACAACATTACACACGGGCTAGGAGTTGTACCAAATCCGCTGGTCAATAGGTATTTATGCGCTTGTTTCGGCGGCCGGGCGGTGGGGATCGCGGGGCGAGACCACCGACTCGAGAGGGCGGTAAGCGGAGTGATCAGGTTGAAAATCTTCCGTTTGAAAGGCTCGCGCGCACGTATGGCCGCAGAAATGGGCGAAAAACGTGACTGGCATCACAAATAGAGAGTGATACCAGTCACATCACGGGTAGATAACAGACCGATCGGGATTGGCATTTGCAGCATAGCCAACCTGCATCAACGCCGTTTTCGCCATCATTCGCTTCATGCAATTCTGAAGTTATCAAGACGTGATCTGCCGAGATTTCCTCGTTATGGTCAGTTCCGGCCCGGATCAAACCTGAGATGGGCACCGAACCGAACCGCTGCACTCCGGAAACCCTGTCCCGCGGTCGGAAACCCAGACCTCCTGGGGACAGGGACACGGCGGAGCAAACGCGCCGGGTCGGCAGCGCAGGGAGGGACAACACCATGAAACAGAACCGGAAGATCAACACTCGCGCACTCGGCCTCGCCGCAGTCACCGGCGCACTTGTTGCCGTCCCGTTCGGCTTCACCGCAACCGCCTCCGCCGCTCCGGCACACGACTGGGACGGTGTCGCCCAGTGTGAGAGCGGCGGCAACTGGGGCATCAACACCGGCAACGGCTACTACGGCGGCCTGCAGTTCTCGCAGGGCACCTGGAACGCCAACGGTGGCGCGGGCTCTGCCAGCAACGCCAGCAAGGCCGAGCAGATCCGCGTTGCCGAGAACGTGCTCGCCACCCAGGGTGTCGGCGCGTGGCCGGTGTGCGGCCAGTACCTGCGGACCGGCCAGTCCACCCCTGAGCCCGAGGCCGCCCCGGAGCCCGCCGCTCCCGAGCCCGTGGTCGTCCCCGTCGTCCCGAACGACCGCCAGGCCCTCATCGAGCAGGCCAAGAGCGTCGCCGGCGGCCTCGCCGAGCAGGTCGGCATGCAGGCCCAGTACAACGATCTCCTGCAGGCCAACGCCGGCATCATCGAATCCTGGGGCAAATAACACAGGACTCCTTCCATACCGGAAGAAATGAAAAGGTGCTGCCGTCAATGGAGACGGCAGCACCTTTTCGCAATTCACGGGCAATAATCTTTATTACGCGGCAGTAAATGCTGCCCGATGATCGAATGCCCATTCTTGAAAGGTTCGCGGTGACCGGCCCGTGACCTCTTCCACCGTCGGATGCACCACCGAGGTGAAGGATTCCAGCGCGGTGGCGCGCAACGCCATGATGGCCGCCGCCATCTCCGGCTCGACGCCGAAGCGCAACAGATCCGCCCGCGCCTGCCCGGGCGAGATCTCCTCGAATCGCAATGCGCGGCCCAGGATTTCGGCCAGCGCGTCGGTCTGCTCGCCCGGCGACAGCGCCTGCGGACCGGTCACGGTGTAGATCTGCCCGGCATGTCCGGGCTCGGTGAGCGCCGCGACGGCGACCGCCGCGATATCCCACGGATCCACCACCGCGATCCGACCCTGCCCGAAAGGTGCACGGACGCTACCGAATTCGCGCACCGAGTGGGACCAGTGCAGCGCGTTGGACATGAAACCCATGGGGCGCACCATGGTCCAGGCCGGACCGCTCGCCCGGACCGCGTCCTCCCCGGCGCGGTGCCAGGCCGGGATCGGGTCGGTCGCGGCGACGTCCCCGGCACGGCCGGAAGAGAGCTTCACCAAGCGCTCGACACCCGCGGCCGCTGCGGCCTGCGCGAGATTCGCGTCGTGCACGGGGATTTCGGGGCCCGCGGTCGACAGAAATACGCCGCGCACACCCGAGACCGCGGCAGGCAGGCTACCGGGGTCGCTCAGATCGGCGCGCACCACCTCGGCGGCCGCGGGCAGGTCCGCGGACTCGGGGCGGCGGGTGACCGCCCGCACCGGATGGCCCGCGGCCAGCAGTTGATCGACCACCGCGCGGCCGACGGTTCCGGTGGCTCCGGTCACGAGGAACATGGGGTACTCCGTTCATTATCGGCGGGTACTTCCCGCTCCTTCATCCTGCGAGAGACGGAGAATCCAGACCATAAAGCGCTGCAGTATCGGTGATATCTGCCAGATCTCCATCATCTGCGATGATTTCTTCCATGCTCGATCTTGTGGATCGCGGTCTCGTCCATGCCCTGCACCTCGACGGCCGGGCGCCGTTCAATCGCATCGGCGAGGTGCTCGGCGTCTCCACCCAGACCGTCGCCCGCCGCTATCACCGCCTGCGCGGCGACTACGGCCTGCGCGTGGTCGGGCTACCCGACCCGGGCCGGACCGCGACCACCCAGTGGCTGGTCCGGCTCACCTGCACCCCGGCCACGACCCGCAAGCTGGCCGATGCCCTGGCCCGCCGCGACGACACCAGCTGGGTGATGCTCACCTCCGGCGGCACCGAGGTGTTCCTCATCGTCGACGGTCCCGGCCCCGACGCACCGGCGCTGCTGCTGGACGATCTGCCCAGAACCACTGCCATCACCGGCATTTCGGCGCACTACGTGCTGCACACGTATCTCGGCGGCCCGACCGCCTGGCCCGGACGGCTCACCGTCCTCGACGCGGAGCAGAGCCGAAAACTCCAGCCGCACAATCCTTCCGCGGCCACGACATCCCGGCCGGTCAACGCCGCCGACGCCCCGCTGTTCGCCGCGCTGCGCATCGACGGCCGCGCCACGCTCGCCGATCTCGCAACGGCCACCGGCTGGTCGCAATCGACGGTGGCGCGACGGATCGCGGACCTACGCGCCGCCGGAGCGATGTTCCTCGACGTCGATCTCGACGACCGCGCCCTCGGCGTCACCACCCGCGCCCTGCTGTGGGCGACCGTCGCCCCCGGGCAGCTCGACGCGGTCGCCGAATCCCTCTCGCGCCACGACGAATTGGCCTTCGTTGCCGCCACCACCGGCCACACCAACCTGATCGCCGAGGCGCTGTGCCCCGACCCGGCCGCGCTGCACCGCTACCTGATCGACCGCGTCGGCTCCTTCGACGCCATTCACACCCTGGAGACGACACCCATCCTCGCCACCGTGAAGTCGACCGCGCAGCTGGCCGCACCCATGCGAAAGGCGCTGCCATCCAAGGGATGACAGCGCCTTCGCGGCGGGCGACCTCAGTGGATCAGTTGCCCGGCTTCTCGTAGTTGTTCACCGCGGTCTGCAGCTGTTCCAACGCCTTGCCCAATTGGCCGAGGTCGCCGGACTTCTGGGCGTCCTGCACGGCCTTCAGGGCGTCGTCGAGCTGTTTGACCGCCGCGTCCTTACCCGCCGAACCGGTCGCCGGGGGCGGCGTCGGTGCGGGCGGCGCCGGGGTGGCATTGCCCTGGGTCGGCGGCGTCACCACCGTGCCCGGCACATCGATCGCGGCATTGGCGAGATCGGTGGCCCCGACCTGGGCCAGCGCCTCCTTCACGGTCGAGCCGTACCCGATCTTGTCGTTGTAGCTGACCAGCACCTTCACCAGCTGCGCGAAAGACGGTGCGTTGGTGGAGGTTGCACGCTCCAGGTACCACGGCTCGACATAGAGGATGCCGCCGTTGCCGACCGGCAGCGCCAACAGGTTGCCGTATTTCAGCTTGTTGCCGTTGGTGCCGGTCAACAGGGTTCGGAACGAGGCCACGTTGCCATTACTGGTCATCTGGTTGTGGATCGTGCCCGGGCCCTGCGCCGCCGAGTCCGGCAACTTCAGCACCGTGAGCTTGCCGTAGTTGTCCGGGTCCGAATGCGCCTGGATGTAGGCCGACAGGTAGTTGCGCTTGTACCCCACCATCACGCTGGTCAGGTTGAACTGCGCCTTGCCCGTCTTCGGATCGCCGATCAGCACGTAGTACGGCGGCTGATGCGCGCTGGCGGCCGCGCCCTCCTGGGTCGGGTCGTTGGGGACCGACCAGAAGGCGTTGCCCGCGAAGAACTCTCGCGGATCGTCCACGTGGTACTTGGCCAGCATCTCCCGCTGCACCTTGAACATGTCCTCCGGGTAACGGAAGTGCGCGCGCAGTTCGGGGGTGATGGCGTCCTCGGACTTCACCGTGCCGGGGAAGACCGAGCTCCAGGCCCGCAGCACCGGATCGGTCTTGTCGACCTGGTACAGGGTGACGGTGCCGTCGTAGGCGTCGACGGTCGCCTTCACCGAGTTCCGCATGTACGAGACCTCTTTACGAGGTAGTAGACGCCCCGTGGTCTGGTCGATGCTGTCTTCGACCGCGCCGTCGAGCGGCGTCTTCTCCGCGTACGGGTAGTTGTCGAGGGTGGTGTAGGCGTCGACGATCCACAGGATGCGACCGTTCACCACCGCCGGATAGGCATCGCCGTCGGCGGTCAGCCACGGCGCGACCTGGGTGACCCGGTCGCGCGGATTGCGATTGAAGATGATCTTCGAATCCGACCCGATGGCACCCGAGAACAGGATGTTGCGCTCGGCGTACTTCGCCGCGAAGGCGAGCCGGTTGAACCAGTTACCGATCCGGACGCCGCCCTCACCGTTGTAGGTGAACTGCGAATCGTTGGTGTCGTATTCGCGCGGCGGCTGGTTGTTCGCACCGACGATGGCGTAGTCGGCATCGGTCTTGGAGATCAGCGGGCCGTAGTAGATGCGCGGCTGGTTGACCTTGATGGCCTCCTGGTCCACGGGCGTGCCCAGGTCGCTGACCGTCTTCAGATCGGTCCCGTTCGGACCCGGCACCGAGAACACCGGATAGCCGTAGCCACCGCTGGCGTCGCCGCCCGCGGACTGCTGCGCCTGATTCGGATCGTTCGGCGGCGCGGCGTTCACCTTGTTGGCCGGCGAGGCGACGAAGCCGTTGCCGTGCGTGTACACGGTGTGCCGGTTGATCCAATCCTTCTGGTTGTCGGCCAGATTCGCGGGCTGCAGTTCCCGTGCCGCGACCACGTAGTCGCTGGTCTGACCGGCGACGTTGTAGCGGTCGATGGACAGGGTGTCCGGGAAGCCGTAGATGTTCTGCAGCTGATTGCGCTGGGTGAAGGTGGCGGTCAACAGGTTCGGATCCAACAGCCGGGTATTGCCGATGGTCTGCTGATCGGCCACGGACTGCGCCGCGGACACCTGGCCGCCGGTCTTGTAGTCGACGTATTCCACCTTGTCGGGCGTGATCCCGTACGCGGCGCGCGTGGCGTCGATATTGCGCTGGATGTAGGCGCTCTCCTTGGTAGCCGCGTTCGGCTTCACCGAGAACTGCTCCACCAGCAGCGGCCACACCGCGCCCACCAGCACCGAGGACAGCACCAGCAGCGCCGCCGCCATGGCCGGAATCCGCAAGTCGCGCAGCACGACTCCGGCGAAGAAGGCGATGGCGCAGATGACCGCGATGGACAGCAGGATCAGCTTCGCCGGTAGCACCGCGTTGATATCGGTGTAGGAACCACCGGTGAAGGTGGGGTCCTTACGGGTGCTCGACAGCAGCGCGTACCGGTCGAACCAGTAGGCGATGGCCTTGAGCAGCACGAAGATTCCGGCGATGATGGCCAGCTGCACGCGCGCCGAGCTGCTCAGCGCGCCCTCGCGCCCGGACAGCCGCAGCCCGCCGAACACGTAGTGCGCCACCAGGTTCGCGAAGAACGCGATCACCACGGAGACGAACAGCCAGTTCAGCAACATGCGGTAGAACGGCAGATCGAAGGCGTAGAAGCCGATGTCGAGATGGAACTGCGGATCCTGCTGCCCGAACGAGCCACCGTGCAGGAACAGCTGCACCGTCACCCAGCTCGACTGCGCGACCAGACCCGACAGCACGCCGATCAACACCGGGATGCCGATGCCGAAGAGCTTGAGCCGGCTCATCACGGTGGTGCGGTACCGCGCGATCGGATCGCCGGGCCCGCTGCTCGGTACGAACACCGGTCGCGAACGATAGGCCAGCAGCAAGGCCGACCAGATGATCAGGGCGACGACGATCGCGACCACCAGGAACAGCAGGATCCTGGTGAGCAACACGGTGTTGTAGACGTGACGGAAACCCACCTCCCCGAACCACAACCAGTTCGTATAGGCGTCGGTGAGCCGAGGCCCGACCAGTAACAGGGCCGCCAACACCAAGGCCGTGACGAGCAGTATGCGACTGCGTCGGGACAGCGAAGGTAAGCCGGTCGGGGGGCGCATGCCCACGATGCCACTCTCCCAGGGTCCGGCGGCATTCCACGCCGGGGTTTTCCGGCCCGGAGCGCCGCAGTCCGATGATGCGAGTTGGTCCCAGGGGACCGTTCGCGCCCCACTCTACGTAAAACGCCCGCCGCGCGGCCCAACACCTGCCGCGTGGAGCGACTGGGAGCGATGCGAGGATTGCGGGGTGAATCCAGAGCAGTGGGCGGCGTCGGCCCTGTACCGGTCCATCCGGGAAGTCGCGGAGTATGTCGACGGCGAGGGCTGGGACCGCCCGCCACAGATGTTCGCGCTGGTCCCGACCGCCGACCTGGTCGCGGCCGAGCCCGGACTGCTCGATCAGCTCGACGCCCACAACGCGCTGACTCCCATTGCGCAGGAACCCTTCCCGGTGGACATCGCCGGTGAGGCCGATTCCATGGCATTGGATGAATTCCTGGGCACCACCAGCTGGCCCGCCTCGGTCGAGGGTTGTGTGCTGGCCCAGCAAGTCGTGGTGCTGCCGCCCGACGCCGAGCAGACCCTCGACGACGCCATCGCGCCGCTGCTGGCCGACCGCGAAGCCGCCGACGAGGCCGCGCGGCGCGCCGCCCTCGCCCACTCCGAGCGTCGCGACGCGCGACTGTTCGTGGGCGTGCTGCGCGACGGCACCTCGCTGTCGCTGCTGCAGGTCCGCCCGGCCGAGGACGAGGAGGACCCGTTCGGCGACCTCGAGTTGCGCACGGCCCCCGACCTGGCGACGGGCCTCGTCGAGGCGTTGCGCAACACCCTCGAGAACGACCCCGACGACTTCTGATCGCCGGGGCTAGCTGCAGCCCTGAACTTCCTTGCCGGCGTTGATGTCCTCGAGCGACTGCACCGCGCCGGCCAGGTTGTCGACCTTGACCAGGCGCAGGCCGTCCGGCGTGCGCTGAGCGGCCTCGTTGCAGTTGGCGGCCGGGACCATGAAGGTCACCGCGCCCGCGTCCCGGGCGGCGATCATCTTGTACTGGATGCCGCCGATCGGGCCGACCTTGCCGTCCGGGTCGATGGTGCCGGTGCCCGCGACGAACTTGCCGCCCGACAGGTCACCGGTGGTGAGCTTGTCGATCACGGCCAGGGTGAACATGAGTCCGGCCGAGGGGCCGCCGATCTCGCCGAGGTTGAAGTCGACCTTGACCGGGCCCTTGCTGAACTCGCTGGGGGTGACGCCGAGGTAGCCCTTGCCGGAATCGTCCGGACGCGCGCCGACGGGGATCTCGACGTTCTGCTCCTGATTGTCGCGGCGCACGACCAGATGGACGGGTGTGCCGGGCTTGGTCGAGGAGATCGCGGTGACAACATCTTTGGTGGTGGCGACCGCCTTGCCGTCGATGCTGACGATCTCGTCGTCCTTCTTCAACAGTTCCTTGGCCGGACCGTCCTCGGACACATTCACCAGCCGGACCTCGGTCGGCAGCTTCAGATAGTTCAGCGCCGCCAATTCGGCGGAGTCCTCGGAATCCTTGAACTGCTGCTGATTGGATTTGTCTACCTCGTCACGCGACTGTCCCGGCGGGTACACCTCCGCGCGCGGCACCAGTCCGTGCTGACCGTCGATCCACAGGCCCAGCGCCTCGAAGATATTCAGCCGATCGCGAACGGACACCGTCGTCATATTGAGATTGCCGGTGGTCGGTTTCAACGGCGCACCCTGCACGTCGACGACCTGTTTGCCCTCGACTTCGCCCAGCGTGTTGAAGGTCGGCCCCGGTCCGAGCGCCACGAACGGAACGGTCACCACACTGCCCACGACGCCCAGCGCCAGAATCGGGATCAGAGCGGCGAGCAGGGTGATTATCCGACGGTTCACGCGGCCAAGGGTACTGGTCATCGAGGCCATTGCCGCGCTCCGCTCGGCGGTTCGCGTGGTCCGGGGCTCCAGTACCGTAGTGGGTATGAGTGATTTTCCGTTCGGATTCTCGAATCGCGATGACGATCCGGAGCGCAAGCCCGGGGATCAGTCCAGCGGTTCCGGTGCGAACAACCCGTTCGGATTCCCCATCGGGGGTCAGGGCGGCGGCGGATTCGATCCCTCGCAACTCGGTCAGATGCTGAGCCAGCTGGGTGCCATGTTCTCCAACATGGGCCAGCCGGGCGCGCAGAGCGGACCCGTCAACTACGACATCGCCAAACGGCTGGCACGCCAGCAGCTCGGCGCGAGCGTCACGCCCGTCACCGCCGGCGCGCAGAGCGCGGTCACCGATGCCGCGCACCTCGCGGAACTGTGGCTCGACGCCGCCACCACCTTCCCCGCGGGCGCGACCAAGACCGTCGCCTGGACCGCCAACGACTGGATCGAAGAGACGCTGCCCACCTGGAAGCGGCTGTGTGATCCGGTGGCCGAACAGGTTTCGGGCATGTGGACCGCCACGCTCCCGGCCGAGGCCAAGGAGTTCGCGGCCCCGATGTTCGGCATGCTCGGGCAGATGGGCGGCCTCGCCTTCGGTTCGCAGCTGGGCCAGGCGCTGGGCCAGCTCGCCAAGGAGGTGCTGACCTCCACCGATATCGGTCTGCCGCTGGGCCCCGACGGCACCGCCGCGCTGATGCCCGCGGCCATCTCGGAATTCAGTGCCGGGCTCGAGCAGCCCGAGAGCGAGATCCTGGTCTACCTGGCCGCCCGCGAGGCCGCCCATCAGCGCCTGTTCGCGCACGTGCCGTGGCTGCGGCAGCAGGTGCTGGGCGCGGTCGAGGATTACGCGCGCGGCATCAAGATGGACTTCTCGGCCATCGAGCAGGCGGCGGCGAACCTGGACCCGATGACCCTGGCCCAGGATCCGTCGAAGCTGGAAGAGCTGCTCTCCCAAGGCACATTCGAACCGCAGACCACGCCCGAGCAGAAGGCGGCACTGGAGCGGCTCGAGACCCTGCTGGCCCTGATCGAGGGCTGGGTCGAGACCGTGGTCACCGACGCGGTCGGCGATCGGCTGCCGGGTGCGGGCGCACTGGCCGAGACGCTGCGGCGGCGTCGCGCCACCGGCGGTCCGGCCGAGCAGACCTTCGCGACGCTGGTCGGACTGGAACTGCGGCCGCGCAAGGTGCGCGAGGCCGCGGCGCTGTGGCGGCGGCTGACCGGCGACGCCGGGTTGGAGAAGCGCGACGGCGTCTGGGCGCACCCGGACCTGCTGCCCGACTCCTCGGATCTGGACTCGCCGGCCGGGTTCATCGATTCGGTATTGGGCGGTGGCACGGCGGTATTCGACGATCCGCTGGCGCAGCTGGCCGAGACAGAGGCGCGGGAGCGGGCCGAGAAGGAAGCCAAGGGCGAGAATTCCGGCGAGGAAGACTCGAAATAAGAGTTGTGGATAACCCGCGAAAGCGCTGATGAACAAGCGTTTTCGCGGGCTTTCGCCTTTCCGGGGGCGCGCAGTCTGAACGCATGACGACGTTGACTGCCCATCGCGGGCCGATGCTGCATCCTCGAATCACCGTGCTGGTGCGGCCGAATGGCGCGATCCAGCTGGGGTGGACTCCGGAGTCGGCGGTGATCGTGCAGCCGCCCGGCCCGGTCGAGGCCGTGCCCGCGCTGCTGCGGCTGTTGGACGGAGCCCGCACCGAGGCCGAGATCCTGTGGCAGGCGCGGGAATTGGGGTTCTCCGCCGAGACCGTGCGGGAATTGCTGCAGCGGATGACGGCTGCCGACCTGCTGGTCTCCGATGAGCCGCGCTCCCGGTTGCGGACGGTGCGGATACACGGGCGCGGCCCGCTTGCGGACGCGCTGCTCGAGGGTCTGCGGCGGATCGGCCTGCGGGGCGGACATTCTCACGATCGGCAGGCCGCGGACACCCTCGAGACCGACCGACCGGATCTGCTGGTGCTCTCCGACTCCCTGGTCCCCGATCCGGGGCTGGTGGCCGAACTCATGCGCCACCGCATACCGCACCTGCAGGTCCGGGTGCGCGACGGCCGCGGCATCGTCGGCCCGCTGGTGCTGCCGGGCGAAACCGGTTGTCTGCGTTGTGCGGATCTGTACCGGACCGACCACGAACCGGCCTGGCCGCACCTGGCGGCCCAGCTGCTGGGCCGCGCCGGGTACGCCTCCCCGGCCGGGGTGGCGATGACGGCGGCCTTGGCGCTCAAGGAGATCGAGACCGTATCCGTCGGCGCGGCCGCGCGGCCACCGGCCACCTTGAACGCCACGCTCGAACTGGACCTGGACGCACCACATCTGGATCGACGGCCCTGGCCGCCGCATCCCAGCTGCGGTTGTGGCGAAAAGGCATGACTGTGACCAAAACCACTATCGTTCGCGACCCGAACAAACATCGAATTCTCCTGGCGCACCGTCTGGGACATCGGCATGATGGGAACGTGTCAGAGGAGATTGTGAGCAAGCGCTCTTCCCGTAATGCCAAGCTGGCGAAGATTCCGCTCGGCATCGCAGGGCGGGCGGCTGTCGGTTTCGGCCGCAAGCTCGCCGGGGGCGACAAGCAGGAGATCAACGCCGAGCTGAACCAGAAGGCCGCCGAACAGTTGTTCGCGGTGCTCGGTGAGCTCAAGGGCGGGGCCATGAAATTCGGCCAGGCGCTGTCGGTGATGGAGGCCGCCGTACCGGAGGAGTTCGGCGAGCACTATCGCGATGCGCTGACCAAGCTGCAGGCGGCCGCGCCGCCCATGCCGACGGCCACCGTGCATCGCCAGCTCGATCAGCAGCTGGGCACCGGGTGGCGGCAGCGCTTCCAGGAGTTCGACGATTCGCCCGCCGCGTCCGCCAGCATCGGTCAGGTACACAAGGCCGTTTGGTCCGACGGCCGGGTGGTCGCGGTGAAGGTGCAGTACCCGGGTGCGGACGAGGCGCTACGCGCCGATCTCAAGACGCTCAATCGCATGGCGGGCATGATGGGCGCGCTCATTCCGGGCGCGGACGTCAAGCCGATCCTGGCCGAGATCAGCGAGCGCACCGAGGAAGAGCTCGACTATCGCATCGAGGCGGGCAATCAGCGCCAGTTCGCCAAGGCATTCGACGGGCATCCGCGCTTCCTGGTTCCGAAGGTGATCGCCAGCGCCCCGAAGGTGATCGTCACCGAGTGGCTGGACAACGCCACCCCGGTTTCCAAGATCATCCAGCGCGGCATGGAGGACCCCGCGGGCACCGTGGAGCTGCGCAACCGCACCGCCACCCTGATGGGCGAATTCCATTTCAGCTCACCGGCGATCGCGGGCCTGCTGCACGCCGATCCGCATCCCGGCAACTTCATGGTGCTCGAGGACGGTCGCCTCGCGGTCATCGACTACGGCGCCTGTGCTCCCCTGCCCAATGGCTTCCCCAAGATCCTGGGCGAGTTGGTGGCCTACGAGGTCGAGGGCCGCTTCGAGGAACTCACCGCCCTGCTGCACGACAACGGCTGGGTCATCCCCGGAAAAACGGTGAGCCGCGAGGAGATCCAGTCCTACCTCCGCCCCTTCACCGACCCCATCAAGACCGAGACCTTCCACTTCACCCGCAAGTGGATGCAGCGCGTGGCGGGCAAGGCCACCGACATCTCCAACTCGGAGATGATGAAAACCGCCCGCTCCCTGCAACTCCCCGCCGAACACGTCATGATCTTCCGAGTCCTCGGCGGCTCGGTCGGCATCTGCGCCCAACTCGACGCCACCGTCCCCTTCATGAAACTCATGCACGACTGGGTCCCCGGCTACGCCGAAACCCTCACCGCCGCAAGCTGACACCCCGACAGCTGGCAAACAGAGTCTCGTGAAAGGGGTTTCAGGGGAAGCCCCTGAGAGTTTCGAGAGTTGAAAGTCGTTCTGACGCACAACGACCCGCTTACCGGCTGGTAAGCGGGTCGTATGCGTTCTGTTCCCCCGGAAGCCGGGGCGATCATGCCACCGCGACCTTGCGCGGGCGGCCACGCGGGCGCTTGCGGGCGATCACGACACCCTGGTCGAAGATCTCACCGCCCCAGACACCCCACGGCTCAGCGCGATCCAGCGCCGCCGTCAGGCAGGTCTGGCGGATCGGGCAGGAAGCGCACAGCGCCTTCGCCTCTTCCAGCTGGGCGGGGGCCTCGGCGAACCACAGATCCGGGTTACCGGCTCGGCAAGGCAGGGTGATGGTGACGACCCGGCGGGTGCGGGCGGTCGTATTGGCCACGGTGTTGCGGCATGTCACTCGTTCACGGATGACCGTGGTGGTAGACACGTCGGGCTCCTTCAGCTCGTGCTTCGGTCGTTCGGGTTGCGCGAAACCGGTGCCGAAGTGGCTGGAGGCCGATAAAACAATGGCCACGGTTTCGCTTTTCGCGATCCGTGGCCAGGAGGTCTGGGAAGAGTTCCCTACCTGAGTCGACTTCGGTGTCGACTCCTGATCACGGTCGCTGGGTCGGTGGTGTGGGGGCGGACTGCCGGCAGATGGACCGGACGCTCGGTTCCGGCCAGAACTGCCGTGGCTTCGACGGCCGCATAAACGGCTGCCGACTGCCAGTCACCCTTGGGCTTGTCCTGCTTGATCACGATCTGCTGATCCGCTTGGGCTTTGCTTGCAAAGACCTGAAGACCAAGATCGGCGCTCACGCCGGACATACGAATCCCCTGCAATGCGAGGATCCCCCGGGAGGCGGAGGCCATGGACATGACAGGTGACGTCGCGAAACTGCCGGCAATATTGCCGGTCACGATGCTGTTCACGGTGTTGTTCATTGGTCTGCCTCCCTCCTTCACTCGTTTGCGATCAGTGCTTGTGCACACGGGTTCTTCCCCGGTGCGTGAGAACCACATTAGGTAGTCATACGGATGCACACAACCTATTTTTGACCTGCGGTTTTCGGGTCTTGCTCACATTTTCTGTGTGCGCTAGGAAGAGTCCCGGAGCCGCGCCCGGACGATCGCGAGGACATCCGCGCCGTATGTCTGCAGCTTCTTGGCCCCGATGCCCGGGATCGCCACCAGTGCCCGATCGTCGGTGGGCCGCTGTTCGGCGATGGCGGTCAGGGTCGTATCGCTGAACACCACAAAATGTGGCAGCTTCTGTTCGTCCGCCTTCTCGCGCCGCCAATCCTGCAGTGCGGACAGCAGTTCGGTGTCGACGTCCGCGGGGCAGCGCGCACAGCGGCCGAGCATGGTGGCCTGGGTGTTGAGCAGCGGGCGGCCGCAGATCCGGCAGGTGGGGTGCACCCGTTTGGGGCCGGACTTGCGGTCGGTGGTGTGCGCGGCGATGCGCGAAGCCGGGGAATCGTCGGGGACCAGGCCGATGAGGAAGCGGGACCGGCGACGCACCTTGCGCCCGCCCGCGGAACGGGCCAGCGCCCAGGACAATTGGAGGTGCTCGCGGGCGCGGGTGACGCCGACGTAGAGCAGGCGGCGTTCCTCCTCCAGCGCGGACTCGTCGGAAACCGTTGCGTCGGGCCCGAGTACGTGCTGGATCGGCAGGGTGCCGTCGGCCAGGCCGACCAGGAACACGGCATCCCACTCCAGGCCCTTGGCGGCGTGCAGCGAGGCGAGCGTGATGCCCTGCACGGTCGGTGGGTGACGGGCCTCGGCGCGGGCGGCCAGTTCCCGCAGCAGACCGGTGAGGTCCAGCTCCGGCTCCTGTTCGGCGAGTTCCTCGGTGAGCTGGACCAGTGCCACCAGCGAGGCCCATTTTTCTCGGGCCTGCACGCCGACGGGCTCTTCCTTGGTCAGCCCGACTCCCGCGAGGGCCGCGCGGACCAGGGTGACCAGCTTGTCGCCACGGGCGTCGGGGAGATCGTCGCGATTGGCGGCGGTGCGCAGCGCCGAGACCGCCTGCCGCACCTCCGGCCGGTTGAAGAAGCCCTCGCCGCCGCGCACCTGATACGGAATCCCGGCCTCGGTGAGCGCCTGCTCGTAGACCTCGGACTGCGCGTTGATCCGGTAGAGGATGGCGATCTCCGCTGCGGGAACACCGTTTCCGAGCAGTTTGGCGACCGCCTTGGCGACGGCGGCGGCCTCGGTGGGCTCGTCGTCGAATTCGGCGAAGGTGGGTTCGGGACCGTCGGGCCGCTGGCCGACCAGCGCCAGCCGGGTGCCCGCGATGCGACCGCGGGCCGCGCCGATCACCCGGTTGGCCAGCGACACCACCTGCGGGGTGGAGCGGTAGTCGCGTTCGAGGCGGATGACGGTGGCGTCGGGGAAGCGGCGGGAGAAGTCGAGCAGATGCGTCGGACTGGCCCCGGTGAAGGAGTAGATGGTTTGGTTGGCGTCGCCGACCACGGTCAGATCGTCGCGATCGCCCAGCCAGGCGTCGAGCACCCGCTGCTGCAGCGGGGTGACGTCCTGATACTCGTCGACCACGAAACTGCGGTAGCGGCCGCGGAACTCTTCGGCCACCGACGTGTAGTCCTCGAGCGCGGCGGCGGTGTGCAGCAGCAGGTCGTCGAAGTCGAGCAGCAGACCGTCGGGGGTGGTCTTGAGCGCCTCGTAATAGGTGTAGACCGCCGACACCTTCTTGGCGTCGTAGGGTGCGTCGCGGTGGCGGCGGCCGATCTCACCGGCGTAGTCCTCGGGCGCGATGAGCGAGCCCTTGGCCCACTCGATCTCACTGATCAGGTCGCGCAGGCTGTCGGTATCGGTGGGCAGGCCCGCGCGCCCGGCGGCCTGCGCCACGATCGGGAACTTGCCGTCGATGAGCCGCCACGGCACGTCGCCCACGACCTGGGGCCAGAAGTATTTCAGCTGCCGTAGCGCGGCGGCGTGGAAGGTGCGGGCCTGGACCTGCCCGGCCTCACCGCTCAAGCCCAAGGCGCGCAACCGATTCCGCAGCTCGCCCGCGGCACGCGCGGTGAAGGTCACCGACAGCACCTGGTCGGCGCGCACGTGCCCGGCGGCGACCAGGTGCGCGATGCGATGGGTGATGGTGCGGGTCTTGCCGGTCCCCGCGCCCGCCAGTACGCAGACCGGTCCCCGGGGTGCGCGGACGGCCGCGGCCTGCTCGGCGTCGAGGTCGTCGAGCCGGAGCGGGGGCTGGGTGGGCGCGGCAGTCACGCGGTCCATCATGACAGCGCCCTCCGACAGGCGGGCCGGGCCTCGGCGTGGCGGCATGGCAACCGGGTGCGTGGCGGTCGGTCCGATTAGCGTGCTGATGTGGTCGATGAGACAACTGAGACACCCGAAAACCCCGAGGGTGAGACACCGGAAACCCACGAGCGCCACGCGAGCTGGATGGAGCTGTTCTTCGATCTGGTCGCGGTGGCCGGAATCGGGTCGCTGACCCACCTGCTGCACCGGGGGCCGTCGCTCGGTGATTTCGGCCTGTATCTGGTGCTGTTCCTGGCCTTCTGGATGGTGTGGGCCTGCATCACTCTGTACGGCAATATCGCACGTGACCAGACACGAGTACCGCTGATGCTGACCGCGATGCTGGGACTGGGTCTGATGGCGGCGGCCGTGCCCGGCATCCCGGATCGGCACTCCACCACCTTCGCGGCGGTCTATATGCTGGTGCGGCTGGGCTCCGAACACCTCTGGGGCCGCGGCAAGATCGTGGTCGACTGGCCCGCGGTCCAGCTCACCACCGGCGTGTACCCGTGGATCATCTCGCTGTGGGTGCCCGAACCGGCGAAGTACTGGCTGTGGGTGGCCGGTCTGGCACTGGATCTGTGGATCATGTTCGCGGTGACCGGCGATCAGGTGCTGGCCGAGGCCCGTAAGCGGCTGCAAGCCGGGATCGGCCGCTTCCGGCAGAACCCGCGCTTCGATCCGGAGCGCTTCGATCCGGACCGGGTACCGAAAATGGAAGCGCTGCACGCCGATCCGGCGCACCTGGGTGAACGCCTGGGCCTGTTCGTGATCATCGTGCTCGGCGAGGGCGTCATCGGCATCATCACCGCTCTCGGCGACCAGTCCTGGACCGCCGCGGTCCTGGGCCTGGCCTTCGCCGCCTTCGTGATCCTGGCCGGGATGTGGGCCCTGACCCTGCTGTTCGGCTTCGTCCCCCGCCTGATCGCCGAAACCGGCACCGCGGAGGGCGAGCCCTGGCAGCGCATCATGCTCACTCATTGCGGCATCACCGGCGGCCTGGCCGCGCTGGCCGCCGGGCTGGGCCTGGCCATGGGGCACGCGCACGGGCATCTGAGCACCGGGGTCGGCTGGGCGCTGTGTGGCGGTGCCGCAGCCTATTTCGCGGTTGTCGGGCTGAGCGGCGTGCGCAGCGGTGGGGGCTGGCGGCGACAGTTGATCTGGCCGCTGCCGTGCGCGGTGCTGGCCGTGGCCCTCGGGTTCGCCGCGTCACACCTCACCGCGCTGCCGCTGGTCTGCGCGGTCGCGGTGCTGGTGATCTGGCCGCTGTTGTGGGAGACCTGGTCGGCGGGCAAGTGGCGCAACGGCTCCGGCCCGGCCCGCCCGCACCGGCGTGCGCGCCAGCACGGCAGCGAGGCCGCTAACATTTAGTTCCTCATAATTCGACGGTCTCCGCCGGCTTCAAATGCAGTGATATTGGCGAGTTATGCCAATTTCTCACCCTGCGAGATTGTCAGCTACCGATTAGCATCCAAGAATGCCCACCGTGACCGACCGGATCAGCGCGGGACCGCGCGGGCTTGCGGCCGGGTCCGTCTCGGGGGCGGTGGCGGCACACGGGTGGTCGGTGGAGACCGCGAGTCCGAACCTGATTTCCGTGTCGCTGCTCGTCCTCTGTTCGGCGGCGATCGGCGCGCTGGTCGCCGGGTGGGCCCCACTGCGACACGGCCGCATCGGTCTGATCGTCGCCCTGGTGCTGGGACAGTCGCTCGGGCATTTGACGATCGGCCTGGAATCCGGTCACGCGCGGACCCACGAATTGCGGCCGTCCGCGACCTCGATGCTCGTACACCTGTGTGCCGCCATCGCTTTGGCGCTGGTGATCTGCGGCATGGAGGCCGCCTACCGGTTCGCGAGTGCCGCCCTGTCGCGCGCGCTGCCGCTGCGCTATCACCCACCCGCCACCCCGGAAGTAGTGCGGCCGTTCACGATTCACCGTGACCGCGTCATTCTGCGCATTTTCGGAGTCGCGGCGCTGTACGGCCGCGCTCCCCCGCGCCTCGCCCACGTCTGATCTTTTCGCCTCTCCCCTTTCTTGCGAGGTGGTGCCGCCGCATGCGCGCGGACCGCCGGACGCGTATGCAGCCATGGATCCGGTCGTGGCCGATACCGCTGCCGGACAACGCGATTCAAGGATCATTCCGATGAGAATCAATACTCTGGCCGCGGTCGCGGCCTTCATCTCCACTTCGCTGGGCATGACCACCCCGGCGAATGCGGACTCCCCCGTCCAGGATGCGGTCGGCTTCAACGCCCATATCCGGGATGCCTCCGCGGTCATCGTGACCGACGGCGGCTCGATGGCCGTGGAGGACGGCACATTCACCATCCGCGCCGCTGACGGGACCGTCCTGACCGGCACCGAATTGGCCTTCCGGGTGGACGATTTCGAGTTCCCGATCGATGCGAGCATCACCGGCCGCACCGCCACCCTCACCCCGGCGCTGGACATGGCCCGGGCGGTGTACAAACCGGTGGCCATGCCCTTCGAGGACAAGGCGGGCTGGGACGGTCCCTACGACCGAGAGCAGGACGCCTGGAACCGCATGACCAGCACCATCGGTCTGGGCCTGTCGATCGGAGCGCTCGGCGGGGCGTTGGGTGGCGCGGCCATCGGCTGTGTGCTCGGCGGCCTGGCGGGCGCGGGCATCGCCTCGGCCACCCTGATCGGTCTGTTCGGTCCGTTTCTCCCCGCCGCGGTGATCGGATGTCTGGCGGGGGTCATTGCCCTCGGTGTGCTGGGCAGCGTCGCCGGGACGATCCTGATCAGTACACCGATCGCGATCGCCGCCGCCGTGCAGTACTTCACCACCATCAATGAGCCGATGCCGGTGAGCTGAGTTCAGCTCGCGGGGTCGCGGTCTCGCAGTTGGCGGAGCGCAGCGGTGAAGCGGCCGGTGCGCTCCCCCAGCGGGGCGAAGAATTCGCGGTCGCAGGCTTCCACCGCGCCGATGGCCCGATTCACCAGGGCCGCACCGGATTCGGTGGCGACGAGGGATTTGGCGCGTTTGTCGGTGGGGTGGTCGCGGCGTTCCAGCAGACCCTTCTGCTCCAGGGTGCGCAGCACCTGGGAGGTCATCATCGGGTCGGTGGCGGCCTGGTTGGCGAGGTCGCGCTGGGTGACCGGGTCACCGGCGGAGTGGCCGGTGAGCCAGGTCAGGGCGGCGAGCAGGACGAATTGGACGTGGGTCAGGTCGAAGGGGGCGAGGGCCGCGCGTTGCGCGGCCTGCCAGCGATTGGTCACCTGCCAGAGCAAGAGACCGGGGCTGTCGTCGGCGTCCTCGAACTCGGTGTGTAGTCCGCCATTGGTCACTGGCCGACCATAGCGCGGGAGATGAGTTCGAAATCGTGCTCGGTGAGTTCGATCAGGCCGCGTCGCAAGACGATCCCCCAGTTGGGGACGCTGGTGAGGTCGAGTTCGGTGCGCAGTTCGTCGATCGGAACATCGCGGGCATCGCGGTCGTAGTCGACCGCGCGCCGCCACGGGCGGAAGCAGCCGCCCTGCTCTTCGACCTGCCAGGCCGGGCCCTCGGCGATGGTGCCGAGGGCGGTGAAGGACTTGATCGGTTCGCCCTCGCGCATGCCGGTGCGGGGCGAGTAGTAGACGAGTCCGTCCCCGGCGCTCATCCGTTCCACGGCCGTGCGCTTGCCGTGATTGGCCTGTGCGAAGCCGAGTTCCACGCCGCGGCGGACGTGGTCGCGGGAGACGACCCCGAGCCAGTACCTGGTCATACCAGCACCGCCTCGGCGGCGGCGACCAGCGCGTCGACATCGCGCTGCAGGGAGGCGGCGAGATCCTTGCCCATGATCTTGTTCCACAGTCCGCGCAGCGGACCTTCGAACGAGACCCGGACGGTGACGGTGGTGATGCCGTCGGCGACGGTGACCTCGTGGGCGAAGATCAGCCGGGCGCCGATCAGTTTGGACGAGTCGATGAATTCGGTGTCGGTGAGCTTGGTGACGACGAACTTGGTCTTGGGGCCACCCTTGGGCTTGAGGACTCCGGTCGCGCCCTGAACGAATTCGCCGTCGAGGCGGACCCATTCGGTGTCCTGGTTCCATTCCGGCCAGGTGGCCATGTCGGCCCACTTGGTGAAGAAGGCGGCGGGGGTGGCGGTCGAGGTGGCGGTGGCTGCTGCGATCTGCGTCATGAGAATAGTATGCGCGCTTACTATTCTCCCGTCAACCCCTGATCTCCGATCGGCTCACAGTGGGCCGCCGAGGGGAACACGATCGGGCGGGAGTATGTTGCACGACTCGTGACTGCAACCGACCTGACCATGTACTCGACGACCTGGTGCGGCTACTGCCGTCGGCTGAAGACCCAGCTCGACGAGGCCGGGATCACCTACGAGGTGATCGACATCGAGGACCATCCGGAAGCCGCCGAATTCGTCGGCAGCGTGAACAACGGCAACCATGTGGTGCCGACGATCAAGTACCGGGATGGCTCGACCGCCACCAATCCGAGCCTGGTTCAGGTGAAGGAAGCGCTCGCCGCCATCGGCTGAGCCTCCCCACTACCAACAAGGAAGCCGCACACCGAGGGGTGTGCGGCTTCCTGTCGTCCTGATAAGCCCCTATCGACCCGGATCAGACTGCGGCGGCCCAGGATTCGACGATGGTCCGGGCGATCGAGATCGAGCCGGGCAGCAGTAGCTTGCGGTCGGTGCCCACGAGCTCGTCGGAATCCTTACGGCCCCACGCGCCCGCGGCCAGCGCCTGGCGCACCTCGTCGCGGGTGAACCAGTACGCCTCGACGATCTCGCCGTCGTGGAAGGCGACCGGCTGCTCCGGGTCCGCCACGGCCGCGAAGCCGAGCATCAGCGAGCGCGGGAAGGGCCAGGGCTGGCTGCCGAGGTAGCGGATGTCGGTGACATCGACCCCGACCTCTTCCTTGATCTCGCGTTCGACGCAGCGTTCGAGGGACTCCCCCGCCTCGACGAATCCGGCCAGCAACGAGAAAAGGCCCTCGGGCCAGGAGTTCTGGCGGCCCAGCAGGACGCGGTCGCCGCCGTCGTGGATGAGGCAGATGACGGCCGGGTCGGTGCGCGGGAAGTCCTCGTGCCCGGCTTCGCTGGTGCGCGACCAGCCGCCGTTGGTGGAGTGGGTGGGGGTGCCGTCGACCGCGCTGTAGGCCGCCTTGTCGTGCCAGTTCAGCAGGGCGATGGCGGTGGCGAGCAGGCCGAGGCCGAAATCGTCGAGGTCCAGGCCGGTGCCGTAGGCGCGCAGATCGACCAGCGCGCCCTCGATCGCGTTGTCGCGCACGGCCCACAGGTGGATGCCGCCGTCGACGCCGAGGAAGACGGCCTCGGGCGTGCGTTCGGGGGCGAGGGTGAGCGCGGGCTCGAGCACCACGGACCCGTTGTCGATGCGGACCTGGCCGCGCTTGTTCATTCGGAGGAGTTTCGCCTGCGCCCAGCCCTCTTTGAGGGCCTGCTCGTCGGCGCGTAGATCCTCCGCGCGGTCGAGCGTGGTACGGGACAGCACCGGAACGGCATTCAGCTGGAAACCTGACACACCCCGAGACTAGACGGGCGGGGTGCTCAGCCTTGGACGCGGCGCAGATAGAGCAGCCGGTCGCCGGTTTCGAGGGCGTCGGTTTCGGGATCGCCGACGCGGATGAGCCGGCCCTCGCGGACCACGCCGAGCACGATGTCGCGCAGGTGGCGCGGGGAGCCGCCGACCTCCTCGGTCTCGACGTCGCGCTCGGAGATGGCGAATCCGGCTTCGGGGGTGAGCAGGTCCTCGATCATATCGACCACGGCGGGGGTGGTGGTGGCGATGCCGAGCAGGCGGCCCGCGGTCTCGGAGGAGACGACCACCGAGTCCGCGCCGGACTGCCGCAGCAGATGCGTATTCTCGGCCTCGCGGACGGCGGCGGAAATCTTTGCCTTGGGATTGATTTCGCGCGCGGTGAGGGTCACCAGGACCGCGGTGTCGTCACGGTTGGTGGCGACCACGAGCGCCGCGGCATGCTGAACTCCGGCCAGCCGCAACACATCCGACCTGGTGGCCGAGCCGTGCACGGTGACGAGACCCGCATTGGCGGCGGACTCCAGGACCTGCTGGTCGGTGTCGACCACCACGATGTCACCGGCCGAGACGCCATCGGCCAGCATGGCATCCACGGCGGTGCGGCCCTTGGTGCCGTAGCCGACTACCACGGTGTGATTGCGCACGGTGTGCCTCCATCGCTGAATCTTGAACGCCTGCCGGGACCGTTCGGTGAGCACCGACAGGGTGGTGCCGACCAGGACGATCAGGAACAGCACGCGCAGTGGCGTGACCACGAGAATATTGATCAGCCGCGCGGTGGGCGTAACCGGTGTGATGTCGCCGTAGCCGGTGGTAGACAGCGACACCGTGGCGTAGTACGCGGCGTCGAGCAATCCCATACGGTCGCGGGCATTGTCGTGATAGCCGTCGCGGCCGACGTAGACCACCACGGTGGCCAGCACCAGCAGCAGGACCGCCAGACCCAGTCGGCGCGCGAGCGAATACCACGGGCTGGACTGAGCGGTCGGTACGCGCAGGATGCCGACCAGTGCGAAATCGGGCCGATCGTTCAGGTTGCCCAGACCACGCGTCGAATCACCGAACACGCGAATCACTCACTCGGGCAGTCGGCACGGTCAAGGGTTCTGGCTGCGGCACAGGTCCGGAGACTACCGGGCCGCGCCGGATTCGCCCGACAACCCGGCACTGATCCGCACGTCATCCCACGGCACCGCGATCAATCGTGCAGATCCGGCGGCAGGGACTCCGGGTCCGGCGGGGGCTCGAAGTCCCATGGCGCCTGGTCCGGGGGCGGCTCGCCCGCCGGCGCCGCCTCCGGCTCGCCGGGTTCGGGTCGGGCCGAAAGGTCGGCGGGGCGGAGCATTTCGACGTCGGTGGGCTCGGGTGGGCCGGGATCGTCGTCGTCGGGTTCTGGCGGGAGGGGCGGTTGCGGTGGGGTGGGCGGGACACGGCGGGGGGCCGCGGTGGTGATGATGGCGGCGAGTTCGGTTGGGCCGGGGAGGTGTTCGGGGGCGATGGTGCGGCCGGTGCGGACGTAGTGGAAGGCGGCCACGGTGTTGGTGAGGATGTCGGCTTCGGGGGTGCCGGTGCGGGCGGCTTCCAGGCGGGCCCAGGCCAGGCGGTAGACGGCGAGCTGGATGGCAACCGAATCCTCTTCGGCGCGTGCGGGTTCCGCGCCGGTCTTCCAGTCGACGACGACCCAGGTGCTGTCGGGGCGGCGGAAGACGGCGTCCATGCGGCCGCGGATCACGGTGCCCGCGAGGGTGGTTTCGAAGGAGATCTCGACCTCGACCGGGTTGCGGTCGGCCCATGGCGAGGCCAGGAACGCCTCTTGCAGGCGCATCAGGTCGGTATCGGTGTCGGCGATGTCGGCCGCGCCGGGCAGCTCCTCGAAGCCGAGCAGGCGGGTGCCGGAGAACCAGCGTTGCAGCCAGGCGTGGAAGGCGGTGCCGCGACGGGTGTAGGGGCTGGGCGGGTAGGGCAGCGGGCGGCGCAGGCGCGCAGCCAGTTTCGCGGGGTCGGCGCGCAGGTCGACCAGGGCGGTGGCGGCAAGCTGGCCGGGCAGTTCGATCTCGCGGACGGCCTGTTCGGCGGCGAGGTGCTCGGCGATGAGGGCGCTGACGTCCTCGGCCCAGCCTTCGTCGTCCTCGTCGTCGACGACATCGGGTTCGGGTTCCGCTGGGGCACCGCCGAATTCGGGGCCGAAGTCGAGTTCGGTCTGCTGCGGCCGGGATTCGTCACGCAGGGTGGTGAGCGCGGTCTTCACCAGTTCCGCACCCTCCTCGACGAATTCGCGGCGGGAGCCCAGCGGGTCGCGGGGCCAGCCCGCGGTCTGCGGGTTGTCGGTGAAGGGGTTTACGGTGTCGGGCAGGGGCGGATCGTCCCAGCGGTCGATGCGGACGGTGCGGGCCAACGCCGAGCCGGGGGCTTCCGTCTCGTGCTTCAACTCGAGCAGAAAGGCCGAGGGCCCCTTGGGTTTCGAGCCGGTCTCCGACCAATGGTGGGCGGAGACGAACAGGGCGCGTTCGGTGCGGGTGAGGGCCACGTAGAACAGGCGGCGTTCCTCGTCGAGGCGGCGGGCGGCGAGGGCCTTCTTGTGTTGCTCGAGGGCGTTTTCCAGGTCGGCGCGGTCGTAGAGGTCGGCGAGGTCGAGCACCGGGACGCCGTCGGTGGCGTCCTCCTGCTCGCGGTCGCCGCGCAGCATGGTGGGGAGTTCGGCGAGCGCGCCCATCCAGGTGGCGGTGCCGGTGCCGGAGGGGAAGGTGCCGTCCACCACGTGCGGGACGGCGACCACCGCCCACTCCAGGCCCTTGGCGGCGTGCACGGTGAGCACCTGCACGCGGTCGTGGGCGACCTCGACTTCGCCGGGCTCCAAACCGTTTTCGACCTCTTCGGCGGCGGCCAGGAAGTCGAGCAGGCCGGACAGGGAGGAGCGGTGGTCGGCGGAATATCCGGCCACCACCTCGGCGAAGGCGTCGAGGTGTTCCCGGCCCGCGGCGGCGTGCGCGCGGCGGGTCTGGGTTTCCACGCCGACGCCGATGGTGCGCTCGACATCGGCGACCAGTTCGGCCAGCGGCTGCCCGGCGCGTTCCCGCAGGGCCGACAGTTCCCGGCCCAGCGCCGTGATTCGCGCGAAGCCGTGCGTCGAATACTCTTCCGGCTCACCGGGATCCGCGATGGCATCGCCGAGACCGGCCTTCTCGGCGGGTTCGGGCGCGACCTCGCGCAAGGCCTCGTTCAGCGTGGCGGTGTCGGTGATGGCGTCGGTCTGCCCGGCGGGCCGCCGGATGGACAGCGTGCGGGCGCGCCGCGAGAGCGCCGCGATATCGGAGACGCCGATGCGCCAGCGCGCACCGGTCAGGATCCGCACCGCCGCGCTACCGGCGGCCGGGTCGGCGATCAACCGCAGCGTCGCGACGATATCGGCGACCTCCGGGGTGTGCAGCAGTCCGCCCAGACCCACGATCTCCACGGGCAATCCGTGCGCGCGCAACGCTTCCGCCAGCGGCGCGGCATCGGCATTGCGCCGCACCAGCACCGCCGAGGTGGGCGGCGGCAGCCCGTCATCGCTCGCCGCCTCCCACTCGGCCGCGATCCGCTCCGCCACCCAGTCCCGCTCCACCGCAACGGTTTCCGCCAACGCCAACGCCACCGTCCCGGCGGTGGCATCCGGCCGCGGCCGCAGCGCGTCCACCGTCACTCCCCCACCCCGAGCCGCCCGCTCCCGCAGTGGATCCGACACCAGATTCGCCAGATCCAATGCCTCCGGCGGATTCCGCCAGCTGGTCAGCAGCGGCAGGATCGGCGCGGGAACCCCTGGCGCACTGGGGAAGTCGGTCGCGAACCTGGGCAGGTTGGCCGCCGACGCTCCGCGCCACCCGTAGATGGACTGCATCGGATCACCCACCGCGGTGACGGCCAGCGGCTGCCGCTCACCGCTCGCTATGGGCGTCGCCCCCGACTCATCGGAGACCTGCCCCGTCGTCCCGCCCGAGACCTGCCTCGTCATCCCGGCGTGCTTTTGGCCGGGATCCACACCCGGGCGTTGGATTCCGGCCAAAGGCACGCCGGAATGACGAGGGGAATCTCCGTCCGTGTGGCCGGGCGAGGCCGGTCCGGCCGCGGCGGGAGCTGCCGCGCCGAAGAGGGAGGAGAGCAGGATGCGTTGGGAGTGGCCGGTGTCCTGGTATTCGTCGAGCAGGACGAGGCGGAAGCGATCGCGTTCCGCGGCGCCGACTTCCGGGTGGGTGGCGGCGAGGCGGGCGGAGAGGGACATTTGGGCGCCGAAGTCGAGGGCGCCGCGGCGGCGGAGTTCTTCGGCGAGACGGTCGACGAGAGGGAGGAGGGCGACGCGTTCGTGTTGGGCTTCGAGGAGGTCGAGGAGTGCCTTCTTCGGGCCACCCTTCTGGCGGGGACCGGCCGGGAGCGTATGGACGAGGCGTTCCAATTCCAGGTGGGCGGTGGCCAATTGGTGAGGTTGGACCAGGTGTTCGGCGAGTTGGCCGGAGAGGGCGAGGACGGCCTCGGTGACGCCGACGGGGCTGCGGTCGGTGTCGAGGTCGCCGTCCCAGGTGGAGACGACGCGGTAGGCGAGCTGCCAGAGCTGGGTCTGGGTGAGCAGGGTGGCGGTGGGTTCGACGGGCAGCAGCAGGCCGTATTCGGTGAGCAGGCGGCCCGCGTAGGAGTGGTAGGTGCTGATCTCCGGTTCGGAGGCGGTGAGCAGGCCGCGCAACCGTCCGGTGGGGTCGATGTCGCGCACGACGGGTGCGCCCGCCAGCCGGGCCAGGCGGGTGCGGATGCGAGTCGTCAACTGCTGGGCGGCTTTTCGGGTGAAGGTCAGGCCCAGCACCTGTTCGGGTTCGACCAGCCCGTTGGCCACCATCCACACCACGCGGGCGGCCATGGTCTCGGTCTTGCCCGCGCCCGCACCCGCCACCACCAGGGTCGGGCCGGGCGGGGCGGCGATGACGGCGGCCTGTTCGTCGGTGGGCGGCGGCAGGCCCAGCGCGTCGGCGAGCTGACGCGGGTCGATACGCGGACCCGCGTTCACTCGTCCGTCACCTGCCGACCGGTGTCCTGGACCGGGCAGCTGCCGGCCACCTTGCAGTGGCGGCAGCCGTCATTGCGCATGGCCAGGTAGCTCGGCCCCTTGGAGGCGTCGGCGGCGTCGTGAATGGCGGTGCGCCAGGTCTCGATACCGTCGGCGTCCAGCGGCAGCTGCATGCGTTGGGTCGCGCCCTCCTTGCTGCTGGGCTTGGCGACGTACACCAGGCGCGCGCCACCGGGTTCGCCCTCGCCGAGCGCGCCCTCGGCGGCGGCGACCTGATAGGTGGCCAGCTGGGCGTGGTCCTGCGCGGCCTGCTTGGAGATGGGGGTCTTGCCGGTCTTCACATCGACGATCACGAAGCGGCCCAGGGCATCTCGCTCCACCCGGTCCACCCGGCCGCTGATCCGCACCGGCTGTTCGTGCGGGCCGCGCGCGGGCAGCACACAGTCCACCGGCACCTCGACGCCGATGGCGGTGAGCTCGTCGCGGGTATTGCGCAGCCAGGCCAGGAAGGTGTCGACCATGGTCTCGGTGCGGCGCAGTTCCGCGCGGGAGTGCCAGTTCTCGCCCTCGCGGGCGGCGGGGTCGATCTTCTTCCACGCCTTGGCCAGGGCCTGTTTCACCTGGTCCTCGTTGACCTGCCCGGCCAGCGCCTGCACCAGGGTGTGCACCAGATTGCCCTTGAGCGCGTGCGGGTTCTCGCCGTCGCCGCCGCCGTGACGTTCCAGCGCCCAGCGCAGAGGGCAGGTCTTGAGCTGATCCACGGTGGACGGCGAGAGCGAGATCGCGCCGTCTTCGCTGTCCCACAAGGGATTCGTGGACGAGATTTCGGCGGTGCCGTACCAGTCGTCGGGGTGGGCGCCGCGCACCCCGGCGTCCGCGAGCCGCGCCAACTGCTTCGCGGCGCGCATCCGGCGCTCCGGTGTCGTCTCGGGATCGCAGGCAGCCGAACGCAATTCGGCGATGAGAGCATGCATGGCCAGCGCCCGGCCGGGATCCACCGGTGTCGGGATCCGGCCCGGCGTGCCTTCCCCGGCGTCGGCGTCCATTTCGGCGAGGAACCGCGACGGCACCAGATCCTGGTCGCCCGTGACCGATTCGACCGCGGTGACCAGTAGTGACCGCCGCGCCCGGCTGCACGCGACCAGCAGCAGTCGCCGTTCCTCGGCCAGCAGCGGGGCGGCGCGGCTCACCTTCTCCCCCGAACCACTCACGCCCGCAAGCAGATCCACCAGATCCTCGACCCCGAGCAGGGTGCCGCGCTGCCGCAGGTTCGGCCAGATGCCCTCCTGGACGGCCGCCACCGCGACGGTGTCCCATTCCCGGCCCGCCGCGGCGTGCGCGCTGCAGATGGTGACCGCCTCGCCCGGATCGGTGACCGGCGCGTCGTCCTGCGGAATCTGCTGCTGCTCCAGGTATTCCACGAAGCCCTCGATGGTGGCGCGCGGCAGCCGGTCCACATACGACGCGGCCGCCTCGAACAGCCCGACCACCGCGTCCAGATCCCGGTCCGCCTGCATGCCGACCGCTCCCCCGCGCTCGGACTGCCCCACCCACCGCCGCTCCAGCGTGGACGCCGTCCACACCCCCCACATCACATCTTCCAGCCCACCCCGCTCCCGCCGAACCTTGCGCGCCCGCCCCATCGCCTTCAGCACCCGCTGCAACGGCGCGGCTTCCACCTTGGTCAGCTTCTCGAAAACCGCCCGATTCCCCACCCCGACCAGCAGATCCCGCAGAATCTCCGCCGAAGATCGATCCAGATCCGCGAAACGTGCGGCGTCCCCGTCGATTTCGGTGTCGCGCAAGGCACCGCCACCGGATTCGGCTGCGCGCAAGGCAGCACCTGCGGATTCGGCCACACGCGGGGCGCCGTCCCCGGAATCACCGGCAGGATCGTCCGCCGCGTCCTCGGACGGCTGCTCCGGGTAGCCGAGTTCGAGCACTGCGCGACGGATACCGCGCCGCAGCCGCCGCAGGCTGATCTGATCGGCACCACCGAGCGGCCCGGCAAGCAGATCGAGCGCATCATCGGCGGTGAACGAGATCGGCCGCGGATGCCGCACCGACGTCGGATCGCCCGCGGTTACGGCCCGCAACGCCAACAACATCCACATCGCACCCCGCCGCCGTGCCAACGGCACATCCGCGGGCGGCTGCCGCACCGGCACCCCGGCCGCCAGCAGTGCCCGCCGCAGCGGCGCGAGAGACAGCGGCACCGACCGCACGATCACCACCATTTGTGACCAGGGGACCCCGTGCGTGAGATGCGCCCGCCGCAGCTGATCGGCGATCAGCGCCGCCTCCTTGGCGGGCGTGGTCAGCACCTGCACCCGCACCTCACCAACGGATTGCGCACTATCCCAAGCATTCTCGGCACGGGCACCCCGGCCGAGCATCGGGGCGGATGATCCGTTCGCCATTCCGGCTGCACCGTTCGTCATCCCGGCGTGCTTGTGGCCGGGATCCACACCCACAGCGTGGATTCCGGCCAAGGGCACGCCGGAATGACGAGGGCGACCATTCGCCGCACGCGGTGGCTGGGCCGGGTCCTCGAGATCGGCGGCATCCTTGCTCCGCCTGCGGCCGTTCCTTCTCGTGCTGTCGCTGTTCCCTTCGGCGCTGTGTCCGTTGCCGGTCGGGTCGATGCCGCTTCCGGTCGGGCCGTCGCCGCCGGGCGAGCCGTGGCCGTTGCCGGGCGAGGCGTTGTTGTCGGTGAGGTCGGCGACAATATCGGCGAGGAAGTCGGTGGTGGGGCGGGTACGCGGGAGGCTCGGGAGTGGGGTGCGGTGGGAGGGGGAGCCGGGGAGGCGGGCGGCTATGCGGTCGGCTAATTCTTGGATAGCGGGGGTGGCGCGGTGGTTGTGGCGCAGGGTGATTCGGCGGTCGCGGGGGGCTCCGGGGTCGGCGGCGAAGCGGGAGTCGGCGCCGCGGAAGGTGTAGACGGCTTGGTCGGGGTCGGCGGCGATGACGGTGGTGGCGCCGCCGCTGCCGAGGGCGCGGATGAGTTGGGCGGCATGGGGGTCGAGGTGCTGGGCGTCGTCGGCGAGGATGCAGTGCAGGCGATTGCGTTCGGCGGCAAGGAGTTCCGGGTCGGCGTGGAAGGCGTCGAGGGTGGCGGTGACGAGTTCGGCGGCGTCGAGGGCGGGGGCGCTGGCCTCGGGGACGTCCATGCCGACCGACCAGCGCAGCATCATGATCTGCTCGTAGCGTTCGGCGAAGCGGCCCGCGGCGACCCATTCGGGGTGGCGGTGGACGCGGCCGAGCTCGATCAGATCCTCCGGCCCGAGACCACGTTCGGTGGCCCGCAACATGAGGTCCCGCAACTGTTCAGCGAACCCTGCGGCGGGCAGCGCCGGATGCAGGCGTTCGGGCCACTCGGCCGCGCCGTCGAGGAGGTCGCCGCGCAGCATCTCGCGAATGACGATGTCCTGCTCGGATCCGGTGAGCAGGCGCGGCGGCGGATTGCCGTGGGTGGCGGCGAAGGTACGCAACAGCCCGAAGGCATAGGAGTGGACGGTGCGCACCAGCGGCGCGCGGGTCGCGCCCGGCACGCCGCCCAGTTCCGGGTCGGCCTCGGCGATGCGGGCGTTGATGGCGGTGCGCACTGCGGTGGCCGCGCGCTTGGTGTAGGTGAGCACCAACACGGATTCGGGTGCGGCCCCGGCCAGGATGCGCGCAGCGGCCACATCGACCAGCAGTGCGGTCTTCCCGGTGCCGGGACCGCCGAGCACCTGCCAGGGCCGCCAGCCGGGGTCGATACCGACGTCGGAGAACAGCGGCCGGAGTTCGGCGTCCCACTCCCGCACGGGGGTCTGGGTTTGCGCCCGGCGCACCAATTGCACCGAGCTATCCGATCGCATCACGTCGGCTATTTCAACAGACCGCCCCGACAGTTCTCGTTTGCCATGAGTTGTCCGTGCTGCCGGTCACACGGCGTACGTCGTTCATGTCACGGTGCGTGAGCTGTTCATGTCGGCGTGAGGCAGCACAATGGGCGGGGTGGCGGAGCTTCATATTCATCGTTTCGGTCCCTCGACCGGTCCGGTCGTCCTGGCATTGCACGGCTTGACGGGCCACGGCCTGCGCTGGCAACAGCTGGCCGACGACCATCTCCCCGATGTCCGGATCCTTGCACCGGATCTGCGCGGCCACGGGAGGTCGCCCGGCGTGCCGCCGTGGGATTTCGAAACTTTGGTCGATGATCTCGCGGCGCTGCTGCGCGCGGAGACCAGCGAACCGGTAGTGGTGCTCGGGCATTCGTTCGGCGCCGCCACCGCGGTGCACCTGGCGCACCGCCGCCCGGAGCTGGTGCGGGCGCTGGTGCTGCTGGACCCGGCCATCGGCCTGGAGGCCGACCGCATGCTGCACATCGCGAACTCGATGCTGGCCGCACCGGATTACGCGAGCGTCGAGCAGGCCCGCTTCGACAAGCTGGAGACCGCCTGGGGTGAGCTGGACCCGGCCGTGCTCGAGGCGGAGCTGGCCGAGCATCTGGTGCCGACCGTCGCGGGCCGCTACGGCTGGCGCATGTCGATGCCCGCGATCATCTCGTTCTGGGGTCAGATCGCCCGCGATTTCGTGCTGCCGCCGCGCGATCTGCGGACGGTCCTGGTGCAGGCGATGAAGGTGAGCCCGCCCCTGGTGTCCCCCGGTTTCCGTGCGACGCTCACCGCGCATCTGGGCGAGCGGATCACCGTGCACGAATTCGATTGCGACCACATGGTGGCGCAGGCCCGGCCCGCCGAGACCGCCGCGCTGGTGCGCGAGGTGTTGCAGGCCCGGGATATCTGAAATGCCAACCACCGAAGCCGAAGTCGAGCGGGTGCGCGCATTGGTGGCGGCCATTCCGCCGGGCCGGGTGTCCACCTACGGGGATATCGCGGCCGCGGCGGGGTTGTCCACGCCGCGCACGGTCGGCTGGATCATGCGCACCGATGCGGCCGATCTGCCGTGGCATCGGGTCTTGCGCGCAAATGGCACGCCCGCACCGCATTTGGCGCATCGGCAACTGGCGGAGCTGATCGCCGAGGGCTGCCCCATGGTGGACGGCCGGGTGGATATGCGCCGCGCCCGGCACCACTTCCCGCAGACCTGATCCGGGATCCCGGCCCGGCGGTTACCGTGGGATTCATGTCCACTCGGCTGGCATGCGTGGTTTTCGATGCGGAGCGACCCAGGTCGGTGGCCCGCTTCTGGGCCGAGTTGCTGGGCTGGGAGGTGACGGTGGATCGGCCCGGGGAGGTCGATGTGGCCGCGCCGGACCCGGACGGCCTGGACGTGGCGCTCACCTTCCTGCCCGCCCGGCGGCCCAAGACCGCCCTCAATCGCATCCACCTGGATCTGTCGGCCCGCTCCCTGGATCATCAGCGGCTGCAGGTGGATCGCGCACTGGCGTTGGGCGCGCGCCGGGTGGATATCGGTCAGGGTGCGGTGCCGTGGACGGTGCTGGCCGATCCTGAGGGCAATGAGTTCTGTGTGCTGGAGCCGCGTGAGGAGTACGTGGACACCGGCGCGGTCGCGGCCATCGCGATGGATACCCGGGATCCGTTGCGGCTGGCCGAATTCTGGTCCACCGCCACGGGTTGGCCGCTGACCCTGCAGAATTCCCGCTACGCCGGGATCCGCTCGGCCACCGGGCAGGGCCCGTGGCTGGAATTCCTGCACCGGCCGGAAGCGGCGGGCAAATGCGGCCGCCTGCATCTGGATCTGGTCGCCTTTCCCTGTGACGACCCGGCCGCGGAGGCGGCCCGGTTGCGGGCCGCGGGCGCGGTGCCGGTGGTGGCGGGCGCTCCGGTGAACGCCGCTGATCCGGTGGTGCTGGCCGATCCGGAAACCAACGAATTCTGTTTGCTACAGCCAACTATCGATTGACCGGGATCGATAGCAGGCCGCCGATCCGGCCGCTTCCCCGCGGCGGATCGGCCCGGGTCATCGCTCAGGCCGCGCCGCGTTCGTAGCGCCGGCGTTCGCGCGGCGATAGGCCGCCCCAGATGCCGAAGCGCTGATCGTGGCTGAGCGCGTAGTCGAGGCATTCCTTGCGCACCTCGCAGGAGGTGCAGATGCGCTTGGCCTCCCGGGTGGAGCCGCCCTTGTCGGGGAAGAACGCCTCCGGATCGGTTTGGGTGCACAGCGCCTGCTGATGCCAGGATTCGCTCTCGGATCCGTCCCGGCGAGCGAGGGATTCGAACATGGCGTCGAAATTGGTAAATAGCATCTTCACTTCCATATCCCTTCGATCAATGGCCACTAAAAGAAAACGGTCGGTACGTTTAACCCATCGAGCAATCACCGGCGACCGCGGCCAACCGGGCCTGCTCGCCATTGACGAAGATGCGACGCGCATGCACCGCTGCCGGTGCGCCCGACCAAGGCGCGAGTGCGGTGGTGAACATGAGTTCACACCAGCTCAATGCCGGCACCGCACCGCCGGCGAGCGTATTCAGCAGGGAAAGTTCCTGATCGCTGTCGTTCCAAGCGGCAAACAGCCACGAAGCGTCGAGTCGGCCGAGAAATTCTTCGGCGTCCTCCGGAATACCGAGCGGGGCGTCGACGGCGAGGTGCACGACCGCGGAAATCGCGTGCCGCATACGTGCATCCAGGCCGACCCCGTCGTGCAGCAGCAGCCCTTCCAGCGACTCCCGCAAACCGGCGCCGCGGTCGATCCGGAAGTCGTTACGGCGGGCCGCGGTGGTGATGTCGAACATTGTTTCCTCCCTTGAAATTGCGCTTGTCCCAAAAGCGCCACGGCCTGATTAAAAAGGCATTGTGATCTTGTTGTCCAGTTTTGAGGCAATCTGGGGCAAACCCCTAGCAGTACTGACACTGACGAGTGTGGGTACCCGTCGGGAACCGCACCGGAGGGTGCCTGGCACCACGCGGGCAAACATCTAGGGAGCGACCGCTTCCGCCGTTTATGGTCCGACCATGCCTTATGTGCGATCCGGTTCAGCCACCGTCCATTTCAACGTCGACCAGCACCGGAACCCCGGCGCCGGGACCAACCCCACCCTGCTGCTCGCCCACGGATTCTTCATGGACGAGTCGATGTTCGAGCCCATGCGCGAACCCCTGGCAGCCGCCGGCGTCAATCTCGTGACAATCGATGCGCGGTGCCATGGACGCACCCAGTCACCCGATGGCGAACCGTTCAGCTATTGGGATCTGGCCGCCGACGGATTGGCGGTGCTGGATGAACTCGGCATCGAGAAGGCCGTGGTCGGCGGAATGAGCCAGGGCGGGTATGCGGCTTTGCGCATGGCATTGCTGGCCCCGGAGCGGGTGCAGGGGCTGGCGTTGATCGATACCGAGGCGAGCGCGTGCAGCCCGTCGGAATTGGCCTTCTATCGCGAATTCTTCGAACGCTGGACGGGTTCGGAGCCGATGGCCCCGCTGGTGGCCGAATTGGCCCCGCAGATCATCGGGGGCACCGATCCGCGACTATGGCGGGCCTGGACCAGCCGCTGGTACGGCTCGGACCGTCAGGCCATCGCGCCCGCGGCCCGCTGCCTGATGGACCGGCGCTCGGTGCTGCATCGACTACCCGAGATCACCGCCCCGGCGCTGGTGGTCCGCGGTAGTCACGATGCCACCAGCACCGCCCAGAAGTCCGAGGCGATAGCCACCGGACTGTCCGGGTCCGATGGTGTGGTGACCATTCCCGGCGCCGGGCACGGCGCGGCCTGGACGCATCCGGAAGTGGTTGTGCCGCTGCTGATCCGGCTGGTGGAGCGGGCCACCGTCAAGCGCGAGAGCAGGCTGGCGCAGGCCCTGGGCGCGCCGTGGCTGAACCGGCGCGGGTTGCCCGAGATTCAAGCCGCCCAGTGACGATCTCGAGCAGTGCAGTGAGGACGTGACCCGCGAGCCGTGCCCCGAAGGTCACGGCCGCTCGGTCTCCTGATCCTCGTGCCAGCTCGGAATGCCGAGGAAGATCTGAATCTGGCTGGGATAGGCGGCATTGAACACGCTGAACAGCTGCACCGCGATGTCGAAGCGACGGCCGCCGTCGCGTTCGCGCAGTTTCATGGTGGCGCGGGGCCGGCCGTAGGCGGCGATCCCCTCGTCCCACATTTCCCGAAAAAGTCCGAATCGTCCGAGTTCAGCGAGGAATTCGACGGACCAGGCGGTGTCGCCGGAGCTCGCGATCAGCCCGCGCAGCCAGTGCACGGTCAGCCGGACCTCCTCCTCCCACTCGACCATGGCGTCGCGGGCCATCTCATTGCCCAGCAACCAGCGCAGGATATTCACATCGCGGGCCAGTCCGGGGAAAGCGCGCGCGTAGCTTTCGTTGCAGGCCAGCACATTCCAGCGGGTGTCGACGTAGGCGGCCAGATTCGGCTCGTGCAGTTCGAGCGCGCGGCGCATGTCGTCGGTGATTTCGGCCCGCAGTTGTTCCACGGTCGGAAATTCGCTGACCCCGAGTCCGGCCAGATCGAGCAGATGCCGGCGCTCGACAGCCGAGAGCGGTGTTATTCGATCCAGATATCGCAGCAGCGCATCCACTACTTCCCGGGTGGGATGGCCACGATCGCCCTTCTCCAAATGGCTGATGTAGCTGGCGCTCACACCGGCATTGAACGCGAGCCTTTCTCGCGATACACCACGGGCATCACGCAGGCGGCGTAACAGCAGTCCGAATGTCGGGGGCTTCAGATCGTCGGAGTCCCTATCCGGTTTCACGCCCAGCACCACGCCGTTCCCTCTCCACAAACATTCAGCAAACCAACCTTCATCGCTCTGAGTCCTCCTGGTACCGGACAGTGGGACCCGGTGTGACGCCTGGTGTGAACTGTGACGAACGCCGCGTTCTTCGTCAGTTCTCAGGTCGGATACTGCCATATGAGGTAGTTCCCAACGTTAAAACAAGGCCATTTCTACTATGTGTCGTACCACATCGCATAACGTAACGAGTATCGGCAATTGCATAGCAAGCGTAGGTTTCCGGCGCGCCCGACAAGCCCGCGAGGGCGTGCCACTACGATCTTCAACCATGCCCAGTGACCTATCCGCGCGCACCGTCTCCGGAGCCGACTCGTGACACCCGTCGACGCCATCGTGCTCGCCGGTGGGAAGGCCAGCCGGATGGGCGGCGTGGACAAACCCGCGCTGGTGGTGGGTGGGCATTCCATGCTGGACGCGGCGCTGGCGGCGGTCACCGGGTGCGCGCGGACCGTGGTGGTCGGACCGCACCGGCCCGAACTGCCGCCGGAAGTCCTTCAGGCACAGGAGATACCGGCCGGGGCGGGTCCGGTCGCGGCCATCGCGGCGGGGCTGGGCGCGCTGGCCGGATGCGAGTTCCCGGCCGGGCTGATCGTGGTGCTGGCCGCCGACATGCCCTTCCTCACCGCCGCCGCGATCGACGAACTGCTTTCGCACGCACGGGATTCCGGCAGTGACGCAGTCTTCGCTGCGGACGCCTCGGGTCGGCCCCAGTACCTGGTCGGGGTGTGGCGTCGCGCCGCGCTGACCGAGGCGCTCGCGGGCCTGGATTCCCTGGTGAATCGGCCGATGAAGGCGCTGGTGCCGGTGGAGACCGCGATGGTGGCGCTGCCCGGCGTGGAGGATTGCGACACCCCCGAGGATGTCCGCCGGGCCCGCACCGGCGCGGCGCGGGGCGCGGACCCGCTGTGGCTCGACGAGGCGCGAGATGTGCTGCGCGGGAGCATTTCTCCGCTCCCGGCCCGGCGCGCGGCGCTGCGGGCGGCCCGCGGGGCGTCGCTGGCCGAGCCGCTGCTGGCCGGGGATGCGTTGCCGCGCTTCGATGTTTCGGCCATGGACGGCTACGCGGTGAGCGGGGACGGGCCCTGGCAGCTGCGCCGCGATATCGGATTCGCGGGCGGTGAACGGCCGGTCGGCCTGCTCGACGGGGAGGCGGTGCGGATCGCCACCGGCGCGCACGTGCCCGACGGCACCTCCTCGGTGGTGCGCGACGAGTTCGTGCGCATCGATGCCGACGGCACGCTGTATCGGTTGCCGGACACCCCGATTCGCGAGGATGTGCGCCGCCGCGGCGAGTACTGGATGCCCGGCGACGAGGTGGCGGCCGCGGGCACGCCCGTCGGCGCCGCGCTGATCTCGGTGGCCGCCAGCGCCGAGGTGACCGCCGCCGCGGTGCGCGGCCCGGTGCGCGCGCGAATCGTCATGACCGGCGACGAGATTCGTGGCGACGGCCCCTTGCACGTCGGTCAGACCCGGGACTCGATCGGCCCCATCCTGCCCGACGTCCTGAGCTGGTACGGGATCACCACCATCGACCGGGTGCACCTGCGCGACACCGAGAATGCCTTCGACGAGGTGCTGGCGGCGGCCACTGACTGCGACCTGCTGCTCGTCGTCGGCGCGACCGGCGGGGGCGCGGCCGACCAACTGCGTGCGGCGCTGGACCGCACCGGGGCCGAGATGCTGCTGCGCCGGCTGCGGGTGCGGCCGGGCGGTTCCACGGTGGTGGCGCAATTGGCCACGGGTGCAGTGGTTCTCGGGCTGCCCGGTAATCCATTCGCCGCCGTTGCGACACTGCTGAGCCTGATCGCCGCGACCGTGGAAGGGATGACGGGCGCGCGGGCGGCCAACCCGATCATGGGGCCGCTGGTCAATGCCGCGGAGCTGACTGCTCCGGTGGCCCGGATCGTCCCGGCCCAGGCCCTGCCGGGCGGCGGCTTCCGTGGCGATCTGCGGCTGCGGACGGCGCATCTGGCGGACCTGCTGCATCGCGACGGCGTGGTGATCGTGCCCGCCGACGCGGCCGACGGCGCGCTCGCCGAGTTCATTCCGTTGCGCGGCTGATCATTCCGCTGAGCGGGCGGGCCGTCCCGCTGGGCGGCCGGGTCCAGCCGGGCTGGGTGGGCAGTTCAGCCCGGCACGAAGCAGTTCAGCCGGGCAGGCCCAGGATCGTGAGCAGTTGGCCGGGATAGGCGGCGCCGTCCAGCCGCCCGGTTTGCGCGTAGACGCGGCGGCGCAGTCCGGTCACCGGATTGCACAGATGCAGCGTCCACACGTGCGGTGCGAACTCGACGCCGCCTTCCGACCACGCCTGCCGGAATTTCGGGAATTCCCCGAGTTCGCGAATCAGGTCGGCGAAATTATCGACATTGCCCGACCGCCCGATCAATCCGCGCATCCAGCGCGCGACCTGGCGGGCATCGTTCTCCCAGTTCACCATGACCCGGGTGGCCAGTTCGTTGCCGAAGAACCAGCGCAGCATATTGCCGTCTTCGCGCACGCCGGGAAAGGCGTCGTCCCAGCTGTCGTTGCTGGCCAGCACATTGGCCTGAATGTCGAGCAGCGCGGCCAAATTCGGGCTGTGCAGTTCCAGCGCCCGGGTCATCTCCGGGGTGATGGCCGCGCGTAGTTCCTCGGGGCTGGTCAGTTCACCGGCGCCCAGACCTGCCAGATCGGTGATCTGGCGGCGGTCGGCGACCGAGAGCGGAACCAACCGGTCGAGGTAGCGGGTGAGCGCCTCGACCACCTCGCGGGTCGGGTTGCCCCGGTCGCCTTTCTCCAGATGCGTTATGTAACTTGCGCTTACGCCGGCATTGAATGCCAGTCGTTCGCGGGAAACACCACGATTGTCGCGCAGTCGCCGGAGCAGGTTTCCGAAGGTGGGTGCTTCGAGTTCCCGAGAATCTTGTCCACATGCCGCTCTCGCGCCCACCTGGTTCCCTCCTTCACGGAATCTCCGGGCCCACCTCGCCTCACTCTTGGAGGCACCGCCGAGATCTCCTTCAGAACGGAAACTTACACAGATTCGGTTACGAACAGTTCAGCGTGACAAATCCAATCAGTATCACCGGATACTCCTATCGGTATAAGTTCCGGCGCGATGGCGGTCACAACCGGGGAATCGCACTCATCAAATTACCCTCAGGCCCCCAATGCCAGGGGCACGTTCGGCGCGCGGTTTTCCGCACGCCGTGCCCGTGCCGGATCGGGGGCGGGCACCGCATCGAGCAAGCGCCGAGTGTACTCCTCGCGCGGGGCCCCGAAAACCGACGTGACCAGCCCTGTTTCGATAGCACGACCCGCTCGCAGCACCACCACGCGGTCGGCGACCTGATGCACCACCGCCAGATCGTGGCTGATGAACAGGCAGGCGAATCCGTATTCGGCGCGCAGGTCGGTGAACAAGTCGAGCACCTGTGCCTGCACCGACACGTCCAGCGCGCTGGTCGGCTCGTCGGCCACCAGGAGGCGGGGCGCGAGGGCGAGCGCGCGGGCCAGCGCCACCCGCTGCCGTTGCCCGCCGGACAGTTCCCCCGGGCGGCGGCCGGCGTAATCGCGCGGCAGCCGCACCGACTCGAGCAGATCGCCCACCCGGGCCCGCAGCAGCGCCCCCGAGGCGGCCCGGTGCACCCGCAGCGGCTCGCCGATGGAATCCTCCACGCTGCGGCGCGGATCCAGCGAGGCCGTCACATCCTGATGCACCAGCGCGACCTGCTTGCGCAGACCCCGCAACTCCCGCCGCGGCAACCCCCGCAACGAAACACCCTGCAATTCCACCTCTCCCGTCGCGGCCGGGATCAGCCCGAGCGCGGTCCGCCCCAGCGTGCTCTTCCCCGACCCCGACTCCCCCACCAGCCCGACGACCTCGCGCGGGGCGAGGGTCAACGAGATGTCGTGCAGGGCCTGGAATTCGCGGCCACGCTGGCGGTACACCACCGAGACCCCGTTGAGCCGCAACACGGGGTCGGCCACCGGCGCGGGCGGCGTCTCGCGATCGGAGGCCGCATCCTCCGAACTCGCCTCAACCACTTTGAGCTCGGCGACTTTCGGCTCTGCCGTGTCCGGTACCGCGGGGTTCGTCGCTGCGACCGGGGGCTCCGGCGCATCCGGCAAGGTGGGCACCGCAGCGAGCAGTTCGCGGGTATACGGGTCCTGTGGAACGGCGAAAAGGTCTCGGACCGCCTGCGTTTCGACGATTCGGCCCGCGCGCATCACCACGACACGGTCGGCGATGGCCGCGACGACGCCGAGGTTGTGGGTGATGAACAGGATGGCGGTGTTGTTGCGGCGCTGGATGTCCCGGAGCAGGTCGAGGATTTCGGCCTGGACGGTGACGTCGAGGGCGGTGGTGGGCTCGTCGGCGATGAGCAGGTCCGGGTCGCCGGAGAGGGCGAGGGCGATGACCACGCGCTGTTTCTGGCCGCCGGAGAGTTGGTGGGGGTACCAGTCGACGCGTTTGCCGGGTTCGGGGATGCCGACCAGGCCGAGTAGTTCGAGGGCGCGGGCGCGGGCCTCGGACTTGCCGATCGGCCGGTGTGCCCGTAGCGCCTCGGTGATCTGGGTTCCGATGCGTTGCACGGGGTTCAGGGCCGTCTGAGGTTCCTGGAACACCATGGCGGCGCGGGTGCCGCGCAGCGGGCGCAGCTCGGCCTCGGTCGCGCCCACGATCTCGGTCCCATCGAGGGAGATCGAGCCGGTGGCGGTCGCCCCGGTGGGGAGCAGCCCGAGTACGGCCCGTGCGGTGAGTGACTTCCCGGAGCCGGATTCGCCGACCAGCGCCACGGTTTCGCCGCGGGCGACGTGGACGTGCACGCCGTCGACGACGGTGCGCGTGCCGAAGCGCACGGTGAGATCGCGTATTTCCAGTGGGTTTTCGTGGTGGCTCATCCGATTCTCCGAGCGCGGCCCAGGGCCTGGGCGATCAACAGGAAGCCGAGGGTCAATGCCGACACCACCAGCAGCGGGCCCACCGCCATGGCGGGATTGGCGTCGAGATTGCGGGTGGACTCGGCGATGATGGAGCCCAGTGACGGGTCCGGCGGGCGCACGCCGATGCCGATGAAACTCATGGCGCTGTCGACGAACACCGCCAGCGACAGTGACAGCGCGAACTGCACGGCGAGCGGCTCGATCACATTGGGCAGCACGTGTTTCCGCAGCGTCCACCCGGTGCTCGCGCCGATGATCTCGGCCGCCTCGACGAACGGCTGCTCGCGCACGGCCAGCACCGCGGTGCGGATCTGCCTGCCGAAGATGGGGAGTTCGGCGGCGATGATCACGATGATGACCGCGTGCGCGCCGGGTCCGGTGATGGCGGTCAGCGCGATGGCGAAGACCAGCGCCGGAAACGCCAGGATGAGGTCGAATATGCGCTGCGCCACCACATCCGCCACCGGGTTGATGGTGGCCACCAGCCCGATGAGCGAGCCCAGCACCGCACCGATCGGCACCGCGACGAACGCGATGAGCAGATCGACGCGGATGCCGTAGAGCATGCGGGTGAGGACATCGCGATTGACCTCGTCGGTGCCGAGCCAGTGGTCCCCGCCCGCACCCAGGAGGTTCGCGCCCGGGATCTGTTCCAGTGGACCGTATTCGGTGAGCAGCGGAGCCGTGAGGGCCGCGATCGCGATGACGGCGATCAACAGCAGCCCGGCCAGGCCCTGTCCGCGAAGAACCGCCCTCGTCATTCCGGCGCGCTTCTGGCCGGAATCCACACCGTTCTCATGGATCCCGGCCAAAAGCACGCCGGGATGACTGGACGTGCTCGAATCGGGATGACCAGCGGTACTCATGCCCCTCCTCCGATGCGGATTCGCGGATCCAGGTATGCGTGCACGATGTCGGTGGTCAACTGGATGGCCACGAACACCGCCACCGAGAACAGCAGCAGCGCCTGCACCACCGGGTAGTCGCGCCGGTTGATGCCCTGTTCGATGAGGTGCCCGATGCCCGGCCAGGCGAAGGCGGCCTCCACCAGCACCGCACCGCCGAGCAGGTTGCCGGTCTGGATGCCCAGCGTGGTGAGCAGGGTCGGCAGGGCATTGCGCAGCGCGCCCCGAGTGACGATGCGGCGCTGGGGAATACCCAGGGCGCGGGCGGTCAGCACGTACGGCTTGGCCAGTTCGGTGCGCAGCGCCTCGGTCAGGAAGCGGGTCAGCGCCGCCGCGACCGGCAGCCCCAGGCAGACGGCCGGGAGCAGCAGGTACTGCACCGCGATATCCGGCCGTGCCAGGAACCCGTCCGGTGGCAGCCCGCCGGCGGGCAGGATCGGGATGGCGACGGCGAACACCAGCACCAGCAGCACGCCGGTCACGAACACCGGGATCGCCACGGCCACCGTATTGGCGGCCGCGACAAGGGCGTTGAGCCAGCGCCGATCCCACAGCACCGACGCGATCGACACGCTCAGGCTGACCGTGACGGCCAGCAGTAGCGCGGCGGCGGCCAGGATCAGGGTGTTGGACAGGCCACGGCCGATGAGGTCGGCGATCTGGCCGCCGATGACGTAGGAGCGGCCCAGGTCTCCGGTGAAAACACCGCGCAGCCAGGACAGGTACTGCGCCGGGATGGACCGGTCGAGTCCGAGCTGATGGCGAATGGCCGCAATGGTTTCCGGGGTGGCGTCCGGCCCTGCCAGCGTGGTGGCGGGATCGCCGGGAACCAGGCGCAGCAGCAGAAAGATGAGCACCGACGCGCCGAACAGCACCGCGACCGCGGAGGGCACCCGGCGCAGCAGGTAGGCGATCATGCCAGGAACGCCTCGGTGAACAGATGCTCGCGGCGCTTGGTCCAGTTGAAACCGTGCAGTTGTCGGCTGGCGGCATCCTGCGGGTAGTGCACGCCGATCTCGATCAGGAACAGGCTGTCGAGCAGTTGATCGCTGAGCGCCTGGTAGGCGCGGGTGGCGTCCGCGCCGCTGGCCTGCGGTAGCTGCCAGGCCGTGTCGGCCGCCTTGACGTAGTCGGCGGATTCGTAGCGGGAGGCGTTCTTGCGGGCGTTGAACGGGTAGGCGCTGACGGTCAGCGTGGCCGGTTGCAGCTGTGCCCAGGAGTGGTCGGTGATCCACAGGCCCGGGAACTGGGCGGAGATCAGCTGTTTGATGAAGGTGGCGTTCTCGGTGGGGACGAGATCCACGTCGATGCCGATCTCGGCGAGGTTGGCCTGCACGATCTGGGCGGTGTTCTCGAAGATCGAGTACGAGGAGTTGTAGGCCAGGGGCAGCTTCGCCGGTTTGGGCAGCTGCGCGAGAATCTGCTTGGCCTTGGCGGCATCTCGCGCGTAGCGGGTGTTGCGGGAGTCGTCGAAGGCGGGAGAACCCTTGGGCCAGGGCAGGTTCAGCGGGTAGCCCGCGCCGCGGAAGACTTCCTTGATGATGCGGTCGCGGTCGAGCGCGTAGGCGATGGCCTGCCGCACCCGGACATCGGCGAGCGAGGGATCCTGGACGTTCACGCCGACGTAGACCTGCAGCTCGGCACCCTCGAAGGGAATGACCCGGTAGCCGTCGACCTTGGCGAGATTCTCGTTGTCGCGGTAGGTGATGCCGTCGGCGAGGTGGATCTGCCCGGTCTTGAGGGCGTTGAGCTGGGCCTGATTGTCGGAGATGACGGTGAACTCGACGCGATCCAGGTAGGGGCGATCGGGCACCCAGTAGTTCGGGTTCTTCTCGAACACCAACTGCTGGTTGGGGATTCGTGAGGCGAAGCGGAACGGGCCGGTGCCGACGAGCTTGTCGCCGGTGGCGAGGGCGTCGATGGATTCGCTGTCCAGGATGGGGACGGTGTCCAGCAAATCGAAGAGGTTGCTGAGTGGGTGATCCAGCGTCAGCGTGATCTTGTGCGGGTCGCTGGTGTCGAAGCCGGTGACGGCCGCGGCGGTGCTCTTGAGCTGGGCCGACCACTTGGGGTCGGCGTAGGTGCGCAGCGAGAACTCGACATCCTTCGAGGTGAACGGGCGGCCGCTGTGGAACTTCACGTCGTCGCGCAGATCCAGTGTCACGGTCTTGCCGTCGGGTGCGACCGTCCAGCTCTTGGCCAACAGCGGCTGCGGTTCCAGCTTGTCGTGCGGGTAGCGCACCAGCGACTCGAAGACCAGGCCGACCACGTACGGCGTGGTGCCGGTATTGGTGAGCAGGTTGGCGGGGACGATATCCACCAGCACGCCGTACTTCAGGGTTCCGCCGCGCACGGGTTGCGCATTGTCGTCACCACCACGCTGCTGACTGACCGCGGACGTGCAGGCGGCCAGCGCCCCGCCCCCGAGGATCGCCAGCGCGGCGACGGCGGAACTGCGCAGGAAAAGACGGCGGTCGTGACCGCCGGGGGACGAATTCATCTGGAAAACCTCGAGTGTGGACCGGGCCTTGATCGTGTTCGGCGACGCTATCGGCGGTTGCATGACGGATCACCGGTTGCACGCAGCGAGAGTGAAACCCTGGCCGCGAATGAGGGCGCCGCCTTTGCTGATGTGCATGTCAGTCCCCGACAATGCACGTGGCTATGAAGACTTCCCCGGCGAAATCGGCCGCACCACTGCCGATTCCACACCGGATTGGTTGTATCCCCCGACCGCGCCCGCCGGCGCGCCCAATGTCATCGTGGTGCTGGTCGACGATATGGGATTCAGCGATATCGGGCCGTTCGGCTCCGAGATCGAGACGCCCACCCTGGATCGGCTGGCCGCCAATGGATTGCGGCTCACCAACTTTCACACCACGCCGCTGTGCTCGCCGTCGCGGGCGGCGCTGTTGACGGGTGTCAATTCCCATCGCGCGGGATTCGGGTTCGTCGCCAATGCCGATCCGGGGTATCCGGGGTTGCGGCTGGAGCTGGCGGACGATGTGCTGACGCTGCCGGAAATACTGCGCGCCAACGGATATGCGACCTACGCTGTGGGTAAATGGCATCTGGTCCGCGATGCCACGCTGCATCCGGCCGCGCCCCGGGATTCCTGGCCGACGCAGCGGGGATTCGACCGGTATTACGGGTCGTTGGAGGGGTTGAACTCCTTCTATCACCCTAATCAGCTGGTATCCGACAGCTCTCCGGTGAATGTCGAGGAGTATCCGGAGGACTATTACCTCACCGACGATTACACGGATCGGGCGATCGGCTACCTGAAGGAGTTGCGGGCGCACGACGCGACCAAGCCGTTCTTCCTGTACTTCGCGCATACCGCCATGCACGGGCCGTTGCAGGCCAAGCCGGCGGATCAGGCCAAGTATCGGGGGCGGTACCGCGAGGGCTGGGATCGGTTGCGGCAGACCCGATTCGCCGAGCAGATCGCGCAAGGGCTCTTTCCCGAGGGGACGCAGCAGAAGCCGCGCAATACCGAGCCGGGTTACGAAGCGCAGGAATGGGATTCGCTGACCGCGGAGCAGCGGGCGCGGTTCGAGCGGTACATGGAGGTGTACGCGGGCATGGTCGACAGCATCGACCAGAGCCTGGGGCGGATCGTGGAGACCCTCGAACAGTTCGGGGAGCTCGACAACACCATCATCGTGTTCACCTCCGACAATGGCGGTACCGCCGAGGGCGGGCCGGAGGGGACTCGGACGTACTTCGCGCAGTTCGCTCAGGTCGACGAGCCGGACTGGGAACGCGATGTGCCGCACGATGACTCGCTGATCGGCAGCGCGAAGCTCGGTGTGCACTATCCGCGTGGGTGGGGGCAGGCGTCGAATACGCCGTTCCGGTTCTACAAGGGGCAGACCTTCGCGGGCGGGGTGCGGGTGCCGTTCGTGCTGTCCTGGCCGCGGGGGCTGCCTCGCACCGATGAGGATTCCGGGGTGCGTCAGGAGTACGTCTACATCACCGACCTCGCGCCGACTCTGCTCGAATTGATCGGGCTGCAGCGTCCTTCGGTGCGTAACGGGCTGCCCGCCAAGGAGTTCGACGGTGTGTCCGCTGCGGGCGTCCTGCGTGATCCGGCCGTCGTCTCCCAACATGTGGAGCAGTACTCCGAGATGACCGGGCATCGCGGGTTCTACCGCGACGGCTGGAAGCTACTGGCGTTGTACGAACCCGAGCGCGGCATCGACAATCCGCGATGGCAGCTGTTCGACGTGCGCACCGATCCCACCGAACTCCACGACCTGTCCGAGCAGCTCCCGGACAAGGTGGCCGAACTCTCGGCAGCCTGGGACGAAGCCGCCTGGCACAACACGGTTTTCCCGCTCGTCACCCGCCAGGATCTGGCGACGCGGCGGCCGGAGGAGGCTCGGCTCAGCGATCCCGTCCGGATCCTGCCTGGTACTCCGACGCTGGAGCGCTATCGCTCACAACGCCTGATCGCGTACCGGGACTTCACGATCGCCGTGGATCTCTCCGGCTATCAGCCGGGTGACGAAGGTGTCCTCGTCGCGCACGGCGACCCCTTGGGCGGGTATCTCCTCTACGTCGAGGACGGACATCTGATCTTCGGCTACAACGGATACGGGCGATACTCGACGGTCGATGCCGGTGAAATCCCGTCTGGCAGTCGGCTCCTCACCCTGTCTGCCACGGTGCAACCTCATCTGCGATGGGATTTCACCATCGGCATCGATGGCGTCCGCGCCGCGTCCCTCCCGGATCAAGTTCAACTGGTAGGCATGTCGCCCTGGACCGGCATCTCCGTCGGAGTCGATGCTCGCGGTCCGGTCTCGTGGGATCTCCGCGACCGTCACGGTGTGTATCGCTACACCGGTGGCCTTCGGTCGGTGACCTATCAGCCGGGGGCTGTGGGGGTTTCCGAAGATGCTCAACGAGCACTCGACTCAGAGGCCGAACTGATCGCTGAGTAACAGCGAAAGACAAGAGCCAAAAGAAGAAAAGACAAAAGACGCCTGGAGAAGGGGATAGGACGGGGCTGGGTTGGGCTCGCTGGCCGGCGGTACCAGCCGCCTCACCGCTCGGCCGTGCATCGGCCCGGTGTGGGTGTCGAAGAACAAGAACGAAGAGCAAAAACAAATTAGTGCGGGACAGATACAGGAGGCGCGGGTCGGCGGCGTAGCCGCGTTTGCGCACCGGCTGGCGGGCTCGGGCGGGCGGCGTAGCCGCGTTTCCGGATCCGCTCACGGGGCGCGGCGCGTGCGGGAACGGTGGGTGGGCGGGCGGGGCGGGCGATCAGCGCGGTGGTCTGGCCGCGTTCTGAATCTGCTGGCCGGTGGAGGCTTTTGAGCGCCGGGCGGAGGGTCAGGGCTCTATGGAGTTGTCAAAGAACGTCGAGAAGGCTTGCGACGCAGGGTGGATGGATCCGGCTTGTCGTGAGTCTCTGGGCTTTTGGTTCTTTCGGTTTTGGTTCTTTGAGTTTTGTCTCGAGAAGGTGATGCGTGCAGTCCGTGGGCCGGGATCGGCGGGCTGACGGTAGGCGGCCCGGCGTCAGCCCAAGTCCGGCAGGGCAGGCGACGCCACCACACCTCCATTGCCCTGCGAACGCCAGCTGTACATCCGCGGCCCGGGGTTCATGCGACCCGTGAACCCCACTGTTGGCAACTGGATTCGACCGCCGCTGCTGCCAACCCAGCCAAGTGATGACGCTGATTCACCGTCGGCGTGCCGGTCGGATCAACATGCTTGGGGGCGATCCAGCCGCAGCGGCCCGGGAAGTCGGAATCCTTACCCATGACCACGGTGTTCCAGCCATCGGCGGAATCGTTGACCAGCGCGTGGCAGTGATCGCACGCCAGAGCAAGATTCGACAGATCGGTCGGGCCGTCATTGGCCCAGTCGGTGATGTGGTGTGCCGCGCACATCGAGGCGGGTGCATCGCAGCCGGGGCGGGTGCAGCCCTTGTCGCGGGCAATCAACGCCAACCGCTGACCGGGGCTCGCCAGGCGCTGGCTCTTACCCAGGAACAGTGGGATGCCGTGCGGGTCAAGCACTGCCAGTACCGGGCGAGTGCCCTCGGCCATCTTGAGGGCTTCGTTGATGGAGACATGCCCGCCTGTTGCGGTGGTCGCCAGACCCGCACCGCGCTCGAGGTCGGCCAGGCTCATGGTCAGGATGACTTGGGTCTTGAGGCCGCGGTGCTGACCGAAACCGGCTGCCGCAGTGGCGGACTCGCTGATGACGGTGGCCGGAGCAGTGGACTCGTCGGTCGCGGTGGCGCGCTTGGCGGGAGCGACGGGCTGCAGCAGGGCGTAGAGGGCGTCGTGGGTGCGCTGACCCGCATCACGGCGGTCTCGGCGGGCGGCATCGTCGAGGACCTTCGAGTCGATCTGCTTGACCGACAGGGCAAGCGGCTCAGCGTCATCAATGTTGCACATGCCCGGACGGGCGAACTTGGCGAGGAAGGCATCCAGGTAGGCGCGCAGTTCCGGGGTCAGCCAGCCCTCGATCTTCGACATGCCGTCCACACCCGGGCGGCCAATCGTGATGCCGCGGCGGCGGCGACGGTCGGCGTCGGAGATCACGGTGCCCTCGGGGTCGAGGCGGGCGAGGATTTCGCGGCCGATCTTGGGGAGGTCGTCGGGTGCGCCGGTCAGGGAGTGCTCGACGAGCAGTTGTTCGGTCTCGGCGTAGGTTTCGGCTGGAATGTCCTTGGGGAGGTGGGTCATCACGTCCACCATGTTGCGGACGTGGTCACGCGAGATTGCGCCTGACTCATAGGCTTCCGCGGTTGCGGACAGGGTGTCGGTGAGGGGCTGGCCGGTGGCGTCGAGCAGGCCGCCGCAGGCTCGGGCGATCTTGGCGCGACCGGCGGCGTCGTAGCGGGACAGGCTGAGGGTTTGACGCAGGAAGTCCTGAACGGTCTTGGCACCCACGGACTTCGGCAGGTCGCGTTCGGTGGCGTCGATGATGAGGCGTGAGTCCAGCGCGGAGAGTTGGCGTTTGCAGGTTTCCAACTCGCGCAGCATGTTTACGAAATCATCGTTGGTCAATGGGGCGAGGTCGCCGCGCAGGATGGCGTTCGAGAAGTTCTGCACTGCGGTCACCAGGGCGGTGATGCCGCAGTTGTCGAGTGTTTCCCCCTTCGAATTCATGTGCTAATTCTACCGCCGACTCAGCACACAAGGAACCCGAAATGTCCAGTATCCCAACGTAATTCAGAAAATCTGAATTCCACCGATACCTCCATTGGATTCCACTGCCGAGTCATTGTTATCGTTACCGCCGCGTCATCCCGGGAGATCGTTTCCCGGGCGCTGGAAATGGGGAGGATTCAGATGGATCTCAATGCCGACCGGGCGGGTGCGGAAGACTCGGAATCACGTGCGCAATTGCCGTCCGGCACTTCCGGATTCACAGCTCCGCGGAAGTATGTTGCGCCCAGCAAGGCCGCCACTCGCCGCGAGGCCGCGATTCGTCGCGAGGAAGCCGAGCTCCAGAGGGCGGAACGCCGGGCTCAGAGGGCCAGCAGACGACGTGAGCGAGTGGAACCGCCCGCCGCCCGGATGCCCAGCTCGGTCCGTGCGGCACAGGTGATCTCGCTCCTCTTCGGCGGGCTCAGCCTGCTGGCGACCGTGCTGCTCGGGGTATTCGCCGGGGCCGATGCCTCCGGAACCGCCGCCGGGCGATTCATCATCCCGATGGTGATCGGCTTGCTGGCCCTCGGCTTCGGCAGCGCGGGGAACGGCCTCCGGGGCACCGTGGCCATGCTCGCGACCCTCGAGGCGTTGGTCTCACTGGGCAGTGTGGCGACGAAGCACCCACCCGGGTTTCTCGGGCTCATCGCCAGTATCGCCATCGTCTGCGCTCTCACCCAAGGCAGCGCTGCGGAGTGGTTCAAGCGCCCCCGGTGAGTGACTCGACGATCTTGGTGATGCGGCGGGTGCGGGTTTCGGGCTTCTTGGCTTCGGTGACGGCCGTGGCGTGTTCGCGGCGGTTGGTGTAGGACAGGGCGTCGAAGGCTTCTCGGACGCCCGCAGCAGTGAGGGCGGCGGCCAGGTCGTCGGGGACGGTGACGGTGCGTTCGGCGGTGTCACGTTCCAGGGTGACGATCACCTGGTCGCCGGGGCCCTTGCCGAGTTCGGTGCGGATGGCCTTGAGGAGGCCGAGGCAGGGGCCGGAGCCCATGTCGGCGATGGAGCCTCGATACGGGATGCCGTCGAAGGTGGCTTGGACGGGGATGCGTCCGCCGCCGCCGAGGGCCTCGATGATTTCCGGGGGTACCGGGATGTGCGCACCGCCTCCGCGGGCGGCCTCGATGACTCCGTCGAATCGCTGCATGAATGCACCCTATAGCGACCTTGCAGCTATCTGGAGATGTGTTAACAAATATTAAGTAAGCAAGAACCGACCGTTTCGGAAGCATCACCGCAGTGCCCCGGAAACACCTATCCGGGTATGTATTTCCGTACAAAATTCACTGTTTCCCCAGGTCACTGTCGAGTGTGCCGCACGATGCCGCAACCCCCCGGTGACCGGAACATTTCTTCGATCTCACAGCTCACAAACTTCCTCCGAGCATTGTGAGCGAACCGTTTTGATGCCTCCCCCGACGTCCTTACAGTCGAGCCAGCAGCCCGGTTTTCCAGCTCGAAGGGGGCGTTATGGCTATCTCGCAGAACGGACACTCGTCCGCCGATGCGCTGCTTCGACTGGGGAAGTACTTCAACCGCGGCGAGGTTTCCGAGGATCTGCGCACCCTGCATCAGGTGGGTGGGCGTGAGGCGGACGAGTTCTATCGTGAACGCTGGTCGCACGACAAGGTGGTGCGGTCCACGCACGGCGTGAACTGCACGGGCTCGTGCTCGTGGAAGATCTACGTCTCCGACGGTGTGATCACCTGGGAATCCCAGCAGACCGACTATCCGAGCGTGGGCGCGGACAAGCCGGAGTACGAACCGCGCGGTTGTCCGCGTGGCGCCTCGTTCTCCTGGTACACCTACTCCCCGGCCCGCATCCGCTACCCGTACGTGCGCGGCACCCTGCTGGAGATGTATCGCGCCGCCAAGGAGCGGCTCAAGGATCCGGTGCTGGCGTGGGAGTCCATCGTCGAGAACCCGGAGCAGGCGAAGGCTTACAAGTCCGCGCGCGGTAAGGGCGGCTTCGTGCGCGCCGAATGGTGGGAGGCCGCCGAGATCGCCGCCGCCGCACACGTTTACACGATCAAGCAGTACGGGCCGGACCGTGTCGCCGGGTTCTCGCCCATCCCCGCGATGTCGATGGTCTCGCACGCGGTCGGGGCGCGTTTCATCTCGCTGATCGGCGGCTCGATGCTGTCGTTCTACGACTGGTACGCCGACCTGCCCGTCGCCTCTCCGCAGGTCTTCGGCGACCAGACCGACGTGCCCGAGTCCGCGGACTGGTTCGACGCCGGATACCTGATCATGTGGGGCTCCAACGTCCCGGTGACGCGAACCCCGGACGCGCACTACATGACCGAGGCCCGCTACCGCGGCCAGAAGGTCGTGGTGGTCTCCCCCGACTACGCCGACAACACCAAGTTCGCCGACGAGTGGGTCCCGGCCCGCCCGGGCACCGATGCCGCGCTGGCCATGGCCATGGGTCACGTGGTGCTGCGAGAGTTCTTCGTGGAGAAGCAGACTCCGTACTTCACCGACTACGTCAAGCGCTACACCGACCTGCCGTACCTGATCACCCTCGACGAGCACGACGGCGGCTGGTCCACCGACGGCGAATACTCCGGCCACACCTACACGCCCGGCAAGTTCCTCACCGCCGCCGATCTCGGACTCACCGGCGAGGGTGTCGAACACCAGACGGTGCTGCTGGACGCGGACGGCATTCCGCAGGTGCCCAACGGCTCGCTCGGCCATCGCTTCACCGAGGCCGGCAAGGGCCGCTGGAACCTGGATCTCGGGGACACCGATCCCCTGTTGACTCTGCACAGTCGCACCGAAGATGTTGCGGCCGTGCAGTTCCCCCGCTTCGACGGGCCCGCCGACGCCGAGGACGGCGGTTCCCCCGTCCTCACCCGCGGCGTGCCGACCACCGTCATCGCGGGGCGTCGGGTGACGACGGTGTTCGATCTCCTGCTGGCGCAGTACGGAGTGGCCCGGTCCGGCTTGCCCGGCAGCTGGCCGACCGGCTACGACGATGCGACCCAGCCGTACACGCCCGCCTGGCAGGAATCGATCACCGGCGTCCCCGCCGTCCAGGCCGAACGCATCGGCCGCGAATTCGCCGACAATGCGGAGAAGTCGAAGGGCCGCTCCATGATTCTCATGGGCGCGGGCACCAACCACTGGTTCCATTCGGATCAGATCTACCGCAGCTTCTTCACCCTCACGCTGCTCACCGGCTGCCAAGGCGTCAACGGCGGCGGCTGGGCGCACTACGTGGGCCAGGAGAAGTGCCGCCCCGTGACCGGCTGGGCCACACTGGCTTTCGCCTCCGACTGGCAGCGTCCGCCGCGGCAGATGCAGGGCACCGTGTTCTGGTACCTGACCAACAACCAGTGGCGCTACGACCCGTTCACCAGCGAGACCTTCGCCTCGCCCTTGGCCAAGGGGCAGTTCGCCGGACGCACCGCGGCCGACAACATCGCGCTCGCTTCACGTTTGGGCTGGATGCCCTCGTATCCGACCCTCAACCGCAACCCCCTGGACCTCGTCGACGAGGCCGAACAGGCGGGCAAGCCGGTCGCGGATTACGTGGTGGACGGCCTGAAGTCGGGTGATCTGCGGTTCGCCTGCGAGGATCCCGACGCCCCCGAGAACTTCCCGCGCGTGCTCACCGTGTGGCGGGCCAACCTGCTCGGCTCCTCTGGTAAGGGCAACGAGTACTTCCACAAGCACCTCCTCGGCGCGGACTCCAACCTGCAGACCGGGGAGACCACCGGCATCCGCCCACAGGAACTGGAATGGCGGGACGAGGCCGCGACCGGCAAGCTCGATCTGCTGCTGTCGCTGGACTTCCGCATGACCTCCACGACCCTGTTCTCCGACATCGTCTTCCCCGCCGCCACCTGGTACGAGAAGCACGACCTGTCCTCCACCGACATGCACCCCTTCGTGCATGCCTTCACGCCCGCCATCTCCCCGCCGTGGGAGGCCAAGACCGACTTCGACGCCTTCCACCGCATCGCGCGCGGCTTCTCCTGGCTTGCGGAGAAGCATCTCGGCGTCCGCCAGGATCTGGTGGCGGTCCCCTTGCAGCACGACACCGCGGACGCGCTGGCGCAGGCCGGTGGCCGGGTGCTGGACTGGAAACACGGTGAATGCGAACCGATTCCGGGTGTCACCATGCCGAAACTCGTGGTGGTCGAACGGGATTACCCGAATGTCGCAGAGAAGATGGCCGCGCTGGGACCGCTCGTCGAGACGTTGGGGCTGACCACCAAGGGCGTGACCACGCTGCCCGATCAAGAGGTGGACTACCTGCGCGGCGTGAACGGCACCGTGGTTTCCGGTATCGCGCAGGGCCGTCCGTCGCTGGCCAAGGACACGCACGCGGCCGAGGCGATCCTGTCCCTGTCGGGCACCACGAACGGCCGGCTCGCGGTGGAAGGGTTCCATGCGCTCGAAAAGCGCACCGGAACCGAGCTGGCCGACCTCGCCGCAGAGCACGAGGGTAAGCGAATCACCTTCGCCGACACCCAGGCTCGGCCGGTCCCGGTCATTACTTCGCCGGAATGGTCCGGCAGTGAGACGGGTGGCCGCCGCTACTCCCCCTTCACCATCAATGTCGAGCGCAACAAGCCCTGGCACACCCTCACCGGACGCCAGCACTTCTACCTCGACCACGACTGGATGATGGAACTCGGTGAGCAGCTGCCGATCTACCGGCCACCGTTGGATATGACGGCGCTGTTCAGTGAGCCGGGCATCGGCAAGGTCAGTGACAACGGTGTCACCGTCCGCTACCTGACCCCGCACTCGAAGTGGTCGATCCACTCCGCCTACCAGGACAACCTGCACATGCTGACGCTCTCGCGCGGTGGGCAGGCGATCTGGATGTCGGACAAGGACGCCGCGAAAATCGGTGTCGCCGACAATGACTGGATCGAGGCGATCAACCGCAACGGCATCGTGGTGGCGCGTGCGATCGTGTCGCACCGCATGCCCGAGGGCACCGTGTTCATGTACCACGCCCAGGACCGCGCGGTGAACGTGCCGCGCATCGAGGGCGCGGCGGACACCAAGGTGGGCAAGGGCAAACGCGGCGGCATCCACAATGCGCTGACCCGCATCATGATCAAGCCGTCGCATCTCATCGGCGGCTACGCGCAGCAGTCCTTCGCCCTGAACTATCACGGCCCCACCGGAAATCAGCGCGACGAGGTCACGACCATTCGCAAGCGCTCGCAGGAAGTTGAGTACTGATCATGCGTGTTATGGCACAGCTGGCCATGGTCATGAACCTGGACAAGTGCATCGGCTGCCACACCTGCAGCGTCACCTGCAAGCAGGCCTGGACCAACCGCTCGGGCACCGAGTACGTGTGGTTCAACAATGTGGAAACCCGTCCGGGGCAAGGCTATCCGCGTCGCTACGAGGACCAGGAGAAGTGGAAGGGCGGCTGGACCCTCGACAAGAAGGGGCGGCTGACCCTCAAGTCCGGGTCCCGGTTGAAGCGGCTGCTCAATATCTTCGCCAACCCGGACCTGCCCACCGTGTCGGACTACTACGACCCGTGGAGCTACGACTACGACACGCTGCTGTCGGCCCCGCAGATGGACACCACCCCGGTGGCCCGGCCCAAGTCGCTGATCACCGGTGAGGACACCCAGGTCACCTGGGGCGCGAACTGGGACGACTCGCTGGGGTCGGGGCCGGAGCAGGTCGGTAAGGACCCGTTGCTGGCCAAGCTCTCCGAGCAGGTGAAGCTGGAGTTCGAAGAGACCTTCATGTTCTACCTGCCGCGCATCTGCGAGCACTGCCTCAACCCGTCGTGCGCGGCCTCGTGCCCGTCGGGCGCGATCTACAAGCGTGCCGAGGACGGCATCGTGCTGGTGGATCAGGACAAGTGCCGTGGCTGGCGGCAGTGCGTGACCGGTTGCCCGTACAAGAAGATCTACTTCAACCACAAGACGGGCAAGGCGGAGAAATGCACGTTCTGCTACCCGCGCGTGGAGGTCGGCATCCCGACCGTCTGCTCGGAGACCTGCGTCGGACGGCTGCGCTACATCGGCGTCATGCTCTACGACGCCGACAAGGTGCTGGAGGCCGCGTCGGTCACCGATGACAAGGACCTCTACCCGTCGCAGCTGGGCGTGTTCCTCAACCCGCACGATCCGCGCGTGGTCGCCGAGGCCGAGGCCGCCGGGATCTCCCCGGAATGGATTGCCGCCGCGCAGGATTCGCCGATCTACAAGCTGATCGTCGAGTACCAGATCGCGCTGCCGCTGCATCCGGAATACCGGACCATGCCGATGGTCTGGTACGTGCCGCCGCTGTCGCCGGTGGTCGACACCCTCACCCAGACCGGGCACGACGGGGAGAATCACAACAACCTCTTCGGCGCGATCGACGCGCTGCGAATCCCGTTGGAGTACTTGGCCGAACTATTCACCGCCGGTGAGATCGGTCCGGTGCGTGCGTCTTTGCAGCGCTTGGCGGGCATGCGGTCGTTCATGCGCTCGATCAACCTCGGCCAGGAACCCGACCTGTCCATCCCTGAGGCGGTCGGCCTGGAGCCGGAGGAGATCGAGGCCATGTACCGGCTGCTGGCCATCGCCAAGTACGAGCACCGCTACGTGATCCCCTCCGGCGCGACATCCAAAGCCCACGAACTGGATTCGCTCGCCACCGGCTGCTCCTTGGACACCGACGGCGGCCCGGGTATGACCGCCTTCGACTACATGGCCGAGAAGTTCCATCTCACCGATACGAACGGTGCCGCGGCCCCGGACCAGAAGAGCAATCGCATCAACCTGCTCAACTGGGACGGCAAGAGCACCAGCGGGCTGGTGCCCACTTCCACCAACGGCAACGGCGCCGCTGGCAATGGCAACGGAGCCAACGGAAATGGGCACCACTCCAGCACGCTCGACACCGAATCGATCGACACCGAATCGATCGAGCCCGAGCCGACCGGGGCGACACGATGAAACTGCCGAAGCTGCGACGATCCCGACCCGCGCTCGTCACCGCCGAACACCCCCGGCGGCTGGCGTGGCGGATGGACGCCCTGTCCCTCGACTACCCGAATGCCCGGACCACCCTTCGGCGCGATCAACTCGAAACTCCCGCAATCGATTCCGGCGGGTCCGCGCGATGAGCCTGCTGAAACTGCGGCGACGGCCCGAACCGGCCGTGGCCATGAGCGACCGGGACCGCCGTCTGGTGTGGCGGCTGGCGGCCCTGCTGCTCGACTACCCGAGCGCGCAAACCCTGGCCTTGCTCGACGAACTCGATACCGCCACAACGGAATTGCCGGAGGCGGTGCGTTCCCTGCTCGCCGGGTTCCTCACCCACCTGCGCGCGGGTGACCCGATCGCGCTGGCGCAGGAGTACGTCGAGACCTTCGACATGCGCCGCCGGGCCAGCCTGCACCTGAGCTACTACGCCTACGGCGACACCCGCAAGCGCGGCATGGCCCTGCTGCGTTTCAAGCACGCCTTCCGGCATGCCGGGGTCGAACTCGGCGACGAGGAACTCCCCGATCACCTGCCCGTGCTGCTGGAATTCGCCGCCACCGTCGACCCCATCGGCGGCGAACGACTGCTGGGCGAACACGTCCCGGTGCTGGAACTGCTGCGGTTGTCGCTGTCCGACAGCGGATCTCCCTACGCCGGGGTGCTGGCGTCGGTGGTGGCGACCCTGCCACCGGTCACCACCGCCGACCGCCGGCGCATCGCCGAACTCGCCGCCGAGGGCCCACCCGAGGAAGAGGTCGGCCTCGACCCCTTCGCCATGGACCCGCTCGCCTTCACCGGACAGGAGGCCCGCCGATGAGCTCCGCGCTCTGGCTGATGCTGCCCTACATCGCCTTCACCTCCTTCGTACTCGGCCACCTGTGGCGCTACCGCACCGACCAATTCGGTTGGACCACAAGGTCTTCGCAGATCTACGAGTCGCGGCTGCTGCGGCTGGGCAGCCCGCTGTTCCACTTCGGCATGCTCGGCGTGATCGGCGGTCACGTGCTCGGGGTGCTCATCCCGCAGTCGTGGACCGAGTTCGTCGGCATCTCCGAGGAGACCTACCACGTGGTGGCGGTATCCGCGGGATCCGTTGCGGGACTTGCCGTCATCGCCGGGATCAGCATTCTGATCTACCGCCGGATCAAGTTCACCGCCGTGCGCCAGGCCACCACCACCAATGACAAGTTCATGTACGTGCTGCTGGCCGCCGCGCTGATCACCGGCCTGCTCAACACCTGGGGCAGCAACCTGCTGTGGGGCACCTACAACTACCGCGACACCGTCTCGCCGTGGTTCCGCAGCCTGTTCACCCTGCACCCGCACCCCGACCTCATGGTCGGCACGCCCTGGACCTTCCAGGTGCACGGCCTGATCGTGTTGTCGCTCATCGGTTTCTGGCCCTACACGCGTCTGGTCCACATGTTCTCCGCCCCCGTCGGATACCTGTTCCGACCGTATGTGGTCTACCGTGCGAAGCCGCGCAAGTCGGCCGACAAGACCCGCTACGCGCGGGCGTGGGAGACCCCTGTCATCCCCCGCCGGTAGGGGCGCTCAGTTCATCGTGCGGGCCACGTCGATCGCCGAGGAGATCAGGGCGCGGTCGTTCGCATCGAAGGTGGTGCCGGGGGTGACGACGCCGTATTTGTTGCAGTTGTCGTAGCAGAGGACCTTGTAATCGGTCGAGACCAGGATGCGGTCGTCGACCAGGGTCTCCACGGCCATTCCGGAGTTGTCGCGGAAGCCGCGCGATACGGTGCCCGGAAACAGCGGCACGGCAAGCAGTGTGAGCTGGGCGGGCCGGTCGCCGGTCTTGAATTTCGCCGCGTCGTCGGCATCCATCTTCGTGTAGGACACGGTCAGCAGCAGGTGCTTGGCGTCGGCGACGAAGTCGCAAGAGGTCAGGACCTCACCGGACCGGCCGCGGGCAAGGGGCACCGGACCGATGACGGGGCCGATACCCCGCAGCAGGTAGCAGGTCGCGGGAATATCGCGGGGTGCGTCCGGAATCGTTTGGGGCAGTTGGGGAATCATGGTCTGTGCCAGCTGCACCAGGCCACCGTCGTCGAGCTTCTTGCCGAGGATGTCACCCAATCCGGAGTTCTCGACCATGAACTGCACGTCGCCGTGCTGCACCACGAGGTAGCGGTCGCCGCCGATGGAGCTCACGCCGATCATGCCCTTGTCGGCCCCCACCGAAACCTGGTGGCGCTGTTGCAGAAAGCTCGGCAGCAGCGCTTCCAGACTCGGGAACGGCGTACCCACCACGACCCCGACCGACACCGGCGCGGCGCCCCGCATCCCGGCATGACACCAGTCGCTGCGGCCGTCGACCGGATCGACATCCCGGCTCACCACCAGGTCGGTGTATTTCAAGATGCCGTCGGCCTTCAGCTTGCCGACATCGATCAGGCTGCACGGGTCGAACGCCGTCGGGGCCTGTGCGTGCCCGGCGATGCGGTCACCGCACCCCGCGGTCATCGCCGCGGCCAGGAGTAGGGCGGCCGCTAGCGCACGACGCATCGGACGCCCTCGACGTAGTCGATGACGTCCCCGACGGCGTCGGCGGATCGCAGGTCGTTCAGGGCCGCGTCGAGCTCGGCGCTCGGGCCGCGCTCGGCGAGCAAGACCGCGATGGCCTCGCGGGTGGCGGCGGTCGGGTTGTCCTGCGCCAGTAGCTCTTCGAGGTAGGCGTCGGGGTCGAGCAGGCGAAGGGCGCGACGGGCCAAGGTGTGGACGCGTCGGGGCAACTCGGCCCGGACGGCCTCGATATCGCCGGGCTGGATATGGCCAGGCTGGTACTGATCCAGGCGCACCGACCACAGCAGGGCGGGGTCCTCGGGCAGGCCCTCACCGGGCAGCAGGCCGGGGCCGGTCGCGGCCTCGATCGCGATGGGCGACAGGCCGAGTCGCTCGTTGCGCCAGTTGCGGAACTCCCACCACGCGGTCGGGGTCGCCCAGGAACCCAGGCCGAAGCCGAGCACCTGCTGACCGCCGGTGAAGGTGCGGAAGATGCGGGTGCGGGTCACGGTGGCCACGCCCTCCGGCTGCACCCGGACCCAGGTGGGCTCGGCCCCTTCAAACCCGTACGGCTGCAGCAGCTTCCCCGTGTCGCGCATCAGGCGGCGCAGTGCCGAATCCGGTTTGACCATCCCCGCAGAGTAGCGGCGGGAGCCGACAGGGTCCCGTACCTCGCCCATCCTCCCAGGACACGGCGCGTCGCGGGGACACGCCGCGTTCGGGTGGGCGATCAGCGCAGGTAGGGCACGGGCTGGACCCAGTGGAAGCCGCGCGAGACCAGCTGGAATCGATCGAGGTCGACGCGGGTCAGGGTGAGGTGCACCGGGCGGCCCGAGAAGCGACCGTCCAGGACGAGGTGATCGGCGTCCGGTTGCGTGTAGGCCAGGGTGGCGATCGGCCACGCGTGCGCCGGGTCCCGGGTGATGGTGAGCGTGTGGCGGTCGGTGTCGATCAGCACCGGCAGATCCTGCAGCGCGTCGTCCGGGCGCTGGGTGGTGACCGCCTGCGGGAGGTCGAAGATGATGCGGCGCAGGCGGTCCCCGGGATCACCGCTGTAGTCGGTCACGTCCCAGATGCCGTACAGCGGCGAGTGCGGACGGCCGTCACCGTATTTCGCCCAGGCGTCATGGCCCTCGGAGACGGTGGTGAGCAACAGCCACAAGCCGATCAGCACCTGCGCGGCCAGCAGGAATCGGTTCGCGCGCACGCCCGTGACCAGCCCCTCGGCCGCGCGCACCGGCACCGCGCGGCCGACCAGCGTCCGCAGGATCCGCACGATATCCGGGGCGGCCAGCACCACCGCGTACACCAGCAGCTGGAAGGAGAACAGTTTCACCGGCACGTCGAAGGTGAGATTGAGCAGGAAGACCTGCATGGCCACCACCGTCGCCAGCACCGCACCCACCCCCGCGGTGATCGGCAGGATCAGCAGCAGCCCGGCCGCGACTTCCGCTGCGCCCAAGGCGATTTCGTACGGCTGCGAGGCGGCGGTCTGCGACCACAGCACCGTCATCGGGCTCATATCGCCGAACGGTTCCACCAGCCGTTCCAGGCTGAAGGCCATCTGCGAGGGCAGCAGCTTGGTCATCCCGTACAGCAGCAGCGCGCTGACCAGGGCGAAACGCAGGATCAGCCGGAACCAGGCGTAGAGGCGCGCGTAGTTCGGGCGCGCGCGATCCAGTGCCGACCAGACGGCGGTGATCGGCACCGCGACCAGCAGCCAGGTGAACGCCGCTACCCAATTCGCCGCGGTATCACCGCTTCCCGTGGCGGCCCAGCTGATCCGGGTGTCGAAGACGTGCTCGCCGATCCAGTCGGTCAGCGGATGCAGTCCGGTCCATTCGGCGACATCCAGCACGGTCTGCGTCGGCACCCCGAGCGAACGCAGCAGTGCGTGGCACACCAGCACCCCGGCCATGCCGACCCCGAGCACCACGAATCCGTAGCGAAAAGCCATGCGGAGCAGCGGATTCCAGCGCTGCTCCGGGGACTCGCCCGACTCCTCGGCCGTCTGGACGACCAACTCCGCAACCACGCCGTTCCCTCCGTCACCGCCACAAAATCCTTGCGGCGGTGAACGTTAGGGCTGGGCTCGGTGGTCCGGTACCCGGCAAATCTCTTGCCCCCGCGGCCGGTGGCACCACCCTCGGTGCCCACGGAATCGGGGCGTCAGCGGCGCTTGGAGCGGGCGAAGCGACGCATGATCGGGAGGTCCACCCAGTGGTAGAGCACCGCGGCCAGAGCGATCGAGACGGCCATGCACAGCAGCGAGAAGCCCGCCCAGCCGAGAATGCCGAACTCCCTGCCGCCGATCAGGTATCGGGTGACCACGACCATGACGGGGAACTGGATGAGATAGAAGGCGAAGGACACATTGCCCAGCCACACCACGCGCGGATGGGAGCTGATGCCGCGGATTCCGGCCAGATCACGGGTCGCCATGGTGGCGACCACCGCGGTCATCGGGGCGAGCATCAGCGCCGACATCTTGAAGTTCACCGGCACCACCCAGGTCGCCGCGTACGAGATGGTCAACGCGATCAGCGGCCAGGTGAGTTTGGTGTTGCGCCACCGGCCTTCGACCACCATGCGGGCGGCCAGCACGCCGAGGAAGAACTCCGGCAGGCGCGAGAGCGGGAAGGTGTAGCTCAGCCAGTACGAGCGCGCCACCGGGATGTCGGGCTGCTGGAACCAGGCCGGGGAGGCGTGCAGTTCGTAGTGCGGCGAGACGCTGCCGGGGACCAGGCGCGGGGCGAACGCGTTCGCGATGCGCGAGGAGGAGAACGCCTCCGACAGGCTCGACGGGCCGTTCACGAACAGGAAGTAGGAGGTGTGCAGGGCGAGGATGCCCAGCATGATCAGACCGGCGGCCAGCATCAGCCGGTGCGTCGGGATGCGCATCACCAGCGGCAGCACCAGCGGAAAGCTGAAGTAGAACAGCACTTCCGCGGCCAGCGACCAGGACGGGACGTTCAAGCCACCGACCGTCGTCCACTTCGGCACCCAGGTGTGCACCAGCAGCAGGTTCGGCACCCACACCACCAGGCGGTGCAGCGGCACGCTCGCGGCCACGATGAACGCGGCGGCGCCCAGCAGATGCGTCGGCCAGATCTTCAACACGCGACGGCGGTAGAAGTCGCGCTTCAACATGCCCGGCCGGAACGACCAGTAGATGATGAACCCGGACAGCACGAAGAAGAATGTGACGCCCGCGGCCCCGAGCTGCATCGGGATCCACTCGTGGATGTGGCGGAACAGCTCCGACTTCTGGAACGGGTAGACCGGCAGGAACACCAGGGCGTGCAGGACGAAGACCGCGAACGCCGCCCACCAGCGGCCGCCGGTCAGCGACGGCAGCGCGGGGCGACCCCGCGAAGCGCGCTCGGTGTCGACGGGCTTGTCGACGACCGGTCTCGGGGTGACCGTCAGCACCGGCGAGATCGGCTGGGCAGCACTGGCTTCCGCGGCATCCGGCGCGCGGGTCCCGGGCATGACTTCGGGTGGACGGGTCATCGTGCGTACCTCTCGTACAGTGCATTGGCGATCACCGCGTCGCCCTGGGGTGCCGGGTGGAAGGGCAGGCCCGCGAGATTGATCTGCGGGTCGAACACCCCGTTGACCCACTGCTGCGGTGTGCACAGTCCGTGTCCGGCGGTGAGCGCGCGGGAGTCGAGGAAGTCGACCTGCGCCGTGGCGGCCGCCTCGCGTTCCGCCTGGTCCATCCGGTTGAAGTACTCGACGACCGTGCGGCCCTTGGGCTGGATGAAGCCCAGTCCGGCGAGGTCGACGCAGATGGCGTCCGCGTCGGGCCGGAACAGCTCCGGGTAGCCGACGATGACGATGCGCGCGGCGGGCGCGTAGTACCGGATGTAGGTCAGCACCTTGCTGATGCGCGCGGCGTATTCGGCGCCGGTGATGGTGCGCGGGTCGGCCATTCGGCCCTCGGTGACCGCGTCGGGGCCGCAGCCGCCGGTGACGTCGTAGAAGCAGCCCTCGGTCGACTGCCACGGGGACAGTTCCGATCCGGCCCACTGGTCGTTGAAGCCGAACTGCAGCGTGACCAGTTTGGTGTCGGGTCCGAACGCGCCCGCCTTGGCGGCATTGGCGGCCTGGACGGTCAGCGTGTAACCGTCGCCGCCCGCGATGGCCGCGCCGGGACAGGACTGGTTCCAGACCTGGTCGCTGTCCTCGGACAGGCCCATCAGCGCGGTCAGCTGCACCGGCCAGGCGGTGTCGCCGTGATCGCACTTCTTCTCGTTGGAGAACGGAGTCCAGCCGTTGGCCGAGAACGAATCACCCAGGATGACAAGTGTTTTGCCGGCCGGGGCCGGATCCTTGCCGGTGGCGGTCGAATCGGCGTGCGCGCCCGCGGTTCCCGTCATGGCCGCTGCGATGGCCACGACCGCGGCGCACAGCGAAGCCGATGCGCCTGGGAAACGGAACTTCATGAAACCCTCGAATCGCAAATTGAACAGTGAGTCTTTCAGTTTTGCGCGGAGTGTACAGAGACGAGTAGTGCGTGCGACGCGAGATCCGTTGCGGCGGATCAGCGTCCAAATCGGTCGAAGACGGCATTGGCAACGACGGCGTCACCCTGACTCGACGGATGGAACGGCAGGCCGTCGATATCGGTGTGCAGGTCGAAGACCCCGTTCAACCACGGCTGCGACGAGCAGAGACCGTGGCCGGTGGTGAGCGCGCGGGCATCGAGGAAATCGATACCCAGCAGCTGAGCCGCTTCGCTCTGCGCCTGTTGGATGCGGTCGAGGTACTCCACCACCGCGCGGCCGCGCGGATTGACGAAGGGCGCGACCCCGAGGATGTTCAGGCAGACCGTGCTGCTGCCGGGCGTGAAAAGCTCCGGGTACCCAACGAAGACGATGCGCGCGTTCGGCGCGTAGTACTTGATGTAGGTGACCACATTGCTCATGCGCTTGGCCATCAACGCACCGGAGACACCGTTGTAGTCGGTCATCCGGCCCTGGTCGACCGCGTCCGGATCACAGCCGTCGACGAGGTTGAACACGCAGCCCTGCAACGAATTCCACAGCGTCTGATCGGACTTGCCCCACTTGTCGTTGAGTCCGAACTGCAGTGTCACCAGCTTGGTGTTCGGGCCGAAAGCGCCCTCCTTGTCCGCCCGCTGCGCCTGCTGGGCCATGGTCCAGCCGGGGCCGCTGTCGATCGACGCGCCCGGACACGACGGGTCGTCCACCGCGTCGGTTCCGAACACGCCCATGAGCTTGGCCAGCTGCACCGGCCAGGCCGTGCGGCCGTGCAGGTTGCAGTCGTCCCGGCCCGTGAAGTGGTCCCACTCGTTCGCGGAGAACGAATCACCCAGCACCACAAGTTCTTTACCGGCGGGGGCCGGATCGGCCCCCGCACCGCCCGCGGCCGTCACCGACGCCGCGAGCGCCACCGCGGTGACACACAACCACCGCACACTGTTGCCCAGCACTACGCGTCCGCTCAGTACCCGGCGCGCGGCTCGAATCCGGGCGCGTCCAAGGTCGGCGGCGCGGCGGGCTTGGGGGCCTGGGTCTGCGGCGCGGGCTTGGGCGCGGCCGGCTGCGGCGCGACCTGGGCGGGCTCCGGCGCGGGCGCGGCCGGTTCGGTGACGGCCGGCTGCGCGGCGGGCGCTTCCGTGGTCGGGGCCGGGGCCGCGGTGGTCGGGGCGGGAGCCACGGTGGTGGGGGCGGGCGCGACGGTGGTGCTCACGACCGCGGAGGTGGTGCCGCCCTGCGAACCGTCCGATGACTTGTCACTGCCGCATCCGGTTGCCCCCGCGAGCACTATCGCCCCGCCGATCACAGCTGCCGCGGCACGCACGACGAAAACCCCCGGTGTAGCAGACTTCATGAATACCTCGCCTCTGAACTGAAGTGCCATCTGTTCACTTCAGCGGGGAGTGTATTCAACCCGCCCGGCCCAGCCGTACCGATTCGGAAAACTGCCCCGAATCTTCTGGGCATTCGCGGCGATTCCGCTGGTCAGCGCCGCTACGCCGGGTGGAACCTGTCCCAAATGCCGGACACCGAGGCCCCGCACCGACTCCATCGAACAAGATTGAGAACCGTCCCGGGGCAAAACGCCCGATTCCATACCGTGGACGCGCGTTTGACCTGTTTGTTCGTGGTTTCGTATCTTTATGTGATCGGCGATTCGTGGAATCCGGTGAGAGTCCGGAACGGTCGCGCCACTGTGAGCACCCCTCGGGTGTGAGTCAGACCCCGGCCGCCGAGATGTTTTATCGGCCGAGGGGCGCGAATACCCCTCCCACACTAGGAGTTCCCGTGGCGACGTCTTACGCCCCCCGTTCCGGTCTCGGAGCAGTCTCCCTCTCCATCCCCACCCCCGTGTGGCTGATCGGCACCACCCTGCTGGCACTGCTGGCGATCTACTTCATCGGCATCGACCAAGGTGCTGTCTCGATCTTCGGCAGCGACATGCACGTGCACGAATTCGTCCACGACGGTCGCCACTTCCTCGGATTCCCCTGCCACTAGCCCCGGGAATCGAGTCAGCACAATGGAAAAACGAATCATCGGCCGTGGCGTCCTGTTGGGCGCACTCGGCGGACTTCTGGCATTCATTTTCGCCCGGATCCTGGCGGAACCGATCATCAACCGGGCCATCGACTACGAGTCCGGGCGCGACGACGCCCAGATGGCGTTGGACAAGGCCGCCGGAAAACCCATGGGAGACATGGGACCCGACATCTTCACCCGCTCCCAGCAGCAGAACCTCGGCCTGCCCTTCGGCATGATCCTGTTCGGCGCGGCCCTGGGCGCGCTGTTCGCTGTCGTCTACTACCTGGCCATGCGCCGGGTCGGGAAGATCACCGCCCGCAATCTGGCGTTGCTGGTGGCGGGCGGCATGTTCCTCACGCTGTACGCGGTGCCGTTCCTGAAGTACCCGGCCAACCCGCCCTCGATCGGGCATCCGGACACCATCAAGGAACGCACCGGGTTGTACGTCCTGATGATCGTGCTCAGCGTCGGCTTCCTGCTCGCCGCCATCTGGCTGGGTCGCAAACTCGCGGCACGCCTGGGCAACTGGACCGCGAGCATCGCCGGGGCGCTGGCATTCGCCGTGGCCATGGGCGTCGTCATGCTGATCCTCCCGTCGCTGGGACACCTCTCGGCCAACAAGTCGTTCGGCGACTTCGACACCGAAACCCCCCAGCCCCTGAAGGATCCGTCCGGCACCATCGTCTACCCGGGCTTCCCCGCCGACGACCTCTACCACTTCCGCCTCTACTCCTTTGCCGCCCAAGCCATCCTGTGGCTCGTGATCGGCGTCGGCTTCGCCTGGCTGGCCCCCCGCCTGCTCGGCGACCGCACGACCTCGTCCACCCCGACCGCGGCATGAGCACGGTCACCCGCCTCACCCTGATCACCCACGCGATCACCGACGCCGTCCAGTCCGCCCGCTTCCCCGCCGACGAACCGCTCACCCCCCAGGGTGAGCGTTCGGCCGCGGCCGCGGGCGGCCTGCCCGGCCTCGACCCGACCCTGATTCTTTGCGCCCCCGAGACCCGCACCGCACAAACAGCAAATGCCCTCGGCCTCAACGGAACCCCCGAACCCGCACTCCGCGACCTGGACTGCGGCGACTGGTCCGGCAAGTCCATGGAAGACCTCGCCCCCGAACAGCTGATGTCCTGGCTGACCGACCCAGCCCACCGCTCCCACGGCGGCGAATCCATCACCGACCTCCTCCCCCGCGTCCGCACCTGGCTCGACGACTTGGCCGGATCCGGCGACCGCATCCTCGCCATCACCCACCCCGCCATAGTCCGAGCGGCAGTCTTGAGCACCTTGAACGCACCCCCAGAATCCTTCTGGCGCATAGACATCCCCCCACTAACCGCCACCACCCTCCACCACAGACCCCCCGCCTGGACCCTCCGCACCACCGCCCATCCACTGAACGATTGATACAAAGCTGACGACGAGCAGAATTACGAAACGGTGGCTGGCGGGACGTCGACGATGAAAGATCAGGAGCATGCGAATCTTCATGCTTCCGATTGCCGTTGGGGCGACCATGATCTTCTTCGCTCCTACTGCGGCTGCTGATTACTCACTCGACAGTGTTTCGGTTTCTGCGCCCACGGGGAACTACGGGACCGGGTGTACTTACACGCTCACCGCTAAAGGGATGTACGCGTACTACACCCGGTTTTGGGACAACGGGGTTGCCGTTCCGACGGAAGGCGTTGTCGACGGGTCGGTGATGAACCAGCCGTGGACGCCGACTACCTCCGGGCCGCACACGCTCATTGCGCATGTCAACGGCGACCTGACCGACAAGTCGATTGTCCTCACCGTGGGGAATGGGATCAACCTCGGTAGTGCCTGTATCGGGATGTAGGCGCGAAAGTCAGTGGGCGGGCAGGGAATAGCCGTAGCCACGGCCGGTTCCCTGCTCGGCCAATGTTGAGAGCGCGGCCATCTTTCCAGGGTTGACCAGGAGGAAGCGCGCAGATACGGCAACCGCGATCGCTCCCGACACCGGGAGAATGAGGCCGTGATCGTGCGGGCCGGACACCGCATTGATCAGCGCCAAGACCAGGTACACACTGCCGAGCGCCAGCATCATCCAGGCGGAAACCCGTTGCCCGCGCCGGTTCTCGCGGTCACGAACGATCAACTGGTTCCATCGGATGACTTCGTCCGGTGAGTCGAGAGTCGGCAACTGCCGCGAACGAACGGCGTCGTGGAACCGGCGCATCTCATGCCGGCCGCCGGAGCGCTTGCGATTTCGCGCGGCAACGAAGGCGAAGATCGGTGTCAAGATCACGATCTGCGCTACGCCCAACCAGCCGAGACCTACGACCGCGACATATGCCAGTTGGAGAGCCGTGGCGACGACGATGATCAACCACAGCGGTCCGTAGATGAAGTCGCGATACAGCTTCATGGAAGCCCCCTCCCTTGTGTTACCCGCACAGTATTTCACGATGGAGGCGGGAGCGTAGGGTCCGAGAGCATGACCTTTCTTAGTGGGAGTAGCGGAGTTCCGGAGACCGTGCTCAACGATGGGAAGACGATTCCCTCGTTGGGGTTCGGGGTGTTCCTCGTCGAGGAGGGGGATACGTTCGGGGCGGTCACCAGTGCCTTGGAGGCCGGGTATCGGCATATCGATACGGCGGCGATCTATGGCAATGAGGCCGAGGTGGGGCGGGCCATTCGGGAGTCGGGGGTGGGGCGGGACGACGTGTTCGTCACGACCAAGTTGTGGAATTCCGAGCAGGGGTACGACTCGACATTGCGGGCGTTCGACGCGAGCATGGAGCGGCTCGGGTTGGAGCAGTTGGATCTGTATCTGATCCACTGGCCGGTTGCGCAGGCCGACAAGTATGTCGACACGTTCCGGGCCTTCCAGAAGTTGAAGGCGGAGGGGCGGGTTGCTTCGATCGGCGTCTCGAACTTCGGCCGGGCGGAGCTGGAGCGACTGATCGCGGAGACCGGGGAGACGCCGGTGCTCAATCAGATCGAGTTGAGCCCCAACCTGATTCAGGCCGAGTTGCGGGAATTCCATGCCGCGCACGGCATCGCGACCGAGGCGTGGAGCCCGCTGGGACGTGGTGCGGCGCTGAAGGATCCGGCCATCGTCGCCATTGCCGCCGAGACCGGTCGCACCCCGGCGCAGGTGATCATTCGCTGGCATCTGCAGCTCGGCAATGTGGTGATCCCGAAGTCGGTGACACCCAGCCGGATTCGGGAGAACTTCGATGTGTTCGGCTTCGAACTGACCGAGGCGCAGATCAACGCCATCACCGCGCTCGACGCGGGCACCCGGGTCGGCCCGAACCCCGCCACCTTCACCGCGGGACTGCTGTAAGCAGTCCCGCGGTCGCTTCGATCCTCGGGACTAGTCGGGGATCGAAGCGGTCAGGGGCATATTGACCCAGCTCGGGGCGTCGGGATCCAGCCGCACGTGTTCGGGCTTCAGACCGGAATCGGCCAGGAAGATCAACGGCGGCAACGCCTTCGGGAAGTTGCTGGCGTAGACGTCGACGCGCAGGCGGTGGCCCGGCTGCAGGACGGCGTCGATCGGGGTCAGCGCGATGTCCAGGGTGACCGGGACACCGGGCACGGTCGGCTCCCGACGGGACAGATCGAGGTAGTAGTGCGGCTCGGTGTAGTCGCCGTTGGCCGAGGTCTTGCTGTTGTCCTCGTCGACCTGCCGAATCGAGGCAACCAGCTGGCCGGTGGATATTTCGCGAGAATTGCCATCCGGCGAAACATCGTTGACCGTCGCGACCCAGTACCCGTCGGCGGCGTCCTCCACCACATTGAGATGGACGTTCAGCGGACCGGAGATGGTGGTCGTCTGGGTCACCGGGCTGCTGGTGAAGGTGAGTCCGTCGTTCTCCCAGATCCGGGAGTCGTTCCCACACGCCTCGACGGCCGCCAGCACACCCGCGGAGATGCGCGCGCCGTCGCGGCTGCACAGGCTCAGGACACCGGGCGCCACGGTCAGATCGTTGACCGCGCCCTGTCGCTGATTCTCCGACAACCCACCGTCATACCGAGAATTCGGGCTGGTCCCCGAGGGACTGTCGTTGAGATACAGCCGCCGATAGGTCGCCTCACTACGCGGGAATTCCGGCGCGTCCGTCCAGCCCGCACCCTGCTGCTTCACCGTCAACGGCGTGTACTTCTCGATGCCGTTGTCGATGCCGCGCAGCCAGTGATCGAACCAGGCCCGCTGCAACACATCCAGTCGCGGCGGCATACCCGGATGACCGAAACCGGCGACACCGCTACCGAGGTGATAGCCGTCGCCCATCACCAGCTTCTTCTGCTCCTCCGGCAGCGGAATCGACGCGAAGGTGTCGGTGGGCGTGGTGCCGAAGATGTCGAACCACGCGCCGACCATGAACGTCGGCACCTGGATATGCGAGACGTCGGTCTTCAAGCCCTTACGGAAGGGCGAATTCGGATCGACGAGTTGCCGTGTCCGCGCGGTCAATTGGTCCGGCGTCAGTGCGGTATAGCCGTTGACGACCATGTCGACCAGCGTCAGCGGATCGGCGATGCGATCCTTCAACCACTGCAATTGCTGTGCCGGATCGAACTTCCCGACCAATATCGACGTGATGTCCGGAATCATCTTGAGCGCGTTGACGCCGATCAGCCACGGCACCAGGAACCCGACGCCGACCGCGCCGCCCGCACCCGCGATGTCGTTGAAGATGTCACCGCTACCCTCGTAGGCGAAGACCGCCTTCAGCCCGGGCGGCATCCGATCGGTGGCCTCGAGCGCGCTGATCGCGGTGAACGAGATGCCCATGGTGCCGACGGTGCCGTCGCTCCAGGACTGTCGGGTGATCCAGTCGATGATCTCCGCGGCGTCCTGCTTCTCGCGATCGCCGAAGACCTGCCAGTCTCCACCCGAGGTGCCGGTACCCCGCAGATCAACCTGCACCAAGGTGTATCCCGCGTTGGCGAGCTTCCAATCCTGCAGCGCCGCTTCGATGGCTCCGGCGTCCGCCTGCCGGGTGAGATCGAAGATGCCGTCCAGTCCGACGCCGGGCAGGTTCAGCGAGCCGACCCAATTCTCCAGCGGCTGCTTGATTCCCAGCCCGTCCGCGGCACTCAGCACCGCCTGACCCACCAGCATCGGCAGCTTCCCGTAGCCCTGCATCTGCAGGATCACCGGCCGCTTCCCGTCGGCGATGCGGCCGTTCGTCGCGGGATGAATGATGTCGGCCTTGAGCACGGTGCCGTCGCTCATCGTGATCGGCACCGCGAGATCGGGCGAAATGCTGTTGTACGGCTGCGGGCCGTCGACGGCCGCGGTCCAGCCCGGCGCGTAGGCACCGCCGTCAATCCCGGTGAACGCGGTTTCGGATGACGCCGTCGGCGCCAGGAACGGGGTACACGCGAGGATCGCGGACAACACCACGAGCCCCTTCACGGCCAGCCTCGACGGCCGCCTCAGAGCCTGCCTCACTGTGTCCCACCTCTCACAGAATCCATGGGCCAGATTGTTGCTACTGGCGAGTAATAAAGGCTCGCCTCAGGGCGACATCGTTTTACCCGAGGGCGACAGGGTCGAGTGGAACCCTTGCGTCCCAGACAATTGGCGCATTAGGTTACGGTCCCGACCGGAAATGGTAAGTGGGAGGGTGGCAGCTCGATGGCGATCATGGCCCGCGCGGCGAGCCTTCGCGGCTGCCGCGAACTCGTCGACGAACTCGGCGGCGACGGCGTCGAACTGCTGGAGCGCTTCGGCATCGCACTCGAGGCCGTGCACAGCGAGGATGCCCTGGTCCCCGCGGAATCCCTGGGCTGGGTCCTCGAAATCGCGGCGGCGGAACTGAATTGCCCCGATCTGGGACTGCGACTGGGCGCGCGCCAGGACACCGACGTGCTCGGGCTGGTGGCCGTCGCGGTCAGCAATGCCGCGACCGTCGGTGAAGCCGTCGCCTGCGCCACCCGCTTCCTGTCCGTGCAGCACGAGGGCATCTCGATCGGACTGGTCCCGGATCCCTACGGACACAGCGGAATACTCGCGCTGAACTATCGCGACGTCGCGGAGGTCTCGGCGCTCGGCCAGGGCATAGACCAGGCCGCCGCGCTCATTCACCGGCATCTGCTGCACGCCACGGGCGACTACGGGCTGCGCACCGTCCATCTGCCGCATCCGGCCCACGCGCCCGTCGCGCGCTATACCGAATTCTTCGGCGCCGACGTCCGTTTCGACATGCCCACCACGGTGTTCCGGTTCCCGGCGGAGCTGCTGGACCGTCCGATCGACGGTCGCAATCCGGTGCTGTATCGGCTCGCCATGGACTTCCTGGAACGCAATTACCCCGAGACCGACCCGAGCATGACCGCCCGGGTCCGCTTGGCCATCGACCGCGCCATGCTGGAATCGCGGGCCGATATCGACACCGTGGCCCGCATGCTGACCGTGCACGAGCGCACCCTGCAACGCGCCTTGGCCGCGGAGGGAACGACTTTCACCGAGGTGCTCGACTCCGCACGCCGCGACTCCACCCTGCGGCTGCTGTGTGAGACGGATCTGCCGATGAGCCGCATCACGAGCATCATCGGCCTGCGCGAACAGTCCGCGCTGACCCGGGTGGTGCGCCGCTGGTACGGCATCACCCCGCAGCAGCTGCGCAGCGCGGCCCGCACGCGGCGGGCGAACCGCCCCGGGCCGGAACGTGTTTCGGAGGCCCAGGGCGGCGTCTCGGCTCAGCCCGCGAGCTTCGCCAAGTTGGGGAAGTTGCTCAGCTCCCAGCCGCCGTCCACCACCATGTCGATGCCGGTGATGTAGGAGGCGTCCTCGGAGGCGAGGAACAGGCTGGGTGCGGCGATCTGTTCCGGGGTGGCGGCCACGCCCATCGGGATGCGGTCCAGGAACATCTGTTTGGCCGGTTCGTAACCCATCACCGCGGCCACCAGCGGAGTGTCCACCAGGCCGGGGAGGATGGCGTTCACCCTGATGCGGTGCTGCGCGAGCTCCAGCGCCGCATTCTTGGTGAACATGACCACGCCCGCCTTGCCCGTGGAGTACGGGCTGCCGCCGGGCATGGGCACGCGGGCATCCAGCGACGAGATATTGACGATCGCACCGCCACCGGTCGACTTCATCAGGCGCGCTTCATGTTTGGTGCACAGGAAGACGCTCTTCTGTATCAGGTCGATGGTGAAGTCCCAGTCGGCCTCCAGCAGGTCGGTGACGGCACCGATGCGGGAGGCCCCGGCCGCGTTGAAGGCGGCGTCGAGTCGGCCGAAACGCTCTGCGGCGACACCGATTCCGGCCTCCACCGAGGACTCGACGGTGACGTCGGTGACCACGGGCACGAAGGCGTCACCCAGTTCGGCGGCCTTCTTCTGCAATCCCGCCTCGTCGATATCGAGGCCGACCACCTTCGCGCCCTCGGCGATCAACGCGGCGGAGATGGCCGCGCCGATACCCGAGGCCGCACCGGTGACGACCGCGACCTTGTCGGTGAATCGAATGCTGCTCAACGGATTCCGCCCTTCAGTTCGGCTACCTGACCCTCGTAGCGACCGGCGCGCAGGAACTCGCCCGTGCGCTCCTTGCCCAGCGTGGCCGCCTTCTCCCCCAACCCGAACACGTACTCGCCGTTGACCAGGACCGCGGTGACGGTGGCGTCATTGCGGTTGACCATGCGAGAGAGGTTGTCGAACTCGGGAATCGGGTTCTCGGCGTACGCTTCCAGGCTTTCGTCCAGGTTCGCCGGGTCGATGATCAGCACATCGGCCCGGTCGCCCTCGCGCAGGTGACCCGCGTCCAGGTCGTACCAGTCGGCGAGTTCGCCGCTGACCCGGTGCACCGCCCGCTCGACGGTCAGGAACGGCCGCCCGGCCTGCTGCGCGGTGTGCACCCGCTTCAGGAACCGCAGCCCGAAGTTGTAGAAGGCCATATTGCGCAGGTGCGCGCCCGCGTCCGAGAAGCCCAGTTGCACACTGGGATCCGCGGCGAGGGTGTCGAGCACCTCGGGCCGATGATTGGAGATGGTGGTGCGCCAGCGCACCGCCGACCCGTGCTCGACCAGCAGGTCCAGGAAGGCGTCTACCGGGTGGATGCCACCGCGATCCACTCCGACCTGACCGAAGGTCTTGCCGACTACACTCGGGTCGGGGCATTCGGTGATCTCGGCGTCGAAGAAGTCCCGATGCCAGACCCGCGGGCCCCACTTCTTGTCGTAGTCCTTGCGGAACGCCCGCCGGTAAGCCGGATCCGCGAACAGCTCCTGGCGCGCCTCCAGCTGGTTCGACAGGTGCAAGGCCGCTGCGCCGGAACCGAATTCCTCGAACACCGGCAGATCGATGCCATCGGAGTACACCTCGAACGGCACCGGCAGGTGCTGCCAGCGGAAGTCGCCGCCGAGCCGGTTGAGGATCTTGCCGATCAGCGGGAAGACCTTCACCACCCCGGGAATCGCCTTGATGTCGGCGGCCGAGAGCAGGCTCACCTTCAGATTCGGCCGGAAGATGCCGAGGCTGCTGGCCGCCATGGCGACCAGCGACTGCGGGCGCGCCACATCGGGACCGCCCTGCAACGCCCGCTTGCGTTCGCGCAGAATGCGATTGAGCCGCCGCCGTTCCTTGGTGGTGGCATACGTCGAGGGCAGCGTGCGCGAGCGGCACACCTCCCCGTCCAGCTTGTCGAACAGCAGCTGCTGCGAGGACATGCCGACGAAGCCCGCGTCCAGGGCCTCGCGCAGCTTGTGCTCCATGGCCGTCAGCTCCGCCTCGGTCGGCGTCACCTCCGGATCGGTGGCCCGCTGCAGGCCCAGCTGCGCGGTCCGGATATCCGAATGTCCGATGAAGGCAGCAATATTCGGGCCCAGCGGCAGCAATTCCAGCGCCTGGACATAGCCGTGCGCGCTGTTCCAGGTCTTGAGCCCGTCGACCGCCGAGACCACGTGCTTGCGCGGAATCGCCTCGACCCGGCCGAACAGGTCACCCGCGTCCGAACCCTCCACATGCACCGTGGACAGCGAGCAGGAGCCCAGCAGCAGCGTGGTTACGCCGTGCCGCAACGACTCCGACAGCGACGGATCCAGCAGCACCTCCACGTCGTAGTGGGTGTGGATGTCGATCATCCCGGGTATGACCCAGCGTCCGGTCGCGTCGATCACTCGCGCACAACCGGTTTCGTCCAGCGGCGTGGCCGAGACCGTCGCCACCCGGCCGTCCCGGATGCCCAGATTGCGGATGGCCGACGGCGCGCCCGTGCCGTCGAACCAGCGACCGTTCTTGATAATGGTGTCGTACAACAGAATTCACTCCCCCGTTGAGAGATCGCGGCGCAGCACCTTGCCGGTGGCATTGCGCGGCAGGGGTTCCGCGGTGACCAGCCAGCGGGCGGGCACCTTGAAGTAGGCCAGTTGCTTGGCCACATGATCGCGCAGTTCGTCCTCACCCACCGAATCCGGTTGGTCCACAACGACGATCGCCGCCACCTCCTGACCGAGGTCCTCGTGCGGGACGCCGATCACGGCCGACTCGCGCACCGCCGGATGCTCGTCGAGGACGTTCTCGATCTCCTGCGGATAGACGTTCTCGCCGCCCCGCAGGATCAGATCCGAACGACGGCCGGAGATGTAGAGCTTGCCCTGGCGCAGCGTGCCGAAGTCGCCGGTGCGCAGCCAGCGGTCCGGGTCGATGGCCGCGGCGGTCGCGTCCTCGTTGTTCCAGTAGCCGAACATGACGTACGGGCTGCGGATGCAGATCTCGCCCTCCTCGCCGTCGGGCACCACCTTGCCGTCGGGATCGCGGACCTCGAGCGAGACACCGACGACCGCGCGGCCCACGGTCTCGTTGTCGGCGGCCAACTCCGGCGGAGTGGCGACGGTCGCGGCGGTCCCGGACTCGGTGCAGCCGTAGCTGGTGGTCAGGCCCTGCAGGGCGACCGGGAAGCGTTCGCGCAGCCGCTGTACCAGTGCCGGGGACGCCGGTGCGGAGTTCAGCGAGAACGCGGTCAGCGAGGACAGGTCGTACTTCGAGATGTCCACGGCCAGAATGCGGCTCGCCAGCGTCGGAACAGCCGCCCAGTTGGTGACCCGCTCCGCCTCGACCAGTGCCAGCAGCGATTCCGCGTCGAACTCGCCGGAGGTCGGGAAGATCACCGCGTCACCGGTGGTGAGCCGCGGGATCGACAGGTTGTGCAGACTCGCGATGTGGAACAGCGGCATGGTGGCCAGGTAGCGGCGCGCGGCCGGAGAACCGTCCCAGCTCTGGCCACGGAAACCGGCCGCCAGCGCGTCCATGAAGCGGTGGTAGTCCGCGACGGCCACCATATTGCGCTGCGTGTGCACCACGCCCTTGGGACGGCCGGTGGTGCCGCTGGTGTACAGAATGATCGCCGGATCGTCCTCGCCGAGTTCGGCACTCGGATTGCCGCCCGCGAATTCCGCGATCAGCGCGGGCAGATCGGTCTCCATGGTGAGGACCGGGATGTCGGTGCCGGTCTCGGCGGCCAGCGCGGCGCGCTTGGCGTCGGCGATCACCACCTTCGGGGCGGAGTGCTCGAGGCCGTAGGCGATCTCGCGCGGCACCCACCAGGCGTTGTAGCCGACCGGGATCGCGCCCAGCCGCTGCGCGGCCCAGAACGTCAGCACCCACTCGGGGGCGTTGGCTGCCAGGATGCCGACGCGGTCACCCTTGCCGACGCCGTAGCGTTGCGCCAGCGCGGCGGCCAGCGCACCGGCCGCCGCGTAGTGCTCGGCGAAGGTGTAGCGGGTGCGCGCCGACACCAGATAGTCGAGGTCGCCCAGTTCGCGGGAGTCTTCCAGCAGTTCGAGCAGCGAACCGTGGCGATGGGTGAACACCGGCTGCGGCGCGCCCAGCACCTGCTCGACCCCCATCTCGAACGGCCCGCCGGGCCCGGTCAGCTTGCCCGCGACCTGTGCCGCGAGCGCCTGGAGATCAATGGCATTGGTCATGAATCAAGTCCTCGGGTGTCGATGCGCGAACCTTCGCAGCTTGCCGCAGCGAGCCGGTGGCGCGGGAGGGAACCGGAAACTTTTGGTGCCGCCGTACCAATTTCTGGGATGGCGCGCCTCATGCCCGCCCCCGGACCGCGTCGAAGGTCGCCTTCAGGTAGGCGTCGGCCCGATCGGAGCCGATCAGGCCGGCCGCCATCCGGTTCATGGCGTAGGCGAAGGTGACGCGGTGCTCCAGGTCGTTGACGACCATCGCGCCGCCGATCCCGGCCCACCAGCAGACCTTGCCGTCGGGCACATGGGGTGCGGTCTGCGGCTGCGGCAGGCCGTAGCCGATGCCGAAGCGCAGCGGCAACATGATCGCCAGATCCACGCCGTCGGACTGCGGTTCGAAGATCAGCTCGATGGTCTTGTCCGACAGGAACTTCCGGCCGTCCAGCTCCCCGCCATTACTGATCAGCGACTGCAGCCGAGCGATGGAGCGGGCATTGCCGTGCCCGCCCATGCCGCCCAGTTCGGCCTGCCGCCACTGCGGCGTACCGCATTCGGGGAAGTCCAGCAGCGGCTGGAACAGCGTCTTGAACATGACGCTGTCCTGGGGCAGCAGGGACTGATCGAACTCGGGCAGCTCCGGCGGCACCAGATCCGCGATGCGATCGAAATCGGCTGCGGCGGTGCCGATGTGAAAGTCGGCACCCAGTGGCTCCGCCAGTTCCTCGGCGAAGAACCGGCCCAGCGAGCGGCCGGTGATGCGGCGGATGATGCCGCCCATCAGGTGGCCGTAGTTCATGGCGTGATAGCCCGACGCGGTGCCCGGCTCCCACCAAGGCGCCTGTGTCGCAAGGCGATTCTCGGCTGCCTCGGTGTCGTAGATGTCGGTCAGCGCGATCGGGGCCTCCCAGCTGGAGACGCCCGAGGTGTGCGAAAGCAGGTGCCGCACTTCGATATCCGACTTGCCATTGGCGGCGAACTCCGGCCAGTAGTGCGCCACCTTCTGGTGCACGTCCAGCTCACCGCGGTCGACCAGCAGCAGGGCGCTCAGCGCGACCATGGTCTTGGTGATGGAGAAGGTGTTGACCAGGGTGTCGGCGGTCCACGGCCGGGACTGCGCCGGGTCGGCGTAACCGCCCCACAGATCGACCACCGGCTCGCCGTCCACGGTTACGCACACCGACGCGCCCAGCTCGGCTCCCGACTCCACCTGTTCAGTGAAAGCCGCACGTACAGCGGCGAATTCGTCGGAACAGAATCCAGCGACATTGCTCATCTGTCCGGCCTCCTAAACCTGCGCCGACGCCGCGCGTGCCCGCACGGGCAGCGCGAACCCGTGTGCCTCCGCGCGTTTCGCGCCGCGCGCCATCTCCTTCTGGAGATCCCGCACGTACGGCTCGAATTCGATCTGGATGGTGTGCCGCGGCGAGTCGTAGTAGCGGCCCGAGCGGCTCTCCTCCACCTCGCGGATGCCCTGGGTCATCTCGGTCTCCGACGGGAGCCGGTAGTTGCCGGTCAGGTACGCCGCCACCAGCTTCGACTGCTGCTCGGCGAAATTCACCAGCGTCGGCATGGGCTGAGCCAGGCCGAGGAAGAACAGATTGTCGACGCCCGGCTTGATCATCTGCCGGTAGAGCGGGAACTTGTTGCGCTCGTCGGGCAGCAGCGCCTTGTCGCCGAAGAACGGGAAGCTGATGTGATAGCCGGTGGCGCACACCACCACATCCACGGCCTCGATGCTGCCGTCCGCGAAATGCACCTTGTCGCCGTCGAGTTTGGTGATGGCGGGCTTGAAGGTGATGTCGCCGCAGCCGGCCCGGTGCAGGAATTCCTCGCTGGCCGAGGGATGCGCCTCGAACGGCAGGTGATCCGGCTTGGGCAGGCCGTAATCCTCCATGTGCCCGCGGTTCTTGACCACGAAGCGCTGCTTCATCTTCAGCGCCATCCTCGATGGAATCCAGGTGGGCATCGAGCGCTTGTCGCCGACCTGGCCGTTGACGTACTTGGGCAGCACCCATACGCCACGACGGGCCGACAGATAGAACTTCGAGGCGATGAAGCGCTGCGAGAGCTCAGTGGCGATGTCCAGGCCCGAATTGCCCATGCCGACCACGACGATTCGCTTGCCGCGCATGTCGATCGGATCGAACGGGTCGTTGTAGGCGTGCGAGTGCATGAGCACACCGTTGAACTCGCCCGGGTAGTCGGGCACACGCGGATCCCAGTGGTGGCCGTTGCAGACCAGCAGCACGTCGTAGGTCTCGGTGGTGCCCTTGTCGGTGCTGACCACCCATAGGCCCTCGGCGTCACGCTCGGCCGAGATCACCTTGTGGTTCAGCAGGATTCGATCCCGCAGCCCGAAGTGCTCGACGTAATCCTTGAAGTACTGGTGCAACTGGGTGTGGTGCGGGAAGTCCGGCCACTCCTCGGGTGCCGGGAAGTCCTCGAACTGCAACCGGAACTTCGAGGTGTCGATGTGCAGGCTCTGATAGCAGGCCGACATCCCGTTCGGGTTCTTGTAGTACCAGTTGCCACCCACCTCGTCGGAGGCCTCGTAGCAGTCGAAGGGGATGCCGTATTCGGCGAGCCGCTTCGCGGTGGTGATGCCGGATGGGCCCGCGCCGATGATGGCAACCCTGGGCAACTCGCGATTCTGGGCAGATAGCGCAGCCAATTCACTCTCCTGGTTCGGCGATGGGTCACATTCCCCTGCCGGACGTGATGTGCCACACACGCTAACACTCACTAGACAACGTGTCTAGTGAGTCGACTTGCGTCTATCATTCAGGGCGTGACCCGACCAGACGTTGAACCCACCCGCCGCACCTCACTGCGCGATGAACAGAAACGCCTCACCCGCACCAAACTCATCGAGGCCGCCACCGGGCTGTTCACCACCCAGGGCTACGCGCCGGTCCGCGTCGACGACATCGCCGCCGCCGTCGGCTGCAGCCGCGCCACCTTCTACCTGCACTTCACCGGCAAGCCGGATGTCTTGCGCGCCATCGCCGAACAGGGCACGCTGCCCAGCGTCCAGCACTTCTACGAGGACCTCGACCACGTCCTCGACAGCGGCTCCCGCGAGGAATTCGCCGCCTGGATGCGCCGCGCCATCGACTGGTTCCAGGAATACAAGGACCTGCTCCCCGCCTGGGACGAGGCCACCGCACTGGAACCCGAGTTCCGCGAGGTCGCCCGCGAAGGCATCATGGCCCTGCCAAACGTGATGAGCTCCTACCTGTCGCGCTGGCCCGCCGACCGCCAGGACGAGGCCCGCCTGCGCGTGGAACTCCTTGTCGCCCAACTGGAGCGCTTCTTCACCCGCTGGGCCATGCAGGGCACGATCGACGTCTCCGCCGAAGAGGCCGCTACCGTCCTGACCGATATCTGGTTCCCGGCACTACAGACGCCCGGGAAATAGCCGCGATCGAACGCGCGGGTCACGCCGTGCGGCGGGCGCGATCCAGTTCCCAGAATGCGCGCAGCGCAATGATCTTGCCGTCCGCATTCACCCGATAGACGGCCACGAGATCGACCTCGACGGTGATCTCGGGGCGGGCGCTGCGAATGGTGCCGGTGAATGCGGACTCATTTCCGCAGGCGAAGGAATCGGTCCAGTGGAATTCGATCTTACTGGGTTCGATTGCCTTGTCCCAGAAGGCCGCAATGGCCGCGTGGCCCGAATGTCCGTGGCCGATCGGGTCGTACGGGGAGATGCCGACCGGATCCTCCACGCGGGCGTCGGCCGCGAAGAGCGCGAGCCAATCGGCCTTGCGCTTGGCGCGGACGGCGGCCTGGGAGGCGAGTCCGGCGCGGCGCGCGGGGTGGTCGGCGAGCATGCGAGGATCTTGCCGCAGCGCGGCGGGCCGGGGGCGCAAGGGTTCCGGTCAGCGGGAACGGGATTCGAAGCGCTGAGATTGGCCTGTGATCGGGCCGAGAACGTTGCATTGCGATAGCGAACGGCTAGCAATCGTGGCCGGAATCACAGGGCAAACGATTGGGGCCGACACCCGAAGGTGTCGACCCCGACATCGAATTGTGAAATTCAGACGTTTCAGTGAACGCCGACGTTGTAACCGGTCCACGCCTGACCATTGAAGGTGGCGCCGACGCCCGGCTGCAGGGCCTGCGCGCACTGATCATCGGTCAGGTGGTAGAAAGCGCAAGCGCCCGAGGGGTCCACGCCCACCACGACACCCTGGCCGTCGTCGGCGGAAGCGGTACCGAAAGTACCGGCGGCACATGCGGCGATCAGCCCGGCGGTGACAGCGAATTTCTTCAAGAGGGGGTCCTCCCAATCAATTTGGAAATGTCACCAGAAAGCGTGGCACGACTTTCGCCAACCGCCAAGCCATCGGAGTTTCGGGCGATTCGTTTCAGGCGACTTCAGCGACCGAAAGAGCGTGCGTCGCAGAGACGTAGCGACTTACCAGCAAACGCACCACGGCCGGGTGGATACCGATCGGTTCGGCAACGCCGTCCGCGCCCGCCTCGTGCAGGCGCTGATGGAACAGACCATGCGCGAGCAGGTACGACGCGATGAAGACGCGGCGTTCGCCCGAAGCGCGGACGGCCGCCACCACTTCCGGCACCCGCGGCTCGCCCGTCGCGATGTACGCGAGATGGGCGGGCGTGCCGATACGCTCGGAGAGCAGATTCGCGGCCCGTTGAACATCCTGGCGGGCACGAGAATCCGACGAACCGGCCGCGGCGAAGACCACCGCGTCCCCGGGTCGCCAGCCCGCGGCGCGCAGGCGCAGGTGCATGACCTCCGCCAGCGCCGGATCCGGGCCCATTGCCTGGGTGACCGCGACCGCGTCATGCGCACTCGCGGCCACCTCTCGCGGCACATCCTGATACACGTGGTAGCCCGAGGCGAGAAACGCCGGAACCACCACGGCGGGAACCGAATCCAGGTCCCGCAACACCTCCGCCGGGGACGGCCCCAACACATCCACGAACGCGGTGCGCACGCGCGGCGGCGCACCGATCGCGATCTCACGCAACGATGCCGATGCGGCCCCGAAATCGGCACCGGCACCTGTCTGTGCGCCGTAGCGGATCTCGTCCGCGAACGCCGAAGCACCCAGCTCCCGCGCCACGGCTCCCGCCAGTTCGGCAATCATCTCCACACCCCGCGCACTCCTGGTGCCGTGCGCGACCAGGATCAACGCCGGCGCGTTCACCAGGGCCTCCGAGCCGAACCCGGTACCGCGCCGGGCAATCCGTACGAACGCGGCGTAACGGCCGACGGGGCAGCCACAACCGGGCGGGTCCCGCCGATGGCGGTAGGAGCCGCGGGGCGGCGAACGATACCGGTCGCGGGCGGGACCTCGGGCACGGGACGGCCGACCGCGGGACGAGCGGGCATCTCCCGGCGGCCGCTCAGACCCGGCGAATGGGTCGGGAAGCCTTGGCGGGCAGGCGGAGTCACCGGTTCCGGGTGCGGGTTGTCGATGCATTCGGCCGGGTCCAGGGCCAGGCGGTAGCCGCGTTTGACGACGGTTTGGATGGCTTTGGGGGTGCCCAGGCCCGCGCGCAGGCGGGCGATGGCGGTCTCCACGGCGTGGGTGTCATCGCCGCCGCCGGGCAGGGCCGCGAGGAGGTCCTCGCGCGAGACCACGCGGCCGGGCTGGCGCGCGAGGGAACGCATCAGGGCCATGGGGGCGGGGGCCAGCTGGCGGACCTGACCGTCCACGACGACGCAGCCGCCGCGCACGCTGAGCAGGTGACCGGCGGCCTGAATTCGATTGGCGCGCCGGGGCAGTTCCTCGGCGACATGGCGGGCCAGCGCGCCCAGGCGGGCGCGGCCGGGCATGGAGGTGGTGACGCCCAGTTCCTCCAGCGGGGCCGCGGTGATCGGGCCGACGCAGGCGGGCAGCACCCGGGTGCGGAACGCGTGCAGGACGGCCTCGAGCAGGCCGGTCTCCTTGGCGCGCATGAGCAGTGACGCCACCGCGGGGGCGCTGGTGAAGGTCACGCAGTCCAGTGCGGCGGTGACGATGCCCTCGATGAGGCGGTCCATCGGGGTGCGGTCTTCGGGCGGAATCCACCGGTAGACCGGCACGGGCACGACATCCGCGCCGGCCATCCGCAGCACCTCGCAGAAGTCCGGGACGGGCTCCCATTCGGTGGTCGCGCCGTGCAGCTGCACCGCGATGCGGACGCCCTCGACGCCCTGGGCGAGCAGGTGATCCAGCACCTCGGCGCTGGATTCCGAAGCTGGAGACCACTCTTCGCGCAGCTCCGCCGCACGGATGGCGCCCTTGGCCTTGGGGCCACGGGCCAGCATGCGGTTGGAAGCCAGGGTCGAGCACAGCTGCTCGGCCAGGCCCCAGCCCTCCGCGGCCTCCATCCAGCCGCGGAAGCCGATCCCGGTGGTGGCTACCGTGATCTGGGGCGGGTCGGCGACCAGCTGGCGCGTGACGCGCTCCAGCTCGGTGTCGTCGGCCAGCGGAATGATGCGAATGGCCGGGGCGGACACGACATTCGCGCCCCGGCGGGTGAGCAGGGTGCCGAGTTCGTCGGCGCGGCGGGCAGCGGTGATGCCGACCGTGAATCCAGCGAGCGGGGTACCGCCGTCGACCTCGGTCATGCCGGACCGCCGGCGAACTGCACGGGGTCGTTCGACACCGAGATCACACCGTCCGCGACGCGCACCGCGTAGACCGGCAGCGATATCGAGTCGTCGTCCAGGCAGCGGCCGTCGATCAGCGAGAACGCCTGCTTGAGCAGCGGCGAGGCCACGACGGGGACACCGCCGCGGTCACCGACGAGCCCACGCGACATGACCGCCGCCCGGCCGAAGGGGTCGATGTTGCCGACGGCGAACAGGGTGCCGTCGGTCGTGAGGAACAGGGCCGCCTGGCGGCCGCCCTTCAGCAGCACCGCCACGCCGCGGCCCGGAATCAGATAGTCCAGTCGGCAAGCGTGGGTCCAGCCGGAAATGCTGGTCGCGGTGCCGGGTGTGTCGATCACGGTCATCGGTAAGTCTCCTCCGAACGGCCTGTACCTATTGGTACCGACGTCCTGTTTCCAAGCGGTTAAGCAGTCATTTCCCGTGCGTGGCGGACTCGGCGACCTTGGTCATACCGACCGGCATGTCCGGAATGCCGAGGAGCACCGGAACCTTGCGCTCACCGGTCTCGTCGAAGCCGATGGTCGGGTCCGACTCCTCGGGCGCGTTCACGAAGGACACGAAGCGCGAGAGCTTGCCCTCGTCCTCGAGCACCGCGGCCCACTCGTCCTTGTAGCCCTCGACATGCTTGGCCATGGCGGCCTCCAGGTCGTCGGCGATGCCCAGGCTGTCGTCGCAGACGACCGCCTTGAGGTAGTCCAGGCCGCCCTCGAGGGCCTCCTGCCACGGCGCGGTGCGCTGCAGGCGGTCCGCGGTGCGGATGTAGAACATCAGGTAGCGGTCGATGTAGCGGATCAGCGTCTCGTCGTCGAGCTCGCCCGCCAGCAGCACCGCGTGCTTGGGGGTCAGACCGCCGTTGCCGCCGACATACAGGTTCCAGCCGTGCTCGGTGGCGATGACGCCGACGTCCTTGCCGCGCGCCTCGGCGCACTCACGGGCGCAACCCGAGACCGCCAACTTCAGCTTGTGCGGGGAACGCAAACCGCGGTAACGCTTTTCGAGCAGCACCGCCATGCCGACCGAATCCTGCTGGCCGTAGCGGCACCAGGTGGAACCGACGCAGGACTTCACCGTGCGCAGCGACTTGCCGTACGCGTGACCGGATTCCATGCCCACGTCGACCAGGCGCTTCCAGATCAGCGGCAGCTGCTCCACCCGCGCGCCGAACAGGTCGATGCGCTGACCACCGGTGACCTTCACGTACAGGTCGAATTCCTTGGCGATCTGGCCGATGGTGATGAGCTGGTCGGCGGTCACCTCACCACCCGGCATCCGCGGCACCACCGAGTAGGTGCCGTTCTTCTGCAGGTTGGCCAGGAAGTGGTCGTTGGTGTCCTGCAGCGCGGCCTGTTCGCCGTCGAGAATGTGATCGCTCGAGGTGGAGGCCAGGATGGAGGCCACGGTCGGCTTGCAGATGTCGCAGCCGGTTCCGGTGCCGTGCTTGGCGATCAGGCCCGAGAAGGTGCGGATTCCCGTCGACTGGATGATGTGGAACAGCTCGGCACGCGACTGCGAGAAGTGCTCGCACAGCGACTTCGAGACGGCCACACCCGACTGTTCGAGCAGCTTCTTGAGCATGGGAACGCAACCGCCGCAGGAGGTTCCGGCGTTGGTGCAGCTCTTGATGGCGGGCACGTCGCAGGCCCCGTCGGCGATCGCGCCGCAGATGGAACCCTTGGAAACGTTGTTGCAGGAGCAGATCTGGGCGTCGTCGGGCAGCGCGTCCGCGCCCAGTTCCGCACCGGCCGGGGAGATCAGCGCGGCCGGGTCGGCCGGCAGCGGGCGGCCGACGAGCGGGCGCAGCGCCGAGTACTGGGTGGCGTCGCCGACCAGCACACCGCCGAGCAGGGTCTCGGCGTCGTCGGAGACCACGAGCTTGGCGTAGGTGCCCTTGGCGGCGTCGTGCAGGACCACCGACAGCGCGCCCTCGGTCCGGCCGTGCGCGTCACCGAAACTCGCGACGTCCACACCGAGCAGCTTCAGCTTGGTCGACAGGTCCGCACCCGGGAACTCACCCGCGCCGCCGAGCAGGCGGTCGGCGACCACCTCGGCGGTGCTGTAGCCGGGGGCGACCAGGCCGTAGCAGACGCCCTCGACCGCCGCGACCTCGCCGATGGCGTAGATGTTCGGGTCCGAGGTCTGCAGGCCCAGATCGGTGATGACACCGCCACGCTCACCGACCGTCAGACCGGCACTGCGGGCGATCTCGTCACGCGGACGCACACCGGCGGCGAAAACCACCAGGGCGGAACGCAATTCGCTGCCGTCGGAGAAGGTGACCTTGAGCTGCTCGGCCACCGGCGCGCCGTCGACGGCTTCGATGCTGGAGGTGCCGACGCCGGTGTGCACGCTCAAACCCAGCTCGGTGACCAGCTTTTCGAGGATCGCGCCGCCGCCCTCGTCGATCTGGGCGGGCATCAGCCACTTGTTGAACTCGACCACGTGCGGGGTCATGCCCAGCAGCCGCAGCGCGTTGGCCGCTTCCAGACCGAGCAGGCCACCGCCGACCACGACGCCGACCGCGCCCGGACCGGCCGCCTCGGCCGCGGCCCGGATGCCGTCGAGATCCTCGAGCGTGCGGTAGACGAAGTTGCCCGGCAGGTCGTGGCCGGGAACCGGCGGCACGAAGGCGTACGAACCGGTCGCGAGAACCAGGGCGTCGTAGGCGATCACCTCGCCGGTGGAGGTGGTGACCTTGCGGTCGGTCTTGTCGATGGCGTCGGCCTTCACGCCGAGACGCACCTCGACCAGATCGTCACCGGCGTACTCGTTGCCGGGCAGGGCCAGCGCGGAGGTCTCCCACGTACCCACGTAGGACGAGAGCCCGACGCGGTCGTAGGCGGCCAGCTTCTCCTCGCTGAGGACGATGACCTGCCAGGTCCCGGCCTCGTCGCGGGAGCGCAGCGCCTCGACGAAGCGGTGCCCGACCATGCCGTGTCCGACGACGACGACGGTTTTGCGTTCGATGCTGTGGGTCATGACGGTCCCTCTTTCGCGAATGGACGTCAGGCGCGAGCCGACGAGGTGGACGGGGAATCGGTTCCGGCGGTGCCGGATTCGGCCTCGAGCACCAGTGCTTCGGCCTCGACGACGACATCGGCGTCGGTGGTTTCAGGAGAGAGAGCCCGCAGGCTCGGACGGCGCATGAAGACCGCCCAGCAGACCAGGCCGCACACCACATAGAAGGCCATGAAGACCCAGAAGGCGGTGGTCGCGGACTTGGTGGAGGCGTAGGAGGAACGCAGCACCAGGTTGATGCCGACACCGCCCAACGCGCCGATGGCGCCGACGAAGCCGATGAGCGCACCGGAGGTATTGCGGGCCCACGCTGCACGGGAGGCCGAACCACCTTCCAGCGAACGGGATTTCGCCTCGAACACCGAGGGGATGATCTTGGTGACCGCCCCGTTGCCGATACCGGAGATGACGAACAGTGCGGTGAACCCGATGATCAGCGCCACCATCACGCCGCCCTTCGGGTACCCGGCGTGATCGCCCATCGTGGAGGACACCGCGACCACCACGGCCGCCGCCGTCATGGCCAGGAAGGTGTAGAGCGTGACCTTGCTGCCGCCGATGCGGTCGGCCCACTTGCCGCCGTACGGGCGGGCCAGCGAACCCAGCAGCGGGCCGATGAAGGCGATCTGCGCGGCATGCAGGGTGGCCGCGGCGACACTCGCGCCGCCCGCCTTGAAGCTGATCTGCAGCACCTGGCCGAAGGCGAAGCTGTAGCCGATGAACGAACCGAAGGTACCGATGTACAGGAAGGCGATGGCCCACGACTGCGGCACCTTCAGCGCCTTGAGCATGTAGGACAGGTCGGCCTTCTGGTTCTTCACGTTGTCCATGAACAGCGCCGCGCCGATGGCCGCGACCACGATCAGCACCAGGTAGACCGCGCACACCACCGAGGCATTGCCGTAGGCGTTGCCCAGGGTCGCGATCACCGCCAGACCGATCAGCTGCACCACCGGCACACCGATATTGCCGCCGCCCGCGTTCATGCCCAGGGCCCAGCCCTTGAGCCGCTGCGGGTAGAAGACGTTGATGTTGGACATCGAGGAGGAGAAGTTGCCGCCGCCCAGGCCCGCGAAGGCCGCCACGATCAGGAAGGTCGTGTAGGAGGTGCCCGGCTGGTTGATGAAGTACAGCGCCAGCAGCGTCGGGATCAGCAGCAGCAGCGCGCTCACGATCGTCCAGTTGCGGCCGCCGAACTTGGCGGTGAGCACGGTGTACGGGATCCTCGCGAGGCCACCGACCAGGGTGGGCACCGCGCCCAGGAAGAACTTCCCGGCCGGGTCGATGTGGAAGGTCGCGGTCGGCATGAACAGCACCATGACCGACCAGATCGACCACACCGAGAACCCGACGTGCTCGGCGAACACCGACCAGATCAGATTGCGGCGCGCGATGTTCTTACCACCGGCTTCCCAAGCGGCGACATCTTCGGCATCCCAATGCTCGATGTCGCGCTTGCGGGTCAGCGTCGTCAACAAGAGGCCCTCCTGAAATCTGGATTGCCTCAAGGTAGAAAACGGGTATTGCGGTGATGCTGCGCGGAATGACCGTTAAATCAACGGTTGCTCACGAAATCCGACCACTCGGCGTGAGAAGTGGGCTTATGTTTCACCCATGTGACGCAACGGTTTCCACCGGCTACATATCGCCAGGAAAGACGAATTCGAGCCGTGAGGTGAGAGCCTTGCCACACAGCATGGCCCCAACCTCACGGCTCGGCAACTCGAACGGTGAAATTCTTCGAATGGCGGAGAACCGCTAGTTCCAGGTGTCTTCCAACAGCTGCGGCTTGCACGCCACCCAGCCGCCGACCATCAGCACCACGACGGCGAGCACCAGGAAACCGAAGGGCGCCAGCCAACCACCGGTCATCGTGTGCAGCGCACCGAACAGCAGCGGACCGGTGCATGCCACCGAGTAACCGACACCCTGGGTGAAACCGGACAGCGAGGCCGAACCGGCACCCGTGCGGGTGCGCAGGTTGATCAGGGTCAGCGCCATCGGGAAGGTCGACGGGCCCAGGCCCAGCGCCAGCACCCACAGCAGCGGGGCGGCCATCGGCGCGAAGAGTAGACCGGCGAAACCGATCAGGAAGAACACCGCGCAGCCGATCACCACCGGGAACGGATTGGCCATGCGGCCCACCACAACCGGCGCACCGAGCGCGGCGACCAGACCGATGAGGGCGAAGATACCGACCATGCTGCCGCCGAAGGAGGCGCTGGCCCCGGAGTCGCTGAAGATGGTCGGCATCCAGGTGAACAGCGAGTAGGTGATCAGCGAGGTCATGCCGAACATGAAGGCCATGCCCCAGGCCAGGGGCGAGCGCCACACCTTGCCGGTCGCGCCCTCCGCGGGCAATACGGTTGCCTCCGAAGCCAATTCGGTGGTGTCCACGAGTGCGCGCCGGCGGCGCACCTGCAGCACCGCGATCCACGGCAGCGCGGCGGCGAAGGCCAGCGCGGCCCACATGCCGACGGAGACCCGCCAGCCGTGTGCGTCGGCCATCGGCACCGTGATCAGCGCCGGGAACACGGTGCCCAGCTGCACCATCACGATGTAGACCGAGCTGAGCGTCGCCAGCCGATCGGAGAAGTACCGCTTCACCAGCGGCGGGATCACGATATTGCCGATGCCCATACCGGCCAGCGCGAAGGCCGAGAAGGCCAGCAGCTCCCAAGTATTGGGCACGATGGCCCGCAGCACCTGGCCGACACCGGTCATCAGCATGGCGACCAGTGCCGTCATCTCCAGGCCCAGGCGACGCGAGATGATCGGCGTGATCAGGCCGCCCAGCGCGAACATGGCGGTCGGCAGCATGCCGAACACGCCGACGACCGCGGTGGAATAGCCGATGTCCTCGCCGATCCGACCCGCCAGCGGGGTGAATGCGGTCACGGCCACGCGCAACGTCAGCGCGGACATGACGATCGCGGCGAAGACCAGCAGGCGGCCCTCGAACAGGGAGCGCTTGGAGAGTTCGTGCGGGAGCGGGGTGCGATCGATGGCGGCGGGTCGGCGGGGCGCGGGGGCGGTCCCCCGCGCGGTTGTCATCGTCTCATCCATCGTCGCAGTCACCACGAAATCATAGGATGACCCGATGATGTGATGCAACGAATGTGAGGCAGGGTACGCTGTCCCCCGTGCAACCAGTCCGGCGCACGAGCCTCATCGCCCAGGTGACAGAGCAGCTTCGTGCCGAAATCCGTTCCGGCCGTTGGGCCGTCGGCTCGCGTATCCCCACCGAGCCCGAACTCACCGAACTCACCGGCACCGGCCGTAATACGGTGCGCGAGGCCGTGCAGGCGCTCGTGCATGCCGGCATGCTGGAACGCAGACAGGGGTCGGGGACCTACGTCATCTCCACCTCCAGCCTCGGCGGGACGCTGTCGTCCTACTTCGCCGACGCGCATCAGCGCGATCTGCTCGAACTACGGCAGGCGCTGGACACCACCGCCGCCCGGCTGGCCGCCACCCGTCGCGACGAGACCGATATGGCAACCCTGCGGCGACTGGTCGAGGATCGAACCCGGTTCTGGGACACCGACTTCGAGGCCGCCATCGAGGCCGATGTGCAACTGCACCGCGCGATCGTCGTCGCCAGCCACAATGCGGTATACCTGGAGTTCTACGATTCGCTGCTGCCCGTCATCGCCGAGGGGATCCGGTTCCGGTCCGAACGCGAGGGCGAGACCTATCACGAGGAGCACGCGGAACTCGTGCAGGCGGTCATCGACGGCGATCCGGAACGCGCGGCCCGCACCGCGAACTGCTTCCTCAACTCGCTGATGGCCGAATACCGGACGCTTGATACAAAATTCGAGTAACCGGAACGTCACCGCTCACGACTTCGAAAAGTGAGCTGGAATTACCGCTCCTGTCACCAAAAGCCATTCAGACGTAAAAAGCAGTTCCTACGGTTGACGCGACCGCACCGGTTCCCCTCCCTGACCGGGGACCGATTGATGAGGGCGGTCGCGACAGCCGAGAGGACAGCTGCTCATGGCAACCGTAGTAGAGGCACCCGACACCGCCTTCACCTTCCAGAGACGCGGCCGGTGGATCGACCGGTGGGAACCCGACAACAATGAATTCTGGGAAAACGGGGGTAAACAAACCGCCCGCAAGAATCTGATGTTCTCGGTTTTCGCGGAGAACCTCGGATTCAGCATCTGGGTCATCTGGGCCAGCATCGTGACCGCCATGGGCTCGGCCGGATTCGCCTTCCTGGGTGCGAAGAACCCCGACGCGGTGAACAACGCCCTGCTGCTCACCTCCACCCCGACCCTGGTCGGCGCGGCGCTGCGGGTGCCCTACACCTTCGCCATCCCGCGCTTCGGCGGCCGGGCCTTCACCGCGTTCAGCGCGGCCATGCTGCTCATTCCCACCCTCGGCATCGCCTACTTCATCAACCACCCGACCACGCCCATGTGGGTGTTCATGGTGCTGGCGGCCCTCGCCGGTGTCGGCGGCGGCAACTTCTCCTCCTCGATGGCCAACATCAATTTCTTCTTCCCCGAGGGCAAGAAGGGCGCGGCGCTGGGCATCAATGCCGCGGGCGGCAATCTCGGTGTGGCACAGACCCAGTTGTTCGTGCCGCTGATCATCACCCTGGGCACGCACATCTTCGCCAAGAACCCGGGCGGGTACCGCTTCGGCATCACCCTCTCGGTGCTCATGTGGATTCCGTTCATCCTGATCGCCCTGTTCGGCGCGCTGCGCTACATGGACTCGCTGTCCGGCGCCAAGTCCGACGGGTCGTCCTACAAACTGGCCCTGAAGAACCCGCACACCTGGGTGATGGCCGCCCTCTACGTCGGCACCTTCGGTTCCTTCATCGGCTTCTCCTTCGCCTTCCCGACGCTGCTCAAGGCCAACTTCCCCAGCCTGGCCAAGATCGGCTGGATGGGCACGCTCGGCAACCTCGCCTTCCTCGGCGCGCTCGTCGGATCCATGAGCCGCCCGTTCGGCGGGTGGATCGCCGACAAGCTCAGCGGCGCGAAGATCACGCTGTATGTGTTCGGCGGCATGGCGATCTCGGCCGCGCTCATCGTGGCGTCCTTGTCCGCCAAGAGCTTTCCGCTGTACCTGATCTCGTTCCTGCTGCTGTTCGTGTTCAGCGGCATCGGCAACGGCTCCACCTACCGGATGATCCCGATGATCTTCACCGCCGAGGCGCGTAAGCATGCCTCCGAAACCGGTGGGGACATCGCGGCGGCGCTGGTATCGGCGAAGCGGCAGGCGGGCGCGGCGATCGGTGTCATCGGCGCGGTCGGCGCGGCGGGCGGCTGGGTGCTGCAGCAGGCGCTGCGACTGTCGAACACCCACTACCACAGCATGAATCCGGCGTTCTGGGGTTACGTGGTGGCGTACCTGGCCATGGGCGCGCTGACCTGGTGGTTCTACCTGCGGTCGTCCTTCGCCGTCGGACGCGTGCCCTCGCTGGCGCACGCCAACGTCTAGAGCACGACACAAGCTTTGGAAGCGCGCTCTTCCAAAGATCCCCTCCCCTCGGGGGATTGCGAAGGCCGCACCGGAATCGTCGCCCGGTGCGGCCTTCTTCCTGCGTGCGATCGGCTACAGCAGCAGGCGGATCATGTCCGCGGTGCGCGACAGGCCCGGGAACGACTCGGGAGTGGAGCGCGGGTGCAGGGCATGCACGGCCAGCCGGAACATGACCGCGCGCACCAGCATCTGCGGCCACTCGGGTAGGTCTGCCCAGCGTTCCAGCAGACCGTCGTCGGCGCCGCCCCACGACAGCGCGTCGACCACGATCACCGCCGCCGCCCACGGGGCGGGCCGCCAGTACGGGGTGATGTCGGTGAGACCGGGTGCGAAACCGCTCGCGAAGAGGACGGTTCCGAACAGGTCCCCGTGCACCAGCTGTGGCGGCGTGCTCACCGGTTTACGCAGGGTGGACAGCTGGGTGATCAGCGTCAGGCTGCGGTCACCGTCGGGCGAGGTAGACGGCAGCATGCCGCCCAGCTTCAGGCTGCGCAGCGGAACCGCCTCCCACGCAGCGCGATCCGAGGCCGCGAACACATCCACGTCCGCCCACGGGGCCACCGGCTGCGCGGCCAGGAAGCGGGGGCGCTCCAGTTGCACCGTCTTCTGATGCAGGCGCAGCGACAGCGACACCACCTCGTCGTGCCGCGGCTCCGGCAGTCCCTCGAGATAGGTGTCGGCGCGCCAACCGGATACGACATAACGGCCGTCGGTGGCGCGGACCGGGCGGGCCAGACGAATCCCGTCCACCCGCAGCGTCTCACGCACCTTCGCCGACCAAGCGGCCCGCGCGTGATCGGTCACGGGGCTCAACACCACGTCACCGAGTCGCCAGCCGCCGTCCCAATTGCCCAGCGGAACCGGCGCTTCCTCGCGCAACCCGAAGGTCGAGCGCACGTGCTCGGGAGGTTCCACAGCAGTCATGGTCACGCGCGTACGGTACCGCCGTAAAGAGGCGGGAATCGGACGCCACACCGGATAACCGACCACCCGGAACGAACTCGGGAAGTTGCCGGAAATTTGGTGAGTGACGACCGCAAACCGGGGCCCGGAAGACCTACTCCCGGACCCCTATTCGCTCAGTACACCGGCAGCGACGGATCAACCTGGTTGGCCCAGGCGATGATTCCGCCCTGGAGGTGGGTGGCGTCGGAGAAACCGGCGTTCTTCAACGCCGCCAGCGCCTCCGCCGAGCGGATTCCGGTCTTGCAGTGCAAGACGATCGGGGTGTTCTGCGGGAGTTCTGCCAGGGCCTCGCCGGAGAGGATGCGGTCCTTGGGGATCAAGGTTGCGCCCTCGATGCGGACGATGTCCCATTCGACCGGTTCGCGGACGTCGATGATGGCGACCTCCTTACCCGCGTCGAGCATCTCCTTGAGCTCGCGCGCGGTCACGGTGGAACCGATCGCGGCGGCCTGGCCCTCCTCGGAGACCACGCCGCAGAACGCGTCGTAGTCGATGAGCTCGGTGATGGGCTCACGCTCGGGGTCGCGACGCAGCTTGATGGTGCGGTAGCTCATGTCGAGTGCGTCGTAGACCATCAGACGGCCCAGCAGCGGGTCGCCGATGCCGGTGATCAGCTTGATCGCCTCGGTCACCATGATCGAGCCGATGGACGCGCACAGCACGCCCAGCACGCCGCCCTCGGCGCAGGACGGGACCATGCCCGGCGGCGGGGCCTCCGGGTAGAGGTCGCGGTAGTTGATACCGCGGCCGTCGGGGGCGTCCTCCCAGAAGACCGAGACCTGGCCCTCGAAGCGGTAGATGGAACCCCACACGTACGGCTTGCCCGCCAGCACGGCGGCATCGTTGACCAGGTAGCGGGTGGCGAAGTTGTCGGTGCCGTCGACGATCAGGTCGTACTGCGCGAACAGCTCGATCGCATTGTCGGGCTCGAGGCGAATCTTGTGCAGCTCCACGTTGATTCCGGAATTGATCTCCAGAATCGAGTCGCGCGCGGAGTCGGCCTTGGAACGACCGATGTCGGATTCGCCGTGAATGATCTGGCGCTGCAGGTTCGACGCGTCCACCTCGTCGAACTCCACGATGCCCAGCGTGCCCACGCCCGCGGCGGCCAGGTACAGCAGCGCCGGGGAGCCGAGCCCGCCCGCGCCGATGACCAGCACGCGCGCGTTCTTCAAACGTTTCTGACCGACGGTACCCAGGTCGGGAATGATCAGATGGCGGCTGTAGCGGGCGACCTCGTCCCGGGTCAGCTCCGCCGCAGGCTCCACCAGGGGCGGCAGGGAGGCATGCGATGACACGTCTTCGGACTCCTCAATCGAATTCGCCGGATACTCGCGGCCATTGCTGCAACACCGGGACACACGGCGTTCTTCCCCGAGTCTATTTCCCGGTTTCTGCCGGACCCGACGCGGGTCAGAGCCAGGCCGGGAGGTCGAAGAGGCGGAACAGGTCGGGGTCGTGGAACAGATCCATGCGCGCGATACCGTCACGGTCCAGGGTCAGCACGTGCAGGTTCGCCGCCTTGAAGACCTCGCCGTCGAGGGTGACGTAGGTGGCCAGGGCCGGGCGGCCGTTGGCCCGGACCGGCACCATGCGGAAGCCCTCGCCGCGGGCGAAGACCCCGGCCAGGAACGCCGTGACCGGATCGCGGCCGTGGAACCAGGCCACGAAGGGCGGCATCTGCAGCAGGGCGTCCTCGCGCAGAATCCGCTTCAGCGCATCGATATCCATGGTCTCGAAGGCCTCGACATAGCGGGCCAGCCACTCGCGCTGCTCGGCATCCGGGAGTTCGCCGGGACCGGCGTCGATATCGGGCAGCTGGGCGTGGGCCCGCTGGAGCGCGCTGTTGACCGCCGCCGTCGTGGTGTCGAGCAACCCGGCCACCTCGGCGGCCCGCAGCGCCAGCACATCCCGCAGGATCAGCACCGCACGTTGCAGCGGCGGCAGATGCTGCAACGCGGCCACGAAAGCCAGCCGCACGCTCTCGCGCGCCGCCACCACCGCGGCCGGGTCGCCGTCGCCGAGCATCGCATCCGGAAACGGTTCCAGCCAAGGGATTTCGCGGGCGGGTGGCAGGCGGCCCGGCCCCACCACCGGATTCGGCTCCGCCAAATCCACCGGCAGCACCCGCCTTTCGGCGCTCGCCAGCGCGGTCAGGCAGACATTGGTGGCGATCCGATACAGCCAGGTCCGGATCGAAGCCCGTTGCGGGTCATAGGATTTCGCGCCCTTCCAGGCGCGCACCTGAATCTCCTGCACCAGATCCTCGGCATCGTGCAGCGAGCCGGTCATCCGGTAGCAGTAGGCGAGCAGTTCCGATCGATGTGAATCAGCGACGGCGACCACGTCGTCGACAGTGGCGGTCATCCCACCTTGCTAGCACGGCAGTGCCCACTCCGTCGAGCGACGAGATGGCCGCACCGACGAGCGGGGAAACGGCCGCCGCCATCGGATCAGCCTCCGACCGGCACCCGGCCTGCGCGGTCACCCTCCGTGTCGCGCTTGCCAGCACGCACGGCTCGCTGCCCCCTGCGACAGTGCCGCAACGTCGGCCTCCGCGATCGACCGGAGAGCGCGAATCCCTCATCACCGAAACTCGGAACGCCGCCTCGGTCCAGGCGTCCCGCGAGCGCCGAGAGGGGACGTGGGCAAGCGGAGCGGGTCCGTGACCTCGGGGGCGATGAGTTTTCACAGGGCGGTGAGTACGTACCGGTGACATCCCTCTGCGCCCGGAAGGCAACACCCCATGACCACGCATCAGCGCTGGACGCTCGCCTTAGCTTCGGTGGCGTCCCTCATGGTGGGGCTCGACGCACTAGTCGTCACCACCGCGCTCAACACCATTCGCGTCAAACTCGGCGCTTCCCTGGAAGCACTGGGCTGGACGCTCAACTCCTACACCCTCGCGCTGGCCGTGCTGCTGCTCACCGCGGCGGTGCTCGGTGATCGATTCGGCCGCCGGCGCCTGCTCATCGCCGGGCTGGTCCTGTTCACCGCGGCCTCGGCCGCCTGCGCGCTGAGCACCGGCATCGACTGGCTGATCGCGGCCCGCACGGTGCAGGGCGCGGGCGCGGCGATGATCATGCCCGCCTCGTTCGCGCTGGTCGGCGTGGCCTTCCCGCCCGAACAGCGGGGCAAGGCCATGGGCATCTTCTCCGGCGTCGTCGGACTCGCGATCCTCGGCGGGCCGGTGGTCGGCGGCGCGGTCGTGCAGGGCCTGACCTGGGAGTGGATCTTCTGGCTCAACGTGCCGATCGGCCTGGCGCTGATCCCGCTGGTGCGGCGGTTCGTCGCCGAAAGCACCGGGCCCGCACGGGATGTCGACATCATCGGGGTCATCCTGTCCGGCCTCGGCGTGCTCGGCCTGATCCTGGGCCTGGTCCGCGGCAACACCAGCGGCTGGACCAGTGCCGAGGTGCTGGGCGCACTGATCGGCGGCGCGGTGCTGCTGGCCGCCTTCGTCGGCTGGGAGTCGCGCGCCCGGGAGCCGATGATTCCGTTGCGGCTGTTCGCCCATCGCGGTTTCAGCGCCGCCAATCTGGCGGGCGTGCTCATGACGGCGGCGCTGTTCGGCACCGCGTTCTTCTTCGCCCAGTACCTGCAGGCCGGGCTGCACAACAGCCCGCTCGGCTCCGGCCTGCGCCTGCTGCCCTGGACCGCAACACTTTTCGTGATCGCGCCACTCTCTGGGTCGAGCATGGCCCGGGTCGGCGAGCGCCGGCTGGTGGTGGGCGGCCTGCTGCTCGCGGCCGTCGGTTTCGGCTGGATCGCCCTGGCGGCCGGGACCGGTGCCGGCTATCCGGCGCTGGTGGTACCGATGTTGCTTGCCGGAGTGGGCATCTCGGCCGCCATGCCCGCGGTGCAGAACGCCGCCATCAGCTCGGTCGAACCGGCGGCCATCGGCACCGCCTCGGGCATCTACAACGCCACCCGGCAGTTCGGCGGCAGCCTCGGAATCGCGGTCACCTCGGCGGTTTTCACCGCCACGGGCGGCTACGGCACGACGGTCGCGATCCAGCACGGCTTCCGGGCCGCGATCCTCGCCACGGCGGCGAGCGCGGGCCTTGGCGCCCTGGTGGGCCTGGGTGTCACTGTCCGGCAACGCAGTTCGGCGGTTCCGGCCGCCGAGCCGGTGGCCGCGGCGGCCTGACCCCTAACCCCTCGGATACGGCCAGGGGTTGAAGCGGCAGGACTTTCCGTCCATCGGCACCACGCCTTCGGGATCGAGCTTCGCGATGTCGTTGTTCTTGATCCCGAAGGTCTGCTGCATCATCACCGGGGCCAGCCCACCGTCGGTCTCGCACGGCTGATGCTCGTGGTAGCCGATGGCATGTCCCACTTCATGATTGATCTGGTACTGCCGATACGACCCGACATCCCCCTCGTCGGAGAGCGCGCCGCGCACCCAGCGCACCTCCGAGAGCAGCACCCGGCCGAGATCGGCGTTGTAGCAGGAGGAGTCGATCGGGATCTCGAAGCCGCAGGACTTGCGGGTGGTGTCGCGCGAGGTGAGCGAGACGCGGAAATCCGGATTGCCGGTGTCGATGCGATGGAAGGCGAACCGCGGATCATGGGTCCAGGACTTGGGATTGGCCAGCGTCGCGTCGATCATCTTGCCGATGGCGTCGTCGCCGCCGAGGCTCGCGGTGTCCACGCCGTCCTCCACCTCGACGGTGTAGTTGAAGACGTGCTCGGAGCCGGTGCCCACCTGACCGGTCGTGCCCGGCACCACATGCCAGGTCCCCTTACCGGTATCGGTGTAGGGGCCGCCGGCGGGGACCGCGCCCGAGGGCAGGTCGGTGGCGTACTTGCCGTCCCCCTTGGGCGCACCGCCGATGATGCCGCTGGGCTTGTCGGTGTGCTCGCTGAGATGACCGAAGCCGGGGAGCCCGGTATCGGCATCGCCGGTGTGCCGCAGGGCATCCACGGCAACCAGGATGGTGATCACCAACAGCACGGGCAGCGCGTAGGCGCGCCAGCCGTAGGTGTTCACGAAGCGGCCCAATGGACTCTGGCGTTTGGTCTCGCGGTCGGGGCGTTGCCGAGTGGGGCCGTCGGTGGGCAGTGCGGTGGGGTCCCAGGTGGCCCGGAGCGGCTGATGCGGCGATACCGGCTGCGATACCGGTGCTACCTGCTGCGATACCGGAGATGTCGACTGCGCTCCCGAGGATACCGACGGCCCGGTCTGCGATACGGTGCTGTCCGAATACAAACCGAGCGGATCGTAGATCGGCCCGGTGGGTCTCCCCCGACGCGTAGTTCCGCGCCCGCCGGAATCGCTACCCCCATGGTCGGTCACGACAGACAGACTCTCACAGTGCGCGCCGATGCACTCGGGCGCGGGGTTGGGGGCCGGTATTGCTGCGAGATATCTCACCCCAATGGGGCAGATCTCACAATTCGGAAGATGTGCTACACAGTTGTGATCGGCCTCGCATAATCGACGCCACAATATTCGGAACCTGGATCTGCACCGGCCCCCCGAGCGAGTATCGTTCGGTGGATACCGCCCGGTGAACATCCTTCCCGCCGGGAATCAACTGGGAGATCGGAAATGACTGACCTCGTGGACCGGATGACTTCGCACCGCATGTCATCCGAGGCGACGAGCAAGCGCGGCACCCGCCTTCCTCGGGAGGCGCGCCGGGCACAGCTACTCGCCGCAGCCAGCGAGGTCTTCGTGCAGCGCGGCTATCACGCCTCGGGTATGGATGAAATCTCGCAGTGCGCCGGAGTCAGCAAACCGGTGCTCTACCAGCACTTCTCGAGCAAGCTCGAGCTGTACCTGGCCGTGCTGCAGAACTACGTCGACGCCCTGGTGTCCAGCGTGCGCCAGGCGCTGCGCTCCACCACCAGCAACAAGCAGCGCGTGCGCGCCGCCGTGCAGGCGTACTTCGACTTCGTCGATCACGAAACCCAGGGCTTCCGACTGGTTTTCGAATCGGATCTGACCAACGAGCCGCAGGTGCAGCGCCGGGTCGAGCAGGCCACCGAGGCCTGTGTGGACGCGGTCTTCGACCTGGTCGCGCACGACTCCGGGCTGGAGCCCTACCGGGCCCGCGTGCTGGCCGTCGGCCTGGTCGGCGCGAGCCAGCTGAGCGCGCGCTACTGGCTCGAGGCGGATCGCCCGATTTCGAAGGATGACGCGGTGGATACCACCGTCGCGCTCTGCTGGGGCGGGCTCAAGCACGTGCCCCTCCACCCCATCGACTGAGACAATCCGATTGATCGACTGAGAGAAACATTCTCTCGCCCAATCAAATAGGAATTGCCCCGCCGAGAAACTCGGCGGGGCAATTCTTTTCGTCCGGTTCAGCCGTTTCAGGCAGGGTCCGATCCGGATCAGACAGCCGCGAAGCCGACGCGACCCGAGGACGGGGTCCCGATCTCGACATAGGCGACCTTGCTGGCCTGGATCAGGAACTTGCGGCCCTTCTCGTCGGTCAGCGCCACGACGCCGCCCTCACCCTGCAGGGCGCCGGTCACGGCCGCCTCCACCTCGGCGGGCGTCTGCGAGCTGTTGATGACGAGCTCACGCGGGCTATCCGAAATGCCGATCTTGACCTCCACGGCCAACCTCCGAACCTAGAGTCCTGTGCTGTCCTGATCACGCTAGCGCAGCCGCGACAGCCGTCGGCCGCGACCGCCTGCGCTGTCAGCGAACAGTGCGAGCGGGAGCGAACAGGTCAGGCCAGACCCAGCACCCGCATGCGCTCGGCGTGACTGTTCTGCATGTGCTCGAACAGCGTCGCGATGCCGCTCAGGTCGCCGGTGGCGGTGAGCACCAACTCGGTCAGCTCATCGCGCTGCGCCATCACGTACTGCGCCTGGGTGATGGCCTCGCCCAGCAGTCGACGGCCCCACAGCGCCAGCCGGTCGCGCTCGGAGCGGTTCTGCGCGACGGCGGTCCGCACTTCCTCGATCACGAACTCGGAGTGGCTGGTCTCGGCCAGCACATCGCGCACCACGTCGGCGACCTCGGGAGCCAGGGCGCCGGCGATCTCGGTGTAGAAGTCGGCGGCGATGCCGTCACCGACGTAGAACTTCACCATCGACTCCAGCCAGGTGGAGGGGTCGGTGGAGGCGTGATAGGCGTCCAGGGCGCGCACGAACGGGGCCATGGCGTCGAAGACATCCACACCGCGATCGGCGAGGGCCGCCTCGAGGGTCTTGAAATGGTCCATCTCGTTGCCCGCCATCTTGGCGACGGCCACCCGGCCGCGCAGGCTGGGCGAGAGCTTGGCCTCTTCGGCGAGACGGTAGAAAGCGGAGATCTCGCCGTAGGCGAGAACCGCGAACAGGTCGGTGACTCCGGGATGTTCGGCGGAAATACGGCCGTCAGAAGACTCTGAGGCAGCGCCGAGCGCAGTGGACGAGTTTGCTCCCATGGGACCCCACCCTAGCGGCAGAAAATGACGCGTATTCAACCATCGGTGACACATCATCGGGCTTACGCTCGAATTGCCCGAATGGCCTTGTGCCACTTGAAAATTCAAAACCTACCGGTCGTTGGGAGCTTCCCATGCCCATCCCGATTCAAAACCTCGTCGTGCTCGGCGACAGCCTGTCCGATATCGGCATCAAGCGCGAATCCCCCGCGGGCATGTTCGCCCGCGCGCTCGGAAAGATGCGCACCAACGAGGTCGGCCGCTACAGCGACGGCAAGAACTGGACCGACTTCGTCGTGGAATGGATCGGCGGCCAGCCAACGCCCTGCTGAAGAACCCACCACCGGCCGCACGGAACATGTCCCAGGACCAGTTCCCGGGTGCAACCCTGCACATCCTCTGGATCGGTCTCAACGACCTGATCACCGCCGAACGACCGGTCCCCGACAGCGGCGCCGCCAAACCCGGCACCGGCATCGGCCCGAAGGACGGGCCCGGCGCGACACCGGCCAACATCAGCTTCGTGCAGATGGACCAGTTCATGCAGCACGTCTCGACCCACCAGGCGGCGTTCCAGCTCACGCCCCTGGCACAGGATCACGGCCCGGTGCCGTACCTGGGCATGGTCGACAGAACGGCGCCCGCCATCCGCCGCGCACTCACGACCAGCGATCTCGCGCACCCGACCCAGGCCGTGTACGAGCTCATCGCGCGCGCGCGATCGTGGACGTCATCGTCCCGAAATACAGTGTGGGACGGCTGAATCAGCAGTCGTGGCCCGCTCTGCGGCCGTATCCGAACGCGTGATCGGCCTCAGGCCAGGTCGCGCAGGAACTTGTCCAGGTACGTCCACGTGGTGTCGCGGGCGATGAGAATGCCGAGGTGGGAACCGGGTGCGGTCTCGTAGCGCACCTCGGCGGCGCCGGTCAGCGTCTTCGTGCCGTGCTCGACCGCGGCGGCCGCGGTGATCGCGTCGTTCGGGCCGCCCACCAGCAGCACCGGCTGGGTGATTTCGGCCAGCGCGATCTCCCGGTCGGCCAGGTGCACCACGCCCTTGCCGATGTCGTTGTTGAGGATGAACCGACCCCACAGCTGGTTGTAGAAGCGCCCCGGGTACCCCGGCATCGCGTTCTGGAACCGGTCGATGGTCTCCATTCGGGCGAGCGTCGCGGTATCCCCGAGATTGCTGGCAATGAAGTAGGGGCGCTTGAGCTCTCGTTCCCAGGCGGTCGCGCGGTAGGCGATCCGGGTCAGCTGCGCGGAGACGCCGCCCGCGGCGCGAATCGCGGCGGTCGCGGTCCGGCCGCCGTCGATGCGGGCCAGGGTGCGCAGCTCGCGCGCGCCGAACATGTGGTCGTAGCTCAGCGGCGCGCCGACGGCCGTCACCGACCGGATGGGCAGGGTCTGGTCGGCCGCGGCGGTCAGCAGGGCGAGCGTGCCGCCGATGGACCAGCCCACCAGATCGACCGGGCGCCCGCCGCGATCGGCGGACACCTGCCGGATGGCCTCGGGCAGGATGTCCTCGATCCAGGTCTCGAAGCCCATGCGCCGGTCCTCGAAGGTGATGTCGCCGTAGTCGACCAGGTAGGGCGCGCGGCCGGACTCCAGCAGAAAGCGGGCCAGGCTCTGCTCGCGGCTGAGGTCGAAGCAGAAGGCGGGCGCGGCCAGCGGCGGCACCAGCAGCACGGCCGGATCATCGGGACCCGCGCCGTCGTAGCGGCGCAGTTCGCGGTGCGGCGCGTCGGACAGCACCGTCGACGGGGTCGGTTCGGGGGCTGAGATGCCCTCGCCGAAGGTCAGTGCCCACAGGTTCTGGGCGGCGATAGTCACGGTGTCTGCCAAGCTCACGGCACAACCTTCGCAGATAGTGGTACAGCGTGTATCACACATGTGAGCAACTCAACTGCCGCGCCCGAGGCCCGCACGGCCGCTCCTGACGAATTATGGTGCGCCGCAATCATTAACGCCAATGCGAAACCGTGGACCGGTCCGCCCACCCCTGCGATTTGCACGCCTACCAGCGCAATAACGCTGCACATTAGCGGTGGCGGAAATCAGGGCGAAGGTCGTATCACGCTACAATCTCCGCGGACGGCGGAAATTTCATGCCCGTAGTCCAGAGAAAATGTGCGCGCACTCCGATCCGCCTCACAGCACCGCCGCGCCAGGTCGACGCCCATCCACCGGACAGGCATCCCAGCAGCGGCGAGTAACGGATCAAGTGGTCGTCGCGGACCGTCCGGGTCCGCCCCACGCCTCGTGCGCGCGAGACGCGATAAACGAGGAAAGGCAAGAACCCTGAGCAAGATCACCGTAGAGCAGGAACCGGGTGTGGCGGAGACGCTGCTGACCGCGGAACTCGACGACACTCACCTCGCTCCCACTTTCGCCGAATTGGGCGTGCGGCCGGAAATTGTCCGGGCCCTCGCCGAACTCGGCATCGAACGCACCTTCGCCATTCAGGAACTCACCCTGCCGCTCGCGCTGGCCGGTGAGGATCTCATCGGGCAGGCCCGCACCGGTATGGGCAAGACCTTCGGCTTCGGTGTGCCGCTGCTGAACCGCATCGCCTCCGAGGGCTCGGGCACCAAGACCCTGGACGGCACCCCGCGCGCGCTGGTCATCGTGCCTACCCGCGAGCTGTGCATGCAGGTCACCTCCGACCTGGAGAACGCCAGCAAGTACCTGAAGGACGCCACCGGCACCAAGGTCCGGGTCCACGCCATCTACGGCGGCCGCCCCTACGACACGCAGATCGCGGCGCTGCGCTCCGGCGTCGACGTGGTCGTCGGCACGCCCGGCCGCCTGCTGGATCTGGCCCAGCAGAACCACCTGATCCTGGGCAAGGTCCAGGTGCTGGTGCTCGACGAGGCCGACGAAATGCTCGACCTGGGCTTCCTGCCCGATATCGAGCGCATTCTCAATATGGTTCCCGAGCAGCGCCAGACCATGCTGTTCTCGGCCACCATGCCGGGCCCGATCATCACCCTGGCCCGCACCTTCCTCAACCGGCCCACCCACATCCGGGCCGAGGAACACCACGAGTCCGCGGTGCACGATCGCATCGCACAGTTCGTCTACCGCGCCCACGCGCTGGACAAGAGCGAGCTGGTGGCCCGCATCCTGCAGGCCGAAACCCGTGGCGCGACAATGATTTTCGCGCGCACCAAGCGGACCGCGCAGAAGGTCGCCGACGATCTGGCCGAGCGCGGCTTCGCCGTCGGCGCGGTACACGGCGACCTCGGGCAGATCGCCCGTGAGAAGGCGCTCAAGAAGTTCCGTGAGGGCAAGATCGACGTGCTGGTCGCCACCGACGTGGCCGCCCGCGGCATCGATATCGACGACGTCACCCACGTCGTCAACTACCAGTGCCCCGAGGACGAGAAGACCTACGTGCACCGCATCGGCCGCACCGGCCGCGCGGGCAAGACCGGTGTCGCCGTGACGCTGGTCGACTGGGACGAGCTCACCCGCTGGGGCATGATCAACAAGGCCCTGGAACTGGGCATCCCGGAACCGGCGGAGACGTATTCCCGCTCGCCGCACCTGTATTCGGAACTCGGCATCCCCGAGGGCGTGACCGGCATCGTCCGCAAGCGGCCCGTGGAACGCGACCGCGACGAGGAAGCCGTCGTCGTCGACCGCGAACGCCGCGCCCCGCGTGCCCGCAACCGTCGCCGCACCCGCGGCGGCCAGGCGGAGACCGGTGTCGAGAACACTGTCGTGACCACCGAAGCCCCTGTGGCCGAAGGTGATTCGACCGGTGATCCGGAGAAGTCGAGCCGCCGCAAGCGGCGTCGCCGCCGCGGCAAGGGCGGCAACGCCCAGGCCGACACCGCCGTGACGGCCGCAGCCGCCACCGAAACCGACGACGCACCCGAGGTTTCCACCGCGGACTCGTCGGCTTCCACGGACTCGTCGACGTCCACCGCGGACACGTCCGAGGCCACCAACGGCTCGCGCCGCAACCGCACCCGCAACCGCCGCAACCGCGGCTCGGCGGAGGTCGACACCACCACCGTCGAACCGGTCAACGGCACGGCGGTCCAGGCCGCGACCACCCCGACCACCGCACCGGCCGGACTCTTCTCCCACGTCGAGTCCCCCGTGACCACCACGGCGACCGCCGTCACCGCCGACCCGTTCGGCGGCTCGAACGGCAACGGCCGCACCCGGACTCGCGGGGCGGAGGCCGACGCGGTGACGGAGACGGCCGCGAGCACCGAGGCCGCCGCGACCGAGGAGCCGACCGCGCCGCGCAAGCGTCGCAGCACCAAGACCGCCACCGCGGAATCCCCTGCGGCTGTGGCGAATTCAACTCCGGTCGCAGGTGCCGACGCCGCGGACACGGACTCGGCCACCACGGACGCGCCCCGGAAGCGCACCCGCAAGGCCGTCCGGCCCGAATCGGCCGCCGTGGCCGAGGCACTGGTCGCCGAGCCGGTCGCTGCCGAGGAAGCGCCGCGTAAGCGGACCCGTAAGGCCACGAAGGCGGCCGAAACCGAGGCGGTCACGTCCGAGGCTGTCGTGGCCGACGCGGAGCCGGTTGCCGAGGCACCGGTCAAGCGCGCCCGCCGCGCCACCAAGGCCGCTGCCGAAACCGCCGCGGTCGCGCCGGAATCGGTTGCTGCCGAGGCTGATTCGGCCGCGCCGGTACTGAAGACTCCGCGCAGCCGGACCCGCAAGGCCACGAGCGTCGAGGTCGCCGACACCGCCGTGTCGGATGGCGAAGCGCCGAAGAAGACGGTCCGCAAGAGCACTCGCAAGGCTGCCGCCACCGAGGTCGTCACCGAGGCCGTGGCGGAAGCCCCGAAGGCCGCGCCGCGCAAGCGGACTCGTAAGGCCGATATGGAGGCTGCCGACGCGCCGGCCGCCGAGGCTCCGAAGGCCCCGGCGAAGCGCACTCGCAAGGCCGTGGCGGCCACCGCCGAGGCCGCGCCGGAGGCCGCGGAAGCGGCCGCACCGCGCAAGCGGGTTCGCAAAGCCGTCGCCGTCGCCGAGGTCGCCGAACCGGCGACGAACGGTGAGGCCACGGCTCCGGTCAAGCGGACCCGTCGCAAGAAGGCCGACGCCGCCGATACCGCCGACGTGGTGGCCGCCTCGGCATAACCGCCGAATCAGCGCAGGCAGGCGCGGTCGCCACTCCGGTAGCGACCGCGCCTGCCGCGACGGGAGGCGGTCGCCGCCGTCGCGGGGCGGCGCGGATCGGCTACTCTCGCTGTCGTGCTCGCACCGGAGCGGCGGACGCGCGCCGATATTCTCACCGCTGTCGCGATTGCCGCTGTGGTGGCGATCGCGACAGTGGCGGTGGTGTTGACCAGTGGCGTGCGCGGCACGCACGCGCAGTCCGCGACGGTCGATCTGCCCGCCCCCGCGGTCGGTGGGCCGGTGCCCACCCAGGTCCAGGAACTCTGGAATCAGCCCGATGCGCAGGCCATGCGCTCGCTGGTGGTGGGCGGGGTGGCCGTGACCGCCGACGGCGGCGCCGTCACCGGGCGCAATCCGCGCACCGGCGAACAGGTCTGGCGTTACGAGCGGGATATTCCGCTGTGCAAGGCGGAAGTCCAGTTCGGGACCGTCATCGCCACCTACAAGGACGATCGCGGCTGCAGCCAGACCACGCTGCTCAATGCCGAGACCGGCACCCGCGTGGCCGCGCGATCCAGCTATATGGACAAGCAGGTCACGCTGTGGCCGGACGGCACCTATGTGCTGGCCCTCGGCGACAACCGCATGGAGATGTGGCGTTCGGATCTGGTCCGCACCCTCGAATACGGCTACGTGGACGCGCCGGTGAATCCGCGCACCCAGCCGCGCAGCGACTGCACGCTGCTCTCCGCCGAATCGGCGCCCAGCCGGGTGGCGGTGCTGGAGCGCTGTCCGAAGGACGCCGCCGACCGGCTGACGATTCTCAATCCCGCGCCCAAGGACAGCACCTCCCCCGAGGAATACAGCTCGCACGTGCTCAACGAGCCGGGCGGCGCGGTGGACGGGGCCCGGGTGCTGGCGGTGTCCGACAGCCGGATCGCGCTGTACCTGCCCGGCACCGCGTCCACCCCGCCGGTGCTGACGCTCTACGACGTCAACGGCAATCTGGTTGCCACCCATCAGCTTTCGGGTCCGATGACGAACGATGCCATGGTCGCGCGGCTGTCCACCGGGTACTTCGTGTTCACCGGCGAGAACCTGATCGCCCTCAATCCCAGCACCCTCGATCCGATGTGGGGCGCGGCGAAGGTGCTCGGCACCCCCGCACTGATGGCCGGGCAGCTCATCGTCCCGGTCGCCGACGGACTGGCCACGCTGGATCCCAACAACGGCGCGCAGGTGGCCCGGATCCCGGTGCAGCGCAGCGACTATCACGGTCAGCCCATCTCACTGGCGGTGTCGGGCCAGATGTTCCTGGAACGTCGCGGCACCCAGCTCTACGGCGTCGGCGGACCTGCCTCCTGAGACCGGGGCCTGCCTGCTGCGACTTCGGACCGGCCGTCCGGCATGATCGCTGTCATGAGCGGTGCCGAATTCCGATTGATATTGCTGCGACACGGCGAGACGGAGTGGTCGGCGGCGCGCCGCCACACCGGCCGCACCGACGTGCCGCTCACCGAACTCGGTGAGGCACAGGCGAAGGCCGCCGGAAAACTGCTGTACGACTTGGATTTACAGCATCCGCTGGTGCTGACCAGCCCGCGCCGGCGCGCCACCCACACCGCCGAACTGGCCGGGCTCGGCCATGCCATCATCGACGACGACCTGGTCGAATGGGACTACGGCGAATACGAGGGCCTGACCACCCCCGAAATCCAGCGGATGTCGCCCGGCTGGACCATCTTCACCGGTGAGACCCCCGAGGGCGAGACCGCCGAGCAGGTGCGCAAGCGCGCCGATCACGTGCTGGCGACCGTCATCCCGGAACTGGCCACCCGCGATGTGGTGCTCGTCGGCCACGGTCACTTCTCCCGCGTGCTCATTGCCCGCTGGTGCGAATTCGAGGTGATCGAAGGCCGCCGATTCTTCCTGTCCACCGCCGCGGTTACCGTGCTGGGACACGACCATCAGGCGCGAACCGTGCTCACCCACAACCTGGTTGCGCCACTCGACCCACAGGAAGGGGCCGCCGAATGATCCGCCGCGCCACCCCCGCCGATGTTCCGGCACTGGTAGGACTCGTCCACGATCTGGCCGAGTACGAGAAGGCTCCCGACGAGTGCACGCTGACCGAATCCCAGCTCGAGGCCGCGCTGTTCGGTCCGAATTCGGCGCTGTACGCGCACGTGACCGAGAGCGATCAGGGCGTGGTAGGCTGTGCGATCTGGTTCCTGAACTTCTCCACCTGGAAGGGCGTGCACGGAATCTTCCTGGAGGACCTCTACGTCAAGCCGGAGGCGCGCGGCCGCGGCCTGGGCAAGAGTCTGCTGGCGACGCTGGCCCGCGAGGCGGTCGAGCAGGGATACGCGCGCGTCGACTGGTCGGTGCTGACCTGGAACACCCCGAGCATCGACTTCTACGAGTCCATCGGGGCCGAGCATCAGGTCGAATGGACCGGCTACCGACTGACCGGTGCCGCACTGTCGCGACTGGCGACGCACGCGGACGACTGACGCCTCGAACAAAGCGCTCGCTCACCCGAGGTGGGCGAGCGTCCAAAAATGCGGCTGTGGGCCACTGAGCCGCCGATACGGCCCGGCCTACTCCTCCCCCAGCCCGTACCCGGCGGCCATCCACCGGTTCGACGCGGGCGCGAACAAGGCGACCAGCGCGCCCAGGGCCAGCAGCCCCAGCGGCAGACCGAATTCGATCCGGTCCGAGGTGAACATGAAGTACGCGACGCCCAGCAGCAACAGCTGCGTCAGCGTCGCGATGGCCCGCCCCCACCGCTTGCCCCGTATCAGCCCGATCCCCGCCGCCAGCACCGCGCCGCCGAGAATGGCCGCGTATCCGGCGGTGAGATAGCTGTTCTTCGAGCTCTGCGCGTGCCCGTCCGCCCCGACGATGATCAGCACGACCATCGCGACCAGACCCAGCGCGCCCTCGAGCGCGACCAGCGCCCCCGCCACGCGAACCGTCGTCGGCACCGCCTCGGTCTCGTCCGCCGCTGGGTTCTCGCCCTTGTTCTGCTCAGCCACCCGCCCAGCCTACGACCGAGCGTCGTTGTCGAATCCTGGACCCGCCCACCCGTTTCGGGACCGACTCCGGGCGGTCGAGTCGCGACGGACCTCAGTAGGCTGCATCACGTGCGGACGCTCCTCATCGTGAATCCCAACGCCACGTCGACCACCCGGTCCACTCGCGATCTGCTCGCTCACGCCCTGGAATCCCGCACCCAGCTGACCGTCCGCCAGACCGAGCACCGTGGGCACGCCGCCGAACTGGCGCGCTGGGCCGCCGACACCCGCATGGATCTGATCGTCGTGCACGGCGGGGACGGCACCGTGAACGAAACCATCAACGGCTTCCTGCCGCTGCCGGGTCAGCCGCAGCGCGAATGGCTGCCGCGCCTCGGCGTCATTCCGGGCGGCTCGGCGAATGTGTTCGCGCGCTCGCTCGGCATCGAGCCGGATCCGGTGACCGCCACCAATCAGCTCATCGATCTGCTCGCCGACGAAGCGGACCGCCGCATCGGTCTCGGCGTCGCCGATGATCGCTGGTTCACCTTCAGCGCGGGCGTCGGCCTGGACGCGGATGTCTGCGAGGCCATCGACGACAAGCGCGCGAACGGCAAGGCGGCCACGCCCGCCCGCTATCTGCGCACCACGGTCAAGCAGTTCTTCCGCGCGAAACGCCATGCCGCGCAAGTGACCCTGGACATTCCGGGTCACGAACCGGTTATGGACGTGCATTACGCATTCGTGACCAATGCCAGTCCCTGGACTTATCTCGACAACACGCCCGTGGTCACCAACCCGGAGACAACCTTCGAATCGGGTCTCGGGGTGTTTGCCATGCGCACCATGAGCGTCCTGCCGACCCTCATGATCGCCCGCCAGTTGTTGTCCGCCGATGCGGATCCCAAGGGCCACAAATTGTTTCGCGAGGACGATGTTCCGGCGGTGACGGTCACGGCGGAGGAACCGATCGGGTTGCAAATCGACGGCGACTTCATCGGACGACGCAACATGGTGAATTTCACAGCCGTCCCGGATATCCTCGATGTGGTCGCGCCGAAGCCCTAGCCGGTTCGACACACCTGAGAAACATCGCTGTTGCGCTGCGAAAACCCGCTCGACCGAGTACAAATGACACGGCGGACCCCCGGGTAGGGGTCTTACAGCGTGAGCTTCCCCACGGTGCACCAGGTATCTATTGACATCTACGGTGTTCGTGAAAGCATTCACAAGCAACCGTGCGGAAACATTCGAGTCGCACAAGTGAACGGACCACAAACCTAAGGGGCAGCGCCATGCGCGCGCCCTAGCAAAGGAGCAGAGGAATGGACTGGCGCCACAAGGCCATCTGTCGCGACGAGGACCCCGAGCTGTTCTTCCCGGTGGGAAACAGTGGTCCGGCGCTCGCGCAGATTGCCGATGCCAAGCTGGTCTGCGCTCGCTGCCCCGTCACCGCTGATTGCCTCTCCTGGGCCCTGAAGTCGGGCCAGGATGCCGGCGTGTGGGGTGGTATGAGCGAAGACGAGCGTCGTGCGCTGAAGCGTCGCAACGCGCGCACGCGTACCCGTACCGTCGTCTGACCAGCTAAGACGATAGGCGTTACGGCCCATCCCAGCCTCGGGGCCGCAACGCAATTCGGCCCGGCACCAATACAGGTGCCGGGCTTCAGTGTGTAAAGGGCGAATTTCTCGTTGAACGGGATTTGCGCTTTTCGAACGAAAGTTCGGGCGCAGGTTTTTCACTACGCCCGGACTTATGCGTCGAACAAGATATTTTGGTCAGCGGGCGGAGCGGCGGCCCAAGGGAACTCGCAGTACCGCGTCGGTGCCGACATCGGCTCCGGGATGGAGTCCGATCGAGCCGCCCAATTCGGCCGTGACGAGTGTGCGGACAATTTGCAGGCCCAACCGGTCGGAGGCTTCCAGGCTGAATCCGTCGGGCAGGCCGCGGCCGTCGTCGCTGATGATGACGTCGAGCCAGCGGGCCGAACGCTCGGAACGGATTGTGACCGTGCCGTTCTCGCCGGCGTCGAAGGCGTGCTCGATGGCGTTCTGCACCAATTCGGTCAAGACCATGACCAGCGGGGTCGCGCGTTCGGCGGAGAAGACGCCGAGTGAGCCCGCGCGGCGGACCTTGATGCGAGCCGTGTGGACGGTCGCGACATCGGCCATTATCGGCAAGAGGCGGTCCACCACCTCGTCCAGATCGACCTCTTCGTCAACCGACATGGACAACATTTCGTGCACGGACGCGATGGAGGTGACCCGGCGGACCGATTCGGTCAGTGCCAGGCGGGCTTCCTCGTTCTCGGTGCGGCGGGCTTGCAGGCGCAGCAGCGCGGCCACGGTCTGCAGATTGTTCTTCACCCGGTGGTGGATCTCGCGGATGGTCGCGTCCTTGGACAGCAGCGCGCGATCGCGGCGCTTCACCTCGGTCACGTCGCGGACCAGCACCGCGGCCCCGGCCAGCTCGCCGTGCGGGCGCAGCACCAGGGTGCGCAGCAGCACGGTCGCCCCGCGCGCCTCGACTTCCATTCGGCGACCGGCCTTTCCGGCCAGGGCCGCCTGGATGTCGCCGACCACCTCCTGCGCGTCGAACGGGTCGGTGATGAGCGAACGGGTGGTCAGGGCCAGATCCTGGCCGACCAGATCGTTCTGCAAACCCATGCGGTGATACGCCGAGAGCGCGTTCGGGCTGGCGTAGCTGACGGTGCCCTCGGTATCCAGGCGAATGAATCCATCGCCCGCGCGCGGACTGGAGTGCGCGCCGGTGCGATCCTCGAGCGCGGGCCAGGTGCCGTCGGCGACCATCTGGCACAGGTCGTCCGCGCAGGACATGTAGGCGATCTCGAGGCTGGAACGCATCTTGCGGCGCTGCACATCGGTGTCGCGGCCGAGCACGGCGATGATGTCGTCGCCGACCCGCACCGGGATCGCCTCGCGCACGGCGTGCACGGGATGCGGGTGATAGACGCCGGTCAGGGCGGTATCGGTCTCGTACCGGACGATATCGGCGTTCAGCAGTGCCTCGAACACATGCGGATTCGCCTCTTTGGTGGCGAGGCTGCCGACCAGGTCCTCCGGATGGACGGTCGGCGCGGTGGTCGGGCGGCACTGCGACACGCACACCACCTCCGCGCCCTCGCTGATCGGGCCGGTCCCCACCCACAGCAGCAGATCCGCGAACGACAGATCCGCAAGCAGCTGCCAGTCCCCCACCACCCGCTGCAGATGGTCGACGGCCGCACCCGGTAGGTCGGTGTGCTCAGCCAGTAGATCACTCAGTGTCGACATTCACCCACGCTCCTCTGTTCCCACGTCGGGTGTATGTTCCCACGCGATACGAGCCGGGCGTGTCAGCAGCGGGTCGGGGGGCTCCAGGCTGCGAGATTCTCAGGAAATGACGGCGATCAGATCGCCGGGCTGAAGCACGTCGCCGGGCTTGACGTTGATCGAGGCGACCGTACCCGGACCCTCGACGATGACCGGGATCTCCATCTTCATGGACTCGAGCATGACGACCGGATCGTCGGCCTTCACCTCGTCACCGACCGCGACCAGGATCTCCTGCACGGTCGACACCATCTCGGCCAGCACTTCCTCAGCCATGAACACCTCTCGCTTTCGAGTGACCTGTAGCCCCTGAAGGTACAGCCAACCACACATGAAAGAATGGCGACCGACTGAAGGGAGATTACCTATGGGTAAGCGTGGACGTAAGAAGCGTGGCCGCAAGAAGAACGCAGCCAACCACGGCAAGCGGCCGAACGCCTGAGCTGCGGTAACTAGCTCGAAAACTGTTGAGCGGCACCACTTCCCAATGGGATGTGGTGCCGCTCAACTGTATGTGTATATCTGCTATTCAGCAGAGTCGATCCGGGTCTCCACGCTGGTGTAGCTGGTCCGGATCTCGAGCGTCAGGCGCTGTCGCAGCGCATCCGGCGCCCGGTCGCCACCGCACTTGCGGTTGAGCAGCGACTTGAGCTTCTCCTCCAGGCCGTAGGCCTCGATGCACGGCGAGCAACGGTCGATGTGCTCGCGCAGCCGATCCTTGACGGCGGCATCGCACTCGTTGTCCAGGAGCAGCCAGACATCGGCGAGCACCGCCGAGCAGTCCAGATCATCCATCTCGTCGCTCACTGATTTACCTCCTCACGCGCATCGCTGCCCGACCGGTTGAATCCTCGTTCCCGCGCCACGTCCGCGAGCAGACCCTTGAGCTGCTTGCGACCACGGTGCAGCCGGGACATGACGGTACCGATGGGGGTTCCCATGATCTCGGCGATTTCCTTGTAAGGGAAGCCCTCCACGTCGGCGTAGTACACCGCCATCCGGAATTCCTCGGGCAGCTCCTGCAGCGCGTGCTTGATGTCGTCGTCCGGCAGCGCCTCGAGGGCTTCCATCTCCGCCGAGCGCAGACCCTGCGAGGTGTGTTCGGCGGTGGCGGCCAGCTGCCAGTCGGTGATCTCGTCGGTCGGATACTGCGCGGGCTGGCGCTGCTTCTTCCGATACGAGTTGATGTAGGTGTTGGTGAGGATCCGGTACAGCCATGCCCGCAGATTGGTGCCCTCGCGGAATGACTTGAACCCCTGGTAGGCCTTGGCGAAGGTCTCCTGCACCAGGTCCTCGGCGTCGGCGGGGTTGCGGGTCATGCGCAATGCCGCCCCGTAGAGCTGATCCAGCAATGGGAGCGCGTCGCGCTCGAATCGCGCGGCCAGTTCCGTAGCGGATTCGGCGCTCCTGGCGCCGTTTTCGCTCACTTCGTCGTAGTCGACCGCTTGGTCTTCACCGGCGTCGATGCTTTCGCTGTTTGCGTCGTCATCACGCAGGCGATCGACCATGTCGTCGTCGCTCGTCACGCTTGTCCCTTCGATCGCCGTAGCACTTGAGGCTACCGCGAACAGGGATTCGGCCAGGAAACTGGTCCAAACCGGGCGCTCCTCGACCAGTACGGTCACCCGACTCCTCCTTCGTGAATGGCTGGCTGCGTTCGCGAACCGTGGGCCCGGCGGTTGCTGCGAAGCGCGTATGGCGTGCAACAGGCATGACGCGCACCCTGTTCCCAGCACCCGAAATCCGGTTGCGTCCGGTGGCTAGGGTGAGCCCATGGCTGCTGCTTCGACCCCGGCGATCAAGGCATTGGTACAGGCGAAAGTCGATCATCGGGTACACGCGTATTCCCATGACCCGCGCCATGATTCGTACGGGGCGGAGGCGGTCGAGGCGCTCGCGGAGCAGCTCGGGGTGACCGCCGGGCAGATCTTCAAGACGCTGGTGATCGAGCTGGGTTCGGGCGGGCTCGCGGTGGCGGTGCTGCCGGTGCCGACCACGCTGTCGCTGAAGGCGGCGGCCGCGGCGCTGGGCGGCGGGAAGGCCGCGATGGCCGACAAGACCAAGGCCGAGCGCACCACCGGCTACGTACTGGGCGGGATCTCGCCGCTGGGCCAGAAGAAGCGGCTGCCGACGGTCGTCGACGCGTCCGCGCTGGAGTGGGATCGGGTGCTGTGCAGTGCGGGCAAGCGCGGCCTCGAGATCGAGCTGAACCCCGCTGACCTGGTACGACTCACGAATGCGGTGACAGCCTCCGTCGCCGTCGCGTGAGCGGAGACACAACCTCCGGAAAAAACTTGCCATTGAGCAACCAAATCGGAATACTTGCGCCGTACAACTAGTTGACGGATACAAGAAGTTGCCCAAAGCAAGGAGGTGAGACCGACCGTGAACGACGATGAACCGGCGATTACCGACACCATCGACGACGGCCTTGTCGATGCCATCGCCTACGAGATCGCCCGGCTCACCAAACTGCGCGACCGGACCAACGCGCAGATCGCGACCCTCACCCAGGGCGAGATCGAACCGGCGGCCTTTGCCATCCTGTTCCAGCTGATCCACGGTGGACCGATGCGCTCCGGCGCACTCGCCGAGGCGCTCTACTCCGACGCCTCCACCATCAGCCGGCAGGTGGCCAGCCTGGTCAAGCGTGGTCTCATCGAACGCCGCGCCGATCCCGCCGACGGCCGTGTCAGCGTCCTCGACGTGACCGAGGCCGGCCGCGCGGTGGCCGCTCAGATCCGTACCCGCCGCAACGATTCGCTGCGGCACATGCTCGACGGCTGGAGCGCCGCGGAACGAGACACCTTCTCGAACCTGCTGCACCGCTTCGTCGACGGCTACGAGGTGACCCGGCAGCGCATGCTCGCCGATATGGCCGCCCACAAAGACCTTCAGTCCTATTACGCACCCGCGGAGAACAATTCGTGACTACTACAGCGGAAGCCGCTGAGCCCGAAGTCAATTCGGCCGGCTTCACCCACAAGCAAATCCTGGTCATCATGAGCGGCCTGGTCATGGGCATGCTGCTCGCGGCCCTCGACCAGACCATCGTGTCGACCTCCATCCGCACCATCGCCGATCAGCTGCACGGCTATTCGGCGCAGGCGTGGGTGACCACGGCCTACCTGATCACCTCGACCCTGGCCACGCCGCTCTACGGCAAGCTCTCGGATATGTACGGCCGCAAGCCGTTCTACCTGGCCGCCATCTCCATCTTCGTGGTCGGCTCGCTGGCCTGCTCGATGGCGACGTCGATGTACGAACTGGCCGCCTTCCGGGCCTTCCAGGGCCTGGGCGCGGGCGGTCTGATGTCGCTGGCGCTGACCATCATGGGCGACATCGTGTCTCCCCGTGAGCGCGCTCGCTACCAGGGCTACTTCCTGGCCGTGTTCGGTACCTCCAGCGTCGTCGGCCCGGTCGTCGGCGGTCTGCTCTCGGGCACCGACCACATCCTGGGCGTCACCGGCTGGCGCTGGGTGTTCCTGGTGAACGTGCCGGTCGGCATCATCGCGCTGGCCGTGGTGACCCGTGTGCTCAAGCTGCCCAAGCGTCCCGTCACCAAGGTGCCGATCGACTGGATGGGCATCTCCGCCCTGATCGTCGGCCTGGTGCCGCTGCTGGTGGTGGCCGAGCAGGGTCGCGAATGGGGTTGGAGCAGTGGCCATGCGCTGTTCTGCTACATCCTGGGCGCGGTCGGTGTGCTGTCCTTCATCGCCGTCGAGGCCAGGCAGGGCGACGCCGCGCTGATCCCGCTGCGCATGTTCAAGAACTCCACCTTCGCCCTCGGCGTGGTCATCTCGGTGGTGGTCGGTGCGGCCATGTTCGGTGGCATCACCCTGCTGCCGCAGTACCTGCAGGTGGTGCAGGGCGCGAGCCCGACCAAGGCGGGTCTGCTCATGCTGCCGCTGGTGGCGGGCATGATGACCGGCTCGATCCTGGCGGGTCAGCTGATCTCGAAGACCGGGCGGTACAAGTACTTCCCGCCGGTCGGCGCGGCGCTGCTGACCTCGGGTCTGTTCCTGCTGCACCTGGTTTCGGCCGACACCAAGCTGTGGGTCGTCATGATCTTCATGGCCATCACCGGCTTCGGCCTGGGCAACCTGATGCAGCCGCTGACCCTGGCGCTGCAGAACGCGTTGCCGCCCAAGGACATGGGCGTGTCCACCGCTGCCGCGACCTTCTTCCGACAGATCGGCGGCACCCTGGGTGTGGCGGTGTTCCTGTCGGTGCTGTTCACGCAGCTGGCTCCGAACATCAGCTCCTCGCTGGAGAGCGCGACCGCCGACAAGCACAGCTCGTTCTCGATTGCCGCCGAGCAGGCCGTGCAGGGCCCCGACTCGATCGACAAGAAGGTCGTGCTGGAACTGTCGAACCCGGCGACCGCGCCCGGAGCCGTGGGTTCGGTGCTCAATGACAGCTCGGTCGTGCAGCAGCTGAACCCGGACCTGTCGCACCCCTTCAAGGAGGGCTTCGCCAAGTCCATGGACCGGGTGTTCCTCTCGGCCACCGTGGTGTCGCTGATCGGCTTCATCCTGGTGCTGTTCTGGAAGGAAGTGCCGCTGCGGACCGCGGGCGGCATCCAGCAGGCCCGTAAGGATGCCGACGACGTGGCTCCCGCCACGGTCTGACGCCGACAACCATCGAAGAGACAATGCCCCGCCGCGAAGACGCGGCGGGGCATTGTCATTTCACAATTCGGGCGGCTTTCTGTGAGTTACTTGGGAATGAGCAGTGAGCTAGTTGTGAACCCTTTGTCCACAAGGTCCGATTCGAACCCGAGGATGTGATGAGGTTGTCCATTCGCACCGCTGTCGTGGCCGGAACCCTGGCACTCGCGTTGGGAACCGCCCCGTTCACGGCCACCGTCGCCACGGCCGCGCCGAACAATCCGAGCTTCCCCAACCCGGGAGCACCGGACAGCGGACAGCAACCGAAGAAGGACGAGCACGTCGACAAGGCCGAGAAGCTCGGCGGCGGCGTCATCACCAAGATCATCGATTCGGCGGCGGACACGCTCAAGTGCACGCTGAATATCCCGATTCCGTCCGTGAAATGTGGGTAGCGGATTCGAACAACTTGCGGGCCGGTCAGATCAACGTGATCTGACCGGCTTGTTCGTTCACTGCCCCCAGTAGCTCGGGACCGTTGTTCTTCACGCTGTTCACCAGCGACGGCACCTCGCGGATCAGAATGTCCGAAACCGCTTCGGGTGACGGCGTTTCCAAGAACTCCTCCGGGGCCGGGTGGTCCGGATCCAGCCAGGCCGCCCAATGCTCACGCGGCATCGGCAGCGGCATACGGTCGTGGATATCGGTCAGCGCCCCGACCGAATCGGTGGTCAGAATCGTGCACGACAGCAGAGGTTTCGCTTCATCACCCAGGCTGCGATCACGCCAGACCGACCACAGCCCGGCCATGTACAGCCGCCCGCCGTCGGACTTGGACATGAAATACGGCCGCTTGACGGCCTTTCCGAGCGAATCGGGTTCGGTGACCCACTCGTACCAGCCGTCCATCGGCACCAGGCAGCGGCGCTTCTTCACCGCGTCACGGAACGACGCCGTGGTGGCGGCCTTGTCGGCGCGGGCATTGAACAGCGGCTTGCCCTTCACCGGGACGCCGGGCTCGGCCGTCTTGGTCCACACCGGGATCAGGCCCCAGCGCATGGCTCGCACGCGCAGGGTGGCCGGATCCTCCGGGTGGTCGCGGTCGTGTCGTTCCACGACCGTGAGCACCTGGTTGGTGGGCGCCACGTTGTAGTTGGGATTGAAGCCCGAGTCGCCGGTCTCGTCGATAGCGTCGAGTTCGACGGCCAGCTTGGCGGGATTCGTCGTTGTCGCGTACCTACCGCACATGTCGACCATGCTGCCACCGGCCACCGACACTCACCAGGAATGAATCGCATGCGATGTGATGGCAATTGACTTCACTTGACCGGTGTGAGACGTTCGTCTCAACAACCTCTCACAAGGGATCGCCGACACTCATGACTGCCACCGAAACCGCCCCGCTCGATCAGGCCGACACGCTGACTTCGGTCAACCCCGCGACCGGCGAGACCCTCGCCACCTACCCGATCGATGATGATGCGGCGGTGCACGCGGCCGTCGCCAAGGCGCGGGGAGCCGCAGCCACCTGGGGCGCGCTCAGTTACGCCGAACGCAAGAAGCACATTCTGCGCTGGGGCAGCAAGCTGGTCGAGAAGTCCGACGAGTTGTGCGAGCTCATCCACGCCGAGAACGGCAAGCCGCTCGACGACGCCTTCCTGGAACTGATGCTCGCGCTCGAGCACATCAAGTGGGCCGCGAGCAATGCCGAGAAGGTGCTCAAGCCGCGCAAGGTCGCGCCGGGCGCGTTCATGGCCAACTTCGCCGCGCACCTGGAATACCGACCTCTGGGCGTGGTCGGCATCATCGGGCCGTGGAACTACCCGGTCTACACCCCGAACGGTTCCATCGCCTACGCGCTGGCCGCGGGTAACTGCGTGGTCTTCAAGCCGAGTGAATACTCCACCGGCATCGGCAATTTCGTGGCCAAGGCGTTCGCCGAGGCGAATCCGGGCCTGCCGGACGGCGTGTTCGTCGCCATCAACGGCTTCGGCGCGACCGGCGCTGCGCTGGTCAAGTCCGGGGTCGACAAGCTGGCCTTCACCGGGTCGACCGCGACCGGCAAGAAGATCATGGCTTCCGCGGCCGAAACGCTGACGCCGGTGCTGCTGGAGTGCGGCGGCAAGGACGCGGTGATCGTGGCCGCGGACGCCGACATCAAGGCCGCCGCCGACGCGGTCGCCTGGGGTGCGACGGCCAACTCCGGCCAGACCTGCGCGGGCGTGGAGCGCGTGTACGTGGACAAGTCGGTCGCTGCGGAGTTCATCGCCGAGGTCAAGCGCATCCTCACCGACATCAAGCCGGGTTCGGACGCCAAGGCCTCCTACGGCCCGATGACCATGCCCAGCCAGATCGACATCGTGCGCCGCCACATCGAGGACGCGATCAAGAACGGCGGTAAGGCCGTGCTCGGTGGGCCCGAGTCCGTCAAGGGCCCCTACATCGAGCCGGTCATCCTGGTCGACACCGACGAGTCCTCGGATGCGGTGTGCGAGGAGACCTTCGGGCCGACCGTCACCATTCGCACGGTCAACGGCGTCGACGAGGCCGTGGAGCTGACCAACAAGAGCAAGTACGGGCTCGGCTCGGCGGTGTACTCCAAGAAGCAGGGCATGGAGATCGCCCGGCGGCTGGATGTCGGCTGCACGTCGGTGAATTCGGTGCTGTCGTACGCGGCGATCTCGGGCCTGCCGTTCGGTGGCGTGCGGGAGTCCGGCATCGGGCGCATTCACGGTGCGCCGGGTCTGCTGGAGTTCTCGCGTCCGCATTCGATCGCGGAGCAGCGCTTCACGATTCCGGGCATGGCACTGCTGTCCTACACGCGGACCGACCGCACCATGAAGCTGCTGCGCAAGATCGTGCCGTTCATCCACGGGCGCGCGAAGTAACGAAACCCCCACTGTCACAACGCCGGTCCCTGCCGCAGGGACCGGCGTTGTGGCGTTATGGGCTGGGCGGCAACGGGGTCGGGCTGAAGAACTCCTCCAGCGGGGTCGGCCCCGTGTAGCGCTGGCAGTTGCAGCGCGCCCACGCTTTCAGGCCGTTGCCGGTCTTGCGGAAGTTCTCGGCGTGGCAGTGGCCCGCCGCGCGGTCGTGCAGGGCGAGGTCGTGGCCGCACCCGCAGACGGCGGGGCTGAAGGTCTCCGCGGGCTTGGTCCTCCGGGAGCCGAAACGGCCCGCGAGCCAGCCGCCACCGAGGAGTGCGCCACCGACAACGAGGCTGATGGGATCGATCACCCGGCCAAGTATACGTACCTCTATACGTATACGTCTAGCAGGAATCCGGGCGCCCGGAAAGGGACGCAACCCCCGCAACGCCCCGATCGTTTGGGAGGATGGGGAGGTGACTTTCTGGCCCGCGCCCCATGTCCGAGTTCCCGTCCACGCGACCGTGACCCTGCCCGGGTCGAAATCCATTACCAATCGGGCGCTGATCCTCGCCGCGCTGGCGGATCGGCCGTCCACCCTGACCGGCGCGCTGCGCAGTCGCGACACCAATTTGATGATCGCGGCACTGCGGGCCATGGGCGCCGGCATCGAGGGCGACGGCGAGACGTTGACCGTCACCCCGCCCGCCGAATTCTCCAGTGCCATGGTCGATTGCGGGCTGGCGGGCACCATCATGCGGTTCCTGCCGCCGGTGGCGGCGCTGGCCAACGGGGACGTCGCCTTCGACGGGGACGAGCAGGCGCGGGTGCGGCCGCTGGGCACCATCCTGGAGGCGCTGCGGGCGCTGGGCCTCGACATCGACGGCAACCAGCTGCCGTTCGTCGTACACGGCACCGGCACGTTGCGCGGCGGGCCGGTCACCATCGACGCCTCGGGCTCTTCGCAGTTCGTGTCCGGGCTGCTGCTGTCGGCGGCGCGGTTCGAGCAGGGCATCACGGTCAATCACGACGGCGGGCCGCTGCCGTCCATGCCGCACATCGAGATGACCGTGGAGATGCTGCGGCGCGCCGATGTTCGCGTGGACGCGCCCAAGGATCCGCGCAAGGCGCAGACCTGGACGGTCGCGCCCGGCAAGATCCGCGCGGTGGACTGGGAGATCGAGCCGGACCTGTCCAATGCCACCCCGTTCCTGGCGGCGGCGGCCATCACCGGCGGCGAGGTGAGCATTCCGCACTGGCCGCGACTCACCACCCAGCCGGGCGATGTGATCCGCGAGATCCTGGTGCGCATGGGCGCGGAGGCGCGCATCTTCGACGGCGTGCTCACCGTGCGCGGACCGGAGCGGCTGGCGGGCATCGACATCGACCTGCACGACGTGGGCGAGCTGACCCCGACCGTGGCCGCCCTTGCGGCACTGGCGGATTCGCCGTCGCGGCTGCGCGGCATCGCGCACCTGCGCGGGCACGAGACCGACCGGCTGGCGGCGCTGGCCACCGAGATCAACCGCCTGGGCGGCAAGGTCACCGAGACCGAGGACGGGCTGACCATCGTGCCCAGTCCGCTCACCGGCGGGCAGTGGCGCTCCTACGCCGATCACCGGATGGCCACGGCGGGCGCGATCATCGGCCTGGTCACGCCGGGCGTGGAGATCGAGGACATCGGCACCACGGCCAAGACCCTGCCCGGATTCGTCGAGCTGTGGGAGACCATGCTCGGCGTGGCGGGAGCAGACCGCTGAGGCGGCGCGAGTACGACGAGACCGATGTCCGGGTTCGCCCGGGCAAAGGCACCCGCCCGCGCACCAAGACCCGGCCGCAGCATCTGGATGCCGAAGTGGCCATGGTGGTGGCGGTGGACCGCGGGCGCTGGGGGTGCGTGCTGGACGGGGACCCGGACCGGCCGCTGACCGCCATGCGGGCGCGCGAACTCGGCCGCACCCCGATCGTGGTCGGCGACCTGGTGGACGTGGTCGGCGACCTGTCGGGCAAGCCGGACACGCTGGCCCGCATCGTACGGGTGGCCGAACGGCGAACGGTGTTGCGCCGCACCGCCGATGACACCGACCCGTTCGAGCGGGTGGTGGTCGGCAATGCCGAGCAGCTGTTCATCGTGGTGGCCCTGGCCGACCCGCCGCCGCGCACCGGTTTCGTGGAGCGCGCCATGGTCGCGGCGTATGTCGGTGGGCTGCAACCGATCCTGTGCCTGACCAAGCACGACCTGGATGCCGCCTCCGAATTCGCCGCGGCCTTCGAGGATTTGGATCTGACCATCGTCTACGCGGGCATCGAGGATCCGCTGGAGCCGGTCCTGGAAATCCTCGGCGACAAGCTGACCGCGCTCATCGGGCATTCGGGCGTCGGCAAGTCGACGCTGGTGAATCGGCTGGTACCGGATGCGGATCGGGCCGTGGGCGTGGTGTCGGGGGTCGGCAAGGGGCGGCACACCTCGACCCAGTCGGTGGCGCTGCCGCTGCCCAACGGCGGCTGGGTCGTCGACACACCCGGTGTGCGCTCCTTCGGCCTGGCCCACATCACCCCCGACGATGTCATCGGGGCGTTCTCGGATCTGGCCGACGCCATCGAGGACTGCCCGCGCGGCTGCACCCACCTGGGCCCGCCCGCCGATCCGGAATGCGCCCTCGACCAGCTACCCGGCAAGGAATTGCGGGTGGAGGCGATTCGTCGCCTGCTCACCGCCTTGAATTCCAACGACCCGTGGTTCCGGGACAATACCGACACCTGAGATAGCCAGGAAATCGCCCATTCGATACCTTTTGTGCATAACCGGCACGAAGGGATGTCATGAGCGAAGAAATCCCCGAAGTAGCGGCCGCCGACCGGGCACGGCCGGAGAAAAGCGAACCCGCCCGCAACGGGAGCCAGAAATTGCCACAGGAACACCCGGAGGACCGCTCGCCCGCCGATCCGCATGATTGGCAGGACGAGTGGGATAGGGCACGTTGGGCGCCCTGACGCGCGCCCGCGGGGAGAACTGGCAACATAATCGGGACATGTCATTCGCTGAGTGGCGTCGCAGACCCGACGCGCCCGCCCGCTGGAATCCGCTGCCCCGGTTGGGTCGCGCGCTCGCGCGCCGCCCCCTGGTGATGCGGGCCGCACCGGCCGTCTTCGCACTGGAGGACTTCACCAGGCGAATCACCAAGGATCGCAAGGGGATCCTGGATGTCGCCGGATTGCCCGCCCTGCAATTGACCGTGGCCGGGCGGCGCACCGGAATTCCCCGCACGGTCACCCTGCTCTACGTTCCCGATCCGGGCGACGAGAAACGCTTCCTGATCGTGTCCTCGAATTGGGGCAAGCCGCAGCAACCGTCCTGGTCGGCCAATCTGCTCGGGGCCGAACGCGCCGAACTGCGCGTGCGGGCCGAGCGCTTTCCGGTGCAGGTGCGGCAGTTGGCCGGCGGCGATCGGGACCGGGCCTGGCGGCGCGCACTGGATTTCTGGCCCGGCTATGCCATGGAGCAACGGCTGGCGGGCGAGCGCCGATTCCGGATCTTCGAACTCACCCGCATCTGACTTGCCGGAAATTCGCTGACCCGGTCGAAAGTTGTTCAGCGCGGCCGGGTCAGGCGCATCCCGTTGTCGAAATCGATCCCACGCAATTCGAAACGACTGGTGAGACCGAGCTTTTCGAGAATGCGCGACATATGGTGCCCGACCGTGCGGGGACTCAGGAACAGTTCCGCGCCGATCTCGCGATTGGTGAGCCCCTGCGCGGCCAGCCGGGCCACCTGCGACTCCTGCGCGGTCAACGGCGTGGAACCGGTGCCCGCGGCCTTGGTCCCGGTGCCGGTGAGGTCGAGTTCGGTCCGGGTGCGGGCGGACCAGGCGGTCGCGCCGATCAGGTCGAAAGCGTCTGCCGCGGAGCGTAATTGCTCGGCAGCGTCGCGACGGCGACGCACCCGGCGCAGCCACTTGCCGTAGAGCAGTTGGGTGCGGGCCCGGCCGAAGGCGGTGTGCCGGGAATCGCCGACCGCGAGAGCGCGGCGGTAGTAGTGCTCGGCGCGATCCTCCGGGGACAGCAGCGCCCGGCTGGCGTAGGCGGTGCTCAGCGCCCAGCGTGCCCGTGAGCGCCGCGCCCAGTCCTCGATGGCCGCGGCGTACTCGGCGGCCTCGTCGAAACGGCCCACCCGGCAGGCGGATTCGACCATGTCTAGGGTCGCCAGCCGGGCCAGGCTCGGATGCGCGGCCTCGTGGCCGGGTTCGTAGAGGGCGCGCAGGCGGCGGTGGGCGGTTTCGGCGTCACCGGTGTTCAGGGCGTGGAAGCCCTGATTCCAGTACGCGCTGCCGATCAGAATCGGCACCGCGTGCGGGCGGGCCAGGGCCAGCGCGTGTTCCACGCTGTCGGCCACCTCGGCCGCGTCGCCGCGCTGCGCGGCCAGCCGGGCACGCAGGTTCCAGCACTGGGCCAGCAGATTGTCCGCGCCCGCGCCGGTGGCCAGTTCGAAGGCCGCGGCCAGGGTGTGCTCGCCCGCCTCCCAGCGCCCGGTGGCGAACTGCAGCACGGCCAGCTGCGGCAGCACCCCGAGCGCCGCGGCCCGGTCCCCCGAATTACGCAGACCCCCCGCCACTTTCAGGTACGGCTCGATGGCCCGATCGGCCAGTCCCCATTCGATCAGCTGGGCGGCGGGCGGCAGCAGATGCGCGGCAGCGATGGGTGACGGCGCGGCAGCGACCGCCTCGAGTTGACCGTCCAGCGGCTCATCCCCGGCCCGGCCCGCGGCCCACGTCGCCCGTTCGGCCACCAGGCGCAGTCCGGCCGCGAGCTCGGCCGCGGGCGTGTCGGCGAGGGCATCGGCATCGCGCAGCAGCAGGGTGCGCGCCCGCATCGGATCGCCCGCCACGAACTCGAGCAGCCCGCGCAGGCCGTTGCCCGCCACGGCGAGCTCCGCCACGGTGGCGCGCGCCTCGGCCAGGGTGAGCAGGCGGTCCGCGGATTCGATATCGCCGCCCTCCCAGGCGAATCGGGCGGCGCCCGCCAGCCGGGTCCCGGCCACCACCGGGTCGGGGGTGATGGCGGCGGCCCGGCGCAGCACGGCCGCCGCGGCCAGCGCCCCGGCCCGCTCGCGCACCCGGGGCGTGCCGTCCGCGAGTGACCGCGCCAGCTTCTCGTCGGACGCGTCGACCACGGCGGCCAGATGCCAGGTGCGCAATTGCTCGGTGTCGAGCGCGGCCGCCAGGGCGAGATGGACGGCGCGCCGCCGCAGCGGGTCGGCGGCATCGTAGGCGGCGGCGCAGAGCAGGCGGTGGCGCATCTCCACGCGCCCGTCGGTGACCGCGAGCAGCCCGGCGGCCAGCGCGGCTTCCCAATCCAGGCCGCTGACACCGAGTTCGGTGGCGGCCTTCACGATCGCGCAGAGGGTGCCGCGGTCCTCGGCGGCCACCACGGTCAGCAAGGTGCGCACGGTGTCGGTCAGTTCGGCCAGTGCGGGACCGAAGGCGGCGCGCAGGCGCGGGCCGAAAGGCACCGGGCCCCAGCCGATTCCGGCGAGTTCCTCGGCATCCAACGGGGCCTCCAGCAGGGCCAGCGGATTACCGGCGGCGACCCGCAGCATGCGGGTGGCCCGCGGTGCGCCGAGCACCTCGGTCCGGCCGGCCAGCAGGGCGCGTGCCGCCTCGTCCGACAGCGGGGCGACGGGCAGCACCGGCAGCGCCTGCCACACCGAGGTGGCCGGGCAGTCGCGTACCGCCGCCAGCAATCCGACCCGACTACCGGCCAGGCGGCGCAGCGCGAAGGTGAGGGCGTGTGCGGTTGCCGAGTCCACCCAGTGGGCGTCGTCCACGATCAGCAGGACCGGCTGCTGCGCGGCGAGGGCCGCGAGCAATGTCACCACGGCCGCGCCCACCAGGAACGGATCGGCCGGACCGGTATCGCGCCCCAGGGCCCGAGCCAGGGCGAGCGCCTGCGGATCCGGCAGCGACCCGAACTGATCGGCCACCGGGTTCAGCAACTCGTGCAGAGCCGCGAATTCGAGCCGGGATTCGGCCGGAAATCCGCGGCAGGCGAGGATCCGGAAATCGGTGGCGGACAACTGCGCGGCGTGCAGGAGTGCGGTTTTCCCGATACCCGGATCGCCCCACAGCAATAGTCCCCCGCCGTGACCCGCACGCGCCCGACTCAATACCCGAGACAGTTCGGCCTGTTCTCGTTCCCTCCCTTGGAGAACCCGGATCTCGCGCACATCGCAACTTACCTCGCTACACAAGAACCGGACAAATTCGACAAGGCCGGCCTGAGCAGCCGAGACCGATTGTGAGATAGGACATTCCGAGCCTTGCAATAGCGACCGATTCGATGACCGATACATCGACCGATTACGAATCCCGGTCGGTCGCTTAGAATGCCGTGCGCAATTCGACGCCGCTATTTCCGAAGGGCCGCGCCGATATCGTCACCCATTGCATTCCCAACCGATCGCCGGACAAACATCCGGCGCCCGGCCGGTCGGCGAACCTGCGCCCACGGGGTGCGGGCGCGGCCGGAAATAGTTAGCCTGCCGAGGTGGATGACCGTGAGCGCAAGGAATTTTCGCCGCTCCTCGATGAGGCCCTCGGCCCCGGCGCACCCGTCACGCCGGAAGTCCGGATCGGGCGCAACGACCCGGACGACGGCCTGCCCGAATGCGTGCGCTGCGGCCGGGCCGCCGCCCTGCACCTGCGGGCGGTCTGGCTCTCGGCCCGGGCCGTGCTCGCCGGCGACACCGACGTGGACAGTCTCATCCAGGTCGACGCGTGCGGCGGCTGCGCGGGCAGCGTCGCCGGGATGATCCTGATCAACTGGGACCCGCGCTATTGGGGCGAGTCGGTTCACCTGGACTGAAACACCCGAAAGACTCAGCGCGGCCGCACGATTCGCATGCCGTTGTCGAAATCGACGTCACCGAGATCGGCCCGGCCGCTGAGTCCCAGCTTGCCGAAGACCCGCGACAGATGGTGCCCCACCGTCCGCGGGCTCAGGAACAGCTCGGTTCCGATCTCCCGATTCGTCAGCCCCTGGGCGGCCAGCCGCGCGACCCGCTGCTCCTGCGCGGTCAGCACCGAGATCTCGCCGTGCGCGGTGACCGGCGCGGCGCGGCGCCCGGTGAGTTCCAGTTCCTGCTGTGCGCGCAGCATCCACTGCTGTGCGCCCATCCGCTCGAACGCCTCCGCGGCCGCGCGCAACTGCTCGGCGGCATCGGCCCGGCGGCGGGCGCGGCGTAGCCACTTGCCGTAGAGCAGTTGGGTGCGCACATGATTCAGGTCGTGGCGGCTGCGCCGGACCACCAGGGCGCGGCGGAAGTACCGGTCGGCGCGGTCGTCGGCGCACAGCAGCGCCCGGCAGGCGTACGCGGTGGAGATCGCCCAGTCCGCGCGCGAACGGATCGCCCAATCCCGGATGTCGGCGTAGTAGGTCAGCGCCTCGGCGTGGCGGCCCACCCGGGTGGCGGCCTCCACCAGATCCAGTGCGGCCAAACGGGCATAGGTGGGATGCCGGGCGTCGTGTCCCGGCTGGGCGAGGGTCCGCAGGCGCAGGTACGCCGTCTCGGGGTCACCCAGGCTGAGCGCGTGGAAGCCCAGATGCCAGTGCGCCGACGCGATCAGCGACTGCGCGCGGCGCGGCCGGGCGATGGCCAGCACCTGTTCCGCACCGTCCCGCACCACCTCCGAATCACCGTGCAGCGCAGCAATTTTCGTGCGCAGTGCCCAGCACTGGGCGAGTACGTTCTCCACCCCGCCCGCCTCGGCCAGCTCGAACGCCTCGGCCAGGGTCCGCTCGGCCTCGGCGAAGCGGCCGTTGGCGAACTGCAGGATCGCCAGCTGCGGCAGCAGCGACACCGCGGCCGGGGCCGCACTGCCGCGCAGCGACGCCGCGGCCTGCGTGTAGGGCTCCAGTGCCACGTCGGCCAGCCCCCACAGCAGCACCAGCGGCGCGGGCGGCAGCGGCCGGATCATCGAGTGCAGTCGCGAAATACCGTCCCGCACCGTCATTTCCGCGATATCGAGGTCGAGCACGCCGTGCCCGGCCACCCAGCGCGCCCGTTCGGCGTCCAGGCGCAGATACGCGGCGGTGCGCGGGTCCACCAGTTCGGCGTCGCGCAACAGCAGCCGGCTCGCCCGTTCCGGCTCGCCCGCAACGAATTCCAGCAATCCGGCCAATCCGCGACTGGCCGTCGCCGCCCGCTCCGCGCCCAATCGGGAGGTGGCCCGCTCCAGCAGTCCGCGCGCCGAGGCGATATCGCCACCGGCCCAGGAGAATCGAGCCGCTGTGGCCAGCCGCTCCCCCGCCCGCTCCGGATCGCCGCTGATGGCCGCGGCCTGCCGCAGCATGGCGGCGGCGGTCAGCGCGCCGTGGCCCGCGGTCTCCGCCCGCTCCGAGAGCACCCAGGCCAGCCGTTCGTCGGGCCGATCGACGGCCATGGCCCGATGCCACACCCGCAGATCCGCCTCGTCGGAACCGACCAGCGCGGTCGCGACCGCCAACTGCGCGGCCCGCCGCTGCGCCGGGGAGGCGGCATCGTACACGGCGGCGCACAGCAGCGGGTGGGTGCGTTCCACCCGGCCGTCGCCGACGGTGAGCAGGCCCGCGGCCGCGGCGTATTCCCAAGCGGCAGGGCCGGTGCCGAGCGCGGCGGCGGCCTCGGTGACGGTGCCGAGCACCCCGCGGGTCTCGGTGACGACGACCGTGAGCAGCACCCGCACCTGCTCCGGCAGCGCGGCGACGCGGTCGCGGAAGGCCGCGCGCAGCCCGGGGCCCAGCGGCACCGGCTGCGGGCCGGTGCCCGCGAGATCGTCCACCACGCCCGGCAATTCGTGCAGGGCCAGCGGGTTGCCGCCCGCCACCGCGAGGATCCGGGACAGCCGCAGTGCGCCCATCGGGCCGTAGCAGTCGGCGATCAGCCGCCGGGCCGCCGCGTCGGACAGCCCGGTGACCGGCAGGGCGGGCATCTCACGCCAGGGCGTGTCGACCGGCTCGCCGCGCAGCGCCACCAGCAGTGCGACCGGCGCCGCGGACAAGCGGCGCACGGCGAAGATGAGCGACTGCGCCGACTGGTGGTCCACCAGCCGGGCCTCGTCGACGACCAGCAGCAGCGGCGCCGCGGTGGCGAGCTCCGACAGCAAGCGCACCAGCCCGGCGCCGACCAGGAACGGGTCGGGGACGCCGGCGTCCAGGCCGAGCACCGCGCGCAGCGCCCCGGCTTGCGCGGTCGGCAGCGCCGACACCCGGTCGGCGACCGGGAGCAACAATTCGTGCAGCGCCGCGTAGGGCAATGCGGATTCGGTGCGAATGCCCTGGCAGCGCAGCACTCGGAAGTCGGTGGCGCGGGCGACGGCCGCGTGCACCAGCTCGGTCTTGCCGATGGCCGGATCTCCGCACAGCACGAGCCCGGTACCCCGCCCCGACCGTGCCGCCCCGAGAACACCCTCCAATTGGATTTGTTCGCGATCCCGCCCGTACAACTTTCGGTCCTCCCACACATACCGAAACTTAGACGAGCTAATAGCCTGCAACCAAGTCGCCCCCGAGAACTGGCACAAAATGTCCTCGAATGACGCAAATCACAAACTTGACCGGCGGAATTCAATTAACACGCGGGCAACTTCGGGCGATATCTTTGCCCACTTCTGCGCGACGGGAAGTGAAAGGAGTTCGAATAAGATTAGCCTGGATGCCGTCCCGACACGAATTACGCTATCCCCATTGAGGATTCACCGCCCAGGCTCGCGGCAAACCTCGAAAACGAAAGCGCTCCCGGTGAATTCACCGGGAGCGCTCTACCGCGACGGATGGTCAGCGGAACAGAGTCAGGTTGAAGGTGCCGTCGGCCTGCGGGTCGCAGCTGTACTGCCAGCCCTGGCCACCGTCGATCTGACGGCCGTCGGGGGTGGTCCAGGAGCCCTTGGAGCCGTCGGCGACGCACGCGTCCTGGGTGGCGTAGTTGCCGCCGAAGTAGGACTCGGCGTGCGCGGTGGCGACACCGAAACCGGCGATGCCCAGGGCCATGGCGGTCACGGCGAGAGTCTTGCGCATTGTGTGATTCCCTTCCTGCTCGGCCACCCCGCGGCGACCGGACTGGAACCATTTGATCGCAGTGATCATGACCGTTTCATGACCGGCCGAAAAGTGCTGGTCCGGTACGGAAAACGGTGAGCCCCGGACGTAAACGCCCGGGGCTCACCGTTTTTCGACTACCTAGTGCCGACGCTTGCTGCGCGGGGCGCGATCCTGCTTGCCCTCGTTGCGAGCCGCCTCACGACGCTCGCGGCGGGTGCCGCTCTGGCCGTCCTCGTTGCCGTACTCGTCGCTGTCACTGCGCACGGCGGCGTGACCGCCCTCGTCGGGACCGGAGTAGGACAGCCCGCGCGGGCCGGACTCGTCGATTCCCTTGGCGCGCAACGCTGCCGGAGCCGCATTGCCGTTGGCGACCGCGTCCTCCTGGGTCGGCAGCGGACGGTTGCCGACCGGCGACTGCAGGCCCGCGGCCACATTCATGCCGGTGGGCTGCGGCTGCTGCACCTCGACCTGCAGGTTGAACAGGAAGCCGACCGACTCCTCCTTCAGACCCTCGAGCATCGCGGCGAACATGTCGAAGCCCTCGCGCTGGTACTCGACCAGCGGATCGCGCTGCGCCATGGCACGCAGGCCGATGCCCTCCTTGAGGTAGTCCATCTCGTAGAGGTGCTCGCGCCACTTGCGGTCCAGCACGCTCAGCAGGATCTGATGCTCCAGCTTGCGCATGCTCTCCGGACCGGCCAGGCCGTCGATCTCGGCCTCGCGGTTGTCGTAGGCCGCGTGCGCGTCCTCCAGCACGGCGTCCAGCAGTTCCTCGCGGGACAGCTCGCCGACCTCGCCGGTCTCGCTCTCGCCGGTGAGGTCCTTGTACGCGATCCCGATGGGGTACAGCGTCTTCAGTGCGCCCCACAGCTTTTCGAGATCCCAGTCCTCGACGTAGCCCTCGGCGGTGGCGCCGGTGACGTAGGCGGTGATCACGTCGGTGATCATCTCCTGCACCTGGCCCTCCATGTCCTCACCATTGAGGATGCGGGCGCGCTCGGCGTAGATCACCTTGCGCTGCTGGTTCATGACCTCGTCGTACTTGAGGACGTTCTTGCGGATCTCGTAGTTCTGCTGCTCGACCTGGGTCTGCGCGGACTTGATGGCACGCGAGACCATCTTGGCCTCGATCGGCACATCGTCGGGCAGGTTGAGCCGGGTCATGATCGACTCCAGCGCCGCGCCGTTGAAGCGCCGCATCAGCTCGTCACCCAGCGACAGGTAGAAGCGGGACTCGCCAGGGTCGCCCTGCCGGCCGGAACGACCGCGCAGCTGGTTGTCGATGCGCCGCGACTCGTGGCGCTCGGTGCCCAGCACGTAGAGGCCGCCCGCGTCGCGCACGGCGTCGGCGTCCTCGTCGACCTGCTCCTTGACCCGCTCCAGCGTGGTGTGCCACTGGGCCTCGTACTCGTCCGGGGTCTCCACCGGGTCCAGGCCCTGACGACGCAGCAGGATGTCGGCGATGATGTCCGGGTTACCGCCCAGCACGACGTCGGTACCACGACCGGCCATATTGGTGGCCACCGTGACCGCGCCCGGGCGACCGGCCTCGGCGACGATCTGCGCTTCCTGCTCGTGGAACTTGGCATTGAGCACGTTGTGCGGAATGCCGCGCTTGGTCAGCAGCTTCGACAGGTACTCCGAGCGCTCGACCGAGGTGGTGCCGACCAGGACCGGCTGACCCTGCTCGTGCTTCTCCTGGATGTCGTCGGCGACCGCGACGTACTTGGCCTCTTCGGTCTTGTAGATCAGGTCCGACTGGTCCTGGCGGATCATCGGCTTGTTGGTCGGGATCGGCACCACGCCCAGGCCGTAGGTCTGGTGCAGCTCGGCCGCCTCGGTCTCGGCGGTACCGGTCATGCCTGACAGCTTGTCGTACAGCCGGAAGTAGTTCTGCAGCGTGATGGTGGCCAGCGTCTGGTTCTCCGGCTGGATCTCGACGCCTTCCTTGGCCTCGATCGCCTGGTGCATGCCCTCGTTGTAGCGGCGGCCCACCAGGATTCGACCGGTGAACTCGTCGACGATGATGACCTCACCGCTGCGGACGATGTAGTCCTTGTCCTTGGTGTAGAGCTCCTTGGCCTTGATGGCGTTGTTCAGGTAGCTCACCAGGGGCGAGTTCGCGGCCTCGTAGAGGTTGTCGATGCCCAGCTGGTCCTCGACGAATTCGACACCGGCCTCGTGCACACCGATGGTGCGCTTCTTGATGTCGACCTCGTAGTGCAGGTCCTTCTTCAGCAGCGGCGCGATGCGCGCGAACTCCGCGTACCACTTCGAGGAGGCGTCGGCCGGGCCCGAGATGATCAGCGGGGTCCGGGCCTCGTCGATGAGGATCGAGTCGACCTCGTCGACGATGGCGAAGTTGTGCCCGCGCTGCACCAGATCGTCCAGCGAGTGGGTCATGTTGTCGCGCAGGTAGTCGAAGCCGAACTCGTTGTTCGTGCCGTAGGTGATGTCCGCGGCGTAGGCGTCGCGACGCTCGGCCGGGGTCATGCCGCCGAGGATCACGCCGACCTCGAGACCGAGGAAGCGGTGCACGCGACCCATCCACTCGGCGTCGCGCTTGGCGAGATAGTCGTTGACGGTGACGACGTGCACGCCCTCGCCGGAGATGGCGTTGAGGTAGGCGGGCAGCACACAGGTCAGGGTCTTGCCCTCACCGGTCTTCATCTCCGCGACATTGCCGATGTGCAGGGCGCCGCCACCCATGATCTGCACCTTGTAGTGCTTCTGGTTGAGCACCCGCCACGACGCCTCCCGCGCGGTCGCGAAGGCCTCGAGCAGCAGTTCGTCGAGGCTCTCGCCGTCGGCGTAGCGTTCCTTGAACTCCGCGGTCTTGGCCTGGAGTTCGGCGTCCGAGAGCGCGGTGTACTCCTCGTCGAGGGCGATGACCTCATCCGCGAGACTCGCGAGCCGCTTGACCGTGCGACCCTCACCAATCCGTAGCAACCTTGAAAAACTCAGCGCAGGCACGGGTCTTGTAGTCCTCTGGTCGGTGTTGTCGGTAGCCCCCACCAAGGCAGGGAACATCGCGCGCGGGCGCGCAATCTTTAAGCCATGGTAATCCGCAGCCCAGCATAGGTGCTGAAGTGCGGCGGGGATGGACCGCCCGCTGAGGGGAAGCTGTGAAATCCGGGTTGCCGAAACCGCCCTCGACGGGCCAGCGACCTCTCAGCGAATGCCCTTGCGGGCGAGGCTGTTTCGAAACCCCTGCCGTACCATGTAGGGGGTCCGGCTCGGGCAGTGCCGCCCATCCATTCCCCCAGGTGATCGGATTGCGATAGCTTGCCTCCAAGACGGTGTACACCGTCGGACAGCCGACGCCTCGGCAGGGGGAACTTCCGCGGGCGAAGGCAGGGATAAGGGAGTAGCGGGCAGCGTGATCACCAGACTGACGCCCCAGGACGCGTCGTTCTACCGGTTGGAATCCAGTAGCAACCCGATGCACATCGGCTCCCTGGCCATCCTGCGCAATCCCGCACCGACCGGGAATGCCGGGAGCGGGCCGCTGGATTACGAGCGGCTGGTGTCGCTGGTCGAATCGCGGCTGCCACTGGTGCCGCTCTACCGCCGCAAAGTACGGGAGATCCCGTTCGCACTGGGCCGCCCGGTGTGGGTGGACGACGGCCACTTCGACATCACCTATCACATCCGCCGCTCCGCGCTGCCCGAACCGGGCACCGACGAACAGCTGCTGGACCTGGTGGCACGGCTGGCTTCCCGCCCGCTCGACCACACCCGGCCGCTGTGGGAGATGTACCTGGTCGAGGGCCTCTCGGAGGGCCGCTGCGCGATCTTCACCAAGACCCATTCGGCGCTGGTCGACGGGGACAGCGCGCTCGAGATCGGCCATGTGATCCTGGACACCTCGACCGCCCCGCGCGAGGTCGCCGACGACGCCTGGATCGCGCATCGCGAACCCGCGGATCTCGAACTCCTGGTCGGCGCGGTGCTGCACCTGGCTACCCAGCCGCGCGAGGGTCTGGAGGTGGCCCGCCATCACGTGGCGGAAGCCTTCGCCATGGTCGATGCCACCGGCAAGGCGGTCGCGAAACTGGTGTCCATGGTCCGCACCGCGGCCATCGGCGCACCCGACAGTCCCCTGAACACGCGCACCTCGCGCAATCGCCGCTTCGAGGTGGTGCGCACCGATCTCGAGGACTACCGCAAGATCCGCAAGCGGTTCGACTGTTCGATCAACGACGTGATCCTCGCGGTGGTGACGGGTGCATTGCGCAACTGGTTGCTCTCGCGCGGGCAGGTGCTCACCGAGGCCGATCAACTGCGCGCGGTGGTGCCCATGTCGGTCTACGCCGACGGCCCGCACGGCGAGCTCAAGCCCGCGGGCGAGGTCACCTCGCTGCTGCTGGATCTGCCGGTGGGCGAACCCAATCCGGTGATCCGGATGGAGCACATCAAACACGCCACCGAGGCGCACGACCGCCATCAGCGCGGGGTGCGGGCCCGGACACTCGTGCACATGGCCGGATTCGCTCCGGCGAGCCTGCATGCGATGAGCGTGCGCTCGGCGAGTACTTTTGCAGAGCACACGTTCAATCTGGTGATCACCAACGCGCCGGGTCCGCAGCAGGCCATGTATATCGGCGGCGCGCGGATGCTGGAGATGTACCCGGTGTCGCCATTGCTGCGCTTTCAGGCTTTGAGCATCGGTCTCACGTCCTACGACGGACGCGTGTTCTACGGGCTCACGGCCGATCGCGACGCCATGGCCGATATCGCGGTGCTGACCGCTTCGGTGCACGAGTCGATGGAGGAGATGCTCGGTGCCTGCGTCCAGTGAGTCGTCCGCCGTATCCAACAAGCTACGGGTCTACGTCCCGGCCACGGTGCCGATGCTGCGGGAACTGGTCGCCGACCGCGAGATTCGCGCGCTCAACGACACCGCCTTCGCGGTGACGCCCGCGCTGCGGGAGGCGTACGCCTCCGGCGACGACGAGGAACTGGCCGAGGTGGCCATGGCCGAGGCCGCCCGCGCCTCGCTGCGGCTGCTGGCTCAGGAACAGGAAGCCGCCGACCTGGGCGGCGCCGATGCCGGTGACGAATCCGACACCGCCCCCGCCGGACCGATCTTCCGTCGCGCGGTCATCGCCGCCGATGTGGACGGTGCGACCCTGCGCCCCGACCTCGACGACGCGGTGGTCCGCCTGTCGGCCGCGATCCCTTACGACCGCATCGCCTCCATCCACGTGGATCTGGCCGAGGCCGAGTCCGAGGTCTCCAAGGCCGTCGGCGTGATCGACGCCGCCGACATGGGCGACACCGACGCCGAATTCGTGCTCGGCGACGCCGAGGACCACCAGCTCGCCTGGTACGCCGCGCAGGAACTCCCCTTCCTGCTGGACCTGCTCTGAGCAGCTGTTCGGATCTAGCTCCGGCACCGTAACCTACGATGCCGTAACCTGGCTGTGACGGACGCGGTACGACGATAGGAACGGTTTCCGGATCATGGCTTCGAAGAGTGGTTTTTCCGTGCGTGCGCTGCGGGAATGGCTGGAGGCTCCCGTGGCCGAAGGCGGCAACGCCGGACGGACCCCCCTCGACACCCTGCGTGGCGCGGCGGCGCGGATCACCACTCCCCTATTGCCGGACGACTACGCGCACCTGATCAACCCGCTCTGGTCGGCGCGTGAGCTGCGCGGCCGCATCGTGGAGGTCCGCAAGGAGACCGCCGATTCGGCCACCCTGGTGATCAAGCCGGGCTGGGGCTTCGACTTCAAGTTCTCCCCGGGCCAGTACATCGGCATCGGCGTGCTGGTGGACGGCCGCTGGCACTGGCGCTCGTATTCGCTGACCTGCCCGCCGGATTGGACCGGCGAGGCCGGGCACAAGGGCAAGCGGCTCATCTCCATCGCGGTGAAGGCGATGCCGGAGGGCTTCCTGTCCAGCCACATCGTCTCCGGTGTGCCGGAGGGGACCATCGTGCGCCTGGCGGCCCCGCAGGGCGGGTTCGTGCTGCCGGAGCCGACGCCGAGCAAGGTGCTGTTCCTGACCGCGGGCTCGGGCATCACCCCGGTGATGGCCATGCTGCGCACCATGGATCGCCGCGACTCGGTCCCGGATGTGCTGCACATCCACTCCGCCCGCACCCCCGACGACGTCATGTTCGGCGACGAACTGCGCGAATTGCACGAGCGCCGACCGGGTTTCACCGCGCACCTGCACCTGACCGGCGAGAAGGGCAAGTTCGCGCTCAGCGATCTGGACGAGGTGTGCCCGGACTGGCGCGAGCGCGAGGTCTGGGCCTGCGGCCCGCTGCCCATGCTCGACGAGATCGAGAAGCATTGGGCCGCCGCCGGTCTGGCCGAACACCTGCATGTCGAACGCTTCGAGATCGAGCGCAACGCGACCGCCGAGGGTGGCAATGTCACCTTCGCCAAGGCCGGAAAGTCCATCGAGATCGACGGTGCGACCACACTGCTGCAGGCCGGTGAGGACGCGGGCGTGCAGATGCCGTTCGGCTGCCGCATGGGCATCTGCCAGACCTGTGTGGTGACCGTCACAGAAGGCCACGTGCGAGATCTGCGCAGTGGCAAGGAACATCGCGCGGGAGACAAGATCCAGACCTGCATCTCGGCCGCGGCCGGGGACTGCACGCTGGAAGTGTGACGCCCGCACCGGCTGCGGCCGCGGCGCGCGAGAACGGCTACCCTCGATAGCAATTACTGCGGGGGGCGCACGGCAGATCAACCACGGAAGGACCGCCGGTGGCAATCACCGATATCAAGGCGTTCGCCCATCTCTCGGCGGCCGATATCGAATCGCTCGGGCATGAGCTCGACTCGATTCGTCGCGAGGTTGAGTTGTCGCTGGGTGAGAAGGATGCGAAATACATCCGTCGCACCATTGCGGCACAACGGATTCTGGAGGCCGCCGGGCGCGCGACGCTGTTCGCGTCGAAGAAGCGCTGGGCTTGGCTGACGGGCACCGCCCTGCTGTCGGTGGCCAAGATCATCGAGAACATGGAGCTCGGGCACAACATCAGCCACGGGCAGTGGGACTGGATGAACGACCCGGAGATCCACTCCACCACGTGGGAGTGGGATATGACGGGTACTTCCGCGCAGTGGAAGGCCGCCCACAACTACTCGCACCACATGTACACCAACATCCTCGACATGGATGACGATCTGGGCTTCGGCATCCTGCGCATGACGCGCGACGAGGAGTGGAAGCCGATCAACCTGGCGCAGCCCTTCGCGAATCTGGTGCTGGCCGCGCTGTTCGAGTGGGGTATCGCCCTGCACGATCTGGCGGCCACCAAAGAGCAGATGGGCGTGCCCACGAGTCAACTCTTCCCCCCGCGCCACATCCTCACCGAGCCGAACAAGGCGTTCTGGCGCAAGGCCGGCAAGCAGGTCGCCAAGGATTTCGTGATCTATCCGGCGCTGACCGGTCCGGCGTGGAAGTCGACGCTCAAGGCGAATGCCACCGCGAACCTGGTCCGCAATCTGTGGGCATACGCGGTGATCTTCTGTGGCCATTTCCCCGACGGCGCACAGAAATTCACCGAGGAGCAGTTCGAGAACGAGACGCAGGGCGAGTGGTACCTGCGGCAGATGCTGGGCAGCGCGAATTTCGATTCGGGTCCGGCAATGGCGTTCATGAGCGGCAATCTGAGCTACCAGATCGAGCATCACCTGTTCCCGGATATTCCGAGCAATCGGTATCGGGAGGTGTCGGTGAAGGTGCAGGAGTTGTGCGACAAGTACGACCTGCCGTACACCACGGGCTCGCTGGCCAAGCAATACCTGTTGGCGTTCCGCACCATTCACAAGCTGGCGCTGCCGGATCAGTGGCTCAAGCGCACGTCCGACGACGCCCCGGAGACCTCCTCCGAGCGCAAGTTCGCGGGTATCACCCTGCCCGCGCTGCCCGCGTTGAACGGCAGTGAATGGCTGGCCGAGCACGGCGGTGAATGGTTGAACGAGCACAGCGCGAGCGAGTGGCTGGCCGAGCATCAGCCGTCCTGGGGCGTGGACCCGGTGACGGGTGAACGGCGCGGACTGCGGTCGGCATTGCAGGAAGCCAAGATTGTGCTGAAGGAGAAGGCCGCGCACGAGAAGCAGGTGTTGCGCGAGGCCAAGGTGGCGCTGCAGGAAAAGGCAAGGCTCGAAAAGGCTTTGCTGTCCGAGAAAGCGCAACGGGGCGGTTGGTTTTCGCGTAAGCTTCGCCGTAATCGCTAGCAGAGTCGAGTAGCGAACACAACGCGGTATTCGACACAGTAGAGATTCATTCCTCGCCAACCTACGGGACCGTAACTTACGGTACTGTAACCCGCATGGCGATCTCGGATGTCAAGGAATACGCGCACCTCACCCCGGAGGATGTCGAAGCGATCGGGGCGGAGCTAGACGCCATCCGCCGCGAGGTCGAATCCTCCCTGGGGCAGCAGGATGCCCGCTACATCCGCAATGTGATCCGTCTCCAGCGCGGCCTCGAGATCAGTGGCCGCGCAGTGCTTTTCGCTAGTCTCTTCCCGCCGGCTTGGTTGGCCGGCGTGGCGCTGCTCGGCACCGCCAAGATCATCGAGAACATGGAGATCGGCCACAATGTGATGCACGGGCAGTGGGACTGGATGAACGATCCGGAAATCCACTCCACCAAGTGGGAATGGGACAACGCCGGTCCCTCCGAACACTGGAAGATCACCCACAATTTCCTGCACCACAAGTACACCAATGTGCTCGGCATGGACGACGACATCGGCTACGGCCTGCTGCGCGTCACCCGTGATCAGCGCTGGTCCCCGTTCTACCTCGGCCAGCCGGTCTACAACCTGCTGCTGCAGATGTTCTTCGAATACGGTGTCGCCATCCAGCATCTGGAGCTCGGCAAGGTCGCCAAGAAGAAGTGGGCCCCGGATTCCCCCGAGCGCCGCCAGTTCGAAGAGGACCGCAACACCGTCCTGAAGAAGATCGGCAAGCAGGCCGCCAAGGACTACCTGATCTTCCCACTGCTCACCGGCCCGGCCTTCGTGGGCACGCTGACCGCGAACCTGGCCGCCAATGTGATCCGCAATGTGTGGACCAACGCGGTCATCTTCTGCGGCCACTTCCCGGACGGCGCGGAGAAGTTCACCAAGGGCGACTGCGACAACGAGACCCAGGCCGAGTGGTACCTGCGGCAGATGCTGGGCAGCGCCAATATCTCCGGCGGCCCGCTCATGCACTTCATGACCGGCAACCTCTCGCACCAGATCGAGCACCACCTGTACCCGAACATCCCGTCCAACCGGCTCAAGGACATCGCCGTTCGGGTGCGGGCCCTGTGCGAGAAGTACGACCTGCCCTACACCACCGGTTCGCTGCCGGTGCAGTACGCCAAGTCGTGGCGCACCATCATGAAGCTGTCGCTGCCGAACAAGTACCTGCGCCGCGGCACCGACGACGCTCCGGAAACCAAGTCGGAGAAGGTCTTCGGCGGCCAGTCCACCATCGACCCGATGACCGGACGCCGTCGCGGCCTGCGCACCGCACTGCAGGAGGGCGGCCGCAAGCTGGCCCGCCGCAAGCAGCCCGCCATGGCGAGCTGATCCCCTCCCGCCTGGTGAGCTGAGCACAGCCTGAGCCCGACGCCCCCGCCGGAATCCCGGCGGGGGCGTCGTGTTCACTGGAGGCCGTGTGTTCCGAAGGTCCCTGTAGTACCCCCGAATGTCTGAGCGTCTACGACGCGATCCGCCTGCGCCGTGACGTCCGCGCCGAATTCAATGGTCAGGTGGTCGACGATGCCACCCTGCTGCGCATTCTCGAGGCCGCCCATCGCGCCCCCAGCGTCGGCAATTCCATGCCCTGGGACTTCGTGGTGCTACGCGACCCGGCCACACTGAGCAAATTCGCCGACCACGTCGCGGAGAAGCGCCAGCAGTTCCACGACGGGCTGCCCGCCGACCGCGCGGAGACCTTCAATCCCATCAAGATCGAGGGCATTGTCGAGAGCGGCACCGGAATCGTGGTGACGCACAATCAGTCCCGCGGCGGCACCCATGTGCTGGGGCGGGCGACCGTGCCCGAGACCGGCATCTACTCGACCATCCTGGCCATTCAGAACCTGTGGCTGGCCGCCACCGCCGAGGGCGTGGGCGTCGGCTGGGTCAGCTTCTACGACGAGCCATTCCTGACGGACCTGCTCGACCTCCCCGGCGATGTGAAGCCGGTCGCCTGGCTCTGTGTCGGCCCGGTGCACGAGTTCCAGCGGGTGCCCGACCTGGAACGCTTCGGCTGGCGCACCCGCCGCCCGCTCGAATCCGCCATCCACTGGGAGCAATTCACCGCGCGCGCGGATATTTAGCCACGGACCGGCAGTCCCCGGATCAAGCCGGTCTGGTTGCGGGCGAGTAAGCGGACCACAGTCAACTTATGACGACTTCGACCCGCATCACCCTGGCTCCCGGCCGCTGGACCCTCGACCTCGCGCCCTCCACCGTCGCGTTCACCCTGCGCAGCTTCGGGCTGATCAAGGTGCGCGGTGAATTCCAGCGCTTCGACACCGAATTCGTGGTGGACGACTCCGGTGCGGCCGCCATCGAAGCGACCATCCACCTGGATTCCTTCCACACCGGCAATGCCAAGCGCGACGACCACGTCCGGCACGCCGACTTCCTGGATGTCGAGAACCGGCCGACCATGACCTTCCACGCGCCCGCACCGGTCATCATCGGCGAATCCTTCGAGGTGGACGGCGAAGTCACCTTCGCCGATCGGATCCGCCCGCTCACGCTGTCGGCCGCCTGGAACGGCCTGCGCCCGCACCCGGTGACCGGCCGCCAGGCCATCGCCTTCACTGCCACCGGCGCTCTGGACCGCACCGACTTCGGCGTCGGCCCGTCCTTCGGCGGCATGATCGGCAAAACCCTCACCCTCGACCTCGGCATCCACCTGATCGAACCCGCGTGACGACACCGCCCGCGACAGCGCGAAACCCCGATCCGCACAGGCGGATCGGGGTTTCGCGTTCGAAGAGGTCCGAGCGGTCCGGTTCTCAGTGCTGCGGGGACTGCGCGTAGCCGACGCCCGCGCCGATCGCGGCACCGACACCCGCGCCGACCAGCGCACCACCGGCGGCACCGACGGCGACCGGGATGGCCTCGCCCGCGGCGAAACCGACGACGCCACCGATCACGGTGCCCGCGGTCAGACCTGCGGCGGCACCCGGGACGGCACCCACGCCCGCACCGGCAGCCGCTCCGGCCGCGGTGCCGGTACCGGTGCCGATTCCGCTACCGATGCCCGCGCCGATCGCGGCACCGGTCAGGCCCAGCGGCAGGCCGACGACGCCACCGGCGACACCGCCCGCGACGCCACCGGCGACCGCGCCGATGCCCGCGCCCGCGCCCGCGGTCTGGCCCATGCGGTTGAGGGTGTCCACCGGGATTCCGGTGGTGGGGTCGCGCTGCACGTCCGAGATGGGGGCGGGATCGGAAACGGTGGCGGCGGAAGCGGTTCCGGCTCCGGCCAGCACGACGGCGGTAGCCACGGGAACGGCGACGACAGAGGAAAGAACGATCTTACGAACAGACATCGGAAAACACCGGCTTTCGTGCATTGATTCGCTTTGCACCACCGACGCTAGGCCGATTCGGTCAACCGTCCAAGATGAGTGCGCTCAGTAAACGGCGTGACCGGGGCCACCGAAAGCGGGCTTCTCAAGCCTGAAACTCCCGGTCCCCGCAATGCGGTCATGCGAAATTGCTCTGTCGATCACATGTGACCGACAGAGCATTCGCGAATCCGCTATTCCCCCGTTTGCGCGAGCCGCCGGGTGACCTCGGCGGCCAGTTCCGCGCCGGTCGCCTCGCGTAAAGCCTCGACCAGCGAGGCCCGGTGCACATCGTCCCGGTTCAGGAATCCGGCCGCGATCAACCCCTCGACCGGACTCACCCCGTAGGTGCGACTGAACGCGATGACGGTCTCCGCCACCGGAGTCTCCCCGCTCAAATGGCGCGACACCCGCATCTGGTTGGTCCCCATCCGCACCGCGATGGCGCGATCACTGTCGCCGTGCGAGACCGCCTGCTTCCACTCCCGGAATCCCACCGGTTCATTGTGTCAGCGCGGCGGCTCGGTAGGGCGGTGTCCGATGACGGCCGCGTCGTCGAGGGTGACCACGGGGTCGCCGGAGTCGGCCTTGCCGGTGATGGTGATGGTGCCGGTGAAGACGTCGCCCTGTGTCAGGGCCGCACCGACCGGTCCGGCGAGCTCCACCCGCGAGCCGTCGATGGTGTAGTAATCGGTCGGCCCGCCGTGCACGAAGGCCAGGGTCCAGACTGCCGCGTCCGAATACACCAGCCCGTACACGGGAATCCGTTCACCGGCGTGTTGATCCGCGGAGCGCAGCCGCTGGCCCAGGTCGTAGTCGGACACCGGCTGCCCGCCGTCCGACCCGGTCGCGGGGAGTGGCTGCGCCGCAGCGCTTCCCGTCCCACTCACACCGACACCGATCGCGATCCCGATCGCCGCGGCCCCGATCATCGTCCGCCCGACCATGACCCACCTCCGCTCGCCTCATCCCCCTCTGGATACCCATTCGACACCGGTTCACCACCAACGACATCCGCCCGACGCCGAAAAGGCCCCGATCCGCTACCGCGAACCGGGGCCTACCTGCGCGAAGACACATTCGCGCCGTAACGGTCGGATCAGACGCGTTCGAGCACCGCCGAGGCGCCGATGCCGCCCGCGGCGCAGATGCCCAGCAGCGCGGTCGACTTGCCGGTCAGGGCGAGTTCGTTGGCCATGGTGGTGACCATGCGGGCGCCGGTGGCGCCGAAGGGGTGACCGAGGGACACCGAGCCGCCGTGCACATTGAGCTTGGCCGGGTCGATGGTGCCGACGGCGGTGTCGCGGTCCAGGCGGGTCTTGGCCCATTCATCGCTGGCCAGGGCCGAGACGACCGACAGGGTCTGGGCGGCGAAGGCCTCGTGGATGTCGACGAAATCGATGTCCGCCAGCGACATTCCGGCCTTGTCGAGGGCGCGGGGCATGGAGATGGCGGGGCCGATGAGGACCTGGTCGCGCGGGTCGACGCTGACGAAGCTCCAGGAGCGGAAGGCGGCGAGTGGTTCGAAGCCGAGCGCGCGCGCCTTCTCCTCGCTCATCAGCAGCACCGCGGACGCGCCGTCGGTGAGCGGGCTGGAGTTGCCCGCGGTGACGGTGCCGTCCTCGGCGAAAACCGGTGCCAGCTTGGACAGTTTGGCCAGGCTGGTGTCGCGCCGGACCAGGCCGTCGCGGGAGACCGCCACGCCGTCGGGCGTACGCACCGAGAGCACCTCGCGGTCGAAGCGCCCGGATTCGATGGCCGCGGCCGCCCGGTGATGCGAGGTGGCCGCGAAATTGTCCTGCGCCCCACGCGAAATGCCGTGGATGCGGGCCATCTTCTCGGCCGATTCGCCCATCACCTCGCCGGTGGTGCGTTCGGCGATCTGCGGGCGCCGCGGCATCAGGTCGAAGAAGGGTGCGAGTTGTGTTGCCGCGCTGAGGTAGTCCTTGGCCTTGGGCTTGCCCAGGGCCAAGGGCGCGGCGGCGTGCACCAGCTTCTGCGGCAGTTTGACCTCGGCATTGCTGGTGGAGTCGCTGCCGCCGGCGATCATGATGTCGTATTCGCCGCGCTCGATGGCCGCCGCCGCGGAGACCACCGCCTGCAGGCCCGACGCGCACGCACGGGTGACGGTGTATCCCTCGCAGCCGGGATCGAGTTCCAGGTCGAGAGCGATCTCCCGCGCAATGTTCGGCGCGGCGCTGGGCAGGATCACCCCGCCCCACACGATCGCTTGCACGTCCGGCTTGGGCAATCCGGTGCGTTCCAGCAGCCCGCGCACGGCGGTGCCGGCCAGATCGATGGAGTCCATCCGAGTGAAATCGGTGAATGCCCGCACGAACGGGGTTCGCGCCCCGGCGACGATGACAGCACGGCGAGCGCCTGGTTTAGCCATGACCAAGTTTTAACTGATACAGCACGTAACAGCAAGAGTCGGTACAGCTGTGCAGGTTCGTAGTCGACCGGGGCCTGTCCCGAGACCCCGGTCGAAAGGGGTAACTGTTCCTGTAGCCGCTAAGCGAGCCTGATGAGCCCGTAGTCGAAGGCGTGGCGGCGATAGACGACCGACGGTCGGTCGGTCTCCTTGTCCTGGAACATGAAGAAATCGTGGCCGACGAGCTCCATCTGATAGAGGGCGTCATCGACCGTCATGGGGATGGCAGGGTGCTGCTTCACACGCACGACGTGGCCGGGACCGGCGGATTCGCCGTCCTCCTCGGCCGAATGTTCATGGGCGCCCGACCCGTTCGAGGCGAACAGGGATTCGTCGAGCAGTCCGGCGGTCGCCTCCGACACCGAGATCGGTGTCTTGTCCCCGTGATGGACGCGACGGCGGTCCTTGAGCCGACGCAATCGGCTCTCGAGCTTCTCGACCGCCTGCTCGAGGGCGGCATAGAAGCTGTCCGCGCAGGCTTCGGCCCGGACGACCGGACCCTTGCCGCGGGCGGTGATCTCTATCCGCTGGCAGTTCTTGCGTTGACGACGGTTGCGTTCGTGGGTGAGTTCCACATCGAAGAGGTAGATGGTGGGGTCGAAGCGCTCCAAGCGAGAGAGCTTGTCCGCCACGTGAATTCGGAAATGGTCGGGGACTCCACCCTCACCGAGGGTCCGGCCCTTGACCACGACATCCGCCTTGGTCGCCCGATTGGGCATATCTTCTGAGATGACCTCGTCATCGAGCAAGACCGCGGTGTCTGCGTTCTTCGCTGAGAGTCGTGAAGTAGTCGTCACGCGTACCTCCCGGATCTGGCCGCACAAGCCGCTCGTGCGGCGGGATTGAAACGTGTGCCGATCGAATGATTCGCTCGGCACATAGGGTCCGAGGCGCCACCTCCAAACTTGCGGTTCGGGTGTCTGATCGCCAACCTAGTGCGCCAGCGACCTGTCCGCCAGTGTTCACGCAAATTTCGAAGAATCAAGCCGCGCAGGTAACCAGCGCGGCACGAACAGTCACTCCCGCCTCAGCCAGCGCATGCACCGATTCACGCATCGTGACACCGGTGGTCAACACGTCATCGATCAGCACTACCTCGGCATTTGCCGGAAAAAGGACACCCGGTGGCCGGGTGGTGGCTACGATGATCCGCCCGTGCAGATTGTGCTGGCGATCGCGGTGTCCCAGGCCCACCGAGTCGCGCACACCTGGTCGCATGCGCAACATACGCACTAGTCGGCAACCCGGCAGCGAACTCGCCGCGACGCCTCCGGAACGCGCCACCGGATCGCCTCCCCGCGAGCGTGCGGCCGCGCGCCGCGTCGGAGCGGGGACCAATATCAACGGACGCGCGGTGTCCCGCAAATGATCCAGTCCCCTGGCCATCGCGAAGCCCAACGGCTTTGTCAGGTCCCACCGGCAATGCTCCTTGACGGCCAGCACGGCCGCCCGTGGCGCACCTCGATGGGCACCCAGCGCCCAGCACGGCACGCCGGGATCCGCACGCGGGCGAATGCGAATCGGCGGTCCCGACAAGGCATCCGCACACCGGGCGCACCAGGCGGTTCCCGCCCGCCCGCACCCGCCGCACACGCGCGGCAGGATCAGATCCAGCAGCTCCCCCATGCCCTCAGTGTGCGCCTAGCCGGGCAGCACCGGGACCGCGTTGGCCCCCAATCCCGGAACTTCGCGCCAGTAGTCCTCGCGCCCTTCGGGATTGCGGGTCAGTTCCAGCACCGCCCGCGAGTCGGCCACGTACTCCTGATCGGGCGCGGCGCTGAGCACCCGCACCGGCGGCGTCAGATTCTGCGAGGTCTGGGCGCGGAACTCGGAGCCGTCCACCAGGACGCCGGCCACCGGATCCACATTGCCGTCGCGGCCCACCACGACCTTCTCGTCGGTGAGCCAGTCGATGGACACCGCGGGCGTGCTCAAGCCGATGGCCAGCGGCAGCGGCGAGGTCAGCGAGAACTTCCCGTTGGCCTGCGGCACCACCACGGCCACGTACACCTTGCCGTTGGCGATGATCGCGGCGCGCGCCCCCGACGGGGAGATGCGCAGTTCGGTGATCGGGGTGCGCGGGGACGTCGAATTGGCCGCCGCCGCCACCAGTTCGGCGATGTCCACGTCCTGCACCGACACATTGCCGGTGCTGCGGTCGTGCACGGCGCGGATCACCCGGTCGCCGTCCACCACCGACCAGGCGGAGCTACCGTCGGCGGGCCAGGACGGCCGGGTGAAGGTGCCGCCGGTGGCAACCGGGAAGCCGCCCTGCCCGTCGTAGGTGCCGATGATCAGGGTGCGTTCGGGTTCCGGGTCGGGGCGGCCGGACTTGGCGACCGCGGCGACCAGCTGCCCGTCGGGTGAGAGCCCGACCGACTGCAGGGTGTGCGTGGTGCCGAAGAAGCCGGGGGCGGGCACGATCCCGGTGTCGGTGACCGCCACCAGCGACCCGTCCCGCACGGCGTGCAGGCCGATCCGATTGCGGGCGATGACATCCGGGCTCTTGGCCTCGACATCGGCGCGCTGCCAGCCGTTGGTGAACTTCTCGTCGAGCGGTTTGCCGTCGGCATTGAGCAGGTACGGCCCGACCACGTCGGCGCTGGACAGCGTCAGCACCACCTGCGCGGCCATCAGGTCACGGGTGGGCGGGTCCAGCGGGGTCGCGCCGGAAAAGTCGACGCCCACTCCGCCGCCGCCGACGCCGACGTTCTCCGGATCGCCGTTGGCCTTGGTGATCGGCCCGCGCAGCGCCACGGGCGCGCTCATCGGGTTGTGCACGGCCGGTGCGAGCGCGGCCTGCGGTCCCTCGCCGAGCAGGCTCAGCAGCCGTTGCGCCAGTTGATCCTTGCGCACGGAGATCCAACGCAGGTCGGGCACCATGGCCAGCCCGGCGATATTGGGGAAGAACAGCGAGTACCGGTGGTAGGACTTGGAGAAGGCGGCCTGTTCGACGATGACGCCGGACGGCAGATCCTTGATCCGCCACTGGCCGTCGATCTTCTCCATGTCGACCTTGGTTTCCAGGGTGCCGTCGGCGGCGCGGTAGGAGCCGTCGGTCGCGAGCTCGCCGATCTTGCGGGCCCGAATCACATAGGTGGCGGCGTCATTCGTGCGGGATTCGCGCAGCGTGTTGGGCTGGGAATCCACGATGGTGGTGGCCGCCGCGTCGTCCCACTGCACATTGGCGGCGGGCGAGAGGAACTGCCGCGCGGCCTGATGCCGATTGCTCGGGTCGGCGGTGGCCTGCAGGAAGTCCAGCAGCAGCTGTTCGGGTTCGCGCCCGGCGATGGGCGGGTTGGGGGCGGTGCTGGTGGGCTGGTGGTCGAGGCTGCCCAGCGCCTGCGGAGCCGAGGAGTCGGGCAGGCTCGCGCAGGCGGACAGGGACAGCAGGCAGCCGATCACGACCAGCACCCGCCGGGCTGGGGCAGCCCTCATAAGGAGCCGTCCGGCTCGGCCTTCGACGGGAATTCCGGTGCGATGGACTCGAATCCGGCCTCCCCGTTGGCCGAGGTCTCCACCTCGCCACCAGCGGCCTCCAATTCCAGTGGGGCGGGCGCGGATTCCAGCACGGCCGCCGCGGAGGCGATGGCCTCCGGGGTGGCGTCCGATCCGGCGATGTCGAGCGCCAGCTGCTCCGGCGAGACCGCGCCGCGAATCTTGGGCGGATCCAACGACAGTGGGCTCTGCCCGAGCTTGCGCCCGCGCACCAGCGGCAGGGTGAGCCGGAAGCTCGCGCCCACGCCGATCTCGCCCCAGGCTTCCAGCTTGCCCTCGTGCAGGTTGGCGTCCTCGACGCTGATGGACAGGCCCAGGCCGGTGCCGCCGGAGCGCCGCATGCGCGACGGGTCCGAGCGCCAGAACCGGTTGAACACCAGCTTCTCTTCACCGGGCCGCAGGCCGACGCCCTGATCGCGCACCACGATGGCGACCGCGTTGGCGTCCGCGTCGCCGCGCATCCGCATCAGCACCGGCTTGCCCTCGCTGTGGTCGATGGCATTGGCGAGCAGGTTGCGCAGCACGCGCTCGACACGGCGCGGATCCACCTCGGCGACAAGGGGTTCCTCGGGCATGTCGACCACGAGTTCCACTCCGGATTCCTTGGCCAGGTGCCGCACCGTGGAGACCGCGGCCCGCGCGCACATGCGCACGTCCAGCGATTCCACCTGCAGCTCGGCCACACCCGCGTCGTGACGGCTGATCTCGAGCAGATCGTTGAGCAGCCCCTCGAAGCGGTCGAGTTCGTTGACGAGCAGTTCGGCCGAACGCGCCAGCGCCGGGTCCAGGTCGTCGCTGGATCCGTGGATGAGGTCGGCCGCCATGCGCACCGTGGTCAACGGTGTGCGCAGTTCATGGCTGACGTCGGAGGTGAAGCGTCGCTGCAGATTTCCGAACTCCTCGAGTTGGGTGATCTGGTTGGACAAGCTTTCGGCCATCTCGTTGAACGACATGGCCAGCCTGGCCATGTCGTCCTCACCGCGCACCAGCATGCGCTCTTTGAGTCGTCCGTCGGCGAAACGACTCGCGATCCGCGCCGCGGATCTGATGGGCAGCACGACTTGTCGCGTCACCAGCGCGGTGATCGCGGCCAGCAACACCAGCAGCACGATGCCGCCGATGAGCATGGTGCCGCGCATGAGCGACAGGCTGCGTTGCTCATTGGTGAGCGGGAAGATCAGATAGATCTCGAGCGAATCGATATCGGCGGACGGGCTGCCGATGATCAGCGCGGATCCCTTGTACCCATCCGGACTCGACACCGTCGCGAACTGATAGGAGACCTGGCGCTGCTTGACGAATTGGCGCAGCTCCGTAGGGATCTCCTGGATCGCGCCCGAGGTGATCTCCTGCCCGGTGTCCCCCGTCATGGCCAGGGCGGCCTCGTAACTGCCTGCGGCGCCGCCGGTTTGGGTCCCGCCGGCGCTGGAGAACAGCGCGCGGCGGGCATCGTCCAAACGGCTCTGCTGGGTGCCCGAATCGTGCACTCCGGCAAGTTGATTCTGAACGGTATTGCGGGCGCGACCCATCTCCTCGACGGCCGCGTTGATCTTCGCGTCCAACAACCGGTCGGTGATCTGCGATGTCAGCACGACTCCGAGAATCGTGATGACGATCAGCGACAGGGTGAGCGTGGACACGACAACACGCAACTGCAGCGAACGCCGCCACACATGGCCCAGTTGCTCGCCCAGATTGCGGAACCAGGCCACCACTACCGCCAGCAACCGCTGAACGCGGTTTCTGGAACCAGCGATCACGGCGGTCCGGCCTTGTAGCCCACACCTCGCACGGTCAGCACGATCTCAGGGTTCTCCGGATCCTTCTCCACCTTGGCGCGCAACCGCTGTACGTGCACGTTGACCAGGCGGGTATCGGCGGCATGCCGGTAGCCCCAGACCTGTTCGAGGAGCACCTCGCGGGTGAACACCTGGCGTGGCTTGCGGGCCAGCGCCACCAGTAGATCGAATTCCAGTGGAGTCAGCGAGATCTGCTGACCGCCGCGAGTCACCTTGTGCGCGGGCACATCGATGACGATGTCGGCAATGGACAACAGTTCCTGCGGCTCTTCCTCGGTGCGGCGCAGGCGGGCCCGCACCCGAGCAACGAGTTCCTTCGGCTTGAACGGCTTGACGATGTAATCGTCGGCGCCGCTTTCCAAACCCAGGACGACGTCGACCGTATCGGTCTTCGCCGTCAGCATCACGATGGGCACTCCCGAATCGGCTCGCAGCACCCGGCACACGTCGATGCCGTTCATGCCGGGCAGCATGAGATCCAGCAACACGAGATCCGGGCGCAGCTCCCGGACCGCGGTCAATGCCTGCGTGCCGTCTCCGACGACGTGGGGATCGAAACCCTCACCCCGCAAGACGATCGTGAGCATCTCCGCGAGAGCCATATCGTCGTCGACGACCAGAATCTTCGGCTTCATAACGTCTAGTTTGTCACCTCTCCGGCTCTGATTCGGCCGCCACGCCAACACTCGTGACCTGTCGGCGCACATCCAACCCTATCCAGCAACAATTTCCGCGAGGCGCGCGGCAAGTGTTGCCGGTTCGTCACCGGTCCGATGCACCCACCAGCTTCCACGCCAGTTGATTTCGGCCAGCTCACGGTAGACAGTACCGGTGCGGCGCTGCAGACCACCGTCTTTCTCGTATGCATCGAGTGCGCGCGCTGTGTCGGCCGCTCCGCGCAGGCGAGCGCGCTCCTCGGCCACATCAACTGGGACATCGAGAAGGATCTGGACATTCGGGGCGGGCAGTGCGAAGCGCTCGAACTCCAATTCGGCCACCCAGGCCACGATTTCACCGCGCGCGTCCTGCCCCATGCGCGCCGCCGAATACGCCGCATTGGAGGCCACGTAGCGGTCGAGTAGCACGATGTCGTTGTCCGCCAGCAGTTTCGACAGCTCGTCGCGGGCGTCGGCGCGGTCGAGGGCGAACAGCAGCGCCATGGCGTTCACAGACTGGGCGGTATCTCCATGGCCGCCGCGCAGCGCCTCGGCGGCGAGGTCCGCGTGCACCGAAGCGCCGTAGCGCGGGAAGGCGAGGGTCGCGACCCGGAGGCCGCGGGCGGTCAGATCGGCGACGACAGCATCGGTCAACGTGCGCTTACCCGCGCCGTCGAGCCCTTCTATCGCGATCAGTGCACCCATGCAGGGGAGAGTACCGAATCCTTGCTATGGTCCGGCCATGACTTCCACCGGAGTGACATCAATGCAGCTCAAGCGCGCTTTTGTACTACTCGGAGTCACGGCCGCCACGCTCGGCGCGGCGGCTTGCAGCGACAACTCTAACGACAAGAACTCCTCGTCCACGACGTCGCCGACGGCGGACACGCACCGGCCGTTCGACCTTCAAGCTCACCGCGGCGGCCGGGGCATGACCATCGAGGAGTCGCTGCCCGGCTTCGCCAAGGCCATCGAACTGGGCGTCTCCACACTGGAACTCGACATCGTGCTGACCAAGGACAAGGTCCCGCTCATTTGGCACGACCCGGTCATCCAGGCCGAGAAGTGCACCGACACGGCCGCCGCGTTCCCGGGTGATCCGCAGTATCCCTACGTCGGCAAGCTGGTCCACGATCTCAGCTACGACCAGGTCCACACCCTCGACTGCGGCAAGAAGCTGGCGGGATTCCCCGACGCGCAGGAACTTCCGGGCAACAAGATCGCCCGACTGCCCGAATTGTTCGATCTGGTGAAGACCTACCCGGGCGCGTTCGACACCCTGCGCTACAACGTGGAGACCAAGGTCGAGGCCGAGCACCCCGAACAGTCGGCCACCCCCGAGGAATTCGTGAGCGTCATCCTCGACACCATCGAACAGGCCGGGGCCACGCCGAAAGTCGAGATCCAGAGTTTCGACTGGCGCAGCCTGCCGCTGGTGAAGGCGCGCAATGCGAGCATTCCGACCGTCGCCCTCTACGACGCCACCACCTTCAAGCCGAACAGCATGTGGCTGGGCCCGATTCGCTACGAGGATCACGCCGACGACGCACTGGGTGCGATCAAGGCTCTGGGAGCGGACATTTCGTCGCCGGATTATCAATTGCTGACGAATGCCGCCGAATATGTCCGAAAGGCCCGCGATCTCGCGATCAAGGTGGTCCCCTGGACCGTGAACGACAAGGACTCCATCGGCAAGCAGCTGGATGCGGGCGTGGACGGCATCATCACCGACTACCCGAACCGGGCGCGCGAGGTCATGGACGCGAAGGGCTACCCCCTGCCGAAGTCCTTCCGGAAGTAACCGGACCGGTCCGAAATTACCAATCCCAATCTGAAACGCAACTAAGTCAACCCTTGTAGGGTCCCAGCCATAGACCCCCTGCAAGGAGCACACCTGATGAAGACCCGTTTCGCCGCCGCCACCCTGGCGGCCGCCGCCCTCTCCGCCGCGACCCTGACCGCGGCGGGCGCGGCGTCGGCCGCCCCGCTCCCCCTCGAGCCCGTCACCCCGGTCGCCAACTCCGGTTCGTCGATCCCGTCGGTCCCCTCCGGCTCCGGCGGCTCCGGCTCGAGCAATATCGGCGGCACCGGTTCCAGCTTCAGCGAACTGGCCAACGCCGCCATCTGCAAGTTCAACGGCAAGACCTGGATCCCCGTCCTGGACATCTGCGTTTAGCTCCACCGAACCGCTGTGCCGCCACCCCAACGGGTCGGCGGCACAGTCGTTTCCAGCCCCCAGAACTCACGGCATCCTTCTGAAACACATTCCTTTTACAGTTTGAGCACGTTTCAGCAAGGAGACCCCGATGAAATCGGCTCTGACACAACGCCTCCCCACCCTCCTGGCCACCTGCGCCATCGCCACCCTCTGCGCCACCGGAGCCGCCCAGGCCGCCCCGCCCACCCCCGTACCCGCAGCCACGGCAATCGACGGCAGCACGGCCTCGGGCTCCGGCACGGGCTCCAGCGGCGGCCTACTCGGGCTCTATTGCACACTCGTGCACCTCAGCCGGGGCCTACCCCCGGCGTGCAGCTACAGCGACATGCCGGCCGTCGGATAGGAGAACACCGATGAGATCCACACTGACACAACGCCTCCCCCTCCTGCTCGCCGGTTGCGCGGCCGCGACCCTGCTCGCGACCGGCACCGCAACCGCCGACACCGGCTCCTCGGGTTCGAGTTCGGGCTCGTCGATGCTCTCGCAGCTCGAATGCCGTCTGATCGGCCTGAGCTGGGACGCCAACACCCAACGGTGCACCCTCGGCATGACCCACGTCGGATAGCGGCACCCCGATGAAATCGTCTCCGGCACACCGCCTCCCCCTGCTCCTGGCAGTCGGCGCCGCAGCCGCCCTGTTCACCACCGGCACGGCCACCGCCGCCCCTGCGGCCCCAGAGCACACTGCGACACCGATCGACGGCGCTATCCCCTGCAACGACCCGATCGCTGCGATCTTGCGAACTCTGACCACGGGCTCCACGAACGGTTCGTCGGCGGCCTCGGGAACCTTGAACTACACCTGGCTCAATACGATCGTCTGCCTGGGGACCGGAAGCAAAGGGACCCCCTCGGGCTACTGATCCGACTCGGCCGAAACCTGTCCCGCAACGAGATTCGGCCGAGCACCTGGGTGCTCGGCCGAATGCTCAACTGCTACAGCAGGTTTCCGCTCAGTAGCGGTAGTGGTCCGGCTTGTAGGGGCCTTCCACGTCCACGCCGATGTATTCGGCCTGGTCCTTGGTGAGCTTGGTGAGGGTGCCGCCGAGGGCCTCGACGTGGATCTTGGCGACCTTCTCGTCGAGGTGCTTGGGGAGGCGGTAAACCTCGTTGTCGTACTCGTCCGGCTTGGTCCACAGTTCGATCTGCGCGATGACCTGGTTGGAGAACGAGTTCGACATCACGAACGACGGGTGGCCGGTGGCGTTGCCCAGGTTGAGCAGGCGGCCCTCCGACAGCACGATGATCGACTTGCCGGACTCCTTGAACGTCCACAGGTCGACCTGCGGCTTGATGTTCAGGCGGTCCGCGCCCGAGGACTCCAGGGCGGCCATGTCGATCTCGTTGTCGAAGTGGCCGATATTGCCCAGGATGGCCTGGCCCTTCATCGCCTTCATGTGATCGAGGGTGATGATGTCCTTGTTGCCGGTCGAGGTGATGACGATGTCGGCGTCGGCGATGGCCTGCTCGACGGTGACGACGTCGAAGCCGTCCATCAGCGCCTGCAGCGCGTTGATCGGGTCGATCTCGGTGACCTGGACGCGCGCACCCTGACCGGCCATCGACTCCGCGCAGCCCTTGCCCACGTCGCCGTAGCCACAGATCAGCACCTTCTTGCCGCCGATGAGCACATCGGTGCCGCGGTTGATGCCGTCGATGAGCGAGTGCCGGGTGCCGTACTTGTTGTCGAACTTCGACTTGGTGACCGAGTCGTTGACGTTGATCGCCGGGAACACCAGTTCACCCGCGGCCGCGAACTGGTACAGCCGCAGCACGCCGGTGGTGGTCTCCTCGGTGACACCCTGCACCGACTCGGCGATCTTGCCCCACTTGCCCTTGTCGGCTTCGAGGCTGGCGCGCAGCAGGTTCAGGAACACCTTGAACTCGGCCGAGTGGGTCTCGTCCTCGGGCGGCACCACACCGGCCTTCTCGTACTGCGCGCCGCGCAGCACCAGCATGGTGGCGTCGCCGCCGTCGTCGAGGATCATGTTGGCGGGCTCACCCGGCCAGGTCAGCATCTGCTCCGCGGCCCACCAGTACTCCTCGAGGCTCTCGCCCTTCCAGGCGAAAACCGGAGTGCCCTTGGGCTCTTCGACGGTGCCGTGCGGGCCGACCACGACCGCGGCGGCCGCATGGTCCTGGGTGGAGAAGATGTTGCAGGAGGCCCAGCGGACCTCGGCGCCGAGGGAGACCAGGGTCTCGATCAGCACGGCGGTCTGCACGGTCATGTGCAGCGAGCCGGAGATGCGCGCGCCGCGCAGCGGCTGCACATCGTGGTACTCGCGACGGAGGGCCATCAGGCCGGGCATCTCGTGCTCGGCGAGGCGAATTTCCTTGCGGCCGAACTCGGCCTGTGACAGGTCCGCCACCTTGAAATCGATCCCGTTGCGGACGTCTGCGGTCATCATGCTGGACACGGCGGTCGTCATCTGCCTCTCCATGGTCGGCTGCTTCGCGCTAAGGCTAGTCGGTCCAACTTGGTCCCCCCACGGGGCGGCCGACGTGCGTACAGCGTACGCACGTCGGCCGGAGTTTGTCGATACGCGAAAACCCTCAGGCCGCAGCCGGATAGTCGTACGCGGCGAGGATGCGCCGCCGCTTACGGGGTTGGATATTGGCCCGGCTGACATCGCCGGCGTAATGCTCGAGCAACCGCGGGTCCATGACCATCCGCCACAGCGGCGGGAACAGCGCCAGCACAATCATGGTGGCGTAGCCCGCCGGAAGCTGCGGAGCCTCTTCCGTCGTGCGCAGCGTCTGATACCGCCGTCCCGGGTTCGCGTGGTGGTCGCTGTGCCGCTGCAGGTGGAACAGGAAGATATTGGTGACCAACCGGTCGCTGTTCCAGCTGTCGCGCGGCGAGCAACGCGCCCAGCCGCCATTGGGTCGCCGGCGCCGCAACAGCCCGTAATGCTCGACATAGTTGACGGTTTCGAGCAGCGCCGCGCCGATCACGGCCTGCAGCACCAGGTACGGCAGGATCCGCCAGCCGTAAATGCCCAGCAATGCCGCGAACAGCACCAGCGTCATAGACCACGCCTGCAGGATGTGGTTGTGGACACTGAACCAGCGGTGTCCCTTGCGGCGCAGCCGCCCGCCCTCGATCTCGATTGCCGAGCGGAAGCCGCCGATCACACTGCGGGGCAGGAACTCCCACAGCGACTCCCCCATCCGCGCGCTGGCCGGGTCCTCCGGCGTGGCGACGCGGGCGTGGTGGCCCTTGTTGTGCTCGACGAAGAAGTGCCCGTAACCCGATTGCGCGAGCGCCAGTTTCGACAGCCACCGCTCCAGGTGCTCGACCCGGTGGCCGAGTTCGTGCGCGGCATTGATGCCGATGCCGCTGACGAACCCGAGGGTGGCCGCCAACCCGAGCTTGTTGGGGATGGACAGGTCGTCTCCGGCCCACATGTAGGCGGCGATTATCAACCCCGCCAGCTGCACGGGCAGGAACATGTAGGTACACCACCGGTAAAACCGGTCGCCGCTGAGTAGTTCGTAGTCCTCGTCGCGCGGATTGGTGCCGTCTTCCCCGACGACCCAGTCCAGCACGGGAATCACGATCAGAACGATGATCGGACCGATCCACCAGAACACCGTGAGCTTGGTATAGAGCACCAGCTGTGACGGCAACAACGCACTCGCGGGTGCGATCAAACCCAGCACCCACAGGTGGCGTTTCGGATCCGGCGAACCCGACCGTTTGCCAACCATTTGCACATTTGCCCCGCTAATCAGATACCTCTAACAACTCGCCGCTACATATCTTGAAACTTAGTCGCTGTTACAGCACGTGGGTGCGCCCAAAGGTGGCAACAGTTACATCATGAGCAGTCGGTTCTCGCGCAACTGCTCATGTGGTGCCAGTCACCCGACCGCACTGGCAAACCCTGGGTTCAGCCCGCTAGCGGCACCACACGTAACGCACCTGCGGCCGCCCCGTCCGACCGTAGTCCGTCCGCCGTTCCACCACGCCGTCTTCGGCCAGACGCTCCAGGTATCGCCACGCCGTGACCCTGGATACCCCGACCGCTCGCCCCGCCTCGCCCGCCGACAGGCCGTCGGCCGCCGCGCGAACCACCCGCGACACCTCGTCCATTGTTTGCGGCGCAATGCCTTTCGGCAAGCTGGAGCGCTGGTCGGGCGTGCGCAGCACCCCGAAGGCGCGGTCGATGTCGTGCTGCGAGATCGCGGTCTCCCCGGCCGGTAAGGCAGCCCGGTATTCCAGATAGCGCTCCAGCTTGTCGCGGAACGCCGCAAAGGTGAAGGGCTTCAACAGATACAGCACCACGCCGTGCGAGACGGCCGCGCGCACCATGGCCAGATCCCGCGCGGAGGTGACCGCGATGACGTCGGGCCGCGGCCGCAGCCCGGCCAGCGCGGCCGCGACGGCCAGGCCGCTCATATCCGGCAAGCCGATATCCATCAGCACCAAATCAACGGGGGCGCCGGAAGATTGTGACCTTTTCGCGATCGAGATCGCGTCGCGTCCGGTGTGCGCCACCGCGACCACCACGAAGCCCGGCAGCCGCTCCACATAAGACCGATGTGCCGCAGCGATTTTCGGCTCGTCCTCGACGATCAGCACCTGGATCATCGGGAAAACCTCACGATCACGGCGGATTCCGGTTCGCGCCGCGCCCGCAGCTCGCCGCCGTGCCGCGCCACCAGCCGTCGGACCAGCGCCAATCCCAGACCGTGGTGGTCGGTCTTGGTGGAGTAGCCGCGCTCGGTGGCCCGGCTGAACAACTCCTCCGACATCCCGGGCCCGCTGTCGGCCACCCGGACGTAGAGGTCCGAGTCCTCCCGGCGCACGGTCACTTCCACCCACGCGTCCTCGTCGTGCCCGACCTCGTCGAGCGCGTTGTCTATCAGATTGCCGAGCAGCGTGACCATTTCGTTGGGGGTGAGCGGATCGGTGGTGTCCAGCAGCGTGTCCCCGGTGACGGTCAACTCGACCCCGTACTCGGCGGCCTGTTCCACCTTGCCCAGCAGCAAGGCCACCACCGCCGGTTCGGCCACCGCGCCGGTGAGCCGGTCGATGAGGGCCTGGGACAGTTCGATTTCCGCGGTCGCGAAGTTCACCGCCTCCTCCGCCCGGCCCAATTCCACCATGGTCACCACGGTATGCAGCCGGTTGGCGGCCTCGTGCGCCTGGGCCCGCAATGATTCGGCGAATCCGCGCACCGAGTCGAGTTCGCCCAGCACGTCCCGCAATTCGGTGTGATCGCGCAGGGTCAGCACGGTGCCGATGCGACGGCCACCGTGCTCCACGATGTCCTGATTCACCACCAGCACCCGGTCCGGGGTCACATGCATCTCGTCGCGCACCACCCCGGTTCCCAAGCGCTGCAACGACACCGGCAGATCGGAACGTTTGATCGGCCCGTCCGGCAGGTCCAGCAGCATGCGCGCCTGATCGTTGACCACCTCGGCGTTCTCATCGGATCTGTCGAACACCAGCAGTCCTTCGTGAATCGAATGCAGCACCGCGTCGTGATGCTCGTACAGGGCGCGCAGCTCGGCCGGACCCAGCCCGTGCGTCTGCCGTAACAGCCTGCGCCGCAACAACAGTGAACTCAGGGTCGCCAGCAACAGTCCAGCGAGCGCCGCCGACAGGATGATCGGCAATTGTTCGCGCACCTGCTCGCCGATATGCGTGCGCGTCACCCCGGCCGAGACCAGCGCCACGATCCGCCCGTCGGCGTCCCGCACCGGCGTCACCGCCCGGATCGAGGGCCCCAGTGTCCCGGTGTAGGTCTCGGTGAACGTCTCCCCCGCCAGCGCGCGATCGATATTGCCGCTGAACGGCTTTCCGATCTGCGTCGGATCGGTGTGCGTGTACCGGGTCCGGTCCGGGGCCATCACCACGATGAAATCCATGTGGGTGACCTTGCGAATGGACTCGGTCACCGGCTGCAGCAGCGCGGTCGGATTCGGCGAGTGCACCCCGGCCAGCGTCGAGGGCGACTGTGCCACCGCCACCGCGGTATCGGTGACCTCCGCCCGCGTCGCGTCGTCCTGGACGCGGCGGGTCTGCAGCACCGCCAGCACCGCGCCCGCCGCGATCACCAACGCCAGCACCAGCACTTGCACCACGAACACCTGCCCGGCCAGGGTCCGCCGGGCCCGGGTACTTCTCACAATTCCTCCGGGTACTTCATGAACATAATTTACGAAACAGTGACCGCCGTCACTCTGCCAACCAAGATTCTGTGCTGAACACCCCACCCCGGAGGCAGCCAGCATCATGAGCACTACGACAACACGACAGCGCCGAGACCGTACCCACTGGCTGTATCTGGCCGTCATCGCGGCCGTCTTCGCGGGCATCCTGGTCGGTTGGCTGGCGCCCGGCTTCGGCAAGAGCGTCGGGGAACTGGGCACCCTGTTCGTGAACCTGATCAAGATGATGATCGCCCCGGTCATCTTCTGCACCATCGTGCTCGGCATCGGTTCGGTGCGCGCGGCCGCCAAGGTCGGCAAGGTCGGCGGCCTGGCCATCGGCTACTTCCTGGTCATGTCGACGGTCGCGCTCGGCATCGGCCTGCTGGTCGGCAATCTCCTGCATCCGGGCTCGGGCCTGAACGTGGCCGCCCACGCCAAGGAGGTCACCAAGTACGCGACCGACGCCAAGGCGGCGGGCGGGACCTGGCAGTTCGTCGAGGACATCGTCCCGACCACGCTGCTGTCCTCGCTCACCACGGGCAAGGTGCTGCAGGCGCTGTTCGTGGCGCTGCTGGTGGGCTTCGGCATCCAAGCGATGGGCAGTGCGGGCGAACCGATTCTGCGTGGCGTGGCCTCGGTGCAGAAGCTGGTGTTCCGGATTCTCACCATGATCCTGTGGCTCGCCCCGATCGGCGCGTTCGGCGCGATGGCGAATGTGGTGGCGCGCACCGGGCTGGACGCGGTCAAGCAGCTGGCACTGTTGATGGTCGCCTTCTACTTGACCTGCATCGTCTTCATCTTCGGCGTGCTCGGCATCCTGCTCCGCGCGGTCACCGGCGCTTCCATCTTCAAACTGGTCCGCTACCTGGCCCGCGAGTACCTGTTGATCTTCGCCACCTCGTCCTCGGAGTCGGCGCTGCCGCGCCTGATCGCCAAGATGGAGCATGTCGGCGTGGACCGCACCACCGTGGGTGTGGTTGTCCCGACCGGGTATTCGTTCAACCTCGACGGCACCGCCATCTACCTGACCATGGCCACCCTGTTCGTGGCCGACGCCATGGGCAAGCCGCTTGTATGGCACGAGCAGATCGGGCTGCTGCTGTTCATGATCGTGGCCAGCAAGGGCGCGGCGGGTGTCACCGGCGCGGGCCTGGCCACCCTGGCGGGCGGCCTGCAAAGTCACCGACCGGACCTGCTCGACGGCGTCGGCCTGATCGTCGGCATCGACCGGTTCATGTCGGAAGCCCGTGCGCTGACCAACTTCTCGGGCAACGCCGTCGCCACGCTGCTGGTCGGCACCTGGACCAAGACCATCGACCCGGCCCGGGTGACCGCGGTGCTCAACCGCGAGATCCCGTTCGACGAGGCCACCATGGTCGACGCGCACGTGGCGGATCAGCCCGCCGACAAGGACCCTGTCGAGCAGGGCCCCACCGAAAAAGACCTGGTTCCCGCCTGAACCCAACCCCCGGGCGGAACCGGGACCGCCGGCGCATTTTCCCCCCGTATGCGCCGACGGGACCCGCACAGACCCTGGTGCTAGACGCCGACCGCGTCCAGCGCCAGGGTCGCGGCGATGGCATTGGCCAACTCCGCACCCTTGACCTCGAAATGCCGGGAGAAGTAGGTCAGGTGCTCACCGTGCTCGTGGAAGTGGTGCGGCGTCAGCACGGCCGAGAACACCGGCACGTCGGTCTCCAACTGGACCCGCATCAGCGCGTCCACCACGGTCGAGGCCACGAAATCGTGCCGATAGATACCACCGTCGACCACCAGCGCGAGACCCGCGACCGCGGCGTATGCGCCACTGGTCGCCAATCGCTTGGCCTGCAACGGGATTTCGAAGGCGCCGGGGACCTCGATCACATCGATCTCGGTGTAGCCCCGCTCGGCGAGCCCGGCCTTGGCGGCATCGACCGCCTTGTCGACGATGTCGCTGTGCCAGCGCGCGGCGACGAGGGCGATGCGATTCGACTTGGGTGACATGGGGATTCCTCCTGTTCGCGATGTCACCCAGGGCATAGACGCGAACAGGCCCATCCGCGCGGGCGGATGTGCCGGTGCCGCGTTCTCTTTCATCCGGACTGTGACCGTCGGCTCCGGGATCACACCGGAATCTGCTCGACCCGGACGATCGGAATCATCCGGCGCTCGCGGGCTCGTGCGCCCGGATCGGTCCGGATGCCATTACCGCCGGTGGGGAATTCCACCCCGCCCTGAGAACGTGTACTACCCGAAGGTAACACGCGCTCCCAGGGCGGGAAAGAGATGGACTCGCTCAGCGCAAAAGCCCGAACTCGCTCAGCGCAGCAGCACATCCGCGTCGGCGGGCAGCCCGTCCACCGGCCACCAGGCCAGGTCCGTGGACTCCGAACTCCGCACCGGCACAGCGCCTTCCGGCGCGACGATCTTGAACAGCAGATCCAGGTGCCGGGTCGGCACACCCAGCGAGCAGGTGATCGGATGCGCCTGCGCCCCGTAGAGCCCCGGCACCAACTCCAGCCCCTCGATCCCCGACTCCTCGGTGGCCTCGCGGAACGCGGCCGCCGCGACCGAATCATCCGATTCCTCGCAGTGCCCACCCAATTGGATCCACCGCCCGACCCGCGGGTGCAGCGTCAGCAGCACCTGACTCTCGTCATGCGACAGCACAATCGCCGAGGCCGTGATGTGCCCGGCCGCATGCTCCCGCAGGCACCCACGCGGCGCGGACCCGAGAAAAGCCAGCATGGCCTCCCGAAGCGACTGCTCGGGACCTGTTTCCGGGAACCAGGTTTCGAGCAACTCGGTGGCCGACTTGTGCAGCGACTCCGCGCTCACAGTTCGACCAGGCCGATGCCGGGATCGCCCGCCTCGCGCGGCGCGATCTCTTCCAGCGGGTAGCCGATCGCGATGGCACCCAGCGGATTCCAGTCCGCTTCCAGGCCGAGCACCTCGCGGGTGACGTCCGGCGCGAAGATGGTCGAGCCGATCCAGCAGCTGCCGACGCCGCGCACGGCCAGGGAGACGAGCAGGCCCTGCACGGCCGCGCCGACCGCGACGGTGAACATGGTGCGTTCGGCCGCGCGGCGGGTGTCGTCCGGGTAGTCGTGCGCGCCGTCGGGCACGCAGAACGGGATGATCACCTCGGGGGCGTCGAAGAGGATGCGGCCGCGCGCGATTCGCTTGGCGATGCTCTCCTCCGACTTGCCGTCGCGGGTCAGATCTACGCGCCACGCGTCCGCCATGGCGTTCAGCAGTTGCTCACGCCGGGCCCGATCGCGCAACCACACGAACCGCACCGGGTGCGTGTGATGTGGGGCGGGCGCGGTCAGTCCGGCGGCGACCGCCTCGCGAATGAGCTCCGGCTCGACGGCCGTCTCCGCGAACTGCCGCACCGAGCGCCGCAGCGGCACCGCCTGTTTGCGGCCGAGTTCGATGGATTCCTCGGTGCCGAGCCAGAACAGATCGTCCTCGCCGCCGCGCAGCAGCGCCGCGGCACCGGACCCGTCGTCGGTGTACTCGAAGCCGCGCACCACCGCGACCGGCACGCCGCCCAGCTTCCCCTTGGCCAGGTCCGCCGCGGCGGCCAACTCGTCGGCCACGGCCACCAGCGTCACGTGCAGTTCGTTGCCCTGCCCGTCGACCGCGCCGTTGTAGTCGTGCAGCACCCGCAGTCCCGACGACCCGATGGCCGCGTCGATCTGGCCGTTGCGCCAGGCCCGGCCCATGGTGTCGGTGATGACCACGGCCACCCGCACGCCCAGCCGCTCGGCGAGGGCGGCGCGCAGTGCTTTCGCGGAGGCGTCGGGATCGACCGGCAGCAGCACCAGCTCGCCCCGCTCGACGTTCGACCCGTCGACCCCGGAGGCCGCCTGCACGATGCCGAGCTTGTTCTCGGTAATAAGGGTCCGGTTCTTGCGCGCCAGTACGCGCACCGACTCCTCGAGCACCAGCCGCCGCCGGGCCTCGTCGCGCTCCTCGGGATCGCTCGGCACGGCGACTATGCGCCCCTCCGCCTTGGCGACGATCTTGCTGGTGACCACCAGCACGTCCCCGTCCTGCAACCAAGGCGCCTGCGCCGCAATGGCTTCCGCGACATCGTCGCCCGGCCGGAATTCCGGCAGGCCCGGAATGGGCAGAATGCGCAGCTCCCCGCCGGACGCGTGGTCGGCGAGCGGCTGCATGGAATCCGTTGTCACGGTTTGACTCCCGCGATATCGAGGGCCTCTCGCACCATCTCGGCGGTGGTGGCGGGATCGGTCATGAGCAAGGGAATGGCCCGGACCTCGACGCCCGGAACATCGGCCACATCGCCGGTGTGGATGAGCCAGCCGTCCAGGATTCCGGTGCCCGAGCGCGCGCCGTAATAGTTGCCGACGGCCTCCGCGGTGGTCTCCACGCCGATCACCGACAGGCACTCATCCGCCATGCCGCGCAACGGCTTTCCACCGATCACCGGCGACAGCCCGATCACCTTGGCGTCCGTTGTGCGCAGTGCGCCGCGTATGCCGGGAACCGAAAGGATGGCTCCGACGCTCACGACGGGGTTGGAAGGGGCCAGCAACACCACGTCGGCCGACTCTATGATTTCCGTCACACCGGGGCCCGGTTTCGCAGCATCTGCCCCAATAGTCACGAATCCATGGGTCTCTACGTTCGCCCGGTACCGGACCCACCACTCTTGGAAATGGATCGCGCGACGTTCGCCAGGGTTCTCCGGGTCCCCGATAACGACATGTGTTTCACAGCGATCGTCGGTTGCCGGGAGCAGTTTCACACCCGGTTGCCACCGATTGCAGAGCGCCTCGGTGACCGCCGAGAGCGGGTATCCCTGACGCAGCATTTCGGTGCGGATGAGATGGGTGGCGATATCCCGATCCCCCAACCCGAACCAATCAGGTTGAGCGTTGTATTTCGCCAGCTCCTCCTTGGCGTGCCAGGTCTCGTTCGCGTGCCCCCAGCCGCGTTCGGGATCGATGCCGCCACCCAGGGTGTACATGCAGGTGTCCAGGTCAGGGCAGATGCGCAGCCCATGCATCCAGACGTCGTCGCCGACGTTGACGATGGCCGTGAGGTCGGCGCCGGGGAGCAGCTCGCGCACGCCCATCAGGAACCGCGCGCCGCCGACTCCGCCGACCAGTACGGCGATCCGCAGGCCGGTGCCGGGCGCCGTGTCCGCTTGTTCTCGAGTCACATCCGCACAGCCTATGCGTTCGGCGCGGGATGCCCGATAACAGATCATTTGCTATGAATTTGCTGTTTGATCTGCGGGAACACCGGGTAAGGGGGCCGGAGATGGTAACGGAATTGCTTCGGCAGCTTGACCATCGCTGTCCCCGGCGTGTCTAATCACAGGCATGTCATTCCGGGTCCGCGTGAGAGTGCAAGGCGCGGACGGGTTTTCGAACAAGCGTTCGCACTGGAGTGACGTCAAGCTCGGGGATGGCCGCGGGACTACGCCGCGGTGTTGGGCCGTCGGTGGGATCGGCTCCGGCGGATTAATCATTCTGCGCTAACACACAGTGAGGAGGCGGAGCGATGGCCGAAGAGCTGGCCCCGTCGGGCATTCCGGGCGGTGTATCGCGAACCGATTCCATGACTGGCGCAGCACCTGACTTCTGCGCCGATGAACGGAACGGATCTGAGGGGGGTGAACCGATGACGACTGCACGGCCGGGGGGCGGGCAGTGGGCGCGAGCCGCCTACCAGCCCGAGCCACCGCGGCTGAGCCTGATCGTCACCGGTGGCGAGGATATGTTCGACACTTTCTCGCGCGGCGGTCGCCAGATGACCGAGGCCGAACAGTGGCAGGAACGGGCGCTGTGCGCCCAGACCGACCCCGAGGCGTTCTTCCCGGAGAAGGGCGGCTCGACCCGCGAGGCCAAGCGCATCTGCCTGGGCTGCGAAGTCCGGGACGAGTGCCTGGAATACGCACTCGCCAACGATGAACGCTTCGGCATCTGGGGCGGGCTCAGCGAGCGTGAGCGCCGCCGCCTCAAGCGCGGAATCATCTGAACCCCGCGCGCACCAACCCTTTTCGTTACTCCGGCTCGGGGTCGATGATGTCGGGTTCGACCCCGAGGTAGGTCGCTATCTGCTGCACGAGCACCTCGCGCAGCAGGTCCACCAGGTCGTCGGGGTCCTGTGCCCGCAGCTCCAAAGGCTTGCGGAACAAGACAATTCGGGCGCGGGTGGCCATGCCGTAGCGGTCCACGCCGGCCGGGATCAGCCGCGACAGCGGCACCGGGCCGTCGGCCACCACCTCGTCCGGCCAGGTGACCGAATCCGGGTGCAGCGGACGGATTTTCGGCACGTCATCCACGGCGATGTCGAGCTTGGTGAGCTGTTCGTGCCAGCGGCTCTCCAGCGGCGCGAACGCCTCCAGCACCAACCGGTCGAACTCCTGGCCGCGGGTGCGCCGAGCGGGCACCGTCGGCGGCAACATCGGCCCGCGCACACCCCGCCCACGGCGGATGACCGACCGCGCGGTGGGCGGTCGCCTCTTACGGGAACGGGTCATACCTTGAATCTAACCCTTGGGTGGGACGGCGTCGTTGAGCGTGTCCCGCTACCGGCGAGGCGTGAGTGGGGTTACCCTGCTTGGCGTGATCCCCATGCGTCGTTGCTGCCGTCCAGGCTGCAAAAACCCGGCCGTTGCGACGCTGACCTATGTGTACTCCGACTCGATGGCAGTCGTGGGTCCGCTGGTCACGGTGGCGGAGCCGCATTCCTGGGACCTGTGTGAAACACACGCTTCCCGGATCACCGCGCCCAAGGGATGGGAGTTGGTCCGCCACGAGGGCGGGTTTTCCAGCTCCACACCTGACGACGACGATCTCACCGCCCTCGCGGAGGCGGTCCGGGAGGCCGGATTGCGCCGTCGCGCACCGGAACCCGATCCGCGTGGCTATTCCGACTACGCCCCCGCCCCGCAGCGCCCGGCCCGCCCGGGTCGCACCGGCCGGAGAGGGCATCTACGCGTCCTACCGGATCCCCCGAACTGACGTCGCCCCCTGGGAACGGTCACGGGACATGGGCAGCGCCGAGCCGGAAATGGGTAGCACCGAATGCGACTCCGGGACGCCAACTACTAGGGTGTCCCTTATGACAGTCGCCCGGTCCGCCGAGTCCGTTCAAGCAGTCATCAAGGCATACGACGTTCGCGGAGTGGTCGGCGAGCAGATCGACGCGGACTTCGTCCGGGACGTCGCCGGATCCTTCGCCCGGCTGATGCGCTCCGAAGGTGCGCAGCGCATCGTCATCGGACACGACATGCGCGACTCCTCACCGGAACTGGCCGCCGCCTTCGCCGACGGCGTGCTCGCCCAGGGCCTCGATGTCGTGCACATCGGCCTCGCCTCCACCGACGAGCTGTACTTCGCCTCCGGCCACCTCGACTGCCCCGGCGCCATGTTCACCGCCAGCCACAATCCGGCCAAGTACAACGGCATCAAGCTGTGCCGCGCCAAGGCGCTGCCGGTCGGTCAGGACACGGGCCTGGCGACCATCAGCGACGAGGTCATCGCGGGCGTTCCCGCGCACGACGGCCCGCGCGGCACCGAGACCAAGACCGATCTGCTGCAGGCCTACGCCGACTTCCTCAACAAGCTCGTGGACCTGAGCGGCTCGCGCCCGCTGCGCATCGCGGTCGACGCCGGCAACGGCATGGGCGGCTACACCGTGCCCGCCGTGCTGGGCACGCTGCCGCAGTTCACCATCGAGCCGCTGTTCTTCGAGCTCGACGGCAACTTCCCCAATCACGAAGCCAATCCGCTGGATCCGAAGAACCTGGTCGATCTGCAGGCCTACGTCCGCAAGACCGGCGCGGACATCGGCCTGGCCTTCGACGGCGACGCCGACCGCTGCTTCGTGGTGGACGAGAAGGGCGACCCGGTCTCCCCCTCCGCGATCACCGGCTTGGTGGCCGAGCGCGAGCTGACCAAGGAGCCGGGCGCGACCGTCATCCACAACCTGATCACCTCGAAGGCCGTGCCGGAGTTGGTGACCGAGCTCGGCGGCACCCCGGTGCGCACCCGCGTCGGCCACTCGTTCATCAAGCAGCAGATGGCCGCCACCGGAGCGATCTTCGGCGGCGAGCACTCGGCGCACTACTACTTCCGCGACTTCTGGGGCGCCGACTCCGGCATGCTCGCGGCGCTGCACGTTTTGGCGGCTTTGGGCGAGAAGGATCGCCCGATGTCGGAATTGGCTTCCGCGTATGCAACATACGCGTCCTCCGGAGAGATCAACTCAACAGTGGCGGATGCCAAGGAGCGCACCCAAGCGATCCTGGAGGCATTCGGCAAGCGAGCGAAATCGGTCGATCGGCTGGACGGTGTGACGGTGCAGCTGGCCGACGGCGCGTGGTTCAACCTGCGCGCCAGCAATACCGAACCGCTACTGCGGCTCAACGTCGAGGCGCGATCGCAGGACGAAGTAGACGCACTCGTAACCGAGATCCTGAGCATCGTCCGCGCCTGACTGGAATAGTGGAATCACAGAGCTTGGATTCACCAGCGTCTGGTGACCCGATGAGGGGAGGTGGCAACGCCCGATGATCGCTGGGACACCGATACTCGATCTCGATGACGTCGCCTCGCTGGAGGCGGCCGACGCCGGCGGAGTGCTCCGTTCCGCGGCGTCCGGGGGAGCCCAAGTACGGGCCACCGCTGCGGCATTGGCCGAGGATGCCCTGTCGCGACTGACCGATCTGCGCCCGCGCAGTCTGGTCCTGGTCTCGGGGAGCGGCCGCGCCAAGCGCGCCGCCGAACTCCTCATCGCCGCACTCGGCGACAGCACCAGCATGCCGCTGGTGTCGGCGACGTCGATCCCACCGTGGGTCGGCCCGCTGGACGTGGTGCTCGTCGCCGGTGACGACGCGGGCGATCCACGGATGGCCGAGGCGGTGGACCGAGCGCTGCGACGGGGTGCCGAAGTGGTCGTCGCCGCCCCCGACGAGGGCCCGATCCGCGCGGCCGCCGCCGGCCGCGCCACCATCCTCGCGCCGCGGGTGCGGGTGCTCGACCACAACCGCATGCTGCGCTATCTGGCGGCCGGGCTGGCCGTGCTCACCACCATCGACCCGCATCGCACCGGGCCGCTGGTGCCCGAATTGAACGCGCTCGCAGACCTGCTCGACGAAGAGGCGCTGCGTGACGGCCCCACCTACGAGGCCTTCCACAACCCTGCCAAGACCCTCGCCACCCGCATGCAGCAGCGCAAACGGGTACTGCTGGCCGGTGATTCGACGGCCGCCGCGGTGCTCGCCGAGCACGGCTCCGAGGTGCTGCTGGCCGCGGCCGGGCAGATCGTCACCGGCGTGACGCTGCCGGAAGCCGTTGCCGCGCATGCCCGGCTGGTGGCCGCGGCCGGAGTGCCCGCGCCCGATTTCGATCCGCTGTTCCACGACGAGGAGCTGGACGGTCCGGCCCCGGTGGAGCAGGTGCGCATCTTCGTGCTCAGCGCCGACGCCGACGAGCTGGCCGTGCGCCGCCGCCTGGCCGTCTTCGGCTCCGACGCCGGACTGGTGGATGCCGATCTGGTGACGGTGGACGCCGAGGTGACGAGCCCCGCGCCGGCCGCCGAGGACGGCCGCACGGTGCCCGGCAGCAACCGCACCGAGCTGGAAAAGCTTGCGGTACTCGCGCTTCGGCTGGAGATGGCAGCCGCTTATCTTCGACTACTCGGTTCCCGCCCGGCCACCGGACCGGGACACTACGACGGGGGCAATTACTAGTGCACGGACTCGTTGGTGCGCTGCGTTCCTATGCATGGGGTTCGCGCACCGCGCTCGCTCAGCTGTGCGGACGACCGGTTCCTTCCGCACATCCGGAAGCGGAACTCTGGTTCGGCGCACACCCCGCCGATCCGGCGCGCGTACAGATCAACGGACACAGCGAATCCCTGCTGGAATTCGTCAGCGCCGACCCCCAGCGCGAACTGGGCACCGTCGCGGGCGAATTCGGCGGGCGGCTGCCGTTCCTGCTGAAGATCCTGGCCGCCGAGGAACCGCTCTCGCTGCAGGCGCACCCCAGCACCGAACAGGCGCGCGCCGGTTTCGCCCGGGAGAACCAGAGCGGGATCGCCCTGGATTCGAAGATGCGCAACTACCGCGACGAGAACCACAAGCCCGAACTCGTGGTGGCGCTCAACCGTTTCGAGGCGCTCGCCGGTTTCCGCGACCCGCGCCAGACGGTCCGGCTGCTCGAGGCGATCGACGTGCCGGAGCTGACCCAGTACGCCGAACTGCTGGCGGCCCAGCCCGATTCGGCCGGGCTGCGCACGCTGTTCACCACCTGGATCGCCCTGCCGCAGGGCAGTCTGAGCACCCTTCTGCCCAAGGTGCTCGACGGGTGCGTGCGCTACCTGTCGGAGTCCCGAACCGGTAGCACCGGCGAGGCCCGAACCGGCAGCACCGGCAAGGAATTCGTGGCCGAGGTGCGCACCGCGCTGGAACTGGCCGAGGCGTATCCGGGTGATGCCGGCGTGCTCGCGGCCCTGCTGCTCAACCGCATCACCCTGGAGCCCGGCGAGGGCCTGTTCCTGGATGCCGGGAACCTGCACGCCTACCTGCGCGGCGTCGGCGTCGAGATCATGGCCAATTCCGACAATGTGCTGCGCGGCGGTCTCACCCCCAAGCACGTGGATGTGCCGGAGTTGCTGCGGGTGCTGGACTTCGAGCCGCTGGACCTGCCGATCGTGCAGCCGGAGAAGGTGTCCGACACCGTTTTCCGCTATCACACCCCCGCCCCGGAATTCGGGCTCAGCCGTTTCGAACTGCTCGAGGGCGCGGATCCGGTGCCGGTGGTGCAGTCCGGCCCCGTCATCGCCCTGGTCACCCACGGTCGGGTGAAACTGTCCCAGGGCCACCACGATCTGATCGTGGAATGCGGTCATGCCGCCTGGATTTCGGCCGCCGACGGTGGAATTCGCGCCCAGGCCGTCGACGGCGCAGCGCAGTTGTTCTGTGCGGCGGTAGGCGAGGAGTGACGAGCGGACGGTAGGCTCTCCCGGTCGAAGACACGTTTTACGGACAAAACGGACATCTCGGGAAAGGGCGGTCGCATTGTCTGCGGGCGGCGGTAAGAAGGCCATCCTGGCGGCGCTGAGCGCGAACGCCGGTATCGCGGTAGCCAAATTCGTCGGCGCGGCCATCACCGGATCGGCGTCCATGCTGGCCGAAGCGGTGCACTCGGTCGCCGACACCTCCAACCAGGGACTGCTGCTGCTGGGCCAGCGCCGGGCGGAACAGGAAGCCGACCAGCTCCACCCGTTCGGGTACGGCCGCAACCGCTACTTCTACTCGTTCGTGGTCGCGCTGGTGATCTTCGCGCTCGGCTCGCTGTACGCGATCTGGGAAGGTATCCACAAGATCCAGCACCCGGAAGAGCTGTCCAACCCGATCGTGGCCATCGCCATCCTCGGGCTGGCCATCGCGCTGGAGGGCTACAGCTTCACCACCGCCATGCGAGAATCCGCGCCCCTCAAGGGGAATGCGAGCTGGTGGCGCTTCATCCGCAACTCCCGCAACCCCGAACTCCCGGTCGTGCTGCTCGAGGACTCCGGCGCGCTCATCGGCCTGGTGTTCGCGTTCGCCGCGATCAGCCTGACCATGATCACCGGCGAGCCGATCTGGGACGGCGTGGGCACGCTCGCCATCGGAATCCTGTTGGGCGCCATCGCCATCATCCTCATCATCGAGATGCAGAGCCTGCTGATCGGCGAGGGGGCGACGCCCGAAGAAGACGGCAAGATCCGCGAAGCACTCGTCGACGACCGGCGCATCGACCGCGTCATCCACCTTCGCACCCAATACCTGGGCCCGGAGGAAATGCTGGTCGCCGCAAAGGTTTCCATCGTCCCCGGCCTCGACATCGCCGATATCGCGGCCGCCATCGACGACGCGGAATCCCGCATCCGTGTGCAGGTCCCGGCCGCCCGGGTCATCTACCTGGAGCCGGACCTCTACCGCACCCAACCGGCTCAACCGTAGTCAGCGGTCGACCAGCCGGATCACGAACCGCAATCCCGACCAGACGTCGTCGACAGCGCAACCCTTGTTGTCGACCAGACCCTGAGCCAGACCGTATTCGCGGATCGCGTGCTCGCCCACGTCGGTGACGATGCCGCTGGCCTTCTTCGGCCAGGCCAGCCACAATCCGCCGTTGATCGCCATCCGCGCCCGCCAGGTCGGAAACCTGCGCAGCAGCGTGGCGCGGTCCGGGCAGAAGCCGAGAATCACGTCGTAGGGACCGCTCGCGGCACGGCGATGCACCTCGACCCCGGCCGGCAACTCCCCCAGCTCGAAGTCCGGCGGCGCACCGGACAGCAGCACCCGGGATTCCTCCTTGATGCCAAGCTTGCGAGGCAGTGGCGTCCCCGAATAACCGGCCATGCCGCGAGCCTAACGCGAATCAGATGCGCCAGTTGTCGGTCAGCAGATCGAGCGGGTCGGTCAGGACGTCGAACTCCTTGCGGAGGGCGTGGCGGGCGGCGTAGTAGCCGTTCATGCCGTGAACGCCCGGGCCGGGTGGGGTGGCCGAGGAACAGAGGTAGACGCCGGGCAGCGGAGTGGAGTACGGATTCCACCGCGGAGCCGGGCGGAAGACGGTCTGGCGCAGGGTCATCGCGCCCGCGGAGATATCACCGCCGATGTAATTGGCATTGTGCGCGGGCATGGTGGCGGCGGTGCGGACATGGGTGGCGAGAACCAGGTCGCGGAAGCCCGGGGCGAATCGCTCGACCTGGGCGGTGACGGCCTCGGTCATATCCCGGGTGGAACCGTTCGGGACGTGCGCGTAGGTGTAGAGCGTGTGCTTGCCCGCGGGCGCGCGGGTGTCGTCGACGACGCCCGGCTGGATGGCGAGCACGTAGGGGCGATCGGCGAATGTGCCGGCGGCCACCGCCTTTTCGGCCGCCACGGCCTCGGCCCGGCTCCCGACGAGATGCAGCGTGCCCGCGCGATCGCAGCCGGCCGCCCGCCACGGCACCGGTCCCGACAGCGCGAAGTCGACCTTGCAGGCCGCTCCCCCGTAGCGGAACCGGTCGAGCGCGAAGTCGTATCGCGCCGGAAGCGTGGCGATGCGCTGGAATTCGGCCGGTGCGAGGTCGAGCAGTACGGCGCGGACATCGGCGAAATCGTCGAGCGAATCGACGCGATGCCCCGTGAAGATCCGGCCCCCATGGGTTTTCAGATCCTCGGCCATGGCGTCGATGATGGCCTGGCTGCCGCCCCGCGGCACCGGCCAGCCACCGACATGGGCCAGCGTCCCGAGCAGCAGCGACACCCCCGCCCCCGGAATGCTGCGCGGCGGCCGGATGGCGTGCGCGGCGACACCGGTCAGCAGCGCCGGTGCGATCTCCTCGCGAAATCGCAGGTTCCACAACGGTGTCGACTGTTCGACCACCCGCCGCGCGACCCGCAATTCGATCCCCGGGTCCAGCCGCAGCAACCCCGTCGGATCGAGCGGCGGATGCCGCAGATCCGACATGATCAGCCCGACCAGGTCCTCCCACTTGCGCACCAGCGGCCCGAAAAGCCTTTTCCACGAACCCCCGTCGCGCCCCAGCCCGTCGACCGTGTGCTCGAGGTCCTGCCACGCCAGCCCGGCCCGCCCGCCGTCGAGCGGATGCGCGTACGACACCTGCGGTGTCAGCAACTCGACCCCGTGCGCCTTCAGATCGAAGGCTCGGAAGAACGGCGACGCGACCGCCATGGGATGCGCGCCCGCGCACAGGTCGTGATGGAACCCGGGCAGCGTCACCTCGCCGGTCCGGCAGCCGCCGCCGATGGTGTCGGAGGCTTCGTAGACCTCCACCTCGAGTCCCGCGCGGGCCAGGATCACCGCCGCCGCAAGCCCGTTGGGACCCGATCCGACCACCACAGCGTCAGCCATGGAACCAGACTAGGCCGGTTGACCAGGGTGGCGGCGCAACCGTGGGTTCAGTCACCGCGAACCCATTGGGCGATCAGTATTTCCAGACGTTGAGCACGAAAGTCCGGCCGCAACCGGCCACCTCGGTCCAGGGTCGCGACACCGTGCAGGGTGCTCCACGCGAGCTCGGTGAAGGTCTCGACATCGTGTACGCCCGCGAACGGCGAGAAGGTGAGCAGCAGTTCGAGGAAGGCGTCCTTGAGCGCCTGTGGCGCGTCGTCCCCGAATTTCAGATCGGTGCGGAGCAAGAAGATGGCGTCGTAGAGCGCGGCATTGTCGTGCGCGAACTCGAAGTACCCCTGCACGACCGCGCGCAGCGCCGCCTCGGGCGTGTCGGCCGCCTGCCGCAGTTCGCGCATCATGACGGCCATCTCGGCGATGCCCGCCTCGGCGACCGCGGACACGATGGCGTCCTTGCCCGCGAAGTGGCTGTACAGCACGGGCTGGCTGTATTCGATGCGTTCGGCGAGCTTGCGGACGGTGACGGCGTCCCAGCCCTCGGTCTCGGCGATCTCGCGGGCGGTGTCGACGATGCGCTGCCGGCGTTCGCTGCGCTCGCGTTCCTTGCGGGTCTGGATGGCGTTCATGGGAAAACTCTAGCATCGCTAGACAAACTACCGACACATCAGTTAGCGTTGCTTCATCAGTTAGCGGAGCTAGAAAATGGAGCACAGCAAATGTTCACCTCGCGCCTCACCTCCCGCATCGCCACCACCCTCGCACTCGCCGGCGCCGGATTCATCACCTACATCGGCGTCCGCTACCTATCCGACCCGCAGGCCATGGGACCCACCTTCGGCCTGCGGGTCGCACCCACCGGCGAGGCCGCCGATTTCCTGAACGTCAAGGGCGTCCGCGATGTCGGCAGCGGCCTGGTCATCGTGGCCCTGCTCGCCGCGCGCCAGCGCTACGCGACCGGCATCGCCATGCTGGCCCTGGCCGCCATCCCCACCGGCGACATGCTCACCGTCCTGCGCCACGACGGCTCGACGGCGACGGCCTTCGGTGTGCACGGCGTGACCGCCGCCCTGGTCGCCGCGACCGGTCTGCTGCTGGTCAAGGAGGGCCGCCCCGAAACCCGTGCCGTCGCAGCATGACCCGCGTCACACGGCGATGAATTCGCGCGCGCCGTACCGTCCAATCCCTCGACACCACAGCGCGAAGGAGACAGACATGGCGACCACCAAACCGCACGGCCCCGCTTCGTACTTCCCGTCGATCGAGGCGAAATACGGTCGTACCGTGGACGAATGGTTCGCCGCCATGACCGAGACCGGCCTCACCGGACAGAAAGACCTGGTGAACTGGCTGAAGACGGAACAGGAGATGGGCCACGGCCACGCGACCGCGCTGGCGCAGTTCCATCTCAATCCCGGCAAGTGGGAGCGCTGAGCGGTCTCGCCCACCGAGCCTGCCGCACAACGAAATCGGGGCCGATCCGCAGGGATCGGCCCCGATTCGTCTTCGGATGTCAGACGTCGGTCGAGAAGCGGATGCCGCCGTCCGGGATGTCGACACCCGGCCAGATCCGAGCACCACGTAGTAGTTCGCAACGCGCACCGACATTCGCGCCGTCACCGATCACGGCATCACGGACCAGGGCCCGCGGACCGATTCGAGCACCGAAGCCGATGATCGAACGCTCCACGGTGGCACCGGCTTCCACCCGCGCCCCGTCGAACAGGATCGCGCCGTCGAGGCGAGCGCCCGCGCCCACTTCCGCACCCCGGCCGACAACGGTGCCGCCGATCAGCAGCGCGCCCGGGGCGACGCCCGCGCCCGGGTGGACCAGGGATTCACCGCGCTGGCCCGGCAGAGCCGGGGAAGGCGCGATGCCGCGGACCAGATCCGCCGAGCCGCGCACGAAGTCCTCCGGGGTGCCCATGTCACGCCAGTACGAGGTGTCGACGTGGCCCTGGATGTGCGCGCCCTCGGCAAGCAGCGACGGGAAGGTCTCCCGCTCGACCGAGACCGGTCGGCCCGCCGGGATCTTCTCGATGTACTCGCGCCGGAAGACGTAGCAGCCCGCATTGATCTGGTCGGTCGGCGGATCCTGGGTCTTCTCCAGGAACGCGGTGACCCGGCCGTTGGCGTCGGTGGGGACGCAGCCGAAGGCGCGCGGATCGCTCACCCGCACCAGGTGCAGGGTCACGTCCGCACCCGACTCGTGGTGGGTGTCGAGCACGCCACCCAGATCGGTGCCGCCGAGCACGTCGCCGTTGAACACCATGACGGTGTCCGCGCGCAGCTTGGGCAGCACGTTGCGGATGCCGCCGCCGGTGCCGAGGGCTTCGCTCTCGGTGACGTATTCGAGCTCGAGGCCCAGGTCCGAGCCGTCGCCGAAGTGTTCTTCGAACACCTCCGCCTTGTAGGAGGTGCCGAGCACCACGTGCGTGATGCCGGCATCGGCGATGCGGGCCAGCAGGTGCTGCAGGAACGGCAGTCCGGCCGTCGGCAACATCGGCTTGGGGGCGGACAAGGTCAACGGACGCAGTCGGGTGCCCTGGCCCCCGACCAGGATCACCGCGTCCGTAGACCCGGCGGTACTACCGCTGTTCGCCATTTTCTCCCCTGTGTCAGGTTGTCAGGAATGCGCGCCAGCGATATTAAACGGCCTCGTTTTAAACGGTGCCGTTTCGATCGCGTTCGCGCAGAGCGGATCGAACCGCAAGCCTGCAACGAATCGCAAGTCCAGCCTTGAGCGCGACCCGAAGCGGAGCCTGCCACCAATGCGGATGCCGGTCGGCCTGGAAACGGTAGGCGCTGGCGTGGTGCGCCGGCAGCATGGTTTCCGGGTGGCGACCCGCGGCGTGCCCCTTGGCGTGCGTGACCTCCGCGGACGGCACGAAAACATTGTGCCAGCCCGCCCGGCCCATCCGGTCACCGAAGTCGACATCCTCCATGTACATGAAGTACCGGGAGTCGAAACCGTCGATGGAATCGAAGGCGGCGCGGCGTACCAGCAGGCAGGAGCCGGACAGCCAGCCCACCGAACGTTCGGAGGGCGCGGCGTTGTCCTGCCGGTAGCGCTGCGTCCACGGGTTGCCCGGCCAGATGCTGCCCAGGATGGCGTGTCCGGCACCATCGGCGATGCCGGGTACCGAGCGCGCGGACGGGTAGGTGCTGCCGTCCGGCTCGAGCACCATCGGGCCCACCGCACCGGCGCGTGGCCAGCGGCGCGCCGCGGCCAGCAGTTCGTCGATGGAGTCGGTGCCCCAGCGAATGTCCGGGTTGGCGATGACGATGAATTCGATGTCCGGGTCGATCTCGGCCACCGCACGATTGATGGCGCCGCCGTAGCCGATATTGCCGCCGGTGCGCAGCAGCCGCACGTGGGCGTTGGCTTCGGCCGCCAGTTCCGGGGTGCCGTCGACCGAGCCGTTGTCGGCCAGGATGACCTGCGGCTTCTCACCGGTGGCGGTGGTCAGCGTGCTGATGAAGTGTTCCAGGTGCTCGCCGGGCGAGTAGGTCACCGTGACGACTGCCAGCTGCGGTTTTTTCGCCGCGGCGGGGGGCTGTCCGACAGAATCCGAGGGGCTCACGGGGGCCCAGGATAGTCGGAGATGGCGGCCAGTGCGTCGTTCAGTGCCAGCTTCCAGTGCCGCAGCGGCGACAGGCCCGCCGCGGCCCACGAATTGCCCGAAAGGACCGAATATGCCGGGCGCGGAGCGGGTCTCGGGAATTCCTCGGTGCCGCAGGGCAGGACGCGGGCGGGATCGGCGCCCAGGCCGCTGAAGACGGCCTGCGCGAGATCGAACCAGGTGGCTTGACCGGCATTGGTGGCGTGCAGGATTCGCGGGGCGGCCGGGGTGGCGGCCAGTTCCAGCAGACCCGCCGCCAGATCGGGGGCGTAGGTGGGCGAGCCGAGCTGGTCGTTCACGACGGTGAGGGTGTCGCGTTCGCGCTCGAGGCGGCGCATGGTGGCGACGAAATCGGTGCCCTGGCCGGTGTAGACCCAGGCGGTGCGGACGATGTGCGCGTCGGGGGCGAACTCCGCAACCGCTTGTTCCCCAGCAAGTTTCGAGCGGCCGTAGACGGTGGCGGGCCCGGTCGGATCGTCCGGTTCGTACGGGTGGGTACCGGTTCCGGGGAAGACGTAGTCGGTGGAGACGTGGATGAGGCGGGCGCCGGTTTCGGTGCAGACCCGCGCCAGCACGGCGGGTCCCGTGGCATTCACGGCATAGGCGGCGGCCTCGTCGGTTTCGGCCTTGTCCACGGCGGTGTACGCCGCGCAGTTGATCAGAATGTCGCCCGCGTTCACCACCTTGCGCACCGCGTCGGGGTCGCAGATGTCGAGATCGGTGTGGGCAAGGCCACGCGCGTGCGGCGCGAGGGTCTGTAGCGCCCGCCCCAACTGCCCGCGTGCGCCCGTTATCAGCAGCCTGGTGCCAGTCACGGCCGCAAGTTTCCCATGTACCCCCACGACTCACCGGATCCGCCGATACTGCAACATTTTGGTTACCGCTACTAGCCTGCATATCGGGGGATTCCCACGCTTTCGAAAGGACCATCCGGTTGCCAGAGAGTTCCTGGGCATCCATGCCATTCGCATCGCGCCGCCGCCCGGTGACGCCGGGCCGCGTGCTGACCGCGGCGATCGCGGTGCTGGTGCTGGTGGTGACCGGACTGGGTTGGCACAGCGTGGATCAACTGGTGTCGAGCATCGAGCGGATCGGAAATCTGGGGCTCGGCGGCGACAATGCCGACGGCGCGACCGACATCCTGATGGTCGGCATCGACGCCCGCACCGATGCGCACGGAAATCCGCTCACCGCGGACGAATTGGCCATGCTGCACGCGGGGGACGACGGCGAGGGCGGGCTCAATACCGACACCATCGTGCTCATCCGGGTGCCCAACGACGGCAGTTCGGCGACGGCCATCTCCATCCCGCGCGACTCGTATGTGGATATTCCGGGCATCGGCATGGGAAAGATCAACTCGGCCTACGGCGTGACCAAGGCGCTACTGCAGCAGAAGCTGGTCGATCAGGGCGTCGCCGCCGCCGAGGCGGACCGGCGCTCGACCCAAGCCGGGCGGCAGGCGCTGGTCAAGACGGTGGCCAACCTCACCGGGATCACCGTCGACCATTACGCCGAGGTCGGGCTGCTGGGTTTCGTGCTGCTCACCGATGCCGTGGGCGGGGTCGACGTATGCCTGAACAATGCGGTGGACGAACCGCTTTCGGGTGCCGACTTCCCGGCCGGACCGCAGAAGCTCAATGGCGCACAGGCTTTGAGCTTCGTGCGCCAACGGCACGAGCTGCCGCGCGGCGACCTGGACCGGATCGTGCGCCAGCAGGTGTACATGGCGCAGCTGGTGCATCAGGTGCTCAGCGCCAAGATGCTGACCAGCCCCTCGCGGCTGCAGGACCTCAGCAATGCGGTGGGCCGCACGGTGGTGCTCGACGACGGCTGGGATGTGGTGGGCTTCCTGCATCAGCTGCAGGACCTGTCCGGCGGCCAGGTGAAGTTCGCGACCATTCCGGTCAAGGACCTCAACGGCTGGACCGACAACGGCGAATCCGTGGTCCGGGTGGATCCGCCCGCGGTGCAGAAGTTCGTGGCCAAGACGGTGGGCGGGGGCGATGAGGGGGACGGCGGCATCGACCCGTCCACCATCAGCGTCGACGTCTACAACGCCTCGGGCACCGGCGGGCTGGCCGGGCAGGCGGCACAGGCGCTGGCGGCCAAGGGATTCCGGACCGGGACGGTGGACAACTGGATCGGCGGACCGATCCAGAGCAGCCGGGTGCTGGCCGCCTCGGGCGGGGATCCGAAGGCGCGGGCGGTGGCGGCGGCACTGGGCGGGCTACCGGTGATCGGTGAGACGGGACTTCCGGCGGGCACCGTCCGCGTGGTGCTGGCGAGTGACTACGCTGGTCCGGGTTCGGCGACCGGCAGTGGCGGGATCGACTTCTCCGGAGGGAGTACGACCGCGACGCCGGTGCCCCCCGCCCCACCCATCGATGCCGGCACGAACGGACCGAAATGCGTGAACTGAACGAGACCCTCACCGAAGCGGTACTCGACCCCATCCTCGCCCGCGACCCCGCGGGCCCGCGCATCACCTTCTACGACGACGCCACCGGCGCGCGCATCGAACTATCAGCGCTGACGCTGGCCAACTGGGCGGCCAAGACCGCCAATATGATTCGCGACGAATTCGGGCTGAGCGCGGGAGCCCGCGTCGCCGTGCTGCTTCCGGCGCACTGGCAGACCGCGGCCGTGCTGCTGGGCTGCTGGTGGGCCGGTACCGAAGTGGTGCTGCACGCCGACCCGGACGCGGAGTTGGCGCTGGTGACCGCGGACCGCATCGATGAGGCGAGCGCTATCGCGGAGGTGGCGGCGCTGTCGCTGGATCCGATGGGCATGCCGGTCAAGAATCTGCCGATCGGCGTCACCGACTACGCGACCTCGGTGCGCGTGCACGGCGACCAGTTCCGGCCGGGCGGAATCGGGTGCGCGCTGGATGGCACGTCGGTGTCGGAGGTGCTCGAGCAGGCGCGGAAATCGGCGGCGCGGCAAGGGTTCACCGGCGAGGACCGGGTGCTGTCGAGCGGGTCGTGGGACACCCCGGCCGAGCTGATCGACGGATTCGTGGCGGTGCTGGCGGCGGGGGCGTCGCTGGTGCAGGTCGCCAATCCCGATCCGACGGCACGGGAGCGCCGGGTGGCCAGCGAAAGGGTGACGATTCAGCGCCCGTGACTCCTACCGGGGTAGGAGAATCAGTTCCCTCCGCAGGATGTTTTTCCTGGCCAACGGTTTCCGTACCGTGGAATCATCCGACGACGAGGGAGTCCCGCGATGATGAGTCCACGGTATTGGGCACGCTGGGTGGTCGAACAGGGTGGGGCACGCTACGCGCTGCGACTACAGGCTCGCCACGATCCGTTCGCGCGATTGATCACCACGCAGGCCGCGCTACGGGATCCGTACCCGAGCATCGAGCAGATTCGGCAGCGCGGGCGGCTACTTCCGAAGTCGTATTGGACGGTCACCGCCGACTACGAGTTCACCCGGGCCATCCTGCGCGACAGCCGATTCGGCACTTTCGGGCCCGACGGCATGGACATGCCGAAGTGGCTGCGCAACCGTTTGAAGACGGTGCAGACGCCGCCCAATCCGGTGGAGCCGCCGTCCATGCTCATGGTCGATCCGCCCGAGCACACCCGGCTGCGCAAGTCGGTGTCGGCGGCCTTCACGCCGCGCGCCATCGGGCGGTTGCGGGATCGGATCGAATCGGTGACCGCCGAACTGCTCGACGCGCTGCCGCCGGGCGGGTCGGCGGATCTGATCGCGGGTTTCGCCCAGCAGGTGCCGATCGCCATCATCGCCGAGATGCTGGGTTTCCCCCAGGAGAAGCGCGACGAGTTCCTGGCCTGGGGTGACGCGGGCAGTCCGCTGCTGGATATCGGCATCTCCTGGCGGACCTGGCGTGACGCCTATCTCGCCATGGGCGTCATGGACGGCTATCTCGACGAGCATCTGGCCCGGTTGCGCCGGGAGCCGGGCGAAGACATTCTCAGCAGCCTGGTCACCGCGGGCGATCTGGACGATCGCGAGTTGAAGGCCACCGCGAGCCTGCTGATGGGCGCGGGCTTCGAGACGACCGTCAATCTGATCGGCAACGGCGTCGTCCAATTGCTTTCGCACCCTGAGCAATTGGCGAAACTGCGGGAGGATCCGGAGTTGTGGGGGCAGGCGGTGGACGAGATCCTGCGCTTCGACCCGCCGGTCACCATGACCGCGCGACTCGCGTTGGCCGACGCCGAGGTCGGTGAGTTCACGGTGCCGGCGGGCACGGTGGTGGTGATGTCGCTATCGGGAGCCAATCGCGATCCGGCCAAGTTCACCGATCCCAATCGGTTCGACATCACGCGCTCGAATGCCCGTGAGCACCTGACGTTCTCGAGCGGTATCCACACCTGTCTGGGTGCGAGCCTGGCCCGGATGGAGGGCACGTACGCGCTGCGGTCGCTGTTCGACAACTTCCCCGATCTGACGCTGGACGGGGAACCGCGGCGCCGTCCGCTCTACACCCTGCACGGGTACGCGCACATGCCCGCCCGGCTGGGGCATCGCGCAACCGTTGCCGCTCAGTAGAAGCCGACGACGTCGTCACCCCAGATGGTGTTGCGGTCCTTGTCGGGATCGTCGATGACCCGGTCCACGGTGTCGATGACCAGGGTGCGCCGGGTCGCGGCACTGTAGGGCGGCCAGTGCTTGGACCCGTCGATCGCGGCGGGTACGCCGTAGCCCGCGAAGGCCAACCAGCGGCGCATCATGCGGCCCGACACATCCTGCGCCGCCTTGCGGCCGCCCAGCCAGAAGGTCGGGTCGTAGTCGAAGGAGCCGAAATTGCCGAAGACATAGGGCAATTCGGTGGCGTGCCCGGCGCCGACGCGGGCCGCCTTGAGCATCGGGGTGGCGTGGTCGAAGCGGTACATCCAGGTCGGCGAGTGTGCGGAGTGGGCGTCGGCGACCCAGTGCGCGGGCATGCGGAAGGCGGCGTCGGTGGACATGGTGAGCGCGCCGCGCGGCGTGCTGGATTCGTAGGCCGAGGCGATCTCGGCCAGGCGTTCCGGCGACAGGCCGGGATGGTCGGCGGCCACCCCGCGCAGCATGGCGTTCACCGCGTCCGGGGTGACCGGCATGATGGGCGAGCGGAACAGCCGGAACAGCGACGCCTCGTCCTTGTTGGTGCCGATGAGCAGCGGCACCCGGTGCGAACGGCCCTGCTGGAAGCGCTCACTCGGGTAGGCGGGCAGCAGATTGCCGTCCACCACGGGCGCGGCGGCCAGGCGGCCGGGTTCGCGCAGCGGCACCTCGTCGAGCAGGGTGCCCGCGGCGGTGATGATGCGTTCCATCGGCATGGTCAGCAGCTCGGTGGCCTGATCGGCGGTGATGTCCAGCAGTTCCAGGTAGCGCTTGGCCACGACGGCGGCGCGTTCGGGGCCGAAAACCGTGGTGGCGGGCGGGGATTGGGCGATGGCGCGATGGAACAGGCCCGCCGACAACGGTGAGGTGAGCAGCGCGGTCACGCAGCCCGCGCCGGAGGATTCGCCGAAGAGGGTGACATTGCCCGGGTCGCCGCCGAAGGCCGCGATATTGTCGCGCACCCAGCGCAGCGCGGCGATCTGGTCGTGCAGGCCCAGATTCGGGGTGAATTCGTCGCCGAGCGAGGACAGGTCCAGGAAGCCCAGCGCGCCCAGCCGGTAGTTGACGGTGACCACGATCACGTCGCCGGTCTCGGCCAGGCGTTTGCCGTCGTAGATGGCCTGGGCGGCGGTGCCCAGGCAGTAGGCGCCGCCGTGCACCCAGACCAGGACCGGGCGGTGGTCGTCCTGCGGTTCGGCGGGGGCCCACACATTGAGCCACAGGCAGTCTTCGCCCATGCGCAGGCTGCCGTCCACGGGGACGAAGCCGGGCGATTGCGGGGCGACGTCACCGAAGCTGGTGCAGGCGCGGATCCCGGTCCACGGTTGCGGGGGTTGCGGCAGCCGGAAGCGGTTGGGCCCGGCCGTGCTGGCGGCATAGGGGATGCCGCGCCAGACCGCGATCCGACCCTCGCGCGAACCCGAAATCTCACCGCTGGCCGTCCGTGCCAGCGGTGCGCCGGCGCCTTCCGACACTGTGTCGAAGATCTGCGTGCTCACCAGCCACCTCCTCGTACCCCGTAAATCGAGCGTACCGAGTCGGCCCGACACGTCGATTAGGCTGTCGGCGTGCCGAGTTACGCGTATCGCTGCCGCGAGTGTGGGGATACCTTCGAAATGAACCGACCGATGGCCGAGTCGTCGGCCCCCGCGTCCTGCCCGGCCGGGCACGACGACACGGTCAAGCTGCTGACCACCTTCGGGACGGTCGGCCGCGCCGGATCCGCCCCCGTGGCCGCGCCCGCCCCGTCCGGCGGCGGTTGCTGCGGTGGCGGCTGCTGCGGCTAGTCCGTCTTCTTGTCCGCGTGGCCCAGCGACCTGTCCGGGGCCACGCGGTCCCGCACGCGCTGCTTGAGCACCGCGATATCGGGAAAACCGCCGTCGGCCTTGCGTTCCCAGATCTGGTCGCCGTCGACGCTGATGCGGAAGATCCCGCCCTCCCCCGGGATCAGCGCCACCTCGGAAAGATCCGTGGCGAAGGTGGAGAGCAACTCCTGCGCCATCCAGCTCGCGCGCAGCAGCCAGCGGCATTGGGTGCAGTATTCGATCGCGACGCGAGGCATGCCGCGACCCTACCGGCGGTTAGAGGAACAGCTGGAACAGGCCGAGCACGTCGCTGCCGAGGCCGAGAATGTTCTGAGCGAAGGACGAGCCGAGGCTCAGGGCGTTGAGAATGACGTTCAGCGGGTTGTTCACGGCCGGCTCCTTCGATCGCGCAACGTCGGGGTTACCTCGATTCAGGGTAGGGCGGCAATGTCACGGCTATCCCCCGAACCACAACTGGCAGAACGATTTTCACATCACGATTCGGTGCTGTGGGTGCGGGCCGGATCTGTCGGTGCCTTCCGATACAACTTTGCTCAACCGAGGAAGGGGGAAGAATGACCATCGCTTGGACCGCCGATCACATCGGCTCGCTGGCGCCGGACGCCGCGTCGCTGACCGCCGCGCGCAAGCTGCGCAGCAAGTGGAGCGGCACGGGGATCCACGACACAGCGCTGTGGGGGCTGTGTCAGGGCAGCGGGAGCAGGCCGTATCAGACCATCGTGGATCTGTCGGGGCCCGCCTACAAATGCACCTGCCCGAGTCGCAAGTTCCCGTGCAAGCACGCGCTGTCGCTGTTGCTGTCGTGGAGCGCCGGGGAGGTCGCCGAGGCTGATCCGGTCGCGGATTTCGCGGCGGATTGGCTGGGCGGGCGCTCGGCCCGGGCAGCGAAGAAGGCCGCGCCCGACGCCACACCGACACGCGGCTCGACGGCCACCGCGGATCAGCGGCGGGCGCGGGTGAGCGCGGGGCTGGCCGACCTGGATACCTGGCTGACCGACCAGATTCGGACGGGGCTGGCGCAGGCCGACCGGTCGATGCGGGCCTTCGAGACGGTGGCCGCGCGCATGGTCGATGCCCAGGCTCCGGGCGTCGCGTCGACGCTGCGTCAGTTACCGCTGGCCACCACGCATGCGGAATGGCCGCGGCTACTGGTCCGCGAATACGCCCGACTGCACCTGCTCGCCACCGCGCACGCTCGGCTCGACACGCTCTCGCCCGGGTTGCAGGCGAGCGTGCGGACGCACATCGGGTATCCGACGCCCGCCGAGAGCGTGCGCGCCGAGCCCGCCGTGCGGGATCGCTGGCTGGTACTCGGGGTGCGGACCACCGCCGAGGACAACCTGTACACCCGCCGAGTATGGTTGCGCGGCAGGACTTCCGGGCGCTGGGCGCTGCTGGTGGACCACCACTACGGCAGCCCCGCGTTCCCCAACGACACTCCGGCACCCGGGTTCCAAGTGGATGCCAGCGTGCATTTCTATCCCGGCGCCGCACCCTTGCGAGCCATGTGGGGTGCTCGCCACGAGGACATTCCGGAGCCCTTCACCACGATCCCGCTGCTCTCGCAGGGCAGCGTCGCTTCAGCGCTGGAGCAGCAGGCCGCGGCGCTCGGCGCCGATCCCTTCCTGCGGTCGTGGCCAATGCTGCTGGCCGATGTCGTCCCCGTGCGCAGCGAAAATGGCTGGTACATCCTGGAATCCGGTGGGGACGCCCTGCCGGTGTCGGTCGCCGAGGGGGAACCGTGGCGGCTGCTCGGACTGTCGGGCGGACATCCGCTCACCGTGATCGGCGAATGGACGGTGGACGGGCTGGTGCCGGTCGCCGCCCTCGCGGCCGGGAACATGGTGGATGTCGGTGTGGCGGCGGGGAATTCGATTCCGGTGCGCGGCGGCATCGAGGACGGGGCGAGCACCGAGTTGGTGTCGGCGGCGCTGGTGGGGACGGCACGGCGGCAGGCCGATCCGGCGGGGCTGGCCGCTCCGGTGGCGGCAGCGGCGGCGCGGCTGGGCGCGGATTCGGCCGCCGCACTGCTGGAATCGGCTGCGCTACAGGACTGTTTCGCACGCGGTGGGGTGATCGCGGCGACCACGGAGAGTGGCGCGACCGCGACCGATGACGAGCGGCCGTTGCTGCCCGCCGCCGCGGGCGCGCGCCTGGGTGACCTGCTGCGCGACAACTCGCCGTTCCTCGACGAGTGGTTCCTGCTGGTGGGGCCGCGCGATTTCCGGGCTTCCGACGGACTGGTCAGCTTCCTCCTGGATCGGGCGAAAGCGCTTGCCCCGCATCGGGAACCACTGCTGCGGCTGGCCGGGGCGCGGGGGCGGTGGCTGGCCGCGCAGCATCCGGGCTGGCGGTCGCTGGTGCGCGCGGCCGCCGAGGACGAGCAGGTGTGGTCGCACGGCCGGGCCGCGGAGCGGCGCAGCTGGCTCACGCAGCTTCGGCATCGGGATCCGGCGGCCGCGCGGGCGGCGCTGGCCGGGTCCTGGGGCACGGAATCCGGGCCGGGCAAGGCCGAATTGCTGGCCGTGCTCTCCGACGGGCTCTCGATCGAGGACGAGGCGCTGCTGGAGGCCGCGCTCGACGATCGACGGGCCGAGGTGCGGCGGCTGGCGGCGGATCTACTGGGACGGCTCCCGGATTCGGCCTTCGCGCAGCGCATGCGGGAACGGGCCGGGGCGTGGCTGAACTTCGGACAGCATCTGACCCGACCGCAACTGGTGACCACCGGGCCGGGAGTGCTCGACGACGCGGCCAGACGCGACGGTGTCGGAGATTCGTTCGGGTACACCGCCTATCGCGCCGACGGCGCACCGGATCTGGCAACCGAATGGCTGCATCGGGTGGTGGCGGGTACGCCGCTGTCGCATTGGACGCGGGTGCTCGGTTCCCCCGAGGAGGCCGTGCGGGTGTCCATGGCCCAGAACGTGCGCGGGCCGATGTTCGCAGGCTGGACGGATGCGGCACTGGCACAACACGATTCGGAGTGGGCGGCGGCACTGTTCGGGGCCGTGTCCGGCACCAACGCCCGCGACGCCGACACCGAGAAACTGCGCGAGCTGTTCGCGCTGCAACCGGAGGACGCGCAGATCCGGCACCTGCGCGGCCTGGATTCCAGCTGGCTGGCCGAGATCGAATCCCTGTTGCGCGCCATGCCGCATCCGTGGCCCGGACCGATGGCCGAGCATGTGCTGCGGCTGCTGCTGGAACGCGCGCAACTGTCCGCCGAGCGGCCCGGCGCGCCGAGCCTGGTGCCCGGCTCGTATCGGACGCTGTTCCGCGCGGCGTCCACCCACTTCCCGGTCGGGGTGGCCCCGGCGGTGGCCGCCATCGCCCGGCAATGCGCGGATGCCTACTGGGAGCAGGCCTTCGACCAGCTCTCGCATGACCTCATTGAACGCAAGACGATGCTCGAGGAGTTGCAGTGACCATGACTCAGGAACGGGACGCCCTGCTGCGCCCGCACGCCGAACAGGCCTTCGCCGACGAACTGAAGGTGCTGGCCGCCGCCGACGATCGGCCGCGTCCGCCCTCCTGGAAGCTGTCGCCGTGGGCGGTGGTCACCTATCTGCTGGGTGGCACGCTGAGCGACGGGACCGTCATCTCACCCAAGTACGTGGGGCCGCGACGGCTGATGGAGGTCGCGGTCGCGACCCTGGCCACCGATCGCGCACTGCTGCTGATCGGCGTGCCCGGCACCGCGAAAACCTGGGTGTCGGAACATCTTTCGGCCGCCATCGCCGGGCATTCCACGCTGCTGGTACAGGGCACGTCCGGCACCGCGGAGGAGGCCATCCGCTACGGCTGGAACTACGCCCGGCTGCTGGCCGAGGGTCCGAGCGAGGCGGCACTGGTGCCCTCCCCCATCATGACCGCCATGAAGGCCGGGTCCATCGCCCGGCTCGAGGAGCTCACCCGCATCCCGTCGGATGTACAGGACGCGCTCATCACGGTGCTGTCGGAGAAGACGCTGCCGGTGCCGGAACTGGGCATGGAGGTGCAGGCGGCCAAGGGCTTCAACGTGATCGCCACCGCCAATGACCGCGACCGCGGCGTCAACGAGCTGTCCTCCGCGCTGCGCCGCCGATTCAACACCGTGGTGCTGCCGCTGCCGGCCGGGGAGGACGAAGAGGTCTCCATCGTGACCCGGCGCGTCGAACAGCTCGGCGTCGCACTGGAATTGCCGACGGTGCCCGCCGCCGCCGAGGAGATCCGCCGGGTGGTGCGGGTGTTCCGGGAGCTGCGCTCGGGCATGACCGAGGACGGTCGCACCAAGCTCAAGTCGCCGTCGGGCACGCTGTCGACCGCCGAGGCGATCTCGGTCATCACCAATGGCATCGCGCTGGCGGCGCACTTCGGTGACGGGGTGCTGCGGCCCACCGATATCGCGGGTGCGGTGCTGGGCGCGATCGTCAAGGATCCGGTCGCCGACCAGGTGGTGTGGACGGAGTACCTGGAGGCCGTGGTGCGCCAGCGGCCCGAATGGGCCGACTTCTACCGGGCCTGCCGCGAGGTGCACGAATGACCGTCACTGCCGAGGCGGAGATAGCCGCCGAGACCACGGCGGCAGCCGAGACCCGGGTATTCGGGATCCGCCATCACGGGCCCGGTTCGGCACGGTCGCTGCGGCTGGCGCTGCAGCGGTTCCGGCCCGACGCCATTCTGATCGAGGGTCCGGCCGACGCCGATCCGCTGGTCGGATACCTGGCGGCCGAGGGGATGGAGCCGCCGGTCGCCCTGCTCGCCTACCAGCCCGACGTGCCCGCCAAGGCCGCGTTCTGGCCGTTCGCGGCCTTCTCCCCCGAGTGGGTGGCGATGCGGTACGCGACGGAAAACGGTGTGTCCGTGGGGTTCTGTGATCTGCCCGCGGCGGTCGCGCTGGCCGTCGAGGACGAGCCGGGCGATCGGACCGATCCACTGGGCATCCTGGCCGCGGCGGCCGGATACGACGATGCCGAGCGCTGGTGGGATGCGATTGTCGAATCGTCCTCGGACGCCGATATTTTCGCGGCGGTCAACGAGGCCATGGGTGCGCTGCGCGAGCACGCCGAGACGTCCGAATCCGTTGTCCCGGTGGAGGGGTCCGGGACAGCGGAGAGCGAGGAGCCGTTCTCGGTCGAGTCGGCGCGGATCACCGTGGATGCGCACACGTTGCGGCGCGAGGCGCAGATGCGGCAGGTGATGCGGAAGTCCTTGAAGGACGGCGCGAAACGGCTGGCCGTGGTGTGCGGCGCGTGGCATGCGCCGGCGCTGGAGGGCAAACTGGGTCCGGCGGCGGCCGACGCCCGGCTGCTCAAGGGCATGCCCAAGGCCAAGGCGACGCTGACCTGGGTGCCGTGGACGCATTCACGGTTGGCGAGCTCGTCCGGGTACGGGGCCGGGGTCACCTCGCCCGGCTGGTATCACCATCTGTTCACCGAAACCGAGCAGCCGATCGCGCGCTGGCTGACCAAGGTGGCGGGGACGCTACGGGCTCATGATCTGCCGGTCTCCAGTGCGCACATCATCGAATCCGTGCGGCTGGCAGACACTCTCGCGACATTGCGGGGGCGGCCGCTGGCCGGGCTGTCGGAGGTCACCGAGGCCACCCGGGCGGTGCTGTGCGACGGGGACGAGACCATGCTGCGGTTGGTCAGCACCGAACTGGTGGTGGGCGAGGCGCTGGGGACGGTGCCCGACGGCACGCCGACGGTGCCGTTGGAGGCGGATCTGCGGGCGCAGATCAAGACGCTGCGGCTCAAGCAGCAGGCGCTCGAGAAGACCTTGGACCTGGATCTGCGCACCGACGGCGGGCTGGCGAGATCGCGCCTGCTGCACCGGCTTCGGCTGCTGGGGATCGGGTGGGGGCGGCTGACCGACAGCCAGGTGCGCAATACCGGCACCTTCCGGGAGACCTGGACGCTGCGGTGGCGGCCGGAGCTTTCGATCTCGATCGTCGAGGCGTCGCGCTGGGGGACGACCTTGCGCTCGGCGGCCGAGGCGAAGATTCTCGAGCTCGCCGCAGATCCGGAGGCGACGGTCGGCAAGGTGGCGAACGCGCTCGAGGAGGCATTGCTGGCCGATCTCGGCGGGGCCACCGACGGGCTGATCGCGCGGCTGGAATCGGTGGCGGCACTGGATCACGATGTGACGCACCTGTTGTCGGCACTACCCGGGCTGCTGCGGATTGCGCGCTACGGCGATGTGCGTGGTACCGACTCCGCCGCGCTGACCAGGGTGGCCGACAGTCTGCTGATCCGCAGTTGCGCCGGATTGCCCGGGGCGGTCACAGGTTTGGACAATGACGCGGCGGCGGCCCTGCGGGCGCAACTCGATGCGGTGCATCTGGCGTTGTCCGCGCGCGACAACGAATGGGCCACGGGGACTTGGCTGTCCACCTTGGCCACGCTCGCCGATCGTGACGATGTGAACGGCGGGATCGTGGGGCGGGCCGTGCGCCTGCTCTGCGACGCCGAGCGCATCGACGGCGAGGAATCGGGGCGGCGACTCTCGGCGGCCTTGTCGGTGGGCCGCACGGCTCCCGACAAGGCGGCCTGGATCGACGGGTTCCTGGGCGGGCGCGGGCTGCTGCTGGTGCACGACCGAAACCTGTTGGCGCTCATCGACGACTGGCTGTGCGGGCTGGACGAGGCACAGTTCGTGGCGACGCTGCCGTTGCTGCGGCGGACGTTCGGCGCGTTCGAATCCGGCGAACGGCAGGCCATCGGGCAGGCGGTGCGGCACGGGGCGCCGACGGCGGCGAGCACCCGTCGCACCGATTACGACAGCAACCGCGGCACCGTGGCACTGACCGCCGCGCTCGAGATTCTGGGGGTTTCGGTATGAGTGAAGTAGCGGACAGTCAGGCCCGGCGCTGGCGGCTGGTACTCGGCAGCGCGGGCGAGGAGGGGCTCGGTGGGGGCGGACTCGGCAATGCCGACGATCAGGCCATGGATCGGGCGCTGGGCGCGCTCTACGACTCCGGCGGGCCGGGCGGATCCGGGCGGCGCTCCGGTGGGCTCGGCGGGTCCGCGCCGCAGGTGTCGCGGTGGCTCGGCGACATTCGGCATTATTTCCCATCGACGGTGGTGGAGGTGATGCAGCGCGATGCGGTGGATCGGCTCAACCTCACCGAACTGCTGCTCGAACCCGAACTGCTGGAGGCGGTCGAGCCGGACGTGCATCTGGTCGGCACGCTGCTGAGCCTCAATCGGGTGATGCCCGAGACCACCAAGGCCACCGCGCGCATGGTGGTGGAGAAGGTGGTCAAGGAGATCGAGCGGCGGATCGCGGCGCAGACGGTGGCGGCGGTGGGCGGGGCATTGAACCGCGCGGCGCGGGTGTCGCGGCCGAAACTGCGAGACATCGACTGGGACCGCACGATTCGCAAGAACCTGGCGAACTATCTGCCGGAGCATCGGACGGTGGTGCCGGAGCGGCTGGTCGGGTACGGGCGCAAGGCACAGGCGGTGAAACGCGATGTGGTGCTGGCGATCGACCAGTCCGGGTCGATGGCGTCCAGCGTGGTTTACGCCTCGGTGTTCGGTGCGGTGCTGGCGTCCATGCGATCGCTGCGCACCTCGCTGGTGGTATTCGACACCGCCGTCGTGGATCTCACCGAGAAACTGACGGATCCGGTGGAGGTGCTCTTCGGCACCCAGCTGGGCGGCGGCACCGACATCAATCGTGCCATCGCCTATTCACAGTCGCTCATCACCCGCCCGGCGGACTCGCTGTTCGTGCTGATCTCGGATCTGTACGAGGGCGGGGTGCGCGCGGAGATGTTGCGGCGCATCCGGTCCATGAAGGAGGCGGGCGTGCAGGTGGTGGTGCTGCTGGCGCTGTCCGACGACGGGGCACCGGCCTACGACCGCGACAACGCGGCCGCGCTGACCGCCCTGGGCGTGCCCGCCTTCGCGTGCACTCCCGACCGCTTCCCGGACCTGCTCGCGGTGGCACTGGATCGCGGTGACGTGCAGGCTTGGGCGCATCGCAACGCCGGGTAGTTCGGTATCGCAGCGCAAGGTAACGCCAAGTCAGCGACAATTGAGCGTCGGCCAACGCTGATAGGCTGCCAGCGGATTTGGTCTCGTGGCAGATTTGGTTTCGGGAAGCGGGTGCACGATTTTGCGCTCTGGTGATGTGTTCGCCGGTTACGTCATCGAACGCGAGCTCGGCCGGGGTGGCATGGGCTCGGTTTACCTGGCCAAGCATCCGCGTCTGCCGCGGATGACCGCGCTCAAGCTGCTCAATCAGGAGATGTTCTCCGACGACGAGATTCGCGCCCGCTTCATCCGCGAGGCGGATCTCGTCGCCCGGCTCGACCACCCGAATATCGTCACCGTCTACGACCGCGGTGACGAGGGCGAGCAGCTGTGGATCTCCATGCAGTTCATCGACGGCGTGAACGCCTCCTCGATCAGCCCGGGTTCGCTGCCCCCGCAGCGGGCGGTGCAGATCATCGCCGAGACCGCCAAGGCGCTCGACTACGCACACGGGCTCAATGTGCTGCACCGGGATGTGAAGCCCGCCAATATTCTGCTGGCCCGCTCCTCCTCCAAAACCGGCGCGGCCGAACGGGTCTACCTCACCGACTTCGGCATCGCCCGCCTGCGTGACGACACCGGCCACCTCACCCAGACCGGCACGGTCACCGCCACCCTCGCCTACGCCTCCCCCGAGCAGCTCACCGGCGCCACCCTCGACGGCCGCTCCGATCAGTACTCGCTGGCCTGCACGCTGTTCCAATTGCTCACCGGCGTAGTCCCGTTCGAGGGCACCAGCCCCGCCGCGGTCATCCGCGGCCACCTCCAGCAGCCCCCGCCCCCGGCCAGCCCCCGCCGCCAGGCCCTGCCGCCCAGCATCGACGCGGTCCTGACCAGGGCACTGGCCAAGCGCCCCGCCGAACGCTTCCGCTCCTGCGTCGAATTCGCCACCGCCGCCGAACGCGCCCTGTCGGCGCCCGTGGCTCCCCCGCGCCCGCCGACGCCCGCCCACCCCCAGCCGGTGGTCACCCCGCGCCCCCCGACCCCGATCCGCCCGCAGCCGGTCATCCAGCAACAGCCGAATCTCCAGCAGCAGCCGATCCCGCGCCCGCCCGCACCCACCCCCTCCACGCCCCGCCCTCTGGTAGGCCCCGGCCCGGCCTACACCAACCCGGTCCCCACCTACGCCACCCCGCAGACCTCCGCGCCGAACTACCCCAGCCAGCAGGTCTCGANCCCGGTCCCCACCTACGCCACCCCGCAGACCTCCGCGCCGAACTACCCCAGCCAGCAGGTCTCGACCCCCTCCTACACCCCACCCCCCACCTACCCGCCCCGCACCTCACCCCCACCCACTTACAATCCCCCGCAAAAGAATTCGAACACCACCGCCTGGCTGATCGCCGCCATCGTCACGGTCCTGATCGTCGTCATCATCGTGATCGCGATCATCGTCAAGAGCAGCAAGTCCAAGGCCGACGCCCCCCAGTTCCCGGACACCGCCGTCACCCTGGCCCTTCCTGCTGGCGAGTTCTGAACGAATTTCCTCAGAGCTTCCTTAGACCGCGCTGAGCACTGGATTAAGACACGTCGTCTTAAATTGAGGATGTGAAGTTCAGGCAGAAGACTCAGGTTGTGGTTGGGCTCGGCGTCGCGCTGGCGGTGGCGGGGCAGATGGCGCCGGCGTGGGCGGAGAACGATGCGGTGCCGGTCAATCCGTATATGTCGTCGGGGGCGGTGAGCAATGCGCACGACGACTCGTACATGAGCAATTCGGTCGCGCACGCGGGGCCGCGGAGCGGGGACCTCGATGTGCGGCAGGTTTACATGGGTAAGCCGGAGTCGCCGATCGGGGCGTGCATGACGACCATGTTCGACAGCAAGGGGAACATGTTCGCGGAATGCGCGGGGCCGCAGCGGGCTTGGCTGGTGTGGATGGATCCGCACACCCTCGCCACGAAGGCGGTGTACGACCTGCCGAACGGGCCGGTGCCCGCCGTGTCGTACGTGTACATCGACAATCAGGATCGGATCGTGGCGGCGACAGCCAACCGGTCGGTCGAGGTGATCGAAGCGGTGCCGGGGCCGCAGCCGGGGTTCCGCAAGGTGCGGGACTACGACCTGAGCAGCGTGCTCGCGCCCACGGACAAGATCGTCGGCGTGATGCCCGACTGGAGTGGACGGATCTGGTTCGCCACCATGGGCAAGGGGAATCTCGCGGGCACCCAGGTGGGTAGCCAGGATGCCGTGGTCGGCACCATCGACCCGAATTCCGGTGCGGTGCAGGCGACGACGCTGCAGGGCGAGGCGGTCGGCAATTCGCTGGCGGCCGACGAGACCCAGGGCGTGTACCTCGCCACGGACAAGGCCATGTACCGGTTCCAGGCCGATGCCGCAGGCGCGCCGTCGATTTCGTGGCGACAGGGCTACGAGAATGTCGGCGTGCGCAAGCCGGGCCAGCAGAGCACCGGCACCGGCACGACTCCCGCGGTGATCGGCAGCGGGTATGTGGCCATCACGGACAATGCCGATCCCATGAATGTGATGGTGTACCGCCGGGATACGGGCGCGCAGGTGTGCAAGCAGCCCGTGTTCGACGCGCCGTCGGACCGGCTGCCGGACGGCGCACCGGTGAAATATGCGAGTGCGACCGAGAATTCGCTGGTGTCGGTGGACAACGGGCTGATCGTCGAGAACAACTACGGCACCCAGCTCGCGGTCGACGGGGGTAGCAAGGACAGCCGGTCCGGGGTCGCGCGCATCGATATCGCGCCCGACGGGAGCGGATGTTCGGTGGCGTGGACCAATGACGCCTCGGTGCCGTCGGTGGTGTCCAAGCACTCCTACGCGACCGGGCTGCTCTACACCTACACCCGCGAGGGCGATCCGGTCGGGCTCGGCACCTGGTATTTCACCGCCATCGACGCGGCGACCGGGAAGACCGTGTTCAAGACCAGGACCGGCACCGGGCCGGGGTTCGACAGCACGTATTCGGCCATGACCATCGGACCCGACGGATCCGCGTACCTCGGCACCGACACGGGACTGCTCGGGGTGTTCCCCCGCTAGGTCAGTCGGGCCTGTCCAGCAGGACCGTACCCATGGCGATCAGGTCGGCGGCGGTGCGGTGGATGCCCGCCACCCCCTGCCCCTCGCCGCGATCGTGCAGGGTCTCCAGGTGGGCGAAGGCGCGGGCGGCGAGCACCACGAACAGCGACAGCCGCTGCCGGATGAGCGCGGGATCGTGGTCGGGCAGGGCCTGTTGCAACAGCGGCCCGGCCTGCAACGCACCCACGAAATGAGCTGCCCACCGCGCCTCGATCAGCCCGAGACTCAGGTCGATGATCATGCGGTCGGTGAAGCGGGCGATCCAACTGGGATAGCCTGCGGTCGCGAGGGTTTCGGCGGCGGGCTGGATCAGCGCGGTGAGAATCTCCTCGACGGTGACCTGCTCCGGATCCAGCTCGGCCAGCATCTCGCGGCGGCGCTGCTCACCGCGCTCGGAACGGGTGGTGATGATCGCCTCGAGCAGCCCGTCCTTGGTGCCGAAGTGGTACTGGGCCGCCGAGTTGTTGCGCTGCCCGGCCACCACGCCCACCTGCCGCAACGAGAGTGCGGAGAACCCGTGTTGTGCCACGAGCTGTTCCGCGGCGGCGATCAACAGGAGGCGGGCGTCTGCGCTCATCCCGCCACTGTAGAGGGAGGCTGGATCACTGCTTTCCGACGGTGAATCCGGGGTGGTCGCGGGCAGCCGCGCGGGCGGGTTCGAGCAGGTGGTCGGGGCCGTGCAGGGTCCAGATCACCGTGCCGCCGGTGGCGGGATAGTTGGCGAACTGCTTCCCGATCTCGTCTTCGGTTGCGACGGTGAGGGATTCGCGCACGATCGGCGAAGTATCGACGGCGTGCGAGGTGAGACTGTCACCGATACGCAGTTCGAGGTAACCGCGCGGGCCGGTCTCGGACTTGCGGGCGGGATGCGGGCTGCCCGCGAACGCGGCCGTCCCGATCCAACTGCGCTGATGGATGTGGCCGAGCGCCCAGTAGTCGTAGCCGTGAGCGTCGAGGACGGCCGAAGTGGTGGGGGCGCAGGGTCGTCGGCTGCGCTCGCCGGTGAGACTGGTGTGCAGAATCCCGATATTCGTGACGTCGGGCAGCGGTGCGGGATAGTCGGCGGCGAGGTCGCGGTGTTCGTCGCGGGCGGCGATGGAGCGGGCGTGCAGGGCGATGCCGAGCTCGGGCCAGTGATGAGTGGTGGCCGCGTCGGCGGGCGCGATCCAGCAGCTCGGTGGCGGCCGAAGCTGCGGCGGCAGTGGGGATTCGGCGTCGTGATTGCCCCAGGCGAGCGCGACGGGGATGCCCGCGTCGTGCAGGTCGTCCAGGGCCCGCTGAGCGGTGGCGAGGGTGCGCGGGTCTGTCTCGTGCCGGTCGAACAGATCACCGGCGATGAGCACACCGTCGTAGCGCTCGGCCAGAATCCGTTGCCGCAGTGCATCGAAGGCGTCATAGGCCGCCTGCACCGGGTCGATGACCGGGCAGCCGGGGTACTCCGGCAGCGCGCGCAGGCGCGCGCCCAAATGAATGTCGGCGAGGTGGGCCAGGCGGATGACGTCCCCGCCCGGCGTCATCGCCCGACCCGATCGGTGACGCGATGCCGCCACCACTCCAGCACCACCAGGACCGCGGTGGAGCTGAGCACCCCGATCACCGTCATCGCCATGGCCTCGGCGCGATGCCCCTGATCGAACTGCCCGAGGATCCACGGCGACAGCAGCGGCAGCGACGACGGCCGGATCATCGAGGAGGCCACCACTTCACGCACACCCAGCAGGAAGGCCAGCAGCCAGCCCGCCACGAGGCCGGGCATGAGCAGCGGAATCGTGATGCGACGCAACACCTGCCAGGTGCTCGCACCCGCGGCCGCCGCCGCTTCCAGCAGCGTGTCGTCGATGGCGGCGTAGGCGGTCTTCACCTGCTGCAGCGCCATCGGCAGCGTGATGACGACGTAGGCGAGCACCACCATGCCGCGCGTGTTGTACGGCGTGACCGGCAGCCAGGGCGCATTCCAGAGGAAGATGAAGCCGATCACCAGCACGATGGTCGGCACGGTGTCGGGAGCCACGCCGAGTAGGTCGACGGCCCGGCGCAGCCCGGACCCGTTGCGCGACTCCGGATCCCGGCCACGCCGAACGATCACCAGGGCGCACGCCACGGCCAGCACGGTGGTCACGGTCGCCGCGAGCAGCGCCAGTTCGACACTGTTCTGCAGCGCCTCCAGCCCACGACCGGGACGCAGCACCTTCGTGAAGTAGTCGAAGGTGAGGTTGTCCGGCGTCGGCGGCTTCGACCGCAGAATCGTCATGGCCCCCAAGATGATCGAGATGTACGGCACCACGACCGACAGCAGCAGCACCAGCGCGGGCCACAGCACGGCCAGCCGGGTCCAGCCACCGACCACCGTGGCCCGGCGGGTGGCGCGGCCACCGAACCCGACCTCGCGGCGGCTCACCCACTGCTGCAGACCCCACACCGTCATCCCCATGGCCAGCAGCAGGCTCGAAAAGGCCGCGGCACGGGGGAAATTCAGCGGATCGATGGTGACGTTCCCGTAGATCTCCGATACCAGCACCGGGAACCCGATCCGGTTGCCGAGGGTGACCGGCGTCCCGAATTCGCCTGCGGCCCGGATGAAGACGATCAGCGCGCCGAGCGCGTAGGTGGGGGTGAGCAGCGGGGCGACGATCAACCGCAGCCGCTGCCCGGCCGAGGCCCCGGCCACCGCGGCCATCTCGTCGGCGCTGGCGGGAATGGTGTCGAGCCGATTGCGCAGCAACAGGTACAGGAAGGTGAAGATCTCGCACGCCATGATGGCGGCCATGCCGAACGGGGTCTCCACCACGTGGCGCAGCCCCGTGCCGAACGGGCCCAGCCAGCGCTCGGCGAGCCCGTTGACGCGGGTGAAGTCCAGCCACGCCATGGCGGCCACGTAGGGCGGCGTCAGGAACGGCACCATGACGGCGATATCGATCCAGCGGTGCCGCCGCAGCGGCGTCCACGACATGAGGAACGCCAGCGGCGCGGCCATCACGGTGGCGATGACCACGACCAGCACACCCAGCCACACCGTATTGCCGACGATGCGCAGATTCGCGGGCCGAGTGAGTTGTCCTAGCGCCGACGGGCTGCCGTCGTATCCCGTCACCGACCGGATGAGCACCGCCACCAGCGGCGCGGCCACGCCGACCAGCAGCAGGGCCAGCAGGGCATACGCCCCACTGCCTTTGCGGGGTCGGCGGGCCGTATCAGGCGCGTCGAGCTCCAGGCTCACGCCGCGCCCAGGTAGCGCTTGGTGAATTCGGCGAGCACGTCGGAACCGCTGGCCTTGACCTGGTCCCAGGTGAAGGCGAGCTGCTTGACGTCCTCGAACTTGCGGGTCCCGGCGGCGACGGCCACGTCCGGGCGGGCCGGAATCATCTTGTGCGCGGCCGAGATCTGCTGGCCCTGCTGGGCGAACATGAAGTCCAGGAACGCCTTCGCGGCGGCCGGGTTCTTGGAGTCCTTCAGAATGAACACCGGCCGCGGGGTGACGGTGGTGCCGGAGGACGGCGAGATCACCTGCAGCGGTTCGCCCTTGGCGATGGCGTCGTAGGCGGAGTAATCGACGCCGCCCAGCACCACGGCATGCGAGCCCGCGGTGACATCGTCGAGCGCCGGGCCGTTGGCGCCGTGCACGGACATGCCGTTGGCGAAGAGCTTGTCGAACAGCTCCCAGGTCTTGTCCTTGCCCCAGACCGCGGCCATGGCGGCGATCAGGTCACGCGCGGTACCGGATTCGCGGGGGTCGGGCATGACGACCTTGCCCTTGTAGTCCGGCCCGGTCAGGTCGGCCCAGTCCTGCGGCTTGACCGAGATGGCCTTGGTGTTGACCACCAGGGTCAGCGCGGAACCGTCGCGACCGGTGAAGAGGTCGCTGTTGCCCGCCCAGCCGTCGCGGATCTTGTCGGATTCGGCCGGGCGGTAGGCCAGGGCGCGGCCGTCGGCGGCGTACTTGGCGGCGGGCGTCCAGGAGGCCAGGTAGGCGATGTCGGCCTGCGGATTCGCCCATTCCGCATCGAGTTTCGCGGTGACCTTGCCGGTCTCGCCCGCGAAGACGTGCACCTTCACCCCCGACGCCTTGGTGAAGGCGGCCACCAGGTCGTCGGTGAGTTCCTGCGGGTTGGCCGAGTACAGGGTCAGCTCACCGGAAATGCCCGCGGGGGCCGTCCAGGTGCTCGACACCTGGGCCTTCGAGCTGTCGTCGGTGGCCGACCCACAACCGGCGAGCACCAGAGCGGAGGCGAGCGCACCGGCGGCAAAAGCGCGGCGGGACAGAGTCATTTCGGGGTTTCCTCTCGAAAGGCATGGCGAAGAAGAAGATCAGGCGGCGGGCGTGAAGATGTCGTCCGCGCGCAACGCGAGTCGCAGTTCGGTGCCGATGGCGTGGGCGCGCCGGTCCGGCACGGTCCAGAGCCGGTCGACCCCGGCGATCTCGCAGTGCAGGTGATAGGCGCCGCCGGTGAACACGAGCGAGCGGACCGTCCCCGACACGGTCAGCTCCTCGGCCCCGGCGGGCGAATCACCCAGGACGCGCACGAATTCGGCCCGCACCCCGCCACCGTCGGGCAGCGGGTTGAAGGTGCCGACGAACTCGGCGACGAACAGATCGGCGGGCCGGTGGTAGAGCTCCTCCGGGCTGCCGTGCTGCAGGATGCGGCCAGCCCGCATCACCACGATGCGGTCGGACAGGCTCATGGCCTCGGCCTGATCGTGGGTGACGAAGACCGTCGTCACCCCGAGTTCGGTGGTCAGCGCCCGGATTTCGGTGCGCAGCTGCTCGCGCAGGGCCGCGTCGAGCGCCGAGAGCGGCTCGTCCATGAGCAGCAGGCTGGGCCGTGCCACCAGGGCGCGGGCGATGGCGACGCGCTGCTGCTGGCCGCCGGAGAGCTGATGCGGCATCTTCGCCGCGGCCCCGGCCAGGTCCACCCGCGCCAGCGCCTCACTCACCCGGCGTTCGGTCTCGGCGCGGTCGATGCCGGTGACCCGCAGCGGGAAGCCGACATTCGCGGCCACCGTCAGGTGCGGCCACAGCGCCAGGTCCTGGAACACCATGCCCAGCCCGCGCCGGCGCGGCGGCACGAACACGCCCCGCTCGACATCGCAGACCACCTCGTCGCCGAAGCCGATCCGCCCCTGCTGCGGCCGATCCAGCCCGGCCAGCAGGCGCAGCAGCGTGGATTTTCCGCAGCCGGAGGGACCCAGCACGGACAGGAATTCACCCGGTTCGATCACCAGATCGGTGGGCAGCAAACCGGTTCCGTCCGGATAGGTACGGGTCAGATTCGCCAGGACAACGCGTGTCCCGATTCCCGTCCCAGCCACAGCAAACATGGCGGCTGACAATATGCAGCGATTCTGTCCGATTCGGGCGTCCCGGGTGAACGTTCGGTGACAACTCGACCGTTCACCCGGCGCACTTCACAGATCCGCGATGGCCGCCAGCGGTGGCGTCCGCGCCGCCCGGATGGCGGGCCACAGGGCGGCCAGCACACCGACCACGCCGGAGGCGATCAGCATCAGCACGATCTGGATCCACGGCACCGCGATGGTCGCGATCCCGAACTCGGCGAGCGTCTTCAGGAAGCCGACGCCCAGCCCGATGCCCAGCACCACACCGACCACCGCGCCGAAGATGGCGATCAGCATGGACTCCAGATAGATGCTGCGCCGCACCTGCGGACGCTGCATGCCCACCGCGCGCAGCATGCCGATCTCGCGGCGCCGCTCCACCACCGACAGCGCGAGGGTGTTCACGATGCCGAGGATGGCGATGATGACGGCCAAGGCGAGCAGTGCGTAGAGCACCGCGAGCAGGGTGTCGATCTGCTTGCCCTGCGCGCCCTTGAAGTCGTTGCGGTCCTCCACCTGCACGATGGCGAACGGGTCGACGGCCTTCTCCAGATTGGTGCGCATGGTAGCGAGATTCGCGCCGGGCTCCGCCTTCAATGCCACCAGGAAGCTGCTCTGGAAGTTCGGCGGCACGGCCTTCTCGTACAGGTTCATCGGCGCGACCAGCGCACCCAGCAGCGTCGTGTCCTTGTACACGCCGACCACATTGACCTTGTACTTCTTGAAGTCGATGGTGTCGACGTCGACGCTGTCGCCGACCTTCCAGTTGTGGTCGGAGGCAAAGGTTTCCGACACCATGACGTCGTCGTCACCGAGCGTGTCGGTGCCGCGCTGCACGTGATAGTTGAGCACCGAGCTCATCGGCCCCTCGGGCACGGTGCCGATCACCTGCTTGCCGTCGACCTTGAGCGCGATGCCGTGGAAGGCCACCACGTCCTGCACCTGCGGCACGTTCTTGACGGCGGCGGTGGCGGTCAGCGGGACGCTGATGATGCCGCCGGGCGGACCGGCCAGCATGTAGTCGGCCTTCACGCCCTTGTCGACCAGATCGCCGATGCTGGCCTTGGCCGACGCCCCGAGCATGGCGATGGCCGAGACCAGCAGCACGCCCAGGGTGAGCGCGAACGCCGTGGCCGCCGTGCGATTCGGATTGCGGATCGCATTGCTGCGCGCCATCTTTCCGGTCGTCCCGAAGGGCCGCACCAGCACGCCCAGCACCGTCAGCACCGGCTTGGAGAGGGCGGGCGAGACCAGCAGGACCGCCAGAATCAGTGCCAGCGCGCCGAATCCGACCGTGCGGGCGGCATCGCCGCCGCTGCCCTGCGCGCCGATCACCGCCAGCACGACACCGGCGATGCCGAGTACGACACCGAATCCGGGCCGCAGCCAACGCGAGCTGAGCACCGACTGCGCGCCGTCGGCGGCACCGGCCAGCTTCGCCTTCCGCAGCGTCGTCACCAGCCACTGCGCGGGCGCGCCCAGCCGCCGGGCACCCGTGCTCGGCGCGGAGGCTTCCCGCATGGCCTCGACCGGCGGCGTGGTCGCGGCGCGGCGTGCGGGAGCCCACGCGCTCACCATGGTCACCACCACGCCGATCGCCAGCGCGATCACGACCGTGCGCGGCTCCACCGACATGTGCCCGGCGGGCAGGCCGACGTTGAAGGCCTTGAGCGCCGCGGAGATACCGAATGCCAGACCGATGCCGCAGATCAGGCCGATGGCACTGCCTATCAACCCGATCAGGGCCGCCTCGGATACGACGGACCAGCCGACCTGGCGACTGCTCGCGCCGACCGCACGCAGCAGGGCGAGCTCTCGCAATCGCTGGGTGACGAGCATCGAGAAGGTGTTGTAGATGATGAACGTGCCCACCAGCACCGCGATCGCGCCGAAGGCCAGCAGGAAGTAGTTGAGGAACTTGAGCCGATCGGCGATCTGCGCCTTCAGATCCGCGCGGACCTGATCGCCGTTCTGCACCTTGTCATCCGGATACGCCTTCGCAATCTCGTCGCGCAGCGCGTTCGCCGTCACCCCGGGCTGCGCGGCGACATCCACGTAGGCGACATGCTTGCCGTCGGTGAACAGGTCGCGTGCCTGATCGGAATCGAACAGCAGGTTGATGAAACCGCCGGTGTCCGAAGCCAAGTCGAAGATGCCGGTCACCGTGACATCGATATTGCCCTTGGACGGGATCAGCACCTTGGTCTTGTCGCCCACGTGCAATCCGGCCCGATTCGCGCCGCCCTGGTTGATCGCGATGTCACCGGGCTTGCTCGGCGCCACGCCGTCGAGGAACTTGGTCGGGACGCCGACCGCCTTGTCCGGCGGCAGATACGAGTTGCCGACCGTGGGCGCGCCGCCGACCTGAACCGCCTTGCCGTCCGGCTTCAGCAGCACCACCGGGCCGTAGGTCGCCGGAGCGGCCGCGCGAACCCCGGGCAGCGCCGCGATCTTGTCGACGTCCGAGTACGGAATGCCCACCGACTGCTGATACGGATTGTCCAGGGACTGGCCCTCTTTGGGCTGCACCCGCACATCCACCCCGGCCGCCTGCCCGGCGAAAATATCGTCGAACGCGCGCTGCAGGGTATCGGTGAACATGTAGGTGCCCGCGACGAACGCGGTGCCCAGCACCACCGACAGCACGGTCAGGAACAACCGCACCTTGTGCGCGGCGAGATTGCGCAAGGCGACCTTGCGCATGGGATTCGCAGCCATCAGAGCGTCTCCAGCGACTTCATCTTGTCGAGCACGGATTCCGCTGTGGGCTCCCGCAATTCGTCCACGATCTTGCCGTCGGCGAGGAACACGACCCGGTCGGCATAGGAGGCGGCGCGCGGATCGTGGGTCACGATCACCACGGTCTGACCGAACTCGTTGACCGCGGCGCGCAGGATGCTGAGCACCTCGCCCGAGGAATGCGAGTCCAGGTTGCCGGTCGGCTCGTCACCGAAGATGATGTCCGGCTTGCCCGCCAGCGCGCGGGCACAGGCCACGCGCTGCTGCTGACCGCCCGACAGTTCGCTGGGCCGATGGGTGAGGCGGTCGTTGAGGCCCAGCCGCTTGGTCACGGTGGAGAGCCACTCCTCGTCCGGCTTGCGGCCCGCGATGTCCAGCGGCAGCGTGATGTTCTCCAGCGCGGTCAGCGTGGGCACCAGATTGAACGCCTGGAAGACGAAGCCGATGCGGTCGCGGCGCAGTGCGGTCATCTGCTTGTCGGAGAGCCGGGTGAGATCCGTCTCACCGATGTGGACGGTGCCCGCGGTGGCGGAATCCAGTCCGGCCAGGCAGTGCATGAGCGTCGATTTGCCGGAGCCCGAGGGGCCCATGATCGCCGTGAACTCGCCCTTCGCGAACTCGGCCGTCACCCCGTCCAGCGCGCGGACCTGCATATCGCCCGACCCGTAGAGCTTCATCAGGTCTGTCGCCCGGGCGGCGACCGCGGTCGCGCCCTGTTCGAGAGTGACGGGATCCGAGACGTTCGAAGTCATGATGTCCAGTGTGTCGAGGTTCGATGACGGGCGCCATCCGGGATACCCCCGATTGGTGCGTCCTCACAGACTCCACACGAATTCCGGCCGCTGCCAGCCCTCAATTGATGGGGGCGGCCTTCCACCACTGCAGTAGTTGATCATCGGTGGTGAGCAGGGCCGTGCTGTACATCAGGAACGCATGCTTGGGCTGTTTGTCCTGCTTGTCCTGCCCCTGGTGGAACTCGGTCACCAGCCGCGGCCGCAGCAGCGTGCTGCCGGTGAGCTGATAGTTCGTATACCGGGTGCCGTGCAGCCGAATGTCCGAGCGGGTCGCCGAGAGCGCGTTGACCGCCTCGTCGGCGTCGGCCTGCGAGCGATACATCACGAAGCGGAAGGCCGGATGGCCCACGCTGCCCGCGCAATCCCAGGCCATGGCCCAATTGCCGAGGTCCGGATCGCCCGCGCCGGTGTCGGGTGGCGGGGACGAATGCTGGTAGGCGGTGCAGGCCGCGCCCTGATAACCGGTGCCGGAGTTCGAGTCCGAGGCGGGATCCGAGGACGGCAGCATCTGCGGGAAACGCTCGCTGAGCACCGCGGCGTCCGCGCCCGAATGCTCGGGCAGACCGGCCGCCGGATCGGTGGTCTCGGTCACCGTGGGCTCGGGATCGTCGGTGGGCGGCAGCGGTGCGGCGGTGGTGGCCGGGGCGTGCGAGTTGCCCCGCTCGTCGAGCACGGCCACGATGCCGCCGATCGCCATCAGCGACAGCACGATGAAGGCGGCCACGGTCAGCAGGCAGCCGCGCAGCCGTTTCTTCTTCTTGCGCGGGGGCGGCGGCGGGACCGGGCGGGCCACCGGACGCGGGGCGCTCTGCGTCGGCGTGGGGGCCTGCCGGGTCGCGGTCGCCGCGGGGGCCTGCCGGGTGTAGGCGGCCGTCGCGGGCCGCTGGTTCGGGGGCGCCGGGAGCGGTGCGGCGAGGGGCGCCGCCGGGGTGGAAGCCGGTGCGGCGAAAGGCGAATGCGGGATCACCCGGGTCGTGCCCGCCGGATTCTCCAGTGCCTGCCGGGCGGCATTCGCGAAGTCCGTGCACGAATCGAACCGGCCCTCGGGATGCTTGGCCAGCCCGCGGGCCAGCACCGCGTCCAGTGCCGGGGGCAGACCGGGCCGGGCCTGGCTGACCGGCGGCACCGGCTGATTCAGGTGACCGTGGATGATGCCCACCGGATGCTCGGCATTGAACGGCACATCGCCGGTGAGCAGGCGGAACATGGTGCAGGCCAGCGAATACTGGTCCGAGCGCGCGTCCAGCGGCTGACCCGAAAGCTGTTCCGGGGAGGCGAAGGCCAGGGTCGCGGTGAACGAACCCGTCTGGGTGAGCTTGGTGGCGTCGTCCCGCAGGCGGGCAATGCCGAAGTCCGCCAGGAAGACCCGCTCCTCGCCGTCCGCGTACTCCAGCAGGATGTTGGCGGGCTTCACATCCCGGTGCAGCACGCCGCGGCGATGCGCGAAGTCCAGCGCCTTCGCGGTCTCGGCGATGATCCGGATGGCCTGGCGCGGCGGCAGATTCGCCGCCTCCAGCTTGGCGGCATCCGGGCCGTCGATGTAGCGCATGGCAATCCACGGCTGGTCGCCGTCGATGCCGCGATCGTAGACCGGCACGATATTCGGGTGCTCGAGCTGCGCCACCAGGTCGGCCTCGCGCTCGAAGCGCCGCCGGACCTCGATGTCGCCGAACGCGTCACGACTGAGCAGTTTGAGCGCGATCAGTCGGGGTAGTCGGGGATGACGGGCCAGATACACCGATCCCATTCCGCCGCGGCCGAGTTCGCGTTCGATCTCGTAACCGGCGAACCTTTCTCCGCTACGCAGCACAAAGACCCTTTCGACCGACTCCTTCGGATCGCGACCCTACGTGCCCGGCGCGGGGCTGTCATATGCCCAGGTCAACCTCAGGCGAGCGGCGCGTTCTTCCACCACTTCAGGACGTCGTCCAGGCTGCCGGACAGACCGTCGGTGTACATCACGTACTGGGCCTTGTCACCGGCGAAGGCGGTCACCAGGCGCGGGTGATCGTCGTCGGTGAACTGGTAGTTGGTGTAGGACTTGCCGCCATTGGCGCCCTGCGACTTGCTGCCCGACAGGCCGCCCAGCACCGACTGCGCGTCAGCGGCGGAACCGTAGGCGAAGATCCGGTAGAACGGGTCGGCATTGTTGCTGCCGCCGTAGCAGCGCCACTGCACCGTGTACTTGCCGAAGTCCGGGGTGCCGTCGGTAGCGTCGGAGGCCACCGGGGAATCGGCCACCCAGCAGGTGGCGCCGTTGAAGCCCTTACCGCCGGTCTTGGTGGCGGGCAACAACTTCGGGAACGCCTGCGCCGCCGTCGACCAGTCGACCTGCTTGTCCGCGGCCGGCGCCACCGCCGCGGAGGTCTGATCCGCGCCCTTGGTGGTGCTGGACTTGCTGCTACCCGCGGCCGCCACCACCGCGACCACCACGATGATCAGCACCACCACGGCCGCGATAATGCCGATGATCAGGCCGGTATTGGACTTCTGCGGCGCGGAGCGGTGCGCGCCGGTCGGCGCGACCGGCGGCCGCTGCGGCTGCGCGGGCGCCTGGTAGGCGTAGGACGGCGGCTGCGTGTACTGATTGGTGCCGCGCGCGGTGTAGTTACCGGTCACCGGCTTCGGCGGCGCCGTATTCAGGTGCGCCGGAGCCGGATTCATCTGCTGCGGAGCCGAATTGATGTGCGCCGGCGGCGCGGTCAGATGCGGCGGCGTCGGATTGACCTGCGTCGGAGCGGGATACGGCTGCGCCGGACCGGTCTGCGGGTGCGGCATCGCGCCACCGGTGTACATCGGCATGCCGGTTTGCATTTGACCGCCGGTCAGCTGCTGCGGCATCACCGGCATCGGTGGGGTGGTCCGGCCGACCAGCGGCATCGCGGGCGCGCTCGGCTGGGCGAGGGCGCGCCGGGCGGCGGCCGCGAAATCGCTGCAGCTGGGGAAGCGGTCCTCGGGACGCTTGGCCATGGCCTTGGCGATCACCATGTCCAGGCTCGGCGGCAGGCCGGGGCGCGCGCTGCTCACCGGCGGCGGCGGGCTCTGCAGGTGGCCCTGGATCACGGCGGCCGGGTTGGTGGTCGAGAACGGGCCGTGCCCGGTGAACAGCCAGAACAGGGTGCAGGCCAGCGAATACTGGTCGGAGCGGCCGTCCAGCGCGGAACCGGTCAGCTGCTCCGGCGAGGCGTAGGCGAGGGTCGCGGTGAACGTCCCGGTCTGGGTGAGGTGACCGCTGTCGTCGCGCAGCCGCGCAATGCCGAAGTCGGTCAGGTACACCCGCTCGCCCTTACCGCCGGTGGAGCGGGCCAGCAGGATATTGGCGGGCTTCACATCCCGGTGCAGGACGCCGTTGCGGTGCGCGTAGTCCAGGGCGTCGGCGGTCTCGGCCACGATCTGCACGGCCCGCTCCGCCGGCAGCGTCTGCGGCGTCACGCTCGCGGCGTCGACGCCGTCGATGTACTGCATGGAGATCCACAGCTGGCCGTCCTCGAGCCCACGGTCGTAGACGGTGACAATATTGTGGTGATCCAGCTGCGAGACCAGGTCGGCCTCGCGCTCGAAACGGGCCCGGACCTCCTTGTCGAAGACCATCTCCCGATTCAGCAGCTTGAGCGCCGTCAACCGCGGCAAGCGCGGATGCTTGGCCAGATACACCGAACCCATGCCACCCCGGCCGAGCTGCCGTTCGATGACATACTCGGCAAAAACGTCACCTTCGGACAGCATGACGATCTCCCACTCTCCACTCCACGTGCCGGGACCCACCAGCGCGTGAGGTACTACAGACAATCGGCGTGATCGTTCGAGGGCCGACGCGAAAACACCGAAACTGTAGCCGATTCACGGCTTACCGAACTATCTACGCAAGCCCCGCTAACGCAACACTCAACGTTTGCTTGTAGTCGCAGGTGACCGCCCTCACCCTGTCGGAGGTCGGGTCTAGGCTGGCCACATGCGTATTGGAGCTCACGTCCGAATGGACAGCGACCCGATCGGCTTCGGCGAGAAGCTCGGGGCCGACGTCATCCAGATGTTCGTGGTGGATCCGCAGAGCTGGGACAAGCCGACACCGCATCCGCTGACCGAGGAGATCAAGGCCAGCGAGATCGATGTGGTGGTGCATTCGTCCTATCAGATCAATGTGGCCAGCCTGAACAATCGGCTGCGCATGCCCTCGCGCAATGCGGTGGCGCAGCAGGCCAAGGCCGCCGCCGAGCTCGGGGCCTTCGGGCTGGTGGTGCACGGCGGGCACGTCCGTTCCGACGCCGAGATGGTGGAGGGATTCGTCAACTGGCGCAAGCTGTTCGAGCGCCAGCAGGACAAGGGCGGATTCGCGGTACCGATCCTGATCGAGAACACCGCGGGCGGAAACCATGCCATGGCACGGCATTTCGATGATATCGGCAGGCTGTGGGACGCGGTCGGCGACTTCGGGGCCGGGTTCTGCCTCGACACCTGCCACGCCTGGGCGGGCGGTGAGGATCTGGTCGGGATCGTGGAGCGGATCAAGGCCATCACCGGGCGCATCGATCTGGTGCATTTGAATTCGTCGCGGGACGCGTTCGATTCGGGTGCGGACCGGCACGCCAATTTCTCGGACGGGACCATCGATCCACAGTTGCTGGCGGAGGTGTGCCGGACCGCGGACGCGCCGGTGATTCTGGAGACGCCGGGTGAAGGCGTCGCCGACGACCTGGCTTACCTGCGCGAGCACGTCGGCTAGCGCTTCTCGATCCGGCCGCGCGCGTTTCGATCCGGCTGATCCTGAACCTGTTTCGGCGGGCGGGTCGCTGGTGTCCTGATGGGGGCCCGAATCCGGGCCTTCCATCCGGGCGAAAGGCTTTGTATGTCCGTCGATTACGCAACTTCCAACCTGACTGTCGTGCAGCTGGGCAGCAAGATCGGCGCGCGCATCGACGGCGTCCGCCTCGGCGGCGAGCTGGACTCGGTCACCGTCGCGGGCATCCAGGACGCGCTGCACAAGCACAAGGTGATCTTCTTCCGCGGTCAGGAGCATCTGACCGAGGACGGGCAGTACGAGTTCGCGCAGCTGCTGGGCGCGCCCACCACCCCGCACCCGACCGTCACCTCCAAGGGCGTCAAGACGCTGCCCATCGACTCCGAGTACGGGCGCGCCAACAGCTGGCACACCGATGTCACCTTCGTGGACCGGATTCCGAAGGCGTCGATCCTGCGCGCGGTGCACCTGCCGCCCTACGGCGGCTCGACCACCTGGGCCTCCACCGTGGCCGCCTACGACTCGCTGCCCGAGCCGTTGAAGGCGTTGGTCGAGAACCTGCGGGCGCGGCACACCAACGCCTACGACTACGCCGCCGATCGCACCGAGGTGGCGCGCGGTGAGAACTCGCAGGTGACGGCCAATATCAAGGCATACCGCGACGAGTTCGAGTCCACGTACTACGAGACCGAGCACCCGGTCGTGCGCGTGCACCCGGTGACCGGCGAACGCGCCCTGCTGCTGGGCCATTTCGTGAAGAACTTCGTCGGCTTCTCCGCCGCCGAATCCCAGGCCCTCTTCCAGCTGCTGCAGAACCGCGTCACCAAGCTCGAGAACACCACCCGCTGGAACTGGCAGCTCGGCGACGTCGCGATCTGGGACAACCGCGCCACCCAGCACTACGCCATCGACGACTACGACGGCCAGCCCCGCCGCCTGACCCGCATCACCCTGGCGGGCGATGTCCCGGTCGACGTGCACGGCAACCCCAGCACCATCATCACCGGCAATGCCGAGCACTACTCGATCATCGAGGAGGTCGCACCCCGCGCCGCCTGAATCCCGGTGCGGGAGACCGCGATACGACGGTAGGTGTGCTGCCACTCGCCCACTACCGGTCGGCAAGGCCGGTGCGACGACACCAACCTCTCTCGTCGTCGCACCGGCTTTGCCGTTTCCGGGAAAAGCCCATCGGGCAGACTGGGGGCATGGAGATTCGGCCGCTGGATGGCGTGCGGGTGTTGGAGCTGGGCAACTACGTCGCGGCGCCGACGGCCGGGCGGATACTCGGGGACTTCGGGGCCGAGGTGATCAAGGTCGAGCGGCCGAAAACCGGTGATGAGCTGCGGAATTGGCGGCTGTACGGCGGAGATACCTCGATGCTGTACCGGACGGTCAATCGGAACAAGAAATCGATCACGCTGGATCTGCGCACCGAGGCCGGACGCAAGATCGTGCTGGATCTGATCGAGCAGTGCGATGTGCTGCTGGAGAACTTCCGGCCGGGGATGCTCGAGAAGTGGGGGCTGGGGCCGGAGGTGCTCGACGAGGTCAATCCGAACCTGGTGATCACCCGGATCTCCGCCTACGGGCAGACCGGGCCGCTGTCGCAGCGCCCGGGCTTCGCTGCGGTGGCCGAGGCGGTCGGCGGGCTGCGGGAACTGGTCGGCGATCCGGATCGGCCGCCGGTGCGGGTGGGCGTGTCCATCGGCGATTCCATCGCGGGCATCTACGCGGCCTTCGGGACCGTCATGGCACTGTTCCAGCGCGAGCGGGTGACCCGGGTTCCCTTGGAGCAGCGCATCATCGACGTGGCGCTCAACGAGTCCATCCTGTCGGTGATGGAATCGCTGGTGCCCGACTATCTTGCCTACGGCATCAATCGCGAGCGGGTCGGCGGGCGCATGGAGGGCATCGCGCCCAGCAATGCCTACCCGACCAGCGACGGCTACAGCATCATCATCGGCGGCAACGGCGATGCCATCTTCCAGCGCTACATGCAGGTCATCGAGCGCCCGGACCTGGCCGCCGACCCGGAACTCCAGGACAACGCGGGCCGCTGGAACAACCGCGAACGGCTGGACGCCGCCATCGCCGACTGGTCCCGGCTGCGCACCCGCGACGAGGCGCTGCAGGTCTTGGAGGCGGCCGCCATTCCGTGCGGTCCCATCTACACCGCCGCCGACATCGTCACCGACGAGCAGTACCGGGCGCGCAACATGATCCAGCCCTTCCCGGTCGACGTGGGCGAGGCGGAACCGAAGGTGGTCGGCTTCCCCGGCATCGTGCCGGTCATCGGCGGGCAGTCCCTGCCGATCCGCAATGTCGGCCCCGACCTCGGCGAGCACACCCACGAAGTCCTGTCCGGACTGCTCGGCATGACCGCCGCCGACATCGATGCGCTGGAGGCGAACTCATGATTTTGCGGGATGTGACCCTGCGCGACGGCCTGCAGTTGACCGGCAAGGTGCTCGACACCGAGCGCAAGGTGGAGATCGCGCGCCGCCTGCTGGCGCTGGGCGTGCCGGAGCTGGAGATCGGGTCCATGGCGCGACCGGAGCTGGTGCCGCCCATGGCCAATACCCTCGACCTGGTGGCCCGGCTGACGCCCGAGGAGCTGGAACGCTGCTGGGTGTGGGTCGCCACGCCCCGGCACGTGGCCCGCGCGGCCGAGGCGGGGGTGCGCAACTTCCAGTACTGCTTCTCGGTGTCGGACGCGCACAACCGGGCCAATATCGGGCGCGACACCGAGGCCAGCCTGGCCGCCATGCCGGAGGCCGTGCGAATCGCCCAGGAGGCGGGCGGGCGCATTCAACTGTGCCTCGCAACGGCTTTCACCTGCCCGTTCGACGGACCGGTGGATCCGGCGCGGGTGCTGGCCATCGCGGCCGATCCGCGCGCGGAGGGGTCGGCCGACATCGTCATCGCCGACACCCTGGGCCAGGCGTATCCGGGTGAGGTCGGCGCGCTCATCGGTGCGGTGGCCGCGACCGGGCGGTGGGGCACACCGCAGCGCCGCATCGTCTTCCACGGCCATGACACCTGGGGCATGGGGGTGGCGAATTCGCTGGCCGCGCTGGCGGCGGGCGCGGCGGTGGTGGACGGTTCGCTCGGCGGACTGGGCGGCTGCCCGTTCGCACCGGGCGCATCCGGCAATACCTCGAGTGAGGATCTGTTGTTCGCCACCCGCCCGGAATGGTTTACGCCGTCCGCATTGTCGGAGTTGGCAAAGATATCCGGTGATTTGCTGACGGAACTCGGCGAACCTAATCGTTCCCGCACAATCGAGGGCGCGCATTCAAAAGCCGAGGCTTTCGCCTGGGTAATCGGCGCGAACGAATAATTCGCGGGAAATTAGCCAGCTTGTGCGTCGGCGCGCAGTTTGAGCAAAACAAGTCCGGCGGTACAGGCCAGAATGAGTCCCGCGACGGTGATTTCGACGCGTAGTCCGGCGATGCCGAGCACCGCGCCGACCAGTCCACCCAGGAAGATCAGCCAGGCCACGACACGGGACAGGATTGCCGACACCCGTTGGGCCCCCGGGGCCGCGGGCTCTCCCGAGCGCACCGATGCGCGCAGCGGAGATGTCGAGAATGCACCCATCATCCACTCCTCGATGACGCCCGCCGGGTCTCGCGATACTTCGGCGCGTCCCTCGGCTAATTTCGAGCGTCTCACGTGTAACTTTGGACACACATTACGGCTCGGCAACGGAAAGTCCAGACGACACGTGCGCGAAACGCGCCGACTTTACTAATTCGTAATCCGAATCATGGCTGTTTGAGATATTACCGAGGCATTAGGAATGGCCCGCGCCGTCGCGTTATCGAACCGACCACCCGCCTGGCCGTACCCCACAGCCTCCGTTAAGGTGAGCCCACTCGACACGAAACAGGAGTGCCACCAATGGACGGCAGCAACGCCGGCGCGGACGAGCGCACGGTCACCCCGCTGCGTCACCTGCCCAAGCCCGTGGTGGGTGCCGCCGCGGCCGTCGGCGTCGTCTCGGCCGGACTGATCTTGCTCGGTGCGTGCGGCATCGGCCACAACGACACCTACATCCCGCCCCCGCCGATCAACGCGGATCTGCAAGCGGCCCCGGAGACTTCGACCAAGAGCAGCACCACCGCCACCCCGGCCGTGGTGATCCCGCCGTCCCCCTCCTGGCGCGTGGCCGCCGACATGCCGTCCCGGCACGCCCCCATCTCCACCATCACCGGCACCCCGGACGACCCGGCCGCCGACCCGAGCGCGAGCACCCGAACCACCCCGTCGCGCCCGACCACCACCCCCCGGCCGACCACCGAAACCCCGCGGCCCACAACGGAACCCCCGGCCACGACAGTGCCGGAGACCACGGTCCCGACCACCGATCACGCCGCCTCGGACAACTGACGCCGCTCGCTCATCGCCTCGGCCGGAGCGAGATCCGTTGCCTCCGAATCGAAATAGTCGAACCACTCCGCACCCCGCGCGCACTGTCGCGCGGGGTGCGGGTCGGGATCAGAACTCGACGAGGGTGTAGTCACCCACGCGATCGGTGAGTACGCGCAGGTGCTCGAGGTCGCTGCCCAGGGTGCGGGCAATGGCGGTGAGGCGGGCCACGTAGTGGCTGACCGGGTATTCGGTGGTGATGCCGATGCCGCCGTGCATCTGGATGGCCTCCTGGCCGATGTGGCGACCCGAGCGGCCGACCTGGAGGCGGGCGCGGGAGGCGGCCACCCGGTCGGCGGAGCCGTCGGCCACCGCGGCGGTGGCGTAGAGGCTCATGCTGCGGGCCAGTTCCAGTGAGACGTACATGTTCGCGGCCCGCTGGGTGAGGGACTGGAACTTCGACAGCGTGACACCGAACTGCTTGCGCGTCTTCAGGTATTCGGTGGTCAGGCGCAGCGATTCCTCCATCGCGCCCACAGATTCCGCGCACAGGCTGGCCTGCGCGGCCACCGTCACCGACTCCACCACCGGCTGGGCGTCGCCGCCGTCGCCGAGGAGTTCGGCTGCGGCGGAAGCGAATTCGATCTGCGCCCCACGCCGCCCGTCGAAAGTGCGGTACGGGGTGCGGGTGACACCGTCGGCGTCGGCGGCAATCAGGAACAGCCCGAGGCCACCACCCGGCAGCGCGGCGCTGACCACCAACTGGTCGGCGCAATCACCGTGCGGCACCGGGTTCTTGACGCCGCTCAGCCGGTAGCCGTCACCGTCGAGAACGGCCGTGGTGCCGAGTTCGGTTGCGGGCCAACGGGTACCGGGCTCGTCGTGCGCGAACGCCAGCAGGGTCTCCCCCGCAGTCAGCGCCGACAGCACCCGCTGCCGCTGCTCGGCGGTCGCGGCATCCGCCACCAGGCCGCCCGGCACCAGCACGGCGTCGAGGTAGGGTTCGGGCGCGTTGCGGCGGCCGATCTCCTCCATGACCACCATGGTCTCGACGGGCCCGGCGCCGACGCCGCCGTCTTCCTCGTCGAAAGGCAGTCCCAGGACACCCAATTCGGCCAACTGCCGCCACACGTCGCGGCTCCAGCCGAGATCGGTGTCGATGACCTTCAGGCGCGTTTCCGGGTCGTAGGCGCGGCCCAGCAGGTCCCGGACCGTATCGCGCAGCATGACCTGTTCATCGGTGAGTTCGAAATCCATGGCGGCGGCTCACAATCCGAGGATGGTGGAGGCGATGATGGTGCGCTGCACCTCGCTGGAGCCTCCATAGATGGTGGTCTTGCGGTAGTTGAGGTACGTGGGACCGCTGCGCTGCGCCCAGCCGGGCGCGGCGATATCGTCGGCACCCACCGGCAGCGCGTCGGGCCCGGCGATGTCGAGCAGCAGCTCGGTCGCGGCCTGCTGCAGCTCCGAGCCACGCAGCTTCAGCACCGAGGACGCCGGATTCGGCTTGTCCCCGGTGGAATTCGACACCACGCGCACCAGCGTCAGTTCCAGCGCCAACAGCTCGTTCTCGATCTCGGCGACCCGGGCGGCGAACACCGGATCCTCGAGCAGCGTCCCGCTGCCCGAACGGATCTGCGCCGCATACTCTTTCGCGACACCCAGCTTGACCTTGGTGCGGCCCACACCGGTGATGCCGGTGCGCTCGTTGCCGAGCAGGAACTTGGCGTAGGTCCAGCCCATGTTCTCCTCGCCGACCAGCTGATCGGCGGGCACCCGCACGTTCTCGAAGAAGACCTCGTTGACCTCGTGATGGCCGTCGATGAGCTTGATCGGGCGGATGGTGACGCCGGGCGTCTTCACATCGAAGAGCAGCAGCGAGATGCCGGCCTGCTTCTTGACCGTCGGGTCGGTGCGCACCAGGCAGAAGATCCAGTCGGCGTACTGGGCCAGCGTGGTCCAGATCTTCTGGCCGTTGACGATGTAGGAGTCACCGTCGCGGACCGCGGTGGTGCGCAGCGAGGCCAGGTCCGAACCAGCGTCCGGCTCGGAAAAGCCCTGGCACCACCAGATGTCGAGGTTGGCGGTCGGCGGCAGGAAGCGCGCCTTGAGCTCCTCGGAACCGAACTGGGCGATGACCGGGCCGATCATCTGGGCATTGAAGGTGAGCGGCTCCGGCACCGAGGCCAGCTGCATCTCGTCTTCCCAGAGGTGGCGTTGCATGGGCGTCCAGTCGCGGCCACCCCAGGCCACCGGCCACTTGGTGACGGCCAGGCCGTTCTCGTTGAGGATTTGGTGGGTGGTGACGATGTCATCGCGAGAGAGCTCGAGACCGTACTTGACGCGGTCACGGATCTCCGCCGGGATCTTGGTCCGGTAGAACTCGCGCAGTTCGTCCCGGAATTTCACCTCATCGGGTGATAGGGCCAGCTTCATTGCTTCTCCCGAGCGTCGCTGTGATGTCGCCAATAAACTTACCCCTCGGTAATGAATTGGGTGTCGGCCGGATCACACCAAGCAGACGCCTCGGCGGCGCGACTCTCGAGCAAGCCTGGTACGTTGCGGGGAAATCCGGTACCGATGCAGGAGCAGCACGAGTGAACGGTTGGACCCTGTCCCGGCGCGGCCTGGCGGTCGCCGCCCTAACTGCCGCAGCCACCCTGGGCGCGGGCGCCACGGCTCTGGCCGCTCCCGGCGCCGACCAGCCGAAGACCCCGGCGCAACTCGGCATCGACCAGCTCACCCAGGCCGTCGGCGACAATGTCGCGGGCAAGACCGCCATCGCGAACATCGCCCGGGCCTCCGACCTGGTCACCGCCGCGAAGCTGGAAAACGTGCTGTTCACGCCGTTTTCGTATCAGGCGCCGACGCTGGGCTGCGGTTTCAATATGCCGTTCAGCCTCACCCAGGCCATGGCCGTCACCGGGGTCTCCACCCAGAACGGCGCGGTCTCGCTGCCCGGCGGCACGGTCAGCTTCCAGGTGATGGCCCAGCAGAACGGTTTTCCGCTCGCCTCCGGGCTGAGCGTGGCCTGGCTGAACGTGAACAACGGCCGCAGCGGCATCATGCCGCTCGACGACCAGACCGAGTACAACCTCCCCGCGCTCTCCAAGTCCGCCGACACCGGCGCGGGCAACGTCATCGCCTCGCTGTGGGGCACCATCGACTACCCGAACGCGCGCTGCGTCGTGCTGCCGACCGTCGGCCTGTTCTCGGTGAGCGACATCCCGCCCGCGCAGCAGGTCACGCCGGACGCCCCGAAGCCGGACGGCTCCGCCCCGGGCACGTCGACGCCGACCACCCCGGCCGCACCGACCACTCCGGCCACGCCCACCACCCCGGCCCAGGCTCCCGACGCCGGTTCCGGCGCACCGGCCGCCACCGATCCCACCCCGGCGCAGGCCCCGGACGCCGGTTCCGGCGCTCCCGCCAACTAGCTCTCGAAACACGAACGCCCGCATCCCTTCCGGATGCGGGCGTTCGTGGTTTTCAGATCCTGATTACGAGCGCGGCTTGCGGCGCTCGAAACGCGGCTTGCTGTCGCGGAACTCGCGACGCGGAGCGCCACGGCTCATGGAACGCGCACCCGGCGCACCCTGATCCAGCTGCAGCTGGATCAGCTGACCGCTGATCCGGGTGCGGCTCAAGGCATTCAGCGTCTCGTCCGACAGGTCCGCGGGCAGCTCCACCAGCGAGTGGTCCGGGCGGATGCTGATATGCCCGAAGTCGCTGCGGCGCAGGCCGCCCTCATTGGCGATGGCGCCCACGATCGCGCCCGGCGCGACCTTGTGCCGCTTGCCCACCGAGATCCGGTAGGTGGCCAGCTCCGCACCGGTCTGGCGGTGCTGCGACGGCTCGCGGCGCTCACGCGGTCCGCGCTCGTCGAAGCCGCGGGGCGCACGGTCCCGGTCACGCTCGCGACGCTCGCGCGGGGCGGGCTCCGGATCGGGCTCCATGAAGAAGGTGTCGCCCTCGTGGCCGCCGACCGCGAGCGCCGCGGCAATGTCCACCAGCGGAATGTTGTGCTCGCGCTCGTATTCCTCGATGAGCTTGCGGAACAGCGGCACATTGTCCGAGTTCAGGTTCTCGGTGATGGCGTCGTGGAACTTGGTGACACGCTGCGCGTTCACGTCGTCCACACTCGGCAGCTGCATCTCGGTGACCTGCTGACGCGTGGCCCGCTCGATGGCGTCGAGCAGCCGGCGCTCACGCGGGGCCACGAACAGCAGCGCATCACCGGAACGGCCCGCGCGGCCGGTGCGGCCGATGCGGTGCACGTAGGACTCGGTGTCGTGCGGGATGTCGTAGTTCACGACGTGCGAAATGCGTTCCACGTCCAGGCCGCGGGCGGCCACGTCGGTGGCGACCAGGATGTCGAGCACGCCCGACTTGAGCTGGCCGATGGTGCGCTCACGCTGCGCCTGCGCGATGTCGCCGTTGATGGCGGCCGCGGAATACCCCCGCGCGCGCAGCTTTTCGGCCAGTTCTTCGGTGGCCTGCTTGGTGCGCACGAAGATGATCATCGCCTCGAAGGGCTCGACCTCGAGGATGCGGGTCAGCGCGTCCAGCTTGCGCTGGTAGGACACCAGCACCCAGCGCTGGGTGATGTTGGTGTTGGTGGAGGTCTTGGTCTTGACCGTGATCTCGACCGGTTCCTTCAGGTACTGCTTGGAGATCTTGCGGATCGCCGTCGGCATGGTGGCCGAGAACAGCGCGACCTGCTTGTCGGCGGGCGTGTCGCGCAGGATGCGTTCCACGTCCTCCTGGAAGCCCATCTTGAGCATCTCGTCGGCCTCGTCGAGCACCAGGTACTGCAGCTCGGTGAGATCGAGGGTGCCGCGCTCGAGGTGATCGATGACGCGACCCGGGGTGCCGACCACCACCTGGGCGCCACGCCGCAGACCCGACAGCTGGACCGCATAGTTCTGCCCGCCGTAGATGGGCAGCACGTGCACTCCGGGCATGTGGGTGGCGTACCGGCCGAACGCCTCCGCCACCTGGATGGCCAGTTCGCGAGTCGGGGCCAGCACCAGCGCCTTCGGCGCCTTGCCGGTCTCGTTCAAGCCCTGGAGCACGGGAATCGCGAACGCGGCCGTCTTACCGGTACCGGTCTGGGCCAGACCCACCACGTCGTGGCCCTCCAGCAGCGGCGGAATCGTCGCTGCCTGGATGGGCGACGGCGATTCGTAGCCGACATCCGCGATGGCGCGCAGAATGCGCTCATCGAGGCCGAGATCGGCGAAGGACGGGCCGGAAACGTCCCTCTCGTCGTCAGTGGGAACGCTGTCGGCCGGTGAGGTACTCATTGCCAGGGATTTTACTGCCTGCTAGCTGCGGGCTTGACCATCGGGTGAATACCCTGAGAGTCGTGCATCCGGACAACTCGCCCGCGCCCTCCGTCACGACACCCCCGATCTCGCCCTCCGGGCTGGGTAATACCGAACCCGCCCCGGTCCGCAACTACGTCACCGGAACCCTGGCCACCAGCGAACCGGGCAGCTCGAGCGGCGTGGCGACCGCGGTGCACGAGCCCGCGGCCGAGGCGGATCTCCCCGACGGGTCGGCCGCCGCCGGGAGCGTCGACGTGGCGGTGGTGCAGTTCGATCCGTACACCGACACCGTGGCCAATCTCACCGCCCTGCGCGCGGCCGTCAAGGCCGCTGGCGAACTCGGAGCGAAGGTGGTGGTCGCGCCCGAGTACTCGATGTTCGCCACCAAACGCCTCGACGACCGGGTGCTGGCCGCCGCCGAACCGCTGACCGGCCCGTTCGTCACCGGATTGCGCGGCATCGCAGCCGAATTCGGGGTGCACGTGGTGGCCGGGGTCGTCGAATCCGGCGGGCCGGACCAGCCCGCGGGGCACGTCTACAACACCCTGGTCGTCGCCACCCCCGACGCCTCGTTCGCCACCGTCTACCGCAAGGTGCACCTCTACGACGCCTTCGGCTCCCGCGAATCCGATCTGCTCATCGCGGGCCCGCTCGACCAGTGCCAGACCTTCACCGTCGACGGGGTCGTCTTCGGCCTGCAGACCTGCTTCGATCTGCGCTTCCCCGAAGGCATCCGGCGGCTCGCCGCCGCCGGCGCGCACGTGCTGCTGCTGCCCGCGCAGTGGATTCCCGGTCCCGGCAAGGTCGATCAGTGGACCACCCTGCTGCGCGCCCGCGCCATCGAGAACACCATGTACGTGGCCGCCGCCGACCAGGCCGCCCCGCGCGGCTCCGGCGCCTCGATGATCGTCTCCCCCACTGGCGCGGTGCTGGCCGAACTCGGCGACCAGCCCGGCATCGCCACCGCCCGCATCGACCTGACCCACCTCGGCGAGGTCCGCACCACCAATCCCAGCCTGGCGCTGCGCCGATACACCATCCGCGGGGAGTAAGGCACCCGGCGCGGCACCCCGCGCAACTAGACTGAGGAGCAATGATCTATCCGGATCGGGGGGCCGCCGGACACGCGCTGGGTGAGCTGCTGGGGCACCTGCGAGTGGCGGATCCTCTGGTGCTGGGGCTGCCGCGCGGCGGGGTTCCGGTGGCCGTGGCGGTGCGCGAGGTGATCGGCGGGGATCTGGATGTGCTGCTGGTGCGCAAGCTCGGAGTGCCGTGGCAGCCGGAACTGGCCATGGGGGCCATCGGTGAGGACGACGTGCGGGTACTCAACCGCGACGTCATGCGGCACAGCGAGGTGACGCCCGAGCAACTGGCGGCCGTCGAGGACCTCGAGCGGATCGAACTGGAACGACGCCGCCGGGTGCTGCGGGCCCAGCCGCCGATTCCGTTGAAGGATCGGACCGTGGTGATCGTGGACGACGGGATGGCCACCGGCGCAACCGTGGCCGCCGCCTGTGAGATCGCCCGGCGGCACGAACCGCGGCGGATCGTGGTGGCGGTGCCGGTGTCATCGGTCGAGGCGCTGCACCGGATCCGGTCGGTCACCGACGAAGTGGTGTGCCCGCTGGTGCCGCCCTCATTGGGTGGGGTCGGCGGGGCGTACCGCGACTTTCATCAGCTCTCCGACGCGGAGGTGGTGGAGTTGTTGCACCCCACCGACTCCGAGACCACCGACGAGCGAACCGAGACCACCGATCGGTGAACCTCGGTGCTGCCCTTGCGGTGTCGCCGCGCTCAGACCAGCGAGTGGGCGTGCACGAATCCGATGATCTCGGCGGTGACCTCGGCGTGCACCGGCTCGTGCAGCAGGTCGTGACCGGCGTTCGGGAAGGGGTGGAAGCGCGCGTCGACCTGCGCCGCCCAGTCCCGGACCGGGTCCACCGGGGCCCGGCGGTCGTCCTCACCGTGCACGATCAGCACCGACAGGTCCTCGGGCAGCCGGGGGCCCGGCCAGTCGGAGGACTGCTCGGTGGCCAGCGCGGCCCGCGAACGGGAATTGCCGTGGGCGCGAACCGGATCCGGTCCCCCGGCGCCGCGGGCGGACTTGGGCGAGCGGCCCTCCAGCACCGCCTTCGGCGTTCCCGACAGCACCAGCCCGGCGAACTCGCCCGGCTCGGATTCCCGCAACACGGCCAGCGTGGTGGCCGCGCCCAGCGAGTGCCCCATCAGGAACGGCGCCGAATTCGACTCGGCGTGCACCCGATCCAGGAACAACCTGGCATCGGCCGCTAGTTCGTGGATGGTGCCGGGCCGCTCCGGGTCCCCTTCGCTGAGCCCGTGCCCGGAAGTGTCCAGGGCCCAGAGTTCGACACCGTGGGCGGCCAGCGCCCGGGCGAACCGGTGATAGTGCGCGCTGTGCTGGCCGATTCCGGGCAATAGGGCCAGCACGGAGTGCGCGTTGTCGAGCTGCCATCGACGGTAGTGAAGGCGGCCGCGAGCGCCCGCGAGGTAAAGCATCGGGCGATTGTGACAGACCGGCGCGGGTTGTGGGGGAGCTCCGATCAGGCGACTGGCGAGTAGTTAGCGAACCCGGCGCCGACCAAGATCGCGGCGCCGGGATCGGCTCAGTGCACGGCCGCGTGCATGATGTGCGGGCCGTTCCGTTCCGGACCGGGCGCCGTGCCCAGGTAGCGGGTGGAGGTGGCCGCGGGGCCGAGGTCCTCGACCACCTCGAGATTCGCCTGTTTCAACTCCACCGCGATCTCCTCGGGGGTGAAGCGGCTGATCCAGCGTTCCCCGATGGCGGCCAGGCGGCGCGCGCGCTCATCGGCGGCGGCCTGCTCTTCGGGGCTCAGCGCCGGGACCGGGACGCCGTAGTCGAAGACCAGCTCGCTGCCGGGCGCGAGACCGCCGACGGTACGGAGGGTGGCGGCGATGGCGGGGCGGGTGAGGTAGATGGTGACGCCCAGCCAGATCACGAAGGCCGGTCGCTCGGCATCGAAATCACTGGTGGCCAGGGCGTTTTCGAGGGTGTCGACTTCGAAGTCGACACCCAGGTAGCTCACCGACGGCGGAATCCCGATGCCGGTCTCGGCCAGCACCCGACGCTTCCAGGCTTGGGTGTCGGGGTGGTCGACCTCGAAGACCCGCAGCCCGGAATGCGGATTGCGGTAGGCGAAGGTGTCCAGTCCGGCGCCGAGGATGACCGCCTGGCGCACGCCCGCGCGGTAGGCCGTGGCCAGCGCGTCCTCGGTGAAGCGGGAGCGGGCGGCGATGAACAGCCGCATGCGGCGACGCGCGGTCTCGTCCATGGCACCGGAGGGGAGCAGCCGGTCTGCCGAAGCACCGGCGGACTCGATCACCGCTTCGGCCAGTGGATCCCGGAAAATGCTGGCACCGTCCAGTTTCTGATGGTCGGCGCGGTAGCGGGCTGCGCCCAGGGCGGTACGGCTCGGTTCACCGTTCTGCACGGATGACTCCCTTCGACCTGTCCACACTAGGGGCGACACGCCGACATCGCGATCCGAATTCTCGCGTCCGACCGGCCCCGCGACCGCGGCCGGAGCCGACGCGGCGCGCGAGTCGCGTTGTCTCCCAACACCGCCCGCAAACGCGCGCTGACGTGGGCGGGCCGCGGCCGGGGCGGCGGGGCGCGCGGGCCGTACCTGGCGGCACATCACATCGCCCCCAGTCATTACGCTATGGCGCGACTCGGCCACGCGCGCACTGTCGCGCGCGGAATTGTTCCCGGCCGGGGGCGGGTGTCGGCGGAGGAGAGGCACAGGAGGGCCGCGATTGATGCTGTTCGGTGATCGTGTCGTGTGCAGCACCGGTGACCTGGTGACGGCGGCGCGCTGTGAGTTCGCGCTGCTGCGCGCGCTCGATGCCGAACTGGGACTGGTGGCGCCGGTCGAGGACCGGTCCCCCGGTGCGCTGAACCGTGCCCCGGACCCGGCCGTCGAGCACCGCCTGGCCGATCTGCGCGACCGCTACGGTGCGGCGGTCACCCGCGTCCGGCTATCCCCGCCCGCCGCGTCCGCGCTGGGCGAGGCGACGACCGCGACCGCAAGGCCGACCGCGGTGATCACGGAGGAGCTGCGCGACGCGGCCCTGACCGGAGTGCGGGCCGCACACACCGAAACGCTGGCGGCGCTACGCGCGGACGCGGAGGCGGTGGCCGGGGCCGTCGTGCTGGACGGCGACTTCGCGGCCCGCTGTGCGTTCCTGACCCGGGAGCATTCGCCCGAGACCCACGACTACGTGGTGACCGGGGTGGCCGGGCGACGCCACCGGATCGCCACCCTGTTGGGCTTGACCGCCATGGCGGAGGCCTTGCGCGGCAACGGATTCCGGGCCGCACCACACGCGCGGATCTGGGAGGACGGCGTCCCGCACACCCATCCGCTGGCCGATATGGCGGTGGTGTACCAGGCGCGGCGGTCGCGACTGAACCTGATCGTGGACACCAAACTCGGCGAACTACTGCCGGTGCAGTGGGGCGATCGGCGATTCCTGGCCTGCGGCCACTGCCCCACCTGCACCGCCGAACTCGAAACCCGCCGCGACCTGCTACTGGTGGCGGGAATGCGCCCGGCCACCCGCGCCCACCTGCGCGACGCCGGCATCACCACCCTCGACCGGCTGGCCGTCACCGACGCCACGGTCACCGGCATTCCCGCCGCCACCCTCACCACCCTGCGCCGCCAGGCCGAGGTCCAGATCCTGCGCGAACGCACCGCCCGCCCGGTCCACGCCCTCATCGACCCGACCGCCCTGGTGGCACTGCCCGCCCCCACCCCCGGCGACCTGTTCGTGAGCGTCACCACCGCCCCCGCACCCGCCGCGATCACCCGCGCCCCCGCCGGAATCACCTGCAACACAGGCGATCTCATCGTCCATATCCGAACCGGTGCAGCACGCGCTACCTCACCGGGCACAGCCGACCTGTGGTCCGGCACCGGCACGACCGCACCAGGATTCGGGTCGACGGCCGACAGACTCACCGAAATCGACGCTGCGGCAACGTGTTCCGGTGGCGACCCGGCCGACCACGGGGCCGTCGCGATGCCCGGCCCCGAGAACGGTCCGGACGCACCGAACTTCGGTTCGGCAGCCGACGGTCGCGCCGAGATCAACGGTCCGGCACCGCGCTCCGGTGCCGACGCGCCCAGTGCCAGCGGAGCGACCGTGGCCACCACGATGCCCGGGCCCGAGGCCGGGACCGTCGCGTTGGGCTTTGTCCCGACGCCGGCGCTGCCGAAGGTCGAGCACACCTTCGTGATTCGCGCCGAGGACCGTGACGGTGCGACCGGCGCGCGGGTCGCGCGGCATCACGATGACGCGGACGCGCTGCTCGAGTTCCTGGTACGGCGGCAGCGGGACTGTCCGGAGTTGCGGATCCATCACTATCGGGGTGATCTGCGGGCGCTGTTGAACGGGATCGGTGAGCGTGATTCCGAGGGTGAGGATGTGGTCGCGGAGTTGCTGCCCGCGCTGATGGATCTGTATCCGGTGGTGCGGGCCGCCCTGGTGGTCGGTGAGCGGTCCTACGACCTGCATCAGTTGCCGCCCAATCAGGAGGAGAGCGACGGCGGGGCGGAAGCCGTGCTGCGCCTGCGAGATTGGCTGCTGGAGCTGGCCGCCGAGCATCAGGTGCGGCCGGAGCGGCGCTGGTCCTACGACTACGCCGAGACCGGGCCGGACGAGATCGAAGCCGCGCTGCGGGAATTCGCCGAGAGCGACGACCACGAGCGCGGGCCCGCCCAGGAGGCGGCCGGACTGGCGGCGGCCGCGCTGGGCTACCACCGTCGCGAACGCCGCCCGCTGCGCTGGGCGCACGACGACCGGCTCGATCACCCGCTGGCCGAATGGGCCGACACCGCAGGCGTTCTCGTCGCGGACTCCGGCTCCGTGGACACCGACTGGCACGGCACCGGACAGCAGCCGCTGCGCCGCTACCTGACCCTCGTCGGACGGCTCGGCACCGGCAACGCACCCCCGCCCGGCACCCCGGTGCTCACCCTCTACGACCGGGCCGTGCCCGGTATGGACGCGATCCCCGGGCTGCGCGCGACCGCGCACGCCACCGTGCTCGGCTGCGCACTGGACACCAACTTCGAGGACGTGGTGCGCGTCGTGGAGACGCTGCCGGATGGCTGTGCGCCCTACGCCGAGCTACCCACCGCCATTGCGCCGGGCCCGCCGGGCCTCGACATCCACCTGTCGGAAGCCTTGGAGGACACCGCACATCAGCTGCTGGTGACGCTGCCGCAGGTGCCCGAGACCGCCATCTTCGACATCCTGTGCCGCCGCGCGCCGCGGCTGCGCACCGGTGGCGCGCTGCCGGAGGTGTTCGGCGATCACGCCGCCGCCGTCACCGCGGCCGTGCTCGGCCTCGACAATTCGTATGTGGCGGTGCAGGGCCCGCCCGGCACCGGCAAGACCGACACCACCGCCCGCGCCGTGGAAAGGCTTGTCACCCGGTACAAGTGGCGCGTCGGCGTGATCGCCCGCTCGCACCAGGTGGTCGAGCACGTGCTGGACGCCGTGGTGCAGGTCGGCGTGCTCCCCGAACTGGTGGCCAAGGCCGATGCCCGCTCGGTGGCGTCGGAATGGCTGCCGATCGAGGCGTCGCGCTATCCGCGTTTTCTCGACAATGCCGTGAACGGCTGTGTGGTGGGCGGACTTTCGAGCGATTTCGCCGATCCCGAGCGCATCGCCCGCGCGAGCCTGGACCTGCTGGTCATCGTGGACGCCGGGAAGTTCCCGCTCGCCGAGGCGACCGCGGTGGCGGTGGCCGCCCGCAATCTGCTGCTGGTCGGCGATCCCGCGCCGCCGCACGCGCGCGGCACCCATCCCGAACCCATCGCCGAATCCGTGCTGGGCCGCCTGCTCGGCGGCCACCGCACCCTGCCCGCCGCGTATGGCTACTTCCTCGACCGCACCTGGCGCATGCATCCGCGCATGTGCGGCCCGGTGTCGCGGCTGCGCTACGACAATCGGTTGCGCTCCAACGAAACCGTCACCCTGGCAAGGGAACTCGACGGGATCCCGCCGGGCGTGCGCACGGTGCCGGTGGAGCATCACGGCAACAGCACCGAATCCGCCGAGGAGGCGCGGGAAATCGTGCGCCAGGTGCGCACGCTGCTCGGCCTGCCCTGGCACACCGGGGCACTCACGCGGCGCCTGCACCCGCACGACATTCTGGTGGTGGCCCCGTATCACGCGCAGGTGGCGCGCATCCGAACCCTGTTGTCGCGGGCCCGGATCGAGGATGTGCTGGTCGGCACCCCGGATCACTTCCAGGGCCGGGAGGCCGCGGTGGTGCTGGTCTCGATGACCACCTCCGCGCCGGACGACGCGCCGCACGGCATCGGCGCGCTGCTGTCGCGACACTGGCTCACCAGCGCGATCTCGCGCGCCATGTGGTCGGCGATCATCGTGCGCTCACCGCTGCTGACCGAGTACCTCCCCGCGACCGCGGCCGAACTCTCGGATCTGGCCGCGGTGCTACAGCTCGACCGGGTCTAGCCCCAGCCGAACCGCGTCAGCCGAAGCAGTGCCCTTCACCGCGATAGGTGGGCACGGTGGTGCGGCGGCCGTCCTCGTCGACGAGATGGACCTCGGTGAAACGCTCGCAGAGCTCGCCCGCCTTGGCGTGCCGGAACCACACCCGATCCCCGATCTGCAGCCCGTCCGCGCCGGTCAGCGGGGTCTGCACCTCACCCGCGCCTTCGGTGCCGATGAGCTTCAAGCCCAAGGGCCACACCGGTTTCGGGACCCGTGAGGCTCCCGCCGGACCGGAGGCGATGTAGCCGCCGGAGAAGACGGTGGCGATGCCGGGTGCGGGCCGCCGCAGCACGGAGGTCGCGAAGTACATCGACGGGCGCGGGGCCAGATTGCGGTAACCGTCGAACAGCGTGGGCAGGTAGAGCCCGGAACCGGCGGTCACCTCGGTGACATCCGGGTCGGTGATGCTGACCTCGATGGAGCCGGTGCCGCCGCTGTTGACGATCTCCAGCTCACCGACCGTGGCCCGGATCGCGTCCAGCACCTTGCGGCGGCGCTTCAGGATCTCGTCGGCCGAGAGCTTCTTCACCAGGCGCACAGCCGGATTGGTGTCGGGCAGGCCCGCGATCTGCGCCTCGTAGGTCATCATGCCGACGACTCGGAAACCGCGGGAACGGGTTTCGCTCGCCAGCGCGGCGGCCTGCTCGGGGGTGCGGATCGGCGAGCGGCGCACGCCCAGATGCAGCGGGCCGATGCGCAGGGAGGCATCCACGTCGAGACACACACGGGGAGCGACCTTTTCGCTGCCGACGGCGGCGCGGATCAGATCCAGCTGGCCGATGTCGTCGACCATGAGGGTGATGGAGTCCAGCAGCAGCGGGTCGGCGGCGAGCTCGGCCAGCGCCTGGCGGTCGGCGGTGGGATAGCCGAGCAGCACGTCGCGCGCACCCTCGCGAACCAGCCAGATGGCTTCGCGCAGTGAGTAACCCATGACTCCGGCGAAGCCACCGGACGCGGTGAGCTTGGGGCCCAGCACTTCTTCCAGAACCGCGCGACAGCGCACGGATTTACTGGCCACCCGGATCGGGACGCCGCGGGCGCGGCTCACCAAGTCGGCGGCATTGGCGCGCAGGGCGGTCATGTCGACCGCCGCGAGCGGGGGGTCGAGCTCGGCGGTGGCCGCGTGCAGCCCACTGATCGGCGACTTATCGCTCACCCGATCATTCGACCACGAACTTGGTCACTCGTCCAGTATTTCGGAATTTCAATGTCGAATTCGACGCCGAAGCGTCCGAATTCAGGGCAGGTCGACGGCCTTGGTCGACAGGTAGGACACCAGATCGTCGAGGACGACCAGCGAGATCTCGTCATTGCAGTCGGCGAGCCAGCGCAACACCATGCCCTGGATGACCGCCAGCAGATACGCGGCGATGGCATCGACCGGTTCCAGCCACTGCGTGCCCGAGCGGCGGGCGCACAGATCCAGGAAGGCGGTGACGTCGGCGTCCAGGTCGCGGAACATGGCCGAGCCCACCGGGTCCGGCACGCACGCGGCCTGGTTCTCCCAGCGCACCCGCAACATCGCGAGGGTGGATTCATAGGCCCGAATCTGCCGGTCGGGCGAGGATTTCAACATCGGCCACAGCGTGCTGACACCCGCATGCAGCAGGATGCGCAGTGCCCGATTACCGCTGAAGTCGAGCGACCCGGCCGTCTTTTCGATGGCCTCGGTCATGGCCGGACGAAGTCCGACCTGGGTGATTTCTCCACTTGCGCTCAACGACGGCTCCCTTTGGCGAAAGAACTCGCGCACAGCGCCGCGGACCAGTGGTCGCAGCGCTTGCGCAGTTCGCTCAACGGGCGGCGGATCGACTTTGATCTTTCCGGCCAGTACACCGGCGTACCCGTTCAACGGGTATCGATGTTACGTCGTTTTTGGGCCCGGTAACCAGCTTTGATAGCCGATTCCGTACCTCAAGAATGTTTTGTTACCTAATTGGAACAGGCCCGCGACCCTACGGGAATGATCAAATTGAACGATCGCCTGGTAACGACGTTGATAGGACCATTCGGTATATTACGGACGGTTGTGCGTCGAAACATAGTGTGTGTGCGCGACCCCACAGCCGACGCGCCGATACCCGGCCCGCTCGGGCCGCACAATTCGCCGATCCGATCGATCGCCGACACCGTGGCGATACCGGCTCACCGATAGCCTGGCTGGGTGACTTCAGCGCGCCACGACCAATTCCTGATCTCCGGCACCTTCAATTTCCGTGACCTCGGCGGTGCCCGCACCACCGACGGCCGCACCGTCCGCGAGGGTCTGCTGCTACGGTCCGCCCAGCTCAGCCGCCTCGACGAGGCGGGCGTGGCCAAGCTGGCCGAGCTCGGCGTTACCGACGTGCACGACCTGCGCGGATTCGCCGAGATCGACTTCATCGGCCACGACGTGGTGCCCGAGGGGGTTCGCCTGCGGGTCACCCCGTTCGATTCGCGCATGGGCGAGACCCCGCCGCACGAGGCCCGCCGCTCGGTCACCGCCTCCTCGCACATGCTCGAGGTCTACCGGACCTTCCCCGCGCTGCCCGAGGCGCACGAGGCCATCAAGGCCCTGGCCGAATCCGTGCTCGCCGGAACCGCGCTGGTGCACTGCGCCGCGGGCAAGGACCGCACCGGCTGGGCGATCGCCACCCTGCTGCGCGCGGTCGACGTGACCGAAGAGGACATCTACGCCGACTACCTGCTCAGCAATGACGCCGTCCCCACCCTGCGCGCCTTCATGACAGATGCCATGAACGAGGAGCTGTCCGACGACCTGCTCGGGGTGAAGCCCGAGTACCTGGACACCGCCACCACCTCGATGCACGAGATGTACGGCGGCCTCGAGGGCTACCTCGCCGAGATCGGCATCACGCCGCAGCTGCGCGACGCGCTGCGGGATCGCCTGCTCGACTGAGCCTTACTCCGCCAGCGCCGACTCGTCCGCCATGGCCTGGCGGACCAGGCCGTCCGCATCGATGCTGACCTGGTTCCCGGTGTGGAACCAGGAACCGGTGAAGTGGGATTCGGTGGTCTGCGGGTCGTTCCAGTAGCGCTGGGCGACATTGGGTCCGCGACACAGCAGTTCGCCGTGGCCCGCGTCCGCGCGTGGGCCCGACAGCGCGAGTTCGGTGCCGCCGAAGGCGAATCCGAGCACGTCCCGGTCGGCGCCCTCGGTCACGCTGTCGTCGCGGGCCAGCCCGATGCCGGAGGTCTCGGTCGCACCCCACACCGACCACCGCCGCGCCTCCGGGAAGACCTCGCGGAGGGTGACCGAAACCGCCTCGGAGGCAGCCGGATCGGTGACCGCGAGTTCGGCGCGGTGACCGGCGCTGCAGACCTGGCGCACCCGATCCACCCGCAGGCCGGCCAAGTCGGGCAGCAGCCCGGCGAAGATGCGGGGCGTCGCGGCGACCATGTCGATACGTTCGGCGACAAGGATTTCCGGCACCGCGGACCGGTCGGGCGCGAGCACCACGGTGCCGCCGACCGCGAAGGTCGGCAACAGTTGATCGACGCAGCCGCTGGCGTGCGCGAGCGGCAACAGCAGCAGGTTGCGCAGGCCGTCGGTGGGCAGTTCCAGCGCGCCGACCACGGAACAGATTGCCGAGAGCAGGTTCTCGTTGGTCAGCTCCACGCCGCGCGGGCCCGCGCAGCCGGGGCCCATGGTGGTGTAGCAGAGCAGCGCGAGTTCGCCGAGGGAGGCGCCGTCGTCGATGAAGGCCGCGCCGTCGGGCAGGGCCTCGCGGTAGCCGGCCGCGCGGCCGCCGCCGTCGAGCACGAAGTCGGTGCAGGCATCGCGAATCACGCGCTCCGCGGCCGCATCCGAGAGGCCGTCGTGCACCAGAACCGGGACCGCGCCCGAGAGCAGCGCGCCCAGGAACGCCTGCACCCAGCGCACGCCGACCGGCATGCGCACCGCCACCCGGTCGCCGTAGCCGATGCCGTGTTCCTGCAGTCCACCGGCGATGCGGGAGGCCGCGTACCAGAGTTCGCGGTAGGTGAGCCGGGGGCCGCCGATCTCCACCACGGCCTCGCGGGCGGCGTAGGTGTGGACCTGGATATCGAGTAGTTCGGTGAGCGCGGGCGTGAGGTTGCCGTAGCGCAGCACGCCGTCCGCGGCGCGCGCAAGCGGGTTGGCGCACCAGCCGTTTCGGGTGTGCGGGTATTCCACGAGTAACTGCGACATCGTCCCTCCGAGTGCCTCGTAAGCCCTGCCAGGCAAGAGTGACTATATGATGCAGATCACAGACATGGGCGGATTGTCGGCAAACGGATGTCAGGCTTTGACCCGATGGAAACAGACCACCCCCTTGTGAAACCGGACTTCCCCTGGCGAGCCTGCGGAAACGTCGGAATTGCAGTGCCCTTCGCACATTCACACCGGAATTCCCCACCGAATGGTCTCGGTCTCCCCCCAATCAGCCACCCGCGCAGGTGAGAGGGCTGACACGCCCGGGCGCAGGCCGACACACCCGGGCGCACCCCGCCACCCGGGCCGTCGGACTTTCGAGATAGCCGCCTACTTGCCTGTGTACGTGGCCTTTCCGGGCCCGACCTCGAGGAAGCTCCGCACCGCGTTCTTCAGATCCTCGGTGCCGAAAAGTTGCCCGGACACCTCCGGGGTCACCGAATCCGCATGCGCCACACCGCCGGAACGCCAGGCCTCGATGATCGCCTTGGTGGCGGCGTGCGCGCGGGTCGGGCCGTCGGCCAGGCGGGCCAGCAGCGCGCGGGCCGCGGCGTCGACGTCCTCGTGGATCGCGTTGACCACGCCCCACTCGGCCATGGTGGCCGCCGGGTAGGTGTCACCGGTCATGACGAACTCGCGCGCGCGACCCGAACCGGCACGCTCGGCCAGCCGCTGCGGACCGCCCATCGACGGGGTCAGGCCGACCACGGTCTCCACCAGACCGAACTTCGCCTTGGGCGCGGCCAGGATGATGTCGCAGGCCAGCGCCATCTCGAAGGCCGCGGTCAGGGTCAGCGAATGGGCCGCGAAGATGACCGGGCAGGGCAGCGCCTCGAGCGGGTGGATGATCTGCGCGAACAGCGTCTGCCACAGCTGCGCGCCCTCCTGCTCGGACAGGCCGTCGAAGACGTGCACATCGACGCCACCCGAGACCAGCTTGCCGTCGGCACGCACCAGCAGCGCCCGCGGCGGATTGGCCGACAGCTCCGCCAGATCCACGGCCAGCGCGTCCAGCAGGGCCTTGTCGAAGAGGTTCAGCGGTCCGTGGGCAATGGTCAGGATCGCCGTGTCCGCGCCGCCGGCGGTGACAGCGCGTTCCAGGCGGGTGGGCTTCGAGTCAGTCATGCCCCCGAATGTATGCGGCCGCTTACTTTCGCGACAGACCCGGGCGGAAATTTCGCCGAGGCAACTAGCCTGAGCTGGTGACCACGTCGAAATCAGAGCCGGGCACCTATGTCGAACCCGGTGAATTCAAGCGGGATACGAACTACATCGAAACGCGAATCACCGCCGATGGCCGGGACGGGTATCCGGTCGAGGCCGGGCGGTATCGCCTCGTCGCGGCGCGGGCCTGTCCGTGGGCCAACCGGACGATCATCGTGCGACGGCTGCTGGGGCTGGAGTCGGCGCTGTCGCTGGGGCTGTGCGGGCCCACCCACGACAAGCGCAGCTGGACCTTCGATCTGGATCCCGGCGAGGTGGATCCGGTGCTGGGCATCCACTTCCTGCAGGACGCCTACTTCAAGCGGTTCCCGGACTATCCGCGCGGCATCACCGTGCCCGCCGTCGTGGACGAGCGCAGCGGCGCGGTGGTGACCAACGACTACGCGCAGATGACCCTCGACTTCTCCACCGAGTGGACCGAGTTCCACCGGCCCGGCGCGCCGCGGTTGTACCCCGAAGACCTACGGGCAGAGATCGATTCGGTGAATCGCCGGGTCTACACCGAGGTCAACAACGGCGTGTACCGGTGCGGTTTCGCGGGCGGGCAGGAGGCCTACGACGCCGCCTACGATCGGCTGTTCACCGCGCTCGACTGGCTCACCGAGCGGCTGGCCACCCAGCGCTACCTGGTCGGCGACACCATCACCGAGGCCGATGTCCGGCTGTTCACCACGCTGGTCCGCTTCGATCCGGTGTATCACGGGCATTTCAAGTGCAATCGGGACAAGCTCACCGAGCTGCCGGTGCTGTGGGCCTACGCCCGCGACCTGTTCCAGACCCCGGGCTTCGGTGACACCGTGGACTTCACCCAGATCAAGCAGCACTACTACATCGTGCACACCGACATCAATCCGACGCGGATCGTGCCCAAGGGCCCCGAACTCGGTAACTGGCTGACCCCGCACGGCCGGGAAGCCCTGGGCGGCAAGCCGTTCGGAGACGGCACCCCGCCGCCTCCGCCATTGGAAGCCGAACGTGTGCCCGCCGGGCACACGCCGGCCTGATCGGATCTACTCCCCCGCCGCGCCCCGATAGGTGCCGAAGCTCCAGTAGACGCCTTCGGGGTCGCGGCAGGTGAAACCCCGTGACTCGTAATCGGTTTCGTTGCGCAGTTCGCGAGTGATGTTGGCGCCCGCCGCTTTCGCGCGGGCATACAGGGCATCGGCGTCGTCGATGGCGATGTACACCGAGCCGACGCCGGGCGGCTGGCAGTCCAGGGCCATGCCCTCGCGGGCGTTGCCGAGCATGATCGCGCCACCAGCGGGCCACGCGAGTTCGGCGTGGTGGACGATGCCGCCGTCTTCGTAGCAGGCGGTGGTCTCGAAGCCGAAAGCCTGCTGCAGGAACGTGATGGCCGCCTTCGCGTCGCGGTAGACCAAGGTCGGCCAGACGACGACGGTCTTTACTGGGGTTGTCGTTTCGCTCATGTCCTCAGCCTCCCGCTTCGACGGCCTGTTGGTCTTGGACGAATGGGAACTCCTCGTGCTCGAGCCACACCGACGGCGGCATGCCCGCCAGCTCGCGCCACTCCCGTGCCATGTGGGCCTGGTCGTAGTACCCGGCGACGGCCGCCACCTCCGCCAGCACCCGCCCCGGCTCCCGCATCAGGCGGTGCGAGCGCCCGAAGCGTGCCACCCGGGCCGCGTCCTTCGGGGTGATGCCGAGTTCTGCGGCGAAACGGTTGCCGAGATGCCTACGGCTCCAGCCGATCTCGTCGGCCACGGCGGCCACCCGCACCGCCGGGTCGGGACCGGAGAGCAGGGCCCAGGCATGCGCCAGCTCGGCATCCCAGTCCGCCGGATGCAGCTGCCGCAGCAGGATTTCGTCGATGACGGCGAAGCGTTGCGGCCACCCGGACTGCGACGACAACCGCTCGCGCAATTCGATGGCGCGCGGGCCCAGCACATCGGTGAGATCCACCAGCCAGGAACCCAGCGCGGCCGTCGGCATGCCGAACAAGGCGCGGCAGCCGAGGGGCGTCACATTCAATTGCACGCCGTGCTGGAACCCGTTGTGGGCGATCACCGCCGGCCGCACGGTGAGCCCGCTGGCCAGCATGTCCCAGTGGCCCCCGGGTTGTCCGGGCTGGGCCGAGACCGGCACATGGATGGGCTCGTCGATGGTGATGATCACCGTCAACCCGGCGCCGGGCATGCCGATATGGGTGCCCGGTGCGAAGCCGCGGAGCAGATAACCCGAGTACCCGGTGACGTAGGCGCGCAGTCGCGGATCGGGTAACCCGGCCGCGCCTTCGGACACTCCTGCCACGGGCTCCACCCTAGGCCGATCTTGCGCTGGACGGGACCCTCCGGGCGCGAGCGCGGCACCCGCCCATCCGGAACCGGTCTATCTCGCGAATCGTTGTCGGGGTGCCATAGAGTTCCGGTCGGAGGACCGCGCACGGAAAAGGGGTTTGCGATGTTCAAGGCCGGGCTCGAGAAGGCGGTCGTCTCGCTGCTCGACAACGGGGCGCAGGTGCAGGCTCCGGCTGTCGCCAAGTACGTGGGCAAGCTGCGAGACGCGCATCCGGGAGAATCGCCCGCGCAGATCATCACCCGCATCGAGAAGCTCTACCTCAATACCGTGACCAGTTCCGGCACGGCGGTCGGCGCGACCGCGGCGGTGCCCGGCGTCGGGACCATCACCTCGCTGGCGGCCATGAGCGCCGAGACCGCGTTCTTCCTGGAAGCCTCGGCGGTGTTCACGCTGGCCGTCGCGTCCGTGCACGGCGTCGCACCCGAGGACAAGGAACGTCGCCGCGCGCTGGTGTTGGCCGTGGTGCTCGGCGAGTCCGGCATGCAGATCGTGCAGAAGAGCGTCGGACACTCCGCCAAGAACTGGGGCGGGCTGATGGCGACCAAGATCCCCGGCATCGGGGCGATGAACGACTCGTTGCTCAAGAAGTTCCTGGTGCAGTTCATCGCCAAACGCAGCGCCCTCATGGTCGGCAAGGTGATCCCGGCCGGAATCGGCGCTGCCATCGGCGGATTCGGCAACCGGGCGCTCGGCCACGGCATTGTCGACAATGCCCGCAAGGCCTTCGGCGCGCCGCCGCTGACCTGGCCGCAGCCCCTGATCATCGACGCCGACCCGCTGCCCGCCGTGGACGCGCCGACCGCGAACAAGCAGCCGTGACGCGCCCGCTCGCGGTCGCCGCCGGGGGACTCACCAAGACCCTCGAAACCGGCACCATCGTCGACGACGTGAGTTTCGTGGTGCCCGCGGGCACCGTGGCCGCCCTCGTCGGACCGCACGGCGCGGGCAAATCCACCGTGCTGCGCATGCTGCTGGGCCTGCTAACCCCGACCTCCGGCACCACGACCCTGGGCGACCCCGGTGCGGTGCGGCCCGGACGTCCCGCGGTGGGCGCGATGCTCACCCCGCGCGGGCTGCACCCGGCCCGCCGCGTGTACGCCCAGCTGGGCGTGTTCGCCGCCGCCGCAGGCGTTTCCGACACCCGCGCCGAGGAGCTGCTGGCCCTGGTCCGGCTCAGCGAGGTCGCCGATCAACGCATCGGCGGCCTGCCCGAGGGCATGAAGACCCGGCTGGCGCTGGCCGTCGCCCTGCTCGGCGACCCGCAACTGCTGGTGCTCGACGACCCGACCGCGGGCCTCGATCTGCGAGAAACCGCCTGGCTCAACGACTTCCTGCGCGGCCACGCCCGCCGCGGCGGCACCGTGCTGCTCACCTCGCGCACGCTCAGCACCGTACTGCCCGTCGCCGACGAGCTGATCGTGCTGGACCGGGGCCGCGTCGCCTATCAGGGCAGTCCGGCGCGGCTGCGACGCAGTCACCCGGATCGGCTGCTGGTCAAGGCGTCCAGCCCGATCGCGCTGGCCACCACGCTGGCCGCGCAGGGCTTCACCGACGCGGTCATGCGACCCGACGGGCGGCTCGCGATCGCGGAAGCCTCACTGACGCAACTGGAATCGGCCGCGTCCACGGCACGGGTCCAGCTCACCGAGATCACCCCGGAACACATTCACCCCGACCAGGTGCTGGCCGCGCTCACGCACACCGGGACCCCGGCTCCGACATATCCCGCCCCGGCCACCTACGGGACCTACCGGTGAACCCAGCGCGCCGCCACGATCTCCACGGAATGACGGAGCGTGGTCTCGGCGACGCTCCGCGAAAGGACGCTGCATGAACCTGACGCTGCCGCCGGTGGTGGCTCGGGCCGCCAATTCCGAAGTGCGCAAGGTGACTTCGGTGCGGCTGAACTGGCTGATCGGCGGCGGAGTCGTCGTGGTCGGGGTGCTGGCGTTCGTGGGGCTGGGCGTGGGGTTCCGGCCCGGCGGCGAGCACGCGCAGGGGTTCAGCTCCGGTGCCGGGTGGGCCGCACTGCTGACCGCCTGGGTGCTGGTGCTGACGGTCGCGGCGGCAGCCGCCTTCGGGGCGCTCGGGTCCGCCACCGAATTCCGCACCGGAGCGGTCGCGCTGACCTCGCTCTACACCCCCGACCGCACCCTGCTGCTGGGCTCGAAACTGGCGGTGGCGGGCGCGTTCTCACTCGGCACCGTGATCGTGATGGAGATTCTCGGCGGGGCCGCCATGCGGCTGTCCGGCGGCTCCCGGGTGCCGATGGACGGCGGCTTCTTCGGCGTGCTGATCGGGGTCGCGGTGGCGGCGCTGTGCTGGGCGGTGATCGGCACCGCGCTGGGCTTCGTGCTGCGCTCCCCCACGCTGGCGCTGGCCGCCGTGCTGGGCTGGGCGATTCTGGAACCGCTGGTGTGGATCACCCTGCGCGCCATCGGATTCGGCGGACTGGCCGCACTGTTGCCGGTATCGGCGACCGTCGGCACCATCAGCGGCGGGCGCTACGCCAAGGCCGCGCTCATCGCGCCCACCCCGGCGGCCATGGCGCTGTTGGTGCTGTGGAGTGCCGCGGCGGGTGCGGGCGCGTGGTGGCTGTTCACCCGCCGCGATATCTGATCAGGCGCGATCGGCGAACAGGCGACGCCACACCTCGTGATCGGTGCGCGGACCGCCCGGCGTGTCCGCGCCGTACTTCGCGATGAGACCCGGCAGGTCCAGCGGCACGCTCGGCGCGGTCATGGCGGCCAGCTCGGCCTCGATCGCGGCATCGGGAACCAGCCAGCAGACCTCGAATTCGATGCCGTCGGGATCGGCGGCGTAGAGCGCCTTGGTCGACGCGTGATCCGACGCACCGGTGAGCGCGCCCGCCTGCTCCAGCGCCTCGCGAACCCGGGCCAATTCGCTCAGGGTGTCCACCTCCCAGGCCAGGTGGTAGAGGCCGACCCGGCCGGTGCGATGCGCGACCGACGGGTCCGGTGACCGGAACAAGCCCAGGTCATGATCGTTCGCCGAGCCCTCGGCCTGCAGGAACACCGCTCCCGGGAAGCCTTGCAGCCGCCGGAAGCCCAGCACGTCGCAGTAGAAGGCGGCGGAGCGTTCCACATCGGAGACGAACAGGACGGCGTGATTGAGACGCTGAATCGGCATTCCTCCAGCCGACCACGCCGGTGCCGCGCCCGCAAGGCACCGTCCCGACGTGGAAAAGCACTGTCGCACCCTGCGGGCACACTGGAAGGCTGGAACCGGGAACAAAGTTGGGGGTGGGGGGGATTGTGTTCTCCGGAATGAAATCGATGGATGAAGCACAGGATCGCGGCTGGTTGCGCCGACTGTGGCAGCGCTGCGCGGGGCACCCCTGGATGTTGACCGGGCTGGGGCTGGCCATCGTGCTCGGCGCGGTGGTCGAGGTGACCGGGCCGCTGCTGGCCAAGCACGCGCTCGACGGCGCGACCGCCGGGAACACCGGCATCATCGCGGCCATGGCCGGGGCGCTGGGCGTGCTCGCGGTCGGCCGGTTCCTCGCCTCCTTCGGACGCCGCATGCTCGCCGGGCAGCTCGCCCTGGACGTGCAGCACGAACTGCGCGTGGATCTACTGGGTTCCTTGCAAAGGCTCGACGGTCCCGGGCAGGACCGGCTGCGCACCGGGCAGGTCATCTCACGCTCGATCAGCGACCTGTCCCTCGTGCAGGGCCTGCTGTCCATGGGCCCCTGGTCGGCGGTCGCGGCCCTGCAGTTCGTGCTGGCCGCGGGCGTGATGCTGTGGCTCTCACCGCCTTTGGCGCTGGCCGCGCTGCTGGTGGTGCCGGTGCTGGCGCTGGTCGTCTACCGGGTGCGGCCGCGGCTGTACGCGGCCACCTGGTCGGCGCAGCAGCGCGCGGCCGACCTCGCCCAGCACGTCGAGGAGACCGTCACCGGCGTGCGCGTGGTGAAGGGCTTCGGGCAGGAGGCCCGGATGGTCGACGTGCTCGAGACGCACGGCCGCAAGCTGTACGCCGAACGCATGCGCGCGGCCCGCATCGACGCCCGCTTCAGCCCCACGCTGGCCACGATTCCGCAGGCGGGACTGGTCGCGGTGATCGCCGTCGGTGGGCTGCTGGCCTTCCACGGCAGCATCGGGCTGGGCACCTTCCTGGCCTTCGTCGCCTACGTCTCGACCATGACCAATTCGACCCGCATCGTGTCCTACGTGGTGGTCATGGCGCAGTTGACCCGCGCGGCCGCCGACCGTGTGCACCAGGTCATCGACAGCGCGCCCGAACACATCGATCCCGAACATCCGGTGGCCGTGCCGCAGGGTCCGCTGGGCATCGACATCGAGGACCTGACCTTCGGATTCGAGCCCGGCAGGCCGGTGCTGCGCGATTTCGACCTGAAGATCGCGCCCGGCGAGACCGTCGCCATCATCGGGCCCGCGGGTTCGGGCAAGTCGACACTGAGCCTGCTGCTGCCGCGCTTCTACTCCCCCGAATCGGGGCGGATCAGCCTCCACGGCACCGACTCTCGCGTGGACATCGCGGACATGAAGGCCGCCGACCTGCGCGAAGCGGTCGGCGTGGTCTTCGACGAGGCGTTCCTGCTGTCGGACACCATCGCCGCCAATATCGCGTTGGGACGGCCCGAGGCCTCCGAGGCGGAGATCCACGCGGCCGCCAAACAGGCCGCGGCGGACGAGTTCATCAACGGTCTCGCCGACGGCTACGACACCGTGGTCGGCGAACGCGGACTGACCCTGTCCGGCGGTCAACGTCAGCGCATCGCCCTGGCGCGAGCCCTGCTGTCCGACCCTCGCATCCTCATCCTCGACGACGCCACCTCGGCCGTGGACGCCGTCACCGAGGCCGCCATCTTCGCCTCGCTGCCCACGGATTCCGGCCGCACCACGCTGATCCTCGCCCACCGCGAATCCACTCTCGCCCACGCCGACCGCGTGATCCGGCTCCCGGCACCGGACACCCGTCATCCCGGCACGCTTTTGGCCGGGATCCAACGCGCAGGTGTGGATTCCGGCCAAGAGCACGCCGGAATGACGGGGGATGCCGACACCGACCAGGACACTCCTGAAGAGGTCCGGCGGGTGCTCGGGGATCTGCCGCCCGCGACCGAAAGGCCCGGGCTGGACGCGGCCGCACTGCGCGAGCCCGATCCGGGGTTCAAGCTCACGCACGCCCTGCGGCTGGTGAAATGGCTGGTCGCCGGGACCATGCTGCTGCTGGCGCTGGATGCGCTTGTCGGCGTGGGTTTCCCGTCGATCGTGCGGTACGCGGTGGACTCCGGAGTCGGCAAGCACCACGGTTCTGCGCTGGTGCAGGCCACCGTGATCGGCCTCGTACTCGTCGCCTTCGGCTGGCTGGTCGCGGCCACCTCGCTGCTGTGGAGCAATCGGGCCGGGGAACGGGTCCTGTTCGGCCTGCGGGTGCGCAGTTACGCGCATCTGCAGCGGCTGGGTCTGGACTTCTACGAGCGGGAACTGTCCGGCCGCATCATGACCCGGATGACCACCGACATCGACGCGCTCTCGACGTTCATGCAGACCGGTCTGCCGGACGCGCTCATCGCGCTGCTGACGGTGGCCGGAATCGCGGTGGCGCTCACCATCATCGACCTGCAGCTCGCCACCATCGTGTTCGTGACGCTGCCGCCGCTACTGCTGGCCACCTGGTGGTTCCGCAAGGTGTCCGATGCCGCCTACAGCGCGGCACGCGAGCATTCGGCCACGGTCAACGCCGATTTCGCGGAGAACGTCTCGGGTCTGCGTGTGGTGCAGGCGAATCGGCACGAGGCGGACGCGGCGCGCCGGTTCGCGGGCTATTCCGACAATTTCCGGGTCAGCCGGATGCGGGCGCAGCGGGCCATCGCCACCTTCTTCGCCTTCGTCGGCATGTGGGCGGATCTGGCGCTGGCGTCGGTGGTGTTCACCGGGGCGTGGGCGGTGGCGCACGGATCCACCACGCCGGGCACGCTGGTCGCCTTCGTGCTCTACCTGCAGCTGTTGTTCGGGCCGATCATGCAGCTGTCGCAGCTGTTCGACGGATATCAGCAGGCGCGGGTCGGGTTGCGGCGCATCGGGGAACTGCTGCGCACCCGCTCGTCCATCGCGCCGGATCCGGCCGAACCCGCGGTCATCGACGGGCACCTGGGCGGCCGGGTGGACTTCGAGAATGTCCGATTCCAGTACCCGGGCGCGATCAAGCCCGCGCTCACGAGCGTCGATCTGACCATTCCGGCGGGCGGCAGCCTGGCGCTGGTCGGCGAGACCGGCGCGGGCAAGTCGACCATCGTGAAACTGCTCGCCCGGCTCTACGACATGCCACGAGAAACCCTGTCGGGTGACAGAAATCACGACAACTCCGGCGTGATCCGCGTGGACGGCGTTGATATCCGCGACTACCGGCTCGGCGAGTTCCGGGGCCGCCTGGGCGTGGTGCCGCAGGAAGCTCACCTTTTCACCGGGGACATTGCGAGCAACATTGCATTTGGGAAACCGGATGCCACCCCCGCGCAGATCGAGACGGCCGCCACGGCGGTGGGCGCACTGGCAACCATTCAGGCACTCCCACAAGGAATGAACCAGCCGGTCGGTGAGCGGGGACGCGGCCTCTCCGCCGGGCAGCGGCAGCTCATAGCACTGGCCCGCGCCCAGCTGGTCGACCCCGATCTCCTCCTGCTGGACGAGGCGACCGCGGTGCTGGACCCGGCCGCCGAGGCATCGGTGCTGGTCGCGAGCGAATCCGTGACACGCGGTCGGACCTCGGTGATCGTGGCGCACCGGCTCGCCACGGCCGCGCAGGCCGACCGGATCGCCGTGGTCGAGCACGGGACCATCAGCGAAATCGGCACCCACGAGGAACTGCTCGCGGCGCGCGGCGCGTACCACCGCCTCTGGGCTGCGGCCCAGGCGATGGAAGGAATATTCTCGAGCGAGGACGAGTCGCCACGAGAAAATGTGCCCGCTCGGTGGTAGCCATGCCCGACAGCGAACAAGGGTGGGCATATCCTCAGTGGGGGCGCATCGGCGCGCATCCGCCGATTACCCGTGCCGGGCACGTCACAAACGTCGCAGCGCGAAGAACGAAATGAGGCGAACACCTGCTGTGAGCAGCTCAACAGACCAGTTCGGACAGAACCAGTGGCTTGTCGACGAGATGTACCAGAAGTACAAGCAAGACCCCTCGTCCGTCGATGAGAGCTGGCACGAGTTCCTGGCGGATTACACGCCGGAGAACACGGCCGAGATTGGTAATAACAGCCAGACGGCCGCCGCCGTCGCTCCGGCAGTAGCCGCCGCGACCCCCGTCGCCCCCGTCGCTCCCCCTGTCCCCACCCCCGCTCCCGCGCCCGCGCCGACCCCGGCCCCCGCGCAGGTCCGAGCCCCCCAGACGACTCCCGCGCCCGCGTCCAACGCGGCCCCGACCTCCGGCGGTCCGAAGCCCGCCGCCGAGGACGAGACCAAGATCCTGCGTGGCCCCGCCGCGGCGATCGTCAAGAACATGTCGGCCTCGCTGGCCATCCCCACCGCCACCTCGGTGCGGGCCATCCCGGCCAAGCTGATGATCGACAACCGTCTGGTCATCAACAACCACCTCGCCCGCACCCGCGGCGGCAAGATCTCGTTCACCCACCTGCTGGGTTACGCGATCGTGCAGGCCATCAAGTCCTTCCCGAACATGAACCGGCACTTCGCCGAGGTCGACGGGAAGCCGAACGCGGTCACCCCGGCGCACACCAACCTCGGGCTGGCCATCGACCTCAAGGGCAAGGACGGCAGCCGATCGCTCGCGGTCGCGGCCATCAAGAACACCGAGGTCATGACGTTCGCGCAGTTCCACAGCGCCTACGAGGACGTGGTGCGCCGCGCGCGCGACGGCAAGCTGACCAACGACGACTTCTTCGGCGTCACCATCTCGCTGACCAATCCCGGCACCATCGGCACCAACCACTCGGTGCCGCGTCTGATGCCGGGCCAGGGCGCGATCATCGGCGCGGGCGCCATGGAGTACCCGGCCGAGTTCCAGGGCATGAGCGACGGTCAGCTGGCCGAGCTGGGCATCGGCAAGCTGATGACCCTGACCTCGACCTACGACCACCGCATCATCCAGGGCGCGGAGTCCGGCGACTTCCTGCGGACCGTGCACAACCTGCTGATCTCCGACGAGTTCTACGACGAGATCTTCCACGGCATGGGTGTCCCCTACGAGCCGGTGCGCTGGCGCAAGGACATTCAGGAACGCGGCATCGACAAGTCGACCCGTGTGCAGGAAATGATCAACGCCTACCGCAGCCGCGGCCACCTGATGGCCGACACGGATCCGCTACGGCTGGTCAAGGACAAGTTCCGCTCGCACCCGGACCTGGATGTCACCCAGCACGGCCTGACCCTGTGGGACCTGGACCGCGAGTTCAATGTCGCGGGCTTCCACGGCCAGGAGCGCATGAAGCTGCGCGACGTGCTGTCCATCCTGCGCGACGCCTACGCCCGCCACGTGGGTGTGGAGTACACCCACATTCTGGATCCCGAGCAGCTCAAGTGGATTCAGGAACGCGTGGAGCAGAAGCACGCGAAGCCGACGGTCGCCGAGATGAAGTACATCATGTCGCGCCTGAACGCCGCCGAGGCGTTCGAGACCTTCCTGCAGACCAAATACGTTGGCCAGAAGCGCTTCTCGCTGGAAGGCGCCGAGTCGGTCATCCCGATGATGGACGCCGTCATCGACCAGTGCGCCGAGTACGCCCTCGACGAGGTCGTCATCGGCATGCCGCACCGCGGTCGCCTCAACGTGCTGGCCAACATCGTGGGCAAGCCCTACTCGAAGATCTTCACCGAGTTCGAGGGCAACATGAACCCGGCCGCCACCCACGGCTCCGGCGACGTGAAGTACCACCTCGGCGCGCGCGGCACCTACCTGCAGATGTTCGGCGACAACGAGATCGAGGTCTCGCTGACCGCCAACCCGTCGCACCTCGAGGCCGTCGACCCGGTGCTCGAGGGTCTGGTGCGCGCCAAGCAGGATCTGCTCACCAAGGAAGACATCGTCACCCTGGGTGAGGAGAACCGTTCGTTCTCCGTCGTGCCGCTGATGCTGCACGGTGACGCGGCCTTCGCCGGCCAGGGTGTCGTGGCCGAGACCCTGAACCTGTCGGGTCTGCGCGGCTACCGCACCGGCGGCACCGTGCACATCGTGGTGAACAACCAGATCGGCTTCACCACCGCGCCGGAGTACTCACGCTCCACCGAATACTCCACCGACATTGCGAAGTTCATCGGCGCGCCGATCTTCCACGTGAACGGCGACGATCCGGAAGCCTGTGTGTGGGTGGCCAAGCTGGCCGTCGACTACCGGCAGAAGTTCGCGCGCGACGTCGTGATCGACATGATCTGCTACCGCCGTCGCGGCCACAACGAGGGCGACGACCCGTCGATGACCCAGCCGGGCATGTACGACGTGATCGACACCAAGCGCTCGGTCCGCAAGGCGTACACCGAGTCGCTGATCGGCCGTGGCGACATCTCCATGAAGGAAGCCGAAGACGCCCTGCGCGACTACCAGGGCCAGCTGGAGCGGATCTTCAACGAGGTGCGCGATCTGGAGAAGTTCCCGCCGGAGGCGTCGGAGTCGATCGAGGAAGAGCAGCAGCTGCCGCCGAACCTCATCACCGCCGTGGACAAGACGGTGCTGCAGCGCATCGGCGACGCGTTCGTGAACGTGCCCGAGGGCTTCACCGTGCACCCGCGCGTCAAGCCGGTGCTCGACAAGCGTCGCGAGATGGCCTACGAGGGCAAGGTCGACTGGGCCATGGCCGAGTTGCTGGCCTTCGGCTCGCTCATCGACGAGGGCAAGGCCGTGCGTCTGACCGGTCAGGACTCGCGTCGCGGCACCTTCTCGCAGCGGCACTCGGTGATCATCGACCGCAAGAACGGTGACGAGTACACGCCGCTGCACAACATCGGGTCCAAGAACCCGGGTTGGTTCGCGGTGCACGACTCGGCGCTGTCGGAGTATGCGGCGGTCGGCTTCGAGTACGGCTACTCGCTGGGCAACCCGGACGCACTCGTGTTGTGGGAGGCGCAGTTCGGTGACTTCGTCAACGGCGCGCAGTCCATCATCGACGAGTTCATCTCCTCCGGTGAGGCCAAGTGGGGTCAGCTCTCCGAGGTCGTGCTGATGCTCCCGCACGGTCACGAGGGTCAGGGCCCGGACCACACCTCGGGTCGTATCGAGCGGTTCCTGCAGCTGTGTGCCGAGGGTTCGATGACGGTGGCGGTTCCGTCCACCCCGTCGAACTACTTCCACCTGCTGCGTCGCCACGCCCTGGACGGCATCCGTCGCCCGCTGGTGGTGTTCACCCCGAAGTCCATGCTGCGCAACAAGGCTGTCGTGTCCGAGGTCGAGGACTTCACCGACAACAAGTTCCGCACCGTGCTCGAGGAGCCCACCTACGAGTCGGGCAACGGCGACCGCTCCAAGGTCAAGCGCGTGCTGCTCACCTCCGGCAAGATCTACTACGAGCTGGTCGCCGAGAAGAACAAGCACAACCGCGAAGACGTGGCGATCGTGCGCGTCGAGCAGCTGTACCCGATCCCGAAGTTCCGCCTCAACGAGGCCCTGGAGCAGTACCCCAACGCCACCGATCTGGCGTGGGTCCAGGAGGAACCGGCCAACCAGGGCGCCTGGCCCTTCTTCGGCCTCAACCTCCCGGAGATCCTCCCGGCCCGCTTCGGCAAGCTGCGCCGCATCTCCCGCCGCGCCATGTCGGCCCCGTCCTCGGGTTCGTCCAAGGTGCACGCGGTGGAGCAGGCCGAGATCGTCAACGAGGCCTTCGCCCCGACGGTCTAACCCACCGCGAAACCCCCTGCGGGGCCGGATCTCTCCCCGAGATCCGGCCCCGCAGCCGTTTCAGCGCGTACAGATCAAGGGTCAGCGCACGAGCTGATTCAGCCGAGCCCAGTCCACTGTGATGGAGATCGGAACGTCGAACACCGCGGGCTCCTCCGACCACTCCAATTTCTGGTGGGGGCGGTACTGATTCAGCACGTGGTCGAGCACATATGTCTGAACAGCCGACACCGCGTTGTCGGCGATGTAGACGATCCAATACCAAGGGATTCCAGCGAGTGCGTACTCCGCGAGTTTGTCCGCAGTGTCGACCCGCTCCGTGCCGGGCGAGATGACCTCGATGACCAGCTTGACCATCGACGCGGGGAGAGGTCGCAGGTCCGGCGGCGCGCATTCGATCAACGCCACATCGGGCCGCCTAATAGTTGCTCGAGGCAGTTCCCACAGCAGCACATCGAAATCCGTGTCTACATCCAGGCAGCCGTCGTTGAAGCGGCCCATGTGCGACTCTGCCGCAGTTTCGATCATGTCGGCAATTCGCCGTGCTGCCTTCTGATGTGGCCTGGTCGGAGCCTCCGCCCGCACCGCTTCACCATTCACCACCTCCACCAGGCGGCAGAAGTCCTCGGGTAGCTTCTTCCAGATCTCAACGGTGATCGGCGCTGGCTGCAGGTTCTCTTCCCGCGCCCAATCGAGCACTTCAGACATGGCGTGCTCCTCGCACTCCGGCATTGACAGCTCGATCCTATAGTCCCTGGCAGACACAATCCGGCGATGGACGAGCCAGCCCGCCGAGTGTTACTCGGCGAACCGCTCGGCGTCGGGTACCCGCAAGTGGCCACTCACCGGCCGAATCCGCCTGCTGCGCAGGGGAATCGCGAAAGTTGATGCTACCGAGACGTTTTCGCTCGGGCGCGGTGGAGCGGGCGGGGCGGGTTGCTTTGGGGATGTTCCGCGTCGTATATTCCACGTGGAATATTTGGCGCGGAGGAGGCGACGGTGATCAAGCGGCAGGCGGTACCCATGCTGACGCCCTTGGCTATCGCGGTGCTGGCCTTGCTCGAAGAGGGCCCGATGCACCCGTATGAGATGTATCAGGTGCTTTTGCACCGGCATGAGGACGAGCTGGTGAAGATCAAGCCAGGTTCGCTGTATCACACGGTGGCGCGGCTGGCCGAGCAGGAACTGGTTGTCGCCGAGGGCACCGACCGGGCCGGGAACCGGCCCGAGCGCACCATTTACCGCATCAGAACCGCTGGTCGCGAGGCTTTGCGCAGCCGGGTCGCGGAGATCCTGCGGCAGCCGGTGAACGAGTACCCGGTGTTTCCGGTGGCCTTGGCCGAGGCGCACAATCTGCCCGTGGACGATGTCGTCGCGCTGGTGCGCGAACGCGTCACCTGGATCGAAAGCCGGATCGCCGAGCTCGACGCGCTCCGTGGAATGGTCCTGAGCCGTCAGGTGCCACGCCGCTTCTGGATCGAGATCGAGTACATCCGCTCGGTCCAGGCGGCCGAGGCCGGATGGCTGCGGGGCTTCATCGCCGAACTCGAGAGCGGCGAACTGGACTGGACCGATTTCTGCGCCGAGACCGGCGAACGCCGGGAACCGCCCGCAGTGACCATGGGGGCCGACTGGGCCGCAGGACTCAGCGACGAGGACCTCGCCGCCGTCCGGAGGGGTGGTGCCAAATAGTTCACCACCGCGCGAAGCGGTTCCCCCACTTCCACTTTCCCCGCAGCCGTGCGCGGCCGCCCTTCCGAGACAGGAATCGGAATCCATGAGTACTCAACGCAATCCGTGGCTGGGGCTATACGCCCTGGTCGTCGGATTCTTCATGATCCTGCTGGATATGACCATCGTCGCGGTGGCCAATCCGGCGATCATGAAGGACCTGAACGCCGATGTCTCCAAGGTCATCTGGGTGACCTCGGCCTACCTGCTGACCTACGCGGTGCCGCTGCTGGTCACCGGCCGGCTCGGGGATCGCTACGGCCCCAAGAACGTCTACCTGGTCGGCCTGGCCGTGTTCACCCTGGCGTCGCTGTGGTGCGCCAAGTCGAACACCGTCGACATGCTGATCGCGGCCCGCGCCGTGCAGGGCCTGGGCGCGGCGCTCATGACGCCGCAGACCATGGCGGTCATCATGCGCACCTTCCCGCCGGACAAGCGCGGCGCGGCCATGGGCCTGTGGGGCGGCGTGGCCGGTCTGGCCACACTGGTCGGCCCGATCCTGGGCGGCGTGCTGGTCGACTGGCAGGGCTGGCAGTGGATCTTCTACGTGAACGTGCCGATCGGCATCATCGCGTTCGTGCTGGCGGTCTGGCTGGTGCCGTCGCTGCCCACCCATCAGCACAAGTTCGACTTCGTCGGCGTGGCGCTCTCGGCCGTCGGCATGGGCCTGCTGGTGTTCGGCATCCAGGAGGGCAATACCCACCACTGGAATGCCTGGATCTGGACCATGATCGTCGCGGGTCTGGTGGTGCTGGCGCTGTTCGTGGTCAACCAGGCACGCAATACCGGTGAACCGCTGGTGCCGCTGAGCCTGTTCAAGGACCGCAACTTCGCGCTGGGCAATGTGGCGATCGCATCCATGGGTGCGGCGGTGACGGGCGTGTTCGTGCCCGCCTACTTCTACCTGCAGCAGGTGCACGGTCTGACGCCGACCCGCTCGGCCCTGGTGTTCGCGCCGATGGCCATCCTGACCGGTATCTTCGCGCCGATCATCGGCAAGATCTCGGACAAGACGCCGCCGCGCATCATCCCGACCATCGGTTTCGCGCTGTTCGCGGCGACCCTGTTCGGGTTCGCGGGGCTCATGAAGCCGGACGGCTCGATCGCGGTGTTCATGATCGTCGGCGGCCTCGCGGGTATCGCCAATGCCTGCATCTGGGCTCCGTTGGGCACCACCGCCACCCACAACCTGCCGGTGCAGCAGGCGGGTGCGGGCGCGGGCGTCTACAACACCACCCGGCAGGTCGGGTCGGTGCTGGGTTCGGCCGCGATCAGCGCGCTGCTGTCCTCCCGCATTGCGGCGCAGGGACTTCCGAGCGGACCTATCGGTGAGGGCGGCGGTGGCGGCGGTCTGAGCCACATCCCGGATCCGGCGCAGAAGGCGGCGCTGCTGGAGAAGATCAGCACGGCGCTGAGCCAGACCATGTACCTGCCCGCCCTGATCCTGCTGATCGGTGTCGCCGCCTCGGCGCTGTTCATCGGACACGGCAAGAAGGCCGGTGGTCCGCAGAACGATATGGCGAAGGCCAATATCGGGGCGCACTGATCCGACGCGTTCCGAAAAGCGCTGTCCACCGGGTTCTCCCGGTGGGCAGCGCTTTCTCATACGGTCAGAGGATGAGCCCGATGAGCCGGGTCCAGTCGATGCGGATCTCGATGGGCATATCCATCAGGGTCTCGCCGACGAAGGGGTGCAGGCGGCGGTGCGGGCGGTAGTGCCCGAGCACCAGCACGTGGGTCTGGATGGCGTGCACACGGTCGCGGTCCATGTAGACCAGCCAGTACCAAGGGATTCCGGCGAGCGCGTATTCGGCCTGTTTGTCGGTGGTGTCGACGCGTTCGGTCGCCGGGGACACCACCTCGATGGCGATCTTCACCCGGGGCGCCTGGATCGGCCCGACATCGGCTGGGGCGCAGGCGAACAGCACCACGTCGGGACGGCGGATGGTGAGCCGCGGGGATTCCCACAGCAGCACGTCCTGGTCGACGCCGACGTACAGCCAGCCGTCGTTGTAGCGGCTCATATGGGTTTCGGCGGCGGCCTCCAGCATGGAGGCCAGGCGGCGGGCGGCATTGCGCTGCGCCAGCGGTGGGTGCTCGGCACGCACCACATCGCCGTTGACCACCTCGACCAGCCGGCAGAAGTCGCGGGGCAGCTTCTTCCAGACGTCGAGCGTGATCGGTTCGGGCTGCAGGTTTTCCGCCCGCGCCCATTCCAGTACTCCGGTCATGCGCGCTCCCTCGACTCCTGAATCAGGTTCGGCTCGTGGATCGTGCGGGCTGGGCGACGACTGCCGCGCCGATACTAAACCGCGCGCGCTGACAAAAAGGCCGTTCGGATCTTTCGCCCGCGCAACATCGGCGCGCCGCGCGACCGACCGGTCCGGGCGGGGCGTGGGGCGCGCTTCAGTTGATTCGCACTGTGAGCGAGGGATATCCGGTCGCGCCGTCGGGCACGACGTCGGCCTGCTGGTCGGTCTGGGTCTCGCCGGTGTTGTCGGTGGCGCGCGCCCAGATGGTGTGGATGCCGGATCCGGCGGCGTCCCAGTCGAAGGCCCACTGCACCCAGGTGTCGATGGACGGGGCGACCGCCAGCCGGGCGGGCTGCCAGTCCCCCTGGTCGACACGGACTTCCACGCCGCGAATGCCGCGATGCTGTGCCCAGGCCACCCCGGCGACGGTGAGTTTGCCGGCGTTGAAGGTGCCGTGCGCACGGGGCGTGTCGATGCGGCATTCGGTCTTGATCGGCCCCTTCGCCGACCAGCCGCGCTTGGTCCAGAACGCCTCGGCCTTATCGAATCTGGTGATCTCCAGTTCGGTCACCCACTTGGTGGCCGACACGTATCCGTACAGGCCGGGCACCACCAGCCGCGCGGGATAGCCGTGCGCGGTGGGCAGCGGTTCCCCGTTCATGCCGACCGCGAGCATGGCGTCGCGGCCGTCCATCAGGGTGGCCAGCGGACTGCCCGCGGTGAAGCCGTCGACGCTGCGCGAGAGCACCATGTCGGCGTCGGGATGCGGTCCGGCGGCGGCGATGATCTCGTCGAGCCGGTACCCGAGCCAGCGGGCATTCGAGATGAGGTCGCCGCCCACCGGATTGGAGACGCAGGCGAGGGTGACCAGCCGCTCGATGGGCGTCTTCGCGGTGAGATCGGCGTAGGTCAAACGGATCTCGCGATCGACCATGCCGTGGATGCGCAGCGACCAGTCGTCCTTGCTGACCTGCGGCACGGTGAGCGCGGTATCGATGCGATAGAAGTCGGCATTGGCGGTGATGTAGGGCGTCAGCCCCGGAATCTTCAGGTCCGCACCGGGTTCCACCGACGGCTCGGGCGTGGCCGGTGTCGGCAGTTGGATGTCGGCTCGCTCGGCCGACACGTCCCGCGACCGCAGGCTGATGATCCGCCCCGCGATGCCACCGACCGCCGCGGCCACACCTGCGATCACCACCCCGCGCACCACCAGCCGCCGTTCCACCGCCAACTCGGCAGATGAAAGCCGCTGCGCCTCGGGCGTTTCCGGGTCCGCGGCGGCGACTTCGCGCTCGCCGAGCCGGGTGGCCCGCTCGATCAGGCTGCGCAGCACCAGGATTCCGGCGATCATGCCGAGAACCGAGGGGATCGCCCAGGTCCAGGACGCATTGGGGCGGCCGAGCGCCGCCAGGATGGACAGCAGCCCGAAGATCCCGAACAGGATCGACCCGATCGGCCGCCGCTCCCGCTCCAGATTCCCGGCGACCGCGGCCAGCACCACCGCGGCCACGCCCATGCAGACGAACAGCAGCAGTTTGTCGTTGGTGCCGACCAGGCCGATGATCCATTCCCGGAACCCGTCCGGGGTGTGATCGACAATCCAGCCGCCGACCGCTTCCAGCGGCGTGCTGTCCGGGCTGACCAGCACCGCAACCAGCTCCGCCACGCCCAGCGTGACCCCGCCCGCGACGATGCCGACCGCCGTCCGTAATCCGCGTTCCACCACGAAACCGACCCTACTGCGAGGGTCGGCTCGTGAACCGGTTCGAAGGATTACGGAAGCGTGACACCCGGTATCAGCGGGTCTCGCCGCGCAGCGCCACGGCGGCGATCACCGCCATCACCAGGAGACTGCCACCCGCGACCGCGAAGGCGTGATGCAGTCCGGTCACGCTCAGTCCCGAACCGGAGTAGGCCAGCGCCCCCAGCACGGCGACGCCGAGCACCTGACCGACCTGGCGCAGCGAATTGTGGACCGAGGATGCCATTCCGGCCCGGTGCGGGTGCACTGCGGCGAGTGCCGTCGCGGTCATGGGGGTCAGGCACAGGCCGATGCCGAAGCCGCCGATCGCCAGGATCCACCAGAGGGACCCGATGCCGGTGTGGGCCCCGACGCTGAGCAGGCCGATGACCGCGAAGCCGGCGAGGGTCAGCCCGGTCACCATCGGCACCCGCGGTCCGATGCGGCCGACCAGCCGCCCCGAAACCGGTGTCGCCAGCGCGAAGGCCACGCCGATGGCGCACACGTCGAGTCCGGCTCGGACGGCCGAATGGCCCTGCACCTGCTGGAAGTACGCGCTCAGGTAGACGATCAGCCCGATGAAGGCGAAGAAGGCGACGGCACCGGCCAGATTGGCCGCGGTGAAGGAGCGATTCCCGAACAGGGTGAGGTCCACGAGGGGATCGCTGTGTCGTCGTTCCCAGCCCACGAAAGCCGCCAGCGCGACGACGGACAGCGCGAACGCGCCGAGGATGGGTATCGAGGTCCAGCCCTGCTGCTTGCCCTCGATCAGTCCGAACGAGAGGGCGGCGACGGCGGTCGCGGTCAATACCGAACCCTGCCAATCGAATCGGCCGACCGCGGGGGTGCGCGGCAGGCGCGGCACGATCAGCGCGGCCACCGTCGCGAAGACCGCGGCCAGCGGCACGTTCAGCAGGAGCACCCAGCGCCAGCCCAGCGCGGTGACCACGATGCCGCCGAGGATCGGGCCGACCGCCAGCGCCAGACCCGACGAGGTGGACCAGGCGCCGATGGCGACCGCTCGCTCGCGTTCGTCCGGGAACACGGCGCGCACCACGGCCAGGCTGGTGGGAACCAGCAGGGCAGGCCCCACGCCCTGGATGACACGGCCCACCAACAGGATCGGGACATTCGGAGCCAGACCGGCGACGAGCGCGCCGAGGGCGAAGGTCGACAAGCCCAGGAGGAACACGCCTTTGCGGCCGTAGCGGTCACCGAGCCCGCCGCTGAGCATCAGCAGGCTGGCATAGACCAGGACGTACGAGTTGACGATCCACTCGGCGGCCGTGCCATCGGCGTGTAGGTCGCGGCCGATGGTCGGCAACGCCACGCTGATGACGGTGGTGGACAGCACCGCGAGGAACTGGCCGCCGGTGACGGCGATCAGCGTGATCCAGGGGCTGCGGGAGACCCCGCGGTCAGCGGGGACGACGGGGCGACGCGGGGTCGCACCGAGATCGCCGACGGATTCGGCGGTGCGCAAAACGGTCATACTGTGACGGTAGGAGTGTGAAGCAATACCTTCCACGACCAAATCCGCTATGTAATAGTGCCTTTAGAGTTATAAGCATGGACCTCTTGCAGCTGCGCTACTTCCAGCTGGTCGCGCACGCCGAGAACATCTCGCGGGTGGCGGAAGAGCTGCGGGTGGCGCAACCTTCGCTCAGTCGCACCATCACCCGCCTCGAAAATGAGCTCGGGGTACCGCTTTTCGACCGGCAGGGCCGGCGGCTGCGGCTGAACCGGTTCGGGGCGGCCTTTCTGGAACGGGTGGAGCGCGCTCTCGGCGAGCTCGACAGCGCCAGGCGGGAACTGTCCGATCTGGCCCGGTTGGACGAGGGTTCGGTGGCGATCGGCGCGGAGAATCTGGTGGTGGTCCAGCGGGTGGTCGCGGACTTCGTGCAGGCGTATCCCGGTGTGCGCGTGCAGCTTTTCTCCGGCACCACCGAGCAGGTGACGGCCCGGCTGACGGCGGGCGGACTCGACCTGGGGCTGGTCTCGAAGCCGGTGGACATCCCCGGGATAGCCCAGCGGGCGCTCCTGGAAGAGGAGGTATTGCTCGCGGTGTCGCCGAATCATCCTCTGGCACAACGGGATCGAGTCTCGGTGGCCGAGCTGGCCGACGAAGCCTTCATCACCACCTCACCCGACTACTGGCAGCGCACCGTGCTCGATCGCATCTTCTGCCGCGCCGGGCTGCGCCCCAATATCGCCTGCGAGGGCGACGAGCCCGCGGCCCTGCGCAACCTGATCGCCACCGGATTCGGTATCGGCCTGCTGCCATCCATGGCACGCGACTACCCGGGCCCGCCGGTCGCCTGGCTGCACATCGACGACACCTTCTGCCGCCGCACTCTGCACGTGATCTGGCGGCAGGACGCCTATCTGCCGGTGGCGGCACAGCGTTTTCGCGATATGGCGGCCGAGCGGTTCGCGCCGAATCCGCCGAGCGACTGATTCAGTCGACGGCCTTGTGGCGCTGGTAGTAGCGGGCGACGCGGACCCGGTTGCCGCAGCGCTCGGGTGAGCACCATTGGCGGCGGGGGTGGGCGGGCAGGAAGAGCATGATGCAGTCCTCGGCGCCGCATTCGCGAATGCGGCCGACGGCCGGGTCGAGCAGCAGGGTGGCGGCCGCGTCGGCCAGGTGAGCGGCCAGGCGCGGGCCCGGTTCACCGATGCGAGCGACCTTTTCGGTGACCGCGGCACCGTCCCAGTCCAGCACGCGGACGGCGGGCGCGGCCGACTGCGCGGCGACCAAGCCCTCGAGAGCAGTGGCTGGCGGACGGCGGCCCTGGCGTAGAGCATCGACGGCGGCCGTGGTGTGTTCGCGCACGGCGCGGACGGCGGCCAGATCGGCAGTGGTGAGGTGATGAGGGGGTGGTTCGGGCAGGCGGTCGGCCTCCAGGCGCAGCCAATCCGCCAGCGCCTCGGGGGTTTCCAGCAAATCGCCACCGGTGGGCCGGGTGTTCACCAGGTCCAGGGCGAGGGGTTCACCGATCAACGGTTCGAGATCAGCCACGGGACTAATGGTACTACCCGCTATTGACACATTAGAAGTGGTTGCCGTAAAACTAATGCAACATCACCGCCAGAAAGCATGTGAAGCCATGAGCGCACTACCCCTGGTCCAGCACCACCGCATCGACGTCGACGGGGTGGAGGTCTTCTACCGCGAGTCCGTCCCCACCCGCGCGGACGCGCCGGTCCTGTTGCTGCTGCACGGCTTTCCCACCGCGTCGCACCAGTTCCGCCGTCTCATCGACGCGCTCGGCGACCGCTACCGGCTCATCGCCCCCGACTACCCGGGCTTCGGCAACACGGTCGCGCCCGCGGACTTCGACTACAGCTTCGACCGGCTGGCCGACATCACCGAGGGCTTCGTCCAGCAGCTGGGCCTGACCCGCTTCGCCATGTACATCTTCGACTTCGGCGCCCCGATCGGGCTGCGCCTGGCCACCCGCCATCCGGAGTGGATCGAGGGCCTGATCGTGCAGAACGGCAATGCCTACGAGGCCGGATTGTCCGAGGCCGCACAGGGTTTCGTCGCCCTGCGCGCCGATCACGAGGGCGACGAGGACATCGTGCGCGGTCTGCTCTCCCCCGAGGGCACCCGCAGCCAGTACGAGGGCGGCGTACCCGACCCCACCGTGCTCAACCCCGACGCCTGGACCCTGGACCAGCACTACCTCGACCTGCCCGGCCGCAAGGAAGCCCAGGTGGCGCTGGCCTTCGACTACAAGTCCAATGTGGCCCGCTACCCCGAATGGCAGGCCTGGCTGCGGAAGTACACGCCCCCGACCCTGATCGCCTGGGGCGCGAACGACATGTTCTTCCCCACACCGGGCGCACACGCCTACACGGCAGATGTGCCCGACGCCGAACTTCACCTGTTCGACACCGGGCACTTCGCCTTGGAGACTCACGTCTCCGAAATCGCCACGCTCATCAGTGATTTTCTCGAACGACTCGCGGCAGCAGGAACGCCAGTCCGAAAGCCGTGACACCGAGCCCGATTCCGACCAGGGTGACGTGCTCCATGCCAACCAGGGCATTGCCGCGCGGGGTGCCGCCGAGGTGGGTGAAGCCGTTGAAGAAGACGGTGCCCAGCACCGCGACACCCAGCGCGCCGGCCAGCTGCTGCACGGATTCCAGCAGCCCCGAGGCGGAACCCACCTCGTGATCCTGGATTTCGCCGATGATGATGCTGAACATCGGGACGAACACCATGCCCATGCCGAATCCGACGACCAGCAGCGGGCCCGCGATCTCCCAGGCGTTCAGGCCGGTGCCGACCACGCGCAACACCAGGTAGAGCGCGACCAGCCCGACCGTCATGACGCCGACGCCCAGGTGCAGCACCTTGCGGCCCAGCTTGGGCGCCTCGGCGCCGATGGCGGAGCCGAAGAAGGAACCGAGCGCCCAGGCGGCCATGGCGATGCTGGCGCCGATCGGGCTGTAGCCGAAGCCGAGCTGCAGCATCAGGCCCAGGCCCAGCGAGAACCCGATGATGCCGACGAAGAACACGGTCTCGAAAAGCACTCCGGCACTGTAGGAACGGCGGCCGAACACGCTCAACTGCACCAGCGGTACACGGCCGGCGGCGGTGCGGGCCCGCTGCTGGGCGACGAACACCGCGAGCACTGCGATGGCGGCGACCGGCATGGCCAGACTCCAAGTGGGCCAGCCGAGTTCGCGGCCCTGCATGAGCGGGTAGACCAGCATGCCGACACCCGATCCGGCCAGGAGCACGCCCACCAGGTCGAGGCCGCCGGTGCGATCCCCCAGGTGTTCGGGCAGCGCGGCAATGCCCGCGATCAGCGCGAAGAACCCGAGCGGCACATTGATCCAGAAGATCGCGCGCCAGTCGGTGCCGAACAGATCGGCCTTGATCAGCAGTCCGGCGATGATCGGCCCGAGAATGCTCGCCACGCCCAGGGTGGTGCCGAATGCCGCCCACGCCTTGGGCTGTTCGGCGGTATCGGGGAACAGGTCTCGGATCATGCCGAGGCATTGCGGCACCATGATCGCCGCCGCGGCGGCCTGCGCGACCCGGCCACCGATCAGGGCCTCCGGCGTCCCGGCCAGCGAGCAGACCACCGACGCCAGCACGAATCCGACTGTGCCGCCGAGGAACATCCGCCGCCGCCCGAACATGTCGCCGAGCCGTCCACCGGTCAACAGCCCGACCGCCAGCACCAGCGTGTAGGCCGCCGCGATCCACTGCATGGTGGCGTAGCTGCCGCCCAGATCGCGCCGGATCATCGGCAGCGCGACGTTCACGACATTGGTGTCGAGCATGTTCATCAGCGTCGCGCCGATGATCGCGGACAGGCCCAGCCAGCGCCGGGCGGGCGCGGCGAGGGTACTCGAAGTGGCGGTGGGGACGGGGGCGGTGGTGGTCATCGCGGGCTCCTTTTCAGCGTGCAGCCATAGTATCCAGACAACTAGTTTCCAAGCAACTAGTTTGCCGGATCTCGCCTCTCACGACTTCCAGAATTCCGGTAAAGACCACCCCGCCACATCACGAAGATTCGTTATCCACCAGCACCTTTGACCCCCGTAAACAGCGAAGGGGGCCCGCGGAAGACCGCGGGCCCCGATCACTCGGTCCCATGGGGGTTCGGGGGCCTGGCCCCCGACACCCCTATACCTCCGTCAGGAGTTGTAGATCGCGTCCACGTCGGCCGCGTACTTCTTCATCACGACCGCGCGCTTCAGCGAAAGCTTCGGCGTCAGCTCGCCGCCCTCCTCGGTCCAGTCGACCGGCAGGATGCGCACCTTCTTGATCGCCTCGGCATGCGAGACCAGCTTGTTGGTGGCCGCGACCGCGTCATTGATCTCCGCGACCAGGGCCGGGTTGTCGATGACGTGCTCGATCGGGGTGTCCGCGCCGATCCCGTTGCGCTCCAACCAACCCGGCAGGGTGTCCTGGTCGAGGGTGACCAGCGCGCCGATGAACGGCTCGCCGTCGCCGACCACCATGACCTGGCTGATCAGCGGGTGCTGGCGCAGCGAGTCCTCGAGCATGGTCGGGGAGACGTTCTTGCCGCCCGCGGTGACGAGGATTTCCTTCTTGCGGCCGGTGATGGAGATGAAGCCCTGCTCGTCGATGGCCCCGAGGTCACCGGTCTTGAACCAGCCGTCCGCGTCGAACGCGTCCTTGCTGGCCTCCGGGTTGTTCCAGTAGCCGCCGAACACCACGCCGCCGCGAATGAGCAGCTCGCCGTCCTCGGCGACCTTCGCGCCGTGGCCCGGCAGCGGGCGGCCGACCGAACCGACCTTGATGAACTTGGGGGTGTTGACGCTGACGGCCGCGGTGGACTCGGTCAGGCCGTAGCCCTCGTAGATGGTGACGCCGGCGCCGCGGAAGTAGTGGCCCAGGCGCGAACCCAGCGGTCCGCCGCCGGAGACGGCCGACTCGCACTGCCCGCCCATGGCCTCGCGCAGCTTGCCGAAGACCAGCTTGTCGAACACCATGTGCTGCAGCTTGAGCACGAGGCCGGGGCCGCCCTTTTCGAGCGACTGGCTGTACTGGATGGCGATCTCGGTGGCGTAGTCGAAGATCTTGCCCTTGCCGCCGTCGTGCGCCTTCTGCTTCGCGCCGTTGAACACCTTCTCGAACACACGCGGCACCGAGAGGATGAAGTGCGGCTTGTACTGCCCGAACTGCTCGACCAGCGTGGACCAGTCGCTGGTGTGCGCGACGGTGACACCGGCGTCGAAGGCGGCCAGCGCGACGGCGCGGGCGAAGACGTGGGCCAGCGGCAGGAACAGCAGCGACTTGCGGCCGGGCCGCAGGAATTCGCTCATGGCCGAGCGGTCGGCGGCGGACTCCGCGTAGAGGTTGGAGTGCGAGAGCATGACGCCCTTGGGGCGGCCGGTGGTGCCGGAGGTGTAGATGAGGGTCGCCGGGGAGGCGGCCTTCACCTGGGCGCGGCGCTCGTGCACGACGCTGTCGTCCAACTCCGCGCCGCGGGCGACGAGGGTGGCGATGGCGTCCTTGTCGATCTGCAGGGTTTCCTTCAGATCGCCCAGTCCGCCTTCGATTTCCGCGACGGTGGCCCGGTGCTTGTCGTTCTGGACGACGATGAGCTTGGTGCCGGAGTCCGACAGGATCCAGCGCACCTGCTCGGCGGCGGAGCTGTCGAAGATGGCGACGGTGCAGCCACCGGCGGCCCAGATGGCGAAGTCCAGCACCACCCACTCGTAGCTGGTGGCGGCCATGATGGCGACGCGGTCACCGAGTTCGATGCCGGAGGCGACGAGTCCCTTGGCCACATCGGTCACGGCTTTGGCGAATTGGGTCGCCGTGACGTCGTTCCAGCCGCCCTTGCCATCCGGGGTGTTGAAGACGACCAGATTCGGCGTCTGCTCCGCGTGCCGGAACGCGCCGTCCGACATATTGGCGGTTTCCGGGATGGTGTAGGTAGCCGGGACTTCGAACTCTCGCATCGCTGCCCTTCCACAGTGGGTTTACTGGCGGGTAATTTACGCCACGCTCACAGGTAACTCCCCGCGGACCGTCCGAACCTGTTCTCGGACGGGTCCGCGTTGTGTTCTGTCCCTATCCTATTGACCGGCTTTGCGCCGGTCGCAGGGCCTGCCGAAGGAACTGGCCGAGTTCGGTGGTGACCCGGGCGGCGGGACGGGCGATGCTCGCCTGCAGTTGGGCGACATGCCAGAGGCCCTCGGTCTCGGTGAACTCGACCGATACGCCGGCCGATCGCAGCGCGGCGACCAACCGGGTGCACTGATCGTGCAGCAGTTCGTCCACATCCGCCTGGACATAGGTGGGCGGCAGCCCGTGCAGATCGCCGAGCAGCGGCGCGTAGCCGGTGTCGGAGCCGACGCCCGAACCCAGGTAGGCGGCGGCGCAGGCGCGCGACCACGGCTTGTTGATGACCAGATCGCGGTCGCGGGTGGGCACCTCGTTGGGGTCGCCCCACGGCGCGATCAGCCCGAGCGCCGCCGGGACGAACCCGTGCCGGTCGCGCAGCCGCTCGGCCAGGGCGAGCGAGAGCCCGCCGCCCGCCGAATCCCCGGCCACCGCAATGCGTTCGGGCTTGTATCCGGCGGCGACGAGTTCGAGGAAGGCCGCCTCGGCGTCGTCCAGGGCCGCCGGGAACGGGTGCTCCGGGGCCAGCCGGTAGTCGAGAACCTGGATGGGACAACCGGTTTCGCGCGCGAGGTATCCCGCCAGCGCGCGGTGAGTGGCCGGGGAACCGACGGTGTAACCGCCGCCGTGCAGGTACAGCACGGTGGCGGAATCCGAGACCGGCCCCACGCTCACCCGTTCGGCTGGGCGGCCGCCCAGCCGGATGCGGTCGTGGTGGGTGCCGCGCGGCGGCCGCTGTGCCACCGCGCCCCAATCCATGAGTGCCCGTTGGACACTGAACGGCAGCCGGGCATTGAGCATGACCTTGAAGATCGGGCTCAGGGCGGCGCGAACGACGGGCAGCGGCAGTGTCACATCGGGCATGACCGGGTGTCCTTCAGTTGTGTCTTACGGCAAGATGCGCTTCTGCACTACCGCGGCGATGCGCTGGTAGTACGAGGCGGTAGTGCGCACGAACAGGTCGAGGGCCTTGGCCTCCCAGCCGATCAGCACCCGGCCGTGGCCCTTGGCGACGCCCTCGGTGATGGTCTGCGCGGCCATCTCCGGGGTGTGCATGGCCAGCTTGGCGTCGAACAGCGCGGCCAGGTTCTTCTGGTCGAGCCCCTCGGAGACGGTGGCATTGCGGGCGACGGCGGTCTTGATGCCGCCGGGGTGCACGCAGGTGACCTTGACCGGCTTGCCGCTCATCAGCATTTCCTGGCGCAGCGCCTCGGTGAACCCGCGCACCGCGAATTTGGCGGCGTTGTAGGCACTCTGGCCGGGGACGGCGATCAGGCCGAAGAGGCTGGAGATGTTCACGACGTGGCCCGCACCGGATTCGATGAGGTACGGCAGGAACGCCTTGGTGCCGTTGACGACACCCCAGAAGTCGACGTCCATGATGCGTTCGATGTCCTTGAACGCGGTGTCGACGACGTCGCCGTGGTGGGCGATACCGGCGTTGTTGTAGATCTGGTTGACCTTGCCGAAGTGCTTCTTGACCTCGTCGGCGTAGAGCAGGACCGACTCGCGCTCGGCCACATTCAGCCGATCCGACTTGATCTTCACGCCGAACTTCTCGCAGCGCTTGACGGTCTCGGCGAGGCCCTCGGCGTCGATGTCGGACAGCGCCAGGTGCGCGCCACGCTTGGCCAGGTTCTCCGCCAGGGCGCGGCCGATGCCGGAGCCCGCACCGGTGATCACACAGACCTTGTCCTTGAAGTAAGCATCGTTGCTCACGGTTACCGCTTTCGGTTGTCGTGGAAGGTGGGAGAGGCTCAAACAGCCTGTGCGACAGGCTCGGTGGTGGTCTCGTAGGCCGAGACGTCGAAGTTCTCGAGCAGGCTGCGGAACCGGAAGGTGAAGTCCGGCCACAGCGTGGTGTTGTTGCCGTGCTTGTCGAGGTACCAGGAGGCACAGCCGCCGGTGCTCCACACCGCGCCCTGCAGCTTGCGCTGCAGTTCGGCATTGAACTCGTCCTGCACGTCCTTGCGGACCTCGACGGTGCGCAGGCCCAGCTTGTCGAACTGCGCGATGGCGTCGGCGAGGTAGTTGATCTGCGATTCGATCATGAACACCATCGAGGTGTGGCCCAGGCCCACGTTCGGGCCCAGCATGAAGAACATATTGGGGTAGTTGTGGATGGCCGAGCCCTTGTAGCCCTGCTGGCCGATGGCGTCGAAAACCTCTGCCAGGGTACGGCCGTCGCGTCCGGAGACGGTGTCGTAGACCGGCGAGTCGGTGACGTGGAAGCCGGTGGCCACGATGATGGCGTCGACCTCGCGCACGGTGCCGTCCTTGGTGACGACGGCGTTGGCGCGGATCTCCTTGATGCCGTCGGTGACGACGTCGACATTGTCGCGGCTCAGCGCCGGGTAGTACTCGTTGGAGATGAGCATGCGCTTGCAGCCGATGCGGAAGTTCGGGGTGACCTTGCGGCGCAGCTCTGGGTCACGGACCTCGGCGAACAGCTTGGCGCGCGCGATGGCCTCGAAGGCGAGCATGGCGGGCGGGAACTTGGTCAGGCCGACCACCTGGGTCTCGCGCGCGGCGTAGATGCCCGCGCGGTAGAGCGCCCGCAGCGCGGGAATGTGCTTGAGCGCGAACTTCTCCGGGCCGAGGTAGGGGCGGTCGCCCCGCGGCAGCAGCCAGGGCGCGGTGCGCTGGTAGAGGTCCAGGTGCGCGACCTTGGACGCGATGGCCGGGACGATCTGAATCGCGGAGGCGCCGGTGCCGATGACGGCGACGCGCTTGCCGGTCAGATCCGAGTCGTGGTTCCAGCGGGCGGAGTGGAAGATCTCGCCCTGGAAGTCGTTGATGCCCTTGATGTCCGGCAGGTTCGGCTCGCACAGCGCCCCGACGGCGGAGACCAGGATGTCGGCGGTGAAGGCGCCCTGGCTGGTCTGGATCTCCCAGCGGGCTTCCTCGGCGTTCCACTGCGCGCCGGTCATGTCGCAGTCGAAGACGTGATGGTCGCGCACGCCGTACTTGTCGGCGACGCCCTGGATGTAGCGCTGGATCTCCGGCTGCTTGGAGAACGAGCGCGACCATTCCGGGTTGAGCGCGAAGGAGTACGAGTACAGCTGCGAGGGCACGTCACAGGCCGCGCCCGGGTAGGTGTTGTCGCGCCAGGTGCCGCCGACATCGCTGCCGCGCTCCAGCACGAGGTAGTCGGTACGGCCCTGTTGGCTCAGGCGAATGGCCAGGCCCAGGCCGGAGAACCCGCTGCCGACGATGATCACGTGGGCATGCCGGGCGGGCTGGTTGCCGACAGCTTTGTCTGTAACCTTGCGACTCATATATGCGAGACTAGGGTCTTATTGAGCGGGAGTCAACAGTATTGACTCGCGTTCAGTAAAGTGGACCCGTGACCAAGGAGCGCAGCGTGAGCAGACCGGATACCGGAGCCTCGGCCAAGCGCGTGCGCCTCAGCCCGGCCGAACGCCGTCAGCAGCTCATCACACTCGGCGTGGAGATGCTGCGCGAACACGATCTCGAAGACATCTCCATCACCGACATCGCCGACCGCGCCGGCATCTCGCGCGGCCTGCTGTTCCACTACTTCTCCTCCAAGCAGGAATTCCAGCTCGCCATCGTCAAGCAGGCGAACGTGGACTTCCTCGAACGCACCGCGCCCGATCGCAATCTGGATCTGTACTCGATGCTGCGCGACTCCATCGACCGCTACATCGACTACGTGAGCCAGAACGGCGCCGCCTACCACGCCCTGCTGCGCGGCCCGGTCAGCGCCAATCCCGAAATGGCGGAAATGGTGGCCAATGCCCGCCAGGCCACCGCCGAACGCATCCTCGTCGAGGCCCCGATCCCCGTCGACGACCCCGACCGGCCGCGGCTGGCGCTGGCCGTGCGCGGCTGGATCTCCTTCGTCGAGGAGGTGGTGCTCACCTGGCTGCGCGAGGAACCGATCACCCGGGAGGCACTGGTCGACATGCTCGTCGCCTCGCTACCGGCCCTGGCCTTGAACGCGGATCTCGCTGCGGCACTTCAGCAGTGAGGACGACGTCCGGCCACTCCCCCGTCGCGGCCGAGGCAATGAGCGCCGCGGCCAGCGGGCTGTGGGTGATGATCAGATCACGGTAGAGCTCGTCGACCGTTGCACATCCGGACGATAATTCGGGTGCCGACATCGGTCACACCTCCCGAGGGTTTTGCCCCAGACCCCAATGGCGGGGAGACATTTCGAGCGTGACACGGCCGGATTGCGAGGACGCCGGAAAAATCAGGTTTCACGGCGAGCTTTCAACGATTACTTATCCAATTCTGCGAATCGCCGTAAACTTTCGCGGTTTCTTACAATAACGTGCCGATTCCACGGGGCCACCAGATCGGCGGCGCGCATCCGGTTCATGGCCAGCCCCACCGCGTCCACCCCGGCGCCGATCAGATTGCCCAGCTCCTCGTAGGAGAGACGGATGGTGATCTCCCAACCGTCTTCGGTGGCGGTGCCGCAGGATTCGACGAACTCCAGCAGCAGCCGCGCCAGCCGCATCTGCACCGGGCACCCGCCGAAATCCAGCCGCCGCTGATCCGACCAGGCCAGCCGATCCGCCAGCGAACGGCACAGCGCCAGCAGACCGTCCGGATGCTGCTCCAGGAAATTCATGAACGCCACACCCGGAATCCGATGCGCGATGGTGGCCGTGCACACGGTCGCCGTATTCGACCGCCGCGAATCCGGCACCAGCGCACCGAGTTCCCCGATCACATCCCCGCTGACCCGAATCGCGAACAACTTGCCGTCGGACGAGGTGATCTTCACACACGCCGACACCGTCCGATCCCGCGAGCGCAGCAGATACACCATCGCCCCCGGATCCCCCTGTCGCATCAACACCGTGCCGGGCGGGCAATAGGTCTGCACCCCCAACTGCAGCAGATCATGCCGCGATCGCGGCGAGAGTCGCTCCATGAAAGTCCCCGTAGGCCAAGGCCAATCGTCCAGATGCCCGCCACCATATGAATTCACAGTTGTATCCAGTTCCGTACCGCCGATGGAAACTGCCCCCGAACTCCCACGGTAGCGAGCGAAAGTCGTTGCGGCACGCAGGCGGGTCAGGTCTCGTACTCGTAGCCGGAGTGGTCGCCGCGGGAGGAGACGGCGGTGACGAGGGCCGCGGCGAGGATCATGATCGCCGAAACCAGGAGGGCCACATCGAGTCCGCGGTGGAAGGCGGCGTAGGTGGCGGTGATGACGTTGTTGACGATCGGGCCGTAGGCGGCGGAGGCAGACGCGTCGCCGCCGGTGGGGACCTTGCCGGTCTCGATGGCGTCGATGACGATGGTCTGGAAATTGGCGGGGATGCCGAGCTGGTTGAGGCGGTCGGTGAGATCCGAGTTGAGGAACGAGTTGACCAGGGAGCCCAGGGCCGCCACGCCCACTACCGCGCCGACCTGGCGCATGGTGTTGGTCGCGGCGGCGGCCATGCCGGAATGTTCGGCCGGGACGCCGGACAGCACGGCCGAGGTCAACGGCACCACGGCGATGCCGAAGCCGAGTCCGGCCAAGGTCAGCGACAATGCCAGGGGACCGAATTCCGGTGCGATGCCGAGGTTTTCGCGGGTCAGCAGGATGCCCGCCGCACCGAGCACGCAGCCGGTGATCATGGGCGTGCGGGAGCCGCGCAGCGCCACCCAGAAGCCCGCGGCCAACGCGCCGAGAATGATGGCGACGGCCATGGGCGCGAACATCGCGGCGGTCCGCCAGCCCGAATAGCCCACCACCTCCTGCAGATACAGCGCGGTGAAGAAGAAGATCGAGAAGATGCCGAAGTAGACGGCGAACGCCACGATCAGCGCGCTGCGCACCATGGGACGCTTCAGGTATCGGAAGTCGAACATGGGATTGCGGGCCCGCGATTCGATCACCAGGAACGCCATTCCGGCCAGCCCGCCGAGTACGAACAGCGTGATCACCGGGGCCGCACCGTAACCCGACTCCTCCCCCGCGATGCCCGCGTAGATCACGCAGCCGAGAAACGCGGAGCCGGTGAGGAATCCGGCCACATCGACCGGTCCGGGTTGCGGGTCGGCGGATTCCGGTACGTAGCGCAGCGCCGCAGCCAGCACCAGCACGCCGACCGCCAGATTGAACCAGAACACCGAACGCCAGCCACCCACCCCGACCAGCAGTCCGCCGAGCACCGGGCCCGAAGCCAGCGCCAGTCCCGACACGGCCGCCCAAGCCCCCAGTGCGCGTGCGCGTTCCGAGCGATCCGGGAACACGTGCCGGATGACCGACAGCGTCCCGGGCTCCGAAGCCGCCGCCCCGAGCCCCATGACGGCGCGGCCCGCGATGAGCACCGCCACGGTCGGAGCGAGCGCCGAGAGCACCGAGCCCGCCGTGAAAACCGCCAGCCCGGCGATCATCACGCGTTTGCGCCCCCACCGGTCCCCCAGCGATCCGGCGGTCAGCATGAGGCTCGCGAACACCAGCGTGTAGGCGTTCACCACCCATTGCAGCGACACCACCCCGGCGTGCAGGCTCGACTGGATGTCGCCGAGGGTGACGCTGACGACAGTGGTGTCGAGGAACGTCACGAACAGCACCGCGGTGACGGTGACCAGTGCGACGCCCGGCCGCCGCGCGGTTGCTATGGCGCGCATGTCGACTCCGCGCCGGTCAACTCGTCGGCGTGACCGACCCGCTCGCGCACGGCGCGGGCGGCTTGCCCTGCGTCTCGAGCGAGAGCAGGTTGCAGAAGGTCGCGGCCGCCACCTTCCAGCCGCCGCCGATCAGCACGGCGCTGCCGGGCTGATCCTGCAGGGCCGGTGTCCCGTTGAGGGAGATGGTGAACACCACGTCGGCGTGGTCCGTGCCCGCGGCGGTCACGCTCGAGACGGCCGCCTTGGTGCCCTTGGCGATGGCCGAATCCGCCTGCGCGCGAATGGTGTCGGCGAAGCTCTGCCCGTTCTCCAGCAGTGCGATCTTCTGGTCGGCGGTGGTGGAACCGTCGAAGAAGCGCTGATAGGAATCGGTGACCGCGGCCACCAGGGCCGGGTCACCGGCGACGGCCGTGATGGTGGGGTGCGCGGTCTTGGGTTCCTTCGCCGACACCCCGCACTCGGCGGCCACGGCCACCGAAAGTGCGCACAGCGCAAGGGATTTCATGACCGGATTGCGAATCGACATGCCTCGCCCTCCCTGGCTGACGGGAACGGCATGAGACAAATCAGACTACGCGCCCCGTGATCGGGACATGCCGGTTGCGGGCGGCCGGATTACAACGAGTGGGCGTCGAGCCAGTCACGGGCCACCGCGGACGGGATGGCGCCCTGATCGCGGATCTGGTGGATCATGTCGGCCAGATCGGTGGTGGTGAGTTCGCCCGCCACGTAATTGAGTTTGCGGATCTGCTCGTCGGAGAGCGCGGCCTTGCGCAGGACCGGCAATACCTGGGCGGCGCGGAAGGCGTAGTCCGGGTCGGCGAGCGGGGTCAGGTCCACGCCGCCGTCGGGCAGGAAGGCGGGCGGCCCGGGCAGCACGGCCAATTGAATCTCGCCGTCGGAGAGCGCCTTTCGCAGGTCGGCGTCGCTGGTGAAGGTGACCGGGTGGGCGAGGTCGCAGTGGTAGACGGTGCGCAGCGGGTCCAGCACATCACGCTGAGGGTCGAGGGGTGCGCGCAGCGCGTCCAGCGGCGGGCCGGTGGTGATGCCGACGGTCAGCTCGGCGCAGCGCGAGCCGAGGTCCTTCAGCGAGGTCGGGTACTCCGCGATCCGGGTGGTGGCGGCGACCACGGTGGGACGTAGGTCGGTGCCCTCGGCGGGGTCGGAGTCGACCACGCCTTCCGGAAGCGCCTTGGACACTGCCAGATTGACTGCGTCGGGTTTGGTGGCCGTCGCGGTCGAGTCCAGCGCGGTGAGCAGATCTCCGCTGACATCCCCGAACAGCGCGATGGTGTCGGAGTCGAGTGCGGCCAGCAGATCCTTACGCTCGCCCATGCGCTCCTTGGTCTGCGTGTGCAGTCCGGTCCGCGCCAGCGCCCCCGCGTAGAGCTCGGCGATCATCATCGATTCCGGCGAGTTGCCCGCCCCGACGGTGAGTACCGGCCCGGTTTCGTGGTTTCCGCAGGCGACGGCGACCGCCGCGACCACGACGACCAGCAGTGGACGCGACAGGCGGCGCACGAGGGAAGCGGTTGCGGCGGACACGGCAACAGTCTGCCGCAGTGTGATCACAGGCCTTCCGGAGGGTAGACACGCCGTGCAAGATGACTCGGCCGCACCCGCCAGAAAAGCGAAACCGACCTCAGGTAGGCAACGTTCAGGGAACAGAGCGGGCAATATGGACAGTTAGGTCTGTTTCGGGGTGGATCTTTCACCCCGCCCGCCGCAGGCACCCCGCTCGGAAGGACGACAGTGCACTCGCTCATCACCACGCGCGCCGACGGCAGGCGCATCTCCCGGACCGTATTCCGGATTCTCGCCGCCTCCGTCGCGCTGGCCGCGGCCATGACGCTGTCGGCCTGCGGCGGCAGCAAGTCCAACCCGCTCGGCGGCGGTGGCGGCAGCTGCGGCGGCGACACCAGCAAGCTGACCGTCGGTTCGGCCAACTTCCCGGAGTCCGAGACCGTCGCCGACGTGTACGCGGAAGCGCTGCGGGCCAACGGGTTCGGCATCGACACCAAGCTCAATATCGGCAGCCGCGAGGCGTACGTGCCTGCGCTGAAGGACTGCTCGATCAGCCTGATCCCGGACTACACCGGCAATCTGCTGCAGTACTTGGACAAGTCGAGCACCGCCACCACGCCGGACGAGGTGAACGCGGCGCTGACCAAGGCGCTCGGCGATCAGCTCGCCATCGGCACGCCCGCGCCGGGTGAGGACTCCGACGCGGTCGTAGTCACCAAGGCCACCGCCGACAAGTGGAATCTGAAGTCCATCGCGGATCTGGCCTCGCATTCGGCCGAGGTGAAACTGGCCGCGCCCGCGGAGTTCTCGGAGCGGCCGGGCGGCCTGCCGGGTCTGAAGAAGAACTACGGCCTCGACATCTCCACCGCCAACTTCGTGCCGATCGCCGACGGCGGCGGCCCCGCCACCGTGAAGGCGCTCACCGAGGGTCAGGTCACCGCGGCCGACATCTTCACCACCTCGCCCGCCATCGCCCAGAACAATCTGGTGGTGCTGGCCGACCCCAAGCACAACTTCCCGCCGCAGAACGTGGTGCCGCTCTACAACACGAGCAAGAAGAGCGACAAGCTCGGCAAGGTGCTCGACGCGGTCTCCGCGAAACTGACCACGGCCGAACTGATCTCGCTCAACACCGCCGTGTCCGGAAGCAGCAAGACCGAGCCCGCCGCGGCCGCCAAGGCGTGGGTGACGGCGCAGGGGCTCGACAAGCCGATCGCATAACGGAGGGGAACACGGTGTCCGACATCGAATTCCACGGCGTCAGCAAGACGTACCCGGACGGCACCACCGCCGTCCACCACCTCGATCTGCGCATCGAATCCGGGTCGTTCACCGTGTTCGTCGGGCCGTCGGGCTGCGGCAAGACCACCTCCATGCGGATGATCAACCGCATGCTCGGGCCCAGCACCGGCACCATCACCGTCGGCGGACAGGACATTTCGCGGATCAACCCGGTCAAGCTGCGGCTGGGCATCGGCTACGTGATCCAGAACGCGGGCCTGCTGCCGCACCGGACGGTGGTCGACAATGTGGCCACCGTGCCGGTGCTGCGCGGGCAGTTCCGCGCGGCGGCCCGCAAGGCGGCGCTGGAGGTGATGGAGCGCGTCGGGCTGGATCGTGGCCTGGCGCAACGCTATCCGTCGCAGCTCTCCGGCGGGCAGCAACAGCGCGTGGGCGTGGCCCGCGCGCTGGCCGCCGATCCGCCGATCCTGCTCATGGACGAGCCGTTCAGCGCGGTCGACCCGGTGGTGCGCACCGAACTGCAGGCCGAGATGCTGCGGCTGCAGGCCGAACTGCACAAGACCATCGTGTTCGTCACCCACGACATCGACGAGGCGATCCGGCTGGGCGACCACATCGCCGTCTTCGGGCCCGGCGGCTACCTGCAGCAATACGATGTGCCGCAGACCGTACTCGCCCAGCCCGCCACCGATTTCGTGGCCGGATTCGTCGGCCGCGACCGCGGCTACCGGGAACTGTCCTTCCGCACCGCGGAAACCGTTCCCCTGCACGAACTTCCGACCGTCACCCCTGACCAGGTCGCCGACATCCGGCTGAACCTGGGCGAATGGCGGCTGGTCATCACCCCGGACAAGAAGCCGATCGGCTGGATCGACACCACCGGAGTGGAAGGGGTGCGCGCCGGACACGACCTCGCCGACAGCGTCGCCGCGGGCGGCTCCCTCTTCCCGCCGGGCGGCGACCTGCGCCAAGCCCTCGACTCCGTCATCTCCTCACCCGCCGAAATCGGTGTGGCCGTGGACGGTTCCGGTGGCGCGGTCGGCGCCATCTACGCCCGCGACGTCCTCGAACAACTCCACAACCAGCGCACCGCCGAAGACGCCGAACGCAACCGGGCCTTCTTCGAGGAATCCCGATGAGATACCTCATCGACAACTTCCACGAGATCGCGGGCTATGCGGGGACCCATATGCGGCTGGCGCTGGAACCGCTGCTACTGGGTCTGCTCATCGCGATTCCGGTGGGGGCGTTGGCGCATCGGGCTCGCTGGCTGCGCCGGGGCATCACCACCGCCGCCGGTGTCGCGTACACGATTCCGTCGCTGGCCTTGTTCGTCATCCTGCCGCCGCTGCTGAACATCGGCGTCATCGACGAGCTGAACGTGGTGATCGCGCTGACCATCTACTCGGTGGCGCTGCTGGTGACGGCCGTGCCGACCGCGCTGGACTCGGTGCCCGCCGACACCCTCGACGCCGCCGACGCCATCGGCTACACCCCGCTGCGGCGGGTGCTCACCGTCGACTTCCCACTCGCCCTCCCGGTTTTCGTGGCCAACCTGCGAGTCGTGGCGGTCACCAATATCTCGATGGTGACCGTCGGCGCGCTGATCGGGGTCGGCGGGCTGGGCAAGCTGTTCACGCAGGGCTATCAGCGCGACTATCCCGACGAGATCATCGCGGGCATCATCGTGGTGCTGGTGCTGGCCCTGATCGTGGACCGATTGCTGTACGTGCTGGGCAGATTGGCGACGCCCTGGCTGAAAGGTCGTGCGGCATGAGCCTTTTCCTCGACGCCTGGAACTTCCTCACCGACGGCGCGAACTGGTCCGGCCCCACCGGGATCGGGATGCGGCTGCTGCAGCACCTCTACTACAGCCTGCTGGCGGTGGCGCTGTCGGCGGTGATCGCGGTGCCGATCGGGCTGCTCATCGGGCACACCCGGCGCGGCTCGGCGCTCATCGTGGGCTTCGCCAACTCCATGCGGGCGCTGCCCACCCTCGGTGTGCTCACCTTCGTGGTGCTGCTGCTCGGGCTCGGACTGACGCCGCCGCTGCTGGCGCTGCTGACCGTCGGCATCCCGCCGCTGCTGGCCGGGACCTACGCGGGCATCGCCAATGTGGACCCGACCGTGGTGGACGCCTCGCGGGCCATGGGGATGAGCGAAACCCGGGTGCTGTTGCAGGTCGAACTGCCCAACTCGCTGCCGGTCCTGCTCAGCGGCCTGCGGGCGGCGACGCTGCAGGTGGTGGCGACCGCCACCATCGCCGCCTACGTGAATCTCGGTGGGCTGGGCCGCTACATCTTCGACGGCATCAGCCTCTACCGGTACGACAAGGTGCTGGTCGGCGCGATCCTGGTGGCCGCGCTGGCGCTCGCGCTGGACGGACTGCTGGCCTTCGTGGTGTGGCTGAGCGTGCCGGGGACCGGGCGGCTGCGTCGCCTCACCGGGCGCGCCTGAACCGCAGACCGAACGCCCGCTGTTCGGTTCGCAGCCGATTCACAGCCACAGGCCCGAGAATTGCCGGGTGCAACCGGGACGCATTCTTGTCATCGAAGACGCCGAGGCCATTCGGGCCGCGGTCGCGGCCGGGCTGTCCGCGGCCGGGCACGAGGTGCTCGAGCGCGGTGACGGCCGGCTGCTGGAACCCGACCTCGCCCAATTCCGGCCCGATGTCGTGGTGCTCGATGTGACGCTGCCCGGCCGCGACGGGTTCGCGCTGCTGGAATCCGTGCGGGCGCGCTCGGCGGCGGGCGTGGTCATGCTGACCGCCCGCGACGGGGTGGAGGATCGAGTGCGCGGGCTGCGTGCCGGATCCGACGACTACGTGGTGAAACCCTTCGACCTGGTCGAGTTGGTGGCGCGGGTCGAGGCGCTGTTGCGGCAGATGGGGAAACTGCGGTCCCGCATCGTGATCGGTGACCTGGAGGTGGATATCGACGCGGGCGGCGCGCATCGCGCCGGGCACGAGCTCACCCTCACCGCCACCGAGTTCAAGCTGCTCGCCTACCTGGCCGCGCAGCGGGATCGGGTGGTCACCAAGACCCAGATCCTCACCGCCGTCTGGGGATACGAAGACTACGACCCGAACCTCGTCGAGGTGCACGTGAGCGCGCTGCGACGCAAACTCGAGGAGCACGGGGACCGGGTGGTGCAGACGGTGCGCGGGCTCGGGTACACGCTGCGGGTGCCGCGGTGAAGACGGTGTCGCTGCGCGGGCGCGTGACCCTCACGGCCGCACTGGTTTCCGGGATCACGCTGGTGGTCGTGGCGATCGTGGTGCACGGGCTGTTCGGACTGGTGATGACCCGCAGCGAGAACACCGTGCTCACCGATCGGGCGCAGCTGGCGAAACAGCTTTCACAGCAAGGAGTTTCACCGGAGGAACTGGTCTCCCGGGTGGACACGCATTCGGTGCGGGTGCGGCTGGTGCTGCCGGACGGTCACACCTACGGCAGCCTCGAGAATCGGCTCGCGGAGGACAGCAGCACCAAGAACCGGATCGTCAAGCTCATGGGGCCGGGGACGCTCAACAACGCCCGGCTCACGCTGCAGATCGACACGCCGCTGCTGGCCCGGGTGCAGTCCCGCCTGGGATTGCTGCTGATCCTCGCCACCACGGGGGCGATCGCCATAATCGTTGTCGGCCTGTGGTTCCTGGTGCGCCGCGCCCTCGCGCCACTCGACACCATGACCCGGCTGGCCCGCGATATCGCACACGGCCACCTCGGCCGCCGCTTGAACCCGTCCCGCACCGACACCGAACTAGGCCGCACCGCAGCCGCTTTCGACGAAATGCTCGACGCCCTGGAGGGCGCGCTGCGCGACACCGCGGCCGCGGAGGCCCGCGCCCGCGCCTCCGAACAGCAGATCCGCGTCTTCGTCGGCGATGCCGCCCACGAACTGCGCACCCCCATCACCGGAGTCCGTTCGCTGGCCGAGGCGGTCTTCCAGCAGCCCGCCGACACCGATCCCGAGGACCGGCAACGCATGCTGCTGCTCCTGGTGCGGGAGACCCAGCGCGCAGGGCGTCTCGTCGACGACCTGCTCGACCTGGCCCGCATCGACGCCGGACTGCACCTGCGCCGCGCACCGGCCGAGCTGCTCGGGCTGGTCGAAACCCACCTGGACCGCATGCGAATGCTGCACCCGCACACCGAATTCCGGCTCACCGGCGACCCCGTGACGGTCCCCATCGACGCGGAGCGCATCACCCAGATCCTCACCAACCTGCTCGCCAACGCCTGCCAGGCCATGAAGGACCACGGCACGGTGACCATCGACATCCGCGAATCCGGCACGGGCACAGTGGAACTCACCGCCACCGACACCGGCCCCGGCATCCCCGCCGCGGACCGCGACCGCATCTTCGACCGCCTGGTCCGCCTCGACCACGCCCGCGACCACCGCCCCGACGGCTCCGGCCTCGGCCTGGCCATCGCCCGCGGCCTGGCCCGCGCCCACGGCGGCGACCTGACCTGCCGCGCCCCCGCCCCCGGCACCACCGGGGCCGTCTTCGTGCTGCGTCTGCCCATCGATGAACCTCAGCCCGGTGCGGTACAGCCAGCCTGAAGATCAACTGAAGAAGGCCACACGCTTCAGCCCACCTTCAGCAATCGCGGGCAAATTCGATGGGGAACCACCCCCCACCGATACGGAGTGAACATGAAGCGCGTCCTCGCTGCCACCCTCGCCGCAGCCGCCGGTGTTGCCACGATCGCCCTCGCCGTCCCCGGCGTGGCCTCGGCCGACGGCCCCGACTGCAGCCAGGCCGCCCGCGTAGCCGCCCACCAGGACGCCAAGCCCAAGGTCCAAGCCCTCCTGGCCGCCCACCCCGACCTGAAGGACGAATTCACCAAGCTGAAGGGCCTCCCCAAGGACCAGCGCAAGGCCGAATGGACCACCTACAAGCAGGCCCACCCCGACCAGGCCCAAGCCCTGAAGGACGCCCGCTCCGCGGTCATCACCTTCCGCCAGAACTGCCACAAGTAGCCCGAACCACCCACCAGCGCCCGCCGCCGAGCCTCCCCTCACCCGCTCGGCCGCCGTACGACTGCCCTCGCACGGCACCCCTACGGGCGCACAACGGGGGCACCGATCATCCCGATCGGTGCCCCCGTTTCACACCTCAGCCCAAGAGAGCCGCGCGGCGACGCCAACTCCAGCGGAGTAGGCCCGCCCCTACCGCCAGCGTGATCACGTTGATGCCGAGTTCGATGAATCCGCCTGCGCCCGAACGGCACCAGATGCCGTGCTCGACGTCGTAGAGCGCGTCCATGCAGAACAGGTAGACAGCGGACCCGCCGCCCGCGAGCAGCCAGAGCAACGCCGTGGGATGCCGATTGATCAAAGCCACGGCGGCTGCGAGCACACACAGCCCCAGCCAAGCGTCGGCCAGCGGGAAGGCGTTCTCGAATTCGATGTAGGCGGTTCGGTTGTTGCTGGCGACGGCTCCGCGAGCGGTGAACCAGAGCACCCAATAGGCAGCCAGAATCACCAAGCTGGCCGCGAGCACCATGAGCACTCGACTTCTGGACTGATCGCTGACCTCGAGCTGCGCCGACACGCCTGCCATTGTGGAACAACAAGTCTCGCGCCGAGGCCGTAACGCGAGTGCGGCAGGCCGGCTCAGGATCGGATGGGATCAGGAAACTAGTTGGCGAATGGAAACTAGTTGATTACGATGCGATCATGAGCGACGCATTGACACCGGAGGACGCACTGGAGATCGCCTCGGCGACGACCAGTCGAGCGCGCAGTGCACCGGCCCGTCCCCGCTGGGTGCCGACGGTGGGGGCGCTGCTGTGTTTTGGCACATTTCTCCTGATCGGCGACGCGGTCGCTATGCCCATCGATCGTGCGATCACCGCTCGAGGGGTTGCCGGAATCGTTGTGACGCTGGCGTTTTGCCTCTTCGTGTCCAGGGTGCTTCGGGAATGGCGCAATGGCGGTGTCGTTCCCCGGTCTCTCGCCGAGCAGCCGGTGCGGCGATGGAAGCGAGTGGCGGTGGGCTGGCTGCCGCCGTTTGTCGGAGTCACCCTGCTCGGTGCCATGCCCGGATGGCTGACAATCGCGTCCGCGGTGATCATGGGCGCATGGATGTGGTTCCAGCTGTCACAACCACGGGCCGAGTCGTGACGGAGCTGAGCGAACTGCTGGCTTCGCTGCCACGCCTGAAAGTGGTTGCGTTCCTGGACGGATGCCGCGAGGCCGAATTCGGCATGATCACCGACCTGTGCGAGCTGAACAAGTCCACGTTGTCGAAGGCGATGACCGTCCTCGAAGCCGCCGGATACCTCACGATCACGAAGGGATACGCCGGCCGACGTCCCAAGACCTGGCTCGCACTGACCGACGGCGGCCGCACGGCCTATCACGAACACTTGAACGCCCTCACCGCACTCGCACAACAGGCACGCCAGGCGGCAGGCGAAACACCTCCTCGGTAATCGGTCAGGCGGTGGCGGACAATTCCAGGAACCAGTGGACTGCTTGGGCGGTGCCGCGGATGCCGGAGCCGTTGTGGTCCACCGGTCCAACGTCGGTGACGGGGGCGTCGACGCCGTGGGCCAGGAGGGCGGCTCGGCAGTTGGCACTGTTGGTGGGGGTGACGTCACGGTCCTGGCTGCCGGTGTAGAGGCGGATCGGGAGCTGGGGCGTCCAGTTGCTGCAGGCGCTGTCGGCGACTGTCGTGGCGGCGGCGAAGGGTCCGGTCGGGTTGCGTAACAGGTCGATTCCCTGCGGGGTCAGCAGGTGATCGATGTCCGGGGGCAAGGCCGGGACGATGTCTTCGATGGAATGCAGACCGTCGAAGAGTTGCTCCACCGTGTCGGCGTACGGAGACTGGAAGATCTCGGTAGGCGATCGGTACAGGCCGTGCAGGCGATTCCAGGACACCAGCAGGTACGCGCTGTAGAAGGAGCCTGCGCCGGGGTCGAGGGTGCCATCGAAGAGGGCGGGCATCTCGGCGTTCTTCAGGTCGAACGGTCCGCTGATGGCGGCGACGGCGGTGGCCCGGAAGTCCTTGTCCGCGTTGGCCTGTAGTGCTCGCGCGAGTCCCATCGCGGCCGGTCCGCCCTGGGAGAACCCGACGATATCGACCTCCTCGCGCAAATTGCGATCGAGGGTCGCGACCCGAGTTCGGGCGGCCCGCAACATGTCCACGGACGCCGTGGTCTCCGACGGCAGATCCAGATACGGATGCGGGCCCGGCCCCGACCCCAATCCGAGGTAGTCGGGCGCGACGCCCGCGAACCCCGCCGACGCGTAGGTGAGCGTCGCGGCCAGATCCCCACCGTCCGCCGCCACCGAGGGAGCGGCGGCCTTGGTGGGCGAGGTGCCGTGCTCGTAGGCCACGGTGATCAGGTCGTGTACATCGTTGCGGGGCAAGGCGAGCAAGCCGCTGGCCGTGGTGGCACGGCCGTCGGTGCCCAGTGTCTCGTAGCTGAGGCGGTAGGTATCGACACCGAATCGCACTGCGTCGGTGGCGAACTCATTGGTGGTCAACGTCGTCCGGACCTCGTCGACCGAATAGGTGCGCAGGTGCTCGACACTCACCAGCCGACCCCGATCGACGTCCACGGCCGCGGGCCCCGATGCTCGGGTACACCCGGTGACCAGGATCGAGGCCCCGAACAACAGGACGGCACCCACACTGCGAGTCTTTGTCATCACCTCGACAGCTCACCGCCGACCACCACCGCGGGTCCATCACTCCCCGGTGTGAACGCACAACGTGCCCTCACACGTGAGTATGAGGGCACGATGCGGTCGGGTCAGCGGCGCGCGGTCAGCGCTACGGCCGGAACCCAGATCAGCAGCAGCACACCCGAGACGTAGGCCGCAGGCGCCAGGGCGGTGCTCAGCAGCAGGTAGCCGATGCCCGAGACGGTGATGGCGGCGGCCAGCAGCAGACCGAGGACCGGCACGAACAGCGGCCGAGTCCGATTGCGCAGCAATGGGATCGATGCCAGCACCGCGGTCGCGGCCAGCAACAGCATCTTGACGCCGTCGAGCCGATCGATCAGACCGTAGACGGTAGCGGCGGTCGCGGCATTGCCCTCGGGTGCGATCCACCCGGCGAGGTGAACACCCAAGGCGCACTGGGTGAGCGAGACCGCGACCGCCAGGGCTCCGGTGATGCGGGCGGGGCGGGTGACGGCGATCAGCACCACCGCGAGCGCAAGACCCGCCATCCCCTGCGAGGTCAGGAACTGCGTGGTCGCGACACCGACATGCCCGGTGATCGCGTCGATGATCTGCGAGCCCGTGGCGCGCACCGACAGATTGGTGGGCCAGACCGACAGACCCACGATCCAGGCGGTCAGGAAGGTCACTCCCGCTGCCGCGACCAGCGGCCGGATTCCGTTGCGGGCGTGGCTGTCCGGAGAAACTGAGGACGTGTGGGCGTGGAGCACGGCGGTCATGACGAATTCCTTTGCGGTGGTGAGTGATCGGTTCGATGAGCGATTGGTCAGCGGAAGGGAAGCCATGCGGCGGTGAGCAAATGAACGGCGGCCAGACCGATGCATGTGACGGCCATCGGCCAATTGCGCTGCCGCGCACCGAGACCGGCATCCCAGACCTGCGCCAGCCCCGACACCACCAGCAGCGGCACGATCGCGGCGGTCGAACCGACCGCCAGCACGGTCAGCGTGACCAGGCTCAGCGGCAGCGCACGGGCGGCATACGCACCGAGAAAGAACATCGATCCGGCGGTCGGCAGCTCCCCCGCGGGCAGGGCCAAGCGCGGCCGCACGAGTCCGACCAGGCACGAGACCCCCGAGACAACCGCGATGACCGCGTTCAGGATCAGGACTGCGAGCATTTGTTCTTACCTCGAATCATTCATGTCGTGAAGCATTCTCAATATGTATACTTCTGGCCGTGAACGATGTCAACGGCCGGACGAAGATTCCCGGCACGGTCGCCTACCGCCTGGGAGTCCTGGGAGCCATCGCGGACAACCGCTTCGCCACGGCGATCGCGGCGCTGGATCTCAAGCCCAAGCACGTGGGCCTGCTCGCCGCACTGGAATCCGCGACGGGCCTGTCGCAGCAGGAACTGGCGACCCGACTCGGCGTCGTACCGAGCCTGGTGGTCGCGCTCGCCGATCACCTGGAACGACTGGGCGCCCTACGCCGCGAACGCGATCCGGCCGACCGCCGCCGCCAGACCCTCGTCCTCACCGACGACGGCCGCGCCCTGCTCACCCGTTGCGAGCAGGAAGCCGCGGCCCTGGACCGCACCCTCACCGCCCGCCTGACACCCGCGCAGCTCAGCGCCTTGAACGAGGCCCTGTCACTGCTCGCCGCCGAGGCGGGTATGCCGCCGAGCTGAACCACAATTCGATACCCGTTCGGCATGTTGCCAGCGCCGTTTTGAACCAACCGGTCGGTTCTGTGCTAGCAATACCCCGAACACTCGATCTGGCTATGTGTCCCCAATTCATGGCAGTGCCGAGGCCGACAGTCACGGCACTCCGCATCGAATGAGAGGCGTGCGCATGCAGTTCAAGAAGTTTGCGGCGATGTCGATGATGACCATCGCCGCCACCGTGATGACCGCCGCGACGGCACACGGTGAAGCCGAACGGCCCCTGATCGTGGGCGGTCAGGACCACGGGCTGAGCTACACCTCCACGCTGTCCGACGACCACCAGGGCGTGGTCACCCACCTCAGCGCGGGGACGTTCGAAATGTCGGCGGACGAGTCGCTGGTATCGGTGGTGGCGCCGGACGGGACTGTCGTCGAACAGATTCCGACCGACTACGAGCTGGGCGGCCAGCCGGTGCGGCTGCGCGCCGAGGTAGGCGCGGACAACAGCACCCTGACCGTGTGGCCCACCGACAGCCGCGGCCCGGTCAGCGAGAGCACCTACAACGACGGCGTCCGTGAGATCGCGCAACAGCAGCAGCTCAAGGACATCGGTGTCATCGGCTGTATCGCCGGTGGCGCGGTCGGCGCCGGTCTCTTCGGCGTCATCGGCACCGTGATCGGCCTGATCGCCCTCATCGTCGGCGCGATCCCCGGCCTGTTCATCGGCCTCGTCGCCGGTGCCGTGATCGGCTGTGTCGTGGGCTTCTTCGTCATCTGACCCACCCGGCGCGACAGCGCCGAACCGACCGAGGCCACCGGGCAGCTGTCCGGTGGCCTCGCGTCGTCAACGGACGAGGCCGTGTTGGTGGGCGTACACGACGGCGTGAATGCGGTCTCGGACAGCGAGTTTCGCGAGAATGCGGGACACGTGCGTCTTGACGGTCTCCTCGCCGACGCCCAGCGCGCTGGCAATCTCACTGTTGGAGCGGGCATCCGCGACCAGGAGCAAGACCTCGCGCTCGCGGGCGGTGAGATGGGATAGCTCGGGCGGTTCGGCGGGCGGGGCGATACCGGTGATGAGATTGCTCGCCAGGCGGCGGGTCATGGAGGGGTCGATGACGGCGTCGCCGCGCACGGCCACCCGAATGGCGGCCACGAGTTCTTCCGGCGGAAGGCTTTTCAGCAGGAATCCACTGGCCCCGGCCGACAGGGCCCGGTGCAGATTCGCTTCGCTGTCGTACGTGGTGAGGACCAGGACGCGGGTGCCGCCCGCGGCGACGATGGCCTCGGTGGCGGCCAGTCCGTCGAGTTTGGGCATGCGGACATCCAGGATCGCCACGTCCGGGCGGGTGCGCGCGGCGGCTTCGATGGCGGAGCGACCGTCACCGACCTCGGCCACGCACTCCAGATCGGGATGCGCGTCCACCACCGCGCGCAGGCCGGAGCGGAACACGGTGTGGTCGTCGGCGATCAGGATGGTGATGGTCATGCGGCTCCGATCGGGACGGAAACGGTTATCTCCCACTGGTTTCCGGAGGGATCGGCACCGTGGGTGACGGTGCCGTCGAACAGTTCGACCCGGCGGCGGATACCGTCCAGACCGCGATGCACCTCCGAGCTCTCCACCACGGCCGCAACGGGATTCGTCTCCCGGATTGTCACCGCACCGGGCCGGTAGCCGATCTCCAGTTCGGCCGGTGCGCGCCCGTGCCGCAACGCATTGGTCAGCATCTCCTGGACCACCCGGTAGAGCATCACGTCCAGCGACTCCGGCAGCACCGGCGGTTCCCCCGAAACCGTCACGCGCACGGTCAATCCGGCGTCCCGCACCCGCGCCACCAGCTCTTCGATATCGGCCAGGCCGGGCTGCCGCTGCCCCTCGTCGTCGCGGCCGTGCAGCAGATCCAGCTGCCGCCGCAGGTCCACCATGGCCGCACGGCTACTGGACTCCACCGCCGTCACCGACCGCGACGCCGCCTCGGTATCGGTGCGCGACAACGCCATTCGAGCGACGCCGGCGTGAATCCCGATGGCGCTCACGTGATGTGAGATGACATCGTGCAGGTCCCGCGCGATGGCTTCCCGCTCATCGGCCAGCGCCCGGTCCAAGGCCGCCCGCTGTTCCTGCTGCCGTAATCGTTCCCGCTGTTCCAGTTCCGCGATGTACGCCCCGCGCGCCGCCGTGTACCGCCCCACCAGCCACGGCACCACCCCCGCGCCCAACGCGAAGACCACCAGCCGGACCGGCCGATTGGTGCCCGCGATGGCCGCCATCACGTTCACCGTCAGCGAGCCGCCCGCCAGCAGAAACACCGTCGCCACCGACACCATCCCGCTCAGCCATGCGCCCGCCTGATATCCGGCCACCAGGTAGCCGACATCGAAAACCCGTGCGGTGACGGCGTAATGGTGCGCGAACGCCGCCACCGCGACCTTGACCACCACCTGCGCCACCACCACGGCCGCCGCCGTCGAGGCGGGCGCGGCCAGCGCCAGATCCGCCGCCACCGTGGCCACGGTCAGGATGGTGGCCAACACGGGCGCCAGCCCGAAGGCCCCGCACATCACCATCTGCGCGCCGTCCAGCACCGCCGCCACGGCGGCCACCAGCAGCGACTGCCGGGCCAGTGACCTGGTCACATCCATGGCCGCACGCTACCTCGCAGACCCCCGATCCCCCGTGAGAGGGACACGGAATCCCTCGTCGGCGCGACGCCACGGGCTCCCCGCGCAACTAGCGTCGAGATCATGTCCGACCTGTTCATCTACGCCCTGCCGGCGTTCGCCCTCCTGATGGTGATCGAGTGGATCGACAATCGCCGCGATCCGGATCGCCCGGCCAATGGCATCGACCGGCGCGACACCACCTCGAACATCGCCACCTTCGTGCTCGGCCGCGTCGCCAAACCGATCATGGCGCAGGTGATCCCCTTCTCCGGGGTGGTGCTGGCGGCACACTTCACGCCGCTGCACCTGTCGCCGAAGCACTGGTGGGTGTGGGTGGCGGGCCTGATCGTCACCGATTTCTGCTACTACTGGGCGCATCGCGCCGATCACCGCATCCGGCTGCTGTGGACCTCGCACAGCGTCCACCACTCCAGTCGGTTCTTCAATTTCTCCACCGCCATCCGGCTGCCCTGGGCGCATCCGGCCGCGAACATCCTGCGCGGCCTGTGCTGGGTGCCCGCGGCGCTGCTGGGCTTCCCGGCGTGGATGATCTTCGTGCTGCAGTCGATCGGTCTGCTCTATCAGTTCCCGATCCACACCCAGCGGGTGAAAACTCTGTGGCGGCCCATTGAATTCATGTTCAACACTCCCGCCCACCACCGCGTGCACCACGGCTCCAACCAGCCGTATCTGGACACCAATTACGGCGGCGTACTGATCATCTGGGATCGCCTGTTCGGCAGCTTCGCCGCGGAATCCGAGCCGATTCGCTACGGCTTGACCAAGGACATCGAGACCGACAATCCCATCAAGGTCAATTACACCGAGTTGGTGGATCTGGTGCGGGATGTCCGGCATGCCGAGACCTGGCGCGGGCGAATCGGATATATCTTCGGCCCGCCCGGCTGGAGCGAGAATGCGGCCGCTCCGGATCCCGAAAAGATTTCGGCCGCAGCCTAACTCACCCAGAATTAGTTCGGCCCCCGCGCAGCAACTGCGAGGGGGCCGAGATCTATCGGGGTGTGGCTGGTTACGCCACGCCCTCGGCGCGAGCGGCGTTGCCGACGGCCTCGGCGACGGCCGGGGCCACGCGCGGGTCCAGCGGGCTCGGAATGATCTTGTCCGCGGCCAGCTCACCGGCGACCACATTGAAGATCGCCTCCGCCGCGGCCACCTTCATGCCCTCGGTGATGCGACGCGCACCGGCGTCCAGCGCGCCCTTGAAGACGCCCGGGAAGGCCAGCACATTGTTGATCTGGTTCGGGAAGTCGCTGCGGCCGGTCGCCACGATGGCGGCGTACTTGCTCGCCACATCGGGGTGAATCTCCGGGTCCGGGTTGGACATCGCGAACACGATGGACTCGGGGGCCATCGAGGCGATGAGCTCCTCGGCGATGGTGCCCGCCGACAGACCCAGGAACACGTCGGCTCCGGCCAGCGCCTCGGCCGGGCCGCCGGTCACGTTGCGCGGGTTGGTGCGCGCCGCCAGATCCACCTTGACCGAGTTCAGGTCGCCGCGGTCCCGGCTCACGATGCCCTTGGAGTCGAGCACGACGATGTCGGAAACGCCTGCGGCCAGCAGGATGTCGGTGCACGCCACACCGGCGGCGCCCGCACCCGAGACCACGACCTTCAGACCGCTCATGTCGCGACCCTGCACCGCGGCCGCGCCCTTGAGGGCGGCCAGCACCACGATGGCGGTGCCGTGCTGGTCGTCGTGCATGACCGGGCAATCGAGGGCCTCGATGACGCGCTTCTCGATCTCGAAGCAGCGCGGCGCGGAGATGTCCTCGAGGTTGACCGCACCGAAGCTCGGGCGCAGCAGGATCAGCGTCTCGACGATCTTGTCGACGTCCTTGGTGTCCAGCACCAGCGGGATCGAGTCCAGACCGGCGAACTTCTTGAACAGCGCCGCCTTGCCCTCCATCACCGGCAGCGAGGCGCGCGGGCCGATGTCGCCCAGACCCAGCACGGCGGTGCCGTCGGAGACGACCACGACCAGGCGCTCGGCCCAGGTGTAGGTCTTGGCGAGCGACTCGTCCTTGTGAATGCCGCGGCAGACCTGCGCCACGCCCGGGGTGTAGGCGATGGACAGATCGCGCTGCGTCTCCAGGGGCGCGGTGAGTTCGACCGAGAGCTTGCCGCCAAGGTGCCCGGCGAAAATTTCTTCCGTGGTGATGTCGGCCAGCGCGCCATTGGACGCGGGGGCCCCATCATTCGCGGGAGCCACGGTGGCATTCACTGCTTCAGTCACGGGTGACACGATTTCACTCCTGATCGGTTCGGACTCAACCGTTTGACGGTTACCGTTCGGTAATAGCTGAATTTGTGGTTTCGGTGCTCATATATCTTTTGCCGCAGTCGCGTTCAGCGACGTCGACACCACTTCCGAGCCACTTCGCAGAAACCCTGCCACCTCATCGTGGCAACGCAGACAAAGTATTACGGCAATGCGGGAAGTGTGTCGCGGCAGCGCAGATCGTCGAGCGAGAACCGGAGGGGTGTGTCCGGGCGATAGGGCCGGGGTGACCTCGTGTGAACCCGCGAGTCGGGGTTCCGTGATCACCGAGTGTCCCGTGCCGGGCGGTGGCTTCGGCCAGGATCGGCCCATTCTGCCAGTCGCCGCGACGGCCTGCCAAATCGCCCCCTCGGGCCGTCGCGTCGCCTCACCATCGTTGCAGCGTAAAGCAGCCGGATCACGTCCGGATGAACGGAAACTCGCTGGTGGGGAGCACAACCCGGAGAGCTGTCACAACGCGGTCGCGAGGGCGGCGGTGAGCTGTCAAGCGGGGCGGGCGGCGACCGTTGTGAGGTCGGGCCGGACCCAGACACTTTCGAGTCCGCCCGTGAGCAACCGTACCCGCCAGTCACTTACCGCGCCCGGGTGGTCGGTGCGGCGGTGCATGCCGCGGGTCTCGGTGCGGGCCAGGGCCGAATACTTGGTCCAGCGCGCCACCGCGAGCAGGGCCGCGGCCTGGCGGGCGCGCAGCCGGTCGGGTCCCTTTCCGCCGAGCGCCAATTCGACGCCGGGCCACAGTCCGTCCAGTTCGGCGATGCTGTCGCGCAGGCTGCCGTCACTGCGCCAGTAGCTGCGCCGCAGCGGCAGCGTGTGCTCCTGGACCAGGCCGACCACCGCCCGCGGATCCAATCTCGTCTTGTCGCCGAGGCCCGCCCCGGGCACCGGACGCGCCTTGCCGATCTTGTTCCGGGCGATCGCGAAACCCGCGGCGCCCGAGCCCGCCCACACCCCCGACGAGATCGCCCAGGCCCCGTTCTGCCCGCCGAATCCGCTGACCGCACCCGTCACCGGCTCCCGGGTGGTGACATCGCCCGCGCCGTAGAGGCCGGGAACGGTGGTGGCGCAATCGGGTCCGGCCAGCCGCAGCCCGCCGGTGCCGCGGACCGTGCCCTCGAGCACCGCGCACAGCGGCACCCGGCCGGTCGGGCTCGGATGGTTGCGGCGCAGGTCGGCGCGCATCGACTCGGGCAGCTCGTCGAGGGCCGCGTAGACCCGGCGACCGTCGGCGATGGCCGCGAAAGCCTGTGCGCGCGAACCACATCCCTGTCCCCAGAGCACCTCGCGCGATTCGTCGTAGAGGGTGGCGAAGTGCATGACCTGATCGGAGGCGAACACCGCGGCCACCGGCCGACCGCCCAGCCGGGGCGAATCGGCCACCGGCGCCAGCGAATACGCGTTGGAGAACTCCATGCCCGACAGTTCGGCCCCGGCCTCCGCGCCCATCAGCAGCCCGTCACCGGTGTCCACATCGGTGCCCGCGCCGCCGGAGAGGAAGGCGCAGCCGCCGGTGGCCAGCACCACCGCGCGGGCCCGGACGGTCCAGCGGCGGCAGTCGCCGCGCAGCGCCACCCCCGAGGCGCCCGATACGACGCCGTCGCCGTCGGTGAGCAGCTGCAGGGCCGGATGGTGGTCGAGAATCCGTACCCCGGCGACCACCATGCTGCGCCGCAGCCGTCCCAGATACTTCGCGCCGTCGAGATAGACCCGGGCCGGACGCTCCGCGTGTTCACCTTGGAAGCGGAAGCCGCCCCGCACCAGTTGGCCGACACGCCGGTGGGTCTCCTCCAGCACCCGGAACATCAGGTCCGAATCGCCCAGCCCGCCGCCGTGGGCCAGGGTCTGCCGCACCGCCTCCTCGCGGGCCTCACCCGAGGGCAGATTCCACAGCGTGACCCCGCCCTGCGCCGTCGGGCCGCTGGATCCGCAGCGGGCCTTGTCGGCGACCAATACCCGCGCGCCCGCGGCAGCCGCGGCAAGGGCGGCCCAGGCTCCCGCCGGGCCACCTCCCAGCACCAGCACATCGGCGTCGAATTCGGTCATATCGACAAATGTTCGACGACAGTTCAACTACTCGCAACCGTTATGCGTATTTCAGTTCCACCACTGCGCCCAGAGCAGATATCCGGCTATTCCGAAAACGACCACACACCCGAAAAAGGCGGCGAAACCCTGACGTTTATCCGCATAAATCTGGGCGGCCAGAACTCCCAGCGCGGCCGCCACATGCCACGTCAGATCCAGCCATCCGGGGCCCGGAAACCCGCGGCGAGCACCGATGATCGCGGTGCCGACGACCGTGGCCGCCAGCACCACCGTGCCCCCCGCGATGATTCCGCTCAGACCCCGGAGGACCCTCACGCGGTGATCACCGGCACCCCGCTGGCTTTGCCCACAATTTCCTCGAATTGGGTTGGGTCGGTAGTGAATTCACCGAGCCGAATGGTCTTGTTCGCGCCGTGGTAATCGGAGGAACCGGTGGTCAGCAAACCCAGCTCGCCCGCCAGCCCGGCCAGCACCTCGCGGTCGGCCGCACTGTGGTCCGGGTGATCGAGCTCCAGCCCGCCCAGCCCGATCTCGGCCAGCTCCCGAATGTGATCCAGGGCCAGCAGGCGTCCCCGCTTGCGGGCGCGGGCGTGCGCGACCACGCTCACCCCGCCCGCCGAGGCCACCATCTCGATCGCCCGTCGCAGCGGCGTGTCGGCCTTCTCGACGTAGTAGCGGCCGTGCGGGGCCAGCAGATCCGTGAAGGCCGCGTCGACCGTCGGCACCACCCCGGCCTCGACCAGGGCACGCGCCAGATGCGGGCGGCCCGCGGACGGGCCCACCGAGGCCATCACCGCGTCCGGATCGATGGGCAGGCCGTCGGCCGCCATCTGCTCGGCCATGGCCCGCAGCCGGACCACCCGCTCGGCGCGCAGGCGTTCCCGCTCCTGCGCGAAGGACTCATTGTCGGGGTCGAACAGGTAGGCCAGCAGATGCACCGGCACCGGGTACCCGTCCTCCCCCTCGCCCACACACGACATCTCCATGCCGCGTACCAGCGTCAGACCCGGCGGCAGGGCGGCGACCGCCTCGGCCCAGCCGGACGTGGTGTCGTGGTCGGTGAGAGCCACCACGTCGAGACCGGCGGCGGCCGCCTTGCCGATGAGTTCGGCCGGGGTGTCCGTGCCGTCGGAAGCGGTGGAATGGGTGTGGAGATCGATGCGCACGTCGTCAATATTGCATGCGCCCCAGGATTAGCATCCTTGATGTGTCCTCGAATCTGCCGCTGCCGTCCTTCCATTGGCCCGGGCGGTCGGGTGCGCGCCCGGAGCCGAAGCCCGCGGCCCCTCCGGGCGGGATCGTCGACTGCGCCGTCTACGTGGACGGGCAGCGGCTCTGGGATCAGTGCACGTACAAGAACGCGCTCGCCGAGGTGCGCGAGCGCAAGGAGGGCTTCGTCTGGCTCGGGCTGCTCGAGCCCGGCACCGCGCTCATGACCGATGTCGCCGAGACCTTCGGCCTGCACCAGCTCGCGGTCGAGGACGCGGTCAAGGCGGCGCAGCGGCCCAAACTCGAACGCTACGACGACATCCTGTTCCTGGTGCTGCGCACGGTGCGCTACGTCGAGCACGAGCTCAGCACGGTCAGCGAGATCGTCGACACCGGCGAGATCATGGTGTTCCTGGGACCCGACTTCGCGATCACCGTCCGGCACGGCGACCACACCGAATTGCGCGGTGTCCGAAAGGATCTCGAAGCCGACCCGAGCCAGCTCGCGCTCGGACCCGGTGCGGTCCTGCACGCCGTCGCCGACCGGGTCGTCGACACCTACGTGCAGGTCACCGCGGCCATCGAGGCGGATGTCGACGCCATCGAGGAGGCCGTCTTCACCCCCGCCAACCAGCTCCAGATCGAGGCCATCTATCAGCTCAAACGCGAAGTGGTGGAACTGCGCGGGGCCGTCAAGCCGCTGGGGATGCCGCTGCAGCTGCTCACCCACGACACCACCCTGCCGCTGCCCAAGGAGATCCGCCGCTACCTGCGCGACGTCACCGACCACCACACCGCGGTCACCGAGCAGATCATCGATTTCAACGAATCCCTCTCCGCCCTCATCAATGCCGCGCTGGCGAAGGTGAGCGTGCAGCAGAACACCGATATGCGCAAGATCTCCGCGTGGGCCGCCATGGCCGCCGTGCCGACCATGATCGCGGGCGTCTACGGCATGAATTTCGAACACATGCCGGAACTTTCGTGGACCTACGGCTATCCCATCGTGATCGCCATCATGGTGGTGCTGTGCCTCGGGCTGTACGCGAACTTCCACCGCAACAACTGGCTCTGAGCACCTGCTCGACAGCGGCGTCGTCGCCGGATGGGTTGGTGGACAGTCAGAGCGAGGCTGCCGACCGGCCCGGGTCGCGGATGTCGATGCCCGCCTCGGTCCAGGCGTCACGCAGGGCGGCGGCACCGCGAATGCGCACCCAGGCCGCCTCGGTGGCGGTGATGGGCACGACCGTCAGAAACCGTACGGGCTCAGCGGGTTCCGGCAATGCCACTTCCGGAATGTCGCTGTCGCCCAGCAGCACCGCGGTGAACGGCGCGTTGGACCACAACGGTTCTCCGAGGTCCAGCAGCCCATCCGCTTGCAGCACAACGCCTTCCACGGCGGGTGCGGCCACCAGTACGCCCAGCGTGCGGGTCAGCCCGGAGCCCGCGCCCGCCCCGCCGCGCAGGGTGAGCACCAGTTCCGCGCGCGGCCCGCGCACCGGATCGGCCAGGGCCGCGGCCGGATCCGTCATCGGATGCCGGGCACCGCCCAGCGTGGCGTAGTGCACGAACTCGCCGTCGGGGATGCGCAGAATATCGATGGGTTCCAGGCCGAGGAACGTGACCGAGGCCGCGTCCGCGGACTCCACGCCGAAATGCCCGAGCACACCGGCTCGGACCTTGTCGAGAACATCCATGGAGTCAGATGGCCAGCCTGGCGAGCATGTCGCGCGCCTGCTCGGCGGTCTTGGGATCGCACAGCACGTCGTAGCGGCCCGCCACCAACTGCATGGTGGAGGCGAAGTCGCGCTGGCCCCGGGTCGCCGCGTACGGGATGGACGCGGAGATGAGCCCGAAAATGATGCCGCCGATCAGACCCACCGCCAGCGGGCCGATGGCCCCGCCGGAGGTGAACATGCTCAGCAGCAGACCCAGGAACAGGCCCAGCCAGGCGCCCGAAACCATGCCGCCGCCAATGACTTTGCCCCAGGTCAACCGGTACAGCACGCGCTCGACCTGCATCAGATCGACACCGACGATGGTCACGCCCTCCACCGGGAACTGACCGTCGGCGAGGTAGTCGACGGCCCGCTGCGCCTCGGCGTAGGTCGGGTAGGAACCGATCGGCCAGCCCGACGGTGGCGTCGGGAGACCCGGGCGGCCCCGGTTCGCATTCCCCATGGGATTCGTCATGACTCCATCATGCTATTTCGCGCCGACAGTCGGGGCCACGAAACGCGTGGTACGCACCATTCCAGCGGCCCGCCCCTTATCTGCTATGACCTGCGCCATCTTCGCGCTGGCTTCGTCGATCATCTCGTCACCGAGCATCACCGCCCCGCGCGCCCCGCCCTCGACGGAGGTGTGGAAGGCGTACGCGTCCAGGATCTCCTCGGCGTGGTCGTAATCGGCCTGACGTGGGCTGAAGATCTCGTTGCAGGCGGTGATCTGGTCCGGATGCAGCACCCATTTGCCGTCGAATCCCAGTGCGGCCGTGCGGGACGCGTTGCGCCGGAAACCGTCGATATCGCGGACCGCCAGATAGGGGCCGTCGATGGCCTGCAGACCGTGGGCGCGCGCGGCCAGCAAGATCGTCATATAGATGTGGTGATACGCGTCACCCGGCTCGTAACCCTCGGGCTGCTCCCCCACCACGAGCGTCCGCATATTGATCGACGCCATGAAGTCGGCGGGCCCGAACACCAGGGTCTGTACCCGTGGGCTCGCGGTCGCGATGGCGTCGATATTGCGCAGCCCGAGCGCGTTCTCGATCTGCGGTTCGATCCCGATCCGCCCGACCGGCAACCCGTTGGCCTTCTCCAATTGGGTCAGCAGCAGATCCAGCGCCTGCACCTGCGCGGCGTCGATCACCTTGGGCAGCAGGATGGCGTCCAGCTCCGAGCCCGCGCCCTCCACCACGGTGATCACGTCGGCGTAGGTGTACTCGGTGCTCCAGTCGTTGACCCGCACCACGCGAATCTGGTTGCCCCAGCCGCCCGCGTTCAGGGCCGTCACGATATTGGCGCGGGCCGCCGCCTTGGCCGCGGGGGCGACCGCGTCCTCGAGGTCCAGGAACACCTCGTCGGCCGCCAGCCCCTTGGCCTTTTCGATCATGCGCGGGTTGCTGCCGGGGACGGCGAGCACCGATCGGCGCACTCGAGAGGTCGATCCCGCGGATGTCATGGCTCACTCCTTCACGTGGCGCGACAATTCGGACGCGCTCGACCCACTAGCCTTACCAAACATGGCAGCGACGAAGGTTTTCGCCGCCCGGTTGGCGGGCTTGGTGGTACTAGGACCGGACGGCGAGTCTATCGGCCGCCTCCGGGACATCGTGGTTTCGATTCGGTATGACCGCCAGCAACCGCGGGTTCTCGGCATCCTCGTCGAACTGTCCACTCGGAAACGAATTTTCGTGCCGATGTTGCGGGTGCAGTCCGTCGATCCGGGCGCGATCACCCTGACGACCGGCACCATCAGCGTGCGCCGCTTCGAGCAGCGGCCGGGCGAGTTGCTGGCGATCGCACAGATTCTCGACTCCGCGGTCCGGGTCGCCGACCCCGAACTGCCGCAACTGACGGACGCGGACGTGGTGGTGGTCGACCTCGGCATCGAGCAGGGCCGCACCCGCGACTGGGTGGTCTCGCGGGTCGCGGTGCGCGAACGTCGCCGCCTCGGCGTGGGTTTCGGGCGGCGTGGCGCGGTGCACGTGGTCGATTGGGCGCAGGTGCGCGGCCTCACCCAGACCGAGCTGAACCTGCCCGGCCAGGACGTCACCCAACTGCTCGCGCAGTTCGAGGGCATGCGCCCGGCCGACGTCGCGCATATGCTGCGCGAATTGCCCCGCAAGCGCCGCATCGAGGTGGCCGCGGCATTCGACGACGAGCGCCTCGCCGACGTGGTCCAGGAGCTCCCCGAGAACGACCAGGTGGAGCTGCTCGAACAGCTCGGTGTGGAACGCGCCGCCGACCTGCTCGAGGCCATGGACCCCGACGACGCCGCCGACCTGCTGGGCGAGCTGCCCGCGGGCGAGGCGGAATCACTGCTGGCGCTGATGGATCCGGAGGACTCCGAGCCGGTCCGCCGCCTGCTCGAGCACGCGCCCTACACCGCCGGTGGTCTGATGACCCCCGACGCGATCGTGCTCACCGCCTCCACCACGGTCGCCGAGGCGCTGGCCCGCATCCGCGACCCCGAGCTCACCCCGGCCCTGGCCTCCATGGCCTTCGTGGTGCGCCCACCGACCGCCACCCCGACCGGCCGCTACCTGGGATGCGTGCACTTCCAGCAGTTGCTGCGGGAACCGCCCGCGAGCCTGGTCGGCGGCATCGTCGACACCGATCTGGTGCAGCTGCGGCCCGAGGCCCCGCTCACCGCCGTGACCCGCTATTTCGCCACCTACAACCTGGTGTGCGGACCGGTGGTGGACGCGGAGAATCATCTATTGGGAGCCGTCACCGTCGATGACGTGCTCGACCACCTGCTGCCGGAGGACTGGCGTGAGCAGGACGAAGACCATCACGATGTACACGGTATTCCCGTGATCGAAGGGACGGGAGGCCGCGCATGAGCGAACGGCTCGAAAAACTCACTGCCCGTCAGCGTTTGGAGACCCCACTCGAGAACCGTTTCCGCGGTCTGGATTGGGACCCCGAGGCGATGGCCCGCTCCAGCGAGCGGGTGGCCCGTTTCCTGGGCACCGGCCGCTACCTGGTGATCCAGACCGCGATCGTGTTCGTGTGGATCGCGCTGAACGTGTTCGCGGTGAGTCTGCAGTGGGACCCCTACCCCTTCATCCTGCTGAACCTCGCGTTCTCCACCCAGGCCGCCTATGCCGCGCCATTGATCCTGCTGGCGCAGAACCGGCAGGACAATCGCGACCGCGTGTCGCTCGACGAGGACCGCACCCGAGCGGCCCAGACGAAAGCCGACACCGAGTTCCTGGCCCGCGAATTGGCCGCGCTGCGGCTCGCGGTGGGCGAGGTCGCCACGCGCGACTACGTGCGCAGAGAACTGGACGACATCAAGGAATCCCTGGTCAGATTGGAGAAACTGGCCGTAGGCGGCGAGGTCCTGAAGGCCAAGAAAGCAAAGAAGAGTACCGATCGGAATACCCCCGAGGTCGCAATTTCGGCGCAAAATGATGGCGACTGACCACAGAAGTTGTTCCGTCTGAGCTGACTCATGGGTAACCTGGATCACGTTGTTCCGAGCGACCGACCCAGACACTGCCGCAGTATGAGTGTCGCCACGGGGTACCGGCCGCACGACTGAGGGGATTGTGTGGTGGCGAAGAGAATATCTGCACCGGTGACAGCGTCGGCGCTGTTGATAGCGGGCCTGGTCACCGCCGGTTCGTCCACCAATACAACGGTTCACATCGCGGCCCCGCAGGCCGCGCCGGACGCGTTGCTGGCGGCCGCTTCCGCGCACAACGCAAGCATCAGTACACCCGCCGACACGCCCTCGGATCAGACCGTTGGGCTGGTTCCGGCGGCTCCGGAGGCCCCCCGCAAACTCAGCGCAATGACGCCGCCCGCGGACGGCGTCCCGCTCTTCGGCGGCACCGTCCCGCTGCACGACATCGCCCTGCCCGGCGGCAGCGGCGTGCTCGGCATTCCGGAGATCGTGCTGGCCGCCTACCGCAATGCCGAACTGGCACTACAGTCCTCGGACCCCAACTGCCACCTGCCCTGGTACCTGCTGGCGGGCATCGGCCGCATCGAGTCCAATCACGCCGACAACGGCCGCACCGATGCCGCGGGCACCACGGTCTCGCCCATCTACGGTCCGGCGCTGGACGGCACGCTGCCCGGCAACGAGGTCATCAAGGCCGCCGACGGCAACTTCGTGCGCGCCGTCGGGCCCATGCAGTTCCTGCCCAGCACCTGGTCGGTGTACGCCGCCAATGGAAAGGGCAGCGGCACACCGGATCCCAACAATGTCTTCGACGCCGCGCTCGCGGCGGGCAAGTACCTGTGCTCGGGCGGCATGGATCTGGCCGATCCGGCGCAGCAGTTGCGGGCCGTGCTGCGCTACAACAACTCGGTCGCCTACGCGGCCAACGTGCTCAGCTGGGCCAATGCGTACCGGACCGGCGGCACCCCGCAGGCGGTGAACATCTCGCCGGATCTGGTGCCCAACAACTACTCTCCGGTCAGCGGCCCGGACATCACGGTGGCCTCCACCACGATTCCGGCCACGCCGGAGCAGACCACCACCGAGCCGGTCGCCACCACGCCGACGCCGACCCAGGTGATGATCACCATCCCGGGCCTGCCGCCGATCCCGTGCGGCATCTTCTGCCCGGCCCCGGCCGTGCCCGCGAATCCCTGTGAGCAGGCGGCGGTTCCGGCGCAGCCGGATCAGAAGCTGCCCGACAGCGGTCAGCCCGGCGAGCAGGTGCTGGGGACCGACGGCCAGCCGATCATGACCGCCGAGGGCAAGCCGATCATCTTCGGCCCCGACGGCAAGCCGATGGTCAAGGATCAGACGGCCGGATGCAGTACCCCGGCGGTACAACAGGATCAACCGCAGCAGGCCGCTCAGCAACCGCAGCCTCAGCAAACCGTCACGCCCTCGGCGGCACCCACGCCGGACGCCATGGCCCCGGCCGACGGCGCCCCGGACAGCACCGAGACGACCACTCCGGCACCGGCCATCACGCTGCCGTTCGGCATCACGATTCCGCTGCCCGCTCCGGCCCCTGCGCCCGCTCCGTAACGAATGTGTGATTCGCGAGTTTCGGAGCGGCGCTCCGAAACTCGCGTCTGACAAGCACTTCCTTCAAAACCTGAGAATTAGTCACGAAGAGGTAACAAGAAGGTCTCGGATACGGTAACGTAGCCCTCACTGCATCTCCCCGGTACCAACCGATGGCAATGGAGGGTCACCACACAGTGGGTCGTCACCGTAAACCCCCGGTCCCGAAAGTTCGCCGTGGATCGGTCATCGCGTTAACCGGGCTCGTGCCCGCGGGTCTCGCCACAGTTACCGGAGCCGGAGACGGCAGCCTCGCCGACAAGGTCACGGCTACCTTCCAGCACCAAATGTCGAACGACGGCGAAGAACACCTACCCAGACCCGAGGCGGCACCCCCTGCCGCCGCCCCGGAACCGCTGTTGAAGGAAGCCAAACAGGTTGCGCCCATTGGGCCTCCGGAGATCAAGTCGGTCGCGCAGCCCGACGGCCGGGTGCCGTCCTCACGTCCGGCCGGACCGCTCGGCATGCCGGGCGTCGCCTACGACGCCTACCAGAACGCGGAACGCATTCTGGCCGTGGAGAATCCGACCTGCAATATGCCGTGGAACATGCTGGCCGGTATCGGCCGCGTCGAATCCACCCACGGCTTCGGCAAGATCGACGACAACGGCTACCCGATCCAGCCCGTCTACGGACCGGTGCTCGACGGCAGCCTCTACGGCAACAACGTGGTCGCGACCAACGACGGCGGCGACCTGGACGGCCTCTCCGGCAGCTACCGCCGCGCCGTCGGGCCCATGCAGTTCCTGCCCGAAACCTGGCGCAAGTACGCGGCCGACGGCAATGGCGACGGCATCGCCGATCCGCAGAACATCTACGACGCCACGCTGACCGCGGGCAAGTACCTGTGCTCGGGCGGCCTCGACATGCGTGATCCGGGCCAGCAGACCCGGGCCATCCTCCGCTACAACAACTCCATGGCCTACGTCGCGAACGTGATGGCGTGGGAGACCGCGTACGGCTCGGGTGTCTCGCCCGGCGCCGGGGCGCTCCCCCGCATCTGAGGACGCCCGCGGGCGTCCCTAGACTTGGCCGCATGCCAGTAGTTGCGGAATCGGATGTGCGGGGCGCGCTCGCGAAGGTGAACGACCCGGAGATCCGGAAGCCGATCACCGAGCTGGGCATGGTGAAGAGCGTCGAGGTCGGCGCGGATAGCAGTGTCCACGTTGTGATCTACCTGACGACGTCGGCCTGCCCGATGAAAAGCGCCATCCAGGAACGGGTCACGAAGGCCGTCAACGACGTGCCCGGGGTCGGCGCCATCACCGTCGAACTCGACGTCATGAACGACGAGCAGCGCACCGAACTGCGGCGCAAGCTGCGCGGCGACGCCGCCGAACCGGTCATCCCGTTCGCCCAGCCCGGCTCGCTGACCCGCGTCTACGCGGTCGCCTCCGGCAAGGGCGGCGTCGGAAAGTCTTCCGTCACCGTGAATCTCGCGGCCGCCATGGCCGCCAAGGGCCTCTCGGTGGGCGTCCTCGACGCCGACATCTACGGCCACTCGGTGCCGCGCATGCTGGGCACCGAGCAGCGGCCCACCCAGGTCGAGCGAATGATCATGCCGCCCATCGCGCACGACGTGAAGGTCATCTCGATCTCCATGTTCACCCAGGGCAACACGCCCGTGGTGTGGCGCGGCCCGATGCTGCACCGCGCGCTGCAGCAGTTCCTCGCCGACGTCTTCTGGGGCGACCTCGACATCCTGCTGCTGGACCTGCCGCCGGGCACCGGCGACGTGGCCATCTCACTGGCCCAGCTGATCCCGAACGCGGAGATCCTGGTCGTCACCACCCCGCAGCTGGCCGCGGCCGAGGTCGCCGAGCGCGCGGGCTCCATCGCCCTGCAGACGCGTCAGCGCATCGCCGGTGTCATCGAGAACATGTCGTGGCTGGATCTGCCCGACGGCTCCCGCATGGAGCTCTACGGCTCCGGTGGCGGTCAGACCGTGGCCGACAACCTGACCCGCGCGATCGGCGCGAATGTGCCGCTGCTGGGCCAGATCCCGATCGAGCAGGGACTGCGCGAGGCGGGCGACGAGGGCACCCCGATCGTGCTGCGCGACCCCGAGAGCGCCTCCGGCAAGGCCCTGCTGGAGATCTCCGACAAACTCGCCGTCCGCCGCCGCGGCCTGGCCGGTATGTCGCTGTCCATCGACACCACCCGCCACCTCTGACGTAAAGCCTCAGCGCCCAGCGGAATTCGACGTCCGGATTCCGCCGGGGCACGGGCGCGCGGGTCCGCGCCCGCCACCTAAGCTCGACGGCATGCTCACGATGCTGCTGTACGTGCTGATCGTCGGATTGGTCGCCGCACTGCTGTTCCTGGTGGCCAGTGCGATCTTCGGGCGCTCCGAGGAGCTCGGGCCGCTACCGGAGGGAACCACCGCCACCGTGCTGCCCGCCGCCGGAATCAGCGGCGGCGATGTGCGCGCGCTGCGCTTCCAGCAGGTCTTCCGGGGCTACAAGGCGGGCGAGGTGGACTGGGCGCTGACCCGGCTCGCCGCCCGCATCGACGAACTCGAGGGGGAACTCGCGCGGGTCACGGCGGGCGAGCCGGAGGCGGAGTCCGCCGCCGGTGCGCCGGAGTCCGAGGCCGCGGCGACCCCCGGTCCGCTGGCGGGGATCGTCGACGGGGTCATCCCACAGGTCATTCCCGGCGAGGCCCCCGCCCCGGCTCCGAGTGTCGCCCCTGCCACCCCCACGCCGCCCGCTCAGCGTGTCGATGAGCCGGGTGCGCGATGAGCGTGGAATCCGGTGACGGCCGAATCCGGTGCGGGTGGTCGGAGGGTTCTCAGCTTTATCGGGATTACCACGATCTGGAGTGGGGACGTCCACTGCACGGTGATGACGCGCTATTCGAACGAATGTGCCTCGAGGCGTTTCAGTCGGGCCTGGCGTGGATCACGATTTTGCGCAAGCGGCCCGCGTTCCGGGCGGCATTCGAGGGGTTCGAGATCGGGCGGGTGGCGCAGTTCGGGGACGCCGATGTGGAACGCCTCATGGCGGATCCGGGCATTGTTCGCAATCGAGCCAAAATACTGGCCAGCGTCCACAATGCCCGGGTTGCCCGCGATCTAGGTGAGAGCCTCGACACCCTGCTCTGGTCCTACGCTCCGGCCCCCCGAAAGCGGCCGCGGAGCATGTCCGATGTGCCCGCTGTCACAGCCGAATCCACCGCTCTCGCAAAAGAACTCAAGCGCCGCGGGTTCAAATTCGTGGGACCCACAACGGCGTACGCACTCATGCAGGCGACGGGGATGGTAGACGATCACATCGCCGATTGCTGGGTGAATGTGAGTACTCGCTGAACGCCACGTCGGTCGGTTTTTGGAACTCAGGTACCCGCCCCGATCCGCGATAGGGAAGAATGGGCTAGGTGTAGCCCGCCACATGCCGGCGGGCTGCCTGGTTGGTGACAACTGGAGTTCCATGAAAGTGCGCAGCAGACCGCGCAGATCTGGAGGGAGCAGAGGATGGCGGCCATGAAGCCCCGCACCGGGGACGGTCCCCTCGAAGCAACCAAGGAAGGGCGTGGAATCGTCATGCGGGTTCCACTCGAGGGTGGCGGGCGTCTGGTCGTCGAGCTCACGCCGGATGAAGCAGCGGCGCTCGGTGACGAACTCGTCAAAGTCACCAGCTAGCAACTCGACTCGCCCGTGCCGGTAGGCCCGACTCACGGAGATTCCCGGGAGCACCGAGACCTCCCCGGGCCTACCGACACCACGGTGAACAACACCCCATATCCCCCCATAGTCGGCACACCCGAGCCCTCCCCCGCGGACCGGCTCCTTGCTTGCGCCGACCTACTCGCCTGCCCACAGTGCGCAGGTCCCCTCGCGGCACCCGCACCCGGCGCCCTGCACTGCCCCCGAGGGCACGCCTTCGATCTGGCCAAACAGGGCTACGTCGGCCTCCTCACCGGCGCCTCCACCAAAATGACCGGCGACACCCCGGCCATGCTCGACGCCCGAGCCGCCTTCCAATCCGCCGGCCACTTCACCCCCATAGCCGAAGCCCTCGCCACCGCGGTAGCGACCGCACTCACCCCGGCGACCCCCGGAACCGCTCTCGACACAGCAGTATTCGGAGCAGACTCCCCCTCGGCTGACATCACTCCCGAGCGTCCACCCGCGACCGCACACGTCGCCGCCGACCCGGTTCCCTCCAACTCTGGCGTCACCGCCCGCGGCGGCCCCGCCACACCAGCCCGTAGTCGCCGGTTCGGCACCGCAGTCACCGCACCCGGAAAGTCCGTTACCGCAGCCTCGGCGGCAAGATTGGCCGCGACCCTCCATCCAGGCGCGGCCACACCGGCCGACGGCCATCGGTCGGCCACGGCGGCACGAGACGGCAGGCCGATGCGCGTGGCGGATGCGGTGGCCGGACCGACTGTGCTCGAGATCGGGGCGGGGACGGGGTATTACCTGGGGGCGGTGTTGGATGCGGTACCGCGGGCTCGGGGGATCGCGCTGGATGTGTCGAAGGCGGCGGCGCGCAGGGCGGCTCGGGCGCATGCGCGGGCCGGGTCGGTGCTGGCGGATGCGTGGCGTGGGCTGCCGGTGCGGGACGGGGTGATGAGTGCGGTGGTCTGTGTGTTCGCCCCGCGCAATGCGGATGAGGTCGCGCGGGTCCTGGCCGGGAACGGCCGGTTCATCGTGGTCACGCCGACGTCGCGGCATCTGGGTGAGCTGATCGGGCCGCTCGGGATGGTGAGTGTGGATGGGGCCAAGGAGGATCGGCTCTCGGAATCGCTCGGTGAGCGGTTCGAGCTGGTGGGGCGGGAGCCTGTCGAATACCGGATGACGCTGACTCGCGATGACGTCGCGAATGTGGTGGGCATGGGGCCGTCGGCGTTTCATGTGGATGAAGGGCGGGCCGAACAGATTGCGGCGCTGCCGGATCCGATCGAGGTGACCGCATCGGTGACGGTGTCGGTGTATCGAGCGCGCTGATCGAGTGCGCGGCCGGCGGCCCCCTCAGCGGGGTGACGGGGCCGCGTGGTTCGGGAGCAACGCGAGCAGGTTGTGGACGAGGGGGCGGTTCTCGTCGGCGCGGGTGGCGATGTAGATCGTTGTCCGGGCGTCGGTTCCGGCGACCGGGATGATGCGGGCCGAAGCGGGGGCGGTGAATGTCGCGCTGCGAGGGGCGATGGTGACGCCGAGACCGGCGGCGACCAGGTACAGCAGGATCGTCCAGTTGGTGGCTTCCTGGACGATGCGGGGGCGGCGGCCGGATTCCAGGAGTGGGGCGAGGTTCTTTTCGTAGGCGAGTCCGCCTGCGGCGCGCGGGAAGAAGACCAAGGGGTTGTCGGCGATTTCCGCGCCGGTGATCGAATCCCGGTCGGCGAGGGGGTGGTCGGCGGGGAGTACGGCCATGTAGGGCTCGGTCATGAGGGGTTCGGTGACGGTGCCGGGTTGGTCGTCGGGGTCGCGCACGATGGCCATGTCGAGGGTGCCGTCGGCGAGCCGCTGCATGAGGTGGCTGGTGAAGCCTTCCACCAGGTCGACCTGGACCAGTGGGAAGCGGTCGCGGAATTCGCGCACGCCGCGCAGCGGCTCGAGCGGCAGCACCGAGGGGACGAAGCCGAGGTGCAGGGTGCCTTGACTGCCCTGGGCGACACGGGTGACCTCGGCGAGGTCGCGGTCGGCGTGGCCGAGCAGGGCGGTGGCGCGCTCGCGCAGCACCACCCCGGCGGGGGTGAGGGCGACGGTGCGGGAGGTGCGGTCGAAAAGCCGCGCGCCGAGCAGGGTTTCGAGGCGCTGGATCTGCTGGGTGAGGGCGGGCTGGGCGATGTGCAGACGGACGGCGGCCCGGCCGAAATGCAGTTCGTCGGCGACGGCCAGGAAATAGCGCAGGTGCCGCAGCTCCACCCCTTGATTCATAAGATCATCATATCGATCGCAGCAATCAAGTATTGGACGTTATGGTTCCACGTCCGACATGCTTTTGAGGTGACTCAGCAGACCGAAGCCGCGGCGATCGTCGTCGCCCCGATGTCCTCCCCCGCCGACGCGCGCGCCTTCCGCGACCTCAACCTGGAGTGGATCGAGTCCTTCTTCTCCGTCGAGCCCGCCGACCTCGCCACCCTCGATCACCCGCAGGAGATCGTCGACGGCGGCGGCGAAGTGCTGATCGCCCGCATCGGCGACGAACCGGTCGGCTGTGTCGCCCTGGTGCAGGAGCATCCCGGCGTCTTCGAACTGTCGAAAATGGCGGTGTCGCCACGCTTTCAGGGCCGTGGCATCGGCCGGGTGGTACTGGAGACGGCCATCGAGCGGGTGCGGGCGCTGGGTGCGAAGGAGTTCTTCCTGGCCAGCAATGCCCGGCTCGCCCCCGCGGTGCACCTCTACGAGTCGCTGGGTTTCGTGCACGTCCCGCCGTCGGAGTTGCCGCCGAGCCCGTACGACCGGGCCGACGTGTTCATGCGCTACCCGCTCTGAACGCTATTGCTTACGCACGCTGTCGTAGATCCCCGCGGTCTGCGCCGCGATCCGGTTCCAGTCGAAGGCGCTGATCGCCCGTTCACGTCCGGCCGTGCCCATCGCGGCGGCCGTGACCGGGTCCGCGGCAACCTGATTGACCGCGCGAGCCAACGCCTGCTCGTAGGCGGCCGGCGCGGCCGGGTCGTAGTGGACCAGGCGTCCGGTCTCCCCGTGCGCCACCACTTCCGGAATGCCACCCACATCGGAGGCCACCACCGCGGTTCCGCAGGCCATGGCCTCCAGATTCACGATCCCCAGCGGCTCGTACACCGACGGGCACACGAAAACCGTTGCGGCGGCAAGCACCTGGCGCACCAGCTCGGTGGGCAGCATCTCCTTGATCCAGAACACGCCGTCGCGTTCGGCCCGCAGCTCCCGCACGGCGGCGGCCACCTCGGACTCCATGGCCGGGGTGTCGGCGGCTCCGGCCAGCAGCACCAACTGAATGTCGGGATCCAGGTGCCGCGCGGCGGCGAGCAAGTGCGACACGCCCTTCTGCCGGGTGATGCGCCCGACGAACGCCGCGATCGGCCGCGTCTGCGACACGCCGAGTTCGCCGAGCACGTCCCGCACCCCGAGCGCGGGCCCGCCCGGATGCCAGACGTCCGGATCGATACCGTTGTGCACCACATGGACTTTCGCCGGATCGATGTCCGGGTACGCGTCGAGCACATCGGCGCGCATGCCCGCGCTGACCGCGATCACCGCGTCGGCGTAGGTCACGGCATTGTGTTCCGACCAGGACGAGAGCCGGTATCCCCCGCCCAGCTGTTCCGCCTTCCACGGCCGCCGCGGCTCCAGCGAATGCGCGGTCAGCACATGCGGAATCCCGTACAGCTGCGCGGCCAGATGCCCGGCCAGCCCCGTGTACCAGGTGTGCGAGTGCACGACGTCCGCGAAGCTGGCGGCGTCGGCCATCCGCAGCTGCGCCGACATCATCTGCAGCGCGGAGTTGGCGGCGTAGAGCATCGGATCCGGTTGGTGCACCACGGCATCCGTGCGCGGCACGCCCATGCAGTGCACGGTCACGTCGCACAGCTGCCGTAGTCGCGGGACCAGCTCGGTGACGTGCACACCCGCCCCGCCGTACACCTCGGGCGGGTATTCGCGGGTCATCATGGCCACTCGCAGTCCGCGAGTACCGGTGGCGCGGTCGCTCACCGATTCAAACTAAACGTTAGCCCGCCCGCTAACCAATCGACGGGGCCCGCAAGATCGCGATGAACACGGCACATGCTGGACATTCCGGGTTCGCCATAACCCGGTAGTTTCAGGGGTGTGAGGAGCCAGCCGCACGTACTCGGGATCGTGCTCGCCGGTGGCGAGGGCAAGCGACTCTTTCCGCTCACCAAGGACCGCGCCAAACCTGCGGTCCCCTTCGGCGGCGCGTACCGGCTCATCGACTTCGTGCTGTCCAATCTTGTGAATGCCGGGTACCTGCGGATCTGTGTGCTGACGCAGTACAAGTCGCACTCGCTGGACCGCCATATCTCGCAGACCTGGCGGCTGTCGGGCTTCGGCGGCGAATACATCACCCCGGTGCCGGCGCAGCAGCGGCTGGGCCCGCGCTGGTACACCGGCAGCGCGGACGCGATCATGCAGTCGCTGAACCTGATCTACGACGAGGACCCCGAGTACATCGTGGTGTTCGGCGCGGACCACGTCTACCGGATGGATCCGGAACAGATGGTGCAGGCGCACATCGAGTCCGGGGCGGGCGTGACGGTGGCGGGCATCCGGGTGCCGCGCAGTTCGGCGAGCGCCTTCGGCTGCATCGATTCCGACGAATCCGGCCGCATCATCGGCTTTCTGGAGAAGCCGGTGCATCCGCCGGGCACCCCGGACGACCCGAATGTCACCTTCGCGTCCATGGGTAACTACGTGTTCACCACCAAGGTGCTGGTGGACGCCATCCGCGCCGACGCCGACGACAACGACTCCGACCACGACATGGGCGGCGACATCATCACCGGCCTGGTGCGGGCGGGCGCGGCGGCGGTCTACGACTTCAACACCAACATCGTCCCCGGCACCACCGATCGCAGCCGCGGCTACTGGCGCGATGTCGGCACCCTGGACGCCTTCTACGAGGCGCACATGGATCTCGTGTCGGTGGACCCGGTGTTCGACCTCTACAACAAGCATTGGCCGATTCGCGGTGCGGCCGAGAACCTTCCGCCCGCCAAGTTCGGCCGCGGCGGCCTGGCCCAGGAGTCGATCGTCGGCGCGGGCAGCATCCTGTCGGCGGCGACCGTGCGCAATTCGGTGCTGTTCTCCAATGTGCTGGTGGAGGACGGCGCGACGGTCGAGGGCAGTGTGCTGATGCCCGGCACCAGAATCGGCCGCGGCGCGGTGGTGCGGCACGCCATTCTGGACAAGAACGTGGTGGTCTCCGAGGGTGAGATCATCGGCGTGGACCTGGACCGCGACCGCGACCGTTTCGCGGTCAGCAACGGCGGTGTGGTGACCGTCGGCAAGGGTGTCTGGGTGTGAGCGGGCCGCCCGCCGACACGGAACAGGTGCACGGCGACACGGATAAGAGTGGACAGTCGGCCGATATCGGCCGGAAAATCTGAGCATCGCAGCGCCGCCGCCCACGGGCCGCGCGGGAGGGATCATCATGAGCCGTCCGGCACGAGTCGTCACCGCCGTCACCTGTCTCGCCCTGACCGCCCTGCTGGCGGGCTGCGGGCAGTCGGGTACCGCCGTTCCCGGCGAGATGGACGTCCGCACCCTGGATACCGGTACCTATCCGGTGAACCGCTACAGCTACGACAATGCCAACGGCGGCAAGGGCGCGACCCTCGAGGGCATCCGCATGACCGCGGCCGTCGCGCCCACCTCGCTGGTCGATGCGAAGCTGAATATCGGTCGTGGCGGCGTGGTGCTCTCGACCGTCGACGATGTGCTCAATGTCAGCCACCTGTCCACCGCGGTCAAGGGCGTGCTGACCAATCGCGGCTTCATCGCCGGTTTCGCCGCCAGCGGCTCGGATCGCGCGGATATCGGCGACAACCCGGATCCCAACGGCACCACCATCACGACCCGCGCCCTGCGCTTCCCGTCGGCCGACAATGCCAAGCTGGCGGCCCGGGAACTCGAGGACGCCGATTTCAATGTCGCCCTGAACGTGAATCAGAAGCTGACGCTGCCGGACTATCCGGACGCCTACGCGCACTGGCGGCCGGGCGTGCCCAATGTCGGAGTCACCATGGCGCGCAAGGACTTCGTGATCTCGCTGTTCATCGTGCGGCCCAACGCCGACCAGAACGACCTGCTGAGCTGGGCCAAGAAGAGCCTGGACGCCGAGGTGCCGCTGATCGACGCCTTCAACGAGACTGCCGCCGACCAGATTTCGCAACTGCCGGTCGATCCGGATCGGCTGCTGGCCCGCACCCTGGTCGCCGACCGCGACAAGCAAACCGTCGATCCGGAGAATTTCGCGGTGTTCCCGGCCAATTGGCTGGTCCTCTACGCCGACGACATGGGCTACTGGACCAAGCTGGTGGCCGACACCGGCGTCGACGAAACCTCGGTCGCCGACGGCAATTTCGTGATCCGCGTGCGAGATGCGAAGGCGGGCGGCGACTTCGTGACCGGCATGATCAGCAACCTGCAGGAGCAGAAGGCCACCGCGCCGGACAAGGTGCCCGACGCCGTCTGCACACACCGGAACTCGGACAAGACACCGAATCGCTGCTATGTCCGCTACAAGCGGTTCGTGGGCGTGGTGAACGGCACCAGCGATGCCGATGTCCAGAAGAAGGCGGCCGCGCAGTACGCGCTGCTGGCCAACAGCCTGTAGCGCGCGAAATCTGGACAGCACGGGGCTTTTCGACCGAAGATCAAGGGGAGAGGTTTTGCGGGGAGGGAACACCATGGGCCGACGCACCAGGGGCGCAACGGTTGTCGTCTCGATATGCCTGGCGGTGGCCGGGCTGTTGACCGGCTGTGCGCAGTCGGGGCACCCGGTGGCGGGTGAAATGGATGTCCGCACACTCGATGTCGGCGGCAGCGCGGTGGATCGCTTCCACTACGACACGTCCTCGAACGGGCACGGCGATGTGCTGGAAGGCATTCGGATGGCGGCGGCCGTCGCGCCGTCGCTGAAGGTCGATCAGAGCCTCGACATCGGCCGCGGCACCTTCGTGCACACCACCACCGCGGACCTGGTGAAGTACGACGGCATGCCGAACGTGGCCGTGCCGATTCTGCAGAAGCACGGCTTCATCGTCGATTTCACGACCGGCGGCTCGGATCGGCCCGACCCCAAGGACAGTTCGCACGCCGACCCGAACTCCAATACGGTGTCGCTGGTCCTGATGCGCTTCCCCACCACGGACGCGGCCAAGCTGGCGGCCCGGGAGCTGGAGGACGCCGATTTCGCGGTGGCACTGCAGCAGAACGTGAAGCTCACCATTCCCGAGTACCCGGACGCGATGGCCCACTACCGGCCGGGCATCAACAATATCGGCGTGGTGATGGCCCGCAAGGAATTCGTGCTGGACATCTTCGCCGTCCGGCCCAGCGCCGATCAGCGGGATCTGCTGAGCCTGGCCAAGCGCACCCTGGACGCCGAGGTACCCGCGATCGACGCCTTCCAGGAAACGCCGACCGACAAACTCGATACCCTGCAACCGGATCCGGACAACCTGCTGGCCCGGGTGCTCGTCGACAAGCGCGACGCCGCCCGCGCGCCCGATCCGGACAACTTCGTGATCTGGCATCCGAACTGGATCCTCGACAACTCCGACGACCAGGCCGCCCGCCAAGCCCTGCTGGATCGGACGGGCGCGGACGCGTTCGGCTACGCCGACACCAACGAGATCTACCGGGTGCGCGACGCCGCGGCGGGCACGGATCTCGTGAATGGGCTGGTCTCGATCATGGGCAACACTTACTCGACCGATACCGCGCCGGACAACGTGCCCGGCGCCCAGTGCGGGCACTGGGCAGACCTCTCGGGCAAGAACCCCTATCGCTGCTACGTCGGTTATCGCCGGTATGTGGCGATCGTCTACGCGACCGATGCGGCGACCGCGCGGCGCAAGGCGACGGCGCAGTACGCATTGCTGGCCAACAGCCTCTAGCGGGTCGGAATCGGCCTCCCACGGATCAGAATCGGAGGACGTCCGCGTCCAGCAGTCGCCAGGCGGCGGGTCTGGACGCGGGGTGGCGTCCGGTCTCGACGTCCTCCGGTTCCGTTTCGGCGCAGCGGTCACATTCCGGATCCGCTGTCGCCCAGCTGTTTTCGCCCTCGATCGGGCCGGTGCGCGAGACCGTGTGCCGAGTGCGGGTGAGCCCGCTGCGCGGTGAACTGTCGTCGCGGAACCAATAGTCGCGGAATCCGAACGGCTGCAACAGTGCCCGCAGGAAGGCCGCGCCGTCCGCGGGCAGCACCCGGCGGTCGGTGCCGAGCAGCTCGACACCCTGGTGGTACCAGACCCGCGCGACCAGGCCCTCGATGGGATCGACCGCGCGGAAGGTGGCGTGACCGTCGGCGGTCAGCCGGAATTCGGCGATGCGCCGCCACTGGCCGTCGTGCCCACACTGCCCGGCATCGCGGAAGTACAACCCGACCACGGCCGGGATCCGCTGCCCCATGGGAACCCCCACTCGTCGAACTATTCCCGTGGAGTATCCGCACGCGCGGTCCGGAAACCTCCCGGTACCAATTCCCGGGCGCGATCGATCAGTTCGGATATCCGGGTACCGGAGTGCGCGCACCGCAGAACGGTTCACACGTCCCGGTCGTCGTGGGCACGTAATGCGACCCACTGTCGTCGAATCGGGCGCCACTCACCAACAGCAGCACCAGCAGCGCCGCGAAGATGATGAGCCCGAAGAAGATCAGCGTCGGCCACAGCCATCCCGCGGGAAGGTGTATCCCGAGTGCCAGCCCCTCGTACATACCCCCCACCTCCTCGTAAAATCGGTTCCCCTATTGGGTTACCACCCCCGCGCACCCGAATCCACCCCTCAGCACTGCCCCTCCACCGCCCACACCGCCTCGCCACCGACAACAGAAGATTCGCTCCACCCCAATCGAATTCACATCCGCCCCACCCGCATCAGGCGGTGCAATCCGCGTACGTGAACGGCCGCCCCGGATGATCCGGGGCGGCCGTTCGCCGGGGCTTCGCCTCAGGCGGATTGGAGGTCGCGGCGACGGAATGCCATGAGCCCCACCGTGATCAACGCCACGTCCACTATCAGCAGGACGATGAGCGGGGTGGCGGTGAAGGCCTCGCCGGGCACCTTCGGGGCGTGCTCGAAGGGGTTCAGGTCGCGGAACCACTGGGGTGCCCCCGACAGCGAGCCGAGCAGAAAGACCGCGATGGCGGCGGTGAGGAAACCCCACGCGACGGTCGTCCAGCGCGGCAACAGCCCGAACAGCAGGACGGTGATGGCGGTAAAGGTCCATACCGCAGGCAGTTGCACCAGCGCGGCCCCCAGCACCTGCCCGGTCTTGCCGCCGACATCACCGGCGGCGCGGCCGTAGATCAGACCGCCCAGCAGCCCCGACACCACGAGCGCCACGGCTGGCCCGAGCACCGCGAACGTCAGATGCGAAGCCACCCAACGGGTTCGGGCGACCGCGCCGGTGAGCACGGACTCCGCGCGGTCAGCGCTCTCCTCGGAGCGCAACCGCAGCGCCGCCGACACCGAATAGGCCGCCGCGCCCAGCGCGACCATCGTGAACGCGTAACTGATCAGCGACTTCTCCAGCGATTCGGAGCCACCCATGCGGGTGATCATGTCGCGGATGGTCTGATTACTCCCCAACTGCTTGCCGACATCGTGCGTCACGCTGCCGATCATCAACCCGTACAGCCCGAGTCCGGTCGTCCAGGCCAGCAATGTCCCGCGCTGCAATCGCCAGGCGAGCCCCAGCGGGCCGCTCAGCGTGGGCGCGGCCACCAGCGCGCCGGGCCGCTCGGCGATCAGTCCCGCGCCGACATCCCGGTGTGCCAGTAGGTAATACGCAACGACGGTCAGCACGACCGCGGCCAGCAGGTGCAGCAGCAACACCGCGAAATGATCGCCCGCGAACGCCCGCACCTGCAGCGACCAGCCCTGCGGAGCCATCCAGGTGAACGGGCTGGTCGGCCCCGCCCCCGAACGCACGTCTCCGATGGCACGCAGGGTGAACGTCACGCCCAGCACCGCGAAGGCGATGCCGCGCGCCACCCGCGCACTTGCCGACAGCTGGGCGGCGACCGCCGCGACCGAGGCGAACACGATGCCGGACCCGGCCAGCGCCAGCCCGAAGGCCAGCGAGCCGGAGCGGGGCACGGAAGTGCTTGCGATACTGGCGAATCCGATCAGCCCGGCGGCCAGTGCCCCACCGTAGGCCACGATCAACGCCGCCGTGAGACCGGCGTGCCGCCCCACTCGGGTCGAGGCCAGCAGTTCGGTGCGCCCGTTCTCTTCGTCGGCGCGAGTGTGCCGGATGACGGTCAGGATGGTGGCCACGCCGATGAGCGTGAAGAACATCCCGGCCTTCCACACGCCGGAGGCGCCGAGGTTGGTGCTGTAGATCGGCCCGTACATGGCCAGCTCGGCCGGATTCGACAGGACGCCGTCGGCGAAGCTCTGGAAGTCGGCGGGCGTGTGGTAGATCTTCTCGAGGCTCTTGATGTAGATGCTGCCCAGCGGCAGCGACAGCAGCAACACCCACAGCGGCAGGATGATCCGGTCACGTCGCAGATACAACCGCAGCAGCTGCCCGGTTCCGGTGAAATCCGCTGCAAAGGAAGGTGTTTCGAACGCGCGGGGCGCGGCGGCGGTGACCGCGGTCATTTCGACACCTTCTCGCGCGCATCGGCCGGGGCCTCGCCGTCGAGCGAATAGTGCCGCAGGAAGAGCTCTTCCAGCGTCGGCGGCTGACTGACCAGGCTGCGGACCCCGGCGTCGCCGAGCACCCGGATGAGCTCGCCGAGGTGCTCGCTGTCCACCTGGCAGTGCAGGGTGTTGCCCTCCACGCTGATATCCTCGACGCCCGCGATCCGGCTGAGATCGCCTGGGCTGCCCACCATTTCGGCGGTGATCGAGGTGCGCGACAGGTGCCGCATCTCAGCCAACGTGCCGGTCTCGACGGTCTTGCCCGCCCGGATGATGGTCACCCGCTGACACAGCTTCTCGACCTCGGACAGGATATGGCTCGACAGCAGCACCGTGGTGCCGCGCGCCACCGCCTCGGCCACGCATTCCCCGAAGACCTGCTCCATCAACGGATCCAGGCCCGAGGTCGGCTCGTCGAGCATGAGCAGCCGGGCGTTCGACGAAAACGCCGACACCAGTGCGACTTTCTGCCGATTGCCCTTGGAGTAGGTGCGCGCCTTCTTGCTCGGATCCAGTTCGAAGCGCCCGATCAGCTCGGCGCGGCGATCCTGATCGATCCCGCCGCGCATCCGCGCCAGCAGGTCGATGGTCTCACCGCCCGAGAGTGACGGCCACAGCGTGACATCGCCTGGGACATAGGCGATGTCGCGGTGCAGCGCGACCGCGTCGGTCCAGGGATCGCGCCCCAGCACCAGGGCCTCGCCCGAGGTGCGCGACAGGATGCCCAGCAGGACGCGGATGGTGGTGGACTTCCCCGCCCCGTTGGGCCCCAGGAAGCCGTGCACCTCCCCCTGCGCGACCTCGAGGTCGAGACCGTCGAGGGCGCGTACCTGCCCGAAGTGCTTGTGCAGATCCCGGACCTGAATCGCCGGGCTGACAGGGACGTTCATCGAATCTCCTCGTAGGAAAACGACGGTGTGATGGTTATTGCTCGGTTTGTGCTGCGGTGACTGCGTCCAGCGCGCTGGAATCGGTGAGCATGCCGTTGGTGTAGATCTCGAGGGCGGGCAGCATCATCTGGTCGGCGTAGTCGCGCAGGGCCTTGCGGAAGTCCATCGGCCCGGGGTGTTCGTCCGCGTAGAGCTGCAGAAACATCATCATGCCGCCGCCGTTGTTGGTGGCGACGTAACGCGCCATGGCCCGCACGTCGCGCATCGGCTTGATGCTGCCGCCCGCGATGCCCGCCCGGAGGTACAGCTCGGTGTCCTCCACCATGTGCTCGAAGAAGGTCTTCATCAGCGCACCGCCCGCTTGGAAGCTGCGCATCAGGTAGGCCATCAGCGGAGCGAACTCCTCGATCTCGGCCAGTTGCCGCATGAGCCCGCCGGGCGAGGGATTCTCGATGTACTCCATCTTGGCGGTCCGGATGGTGTCCCGAACCCATTCGTCGCACGCCGCCTGCAGCCCGTCCTTGGACCCGAAATGGTGGTTGACCAGCCCGGGCGAGACGCCCGCGGCGGCGGCGATGGCCCGCACGCCGACCCCGAATCCCTGCTCGCCGAACACCGTGATCGCGGCATCGCGAATCCGGGCCCGGGTGGTCAGATCGTCGGTTGAACGCATGTTCAATAGATTAAACACTCGTTCAACGAGAGGGCAAGGGTCCACGCCGATTTCTCCACCCGAATGTTGCGAAGGCGGCGAATACCGCGGATTACTGCACGCGGGAAAGTTGATCGGCCGCGACTATTGTCACGCGGAACATCCGCGCAGGGAACAACGGGGGATCAGCCCAGCGAAGCGCACAGCAGCCCGTCACCGACCGGAATCAGCACGCTGGTGAGGTCCGGATCCTCGGCGATGGCCCGGGTCGCCGCCCGCACCGCCATGGTCTGTGGATCGCGCTGCGCCGGATCCGGGACCCGCCCGCCCAGCAGCGCGTTGTGCAGCAGAATCGCACCGCCCTCGCGTAGCAAGCGCACGGCCTGCACCACATACTGCGGATGCTCGAGCGGCGCGGCGTCGATGAACACCAGGTCGTAGGCCCCATCGGCCAAGCGCGGCAAAACATCCAGCGCCCGCCCGTTGATGAGCCGGGTGCGCGCGGGCGCGATCTCGGCCGAGCGGAACGCCTCCCGGGCCGCGCGCTGATGCTCGGGTTCGGAGTCGATGGTGGTCAGGGTGCCGTCCTCGCGCATGCCGTCGAGCAGCCACAGCCCGCTGACCCCGGCCCCCGTCCCGACCTCGACCACGGCCCGCGCCCCCAGCAGCTGCGCGTACATGCTGAGCAGCGCACCGACACTGGGCGCGACCGGGGCCGCACCCAGTTCGAGGGCGCGTTCGCGCGCGCCGACGAGGATGTCGTCCTCGGCGACGGATTCCTCCACATAGGCGAGGTTGCGCTGCAAGTTCGGTGCCGCGGGGGTCTGGCTCACGAAATAGAGGCTAACGGCGATACACCGGTAAGGCGTGGTGGTGCTGGGCCGGGTGTGGCGATTTTTCTCAGGTGTCCCTCAGCGTCCACATATTGATGCCACATCACGACCGACGAAAGTAAGGCTCACGCCAGGCCAGCGACCGCGGGCCCGGGATCGGGAACAGCTGATCCAACCGATTGGTTGTCACCGATACCGACGTTCACGGTCCCGAGTAGGAGGTAATCCCATCCACATGGTCGACGCGGCGCGTGAACCCGCCAACACTCTGCACCCGCAGATCAAGCCGCTGGACAGCGACACCACGCTGGACGGCGAGCTGCTCCTGTCCCCCGCCGACGACGAGGCCGCCCTGACCGGGACCGCCGCCTTCGACGCGACCGGCGATCGTGCCGTGATGCCGAGCTGGGACGAACTGGTCCGCGAGCACGCCGACCGCGTGTATCGCCTGGCCTACCGTCTCACCGGTGATCCGCAGGACGCCGACGATCTGACCCAGGAAACCTTCATCCGGGTCTTCCGTTCGCTGCAGAACTATCAGCCCGGCACCTTCGAGGGCTGGCTGCACCGCATCACCACCAACCTGTTCCTGGATATGGTCCGCCGCCGCAACCGCATTCGCATGGAGGCGCTGCCGGAGGACTACGACCGCGTCCCGTCCGAGGGTCCCGGCCCGGAGCAGGCGTACCACGACGCCAATCTGGATCCCGACCTGCAGTCCGCGCTGGATTCGCTGGCCCCGGAGTTCCGTGCCGCGGTCGTGCTGTGTGACATCGAAGGTCTGTCGTACGAGGAGATCGGTGCGACGCTGGGCGTCAAACTGGGCACCGTGCGCAGCCGGATCCACCGAGGACGCCAGGCACTGCGCGAGTACCTCGAGCATAATGGGGTGGAGCGGCGTTTCGCCGCCTCCGACAAGGTCGGGTGAGCAGCGGGTCCCGCAGGTCGGACCCCCGTCCCACTCGAGCAGCTCGAACCGTCCGGAAGGGTGTGCAGCGTATGAGTGGCGAGGACCGACCGCCCCGTCGTCCCCCGCGTTTCGCCCCCACCGAGCATCTGGCCAGTGAGGCCATCGCCGCCTACGTGGACGGCGAACTGCGGATGAACGCGTATCTGCGTGCCGCGCACCACATCTCGGTGTGCCGCGAGTGCGCCGCCGAGGTGGATGCCCAGCAGCAGGCGCGAATCGCGCTGCGGCAGTCCTCGGATCAGATCTCCGCCCCCTCGAGTCTGCACGACACCCTGAGCCGGATTCCGCGTTCGCTCATCCAGGAATGCGCGAGCAACCATCAGGATTCGTTCGACAGCAGACGGTGGACCTCGTGGTGGCGCAAGTAGAGTCCATAGCGTGACCACCGAATCGAACAACACGGGCCCGGCGCCCGAGCGGTCTGGGGAATTTGATTCGGCAGCCGATCGGGGGAACCTGCGGCCGTCGGACGCACCGGTACTGGGGCCACGCCCGGTGTATCGGCCGCACGTGGACAACCACACCGCCCGCGCCTTCCGCCGCCCGAGTGGCCAGCACGGCTCCTTCGCGACCCGCACGGCCGGTGCCGCGGCGGCGGCGCAGGGAGACATCGAGATCGCCAATCGCCCGCCGGATGCGGTGCTGGCGGAGGCTTTCGGCCGCCCGGCGGGTTCGACCGAAGTGCTGCAGCGGGATCCGGAGGCGACGGCCGAGCAGGCCGCCCCGGCCGCGCCCGCCGATCCGTGGCGGGATCCGAATTCGGCCGCGCGCCTGGGGACTCCGGCGGTGGCGCAGCCACAACCCGCTCCGCTGCTGCCCGGTGCGCGACTGGGCGCGCGGGACGTGCTGTTCGGTGGCCGGGTGTCGTGGCAGGCGCTGGGACTGCTGGCGATCGTCGCATTGGCCGTCGGCCTGGTGGGCGGGTTCGTAGGTGCCTTCACCGGTTCGTCGGCGTCCGCACTCACCTCGCGCAAGGTGACGCTGCAGTCCGCGCCCGGCGGCGGTGACTCGCACAATCAGATCACCAAGGTGGTCAATGCCGTCATGCCCGCGGTGGTCACGGTGCGGGCCTGGCTGGGCGACACCGGTTCCACGGGTTCGGGCGTGGTGATCGACGGGCAGGGCTACATCGTCACCAACAATCACGTGATCTCGCTGGCCGCCAATGACAAGTCGGGCAAGGCCAAGCTGGATGTGGTGTTCTCCGACGGGCAGAAGGCACCGGTCCGCATCGTCGGCCGCGACACCAAGACGGACCTGGCGGTGCTCAAGGTCGATGTGAAGAACCTCTCGGTGATCCAGCTCGGCAACTCCGGTGACGTGCAGGTCGGCGACGACGTGCTGGCGCTGGGTTCGCCGCTGGGCCTGGAGAAGACGGTCACCTCCGGCATCGTCTCGGCGCTGCACCGCCCGGTGAAGGTGGGCGGCGAGGGCACCGACACCGACGCCACCCTGGACGCCGTGCAGACCGACGCCGCCATCAACCACGGCAATTCCGGTGGCGCGCTGGTGGATATGCAGGGCCGGCTGATCGGCATCAACTCGGCCATCAAGTCCGAGAGCGGCGGTTCGGTGGGTCTGGGCTTCGCGATTCCGGTGGATCAGGTGAAGCGGATCTCGCAGGCGCTGATCCGCGACGGCGCGGTGGAGCACCCGATGCTGGGCGTCAGCGCCAAGACCAAGATCGTCGCCAATGACGTGATGAGCGGCGCGCAGGTGGCCGACGTGACGCCGGGCAGCCCGGCGGCCAAGGCGGGCATCGTCGAGGGCGACGTCATCGTCAAGGTCGGCGACCGGGACGTGACGAGCCCGGAGGAGCTGACCGTGGCGGTCCAGTCCCACGACATCGGCCAGACCGTGGACATCAAGGTCATCCGCGACGGCCGTGAGGTGGACATTCCAGTCACACTGGAAACGGACAAGAAGTCGTAGAAAGGTAGCCTGTACTCGTGTTCAGCAATATCGGCTGGGGCGAGATGCTCATTCTGCTCGTCGCCGCACTTGTGATTCTCGGCCCCGAGCGCTTGCCCGAGGCTGTTCGCTGGACGGCGCACGCGCTCAAACAGGCGCGCGATTACGCCACCGGCGCAACTCAGCAATTGCGGAATGAGCTCGGGCCGGAATTCGACGAGATCCGGAAACCGTTGGAGCAGTTGAACGAACTGCGCAGTATGAATCCACGCTCGATGGTGACCAAACACCTGCTCGACGGCGACGATTCGATCCTGAACAGCTTCAATGACCTGACCAATTTCGACAAGCCGAGCGGCGGCGCGAACAGCGGAAACGGTTCCACCAACACCGGTTCCGGCCCGATTTCGATGCCGAAGGAACAGAAACCGCTGGAGCGCAACGAACGTCCGCCGGTGGACCCGGACGCCACCTGAGATCAAAGTCGTTTAGTGGACTTGACGCATGATGCTGTCCAGCTATCTAGACTGCGCACATGTCGGCCGACGAGGTGGCCCGGGTATTCGCGATCGAGGACAAGGTCGAACGCCTGAAAGCCGCCACAGAGGGCGTCGCGGCGGCGCAGCAGCAGATCAATGAGCTGACTCGCATCCGTCGCGCCGTCATTCGCGAACTGCATGCCGAAGGCTGGACGTTCGCGAGAATCGGTGCGGCCGCGGGTCTTTCCCGCGCCCGCATCCATCAGGTGAGTACACAGGGACCGGTTCCGGAAGGCTTGTTCTTCGGTCACGGCCCACTGACCATCCTGACCCCCGACGTTCGCAGCACCACCCGCTCCATCGCCTTGGTCGGCGCGCCGGATCCCGCCGCGCCGCACCGTTTGGTGGAGCTTCTGCGCGAACTCGGGTTCACCGCCAATGTCCAGCGGTTCCTCCCCGGCCGCCCGCTCGATCTCGACCGCGATGGTCTGATCGTGCTCGGCGGGCCCGAATTGTCGCCAAGTCTGCGGTATCTGGTGGCCGCCGACCCCCGGCTACGCCGCACCGTGGCCCGCGCGGGCCGGGTGCGGCGCGGCATCGAGGATCGGGCCGCCCGCCGCGTCTACCGGCCCGGCGGCACCGAGCCCTACGACATCGCCTATCTGGCCCGGCTACCCCGCCCGGACGCCAAGGGCAGTGTGCTGGTGATCGACGGCCTGCACCCGCCCGCCTCGCTGGGCGCGATTCGGCTGCTGGCGACCCGGCTGGCGACCCTGCACGAGCGCGCGAGCACGCACCCGTTCTCGGCGGTGGTGGGCGTCCGCTACGACCGGTCCACGGGTGAACCGATCGAGGCGGACCTGCTCACCCCGATCTACCGGCACGACCGGTAAGGGTTACGCGGCGGCTTCTTCCGGGCGCAGGGTGTTCATGGGCGGGCGATCCGCCAAGGACACCTCTGTCGTGTTGGCGATGAATTCGCCTGCCACCAGCGGGAATTGGGTCAGGGCCGCGCCGGAGTCCTGAATTCCGCTGCGGCCCAGGACGGTTCCCAGGATCTGGCGGCTCATGACGCCGAGGTCGGCCAGCGGGCGGTTGCGGTGCTGGCGGACGCCGAGGTTGACCTGACCGATGCTGGACAGGCCCAGCAGGTCGTAAGTGTCGAGCAGCAGCCCGATCTCGACGCCGTAGCCCGGCGCGAAGGGCACCGAGGCCAGCAGTTCGCGGGTGCCCGCGTACTCACCGCCCAAGGGCTGCAGCACATTCGAGAGTTCAGGCCGCAAGGCGGCCAGCAGCGGGCGGGCCACCAGCTCGGTGACGCGGCCGCCGCCGTGGTGTTCGACCGCCTCGCCGGTGCGCAGCGGGCGGCGGTAGTACGCCTTGACGAGGTGCATCCCGTCCACGGTCAGCAGCGGGCCCAACAGCTTCGGCACGAAGTTCGGGTCCGGGTCGATGAGGTCGGAGTCCACGAAGGCGATGATGTCGCCGGTGGTGACGGCCAGCGAACGCCACAGGCATTCGCCCTTGCCGGGGACGGGGTCGAGTTCGGGGACGGCTTGTTCGCGGGTCACCACGGTCGCTCCGGCGGCCCGTGCGCGGGCCGCGGTGGCGTCGGTGGACCCGGAGTCCAGGACGACGAGTTCGTCCACCAGGGTGCCGAGCAGGGGCCGGATGCTGGCCACCACCGCGGCGACGGTGGATTCCTCGTTGAGGGCGGGGAGTACCACGGAAACCGTGCGGCCGTCCTTGGCCGCGATCAGTTCCTCGACGGTCCAGTCGGGACGGTCGTAGGTGTTGGTGTTCACCCAGTCTGTTTTCATGCGAGACCTCGCAGGGTACGGGCGGGTGGGCGGTGACCCTGGATGGCGGCGATCATGTCCACCACCCGGCGGGTGTGGGCGACCTCGTGCACGCGAAAGACTCGAGCGCCCGCGGCGGCCGACCATGCAGTCGCTGCCAATGTGCCCTCCAATCGCTCGGTCAACCCGACACCAAGAGTCTCTCCGATGAAATCCTTATTACTCAGCGCCATCAAGACGGGCCATCCGCTTTTCACAAGAACGTCTATCGCCCGCAACAATTCGAGCCCGTGATAGGTGTTTTTGCCGAAATCATGGGTCGGGTCGATCAAAATCGAGTCCTTGGCCACCCCTGCGGCCGCAGCATTTTCGGCGGCGGTGACCACCGATTCTGTGACCTGGGCCACCACATCGGCGTATCGGACCCGGTGCGGACGGGTCCTCGGAATCGCACCCCCGGTGTGCGAGCACACGATTCCTACGCCCAACTCGGCAGCAACGCTCACTAGCTCGGGATCAGCTCCGGCCCAGGTGTCGTTGATCAGATCCGCGCCCTCGGCCACCGCGGCCCGCGCCACGTCCGCCCGCCAGGTGTCCACACTGATCAACAACTCCGGGTAGCGCGCCCGGATGGCGGCCACGAACGGCACCACGCGGCGGGCCTCCTCGGCGGCGTCCACCTCGGAGCCCGGCCCGGCCTTCACCCCGCCGATATCGACCAGATCCGCGCCCTCGGCGACCGCCCGGTCCACGGCGTTCATGGCGGCTTCGTCGGTGAACGTCGCGCCCCGGTCGTAGAAGGAATCCGGCGTCCGGTTCACGATCGCCATCACCAGCGCCCGATCCGTCGCCACCGGCTTTCCGCACAATGTCGGCAACGGCGCACACATGCCCTCGACTGTACCGAGGGCTGTATACCGCTTGCTGGGCAGCCGACCGGAACTGTGTCCCGACCGGCTGCTGCTCAGTTGCCGGGAGCCTTGCCCGCGGCCACGTCGGCGGCGTAGCCCGGGTATGCCGGAACATAGCCGTCGGTGCGGTTCGCGAGGACGTAGAGGGCGGTCTGGTCGTCGAGGGCGTAGCCCTCCTTGCGGAGCTCCACCTTGCGGCTCTTGAAAGTGGAGGTCTGTTCCAGCTCGGGGACCACCCTGATGAACAGGGGGACGGCGTAGGTCGGGAGGTGGTCGTAGAGGGCCTTGGCGGCCACCTTGCCGTCGAAGACCGCGCCCTCGTGCAGGGTCACCGCGGCCATGCCCGCCTTGCCGTCGGCGCCGGGGATGTCGACGCCGAAAACGACTGCCTGCGTGACGGAGTCGATGCCGTCGAAGGCGCCCTCGACCTCGGTGGTGGCCACGTTCTCACCCTTCCAGCGGAAGGTGTCGCCGAGGCGGTCGACGAAGGCGATGTGGCCGAAGCGCTGATCGCGCACCAGGTCGCCGGTGTCGAACCAGCAGTCGCCGGACGCGAAACCGTCACGCACGAGCTTGGATTCGGTGGCCGAGGCGTCGGTGTACCCGTCGAACGGGGAGCTGTCGGTGACCTTGGCCAGCAGCAGGCCGACACCGCCGGGACGGACGCGACGCAGTCGGCCGTCGGGCTGACGCAGCGCCTTGCCGGTGGCGTCGTCGTACTCGACGATGGCGAAGGGCAGCGGGGTGAAGCCGGCGGTCTTGTCGATGCTGAAGGCGTTGATGAAGGCGACGTTTCCCTCACTGGCGCCGTAGAACTCGACGATCCGCTTGATGCCGAAACGCTGCTGGAACTCGTCCCACAGTTCGGGCCGCAGGCCGTTGCCGACGCACAGCCGGATCCGGTGCCCGCGATCATTGCGCCGGGCGGGCTGGTTGAGCAGGTAGCGGCACAACTCGCCGATGTAGACGAAGGCGGTGGCCTGGTTGGCGATGGCCTCGTCCCAGAAGCGGGAGGCCGAGAACTTGCGGCCCAGCGCGAAAGTCGCGCCGCCCGCGATCACCGAGGACAGCGCCACCGTCAGGGCGTTGTTGTGATAGAGCGGCAGGCAGCAGTAGAGGGTGTCCTTGCCGGTCAGCCGCACGCCGAGCCCGCCGATGCCCGCCATGGACTTGGTCCAGCGCTGATGCGTCATGACGCTGGCCTTGGGCAGGCCGGTGGTGCCGGAGGTGAAGATCAGGTAGGCGCGCTCCTTGGCCGTGATCTGTTCGGTCACAGCCGGATTCGCGGCATCCGCGGTCGTCGCCTCGGTGGCGAGCTGCTGCGACCAGATCAGGTTGGGCCGCGGCTCGGTGAGGGTGGCGAGCGCGTCGGCGGACTCCTCGCCGATCACGTCGAGCGCCGAATTCAGCAGCCCGAAGCTGTGCTGCAGCACCGCATCCCGCTGATTGTGGTTGAGCAGTCCGGCGGTGGCACCGAGTTTCACGGTGGCCAGCACCGTGAGCAGCGCCTCGGGCCGGTTGGACATCAGGATGCCGACCACGTCGCCACGCTTGACACCGTGCGCGGCAAGCACATTCGCGTAGCGGTTGACCTCGGCATTGGCCTCGCCCCAGGTGTACTGGCGGCCTTCGAATCTCAGGAAGGGCCGGTCGGGATGCTTGGCCGCGCCGCGCTGGAAGAACAGTCCGATGGATGCCTTGTCGCCGGATTTCACCAGCAGGTGCCCGACATTGCGGATCATTCCGGGGGCGGCCACGGCCATGCCGGGCAGGCTGCGAGCCAGGTCGAACAGGCTCACGGTCGAACGGGCATCCGTATTCACTTCGCTGTGCTCCTCACGGGTCGTGCTCACGCCCACCCTTGCCGATCCACCCGATCTTGTCGAGTGGAACCGGATAGTTCCACTCAGGTGGTCGGCCGCAGCGCCTCGAACGCGGCGTCCAGATCCGTGGTCACCAGCACCTTGTCCAGCGCCTCGCGGCCCGCGTACCCGCGCGCGCCCAGCTCCTGCACCCAGGTGAACAACCCCGCGTAGTGCCCCTGCGGATCGAGCACCACCACCGGCTTCTCGTGCACGCCCAGGTATGCCCCGGTCCAGGATTCGAAGAACTCCTCCAGCGTGCCGATGCCGCCGGGCAGGGTAAGGAAGGCGTCGGCGCGGTCGTCCATGACCTGTTTGCGCTCGCGCATGGAGTCGGTGACGATCAGCTCGTCGGCGTCGATATCGGCGACCTCGCGGTGCACCAGCTGCTTGGGGATGACGCCGACCGTCTTGGCCCCGGCCGCCCGCGCCGCGTGCGCGACCGCGCCCATCATCGACACATTGCCGCCGCCGGACACCAGTTGCCAACCGCGCCGGCCGATTTCGGCGCCGACGCGGGCGGCCAGTTCCAGCACCCGCGGATCGTCGACGGACGCGGAGCAGTACACGCACACCGCGTAGGGCTCGTTCACCACTGGTCCTCCACGACGCCCGCTTCGTCCTGCTCGTGGCGGGCCTGCGCGGCCCGCGTCACGATCTCGACCACCTCGTCCACGCTGTCGGTGAGGTGCAGCAGCCCGAGGTCGCCGGGCGCGATCTTGCCCGAGCCGAGCAGCGAATCGCGCATCCAATCCATCAGTCCCGCCCAGTATTTGGTGCCGAACAGGATGATCGGGAAGCGGGTGATCTTGTGCGTCTGCACCAGCGTCAGCGCCTCGAACAGCTCGTCGAGGGTGCCGAAACCGCCGGGCATGCAGACGAACGCCTGGGCGTACTTCACGAACATGGTCTTGCGCGCGAAGAAGTAGCGGAAGTTGATGCCGAGGTCGACCCACTCGTTGAGGTGCTGCTCGAACGGCAGCTCGATGCCGAGGCCGATCGAATAGCCACCGGCCTCCGAGGCACCCCGGTTGGCCGCCTCCATGGCGCCCGGGCCACCACCGGTGATGACCGCGAAACCGGCTCGGGCCAAGGCACTTCCGATGGCCATCCCGGCCTGGTACTCCGGCGAATCGGCCGGAGTGCGCGCGGAACCGAAGACCGCGACCGCCCGCGGCACCTCCGCCAGCGCGCCGAAGCCCTCGACGAATTCGGCTTGGATGCGCAGGACCCGCCAAGGATCGGTGTGCACCCAATCCGCGCCGCCACGCTCGTCCAGTAAATGCTGATCCGTGGTCCCTATCCCCTTTTTCCGGTCCCGCCGCAACATGATCGGGCCCCGGAATCGTGGAGTCTTAGGCGAACGCACCTCTTCGTCAGCAGACATGCAGCCAACCGTACATGTCACCCGTAACGCCCGCCTCGCGCTTGATCAGCGTGGTGTTGAACAACTGATCAGGCTTTGGCCCCGGTCAGGTAACTGCGCAGCATCGACGTGACCTGGGTGATCTGATCGACGGGCAGGTGCTCGTCGCGCTTGTGCGCCAGGTTCGGGTCGCCCGGGCCGAAGTTGACGGCCGGGATGCCGCGGGCGGCGAACCGCGAGACATCGGTCCAGCCGTACTTGGCGCGCACCCCGCCGCTGCCGTGCCCGTGCACGATCTCGATGAGGTCCTTGGCGGCCGGATTGGACAGGCCCGGCAGTGCGCCGGGAGCGCCGTCGGTGCGCTCGAAATCCAGGTCCAGCCCGGCGAACACCTCGCGCACGTGCTCGGTGGCCTGATCCAGGGTGCGGTCGGGGGCGAAGCGGAAGTTCACGTCCACGGTGGCCACGTCGGGCACCACATTGCCGGCGACGCCGCCCTCGACGCGGACGGCCGACAGACCCTCGCGGTAGGTGCAGCCGTCGATCTCGACCTCGCGCGCCCGATAGTTGGCCAGCCGCTCCAGAATCGGAGCGAGCCGGTGAATCGCGTTGTCCCCCAGCCAGGCTCGCGCGGTGTGCGCGCGCACGCCGGAGGTGGTGAGCCGGACCCGCAGGGTGCCCTGGCAGCCCGCTTCGATCCAGCCGCCGGAGGGTTCACCGAGAATGGCGAGGTCGCCCGCGAGCCATTCCGGGAATTCGCGTTCGATGCGGCCGAGCCCGTTGAACTCGGCGGCGATCTCCTCGCAGTCGTAGAAGATGAGCGTCAGATCGTGCACCGGGTCGGCGACGGTGGCGGCCAGGTGCAGGAACACCGCGTCGCCGGACTTCATGTCGACGGTGCCGCAGCCCCACAGCTGCCGTTCGCCGTCCGCGGTGGTCTCGAAGTGGCTGGGCACATTGTCGGCGATCGGCACGGTGTCCAGGTGCCCGGCCAGAATGACCCGGGTCGGCAGTCCCCGATCGGTGCGCGCCAGCACGGTATTGCCGTGGCGCACGATCTCGAATTCGGAAGTCTGCTCGCGCAGTGCCTTTTCGACGATGTCGGCGATGACCTTCTCGTTCTTCGACACGCTCGGAATATCCACGAGCGCGGCGGTGAGTGATATGGGGTCGGCACTCAGGTCGAGGAGGGTCATTTCATCCACCCTAAAGGAGGAGACGCCTCCGTTCTTCGCACGGTGGCTGCGTTGGCACAAATCGGCACCGCGGGCGGTATGAATTCACAGCACGGTAACGTAATGGGACGTGAGTACTCAGGGAGCTTCAGCAGTCGGCCTCGCCACCATCACCGCGAACGGAACCGTTCTCGACACCTGGTATCCGTATCCGGAGCTGGGTGAATTCAGCGATACCGGCTCCAAGCGCCTGGATGCCTCCGATGTCGAATACGCCAAGTTCGCCGACAGCGTCGGGGTCGACGAGGCCCGCCGGGTCGAGGTGGTCGTGGTCCGCACCATCATCGCCGACCTGTCCGCCGCGCCGGTCGACACCCACGACGTCTACCTGCGTCTGCACCTGCTCTCGCACCGGCTGATCCGCCCGCATGGCGCGAACCTGGACGGGCAGTTCGGTCTGCTCGCCAATGTGGTGTGGACCAATCACGGTCCCTGCTCGACCGAGGAGTTCGAGCTGACCCGGCTGAAGCTGCGCGCCCGCGGCCCGGTCACCGTGTACGGCGTGGACAAGTTCCCGCGTCTGGTCGACTATGTGCTGCCGACCGGCGTCCGCATCGCCGATGCCGACCGCGTGCGCCTGGGCGCGCACCTGGCCTCGGGCACCACGGTCATGCACGAGGGCTTCGTGAACTTCAATGCCGGCACGCTCGGCAATTCCATGGTGGAGGGCCGTATTTCGGCCGGTGTCGTGGTCGGCAACGGCTCCGATGTCGGCGGCGGCGCGTCCATCATGGGCACCCTGTCCGGCGGCGGCAAGCAGGTCATCTCGCTGGGCGAGCGCTGCCTGCTGGGCGCGAACTCGGGCCTGGGCATCTCGCTCGGCGACGACTGCGTGGTCGAGGCGGGGCTCTACGTCACCGCGGGCACCAAGGTGACCGGGCCGGACGGCACGGTCGTGAAGGCCGGTGAGCTGTCCGGGCAGTCCAACCTGCTGTTCATCCGCAACTCGGTGACCGGCGCGGTCGAGGTCCGGGCGCGCAAGGGCACCGGCGTCGAACTGAACGCGGCGCTGCACGCCAACGACTGACCCCGAAAATTCGAAAACCCCTGCCGGCCGCGCGCCGCAGGGGTTTTCGTGGTTTTCGGGCTCAGTGGTACAGCGAGCACAGCGGATTGGCGGATCCGTCGTACATCGGCAGCACCGGTGTATTGCACTGACCCGACCCGGTCTGCAGCGCCTTGATCAGGTTCGAGGAACCGGCCGCCGACGGGTCGAAGGACCCGAAGGCCCCGACGTTCACCGATCCGGTACCGCCGGTGTTGGGTGCCGCTACCTGCTCGGCGGGCTGCTGCATCGGGGTGAGGGGCAGGGCGTCGGCGCTCGCCACGGCGGCGGGTGCGAGCAGACCGGCGAAGACGGCGGCGGCCGCCACGGTGGTACGCAGAGCGGAAGGCATCGAGCGAATCTCCTTGGAAGCATGGAACTTTCGTCTCCAAGAAACTAGATGTTCGCTCGGTGGCGCGGCGAGACCCCGAAACCTCCGGCACCGGAACTCCGGTGTCACATGCCGAAGCCGATGATGCGCTCCGGGGTGATACGGATGAGCTCGCGCGACATGCCCGCGTGGAAGGGTTCGACGTCGCGCAGCGCCTGCGCGGTGCCGCGGATCTCGAGCATGCGCACTTCCCAGGGCTGCACGGATTTGATGTCGTCCACCACGAAGGAGACCCGTTCCTCCTTCAGCAGGTTGCGGAACTTCTGGCTGGCCCCGAGATTGAGGCCGCCGATGTCGATAGTGCCCAGCGCGGCGTTATAGCGAAAACCAACGGGATTGTTCTGCGGGGAGCCGTCGGGGCGGATGGTGGCGAGCCGCCCCAGCCGCTGGCTGTTCAGGTAGTCGATCTGGGCGGGCGAAAGCGATGCGGTCATAGCGATCACGCTAGAACCTCGACCATGCTCGAGGTCAAGCCAGCAGCTTCTTCTGCACCTTGCCCATGGCATTGCGCGGCAACGAGTCCACCACCCGCACCTCGCGCGGCCGCTTGTGCGCCGAAAGTTCGCCCGCCACATGGGCGATGAGGGATTCGGCGACCGACTCCCCCGCGCCGTCGCGCAACACCACGTAGGCGACGATGCGCTGCCCGAGATCGTCGTCCGGCACGCCGACGACCGCTGTCTCGGCCACCGCCGGATGCCCCAGCAGCGAGGTCTCGATCTCCCCCGCGCCGATGCGGTAGCCGCCGGACTTGATCAGGTCCACCGATTCCCGGCCCACGATGCGGTGGAAGCCCTCGGCATCGATGACGGCCACGTCGCCGGTCTTGAACCAACCGTCGGCAGTGAAGTTCTCGGCGGTCACCTCGAGCTTGTTCAGGTAGCCGTCGAACAGCATGGGACCGCGAATCTGCAGGCCACCGACGCTTTCCCCGTCCTGCGGGACCGGCTGCCCGGCCTCGTCGCGCAATCGGGTCTCGACCCCGGCCACCGGCGTGCCGACCCAGCCGGGGCGACGTTCGCCGTCGGGGCGGGTGGAGAGCGTGATCATGGTTTCGCTCATGCCGTAGCGCTCGATCGGCGCGTGCCCGGTGAGCTCGGCGAGCCGCTCGAACACCGGCACGGGCAGCGGCGCGCTCCCGGAGATCAGGATGCGGGCCTTCGCCAATTCCCTTGCCGCGTCGGGGTCTTCGGCAATCCGCGACCAGACCGTGGGCACGCCGAAGTACATGGTGCCATGAGCTTGCGCGTAGGCGGCCGGGGTCGGCTTACCGGTATGCACGAGCGGGCTGCCGACGCGTAGCGGGCCGAGCACACCGAGGATCAGGCCGTGCACGTGGAACAGCGGAAGCCCGTGCACCAGAGTGTCTTTCCAGGTCCAGCCCCAGGCCTCGGCCAAGGCGTCCAGGCCCGCGGCGATGGCGTCGCGGCTGAGCACGACACCTTTGGGGGCACCGGTGGTGCCGGAGGTGTAGAGGATGAAAGCCGTTGACTTCCCGGCGGGTTCGGCATACCGGTGCCAGGAGCGCGCGTGCTTGCGCACCGGGATCACCGGGAGCTCCGAGCCCTCCGGAGCCTTTCCCAGCCAGGCCTGCGCGCCCGAATCGTTCAGCATGTGAGCCAGTTCCGCGCTGCCCGAGTCGGGCGGCACCGGCACCACGGTCACCCCGGCGATGAGACAGCCGACCACCGCGAGCACGGTGGTGACGGTCGGTTCGGCGAGCACCGCCACCCGGCGCGCCTGCGCGACGCGCTCGGCGACCGAGGTGGCCGCGCCGAGCAGATCACTGCGCGACAGCGTCTCGCCGTCGATGGTGACGGCATCGGGGATATCGGCTCCGGCGGCGATGGCGGCCGGATTCAGCGAACTCAGCAACAGCGGCGACACGGGCTCACGCTACCGGAGGGCGCGCACAACGAATCGCTTGCGAACCAGCCAAGTCGGTTGACAGGCGACCCGAGTGGGTAAGAAAGTTTCTATACAACCTTCTCACCAGAGGATGTGGTCAACGATGACCAGGCCGCTTCACGATCCCTTCGACGCCGCAACCACCGAGCCCGAGGTCGACATCCGGCAGTACCTCGACGGCGCGGCCGGATTCTTCGGCGCGGCCGCGAATGTGATCATGCAACTCGCCAACCGGCCCGTCGGCTACGGCGTGGTCGAGAGTCCGGTCGAATCCGGGAACGTCATGGTCCACCCGATCAAGCGGCTCCGCACCACCCTCACCTACCTGGCCGTCGCCCTGCTCGGCACCGAGGACGACCGCGCGGCCTACCGCGAGGCCGTCGACTCCGTGCACAAACAGGTCCGATCCCGCACCGGAAGCACGGTGAAGTACAACGCCTTCGACCCCCAGCTCCAACTGTGGGTGGCCGCCTGTCTGTACTGGGGCGCACGCGATCTGTACGAGCGGATGTACGGTCCGATGGACGACTTCGACGCCGATGCTTTCTACTACCACTCGGCCCGCATGGGCACCACGCTGCAGGTGCGCGAGGACATGTGGCCCGCGGATCGCGAAGCCTTCGAGCGCTATTGGGCCGAGAACCTGGCACTGACCCGCATCGATCCCAAGATCAAGGCATATTTCGAGGACCTCATCGACCTCAAGATGCTGCCCCGCCCGTTCCAGCTGGCTTTCGGCGGCGTGCACCGGTTCTTCGTGACCGGCCTACTGCCGCAACATCTTCGGGACGAGATGGGCATGACGTGGACACCACGCCAGGATCGGCTGCTGGCCAGGATGCTACGGGTGGTGGGCGCGGCGGAGGGCGTGGTGCCAGCACCCGTTCGCTCGTTCCCGCTCAACGCCTATCTGCTGGATATGCGACTGCGTCGCCGCTTGGGCCTGCGGCTGGTGTGAGAACCGTTGCGGTTCAGAGGATTCGGAATCCCGGGATGACGTGGTCGCGGGCGAACTGCCGCAGCGCCACCGGATCGTCGAGCGGAATGACGGTCTGCGGCGTCAGCGCCAGCGACAGCGCGGCGCGCGCGATCATCTCGGCCAGCGGCAGCGGATCGTACTGCGGCACTTTACCTTCGGCCTGCAAGCGGGCGATGAACTCGGCCAGGTAGTCGCGGCCCATCTCGATCACCGGCGCACCCTGCACGGTGAGGTACGGCAGCACCATTTCCGGTTCGGTCTTGAGCAGGCGGTCCAGCAGCTGATTGCCGCGCAAACCCTCGATGCAGGCGATGAACAGCGCGGCGATCTGATCCTCGGCGCTGGCGTCCCGATCGACCTGTCGTTCGACGGCCGCATCCGCGATCTCGATGAACTGCCGGGCCTGCCGCAGGGCGACGGCCTGAATCAGATCGTTCTTGCCCGCGAACCGGCGGTACAGCGTGGCCAGCGAGAGTCCACCGCGGCGCGCGACCTCGACCATGGAGGTGCGCTTGATCCCGAAGTCGAGAAAGGCGAGCATGGCCGCGTCCAGTACCTTGGCCTGATTGCGGTCCTCGGGACCGGATCCACGCACGAGCGGCAGCAGTTTGGCCAGCTTGGCCATGGGTCCGAGCCCTTTCCGGTCGCAAAGAAACGGTGAGGCACCAATCTTCGCACATTGACACCCCCGCCCCGCGGTGAGAAGGTGACAAGCGAATTTTCTCACACTCTCCTCACTGGCGAGGAGTGACGACGAGGAGCCGTGTCGACGATGACCGCCCCACTGCGCAAGTTCGAGCACGAACCGGTCGGCCCCGAGCCGATGACCATCGAGCAGGTTCGCGAATTGATCGACGGTGTCGGCGCATTCCTCGGCGGTGCCGCCAATGTGATCATGCAGCTGTCGCTCACCCCGGTGGCCTACGGCGTCATGGAGTCCGAGGTGCACAGCGGGGCGATCATGGTGCGTCCGTTCAAGCGGTTGCGCACCACCATCACCTATCTCGCCGTGGCCATGATCGGTGACGAGGAGGACCGCCGCGCCTACCGCGAGGCCGTCAACAGCGCGCACCGGACCATCCACACCAAGCCCGGCAGCCCGGTCAAATACAACGCCTTCGACCCGAAGCTGCAGCTGTGGGTGGCCGCCTGCATCTACTGGGGCTTCGACGACGTCTACCACCGCATGCGCGGTCCGATGGATCCCGAAGTGGCAGAAGCCTTCTACCGGCATTGCGCACGCCTGGGCACCACCTTGCAGATGCGCGAGGAGATGTGGCCCGCCACCCGGGACGAGTTCTACGTCTACTGGGAGGAGAACCTCGCCACCAAGACCATCGACGAGGCCACCCGCACCTACTTCAACGCACTGACCGATCTGAAGATGCTGGCCTGGCCGCTGCAGATCGCCCTGGGCGGCCTGCACCGCTTCATCGTCACCGCGCTGCTGCCACCGCATCTGCGCAACCAGATGGGCATGTCCTGGACCGCGCGCGACGAACGCATTTTCGGCGGCTGCCTGCGCGCGCTGGCCGCGGTCTGGACGCGCATGCCCACGGTGCTCCGACTGTTCCCCTTCAACGTCTACCTCGCGGACATGCGCCTGCGCCGTCGCTTCGGCCGCCCGCTCGTCTAACGGTCGGCCCGCCTGTCTAACGCTCGGAGAGGGCCCGCAGGAAGAAGCCGAGGTTGGCGGGTCGTTCGGCCAAGCGACGCATGAGGTAGCCGTACCACTGGGTGCCGTACGGGATGTAGACACGGAGGGCGTGACCCTCGTCGACCAGGCGCCGCTGTTCCGGATCGCGGATGCCGTAGAGCATCTGGAACTCGTAATCGCCTGGGACGCGGTTGTTCTCGGTGGCGAGGGTCAGCGCGGCGGCGATCATGGCCGGATCGTGCGAGGCGATCATGGGATACCAGCCACCCGACATCAACACCGCCAGGCAGCGCAGGTAGGAGGCATCGACATCGGCGCGGCGCTGATAGGCGACGGTGGCCGGTTCCTGATACGCGCCCTTGCACAGGCGGATTCGGGTGCCGTCGGTGGCCAAGTCACGAACGGTGTCCTCGGCTGTCCGCAGGTAGGTCTGCAAGGCGACTGCCAGCCAGGGGAATTCGGCGCGGGCCTGCGCGACCGCCTCCAGGGTGTCGGCGGTGGTGGTGTGGTCCTCGGCGTCGACGGTCACCCAGACGTGGCGTTCGACCGCCTTGGCGCACAGTTTGTGCAGGTTCTCGGCGGCGATGGCCGGACCGTCCTGCCCCAGCGACTGCCCCAGGGCCGACAGCTTGAGCGACACCTCGACCCGGGGGACGACCGAAGGCACACCCGGGATCTCCTGGTCGGCCTCGGCCAACGCGTCGAGGAGCGAAAGGTATTCGGCGACAGCGGCATCGGCCTGCGCGCGATCGGTGGTGTACTCGCCGAGAAAGTCGACGCTGACCGAACGGCCGCTCTTCAGCAGCTCTCGCGCCACCGGGGCCAACTCGGCCCGGGTCTCCCCGGCAACGAAGCGCCGCACGACCGCCGCGGTCACCGGCACCTTGGTGATGGCGTCCTTCATGCGCGACGATCCGGCCGCCGCGAGGATCGCCGGACGGAGTGGGTTCATCGCGCCTCCATGTGGGGGTAGCGGTAATCGGTGGGCGGCACGAAGGTTTCCTTGAGCGTGCGGGGCGCGACCCAGCGCAGCAGGTTGAGATGCGAGCCCGCCTTGTCGTCGGTGCCCGAGGCCCGCGCACCGCCGAAGGGTTGCTGGCCGACCACCGCGCCGGTCGGCTTGTCGTTGATGTAGAAGTTGCCCGCGGCGAATCGCAGTGCGGTGGTGGCGGTTTCGACGGCCCGGCGATCGCGGGCGAAGATCGCGCCGGTGAGCGCGTACGGCGAGGTGGAGTCGACGATGTCGAGGATGTCGGTGAAGGCGTCCGGCGTGCTGTCGTCGTAGACGTAGACCGACAGGAGCGGGCCGAAGTACTCGGTGGAGAACGCCTCGTCGCCCGGATCGTCGCCGAGCAGCACGGTCGGGCGGACGAACCAGCCCTCGCCGTCGTCGCAGCGTCCGCCGACCGGGATGTCGAGACCGGCGCTCTTGGCCCGATCGATGGCGGCCTCGCATTTCAGGAAGGCGCGCGAGTCGATCACGGCCCCACCGAAATTCGACAGATCAGCGACATCACCGTAGGTCAGCGACTCCACCTCGGAGAGGAAATCCTGGCCCATGCGCTGCCACACCGACTTGGGGACATAGGCGCGCGACGCGGCCGAACACTTCTGCCCCTGATACTCGTAGGCTCCACGAACCATGGCCACCCGCAAGGCATCCGGATCGGCGGAGGGATGCGCGAGAATGAAATCCTTGCCGCCCGTCTCCCCGACGAGCCTCGGATACCCGTGGTAGCGGCCGATATTCGAGCCGACGCTCTGCCACAGGGATTGGAAGGTGCGGGTGGAGCCGGTGAAGTGGATGCCCGCCAGCTTCGGATCCGACAGCGCCACCTCCGAGACCTTCGCGCCGTTCCCGGTCACCATATTGATGACGCCGGGCGGCATCCCTGCCTCCTCCAACAGCTTCATGGTCAGATACGCCGAAAGCGTCTGTGTCGAAGAAGGTTTCCAGACCACCGTATTGCCCATGAGCGCGGGCGCGGTGGGCAGATTCCCCGCGATGGCGGTGAAGTTGAACGGGGTGATGGCGTAGACGAACCCTTCCAAGGGCCGGTAGTCCATCCGATTCCACACGCCCGCACCGGATTCCGGCTGCACCGCGAGAATCTGCCGGGCGAAGGCGACATTGAACCGCCAGAAGTCCACCAGCTCGCAGGGCGCGTCGATCTCGGCCTGCTGCACCGATTTCGACTGGCCCAGCATGGTGGCGGCGGCAATGGTCTCGCGCCACGGCCCGGCCAGCAGGTCGGCCGCCCGCAGCAGGACGGCGGCCCGCTCCTCGAAGGGCAGCGCCCGCCAAGCGGTCGCGGCGGCGGTGGCCGCCGCGATGGCGGCCCGGGCTTCGTCGTGAGTGGTATCGGAATAGGTTCCGAGGGGGTGCCTGTGCCGGTGCGGCATCACGATATTCAGCCGTTTCCCGCCACCGGCCTGATGTTTGCCGCCGATCACCAGCGGCACATCCAAGGTCGAGGAGGAGAGGTCGGCGAGCTTGCTTGTCAGCAGCTCACGTTCGCGGCTGCCCGGTGCGTAGGTGTGCACCGGTTCGTTGCCGGGGGCAGGGACAACCGTGACAGCGTCCATGCCCCAGGCTAACGCGGCGAGAGGGACCCGGCTGGAACGAACACGCTCCGGCCGGTAAGGGGGTTTGGGGGCCTAGCCCCCAAACCCCTTCCCTCAGCCGAGAGGCTCGGCTACTTGAAGTCGTTGGCGATGATGTTCTCGATATTGCGTTCCGCCAACGCCGTGATGGTGACGAACGGGTTGACGGTCGTCAGACCCGGAATCAGCGAGCCGTCGATGACGTACAGCCCCGGGTACGAGCTGAGCCGCCCGTAGTTGTCGGTGGACACGTTGATCACGCAGCCGCCCAGCGGGTGGTAGACGAAATCGTCACCCCAGGTCTTGTACTCACCGAAGAGGTCGGTCCGGTAGATGGTGGCCTGTTTGGTGTTGATCTTGTCGAAGATCCGCTTGGCGCAGTCGATACTCGGCTGGTTCCAGGCGGTCTGCCAGTTCAGGTCCACGCCACCGGAACCCGAGTTGTAGGAGAAGGTGCCGCGGTTCGGGTTCTTGGTGATGGCCAGGTACAGGCTCGCGAAGGTCTCGATGCCGGCCGGGAACGGCGAGATCTCCGCGAAGGCCGGGCCGCCGCTGTCCGCCCAGTTGTCGATGCCGAGGGTCGGGATGCAGGACTGCAGGCTGCCGGTGGCGTCCCATGCCTGGTTCTGCCGGGCCACCATGACATTGCCGTTGTTGCCCCAGCCGGAGCCGACCGAGTCGGGCAGGTTGGGCAGTTTGCCGGTGGCCTTCTGGGTGACCAGCAGTTTGCTGGTGCCCACGCTGCCCGCCGCGAAGAAGACCTTCTGCGCCGTAACGGTTTTCGACTTCACGGTGTTGCCGCCGGTGTCGATCTGATTCATGGTCACCGAGAACCCGCCGCCGTTGGCCGGTGCGACGGTGGTGACGACGTGCTGCGGCACGATGGTCACCTTGCCGGTGCCGGACGCCGCCGCCAGGTAGGTCTTGTCCAGGGAGTTCTTGCCGTGGTTGTTGCCGTAGATGACCTCGGCGTTGAGCGCCGACTTGGTGGCGGTGCCGGCCTGCTCCTGCTTCATGTAGTTGAAGTCGTAGACGTTCGGCACGAAGGTGGTCGAAAACCCGGACGCCTCGGCCGTTTTCTTCCCGACCCGCGCGAACTGGTAGCAGTCGGCGGATTGCCACCAGGTCTGGTCGACGTTGTTCACCTTCAGCCCGGCATTGGCCCGCGGGTAGTAGGTGCTGTACATCGAGCCCGCGTCCACCGACGGCAGGATGCTGGCGAAGTTCTCCTGTTTGGGCGTCACCGCCATGCCGCCGTTGACCAGCGAGCCGCCGCCGACACCGCGCCCCTGGTAGACGCGAATCCCGCTGAACTGCTCGGCATCCAGCACACCGGTGTAGCTGGGGATCGACTTGTCGTAGGGCGCGCCCATGAAGTGGTTGATCGGCTGGACGGTTTCGGTGCGCAACCAGAAGGATCGGCCGTCCGGCTTGAGCATGTTGCAGAAGACATTGCCGTCGGACCCGGGCTGAGTCCAGGACATGCCCTTCTCGACCATGACGACGCTCTGCCCGGCCTGCGCCAGCCGCAGCGCAGCGACCGCGCCGCCGTACCCGGTGCCGATGACCAGGACCGGCATGGTGTCGCCGTCGTTGATCGACCCGGTTGGTAGAGCTCTGGCCGATGGCATCTTCGGTAGTAGTGCGGCCGCCCCCAAAATGACACCTGTTGCAGCTAGGAACCCCCGTCGGCTGACATTGCTGCCAAAGACACTCTTGCCGGGGGTTTCATAGGAAAGACCACGCACTGAAAGACTCCTCATCGAGACGGCGATGAGAACCTGTTATAGGCGGTGTGAAAGACCTACGGGTCAGTTTCGGCAAAGATCGAGTTCAGTGCCGAGGACCGAGCCGGATTTCGAGACCCGAAGAAAATGAGCGAGATCCCGAAGAAACGAAAAAGCCCCCCGGATATCCGGGGGGCTTCACCTTGACTGCGACCCTGACGGGACTCGAACCCGCGACCTCCGCCGTGACAGGGCGGCGCGCTAACCAACTGCGCCACAGGGCCTTACACATCACCAGGCCACCGGGCCTTGCAACGTGGTAGACGGTATCACGGGCCCCGTATTAACGGGAAATCAGCTGGTCAGGCGATCAGCGGCGGCGGCGATGCGCTCGTCCGTCGCGGTCAGCGCGATGCGCACGTGCCGATTGCCCTGCGGCCCGTAGAACTCGCCGGGGGCGGCCAGGATGCCGCGTTCGGCCAGCCAATCCAGGGTCGTGCGGCACGGTTCGTCGCGCGTCGACCACAGGTACAGACCCGCCTCGGAATGGTCGATGCGGAATCCGGCGCGCTGCAAGGCATCTCGCAGCACCGCCCGCCGCGCCCGGTAGCGGTCCTTTTGCTGGACCTCGTGGGCGTCATCGCCGAGTGCCGCGGCCATGGCCGCCTGGATCGGGTAGGGCAGCATCATGCCGGAGTGCTTGCGCACCTCCAGCAGCTCCGCCACCAACTCCGGATCACCGGTCACGAAACCGGCCCGGTAGCTCGCCAGATTCGAGGTCTTGGACAGCGAATGGATGGCCAGCAGCCCGGTGTGGTCGCCGTCGCACACCTCGGGATCGAGGATGGAGACCGCGCGGCCCTCCCAGGCCAGGCCCAGGTAGCACTCGTCGGACGCCAGCACCGCGCCGCGCTCGCGAGCGAACTGCACCACCTTGCGCAGGTGGTCGACGCCGAGCACCTTGCCGGTCGGATTCGACGGCGAGTTGAGGAAGATCAGCGCCGGGCGCTCCGGACCGAGCTGCGTGGTGCCGTCGGCGCGCACATAGCGCGAACCGGACAGCAGCGCGCCGACCTCGTAGGTCGGGTAGGCGACCTCCGGGATGACGACGAGATCCTGTGCGCCCAGCCCGAGTAGTCGCGGCAGACCCGCGATCAGCTCCTTGGTGCCGATGACGGGCAGCACGGCGGCCGGGTCCACCCCGGTGATCCCGAACCGCCGCTTCAGCGCCGAGACAACGGCTTCGCGCAATTCGGGCGTCCCGTGCGTGGTCGGATAGCCGGGCACCTCCGCCACCGACGAAAGCGCCTCGCGGATCAGCGGATCCACCGGATCCACCGGTGTCCCGACCGAGAGGTCGACGATGCCGTCCGGATGCGAAGCGGCCTTCGCCTTCACGGAAGCGATGGTGTCCCAAGGAAAATCGGGTAGCAGAGCGCTCACCCGGCCACGCGCGGTCAAAAGCTCGACCTACTCGCTGGCCATCGGCGGCAGGGCGGCGATGAACGGCGGGTCGTAGTCGACCTTGCCGACCTTGGTGGCCCCGCCCGGGGAACCCAGATCGTCGAAGAAGTCGACGTTGGCGTTCACGTAACCGGCCCACTGATCCGGGGTGTCGTCTTCGTAGAAGATGGCTTCCACCGGGCAGACCGGTTCACACGCACCACAGTCCACGCACTCGTCCGGTTGGATGTACAGCATGCGTCCGCCCTCGTAGATGCAGTCCACGGGGCATTCCTCGATGCACGCCTTGTCCTTCACGTCAACGCACGGTTCAGCGATGATGTACGGCACTGCCGTTCTCCTAGTCTGTCCTCACATGCGGGATACTCCGCCCGGCGAAACCCTATACTCCCCCGCCTCCCCGGGACTTCGGCGGGCGGCTTGGAGCCGCTCACCGCTAACAACCCGGGCCGGCGGTTGGGAGCCGAACCGATTTTGGACGTACCCGGTGAGGTACCCCCAGCGCAGCGAAATCAGTTGTCACGTTCCGAACGCTGCGAGTTGGTTCGGCGCCCCTCAGCTTCCCAGCAGCGTCGCTGAGAGCCCAGTGTGTGCCCGGTTCTGCGGTACACCGTAGGTGGTGGTGCGTTGGCGGACCGGACGACCGATACCCGACGCGATCTCCGTCAGTTCTTCGACCGTCTTGGCCGAACCATGTTCGGAGCCGGCCATGCGGGAGATGGTTTCCTCCATCAGAGTGCCGCCGAGGTCGTTGGCTCCACCGTTCAGCATGAGCTGGGTTCCCTTGATACCTAGTTTGACCCAGCTCGTCTGAATATTCTCGATACGGCCGTGCAACATGATCCGGGCCAGGGCGTGCGCGGCGCGGTTGTCGCGGACCGTGGGGCCCGGACGGGATGCGCCCGCCAGGTACAGCGGGGCGCTCTGGTGCACGAACGGCAGCAGCACGAACTCGGTGAAACCGCCTGTCTCGTCCTGGATTCCGCGCAGCACCCGCAGGTGGCCCACCCAGTGCTTCGGGTTGTCCACGTGCCCGTACATCATGGTCGAGCTGGAGCGGATGCCGACCTTGTGCGCGGTGGTGATGACATCGATCCACGCCGAGGTGGGTAGCTTGCCCTTGGTGAGCACCCAGCGCACCTCGTCGTCCAGGATCTCGGCGGCGGTGCCCGGAATGCTGTCCAGCCCGGCCTCTTTCAGCGCCGTCAGCCAATCGTGCACCGACTGGCCGCCACGAGATGCGCCGTTCACGATCTCCATGGGGCTGAACGCATGCACGTGCATTTCGGGGATACGGGCCTTGATGGCGCGCACCAGATCGGCGTAGCCGGTGACCGGCAGCTCCGGATCGATGCCGCCCTGCATGCAGATCTCGGTCGCACCCTCGACCCACGCCTCCCAGGCGCGGTCGGCGACCTCGGTCGGGCTCAGGCTGAAGGCATCGGCATCACCCTTGCGCTGGGCAAACGCGCAGAAGCGGCAGCCGGTATAGCAGATATTGGTGAAGTTGATGTTCCGGTTGACGATGTAGGTGACGTCGTCGCCGACGGTGTCGCGGCGCAGCTGATCGGCCAGCGCGGTAATCGCTTCCAGGGCCGGGCCGTCGGCGGTGGCCAGGGCCAGATACTGGTCGTCGGTCAGGCCCGCCGGATCCTTCTCGGCGGCGTGCAGGGCGGCCATCACGTCGGCGTCGAAGCGCTCGGGCGCGGCCACGGCCAGCTCGAGCACCTGCTCGCGAATGGATTCCCAGTCGCCGAAGGCACCCAGCGCATCCTCGGCAATCCCGGAATCACTGCGGGATTCGGTGAGGCGGCCCTCGGAGTCGATGGCGGTGTTCAGGTCGATGCGGCCGACCGATTCCCAGTCGTGGTCGGGCTCCTGCCAGGGCAGGCCCGAGGGCTTCACGTCGGCGGCCAGGCCGGTCACCGGATCAGCCAGTGCCGCAACATGCTTGGCAACGCGCGGATCGATCCACGGATGGCCCGCGAGCACATACTTCGGGTGCGCGGTGATGCGCTCGGTGAGCACGAAACCGGCATCCGCAGTGACCTGCGCGAGGGTTTCCAGGTTCGGCCAGGGCCGTTCCGGATTCACGTGGTCGGGGGTCAAAGGAGATACCCCGCCCCAGTCGTCGATGCCCGCGTCGAGCAGCGCCCGGCATTCCTCCAGCGACACCAGATTCGGCGGGGCCTGAATACGCATCTTCGGGCCCAGCAGCAGCCGGGCCACCGCGATGGTGGCCCGGAATTCCTCCAGATCGGCGTCCGGGGTGTCGCGCATGGCGGTGTTCTGCTTGGCCAGGAAGTTCTGGATGATGACTTCCTGCACGTGCCCGAACGCCTTGTGCACCTTGCGGATCGCCAGGATCGACTCGGCGCGCTCGACCAGGTTCTCGCCGATGCCCACCAGGATGCCGGTGGTGAACGGCACCGAGAGGCGGCCCGCGTCGGTCAACGCGCGCAGCCGTACCGCCGGATCCTTGTCGGGCGAACCGTAGTGCGCCTGACCGGGTTCGGTGAACAGCCGGGTGGAGGTGGTCTCCAGCATCATGCCCATGGACGGTGCCACCGGCTTGAGCCGCGACAGCTCCTCCCAGCTCATCACGCCCGGATTCAGGTGCGGCAGCAGGCCCGTCTCCTCCAGCACGCGAATCGCCATAGCGCGCACGTAATCCAGGGTGGAGTCGTAGCCGCGCTCGTCGAGCCACTGCCGGGCCTCCGGCCAGCGCTCCTCCGGACGGTCACCGAGCGTGAAAAGCGCTTCCTTGCAGCCGAGTTCGGCGCCCTGGCGGGCGACCTCGAGAATCTCGTCGGGCTCCATGTACATGCCCTTGCCCTGCGCACGCAGTTTGCCGGGCACGGTGACGAAGGTGCAGTAGTGGCACTTGTCGCGACACAGATGGGTAATGGGGATGAACACCTTGCGGGAGTAGGTGATCGGCAGGACCTCCCCCGCGTACCCGGTCTCACGCAGTCCGGCGTCGCGCACCCGCGCGGCCGAGGTGGTCAGATCCTCGAGGTCGGCGCCGCGGGCATGCAGCAGCACCACCGCTTCGTCGAGGTTGAGCGTGGCGCCGTCCCGGGCCCGGCGCAAAGCGCGGCGCATCGCCGACGCGTTGGGCGGGTTCGGCGGCAGGCTCGGGTTCGCAAGATCCGTCACGCCCTCGATCATGCGCCATCCATCCGACTTATCCGACTCGGGTGCCATGGAACGGGCAAACCTTGCACCCCCTGCCGTTATTCCTGGGCCCCGATGCGAGTATTCGTACTCACTGAGATCAACGGTTCAATTTTCAGTCGCGGTGAAATAACCTCGGGCGATTCGCTTCGCTGAAGAAGAGGGAGAAACCTTCGTGCTCGCGAAAATCCGCCGCGCCGCCGTCGTCGCCGGGCTGGGCACCACCGCCCTGCTGACCATCGCCACCAGCACCGCCTTCGCCTTCGGGCCGGTGCCGCCCGCCAACCCCTACCTGGGACCGGAGGGCACCGCGACCATGCACGGCGACTCCGAGGCCTCCGACACCACGCCCCTGCCGGGCGTCGGCACCGGCGGCGTCAATGCCGACTTCCACGAGGAGGGCGCGGCCTGCCCGACCATCCTGCAAGGGGCGGACGGTCTCCCGCAGGCACTGTGCACCAAGGTCACCGACCGCGCGCCGGAAGTGCTGCTGCTGGATCCGAGCAACGGCAACACCCTCGCCCACCTCGATCTCACCAAGGGCAGTCTGCTCGGCGGGGTCTACGCCTACCTCGACAATCACGACCAGTTGGTCACCGTCGACGGCTCCGGCAGCCTGCTGCGCATCGCGCACCAGCGTGGCTCCGACGGCTCGTGGTCACTGTCGATCGCCGCGAAAACCGATGTGACGCAGGCGGTCGCCGGGCACTGCGGCGGCGGCAGCTGCGACGAGGTCAGTTCGGTATCCCCCGACTATCAGGGCCGGGTGTGGTTCGCCACCGACAATGCCGCGGCCGGATTCGTGAACACCGACGGCACCGCGCACTCGATCGTGCTCGCGCCCGGCGAAATCGTCGCCAACAGCATCGCCACCGCGCCCCAGGGCATGGCCGTGGCCACCGACCATGCGCTGTACCTGCTCACCGTGGACGCGAGCGGTAACCCGCAGATCGCGTGGCGGCAGGCCTACGACCGCGGCCCGGCTCGCAAGCCCGGCCAATTGAGTTGGGGCACCGGCGCTACACCCACCTTCTTCGGGCCGGGCAACGGCACCGAATACCTGACCATCACCGACAACGCGGCGACGAAGGAGAACCTGCTCGTCTTCGACACCGTCTCGGGTAATCAGGTCTGCTCGGTGCCCGCCATCGACGGCACCGAGAACTCGCCCATCGGCTCGGGCAGCAGCGTGTTCGTGGCCAGCACCTACGGCTACCCGTACCCGGCGCTGCCCGCCAACGCGGGCCCGAGTCAGCCCGCGAGCGCACCGATCTCGGGCGGCATGACCCGCATCGACGTCACCGGCTCCGGCTGCACCGTGGTCTGGACCAACACCGTGCCCTCCTCGGCGGTGCCGCGACTGTCCGTGGCGGACGGCAAGCTCTACACCTTCACCCGCCACGGGCTGCTCAGCGGCAGCGGGCTGTTCAACGGCAGCAGCAGCGGGAGCGCCAGCGGCAGCGCGGGCGTGACCGACAACTACAGCTTCGCGGTGATCGACGCCAACACCGGCAAGCTCGATACCGAGCAATACGTCGGCGCGACCACGGTGAACGACACCCTGCAGATGGTCGGCACCATCGCGCCCGGGCGAATCCAGTACCAGGGCACCACGACCGGGCTCTACCGGATCACCCCCAAGTAGCGGAACCGGGGCGTCCAGTCCTCGCCCCGTAACAACCGCCTCCGGGGGCGGATTCATGCAAGCATGGGCAGCATGTCCCAGCCCATCGCCCCCGGCGGCATCCTGGCCGATCCGTCGCGGCGTCCCAGCCCACGCGCCAAACTGCTGTGGGCGCTGAGCGCCGCGCTGTCCTGGGTGGTCCCGGTCCTGGGGGTGGGCATCTGGGCGCTGTTCGACAGCCACCGGCGCGGCGTGCAGGCGCTGGTGCTGGTAATCGTGGTGCTGGCAGCGGTATTCAGCATCGTGGCCATCCCGCTGTGGCGCTACGCCGTGCACCGCTGGGAGATCACCGACGAGGCCGTGTACACCCGCACCGGCTGGTTCACCCAGGAGAGCCGGGTCGCGCCGATCACCCGCGTGCAGACCGTGGACACCTACCGCGGGCCGCTGGAACGACTGCTGGGACTGGCCACCGTCACCGTCACCACCGCCTCCTCGGCGGGAGCGGTACACATCAGCGCGCTCGCCCTGGCCGACGCCCGCGACACCGTCGCCCAACTCACCGCCATCGCGGCACAGCATCGGGGGGATGCGACGTGAACCAGCCCGGCGATCCGGACGTCAATGCGGATTCCTATCCGACAGAAGTACTTTCACCGGTCCCCGGACCGCGTGACGCCGACACGCAGTCCTGGCAGCGACTCGACAAACGCATGCTGCTGGTGCACCCGGTCACCGAGCTCGTGCGCTACATCCCGATCCTGATCGCCTCGTTGCTCGCGGGCGCGCGCAGCGACAATCCGACCTGGAGCCTGGGCGTGGTGGCGGTCATCGTGGCCTTCGCGCTCACCCGCTGGTTCACCACCACCTACCGGATCACGCCGGAGAACGTGGAACTGCGCACCGGACTCGTTCAGCGCAAACGACTTTCGGTTCCGCGCAACCGGGTGCGGTCGGTGGACGTGCAGGCCGATCTGCTGCACCGGGCGCTCGGGCTGGCGGTACTGACCATCGGCACCGGACAGCATGCGGAGAAGAAGGACCAGTTCAAACTCGATGCGCTGGACGCCAAGCTGGTGCCGGAGTTGCGGACCGCGCTGCTGGCACACACCCGCGCAGGCTCGGAATCTGGTGCTGTCCAAGCGATCACAGACCAGGCCGGCACACCGACGACTTCGGACGACGAACGTCCCGGCGTGGAAATCGCACACTGGCAACCGGATTGGGTGCGCTACGCGCCGCTCTCGTTGACCGGCTTCGCGATCATCGCGCCGGTCGTGGGCCTGGCCTTCCAATACGGTTTCGCCCAGCTGTTCCTGAAGTCCGGGACCGTGCAGGATGTCGGCCACCGCGGCGCGGGGGTCATCGCCGCCGTCGTCGCGCTACTGGCCGTTGCGCTGGTCGTGGTGGTGAGCCTGGCCGCCTGCGCCCGCTACCTGATGACCTGGTTCGGGCTGAAGGTCCACGACAATGGCAAGACCCTGACCATCCGGCACGGCCTGTTCACCACCCGGCAGACCACGCTCGACCTGGCTCGCCTGCGCGGCGCGACCGTCAACGAGCCGCTGCTGCTGCGGCTGGCCCGGGCCGCCGAGCTCGAGGCCATCATGGTCGGCACCAGCCCGCGTCAGAAGATCCTGCCGCAGGCCCCGCGCAGCGCCGTGAACCGCACCCTGGCCCATCTGCTCGGCACCGGCTCCGCCCGGCGAGCGGTCGCCCATGATGAAGCGGATTCCTTTGCGACGGTGCAGATTCCTGCCTTCGCCGGTGCGGGGCAGAACCAGATCGCCGAGCTCATCGATACTCCGCTGCAAGCGCACGGTCCCGCCGCGCATCGCCGCCGCTACACCCGCACTTTGGGCCCGCTCGCGGTGATCGCGGCGGTGCTGCTCGTGATTTCCCTTGCGGGCGGCCATCTTCCGATCTGGCTGTGGGTCGTGCTGGCGGTCGCGGTGCCGATCGCGGCGGCGCTGGCCTGGGATCGGTACCGCGGCCTCGGGCACGCCGTCATCCCCGCGGTCAACGGCAATCCCACCTGGCTGATCACCCGCAGCGGCTCACTGGACCGCGACCGCGACTGTCTGGAAGCGCCGGGCGTCATCGGCTGGACCGTGCGGCAGACCTTCTTCCAGCGCCGCGCCGGGGTCGCGACCGTGGTGGCCGCTTCCGCCGCGGGCAAGAAGCGGTACCACGTCATCGACCTGCCGCTCGATCAGGCGTGGACGTTGATCGACGCGGTCACGCCCGGGATCAACCCAGCACCGGGTAGTTCGAGCGAATCACCGTCTGCGGGTCCCGCTCCCGCTTGATCGCACGCAACCGGTCCAGGGTCGCCGCGTCGAAGGCGGCGGCCGCGGACTCGCCCGGGGCCAGGAAGGTGAAGGGCTTCTGCCCCGGCAGCAGCGCACCGAACTCCGCAACCAGCGCAGCCGTCTTGGCGTGCACCGCATCTCGCAGTTGCGGCAGGCCGAGACCGAGGGTGGAGATCAGGTAGCCGTCGGACAGCGCGCCGCGCGCACCCGCGGTGGGGTGGGTCAGGGCACCGCCGAGGTGGCGGACCTGCAGGCTCACCAGCGGCGCGACCGAGGTGCCGAGAATGATCTTCTCGGCCTCCGGGGACAGGTCGCCGAGCAGCTCGCCGCGGGTGATGGCCGGGCTGGGGTCGGTCGGCTCCTGCGTGATGGTGCCCAGCTCCGCCACCGACATGGCGGTCCGGGTATCGGTGAGCGAGCCGCCGATCCGGTCCAGCACGGACGCCAGGGTGCGGCCCCGCTCCGGGTCACCGAGGTACGCGAGGTCCACGCCCACCATCTCCGGGGCCCCCGGGAACTGGAAGCGGTTGAACCACACCGACAATTCATCGGGCGCACCGGAAGTCAACTCGCGGAAGGCATCCCATACCTCGGGCAGCCTTTCGGCGGTCCAGGTGATGCGGCCACCGTACAGGCCGGGCGCGGGGAACAACGCGAACTCGAGCCCCGTCACCACCGCGAAATCGCCACCGCCGCCGGACAATGCCCAGAACAGGTCCGGGTCGCTGTCCGCGGTCACCCGGGCCGGGCGACCCTGGGCATCCACGATCTCGAAGGCGCGCACCGCATTCGAGGCCCAACCGTACTTGCGGGCGAACCAGCCCTTACCGCCGCCCAGCGTATAGCCGGTCACCCCGACCACCGGATTGCTGCCCGCCAGACCGGTGAGGCCGTGCTCGGCCGCGGCCGCCTGCACCTGTCCCCACAGCACGCCCGCACCGGCCCGCGCCACCCGCGCGACCGGATCGATCTCCAGCCCGTTCAATGCTCCCGTCCGCAGCAGGATCGCCTCGTCCACCCCGGCGCTGGCGCCGTGACCGGTCGGCTGGGTGATCACCGCGCGGCCCGCGGCTCGCGCGAAACGCACCACCGCCGCGACATCCTCGGCGTCGGCGGCCTCGACCACCGCGGCCACCGGCTGCGTGACCGCCAGGCTCCACGGCCGGGCGACCTGCTCGAAATCGGCGTCGCCGGAAGCCAGTACCCGGCCCCGGACGGTGCTGCGCAGTTCGTCGAATCCCATCGTCATCCCTCGCTCGTCGTCGTTATCTCTGATTGATCATCAACGCGATTCATCAAGAGGACGAGACGGGACGCCGGACTGTGACACCGGCGAGCGGCGATCACGCTATGGGCTCGGTCACACCTTGGCGGCCGGTCCGGCCGTCGCCAGCCGTGCGGTGGCCCGGTAGTACAGGTACATGCCCGCGGGCAGCAGACCGCAGATGAGCAGCAGCATGGTGGGCCAATCACCCATGAGCAGCGCGTAACCGCTCGGGCTGAAACCGGCGCAGACCAGGAAGGCCAACGCCCACACCAGCAGTGGCAGGGCCATCACGCCGAAGCGCTTGGTCGCCACGCCCATGCCCATGACGAGCAGCACGTTGATCACCGCGGCAGCCAGGGCCGTGAACGGCAAGGGAATCGCACCCGCGGTCGCGGCATCCGCCAACGGTCCCGCCGCCATCACCGGCGCGGTCTCGGGCAGATGGGCCTGACCGGCATACAGCGGCAGGAACAGCACCTCGAACCCGAGCGTGATCACCGCATCGACCAGCAGCAGGGCCATGATCACCGCGTTGAATACCGTGCGCAGCGGCGAATTCCCGGTCAGCGCGTCGCCCGTCCGGGCTCCGACGGCCGCCGTCACGGCACCGGCGGGAAACCGAGCAGGGTCAACAGCTGACTCTGCATGTCCACGAAGCCGTACAGCACCGAGAGATACAGCTCGTGCTGCCACTCGAAGTAGGGCCGCTGACTCTCGACGAAGGCCGCGATGGCATTTTGCAGATCCCAGTTATACATGGCTCATCAGTCTCTCATTCCAGCCCGGCGAAGAGATCGTGTTCGCGGCCGTCGGGGCCGAGTGGGCCGCGCTCACCACGTACCAGAATGTAATGCTCCTCCGGCAGCACCGGTTGAGCTACGTCGTTCGAGAGCGCGAATTCCCGGCCCGACGGGGCCACGGTCACCTGGGTGGCGTGCGCCCGCAACGCGGCCCGCTTGGCGGCCAGCACATCCGACACATCCACCGTGGTGGTCACGGAATCCGCGAGGACACAGGCCAATTCGCCGGTGTTCGGCAACCGCCAGCCGCGTGGCAGCGCGCCCGGCAGCTGATCCACGGTGCGGCGCTTGAGCGCCTCGGTGTGCATGGCCAGCACGGTGCCGTCGGTGACCGTCCAATACAGCTTCGGGACCGTCCAGCCCCAGTCCGCCGCGGCATCCACCGCGGCCATGGTGATCTCGTGCGCGCGAATGTGATCCGGGTGCCCGTAGCCACCGCGGGGGTCGTAGCCGATCACCACGCGGGGCCGCAGCTCCAGGATCACCTGGACCAGGGCATCGGTCGCGGCGTCACCGGAGTTCACGAAGGCGCGGGGATTGCGCGCCGAGGGCGTCCCGGCCATGCCGGAGTCGCGCCAGCGGCCCGCACCACCCAGAAAATGCGGGGTGCCGGCATCCAATTCGGCCAGCGCCCGGGTCAATTCGAGGATGCGGTAGCCGCCCAGCTGATCGGCCTGCCCGGCCACCAGGTGCGCGTACTCGTCCCCGATGACCTCGCCCTCCTCGCCGAGCGTGCAGGTCACCACGGTGACCGGCACGCCGCGCTTGCGATAGTGGGCGATGGTGCCGCCGGTGGTGATGGACTCGTCGTCGGGATGCGCGTGCACCAGCAGCACCCCGTGCGTGGCCGCGCCCTGCAGGTTCGTGCCCTGAGTGCTCACGGCACCCTCCGCCAGTTGGCGGCATCGGCGAAGATGCCGGTCTGGATCGCACCGCTGAGCGAGGCCCCGTCCACGCGCGGACCGGCCGCGGCCACCTGGGTGTCCTGCACGATCGGCAGCACGGTCGCCAGCTCCCACAGCTTGGGTTCGGCGTCCCCGATCACCTTGCCCACATCGATGCCGCGCAGCGCGGTGTCGATGGCGGCCTGCAGCGTCGGATCACACACGCCCGACAGGTTGGACGGCGACTTCTTCACGCCGTCGACCACCGCGGAATCACCGTCGCCGGGCTGCGGCACGGGCGCACAGCCGTAGCGGGAGGCCAGCACGGTCGCCGGGTCCTGGCCGGTGCGCTCCCAGCCGACCACCGCGTCGACCCCGACGTCGGTCAGTTCCTTGCCGTAGAGCTGCGCGGCCGAGACACTCCGCACGATGACATCGATTCCGGCACTGCGCAATTGGTCCGCCGCCGTATTCGCGACCGCCAGGGTGGTGGTGTCACCGTCCACCGCGCCGATCCGCACCGTCAGCGATTTGCCGTTCTTGGCCAGCGGACGCGGTTGCGGCGCAGGCGAAGTCGCCGACTGTGCGGCGGGAGTCTCCGCGCCCCGGGCGAATCCGGCCTCGGCCAGCAGCCCGAACGCGTCCTCCTGACTCAGTCGCGGCGGCTCGGTCGCCACATAACCCGGATCCGACGGCGAAAGCACCTGCGCGCGTACCGGTTCCACCCAGCTGCCGGTCTGCGCGCCGACCGTGGCCAGCAGCACCGGATCCAGCAGCCCGAGCACCGCGCGCCGCACCCGCACGTCGGCCAGATCACCGCTGCGGCCATTGAGTACCAGCTGCATTTCCCGCGACTGCGCCATCATGGCCGTGCGCACCGACGGGATCGCGGCCAACTGCGCCTGCAACGCCACCCCGCCGTGCACCAGCGCCATCTGCGCGTCCCCGACCCGCAGCGACTCGGCCACCTGCGCGGGAGTTCCGCCGCGCCGCAACAGGATCTGATCCGGCTGCGCGGGCGAACCCCAGTAGCGGTCATTGCGTTCGAGCAGGATCTCCTCGCGGCCGCGATCGGCCTGCTTGATGCGGAACTGGCCGCCCGAGATCCGAATGGTGTCGATGAGCCCCTGCTCGAACCCGGAGTCCTTCACCAGATGCTGCGGCAGCAGATCCGCGAACAGCTGATGCCAGGCCGGATAAGGCTGGGTCATGGTGACGGTCACGGTCTTGCCGCCCGCCGACGAACTCACATCCGAGATCAGCCGATACCCGGCCGGATCCACCACCCCCGGCTGCGAAATCATCTGCTGCCACAGGTATTTGAAGTCCTCGGCCGCAATCGGCGCGCCATCGGACCAGGACGCCTCGTTCTTGATCTGGTAGGTGATCGTGAACGGCTCCTGCGAGGTCACGTCCGCCGACACCATCAGCGCGGGATCCAGATTCCAATCGGTCCCGCCGGGAATCCCCGGTGTCGGCGTCGGCCGGAACGGACTCGGCAGCACCATCGACGCCACCGCCGCCGTAGCGGGCGAGAGCTGCGACAGCAGATGCGGATTGAACCCGATCCCGATGTCGTCGACCGCCACCACGACCGACTTGTTGCCGGGCTTGGCAGGCTGCGTCTTGGGACTGTCCGTGGACTCGATAGGCGGCGGCGGATTCGCGGTGCAGCCGGTCGCGACCGCCAACAGCGTCGCCACCAACAACAGCACCACACGCACCGATGCGCGCCTCCGGGCACCCGCTCTCACGTTCGGCACCTTACCCGCCTCTCCGGGCCTTTAGCGCGCAGCTAACAGCCGTCGCTCGTCGGGCACGCGACCGGCGGTTGAGAACCGAACCGATTCTGGGCGTGCCCGACGAGTTACCCCGATCGTCACCAAATCAGCTGCCGCGTGTCGAACGTGACACGCGGCGACTTACTAGAGCGCAGCCTTGTCCCGCGCCTTGCGGCGGGAGATCTCGCGCTGGCGGTCGTTGGCGTTCAGGGTGACCTTGCGCACACGCACGATCTCCGGGGTGACCTCGACACACTCGTCGTCGGTGCAGAACTCCATCGCCGACTCCAGCTCCAGCTGCAGCGGCTTGGCCAGGGTCTCGAACACGTCGGCCGTGGCGGACCGCATGTTGGTCAGCTTCTTCTCGCGAGTCACGTTGACGTCGAGATCCTCCGAGCGCGGGTTGATCCCGACCACGTGGCCCTCGTAGGTGTCGGCGCCCGGCTCCACGAAGAACTGACCGCGGTCGGCCAGCTGGATCATGGCGAACGGGGTGACCGAGCCCGCGCGGTCGGAGACCAGCGAGCCGGTGTGGCGGGCGCGGATCTCGCCGGCCCACGGCGCGTAACCGTCGAACACGGCGTTGGCGATGCCGGTGCCGCGGGTCTCGGTGAGGAAGTCGGTGCGGAAACCGATCAGGCCACGCGACGGCACGATGAACTCCATGCGCACCCACCCGGCCGAGTGGTTGCTCATCTGGACCATCTTGCCCTTGCGGGCGGCCAGCAGCTGCGTGACGGCACCCAGGTACTCGTCCGGGCAGTCGACGGTCAGCTCTTCGAACGGCTCGTGGGTCTTGCCGTCGACCTGCTTGGTGACCACCTGCGGCTTGCCGACGGTCAGCTCGAAGCCCTCGCGGCGCATCTGCTCGACCAGGATGGCGAGCGCGAGCTCACCACGGCCCTGGACCTCCCAGGCGTCCGGGCGGCCGATGTCGAGCACGCGCAGCGACACGTTGCCGACCAGTTCCTGATCCAGCCGCGACTTCACCATGCGGGCGGTCAGCTTGTGACCCGACACCCGGCCGACCAGCGGCGAGGTGTTGGTACCGATGGTGACGGAGATCGCCGGCTCGTCGACGGTGATCTTCGGCAGCGCGATCGGGTTGTCGACGTCGGCGAGGGTGTCACCGATCATGATGTCCGGGATGCCCGCGATGGCGACGATGTCGCCGGCCACGCCCTCTTCGCCGGGCTGACGCTCGACGCCGACGGTCTTGAGCAGCTCGGTGATCTTGACGGTCTTGACGCCGTCACCGTGCATCCAGGCCACGTTCTGGCCCTTCTTCAGGGTGCCGTTGTAGATGCGCACCAGGCCGATACGGCCCAGGAACGGGGAGGCGTCGAGGTTGGTGACGTGGGCCTGCAGCGGCTTGGTCGGGTCGCCCTTCGGGGCGGGCACGTACTTCATGAGGACCTCGAACAGCTCGTCGAGGTTCTCCGCGTCCGGCACGGTGCCGTTCTCGGGGCGCTTGGTGGAAGCGACGCCCGCGCGGCCGGAGGCGTAGAGCACCGGCAGGTCCAGGGCCAGCTCGGCGGCTTCCGAGGCCTCGTCGTCGAGGTCGGAGGCCAGGTCCAGCAGCAGGTCGTGGGATTCCTCGACGACCTCTTCGATGCGGGCGTCCGGGCGGTCGGTCTTGTTGACCACCAGGATGACCGGCAGCGAGGCGGCGAGCGCCTTGCGCAGCACGAAGCGGGTCTGCGGCAGCGGACCCTCGGACGCGTCGACGAGCAGCACGACGCCGTCCACCATGGACAGACCGCGCTCGACCTCACCACCGAAGTCGGCGTGGCCGGGGGTGTCGATGACATTGATGACGGTGACCGATCCGTCGGCGTTATGCCGGTGAACAGCGGTGTTCTTGGCGAGAATGGTGATGCCCTTCTCGCGCTCGAGGTCACCCGAGTCCATCACTCGGTCGACGAGTTCGGCGCGTTCTGCGAACGCACCGGACTGGCGCAGCATGGCGTCGACCAGTGTTGTCTTGCCGTGGTCGACGTGCGCCACGATGGCGACGTTGCGGAACTCGACAGACGACACGTTTGATTCCTCCTGGTGAAAAGTTGTTGCCGACCCGGATGGGTCTCATGCGTGGGGCTGCCTACTACGAGACATGGCGAACCCCAACCGGGCATGCGGCAAGCTACAGATTACCTGGAGTACCAAGTCACACGTTTAATGGGCTGAGGTTAGGTTAAGCTAACCAACATGGGCAAGGTGAAGGCGAAGGACGTTTCGGGTCTGAAGCCGAAGAAGAAATGCTGCCGCAAGAAGACGCGGTGCGTGAAATGCCCCGTGGTCATCATGCGCATGAAGAAGGCGGAATCCGCGGGCTGCTGCGGCAAGGAACTCAAGAAGTGCCTCAAAGCCGCACGGGCGGCGTGATTGCGGAGTAGACCGGGATCATGAGTCCCGTGCCGCTCTCCGACGACGACATCGCCAAGGCCCTCACCGAACTGCCCGATTGGTCCCGCGTAGGCGACAGCATCACCCGCACCATCGAGGCCTCCTCGTTCCTGGCCGGTATCGAGCTGGTGCGCCGGGTGGCCGCGGCGGCCGAGGCCGCCAATCACCATCCCGATATCGATATCCGCTGGCGGCGAGTCACTTTCACGCTGTCGACCCACGACGCCGGCGGTCTCACGCCACTGGATATGGCTCTCGCTCGCGAGATAGATCGGCTGCGGGCGCAGGGCTGAACCGCGCCACCGCGATCATCCAGGCGAACAGCACCAGCACGCCGAGCGCGTTCGACGCGCCCAGCCACGCCAGGTACCAGGGACGCGAGATGTCCCACATCGATTTCTGCAGCACACCCAGCATCCACGGAATCCCGACGATGGTGTTGAACAGCCAGAACGCCGTCATGAGCCGCGCGCCCACGGCCTTGCGCAGCGGACCGTAGCGCAGCCACAGCACCAGCGGCACCAGACAGATCCAGTGGTGCGACCAGGAGATCGGCGCCACCATCATGCCGAACAGTTGCACGATGATCAGCAGTCCCAGCCGGTCGTCGGAACGCAGTGCGCGCCAGGCGAAGAAGGCGAGCACGGCGGTCACCAGCACGGCCGATTCCCACAGCAGCCCGGACCCGATGTCGTGCCCGGCGATGCGGGACAGCGCGCCGCGCAGCGACTGATTGATCACCGAACCGACCGGACCGATGCGATGCGGGTCGTTGACCAGCTGCCCGAAGTATTTGTCGGTTTCCCGCGGCGTGAGTAGGTAGGTCAGGCCCATCGTCCCGAAGAAGGCCGCCGCCGACGCGACCACCGCGAGCCACTGCCGGCGCGCCACGAAATACAGGCCGGTCATGGCCGGGGTCAGCTTGATCCCCGACGCCACGCCGACCAGCAGACCCGCCAGCCACCACCGGGTACTGCGGGCCGCGAGCATGGCCAGCAGCACGATGAATACGTTCACCTGGCCGTAGTCGAGCGTCGAGCGCACCGGTTCCAGCCACAGACCGCCCGCGGTCCACGCGATTGCGGCTGTGCGCCAGGACTGTTCGCGCATGGCCTCGCGGCCGACCATCATCTCCAGCGCGATCCATACGATGCCGAACAGCGCCGCCGCGGTGGCCAGCAGCCAGCCGACGGCCACCACGTCGAACGGCAGAAAGTGCAACGGGTACAACAGCAATGCCGCGAATGGGGGATATGTGAACGGTAGCGGAAATTGTGGGGAACGACTGGAATCGGTCCATTCGTAGAGATTTCCGCTGAAGAGGTTCGCGGACCCTTCGACGTAAACGTGCAGATCGACCAGGATCAGGTTGCTGGGGAAGAACAATGCCCACCACAGGCGCAGCAGTATCGAGATGCTGAGAGCGGCGGAAGCCAGCCAGAGACGTCGATTCAACGCATGAACTTTCGAGCCGGATGGATCACCGACCGGAGTTCACGGCTGGCGAGAACGCCTTGCGGCGCGCCGTAAGAGTAAGGACGCCAGCGAATTTCGCGCGCGGCCCAAATGTCCAGGGCACCAACGTCCGGGGCACCAATTTTTGGGGCACTGGCGTTTCAGATTGAGGACTCGATCCTCAGCTCACCGATCGCAGGGCTCCTGCTGCTGGGACCGGTCAGCGGGCCGACCCGCGCCGACCCGCCCGGCGCGGATGATCCAGACGTAGAAGACCAGCACGCCGATCACGTCCACCGCGCCCAGCCAGGACAGGATGCCCGGCCGCGAAATGGTCCAGATCGACTTCTGGAAGAAGCCCAGCACCCACGGCACACCGATGAGCGTCACGACGAGCCAGTAACCGGCCAGCACCCGCGCCCCGGCCGCCTCGCGCAGCGGACCGTAGAGCAGCCACAGGATCACCGGGAGCAACCAGATCCAATGGTGCGACCAGGAGATCGGGGAGACCATCAGCCCGAACAGCTGCACGATCAGCAGCGTGCCCAGCCGATCATCGGAAGCCAGTGTGCGCCAGGCGAAGAAGGCCAGCACGGCGGTGATCAGCGCCGCGGCGATCCAGACCGGACCGGACACCACGTCGTGGCCGAGCAGGCGGCTGAGTGCGCCGCGCAGCGACTGATTGGAGGAGGAACCCACCGGTCCGATCCGGCGGGCGTCGCCGAGCAGCTCCCGGAAGTATTTGTTGGTCTCCCCCGGCGAGATCAGATAGGTCAGCACGATGGTCCCGAAGAAGGCGACCGCCGACCAGATCGCGGTGACCCACCGCTTGCGCGCCGCGAAGTACAGACCGGTGACCGCCGGGGTGAGCTTGATGCCCGCGGCCGCGCCCACCAGCGTCCCCGACACCCACCATTTGGTACTGCGCACCGCGAGCATGGCCAGCAGCACCAGGAAGACGTTCACCTGGCCGTAGTCGAAGGTGGATCGCACCGGCTCGAGCCACATGCCGACGGCCGTCCACGCCAGTGCGGCCGTGCGCCAGCGCTGTTCGCGCATGGCGTCGGTGCCGAAGAGCATCTCCAGTGACAGCCACACCACCCCGAACAGCGCCGCGACGGTGGCCAGCAGCCATCCGACGGCTACCACGCTGAACGGCAGGAAATGCAGCGGATAGAAGACCAGCGCCGCGAACGGCGGATAGGTGAACGGCAGCGGAAAGTCCGGTGTCTTACTGGAATCGGTGTATTCGTAGAGGTGCCCGCCGCCGAAATTCGCGGATCCGTCGACATAGACGTGCAGGTCCACGAAGTTCATGCCATTGGGCAGGACCAGCACCCACAACAGGCGGGCCAGCACCGAGATGCCGAGTGCCGCGGCAGCCAGGCGGAGGTGTCGATTCACGGCACGGACTTTCGGCTCGGGCGGATCACCGGCCGCAGTTCACGGCGGGCGAATGCGGCAGTGCGGGCCTCGCTACGACGTATTGCGGACCGCGACAAGCGTAATCGCACGGACGAATCTCGCGCGCAGCGCGCTCGTGGCTGCCCCGGGTTCGCGCCCCACGCTGTAACATTTGCATCACCGACCACTCCAGTAACAGCACTTCTGGTCGCTCGTTCGATAACGTCAGCTGATCTAGTTCGCCAAGATCGCGCCGTGGCTGTACAAGTCGGCAGCCCGGTCCCTAGAGTGGCGCGGAGCGATGGCTCCATCGCCGCTAGATGGTCCCTGAAGGTAAGGACGGCTACACCAGTGCTTCGCACCCGAGGATCGCGGTTCGCAATGTCCGCAGTCGCCCTGGCGGCCTGCGCCACCGTCGCCGTGCCGACGGCTTATGCGAAGCCCGCGCCGGTCCAGAACATCTCGTCGATTCCGATGATCCCCGAAGGGGTTCCGGTCGATGCCCTGGCCTCGCTGGTGCCCGCCATCATCGGCGCCGCCGCCGGTCCCGCCGATATCGCCGACGCCGGCCCCAAGAACGCCATCCTCGCCCAGGCCAAGCAGCTGCTCGAGGCCAGCAACCTGCCCGACACGGTGAAGACCACCCTGCTCGCGGTCATCACCTTCCTCGACGGCAGCGGCGGTGGCGGCCCGGACCTCCCGAAGGACGGCCCGGTCATCGCCCAGTTCCTGTGGCCGACCATCGGCAAGGGCTGCATCTCCTCCTCGGCCGACTCGGTCGGCACCGCACTGGCCGTCCCCGGTCCGGCGCAGCTGCCCCCGCCCGGACCCGCGCAGGGCCAGGCCGGTTTCGTGTTCACCGCGCTGGGCACCAAGCAGCCCACCGACGCGCAGCCCACCCCGATGACGGTGCAGTGGCTGAACCTCGACACCCGCGCCACCGGCACCATGAACCTGACCAACGACCAGCACATCAACCCGGACGGCCCGGCCACCCTGTCGGCCATCGCCAATACCGGTTCCGGTCGTGTCGTGGCCGTCGTCTCGGGTTCGCTGACCACCCAGGCCGACCCGGAGTCGCAGCCGATCTCCTGCAACTTCCTGCCGACCATCGGCTTCTTCACCGTCACCTAGCGATCACTCGCCGGTAGCGAAGATTTCCGCCCGCGTCTTCCCTCGGGAAGACGCGGGCGGCTTCGTATGCAAGGCCGGATTTGTGTGGTAGACCCGACACCATGGCCGCTGTGACTCACCCTGTGCGGGGACTGCATTCGCGCCGATCGATCCTCTCGATTCGTTCGGAGGGGTCGATCCTGTCGATCGGCTCGGCCTATTCGATCCTGTCCATCGGCAGCGTGGGTTCGGTGCTGTCGATCGGGTCGGTGGGCTCCTTCGGCTCCATTATTTCGTCGGCTTCGTTCGGCAGCCTCGGCTCGGCATTCTCCGGGCTGTCGCGCTGGTCCATGTTCTCGTGGGCCGGTGACCGTCAAGCGTTCAGCGACGGCCGCGACGACGAACCGACCGACCATCACTTCACGCTGCGCGTGGTCCCGGAAGAACCCGACCTGGTCTACGACCCGACCTGCCACTGCCAGACGTAGCTACCACCACTGTCCGTACTGCGCTGCCAGTACGGAATTGACGTCCACGGAGATGCCACCCACCTCGCGCTTGTCGATCTCGAACTGGTGCAGGTGGGCGGACGGGTGGACGTACCCCTTGGGGGTGCCCCAATTGTGCTGCCAGTAGTACGAACCCAGGCCCGCGTCGCGAATGTTGTCGATGGTGGGCGAATTGGCGTAGACCCCGACCCGCTCGCGTCCGAGGACCGTCTCCCAGCCGTGCAGGTACGGGGCGATCATCGTCTCGAAATCCTGGTCGCTGGGGTTGTCGTCGATGGAGGCGTAGATCGGCGCACCATCGGGGCCACCGGCCGCCTTGTGCAGCATCAATCCCCGTGCCGCGTGCTTCAATCCGGCCTCGAGGCCACCGCGCCAGTCGGCGGTCGGGCCCTTGCCGAACTGGTAGCAGGAGACCACCGACAGGCCCGCCGCGCGCAGCGCGTCGACCTCGCGGGCCAGCAGCGGCTTCCCGGCCATCCATTCCGCGCCGGGTCGCCGGTCGGAGACGTAGCGGATGACACCGAGATGACCGTCGTCGCTGATGGACTGGGGCGAGGGGACGCCGCCGGCGTAATCGAGGAGGGTGCCGAGCTGCTGCTTCTTCGCCTGGGCGATGGCGGGCGGGAGGGCCAGTCCGGCGGCGATTCCGGCGGCGAGAGCCGTTGCGCCGGATAGAAAGTTCCGTCGATCGACATGGGCAGGACGCATCACGGGGCTCCTTCGCACACACTCGCTGGTCGAACTTGCCGGTGTGAGAACGACGGAGGCCCTGCCTCACATCTGACCGGTTGGAACAACTACATGCGGCGTGCCCGGCGCACCTTCCCCGATGACAAACAAGATCATCCGTGCGCCGGGAGCCCTGAACGCGGACTCATTTCACCATATTCACATTGGAATCGCCAGACTCATCGGGCACATCGGCACCATATGTCACATGCAGGCGAAAGCAGACAAGCCCGGAAGAGTAGTAAACCTGCAGCTATCAGACCCGCGTGGAGTCCAGACGCGCGCCCACATCGATGGTCCGGCGCGACACGTCGGCCACCTCGGCCCGCACCACACCGGCCACCTGAGCCGCGATCTGCTTGCGCATGCCCGCGAGCTTGCCCAGCGCGGCGGCGCGCCAGCCCTGCGCGGTCATCTCCAGATCGATGTCCCCCGCCCGCGGCGGCACGGCATCGATGACGATCAGCAACGGGTCCGCGGCCCGGGCGGTGAGGGCCACCGGCACCTGCACCTCGGCGCGATACCGATTGGTCTTGAGTACGTCCACCGAGATGTCGAGGCTCACCGGAATCATCAGGTCGAACCGGACCAGGGCGGGATCGTGGTTGTTCGCGCCCGCCGCCGCCGCGGCCACCCGCGCCGATTCGGCGGCGGTGGTGGGCAATTCGGCGATCCGCGGCTCCGGCGGTGGTGCGGCGACCGGCGGCCCCGCCTCGGCCACCCTGGGCAGCCGCACGCTGCCCTGCACCCACACCTCGGCCTTGTTGCCGGGCCCGGTGCGCAGGGGCCCGACCTCGATGGCCTTGCCCGCCATGGACTCGACCACCTCCTGCACCCGTTCCGCGGTGACGATGCGGGTGAAGAAGCGGCGGCCGAACTCGTCGTAGCCGATCCACTCGTGGGTGGGCCGCCCGCGATAGGGCGAGTTGGTGCCGTTGAGGATGGCCTCGACGTCGAAGGTGCGGCCGCGCTGCGAGTCCGGGTCGGCCAGAATCCCGTTGATGCGGCCTGCGACCTCGCGCTGCACGAGCTGCGCGATCGGGTTGAGCAGGACCTCCCATGCCGTGCCGATGGCCTGCGCGCGCATGACGAAGCTGACGTCGCGGCCGGTGACCGGGGGGATGTCGATGACGATGAGCAGCGGGTCGGCGGTGCGTGCGTGCATGGTGAGGTCGATCTCCACAACCGCTTCCAGCCGCAGCCGCTGCCCGCCGAGGGTGACGTCGACCCGCAGTTTCACCGGGAGCATGACGTCGAAGTGCACGTGCGGCCCGCGCCGGATGACGGTGGGTTTGCCGATGCTGCCCTTGGCCACGAACCTGGCGAGTCCGGCCGGGCCGATACCGAAGGGGCCGATGGTGATGCCACGCCCGGCCACACTGGAGACCGCGGACTCGATCCGGGCTTCCGTTACCGCCGCCGCCACGAAACGTTCGCCGAATTCGGCGTAATCGATCCAGGTCGGTTCGTCGGACAACGTCATCCAGCTGCTTTCCTCGGGCGGGGATCCCTGTCCTGCCGATGAGGGGGCAGCAGGACAGGGATCAATCGGCAGCGCTGCCGGGCGCTACCGAAACCCATCGTAAGCGGAAGATGCGCCCAGAAGTACACCCCGCCCCGCGTGTTTCCAGAATGTGGAATCAGCGTGTTCCCAATCGCCCGAATCCGACCAGCCCCGATGTGCCGGATGGGCGGAATTTGTGGATAGCGACGCCACCGGATTCTCCGGCCTCATTGCCACCTACCGTGGTGATGGTATCCGAATCTACGGCAATCACAATATTCGTGTGTTGATGGAAGACACTGGAATCCGCGTACATCACCACATCCCCCACCCGCGGTTGATAGCCGTTGTTCGCCTCTTCGAAACGGTGCTGACCCCGGTAGTACTCCTCCAAGGTGTAGACGCCGGGAATCCGCCAGGAGCCGGAATTCGGATTGCTCAAAGGCTGCCCCGCCGACCGCATCACCCAGCTGACGAAGTCGGCGCACCACGGTTCGGCAATGCCCTCGGAGTATTTGTCCCGACCGCTCTGTTCGTCGAATTGCTGCCGTAGGACATCCGCGACCCGGGCCTGCTCCGGGCTCAGGGCGGCCGTGTCCACGGCCGGAATATCGTGCAGCAGATGCCCGTCCATGGCGCGCGGACCGTAGATCTCGTCGTGGCGGTTGTGCTGCCACCAGCGCACCCCGATCACTCCCCCGACGGCCAGCGCCGAAACCACCACCAGCGCAACGACACCCAGTACCAGCCCGCGTCGTCGCCGACGCGGTGCGCGCTCGAGTTCGATCGTCATTTCGGTCCCTCCCCGGTCCCGGCCGTCCCTCGGCCCTACCAAGTAGGACGTCTCAACCGACCACGGAGTTCCCCGGGGCATGGCCGACCAGGCGGCTGCGGCCCATCGGACCCAGGCGGCTGGCCTGCATCAGGCCCACGCCCGGGGGTGCGAGTTCGACCAGCTCGGCCTGCATGCGGGCCTGCAGCAGTTCGGCGGCCGAGCGGTGGCGGGCCGCTTGCTCGTGATCACCGAGATAGGTAGCCAGCTCGGCCAGGACGTAGTCCATCGGACCCATCACCGAGGCGCCGGTCTCCAGCCCGCACACGGTGCCCGCGTACGGCTGCAACTGCCGGTAGATGGTGAGCGCGCCCGCCGGATCGTCCAGGGCGATCGCGAGACGGGCCTTGACCGCGGTGAAGGTGGACCAGAACTGCGGGGCCAGCGGGGGCGCGGCAGCCAGCACCCGGCGGGCCTCCTCCGCGCGACCGGAATGCACCAGGGCCAGGGCGTAACCGAACACGAACAGTTCGGGCTTGAGGGCGGTGCGTTCGCGCAGGTCGTTCAGGTATTCGGACATGTCGTTGCGCAGCCAGCCGATGGAGACCGCGATGCCGACGTGCAGGGCGTTCGGGTCGCGGGTCGGTTCGGCCGCACCCTCCCCGGAGTGCGCCACCAGCTCGTCGAGCTCGGCCGAGCCCGCGGCGAGCAGGCGCAGCACCTCATCGGTGTTGCCGCGCAACAACTCCAGCACCATCCCGAACGGCGCGATGGCGTCGAGCAGGTGCCGCAGTTGCCCGTCGGTGGCGTATGCGCTGGCGGCGCGGGCGTGACCGGCGGCGGCCACCAGGTCGGCGTCGGCAAGGGTGGCGCGGAACAGCAGATAGTGGGCCAGCGCCCGAAATTCGGTGAGTTCGGCGTCGGTCGCGACCTCCAGCAGTTGTGTCGCATGCCTTCTCAGGTCGTGGGCGCGCAGGAAGCCGCTCGCCGCGAAGGCCGCGAACGCCTGCGCGTTGAGCACCGTGCAGAGCAGATCCGGGTCGTCCAGCGGCTCGGCCATGGACATCGCGGTGGCCGCGATGATGCGCGCCGCCGACGGATCCTCGATGGCCCGATCGAAAACCGCCGTGACCTGCAAGTGAATTCGGCACCGCAGCGGCAGTTCCGGATCCTCGGACGCGATCCGCAACGGTTCCCGCAACCGCGGATCCGGCGTGTGCCAATCGTGCACCGACCAGATCAGGGGCGTCGGCCAGCAGGTGGCCGACTGCGCCAACAGCCCTGTCCCCCCGATGGATTCGGCCAAATCCAACGCTTGCTCGCGCGCCGCCCGGGCCGCGATGTGCTGCCCGTCGTACGCCAGCGCCACCACCAGCTCACACCGCGCCTCCAGCACCGCGAGCCGATCGGCGACGGCCGCCCCGGCCTCGGCATGCCCGGCCAGATCGTGCAGCGTCAGCACCGACCGCCACCTCCGCACGGCATCCGCGCGCATCCGGCGCTCCACACAGCGTCGCGCCGCCGCCCGCACGTAAGGCAGTGCGACAGTGGCGGTCTCGGCATCCGCACCCAACGCCGCATGATGGGCCAGCGCATCGATATCCCGCCCGCGCGGAACCTGTACCTCCTCGCGTTCGGAAACCGTTCCGGCAGTGGCGGGCTCGGACGGTCGCGACGCCACATCGTCGGCGCCGCGCAGCGCGGTGAGCGCTCGACTGTCGCGCGGGGTGGGGTCGGGCCGTGGCGAACCGAGGAGGGCGGCGACCAGGTAGTCGGCTCCCCACAGTGCGTCGAGTACCTGGGGAGGCTTCCCCGCGGGGGTGGGCTGCGGGTCGTGGCGGAGGTATTCGAAGGCGGCCCAGTGCATTCGGGTGCGACGGAGGGTGGGGAGGTCGTAGTAGACGGTCTCGCGGACGAGGGCGTGGTCGAAGGTGACGCGGCCGGCGCGGTCGGTGCGCAGCAGGCGGGCGGATTCGGCGGTGGCGATGAGGTCGATGACGGTATCGGCGGGGCGGTCGAGGGAGGCGGCGAGGGTGGGGACGTCGCTGTCCTCGCCCCAGACCGAGAGGTGGCGCAGCAGGTCGACGACCTCGGCGGGGAGTTGGGCGATACGGCGGCCCAACAGGTCTCGGACGCTGTCGGGCAGGACGTCGGTGAGGCCCTGGGCGGCGATGAGTTTGGCGAGTTCGCGCACGAACAGCGGGTTGCCGCCGGTGCGGCGGCGCAGCAGTTCGACGGTGCGGTCGTCGAGCTCGGTGAGCCCGGCCGCGGCCGCGGCGCGGCGGGTCCCCGCCATGTCGAGGCCGTCCAGCTCGATGCGGTCGGCGGTGAAAAGCGCCAGGGCCGCGGCGGTATCGCGGACGCCGGGCCCGGCCTCGGTGCCGCGCAGGGTGGCGACGATGAGGATCGGGCAGTCGCGCAGCCAGTTCACGACCTGGCGCAGCACCTGCAGGGTGGCGGTGTCCGCGCCGTGCACGTCCTCGAGCACGACGGCGACGGGCGACCCGGCCGAATGCTCGCGACAGGAGCGGACCACGCGCCGGGCCAGGGTGAAAGCGTCGGCGGCGGTGAAGGTTTCGGGGTCGGCGGCGTCCAGGCCGGTGAGCACCTCGGCCCAGGCCCAGGCCGGCGGTGCGGATTCGACCTCCGGACAGCGGCCGAAGACGGTGGTCCAGCCGCCCTCGCCCAGGTGCCGGGTGATGGCTGTGGCAAGGGTGGTCTTCCCGGCCCCGGCCTCCCCGGAGAGCCAGATCAGCCGCACGTGCCCGGCGACGGCGGCCTCGGCGGCGGCCAGCACGGCATTGCGCTGGGCGGCATATCCGGTGTCCGGCAAGGGTTCCGGCGCGGGCCGGGGCGCGGGTACGACGGGGCGGACGGGGGTGGGCGGGGTCGCGGTCTCGGTGTCCACCGAGTGGGTGAGGATGGCGGTTTCCAGCTCCCGCAGTCCGGGACCGGGATCCACCCCGAATTCGAGGGTCAGGAATTCGCGGCTGCGGCGCACCGTGGCGAGCGCGTCCAGCGATTGTCCCAGACGGTACTGCGCGACGGCCAGCAGCCGCGCGCACTCCTCACGCCCCGGATGCTCCTCCAGAATGGGCCGCAGCGCGAGCACCACTTCGGCGGGCCGGTTCATCTCCAGCGCCGCCTGCGCCCGCAGTTCGGCCGCGGTCAAGCGCAGCGCCTGCAAGCGGGCGGCTTCCTGCGCCGCCCAAGGCATTCCGGCGAAGGATTCGAAGGCGGTGCCGTGCCAGCAAGCCAGCGCGGCGTCCAGCACCCGCACCTGTTCGAGGGGTTCGGGCCGCCCGGCCGGGTCGCGCATGGCGGCCTCGTGCCCGTGCAGCAGCTGCTCGAAGTGCCAGGAATCCACTTGGGACGGCTCGAGATTGAGCGCATACCCGTGCGATTCGGAGACGATGACCCGCGAGTGCGCCCGCCGCGGCCGGTCCGGCTCGAAGACGCGACGCAGGTTGTGGATGTACACCTGCAGCGCGGCAACGGCTTTGGCGGGCGGGTCGCCGTGCCAGAGGTCGTCGATGAGCCGTTCGGTGGGCACCACCCGGCCACCGGCCGCGACCAGCCGGCCCAGCACCGCACACTGCATCGGCGCGCCCGGAGGCACGCGTTGTCCGTCGATGCTGATGTGCAGTGGGCCCAGCACCCCGATCCTTATGAGCGCCATGCCCCCGTTACCCACTTCGAATAAAACCAAACAGGATCCTCTCAATATGGCAGAAAAACTGCGAGAGTGCCCTGTCTTGTGATCCGGCTTAACTCGATACGAAGTCGCTAGCAAGAGTTGTCCCGCACACTGCCCAGGGTGTTCGACTCCCCTCCGCCGCCGGAGCCCGATCTCGCGGTGCTGCACAGCCTTCCGCATCCGGCCTGCCTGCACGACGGCGGCTACGACGTGGTCGCCGCGAACGACGCCTTCCGAAAGCTGTTCCCGGGCACCGGTCCCGGCGCCAATCTGATGACCGCGATCCTGCTCGAACCCATGGCCCGCTACCGGCTGGGCGACTGGGAGGCCGAGGCGCAAGTGATGGTCTCGGCGTTCCGAATGGCCACGCCGGAGCTGAATCCGGAGCGGGTCGAGGAGATCGTCAATCTGGCCCGGCGCTCGCCGGACTGGGATCGACTGTGGGCGGGCGAGGTGCCGCTGCTCGATCCCCGCGAGCGCACGGTGCTGATGAACGATCCGGTGACCCGCAAGGAGCGCCGGATGTATGTGCAGACCTTCGAGTTCCAGTCACCGCGGCGGCCGTGGTGGCTGCTGACGGTGGTGCCGTTCGACTGAATCCGGCTCGCGCCGTTCAGGCTTGGGCGGCGGGTTCCTCGAACCAGCCGTCCTCCGGTTCGGCGAAGCCGTGGTACATGAGCGGGATGCGGCGGTCGACGCCGAAATGCCGGTAGACGGCGAGCATGGCCGTGCGCACGGCGTGGTCGTGGAAATCGTCGATGCGGCGGCGGCCCAGCCAGTGTTCCGGCAACAGTGACAGCCGGGTCAGCTCGTCGGGGTCGTCGATATCGAGCCCGATCGGTCCAGGGTCGACGATGAAGTGGTCGTGCAGCACCGCGTGCACCTCACGCCGTTCCCGGTGGACCTCGTAGGGGTCGTGGCGTCCGGGCAGCGCGTAGAAGCGGGTGCGGATGGCGGGTGAGCCGTGCGCCTGCAGCCAGTCGATGAGATGCGGGTTGGGGCGCGGAATCGACCTGGCGGACAACGGCGTCTGCTCGAGCAGGTGCAGCACGCTGGCGCCGGGGACGCGGGGTTCGGGGACGAGGAACAGGCTGAGCACGGGTGATCCGGACACGCGGTCCGAGAGGCAGACCTTGGTGCGCATGGGGTCGGGCATGCGCCGCTCCTTACCAGGGAGGGTTGCTGGCTTCGCTATCCGAATCGTGCCGGCTCGCCGAGTTACCAGACTCGGACAGATCTCTCCTCGACGCCCGACCGGTGCAACACTCGGAATTATAGTCGCGAAGGGGTAATCGGACCGACCGGTCTTTCAATCGGTCCGATCATGACAACCCGCCGCGCTTACGCTCCGACCAGTCGGCTGCGATTGCGCTGCCGGGTCGGCTGCGCCGCGAGCTGCCCCTCGATGGTGGCCCGGACAGTCGGCCACTCCTCGTCCAGGATCGAATAGAAGGCGGTACTGCGCACCTCGCCGTCCAGCCCGCGCGAATGCGCCCGGCGCACCCCGTCGCTGGTGGCGCCGAGCCGCTCGATCGCCATGCGGGAGCGCAGGTTTCGGACATCGGCCCGCATGGCGATGCGCCGCACCCGCCAGACCTCGAAGGCATGCTGCAACAGCAGCAGCTTCGACTCCAGATTGATGCCCGCGCCGCGCGCGTCCAACGACAGCCAGGTGTTGCCGATCTCGGCGGCATCCGGCACGGTCAGCAGCGGATCTCCGCTCGGCATGCCGTGCACCAGCGGCCACACCACCGGGCCCTGCCAGTAATCGAAACGGGTGAAGCGGGTCGAGCCCAGCACGCGGCCACTGGCGACCGCGACGATCGCGAACGCCAGCGAGGTTCCGGCGGCATGCCCCGACAGCGCCTGGGCCACATATTCCAGCGCCTCGTCCACTCCGTGTGGGACAGGCGTGAACGAATAGTCGTCACGATTCCCCGCTGCGGCCTCCGCAATACCCGTGGCATGCTGCGGCGCAAGGGGTTCCAGCCGTACCAGACGGCCGGTCAGAGTTACGGGTACGGGCACGTTCCCTCGATCTTTCAGAGTCGGTCGGGGGGTCGCGTCAGGCATTGGCCGCCCCGGCCACACACTCCGGAATCGACGAACCAGCCCTGGCGCGCCAGTAGCAGCATCGGATAGTGGGATGAACGATAGCGGAACACCAGCGCACCGCGCCGCAGGCGGCATGTAAATTTCATGCGTTCTACCGCGCGTCGCGCGGTTGATTCACAGGTGTCATTCAGCTGTGTCCGGCGGGGGTATCCGCAACTACGTGGCGATCTCCCCCGAGAGCTGCGTTTATCCGAATACCTATGCGCCGGAAGGTATTTCTACACCGACCCCGAGTTCCAGAAGCCCGCGTGCACCGTACGCGCCTCGACGAGCTCGACCGGACCGATCACCGCCACCGCGCGCTGCCCCGCGGCGAATACCGCGCGGCACGGCAGCGCCATCGTCGGGTTCTCCGGATCAGCACCGGTCAACGCCAAAAGCTGGTCCTCCCCCAGGGCATAGACCACCCGCCCGATATTCCCCCAATAGATGGCCCCGGCACACATGGCACACGGTTCCGTACTGGTGTAAAGCGTGCAGCCGCGCAGAAACTCGGGATCATGAACGGCCGTCGCCGCCCGCACCAGATTCGTTTCGGCATGACCGGTCGCATCCCGCCCGGTGACCACCGTGTTCTCGGCCTCCAGCAACACCGTTCCATCGGGCCCCGCCAGTAGCGCCCCGAAAGGATGATTACCCCGCTCGCGCGCCCGCCGCGCAATGGCGACGGCCGCGAGCAGATGACGGATATCGAGGTCGGTCGGAATGGTCCCGCTCATACCGAAATCCTCACCGACTCAGACGTTGAAACGGAACTCCACGACATCGCCGTCGACCATGACGTATTCCTTGCCTTCCATGCGGACCTTGCCCGCGGCCTTGGCGGCGGCCATGGAACCGGCCTCGACCAGATCCTTGAAGGCGACGATCTCGGCCTTGATGAAGCCGCGTTCGAAGTCGGTGTGGATGACGCCGGCCGCCTTGGGGGCGGTGTCGCCCTGGTGGATGGTCCAGGCGCGGGATTCCTTGGGACCGGCGGTGAGGTAGGTCTGCAGGCCGAGGGTGTGGAAGCCGGCGCGGGCCAGGGCGTGCAGGCCGGGCTCGGTCTGGCCGATGGATTCCAGCAGTTCGGCGGCGGACTCGTCGTCGAGCTCGATGAGCTCGGATTCCACCTTGGCGTCGAGGAAGACGGCGTCGGCGGGGGCGACGGCGGCCTTCAGCTCGGCCTTCTTGGCCTCGTCGGTGAGCACCGACTCGTCGGCGTTGAAGACGTAGAGGAACGGCTTGATGGTCAGGAGCGTGAGCTCCTTGAGCAGGTCGACGTCGATTTCCTTGCGGGCGGCGAAAAGCGTACGGCCGCTGTCGAGAATCTCCTGCGCCTGCTTGGCGGCGTCGGCGACCGGCTTGCGGTCCTTCTTCATGCGGGCTTCCTTGTCGAGGCGGACGACCGCCTTCTCCAAGGTCTGCATGTCGGCGAGGATGAGCTCGGTCTCGATGACCTCGATATCGGCCAGCGGGTCCACCTTGCCGTCGACGTGGATCACGTCGTCGTCGGCGAAGACGCGGACCACCTGGCAGATGGCGTCGGCCTCACGAATGTTGGCCAGGAACTTGTTGCCCAGGCCCGCGCCCTCGGAGGCGCCCTTCACGATGCCCGCGATATCGACGAACGACACCGTGGCGGGCAGCTGCCGCTCGGAACCGAAGATCTCGGCGAGCACGGCCAGCCTCGGATCGGGCAGCGGCACCACGCCCGTATTCGGCTCGATGGTGGCGAACGGGTAGTTCGCGGCAAGCACGTCATTGCGTGTCAGAGCGTTGAACAGCGTCGACTTTCCGACGTTGGGCAGGCCGACGATTCCGAGGGTGAGACTCACGAGAAGTGGAGTCTACCCGGACCGCCGGCCCGCACCGTCACCCCTGGTCCGCTGGGTCGTCGGGGCCGCCGGGGGTCAGGGTCGCGGGGTCCGGCCCAGGTAGGCCAGCAGCTCGTCGGCGACCGGGGTGGCGGACGCGGGGAGGTCCGTCACGACGGCGGCGAAGACGCCGTAGTCGCGCAGCGGCTCGATCAGGCCGCGGGCGGCGGTGAGCAGGTGGCCTGCCAGCTCCTCGGTGAGCGGCGAGGGCTGGCCGGTCGCGATCGCGATATCCCAGGCGTGGGCGGCGGCGTCGAGGGCGCACATGACGGCGGCGACGGGGGTGGGGAGTTCGCCGTGCGGCAGCGGGGTGGGGACGGCCTCGGTGTCGTCGGTGACGGTCGACCAGGCGGTGGCGGTGGGTTCGATTGCGGCGGAAACCAATTCGGTGGCCTTGCCGTCGATGCTGCCGGACGGCTCGAACGGGTTGTAGGCGGGACCGTCGCCGATGCCGAGGAACTTGGCGTAGGCCAGCTGATCGCCCGCCGCGTGCTGAATCACCTGCGCCACAGTCCATTCCGAGCAGGGGGTGGGGTTGTTCCACTGGTCGTCGCCGACACCGGCGACCACGTCGGTGAGGGCGCGGTGCGAGGCGGCGAGCACCTCACGCCAGACCGGGGCGAGGGTGGTGGCGGGGGTGGAGGTCTGCTCGATGTTGCTCATTGTTCTTGCCTCTCAGGTCGTTTCGATCCGTTGAGATAAAGGTATGACCCGATTAGGCTGATTTTCTTCCTAATAAGCGAGGCGATCGAAAGGACCGATGTGACCTCCACCACAACCCGTCTGCTGCGGCTGCTGTCGCTGTTGCAGGACGGCACCCACACCGGCCGTGACCTGGCCGAACGCCTCGCCGTCACGGACCGCACGCTGCGTCAGGACATCGCCCGCCTGCGCGAGCTCGGCTACCCGGTGCACGCCGCACGCGGCCCTGTCGGCGGCTATCGGCTCGGCCAGGGCGCGACCATGCCGCCGTTGCTGCTCGACGACGACGAGGCGGTCGCCGTCGCGGTGGCCATGAACATTGCCGCCGACGGCAGCACCGGCATCGCCGATATCCACGCCAATCTCGAACGCGCCCAGTCGAAAATGGATCGCATCCTCCCGAAACGACTGCAGCGCAAGGTGACCGCCCTGCGCGCCGTCACCGACATCGGCCCCGCCGTCACCGGCTCCCGCGAACCCGACGCCCCCGTCCCCGCCGAAACCCTCGCCATCCTGGCCACCGCCATCCGCGCCACCACCACCATCCACGCCGACGCCCACGAGCTGGAGCCCTACCGCCTCATCAGCTGGCAACGCCGCTGGTACCTGGTCGCCTACAGCCTCGAATCCCACACCTGGCAAGCCCTCCCCGTGGCCTCCCTCACCGAAATCTCCCCCGCTACCCGCGCTTTCGCCCCGCGCTCGCTCCCCGACACCGACCTGGTCGCCTTCGTCCTGCGCGAAATCGCCTCCACCGGTTGGCAAGTCCACGCCCGCGTAACGGTCCTAGCCCCCGCCGAAACGGTGATAGCCCGAATCAACCCCACGGTCGGCGTCGTAGAACCCCTCGACGACACCTCCTGCCTCCTCCTGACCGGAGCCGACCGCCTCGAAACCATCGCCATCTACCTCAGCATGCTCATGATGGACTTCCGAGTCGACTCACCCCCGGCCCTCGTCACCCACATCCAAACCCTCGCCCGCCGCTACGCGGCGGCCACGCAACCTGAACCGCAGCGAGCCCAGTGAGCGAGAGCTCATGCGATGGCCGAGATCTCACCATCTTCAAAATGAATGGACTGATGCAGGCGCCCGCCGAGCGCATTCGCGTAACGAGCGAGCAGTTCGTAACCGGCAATGCTGCCTTGCTCGATCTGGGAGACCCGCCCCTTCGTAACTCCCATTCGTTCGGCAAGCTGCTGCTGCGTCATCCCTCTCGAGCGCCGGATCTCGGCCAGTCGATGCCCGATGATCTCCGCCAGCAGTTCCTCTTTCCCAGCAGCGACAGCATCCTCACCGCCCGCCTTCTCGACGAACTCTCCGCGGATGTCCCGCCACCGCGAGTGTCCGCTCATCGCCGACCCTCCATCTCTTCTCGCCGCTCCGTCAGATAAGTCTCGTACCGCTGCTCAGCCAGCGGAATCGCCGACTGATACCAAGACCGCCATCGCTTGTACTTGTCGCCGGCCACCAGCATGATCGATGACCGCCACGGATCGAAGGCGAACAGAATGCGTACGGTGCCCGGCCGTAGTTCCTTCAGATTCGGGATCGCAGAACCCGAGACGGTGTCCACCAGCGGGCGACCCAGGCCGGGGCCGAGCTCCGCCAACAGGTCGATCGCCTGCACCACCCGTCGATATTCGGGTTCTTCCAGCTGTGTGATCCACTCACGGACCTCGTCGACCACGTAGATATCCCACTCTTGGTCTGCCACGCGAGGCAGTATAGGAATAACTATACCCACCTCGGGTGCAGTTCACACGATCCGCTACCGACGACCGGCGGTTCGAGCATCAGAGTGGGAGTGAATCCTCCTGGGGGAGATGGGACATCATGACCGGGTAGCGGACGGGGCGGGCGGTGGTGAAGGTGATGTCGCGGACGTGGGTGAAGTTGGACCAGAGTAGGCGGCCACCCTTGAGGAATTGCATGGGGCGGACTCGGTTGCGGACCTGGTTCAGCTCAGACTCGGTGGCGGGGCGGCGCGGACCGGCGGTTCCGTAGAGGCGCACTCCGGGCAGGGTGGAGAAACGGCCGCGCAGTAGCGAGCGGAACCAGAACCCGGAGCCGCTGTCGACCGCCAGCAGGCAGATCTGCGGGTTGGTGTCGAGGTTGCGGGCCAGTGTCGAGGTGTACTGGTCGAAGTAGAAGGCGGTGCTGTCGTCGCGGAAGAACACCGTCCCTACCGGGGTGATGTTCGGAATGCCTTCGGGGTCAACGGATGCGATCGCGAAATGGCCGGTCGACCGGCGTGCTCGTTCGGCGATTTCTCGAACCTGTCCCCACCACATGACCGGACCTTAGCAGCGTGGCGATCTAGTACGAGGGCCAATTCGAGAGGGTTTGGTGGAGGGCGTCCACGATATGCGGCCAGGTGTCGGCAGCAGGACGAGAATGGGCGAAGCCACCCGCGGCCTCCAAAGTAGCGAACCCGTGAAAAGTACTGCGCAGCAGGCGCGCCGCATCCAACTCCTCGGACTCCCCCAGCCCGTAGCCACGCAGAATGGCCGCGGTGAGCTCGATACTGCGCACCAGCGCGGGCTCCCCGGCAACCTCCGCCGGATCCATCCGAATCTGCGTAGCCGCATACCGTTCCGGATAATCGAGCACATAGCCGCGATAGGCACCCGCAAACGCCACCAGCGCATCCTTCCCCGACCGCCCCGCCACCGCCGCCCCGATCCGCTCGTTCAACTCCGCACTGGCCAACAGGGCAACCCGCACCCGCAGATCGTGCAGATTGCGGACATGGACATAAAGGCTCGGATCCTTCACGCCCACCCGTCGAGCCAGCGCCGACAGCGTGAGCTTCTCGAAGCCGATCTCATCGACCAGTTCCGCCGCCTCGCTGACGACCCGGTCCCTGGTCAACCCGACCCGTGGCGACATCCCGCTCCTCTCATCCGTGCCCTGAGCCTAAACCTAGAAGCAATAGGATCGACCATGTCGGCCCCCGAACCTATGCTCCGCGCCGTGGGACTTTGCATATCGACACATGAGTTCGCGCACGACATCGCCCGGGGAGGGGACCCTTGGCCCTTGCTGGTCGCCGACCACGAGCTGATCAACAAGCTGTTGACCGAGAATGGGCTTCCCGCACATCAGGAACCACGGGTGTGCGGCCCCGCGACGGAGCGGGAGCACGAGGCGTGCTTCTCCTACGGAATGCTGCATCACCTCCGCTACGCCTATGCCCACGCGGTGACATTTCCGGATAAGCCACTGCCCCTTGATGATTCGGATTGCCAGCCTTCCGGCGAGGAGATGATCGACGACATCGCCATCCACCTCGACTGCCATCTGATCGTTCATTCCGACTGCGAAGGCTATTATGTCCCTATCGATTTCAACGAAGTCCTCTTCACCGAGGAGGACGAGGACGGCGAGTATCCGATCGGCTGCATGCTCGGCTCCAGTCAACGCTTGCTGCGCGAACTCATCTATGTCGCCCCCTACCTCGACATCACCCTGATCGACGACCAACTACCGGACACCGCCCTGGCCGCATTCTCCGCCCCCGGCCACGACGAACGCCCCTACTGGTCGGCCCGCCTGGTCTGGCTGGCCCTCTTCGAAGCCGCCCGCATCTCCCTCGCCAACAACACCCTCATCTCCTTCGGCTGAAGGGAGCAAATTGATGGGGCGCAGGGATCGTGGCCGGGCCGCGTCTCAGTCGAAGATTGCCAGGAAGGCCAGGAATCCGGCGATCAGCAGACTGATAACGATTCCGATCCATCCCAGCCAAGCCCAATGCCCGGTGACCACCGACCAGATACCGCCACCGAGCATGGCTGGTATGGCAAGAAGTACAGCGCACCCCATCGCGGCATCCCCGTTGCTCCCCGACGCCGATTGCGGAGGATCGGTTTGCGCGGCCTTGGCAGGGCCACGGGCGGTCGCAGGTCGCGCGGGTTTCTTCGCTGCCGGAACCGATGAACCACTACGCGCATGGTTGGCATTTCGACTACGCGGCGGCGGGTCCGCTACGACTGCCTGGGGAGTCGGCCGACCTGCCGGTCCAGCTTCCCCGGGATTCGCCGTGGGCCGGGGAGTGCGGGTCATCGCCTCACGCGCTGCTTCGGCCAGGTCACCACAGCTGGAGAAGCGTTGGAGCGGATCCTTGGCCAGCGCCTTCGTAATCACGGTGTCGAACCGAGCCGAAAGATCACGATTCTTGTTGCTGGCCAATGGAATCGGTCCGTTGATGTGGCCGTTGAGAAGGAGCGGCACATCACGGTGCGGATATGGAAGTTCCCCGGTCAACATGTAATAGAGAGTGCAACCGAGTGCGTAGACGTCGGCGCGATGGTCGACGGTCCGTGGAGCGGTGATCCGCTCCGGCGCCAAGTATTGGAACGTTGCCAGTAGGTGTGCCGTAGCGGTCGCGACGCTTTCCGAACCAGTGTCTTTCGCGATTCCGAAGTCGGTCAGCAGGGCTCGTTCCTGAGGCGCGCGGGTCAGCAAGATATTGGCGGGCTTCACATCACGGTGGAGCACATTCGCGGTGTGGGCACAGTCGAGGGCGGCGGCCGTCTCGGCGAGGATGCGGACCGCTCGTTCCGGTGCGAGCCGGGTCTCTCGCTTCAGCACCCGTGCGAGGTCGGTTCCAGGCACGTAACGCATCGAGAACCAGAGATGGCCCTGGTAGTCGCCTCGCGCGAAGATAGTCACGAGATTCGGATGGTCCAGCGCCGCGACGATATCCGCCTCGCGCTGGAAGCGCTTGCGGATGTCGGCGTCGTGACTGACGGTGCTGTGTAGCACTTTCAACGCAACGTCCCGGGGTAGCCCGTCGCGGTCACGAGCACGGTAGACCTCACCCATGCCGCCTGCGCCGATCAGCTCGAGAATCTGGTAGCCGGCGAAATTGTCGCCAGGCTCGAGCATGCTGCCCACTGCGTGCGCCCCCATCTCGTACCGTGATACGGGATCGACTCTACGGCGAGAACCACATCGGCAGGACCGTTGTGACGGCCTCATTCGGCACGAATTCAGCGGTCGAGTATCGGGCGAGGTTGTCGGTAGGCTCTCGTACGCTCGCCGCCATGGGACTTGGAGTGACGACGCACGCACTCGCTTACGCGATTGCCAACGGGGATACGGACTTCGAGTCCGATCTCGACGTGATCAACAAGCTGCTGATCGACAATGGGCTGCCGGCGCACGTGGAGCCGCAGGCATACGGGGCTGCGGTCACGCGTGCTCACATGTCGAGCTTTCCGTACAGCATGGTGCACTACTTGCGGCGCGCCTACGCGCACGCGCTGACGAATCCTGGGCAGCCGGTGACGCCGCTGCCCGATTCGGAACACGCTTCCGAGGATCCTCTGGTCGAGGAGGTCACCTACGACTTCGAGTCCCACTTGATCTGCCATTCCGACTGCGAAGGCTATTACGTTCCTGTCGATTTCGAGCATGTGATACCCGAGGACGAGGAGAATCGGCTGCCCGGCGGTATCCTCGGCTCCAGTGTCCGACTGATGAGCGAACTCGTCTACGTGGCACCGTATCTCGGCATCATGCTGGTCGACGACCAGCTACCGGATACCGAAGCCACCGCACTCCACGAGGCCGAGGACGACCACCCGCTCAGCCGCGAACGCCTCGTCTGGCTCACCCTGTTCGAGAACGCCCGAGTATCCCTCGCCAACAACACCCTGATCACATTCTGCTGACCGACATCCGGATTTCCGGGCTCATTCGGTGCGGAGTCGGAGACCCGGGTTCTCGACCATGACGTCGGCGATGGATTGGGCGATCATCGTGAGCTGAGGGTAGGCGCGGAGTACGGCATCGATCAGCGGGGAGAGCTGTTCGAAGGCCGGTTGACCGTCGCCCGCCAGGAGGCGTTTGGCCAGTTGGTCGAGCGGGGCCGGGAGTACCGCATTCACGGGATCCGGTTTGTCGGTGGGGTATTGAGACGGATCGTCGGTGTATCCGCCACGACTGACAATGCCTATGGCGAGGCTTCCGGAGAAAAGCGCACCACCGCTGTCTCCAGGCAGGGACAAAGCAGTGTGGGTAAAGCGGATAGGCGGCCGCAGCGGGTCGGGCTGGTCGACACTGAGAATGACGCCGCAGGTGAAGCCGGTAGTGGCACCGGCCTTGCACACCGGCTCGCCGACAACGGGATAGCCGACGCCGGTGATCGGCACCGTGCCGTCGATACCGCGAATCAGGTTGTTGCGGAACGAATCCTGAAACGGCTCGGCAATGCGCACGACGGCGTAGTCACGAACACCGTCCATCACCGACTTCTCGAACGCCCCGGTCTGCTCCCCGCGCTTCAGCGCCGGGGTGAGATCGAAAGTCTGCCCCCGAGTATCCGGCCGATCCTCCTTCTCGGTCGCCGCATCACAGTGCCCGGCAGTGATCACAGCCGGATTCCCCTCGGAGTCAACGGCATTGAACGCCCACGAACAGGCATACCCGGCATCGGTCAGAAACCGATCACCCCCGGCAACCTGCGCACCATCCGCACCGGCAAGCCGCGCCACCCCATCAATCCCCGAACCCGCCTGCCGCTGAGCCGAATCCACCCGCCGCAGATACTCCCCCGCATCCATCCCCAAATCCCGCTGAATCGCCACCACCAGCGAAGGCGGCAACACCCCCTCCGATTCCCCCGGAGGATCCTCGGCCCACCCCACCCCCGGCGCGACCGACATCACCCCGATCGACGCCACCACAGCGAGAACCCCACACCCAGCCCGCCACCCCACATAGTTGGCCACCCCTACCAATTTAGCGACCGCCGACGCCGGAGAGGGCTATGCCGCGAACAAAGGCGCGTTGGGCTACGGCGTAGATGAGGAGGAGGGGGAGGAGGAGGACGGTGGCGGCGGCCATGAGGAGGGGCCAGTTGGTGGAGTATTGGCCTTGGAGGCGGACCAGGCCGAGGGTGGCGGTGGCGTATTCGTTGCGTTGGATCATGATCAGGGGCCAGAGGAAGTCGTTCCAGACCGTGATCCAGGTGAGGACGGCCAGGACCATGACGGCGGGGCGGGCGTGGGGTAGCAGGATGCGCCAATAGATTTGCCAGGGGGTGCAGCCGTCGAGGATGGCGGCTTCCTCCAATTCCATGGGGAGGGTTCGGAAGAACTGGCGCATGAGGTAGGTGCCGAAGGCGCTGCCGAAGAGGCCGGGGACGATCATTGACCAGGGGGTGTCCATCCAGCCGAAGGCTCGCATGAGCAGGAATTGGGGGATGACGGTGATGGTCAGGGGCACCATGAGGGTGGCGAGGTAGCCGACGAACAGGAACTCGCGGCCGGGGAAGCGGAGGCGGGCGAAGGCGTAGCCCGCCAGGGAGCAGAAGAAGACTTGGCCGGCGGTGACACACGCGGCGTAGAAGACGGTGTTGAGGAGCATGCGGCCGAGGGGGATGGCGTCGAAAGCGTCTCGGTAGTTGGACCATTGGGGATGGGCGGGCAGGGGGGCGGTTCCGCTGAGTTCGCCCTCGCCCTTCAGGGAGGCGGAGATCGACCACAGGATCGGGGTCAGGGCGCACCAGGCCACCAGAACGAGGGCGAGGTAGCCGAGTACGGCGGTGGTCACGCGGCGGTTCACAGGTCGGCCTCCGCGCGGCGGGACAGCCACTGCTGAATCACGGTGAAGGCCAGCAGGATTGCGAAGATCACCCAGGCCAGCGCGGAGGCGTAGCCGACCTCGTAGAACCGGAAAGCGTTCTGGAACAGCATGATTCCCAGCACGTAGGTGCCGGTCTCGGGGCCACCGTTGCTACCGGTGAGGGCGAACGCCTGATCGAAGGCCTGCACCGAGTTGATGACGGTGATCACCAGTACGAACGACAGTGCGCCACGGATCAGCGGGACGGTGATCGAGGAGAAGCGCCGCAGCGCACCGGCGCCATCCATTTTCGCTGCCTCGTACAGGTTTTCGGGCACGCCCTGCATGGCGGCCAGCAGGATGACGGTGGCGAACGGCACCGACTTCCACACGGTGACCAGGCTCAGCGACACCATCGCCCACGTCGGATCGGTCAGCCACGGTACGGGACCGAGCCCGACCCAGCCCAAAAGCGTGTTGGCCAGCCCATCGTCGCTGGCGAGGATGAAGCGGAACACCACCGCCATGGCCACGGTCGATGCCACCAGCGGCAGGAACGCCAATGTCCGGAACACCCCGATCCCCCGCAGTTTCCGGTTCAGCAGCCCGGCCACCGCGAGGCTGATCACCACCGTCGGCACCAAGGTCAGCAGCGTGAACACGGCCGTATTGCGCAGGGCGATATAGAACAGCGGGTCGTCGGTGAACAGCCGCCGATAGTTCGCGACTCCGACGAATCGCGGCGGACTGAACAGATCCCACGAGTGGAAGCTCAGATACAGCGAAAACCCCAGCGGGAACAGCAGAAACACCAGGATGGCAGCCAGATTCGGTGCCACGAACAGCCTTCCGGCCCGCGCCCGCCGCCGTTCGAGCCTCATACCGCCGCCCGCAGCAGCTGATCGATATCGGCACTGGTCTGCCCGCCCAGCGACTCCGCCGTCGCCGCCCCGCGCAGCACCTTGTTGCACCCGCGCTCCAACAACGCTTCCACCTTGCCCCACAACGGCGTCACCGCCAGCGGCCGGGAATGCTCGGGCCCCTCGGTGAAGACCTGAAGGTTGCGCAGCGTGGGATGCGCCGCCGCGAATCCCGGCGACTGCATCGCCGATCGCAGCACCGGCACGAACAGCCCCGACTCGGCGATGATGGCCTGACCCTCCGGGCCGGTCGCGAATTTCACGAATTCCCAAGCCTGTTCGCGCCGCGGGCTGGCGGCGGCAATGGCCAGCCCGGTACTCCCGATATCGGTGATCGCCCCCGGCCCGCCGTGTGGCCCGACCGGCAGCACCGTCACATCGAAGTCGAGCCCGTCGCGCCCGGTGAATTCCGAGTACAGCCAGTGCCCGCCCATGAGCATGGCGGCCCGCCCGCTGCGGAACAGGTCCTGCGCCGAAACCGATTGCCGGTCGGCGACACTGGGCGCGACCCGATGGCGCACGGCCAGATCGGCGTAGAACTGCAGTCCGGACGCGAACTGCGGATCCCCGAGGTTGGTGCGGGTGGGCCGCACCGGTGGGCTGAACCATTCGGTGCCGTTGTTCATGCCGAAGCAGGCGGCCGAGAAGTACGGCACCCAGGCGTCCACGAACCCCCACTGCCGGGTGCGGCCGTCGGTATCGCGATGGGTCAGGGTCGTGGCGGCCGAAAGGAATTCGTCGAAGGTCCAGGCGTCGGACCAACTGCCGGGCGGCCGAATCCCAGCCTCGTCGAACAGCTTCCGGTTGTAGTAGAGAAACACCCCCGACCATTGCTCCGGCAGCGCGTACTGCCCGCCGTCCCACACGAAGGTGTCGCGCAGCGTCGCGTACCCGTCGGCCCGCAGTGTCGCCGCGTAATCCGGTTCCTTGTCGAGGAATTCGCGCAGGTCGACCAGCACGCCCCGATCCGCCAGCCCGGCGTAGAGCAGTTCCCACGCCATCAGCACGTCCGGGCATTTGCCGCCCGCACAGTAGGTGAGCATCTGCTGCAACGGATCCGGCCCGGACATGATGGTCCGGATCTTGATATCCGGTCGCCGCCGCTGGAATTCGTCGATGATCCGCAGCCGCGCCCGCGCCTCTTCGGGCCGCGCTTGGAAGAAGAAGGTGACCGCGTCGTCGTCCCCGCCGGCACAGCCTCCGGCCGCGAGCAGTGCGGCCAGCGCACCGGAGCGCAACAGGGTACGCCGATCGATGCCGAAGGGAGGGGCCGCCGAGTCGCTCGCCAAAGATATATCTCCGTGAACTAAACGAACTAAAGGACCACAGTGACGTAGATCTCGAACCAGCATGGCAGCATACGGGGAGCAATCTGCGACACGCGGCAAACACGCGAACTCGCGGGTGTCCGGTCGGTTCGCATCACCCCAGCGAGCCGACCGCAGCGTCCCCCCGGCCAACCGAACCCGGCGGTACGACATGAGGTGAACGGCTGGTCAAAGCCGATTCAGGCGCATGTCGGTTGGGCTACGTTGAGACCGATTTCAGTGAGAACCGCAGTACCGCACGGGAGAGTTGGCGCATGGCGACCATCGAATTACTCCGGACGGATCCCGACCTGCCTCCGGTAGGCGTCGTGGACCGGACGCCCATGTCCTCGGCGAAGAAGGGCATCTTCCTCGCCATCGCCGTGATCGGCGCGATCGCCTGGGCAGTCCTCGCCTTCATGCGCGGGGAGAACGTCAACGCGGTGTGGATCGTGGTCGCCGCCATCTGCACCTATGTGCTCGCGTACCAGTTCTACGCCCGGCTCATCGAATACAAGATCACCAAGCCGCGCGACGACGTCGCCACTCCGGCCGAGGCCATGGAGAACGGCCGCGACTACATGCCGATGGACCGCCGCGTCCTGTTCGGCCACCACTTCGCCGCCATCGCCGGCGCGGGCCCGCTGGTCGGCCCCGTGCTCGCCGCGCAGATGGGCTACCTGCCCGGCACCATTTGGATCATCGTCGGCGTGGTGTTCGCCGGCGCGGTGCAGGACTATCTGGTGCTGTGGGCCTCGGTGAAGCGCCGCGGCCGCACCCTCGGCCAGATGGCCCGCGAGGAACTGGGCCTGGTCGGCGGCATCGCGGCCATCGTCGCCGTGCTGGTGATCATGATGATCCTGCTGGCCGTGCTCGGCATCGTGGTGGTGAACGCCCTTGCGGCGACCCCGGATCCGAAGACCGGCGTGCTTACCGGCGGCAGTCCGTGGGGTGTCTTCTCCATCTCGATGACCATCCCGATCGCCCTGTTCATGGGCCTGTACCTGCGCTTCTTCCGACCGGGCAAGGTCGGCGAGGTGTCGGTCATCGGCTTCGCGCTGTTGCTGCTGGCCATCCTGCTCGGCAACCCCGTCTCCCAATCCGCTTGGGGCCAGGACTGGTTCACCCTGTCGGGCACCGCCATCTCCTGGATGCTGATCATCTACGGCTTCATCGCCTCGGTGCTGCCGGTGTGGCTGCTGCTCGCCCCGCGCGACTACCTGTCCACCTTCATGAAGATCGGCACCATCACGCTGCTGGCCGTGGGCGTCGTGGTCACCATGCCGGTGTTGAAGGCCCCCGCGGTCTCCCAGTTCGCGAGCAACTCCAACGGACCGTCGTTCGCGGGCAGCCTGTTCCCGTTCCTGTTCATCACCATCGCGTGTGGCGCGCTGTCCGGATTCCACGCGCTGGTGTCCTCGGGCACCACGCCCAAGCTGCTCGAGAAGCAGCGGCAGGCGCGCATGATCGGCTACGGCGGCATGCTGATGGAGTCGTTCGTGGCGGTCATGGCCATCATCACGGCCAGCATCCTGGATCAGCACCTGTACTTCGCCATGAACGCGGCCGGCGGACTCACCGGCGGCTCGGCGGACAAGGCCGCGACCTACGTGAACAGCCTTGGCCTCAAGGGTGATCCGATCACCACGCAGCAGATCACGGATACCGCGACGGGCGTCGGCGAGAAGAGCATCGTCTCCCGCACCGGTGGCGCGCCGACCCTGGCGGTCGGCATGTCGGAGGTCATGCACAAGTTCATCGGCGGTAGCGGACTCAAGGCGTTCTGGTACCACTTCGCGATCATGTTCGAGGCGCTGTTCATCCTCACCACCATCGACGCGGGCACCCGTGTCGCGCGCTTCATGCTCTCGGACTCCATCGGCAACCTGCCGGGCGCCAAGAAGTTCAAGGATCCGTCGTGGTGGCCGGGCGTGATCATCTGCTCCGCCATCGTGGTCGCGCTGTGGGGTTCGGTGCTGCTCATGGGCGTCACCGATCCGAACGGCGGCATCAACACCCTGTACCCACTGTTCGGCATCTCGAACCAGTTGCTGGCGGCCATCGCGCTGACGGTCGTACTGGTGATCGTGGTGAAGAAGGGCCTGGTGAAATGGGCCTGGATTCCGGCGCTTCCGCTGGTCTGGGATCTGCTGGTGACCATGACCGCGTCCTGGCAGAAGATCTTCTCCGGCGATCCGAAGATCGGCTACTGGAAGCTGCACCACATCTGCGTGACCGCGCAGCAGGCCGGAAAGCTGTGCTCCAACGCCAAGACCGCCTCGGACATGGACAAGATCGTCCGCAACACCTGGATCCAGGGCACGCTCTCGATCGTCTTCGCCGTGCTGGTGCTGATCGTGGCCGTGGTCGGCGTGTGGGCTGCCGCCCGGGCGCTGCGAGCCGGTGGCGGCGATACCAGTGAAAGCCCGGAGGAGCCGTCGAAGATCTTCGGTCCGAGCGGGTTCATCGCGACCAAGGCGGAGAAGGAGGTCCAGCAGGAATGGGACACCTTGGTCGCCGAGGGCAAGATCCGCGCACCGGGCACCGCCGGCGCATTGAGTCACTGACGTGACGAGCACAGAGTCACCGACGTGATGAGTACCCCCGACGCCCCGTCGACCGCAGGCCTCCTGCGGTCGACGGGGCTCGCCCTGTTACGGGCCCTGAAAGCCATTGCCTGGTGGTTCAACTCGATCCTCGGCGGCAACGACTACCAGCGCTACGTCCAGCACCGGCGGCTCCAACACCCCGGCTGCGAGATCCCCTCCGAGCGCGACTACTGGCGCGACCGGCACGACGCGGCCGCCAAGAATCCCGGCAACCGCTGCTGCTGATCCCGCTCGAAATCCTCTGACCAGGCCCGGACCCCACTGGCGGATTTCCGCCGACGGTGATGGCGGATTTCCGCTAGCGGCGGGGCGCGGCGGCTGACAAGGTGGATTCCGTGAGTGCGAACGAATTGGATTTCGAGCGTTGCTACCGCGCCGTGGCGACCCGGGATGCTCGGTTCGACGGGCATTTCGTGACAGCGGTGCGCACCACCGGAATTTATTGCCGCCCTTCCTGTCCGGCCATCACCCCCAAACGAACCAACGTCACCTTCCTGCCCACGGCCGCCGCCGCGCAGCAGAGCGGGTTCCGGGCCTGCCGCCGCTGCCTGCCCGACGCCGCACCCGGGTCACCGCTGTGGAACACACGCGCCGATCTGGCCTCGCGGGCCATGCGCCTGATCGGCGACGGCGTCATCGAACGCGGCGGCGTGCCCGCGCTGGCGGGCGCCCTCGGCTACTCGCAGCGGCAGCTGACTCGGGTGCTCACCAGCGAACTCGGTGCGGGCCCACTGGCTTTGGCGCGGGCACACCGCGCGCACACCGCGCGACTGCTGATCCAGACCACGCGACTGTCCATGTCGGACATCGCCTTCGCGGCCGGGTTCGCCAGTATCCGGCAGTTCAACGACACCGTGCGCGAGGTGTTCGCGGTCAGCCCGACCACGCTGCGCGAGGAATCCCGCCGCCGCAACGGCGACACCGTCCCCGCCACCAACGGGCTGCTGACGTTGCGACTGCCCTACCGGGAGCCGCTCGACAAGACCTGGCTGGAATGGTTCCTGTCCGCACACACCGTCGCCGGGCTGGAACTGTGGGAGAACGGGATCTACAGTCGCAGTCTGCGAACCCCGCACGGCCACACCACCATTCGACTGTCCGTGCAACCCGGTCACGTGCGGGCCTCGCTGACACTGCAGGACATGCGCGATCTCGCGCCCACGGTGGCGCGCATCCGGCACTTCCTCGACCTGGACGCCGACCCGATCGGCATCGACGAGGCGCTGGCCGCGGGCATGGCGGAAACCCCACCGCAGCAGGGGATCACGCATTCCCTACCCGGCGGCATCCGAGTCCCGGGCTGCATGGACGGCCCGGAGTTGCTGCTGCGCACCATGATCGGGCAGCAGATCTCCGTGGCGGCCGCCAACACGCACACCGCGCGACTGGTCCAGGGCCTGGGCGAGGCCATCGACGGGCCGATCCCGCACCTGTTCCCCACCGCCGAAACCATCGCCGAACGCGGCAGCGAAGTGCTGACCGGGCCGAGCCGGCGGGTGGAAGCCATTGTCGGCGCGGCCAAGGCGCTGGCCGCGGGCGACCTGGTGCTGCACTCCGGCCGCACCGCCGGTGACCTGCGCCGCGACCTGCTCGCCCTGGACGGCGTCGGCCCCTGGACCGCCGACTATGTCACCATGCGCCTGCTCGCCGACCCGGACGTGCTGCTGCACTCCGACCTGATCGTGCGCCGCGGCGCGAGCCTGCTGGGCGTGGATCTCACCGACACCGCCCGCTTCGCGCCCTGGCGCTCCTACCTCACCATGCACCTGTGGAAATACGCGCTCGCCCACCCCGAGCCGAAGGCATCCGCACCGAACCGGAGGACACCGCAGTGAACACCGGAAAACCCACCACCACCGCAGATTTCGCCACCGCCGAGACGCCCGCCGGACCGTTCACCGCCCTGGTGGACGGGGACGGCGTGGTCCTGGCCTCCGGCTGGATCACCGATCCCGAAGCGTTGCGCGCGCTCATCCACCCCACCATCCGGCCCGGCTCGCTGCGCGAACGCGACTCGCTGGGCGTGGTCTCGCGCGCCATCACCGCGTATCACGAGGGCGATCTGACGGCCATCGACGCCATAACCGTCCGGCAAGTCTCGGGCCCGTTCCTCACCCACGCCTGGGAGATCCTGCGCAAGGTCCCGGCCGGGGATCCGATCACCTACACCGAGTTCGCGGTCGTCTCGGGTCGCCCCGCCGCCACCCGCGCCGCCGCCAACGCCTGCGCCCGCAACGCGGCCGCCCTCTTCGTGCCCTGCCACCGCGTCCTGCGCACCGACGGCACGCTCGGCGGCTTCCGCTACGGCCTGCCCATCAAACGCTGGCTGCTCGACCACGAGACCGCCGCGGCGACGTCCGCCTGAACGGCGTCCGCCCGGGCGCGTCGGTGCCCGGGCGTACCGTGGCGATCATGTGCCGCAATATCCACACCCTGCACAACTTCGAGCCGCCTGCCACCCCGGACGAGGTACACGCGGCCGCCCTGCAATACGTCCGCAAGATCAGCGGAACCACCAAACCCTCCCAGGCCAACCAGCCCGCCTTCGACCTGGCCGTCGAAGAAATCACCACCGCCACCGCGCGACTACTGGCGGGTTTGACCACCACCGCCCCACCCAAGGACCGCGAAACAGAAGCCGCCAAGGCCCGAGCCCGCGCCCAGATCCGCTACCGCCCCGTCCAGGCCTGAACCCCTCGTCGGGAGTCTTCCGCAAAGCATCGGACGGCACCGGGTAAGGCTGTGGCCGTGGAGCCCCGGACCGTTGGGCTGTGGGCTGTGGGCTGTGGGCTGTGGGCTGTGGATGACGATGCCCGCGGCCACCCGGCCGGGTGCTACGCGCCGACCGAGGTTTCGAGGCGGGAGCCGGTGCGGCCGCGGATGACGTGGAGGCGGCTGGGGATGCGTTGGCGCATTTCGTCGACGTGGCTGACTACGCCGACTACGCGGCCGCCGCAGCGAAGTTCGTCGAGGACGCCCATGACGGCGTCGAGGGTGTCGGCGTCGAGGCTGCCGAAGCCCTCGTCGATGAAGAGGGTGTCCATGACCAGGCCGCCGGATTCGGCGGACACCACGTCGGCCAGGCCGAGGGCCAAAGCCAGTGAGGCCATGAAGGTTTCGCCGCCGGAGAGGGTTTTGGCGGGGCGGATCGCGCCGGTGTAGTCATCGCGGATGTCCAGGCCCAGGCCGCCGCGGCGGCCACGCGGGCCCGCGACGTCGGTATGGACGAATTCGTAACGGCCACCCGACATTCGGCGCAGACGGACCGAACCGGCCAGCGCCACCTCTTCGAGCCGGGCGGCCAGCACGTAGGAACGCAGGGACATGCGGCGGTTGTTCTCTCCACGGCCGGCCACAACCTCGGCCAGGCGGGCAAGCTCCTCATGGGCACGCTGCAACGGCGCGACACGGTCGACGGCCGTGCCGAGCTGGGTGCACAAGCCCTCGAGATCCTTCGCCCGCCGGTCGGCCTCGGCGTGCGCGGCCACGGCCCGGTTCAGCGCCGACTCTGCCTGTGCCACTGCCTCTTCCAGCGCCCGCAGATCGCCCGGCTCGGCCTCGCCGACCGCCCGGATGTCCGGCTCGGCCAGTACCGCTTCGGCGTGGGCGCGCGCCCGGTCGGCGGCCACCAACTCCTCTTCGAGCGCCGACTGCTGCACGGACGTCCGCGACGCCGCATCCACGGCGCGCGCGTATTCACCGAGCACGGTGTAATCCGGTCCGGTCTCCCCCATCACCGGCGGCGCGGAATCCACCAAACCCGCTTCGTAGGAGAGCCTCTCGACACGTACCGCTGCTGCGGCGACCTGCTCACGAGCCGTGACGGCCTCGACGCGGGCCGCGCGCACCGCGCCCGCCTCCTCGACCAGCGCCGCCAGTCGCGCCCGCCGCTTATCGACGGTGCCGTCGGCTCCGGCGGCCGCCAGCAGCCGCTCGGTGAGTTCGGCCAGTCGCCGATCGGTGGCGACGATCCGTTCCAGCGTTGCGCTGCCGCGGCTTTCACATTCGCGCGCCTCGTCCTGCAGCCGCACCTGATCCGCCCGCAGTGCGTTCAGCTCGGCGGTGAGACCGTCCACCAGCACCGCCACCCGCTGCGCCTCGGTGAATCGCCGAGTCGAATCATCCAGCGCGGCAGCCAGTTCCGCCCGATCCACCGCGCCGCCGCGCTCGACCAGCACCTCGACGGCCCGCTCCAACTCGGCCACCAGTTGCCCGGCCCGCTCCCGCCCGGCTTCGGTCTTGCGCTCGGCAGTCAGGGCCGCGTCCTCGTCGGTCTTGGACACGGCGTGCTGGGCCGGTTGCGCCGGATCCGGATGCGCGAGCGACCCGCACACGGTGCAGGGCTCACCCTCGACCAAGCTTCCCGCCAGCTCCCCCGCCATTCCGGCCATGCGCTGTTCACGCAGTGCTTGCGTGCGTCGCCATGCCTGCTCGTGCGCGGCCCGCGCCTTCTCGAACGCCGCCTCGGCACGCGTCAACTCGTCACGCTTACGGTCCAATTCGACCGCCGCGGTGGCCGACGTGCGCAACCGCTGACATTCCGCCCCGAGCCCGGGCAGCGCGGCCGCCGCATCCGCGGCCCCACGCAACCGAACCTCCACCCCGGCAACGGCTTCCGGCAACTTCCCCAGCCGCACAGCCAGCTTGCCCGCCCGCGCATCCAATTCCGCCTGCTCGGTACGCAGCCCAGCCAGCTCCCGCGTCAAACGCGTAGCCGAATCCGCATCGGCCTGCACCTCATCCAACGCCCCGACCTGCGCACTCCACCGCTGCACCGCCGATTCCAGCCCGGCGCCGGGCCGTGCGCCGTCAGCTCCAGGACCGCGACCATTGCGCGTTTCGCCCTGGCCCGAACCATGGGCATGATCCGCCCGGGGCGATGAGTCGACGCAGCCGGGAAGCGGCCGATGGAGTCGATCGACGGCCGGATCGCCGGGATCCGAGGCGGATTCGGTCTGATCGACACCGTGATCAAGGGGTTCGATGTCGGCGAGGTCGGCGGCCAGGTCGGTGCCCACGAGCTCCGTCTCGGCCAGATCGGCTGCGGCCCAGGTGGTTCCGGGAAGCTCGGCGGTGGCCGGGTCGAGGAGGCGGTCGGCGAGTTGTTCGGCGGCGCGGGTGGCGTCGTCGGTGCGGCGGCGCAGGGTGACGGCGGCGGCACGGGCCTCGGCCAGAGCGTTGGCGACGGGTTCGGCGCGGCGGGCGCGGTCGAGTTCGGTTTGGCGGGCGGCACGCTGGTCGGCGGTGGCGGTGAAGTCGGCGAGCTGGGCTCGGGCCGCGGTGCGGCGGCGGAACAACTCGTGACGGCGGCGCTCGGCCTCGGCAGCGGCGCGCACGCGGGTCGAATCCTGCTGGTGCCGGGCCAGTTCGGCGGCCGTATCGGTGCGGTTGGTGCGGGCGGCGGCCAGCAGAGACTGCGACCAGCCGACAGAATCGGTCGAGCCGGTCTCCGTGGTGGGCAGCCCGGCAGCGGTGCCTACCTGGGCGATCAGCTTGTCGATGCCGTGTTTGCGGGTCTCGAGGTCGGCGGTGCTCGCCTTGCGCTTGTCGACCAGCCATTGTTCGGCGGTGCCGAAACGCTCGGTGTCGAAGAGCTTTTCGAGCAGCTTCTCGCGATCCTCGTTGTCGGCCCGCAGGAATCGCGCGAAATCGCCCTGCGGCAACAGCACGACCTGGAAGAACTGGTCGGCACTCATGCCGAGCAGGCGCAGCACCTCGTCGCCGATATCGGGGATGCGCGACAGGTGCTGCCCACGGCCGTCGAGCCACTCCAGGGTGGCGGCCGCGTTCACGTCCACGAAGCCGGATTTGGCGCGCTTGCTGGGCCGCTGGAATTCGGGCGAGCGAATCAGGCGCAGTCGCCGACCACCGAGCGTGGCCTCCAGCAGCACCCGCGGCGGCGTCTGCTGATCCGCGTGATCGGAATGCAGCCGCTTGCTCTCCGCCCGCGCGCCCGGCACCTTGCCGTAGAGCGCGAACGCGATGGCGTCGAGCACCGTGGTCTTCCCGGCCCCGGTCTGCCCGTGCAGTAGGAACAGCCCATCCGCCCCGAGCTCGTCGAAATCCACCACGGCCGTCTCGGCGAACGGCCCGAACGCCGTCAGCTCCAAGCGATGCAGCCGCACCCGACGCCCCCTTCCCTCAACGCCACGACCCATCCAACAACCCGGCACCCGCGGGCACCGGCAGGACACGCCGAAACACCCTGTGCCCCAAGATCAAACATCCCACGCTCCGAAGTCGCGACCCCGCGCCTGGACGCTCACGCGGTCAGCCCACCGGCAGACTCATCCGTTTCACCCGGCTCCAGTCCGAATTCGGCCACATCGAACAACCCGAGCGCCGCATCCGCCTCCGCCGCATCCACTCCACGCACCGACCCGTCGAAACCGGCCGCACTCACCACCCGCGCCGCCTCGGCAGCGGTCGAGACCGCCGCCTCGGGCACCGTGGCCACAGCAGACACCTGAGGATCGACCACCGCGACCGGCGAGTCCTCGCGCGCCGCGGAAATACGTAGGGGGCCTTCTTTTTCGCGGGTGGCGGCGGAGAGGGCGCGTTCGAGCCAGGTCATCTCGCCGGGCGTCGGGGTGCCGCGGACGTCGGCGAGGAAGCTTTCGGCGATCTCGGTGTCGCGGCGGCCGTGGACGCGTTCGCGGTAGCGCAGTTCCGGATTGCCCTCGGGCCGCTGCCATTCCACGTGGACGGCGTGCGGGAAGCGATCACGCAGGCGGCGCAGCGCGTCCACGGGGCGCGCCTCGTCGGTCAGGGTGGCCGAGACATAGTGGGATTCGGCTTCGGCGTACTGCGGCGAATCCAGGAGGGTTTCCAGGGGGCCTGACAGTTGCGACAGCCCGCGCACGATTGGGAGATCGTGGCGAGTGACGGCGGACAGCCCGGCGGCGTCCAACTCCACGATCCACACCGCCTTGCGATGCGAGCGCTCCCCGAACGAATACGGCAGCGGCGAACCGCAGTAGCGCACCGACTCCGACAGCGTCTGCGCGGAGTGCAGGTGACCGAGCGCCACATAGTCGATGCCGTCGAACGCCGACTGCGGCACGGTCTCCACCCCGCCGACCGAAATCGACCGCTCCGACCCGGTCGCCTCGCCGCCCACCACGAAGGCGTGCGCGAGCACCACCGACCGCGTCCCCGCCCGCTGCGCGAGATCGGCGCGCACCCGCGTCATCGCGGCATCCAGGATCTCGGCGTGCGAACGGGCCTGCGGCACCCCCAATTCCACCCGAGTGATCTCCGGCTCCAGATAGGGAATGCCGTAGAACGCAATCTCACCGAACTCGTCCGACAGCAGCACCGGCCGCGCCACATCCGCGATTCGGCAGCGCAAATGCAATCCGCCCGCCGCCGCGAAACTCCCGAGCGCACCGAGCCGAGTCGGCGAGTCGTGATTGCCGGAGGTGGCGACAATGGCCGCGCCCGCCGCCCGAATTGCCTCGAGTCCCCGATTGCACACCGCAATCGCATCCGCACTCGGAATGGAACGGTCGTACACGTCCCCCGGCAATACGACCACGTCCACCCGCTGCGCCGTCACCAATTCCGCAATGGCCCGCAGTGCACTCTCCTGATCGTTCAGCAGATCGACGCCATGAAAGGTGCGCCCGATATGCCAGTCGGAGGTGTGCAGGATCCGCATGCCGAAGAACGCTAGGCGATTCCGCCGACAAACACACATGCCCTCGATACATCCGGCACAACTTCGCACCCCCGCACCGCAACCTTGCGGCCAAAAGCGCCGCACCGGTGCCAGATTCACCACCTTGTCGGTGGGTTAGGGCACTATCTCGTGCCATGACCGCACCGATGCTGTTCGCGCTGCTTTTGGTGTTCGTTTCGGGGCTGGCCCTGGGCTGGCTCGGGCATGCCGCGCGCGCGGGACAGCGGGCGGCGGTGGCCGAGGCGCGCTTGGCCGCCATGCGGGACAACGAGCGATTGTTGCGGCAGTCACTCGGCGCGGCCAGCGAGGACGCGGCCCGGCGGCAGTCGCACGCCATCGGCACGCTGGTCGAACCGCTGCGGGAGGCGGTCGGCAATCTGAATCGCCACATTCAGGAGGTCGAGCACAACCGCATCAACGCGTATTCCGGCCTGCGCGAACAGGTCGCGGGCATGCAGCGCACCTCCCACCAGTTGTCCACGCAAACCGGCCAATTGGTGGCCGCCCTGCGCGCGCCCCAGGTGCGCGGCCGCTGGGGCGAGATCCAACTGGAGCGAGTGGTCGAACTGGCGGGCATGGCCAAGCACTGCGATTTCGACACCCAGGTGACCCGCCGCGGCGACACCGTGGTGCGGCCGGACCTGGTGGTGCGGCTCTCGGCCGGCCGGCAGATCGTGGTGGACGCCAAGGTGCCCTGCGCCGCCTACCTGGACGCTGCCGCCACCGAGGAGCCGCGTGAACGCGACGGGCACCTCGCCCGCCATGCCCGGCATCTGCGCAATCACGTGGATCAGCTGGCCGCCAAGGAGTACTGGGCCGCCTTCGATCCGTCCCCGGAGTTCGTGGTGCTGTTCGTGCCCGGCGATCCGTTCCTGGATGCGGCGCTGACTTCCGATTCGGGACTGCTCGAATACGCCTTCGGTCGCAATGTGGTCCTTGCGACTCCCACCACACTCATCGCCCTGCTGCGCACGGTCGCTCTGGGCTGGCGGCAGGAGGCGATCTCGGAGGACATGGCGGTGGTCCAGCAGCTGGGCCGGGAGCTCTACACCCGGCTCAGTACCACCGGCCGTCATCTGGACCGGCTGGGTTCGCAGCTGGGCAAGGCGGTCGACGCGTTCAACCACACGGTGGCCTCGGTGGAGTCCCGGGTCATGGTGACCGCCCGCAAGTTGCACGAGTTGGACATCGCCGATGCCCCGGTCCCGGAGATCCGGCGGGTCGAATCCTGGCCGCGTGCGGTGGGGTTCGACGAGGTCGATCATCGACTCGCCGGAGTGGACGGAGGTGATGCCTGAGCAACCGCTCGGTATTGGCGCTCCGATGCCATAGCTATCGCCGGGTTCATGCGATTCCGCATACCCGCGTGATGTCGCCTGCCTCGCGAAACACGGATATGCCTTAGTGTGCTTGACGTGGCAGTTACCCAACGCGAGCGAACCGAGGTGCCCCCGTCGCACCGTTCGATCCTGCCGTCGGTTCCCGGCGTCCCGGCCGGAGTCGCCGTCCTGATCGCTGTGACGTGCACGTTCATCGGGTTTCTGATCGACGCCAACGGCGGTGACGACCTCACGCACACCTTCGCGACCTTCTATGTGATCGGCTGCGTCCTGGCGACCCTCGTGGTCCGCTACCGGGGACTGTTCACCACCCTCGTGTTACCGCCGCTGCTGCTGTTCCTCGCGGTGCCGGTGTTCTACCAACTCCTAATGGGGTCCGCCAGCCTCAAGGTGCGGGAGATCCTGCTGAATCTGGCCATCCCGCTGGTGAACCGCTTCCCCACCATGGCCCTGGCCACCGTGCTGGTGCTGATCATCGGTGCGATCCGCATCGCGCTGCACCGCCGCGAGAGCAAGTCCGGTTCGAGCGCCGAGCCGCGCAAGGCCCGCGCCCGCGCCGGCCGTGCGGGCACGGCCCGCGCCCAGCGCACCCGCGCCACCGATCCCAAGGACCCTGCCAGACGACGTTTCCGTGCCGCCGCGGACGCCGACCCCGAGGCCGATGCCGCGGAGCCCGATGCCACCCGCGCGTCGCGTCGCGGCGCGACCGGCCGGGTCGCCGCCGGGCCGCCCCGGGTAGGCGCGAACCGGCCGCCCGCCGAGGGCCGCAGGCGTCGAGCCCAGAACCCCGAGCAGGCCGCCCCCGCCGCCACCGAGGGCCGTCGCCGCGCCCAGTACGGCGAGACGCCCCGCACCGGCGAGCGCCGCGCCGTCCCCACCGACGCACCGCGCACGGGTGAGCGCCGGGCCGTGCCGACCGACGCGCCGCGCACCGGTGAGCGTCGCGCGGTCCCCACCGATCGCACCCGCACGGGTGAGCGCCGGGCCGCCCCGCCCGAGGGTGGCCGCCGCGCCGCCCAGCCAGCCCCCGCGCCCGCACCGGATCAGGCGCCGGCCGAGGGCCGCAGGCGTCGCGCCCAGAGCCCCGAGCAGGCCGCCGCGCGTGGCACCGAACGCCACGCCGCCGCCCCGGAACGCAATCCGGCGCCGGGCGAGGGTGGCCGCCGCCGGCGCGCCCAGCCGGGCGAAGTGCCGCCGCACCCGCGCCCGAATGTGCGTTATCGCGAACGCGATTCGGGCCGAATCGAACGCTGAGCCGGTTTATCCGGCTCGGCGACATGCGAGCGACACTCACCGTAGATTTCCGGCAATCGGGATATCCGGTACGAAATAACCTCATCCGAATAGCAATTCGCGCCCCCCACAACGAATGTGGAGGGCGCGAATACGTTTCGGAACTTATGCGCGAGCGGTGCGCAGTTCCCGCGGCAGGGAGAAGACCAAGGTCTCATTGGCGGTGGTGACCGGCACCACCGAGCCGAAACCGTGTTCCGCCAACAGTTCCAGCACGCCCTCCACCAGAATCTCCGGCACCGACGCACCGGAGGTGACGCCGACGGTGCGCACGCCCTCGAGCCAGGCGGTGTCGACCTCGCGGGCGTAGTCGACCAGGTGGGCCGCCCGCGCCCCGGCGGTCAACGCGACCTCGACCAGCCGCACCGAGTTCGACGAATTGCGCGAGCCGACCACGATCACCAGATCGCATTCCGGCGCCATCGCCTTGACCGCGGTCTGCCGGTTGGAGGTGGCGTAGCAGATGTCGTCGCTCGGCGGATCCTGCAGCTTGGGGAAGCGCAGCCGCAGCCGGTTGACCGTCTCCATGGTCTCGTCCACCGACAGCGTGGTCTGCGAGAGCCAGATCACCTTGTTCTCGTCACGCACGGTGACCTGATCCACGGCGTCCGGGCCGTCGACCAACTGCACGTGCTCGGGCGCCTCGCCCGCGGTGCCTTCCACCTCCTCGTGGCCCTCGTGGCCGATGAGCAGGATGTCGAAGTCGTCGCGTGCGAACCGCTTGGCCTCCTGGTGCACCTTGGTCACCAGCGGGCAGGTGGCGTCGATGGTGTGCAGGTTGCGTTCCGCCGCGGATTCGTGCACGGCCGGGGAGACGCCGTGCGCCGAGAACACCACGAGCGCGCCGTGCGGCACCTCGTCGGTCTCGTCGACGAAGATCACGCCGCGCTCACGCAGTGTCTCCACCACGTGCCGGTTGTGCACGATCTCCTTGCGGACATAGATGGGGGCGCCGTGCTTTTCGAGCGCCTTCTCCACTGTTTCGACCGCCCGGTCCACACCGGCGCAGTAGCCGCGCGGTTCCGCGAGCAGTACTCGCTTGGGCGCGTCGACATCACCCGCCGCCGACCGGACGATTCCGACGTTCAAAGGGATTGCCGAGGACATGCCCCACAGAATACGTGTGCGACCCGAAGCCCATTCGCGCGGAGGCTAGGGTCACAATCACCTTTTGTGCTTTCTCACCTTTGCATCACACGGCGTTTCGGGCAGGCTAGGGGCATGTTCCGACCTCCGTTCCTGGCCCGGGTCGCCGCCGGGGCTGCCGTCTATGCCCTCGAGGAAACTCGTCGGCTACCGACCAACGCAATCAATTTCCCGATCACCGCGATCAGCCAGATGCTGCAGACGACCATGCACCTCCAGCAGTTCGTGACCAGCCTCGCTCTCAAGGGCGACGCCGTCTTCGACCGTTTGATCAACCAGCCGGAAGAGCAGCCGGCGTGGGCCACCTTCGATGAGGACGAGGACGACGAGCAAACGTCGAGCTTCGCCTCAGAATCGGTACGACAGAGCCGTTTCGACCTCTTTACCGAGCCGGAACCGGCCGCCGAAGAGGTCGCCGCGCCCGTCGCCGAGCCCGTTGTGGCCGTCGCCGAACCCGTTGCCGCCGAACCCGAACCGGTTGTCACCGAATCGGCCGCGCAGGAGGCCGCCGAACCGGAGTCGACCGAAACCGAGGCCCCCGCAAAGGCTTCCACCAACGGCCACAACGGCCACGTGGTGACCGAGCCGGAAGTGGCGGCGCGCTTCGACTACGCCAACCTGTCCATCGCCCAGCTGCGCGCGCGTCTGCGTCAGCTCAGCGTGGACGACCTGGCCACCCTCCTCGCCTACGAGCAGGAGACCACCGACCGCGCCCCCTTCGTCACCATGCTGACCAACCGGATCGCGACGGTTAACAACTCTCGTTGACTCTCAGGGGCTTCGCCCCTGAAACCCCTCGAGATTTCGGGGCTCCGCCCCGGACCCCGATCATGCCGCCGCGGCGGCGTTCGACCAGCGCCGGTCGGCCGGGCTTCGGCTCGGGCGGTCGGCGCGTTTCGTTCACCGGATTCGCGGGGAGTGGGCACCCCGCGATTCCGGTCTCGGGGCGTTGTGTGAGCCACGTCGGTGGGCACTGACAGAATCGGTGCGGTGACCACCGATACGCCCGCGAAGCCGCCGAGCTCCACCGCCGAGAACCCGATGCCGGTGCGGACCATCGCGGTGAAGGTGGCGCAGTGGATCGATCGGCTGGGTGCGGTCTGGGTGGAGGGTCAGATCACCCAGATGAATGTGCGGCCGGGTACGCGCACGGCGTTTCTGGTGCTGCGGGATACGGCCGCGGACATGTCGTTGTCGGTGACGTGTGATCCGGAGTTGCTGCGCAGTGCGGCGGTGCCGTTGCAGGAGGGCAGCCGGGTTGTCGTCTACGGCAAGCTGTCGTTCTTCACCGGCCGCGGCACGGTGTCGTTGCGGGTCACCGAGATTCGCCCGGTGGGCATCGGCGAGTTGCTGGCCCGCATCGAGCGGTTGAAGGCGCTGCTGTCGGCGGAGGGCCTGTTCGATCCGCGGCTCAAGCGTCCGATCCCGTTCCTGCCCCATCGCATCGGCCTGATCACCGGCCGCGCCAGCGCCGCCGAGCACGATGTGGTCACCGTCGCCACCCAGCGCTGGCCCGCGGTGCGCTTCGAGATTCGCAATACCGCCGTGCAGGGCCCGACCGCGGTGCCGCAGATCCTGGAGGCCATCGCCGCCCTGGACGCGAATCCGGAGGTGGATGTGATCGTGCTGGCGCGCGGCGGCGGCAGTGTCGAGGATCTGCTGCCGTTCTCCGATGAAACCCTGTGCCGCGCGATCGTTTCCGCCACCACCCCGATCGTCAGCGCCATCGGCCACGAACCCGACAATCCGATCTCGGACTATGTGGCCGACCTGCGCGCCGCCACCCCCACCGATGCCGCCAAGCGCATCGTGCCGGACGCGGCCGCCGAAACCGCGCTGTTGCAAGAGCTTCGCGCCCGGGCCGCGGCCGCCCTGCGCGGCTGGGTGGATCGCGAGTCCCGCGCCCTGACCCAATTGCGTTCGCGCCCGGTGCTGGCGGATCCGCTGCGCCTGCTGGATCAGCGTCACGACGAGATCGAGCGTCTGCGCGCCAATGCCCAGCGCGCGGTCGACCATTTGCTGAACGGCGAATCCACCACCACCCGGCACCTGCGCGAAAAGCTTTCCGCGGTGGGCCCGGCCGCCACCCTGGCCCGCGGCTACGCGGTGGTGCAGCGCGTCAACGGCAAGGACCGCGAAGTGGTTCGCGCCATCGAGGATTCACCGCCCGGCACCCAGCTCCGCATCCGCGTGGCCGACGGCGCGATCTCCGCCGCCGCCCTCGGCGCCCAATCCCTGGCCCCCCGAAAGGACTCCTGATGACCGACGACCGCGCCGAAATCGCCACCTTCGGCTATGAACGCGCCCGTGACGAACTCGTCAATGTGGTGAAGATGCTGGAGCAGGGCGGCATGGATCTGGATGATTCGCTCGCGCTGTGGGAGCGCGGCGAGGCCCTGGCCACCCGCTGCGAACAGCATCTGGCCGGTGCGCGCAAACGCGTCGAGGATGCGCTGGCGCACCGTACTTCGGCGGAGTGACTAACCGCGCGGCAGCGGCTGCGCCCGCACCACCGCGGTGGCGAGGGTGTCGAAGGCGTCGCCGTTGCCCGCGCCCTTGATCAGGACTCGAACGTCACCGAAGTCGGCGATCCAGGCGGACTCGGAGCCCTGTTCGGCGTAGATGCTCCACATGTGGTCACCGTGCTGCTGGGTGCCGGTGGCCTTCGGGGTGGGGGCGTACTTCTTGGCCATGGCGTCGGCGGTCGCGCTGGACTGGCTCAGCTGCATGTAGGTGCCCTGCGGGGTGATGTAGCCGACCGTGCTGACGTCACCACCGCCGTCTCCGGTGATGGTGAAGTGGCTGCCGGAGTTGGGTGTCCACTTGTCGTCCCCGTCGGCGGGCAGTGCCGGTAGCCGGATCGGGAAGGGCATGAGCCGCGCGTCGTCGGTGAGTGCCGCCTTCGCGTCGAAGTTCGGGATCTGACCCTGTTTGGGGCCGCCCGTGGAGAACGAGCACTGACTGGCGATGCCCGCGATGACCAAGCAGATCAGCACCAGCGGAGCGAGCGACCAGATGAGGTCCTTGTAGTCGTTCTGACTGCGCGGCTTTTGGTACGACACGCACCCAGTATCCATGGGGCACAGCTGCGACCGAGCTCACGGTGGCGGGAAACGTAAGTACGTGCCGAGCACCGGAAACCGCAATGCGACAATTTACCCAGATTTGGACGAAACAAGGAGGCTCTCGTCATGACCGCATCCAGCCGCCGTGAGGCACCGGACCGCAACCTAGCGATGGAATTGGTCCGTGTCACCGAGGCCGGGGCCATGGCCGCGGGCCGTTGGGTCGGCCGGGGTGACAAGGAGGGCGGCGACGGCGCGGCCGTCGATGCCATGCGGCAGTTGGTGGCGACCGTTTCCATGCGCGGCATCGTGGTGATCGGTGAGGGCGAGAAGGACGAAGCGCCCATGCTGTACAACGGCGAGCTGGTCGGCGACGGCACCGGCGCGGAACTGGATTTCGCGGTCGACCCGATCGACGGCACCACCCTGATGGCGAAGGGCTCCCCCGGCGCGATCTCCGTGCTGGCGGTCGCCGAGCGCGGCGCCATGTTCGATCCCTCGGCCGTGTTCTACATGGAGAAGATCGCCGTCGGCCCGGACGCCGCCGACGTGATCGATCTGGCCGCCCCGATCGCGGAGAACCTACGCCGGGTCGCGAAGGCCAAGAACTCCTCGGTCTCCGACCTCACCGTCTGCATCCTGGACCGCCCCCGCCACGCCGACTACATGAAGCAGGTTCGCGACGCGGGCGCCCGCATCCGTCTCATCTCCGACGGTGACGTGGCCGGCGCGATCGCGTGTGCCCGTCCCGAATCCGGCGTCGACATGCTGATCGGCATCGGCGGCACCCCCGAGGGCATCATCGCCGCGGCCGCCATGCGCTGCCTGGGTGGCGCGCTGCAGGGCAAGCTGGCCCCGAAGGACGACGCCGAGAAGCAGAAGGCCATCGACGCGGGCCACGATCTCGACCGCATCCTGAACACCAACGATCTGGTCTCCGGTGACGACGTGTTCTTCAGCGCGACCGGTGTCACCGACGGCGATCTGCTCAAGGGCGTGCGCTACTACGGTGGCGGCGCGTACACCCAGTCCATCGTGATGCGCGCCAAGTCCGGCACGGTCCGCCTGGTCGACGCCTACCACCGCCTGACCAAGCTGCGCGAGTACGCGTCAGTGGACTTCGTCGGCGACGAGCACGCCACCCCGCCGCTGCCCTGACCTGCGAAACAGCTTGCCGCCCCGGTGGATCCGTGCCACCGGGGCGGTTTTTCGTATTCCCCCGGGGAGTGTGCGGATTGCCTCAGGCGTGGCACCCCCACGGGGTCCGGGACGGGCATAGGGTCGATTTCATGACCGATGAGACCCAGTTCCGGATCGAGCACGACACGATGGGCGAAGTCCGTGTCCCTGTCGACGCGTTGTGGCGGGCGCAGACTCAGCGGGCGGTGGAGAACTTCCCGATCAGCGGACGTGGCCTGGAGCGCGCGCAGATTCGCGCGCTCGGCCTGTTGAAGGCGGCCTGTGCCGCGGTGAATCGCGATCTGGGGCTGCTGGACAAGGCCAAGGCCGACGCCATCATCGCCGCGGCCGCCGAGATCGCCGACGGCGGCCACGACGACCAGTTCCCGATCGATGTGTTCCAGACCGGTTCCGGCACCAGTTCGAATATGAACGCCAACGAGGTGATCGCGAGCATCGCCGCCCGGGACGGCGTCACCGTGCACCCCAACGACGACGTCAACATGTCGCAGTCCTCCAATGACACCTTCCCCACCGCAACGCATCTCGCGGCCACCGAGGCGGTGATCAAGGATCTGATCCCGGCGCTGGATCATCTGCGGCTGGCGCTGCTGGACAAGTCGCAGGAGTGGAAGTACACGGTCAAGTCCGGCCGCACCCATCTGATGGACGCGGTGCCGGTGACGCTGGGCCAGGAGTTCGGTGGCTATACCCGGCAGGTGAGCGCGGGCATCGAACGGCTGCTGGCGACGCTGCCGCGGGTGGGCGAACTGGCGATCGGCGGGACCGCGGTCGGCACGGGCCTCAATGCGCCCGCCGGTTTCGGCGCGAAAGTCGTTGCGGAGCTGGTGAAGTCGACCGGCGTGGATCATCTCTCCGAGGCGCGGGATCATTTCGAGGCGCAGGCGGCCCGCGATGGGCTGGTGGAGCTGTCGGGTGCGCTGCGCACGGTGGCCATCAGTCTTACCAAGATCGCCAACGATATTCGCTGGATGGGGTCCGGCCCGCTCACCGGATTGGGTGAACTTCAACTCCCCGATCTGCAACCCGGCTCCTCGATTATGCCGGGGAAGGTGAATCCCGTTCTCCCGGAGGCTGTTACCCAGGTGGCCGCGCAGGTCATCGGAAATGATGCGGCTATTGCCTGGGGCGGCGGTAATGGCGCCTTCGAATTGAATGTCTATATCCCCGTGATGGCCCGGAATGTCCTGGAGTCGATTCGACTGCTGGCCAATGTTTCCCGATTGTTCGCTGATAGGTGCGTCGTGGGGCTCGTAGCGAATGTCGAGCACCTGCGTCAGCTGGCTGAATCTTCCCCGTCGATCGTGACTCCGTTGAATTCGGCGATCGGTTACGAGGAGGCCGCGGCGGTGGCCAAGCAGGCGTTGAAGGAGAAGAAAACAATCCGCCAGACGGTCATCGATCGGGGACTGATCAGCGACAAGCTCCCCGTCGAGGAGCTGGATCGCCGTCTCGACGTCCTCTCGATGGCGAAAGTCGACGACTCGAAGTAGTAATTCGAGAAGCAACCCCGGTCAGCAACCTATTTTCTTTTTTTGAAACAGACTGTGAAACGGATCACTCATAGCTCGCGATTAGCTGAGTGTCCGCATCCGCGGATGTTCCATGAAAGGAAAGAACCATGTTGCTAGCACTCGCGGGTTTCCTCGCCACCCTGGGTCTCGTCGGCGCAGGCGCCACGATCTTTACGATTCTCGGAATTCTCTGAACTCCATAACATGGATATGGCGGCCCTGGCCGCCATATCCATGTGGGGTGTCCGATCACTGCGCGTCACGAGACGACGCACCGACCTTTTCCGGGTAATCGATCAGATCGATGTCGTTCTTGGCGTTCTCGCCGAACTTCACCATCATCTTGAAGCCGCGCGAGCGCACGAACCAGTTGCGCAGCCGCAGACCACGGGCCGTCCGAGGGGCGATGAACCGGCCCGGGCTGGCCTCCTCGGCCTTGCGCAGCAGCCGCTTCATGACCTCCTCGTAGCGAGCGAACGCCACGGCGTAATCGCCGTCGGCCGCGGCCAATTCACCGGCGAGCACGTAGGCGCCGACGATCGCCGAGCCGGTGCCGAAGCCGTTGAGCGTGTGGCCGTGCGCCGCATCTCCGACCAGCGCCACCCGGCCGTTGGTGAAGTTCTTCATCTTCACCTTGGCGATCGCGTCCAGGTAGAAGTCGTCCAGGTAGGGCAGCTCGGCGAGCATGCGCGGCACCTCCCAGCCCATGCCGGCGAAGCGCTCGGCGACGATGGCGCGCTGCTGATCGAAATCGTCCCGCGAGTAATCGAGTTCGGGCGAGGCGAACAGGTACATCTGCGCGGCCTTGTTGCCGCCCTCCATGGCGAAGCGGCCGGGGGTGTTGCAGCCCAGGGACCGGGCGCGCTCGCGGTCGCCCTCCGGCATGTCCTTCCAGATCGACGCGCCGGCGATGGCGTAGTAGTAGCCGTCGTGGGTGACGTAGTCGGCTTCGGGACCGAAGGCGAGCTTGCGGACCCGGGAGTGGATGCCGTCGCAGCCGAAGACCAGATCGAAGACACGCGCGGGCCCGTGCTGGAATTCGACGACCACCCCGTCGCCGGTCTCGCGCAGTCCGGTGACGGTGTTGCCGAAGAGGTATTCGCAGGTTCCGGCGGTCCGGCTGTAGAGGATCTCGGCCAGGTCGCCGCGCAGGATCTCGATGTCGCCGCCGAGGAATTCGCCCGCCATCACGGCCTGTTCGGTGCCGTTCTCGTCGACCAGGACCCAGTCGGTCTTGCCGGTCTGGCGGCGCTTGATGTCGTCGAGCACGCCCATCCGCTCGAGCACGGTCATGTGGGTTTCGCCGGTGAAGTCGACGGCCTGGCCGCCGCCGCGCAGTGCGGGGGCCTTCTCGACCACGGTGACCTGGAAGCCGTAGCGCTGCAGCCACAGAGCGAGGGCGGGACCGGCGACGCTGGCTCCGGAGATGAGGACGGTGGTGTTGCGCATATCGGTGACTCCTTCGGTAACTGCGTCCGTCGGACGCTGTTGATGTTTAAGAGCGTATGGTGGACGCAGTTTCTTGTCAACCCCGAAATCCGGAAAGATGGCGACCATGCCCGCACCGACCACTCTCGAACTGCTCTGGGGCACGCCGGACCGCCCCCGACGTGGACCGAAACCATCCCTGACGCTGGAGCGCATCGTCGCCGACGCCATCGAGATCGCCGACTCGGAAGGGTTGGCCAACCTGTCGATGGCGCGCCTGGCCGAACGGGTGGGCTGCGCCAAGATGGCGCTCTACCGCTACGTCCCCGGGCGGACCGAACTCACCGCGCTCATGATCGACACCGCACTGGGTGGGCCACCGGAAATCACGGCGGCGCAGGCGAATTCGCCGCAGCCGTGGCGCGCCTACCTGCGGCCGTGGGCTGAAATCTTCTACGAAAGGGTGATCGGCCACCCGTGGGCGGGCGAGCTGACCGCGGGCATCCGCCCGATGGGCCCCAATGAATTGGCCTGGCTGGACGCGGCTTTGAGCGTGCTCGGCGATACCGGGCTGACCTACTCCGAGCAGTTCGACGCGGTCGCACTGCTGCTGGGTCACGCCCGCTCGGTGGCTCAACAGACCGCGGCGACCACCGGCGACGACCCGGCCGAAGAACAGCTGGCGCGCGAACTCGGCACGGTGCTGTCGGCTCAGGCCGAACGCTTCCCGCACGCCATCGCGGCGCTCGCGGCGGCGATGGGCGGCACGCCCGATACCGAGAACGGCAACGGACTCACCTTCGGGATCGACCGCATCCTCGACGGCCTGGCCGTCCTGATCGAGTCGCGGCGCACTCTGCCCTGAGACCTGTCGCAACACGGCCCGAGGCCTGTGCGGCAGGCCACTTTCGGCCTACGCTCGGCTCATGTCAGAGCTACCCGAGTTGAAGCAGGATCCGGTCACCACGGTGCGCGAATTCTTCGCCGCGATGGAGATGAAGATCGTGGGCGAGGCCCTGGAACTGGTCGACCCGAACATCGTCTGGAAGAACACCTCGCTTCCCGACATCAAGGGCGTCGACCGGGTGCGCTGGGTCCTCAACGCCCTCAACAGCCCCCGCTACGGCTTCCGCGCCGACATGCACCACATCGCGGCCACCGAGGACGGCACCGTCCTCACCGAACGCACGGACTACCTCCGCATGGGCCCCATAGAAATCTCCTTCTGGGTCTGCGGCACCTTCGCCTTCCGCGACGGCCGCATCGTGCTGTGGCACGACCACTTCAGCTGGGAGAACTTCCTCCGCGGCACCGCCGTCGGACTGTTCCGCGCCCTCCTGCCCCGCTGAAAGCGCGACGCCCGCCGGCGAATTCGCGGCGGGCGTCGGCATCGAACCACGCAAGAGGGGCCCGATTGGGCTCAGTAGCGCGGGATTTTGGTCAGGGGCGTGGGGTCACGCGGTGGGGCGGAGGTGGGCGAGTTCGGCGCGGGCCTTTTCGCCCTCTTCGGTGAAGTCGGTGCGGGTGAAGATCTTCCACTCCTCGAGCAGCGGGCCGAAGACCAGCGTGGGCTCGTTGGCGCGGTCGTAGATGCCGGCTTCGGCGAGGACGTCGTCGCTGTTGCGGCCGTCGGCGAGTTCGACGGTGGGGACGTGGAAGTCGGCGATGCGGTCGGCGATGGCGCGCACGGTCTGGTCGGGCGTCAGGTCGAGGGCCGCGGTGACCAGGTTGGCGAAGAAGACGGCCTGCAGTTCGTCGTCGGCGGCCAGGCGGTCGGCGATGGTGGCGACGATGACATTGTCGGCCGAACGCGCGGTATTGCGGTGGCGGACCGCGGCGGCGGTCTCCTCCAGGGCGCAGGCGGCGAGCACGTCGAGCAGGTGCATGCCGGGGCGGCGGAAGCCGGTGGTCATGTGCGCCATGCGCATCCGCTCCAGCGCGATCGGGTCGACGGCGCGGGTCACCATGAGGTAGTTGCGGATGAGGATCTCGTGCCGGTTCTCCTCGGCGGTCCAGCGACCCACCCAGCGCCACCACGGGCCGCGGTTGAGGTACTTGCCGAGTTCGCGGTGGTACGCGGGCAGATTGTCGGCGATCAGCACGCCGATGGTGAGCGCCGTCTTGGCGACCTCGCTCAGCTCGGATTGCCCGGGCTCCCAATCGGTTCCGCCGAGGAACTCGAAGTTGCGGCCGTCGTCCCACGGCACGTAGTCGTGAGGCTGCCACTCCGCGGCCGCGGCGATATGGCGGTCGAGGTTCGCCTCCACCTCCGGCGCGAGCGATACCAGCAGGTCCCGATCGGACAAAGCGTTCTGCACCGGAACAACCTAGCGGTATTCGGGCAAACGTGGGGATCTTCGCAGGTATTCACATCCGCTATGACCACCCGGGGTCCGGGGCGCGATGAGGGAGCGCCCCGAACCCGGGCCCGCTACTTCTCGGTGACCGTGGTCTTGTTGTCGGTCCAGGTGATGGAGCCGCCGCTGAAGTCGCTCTGCTTGCCGCCCGCGATGTCGTACTCGTCGCTGGTCGGGTAGCCGAGTTTGCCGCTGGCGCCGCCGTTGTCCTCCCACGCCTTGCGGATTTCGCCCCACACCACGTGGGTGCCGTGCGCGGAGCTGGCGTAGACGGCGCCGCCGTCGAATTCCTGGACCCAGCCGCCGTCGGGCGCTTCCTTGGCCGCGCCGGTGGGCATGCCGAGCGGGCTGGTGGCGCCGCCCATCTGGTTGTACTTGTCGAGAATGGCTCCGCTGAGCGTGATTTCGCCGTTCGGAGTGGAGATCTTGGTTTCGGCGGTGGTGGTTTCCGCCGCCGCGGCCGCCGTGGTGGTGGTCGTGGCGGACGCCGAGTTGCTGTCCTTGTTCTTGTCGCAACCCGCGCCGAGCGCGGTCACGACCGCGAGCGCCGCGATGATGCCAGCCGTGCGTCGAGCGAAGTGGTTCATTTCCATCCTCCCAACGGTGTTTCCTTCAAGAAAGTGCGGCCGAGCTGGTAATTTCACCGAAAACTACCCCGCCGCCGGGGAACTGAAACACACGCCAGAAGATCGCCCGGCCGGAGGGCGAGTCGCTCTCCGGCCGGGCGGGTCCTACTTACCAAGGGGCCTCAGGAGTTGGGCCCGAACTCCTCCAGCATCTCGGTCACCAGCGCCGCGATCGGCGAGCGCTCACTGCGGGTGAGGGTGACGTGCGCGAACAACGGGTGGCCCTTGAGCTTTTCGATCACGGCGGCCACGCCGTCGTGCCGTCCGACCCGCAGGTTGTCGCGCTGGGCGACGTCGTGGGTGAGCACCACCCGCGACCCGCTGCCCAATCGGCTCAGCACCGTGAGCAGCACATTGCGTTCCAGCGACTGGGCCTCGTCCACGATCACGAAGGAGTCGTGCAGCGAGCGTCCGCGAATGTGGGTGAGCGGCAGCACTTCCAGCATGCCGCGCGCCTGCACCTCCTCCATCACCTCGGGGCTGGCCAGCCCCTCGAGGGTGTCGAAGACGGCCTGCGCCCACGGCCCCATCTTGTCGGCTTCGGAGCCCGGCAGATAGCCGAGCTCCTGTCCACCCACCGCATACAGCGGACGGAACACCACCACCTTTCGATGCGTGCGCCGTTCCAGCACGGCTTCGAGTCCGGCGGTCAGCGCGAGCGCCGATTTACCGGTGCCGGCCCGGCCGCCGAGCGAGATGATGCCGATGCTCTCGTCGAGCAGCAGATCCAGTGCGATCCGCTGTTCGGCCGAGCGGCCGTGCAGCCCGAAGGCTTCGCGGTCGCCGCGCACCAGTTGCACCCGCTTGTCCGGAGTCACTCGCGCCAGCGCGCTGCCGCGCGGGCTGAGCATCCGGATCCCGGTGTGGCAGAGCATGTCCCGTGCCTCATCGAGATCGATGATCGACTCGGCGTAGAGCTTGTCGACGATGCTGGTGTCGACTTCGAGCTCCACCATGCCGGTCCATCCGGAGGTGACCACGTCCTGCGCGTGGTACTCCTCGGCCCGCAGGCCCACCGCGCTCGCCTTGACGCGCAGTGGAATGTCCTTGGACACCAGCACCACCCGCTGCCCTTCGGCAGCCAGGTTGAGTGCGCAGGCCAGGATGCGGGAATCGTTACTGTCCGTGCGGAATCCGGCGGGCAATACCGTGGGGTCGGTGTGGTTCAACTCCACCTGGAGTGTTCCGCCCTGGGTGCCGACCGACACCCGCTGATCGAGCCGACCGTGCGCCAAACGCATGTCGTCGAGCATGCGCAGCGCCTCGCGCGCGAACCAGCCGAGTTCGTGGTGGTGGCGTTTGGCCTCGAGTTCGCTGATGACCACCAGCGGCAGCACCACATGGTGCTCGCCGAAGCGGATCAGGGCCCAGGGGTCGGACAGCAACACCGACGTATCGACAACAAATGTTTTCGCCGGTCCGGATTCGGACGATTGCGAGGCGCGAACTCCCTGCGTTTTGGTGGGCAGGCTCTGCTGAGTGCCTGCGTCCCGGGCGGGAGCAATGACGGAGCGTGCATCAGTCACGGTGGGCTCCTTTGCCACTCGCGCGACACCGCGCGAGCGTTCTCGCTGGGCCGGTCAGCCTTGGGGTCTTGCGACCCGAGGGCCGGGTGCCGGCCCCCTCGCACTGAGTTGCTCAGTCACGATCAGGACCTCCCGTACGAGCCACACCTACGCGGCCCGCACTCCCGACGCTACCGGCGAAATCGCGATCCGGCTGCCCGACTGTCGGGCACATTGGTGAAGATCGCGTTAACGCCTGTCCGCTCTGCGTGTTTCGCGTAATTCATCGAGCAGTACCGGGAGGTGGCTGTGCTCGGGGTCCTTTGTTGCCGTGACCAGGGTCAACGGGCCCTCGGCGGCCTCCTGACGCAAACGCGCCAAACCCTCCCGATGCTCGTCGTCGGCGAGTTCGATTCGATACCTCCGTTCGAACTCGGCACGGCGTGTCAGTGGATCGGCATGAAACCATGTGCGGAGCTCCGTAGTGGGGGTCACATCCTTGGCCCACTCGTCTATCTCCGCCGCCTGTTTGCTGATGCCGCGCGGCCAGAGCCGATCGACCAGGACGCGGCGGCCGTCATCCGCGTCGGGGGCCTCGTACACGCGCTTGACCCGGTAGTTCGGTTGCGCTGTCATGCCCTCCATTACAGTCGACGTCATGGCCGAAACTCCGGATCTGCAGACCCTGTCCACCAAGGAATTGCACGACCGCGCCGTGAAGCTCGCGGCCCGGCGCGGCGATATCAAGTTCCTGTGGGAGCTGCTGAAGTCCATCCCGGCCGCCGAGGCCGCCGCCGGAGATATCGGCGAGAGCGAGGCCGACATCAAGTACGTCCTGCCCATGCTCGACGACTACGTGCACGCGGGCGAGGGGCAGATCGGCGAGGTACTCCGCCCGATGTACGTGGACTACCTGGCCAAGCACGCCTGATTCGGTTATCCGGCAGCGGGTTTCGCGCCGGACGTAGACTCCCGATATGACCGCCGACGCTGTCCCGGAGCTAGTCGTCTACCGCCGCCCCGGGTGCCCGTACTGCTCACGGATGCGCAATACGCTCAACCGCCACGGCATCGCGCACCGGGAAGTGAACATCTGGGAGGACCCGGACGCCGCCGCGTTCGTCCGCTCGGTCGCCGATGGGAACGAGACCGTGCCGACGGTGGTGTTCCGGGACGGCTCCACGGAACGGAGTTGGGTGAATCCGGATCCGAAGCAGCTGATCGCGACGGTGCGCGCCGACGCTCCGGCGCTCACCGGTGGACGGAAGCGGTTCTTCGCGTTCTGACCGGGCGTTCCCATACTGCGGGAATACCCCCTCCCCCTATTCGGTTGGTTGATGCGTCTACCAAAATCCGGAAGCCCTCCGGCCGATGAGAGGAGTGAGCATGACCGCAGCCGTCGCACGCAAGGTCGATCGCGTCCGCACCAAGGCCATGGGCGGGCCGACCGATCAGGTCGACAAGAATGCGCTGATCATCGCGCCCGATGACGTGACGCGCACCGACCCGTTCCTGCTCATGGCCGAAGACTGGTTCTCCACACCCGGTTTCGAGTGGCATCCGCATCGCGGCCTGGAGACGGTGACCGTCGTGCTCGACGGCATGCTGGAACACGGCGACAGCCTCGGCCACGCCGGTGCGCTCGAACCCGGGGATGTCCAGTGGATGACCGCCGGTCGCGGCATCATCCACCGAGAACTGGCCTACCACAACGAGTTCGCACACACGCTGCAGCTCTGGCTGAACCTCCCCAACGGCCAGCGCATGACCGAAACCCATTACCAGGACTTGCGATTGGCCGATCAAGGCCGAATCGAAGCCCCCGGCGTCCTCGTCCGAGTCGTCTCCGGCAGTCAATCCGAGATCACCGGCCCGGCCGAAAACCAGTGGCCCATCACGGGTCTCATCGTGACGCTGGAGCCCGGCAGCCGCTACACCCCGATCCTCGCCCCCGAGGACCGCGCCTTCGTCTACGCCATCCAGGGCGATGCCACCGTCGGCGGTACTCGGGTCTCGGACGGTCAGGTCGCCTGGTCGGATCCGATGAACGTCACCGACCCGACCGGCCTGGAATTGGTCGGCACCGACCCGGATCGCCCCACCACCTTGATGGTCTTCTCCGGCAGGCCGATTCGCGAATCCATCGTCTTCGGCGGCCCCTTCGTCATGGGCACCCGAGACGACATCGAACAGGCCTACCTGGACTTCCGCCGCGGCAAGTTCGGCCCCATCCCCCGCCTGGCCCGGCTGTAAAACCGTCATTCCCAACGAAAACGCCCCTCGCGATCATGAGATCGAGAGGGGCGCTTCGTCGTACGTGCAGGCTCTCAGCCCAGCAGGCGCCAGTCCTCCAGGCCCTCGTAGAGGGGGAATTCCTGGGCCAGCTTGGCCACGCGCTGACGCAGCGAGTCCAGCTCGGCGGAGCCGGTCAGCGCGGCGGCGATGATCTCGGCGACCTCGGTGAACTCGGCGTCGCCGAAGCCGCGGGTGGCCAGGGCCGGGGTGCCGATGCGCAGGCCGGAGGTGACCATCGGCGGGCGCGGGTCGAACGGAACGGCGTTGCGGTTCACGGTGATTCCGATTTCGTGCAGGAGGTCCTCGCCCTGCTGGCCGTCGAGCTGCGAGTTGCGCAGGTCGACCAGGACCAGGTGCACGTCGGTGCCGCCGGTGAGGACGGTGATGCCCTTGGCCTTGGCGTCGGCCTGGGTCAGGCGCTCGGCGAGGATCTTGGCACCGGAGATGGTGCGCGCCTGGCGTTCCGCGAACTCGGGGGTGCCGGCGATCTTGAAGGCCACGGCCTTGGCGGCGATGGCGTGCATGAGCGGGCCGCCCTGCTGCCCCGGGAACACGGCCGAGTTCAGCTTCTTGGCGAACTCCTCCTTGGCCAGGATCAGGCCGGAGCGGGGGCCGCCGAGGGTCTTGTGCACGGTGGAGGACACGACGTGCGCGTGCGGCACGGGGGACGGATGCAGGCCCGCGGCAACGAGTCCCGCGAAGTGCGCCATGTCGACCCACAGGTACGCGCCGACCTCGTCGGCAATCTCACGGAAGGCCGCGAAGTCCAGCTGCCGCGGGTAGGCGGACCAACCGGCGACGATCACCTTCGGCTGGGTCCCCTTGGCGAGCTTGCGCACCTCGTCCATGTCGACGCGGTGGTCTTCCTTGGAGACGCCGTAGGCGTGCACCTCGTACAGCTTGCCGGAGAAGTTCAGGCGCATGCCGTGGGTGAGGTGGCCGCCGTGCGCGAGGTCCAGGCCGAGCAGCTTCTCGCCCGGGGACATCAGCGCGTGCAGCACAGCGGCGTTGGCCTGCGCACCCGAATGCGGCTGCACGTTCGCGTACTCCGCGCCGAAGAGTTCGGTGACGCGGGCGCGGGCCAGATCCTCGACGATGTCGACGTTCTCGCAGCCGCCGTAGTAGCGGCGGCCCGGGTAGCCCTCGGCGTACTTGTTGGTCAGCACCGAGCCCTGCGCCTGCAGCACCGCGCGCGGCACGAAGTTCTCCGAGGCGATCATCTCGAGGGTGTCGCGCTGGCGAGCGAGCTCCCCTCCCATCGCGGCGGCGACCTCGGGATCGAGTTCGGCGAGGGACTGGCTGTTGACAGAGGCGCTCGTCTGGGTCACGCCGCCGAGTGTATTGGCCGCTGCCGCCGCGCCGATCGAGGGGTTGGTTGTGTCGCTCATGGCACACCTCCGCTTTCGGGTACCCCGAAGTTGTCGGGGATCGCCAGGCACCCAGGCGCGCGGTGCCGGACTTCGGTGCTTCCCGGTGGTTGATTCCACCTCGAGTGCGCCAGTCGCGGTGCGGCCATCCTATCCCGACGCGCGACGCGCCTTTCACATGCGGCGGATCGCCCCCGGCGTAAGGGGTTCGTCGAGCAGGCGACGGAAACGTTCAGACCGGTCCTCGGCATCCACCGCGCGATCGAGCCAACCGCCGAGCAGACGGTAACCCTCCACGTAGGTAGAGATATAGGCCCGCCACAACGGCGAAGACAGGAAGCGCAGGGACTGCCGGGCCCGTTCGGGCGTCACCAGACTCCAGCGCTGCAGAAACTCCGCCACCTCGTCGGCATCACGATGGCGATCGTGCAGCAGCAGCGCCGCATCCTGGCGCACCCCGAGCAGATTCGCGGACGCCGTCGAAATGCTTTCGGCGCGTTCGCCATCGAAACGCAGGCCCAGATCCGCGTAGATCTCCTGCGCCCAGCGGCCCCAGCCCGGTCCGACGATCGACTTCAACGCCAGGTCCGCGAGACCCTCGGCCATCAAGCACTGCGGGGTGTTGACCACGAACAGCGTCTGCTCGTCCTGGCCGGCACCCACCAATCCGGCTTCCTTGCGGCAGTGCTCGGTGTGGTGTCCCGGGTACGACTCGTGCGCGATCAGATGCGGCAGCTGCGACATGTGCTGCTTGAGGTCGGAGTTGATGGCGACCCGGGACTGATAGTTGCCCAGGTAGTAGTTGAAGCCCGACCACGGCTTGTCCCCCACCACTTCGTATTCCACGTGCTCGTTGTCCGGCAGCGGATACCGCTCGCGCACGAGTTCGCGCAGCGCGCCGGAGAACGCGTCCACGCATTCCTGCAGCCGCTCGGGCGGAATCTCGTCCTGGCGGCGGTGCGCGGTGATGCGGTCGAGCAATTCGCCCTCGCCGGGCAGCGTCTCGTCGAGTAGCCGGTGCGCCTCGCGATAGTCCTCGACATCGCCGGGCGCGATATCCACATCGAAGTAGGCGGCCACCTCGTCGATGAAGGAGATGTCCTCGCCCGCGAACTTGCGACCCGAGCATTCGAGGGCGCGCAGGTGCGCCTCCAGGAATTCGGTGCGCTCGTCGGATAGGCCCGCGTCGGGAAGTTCCTTGCGCAACGCGGCCGCTCGATGCGCGAGATCGCGTGGGTCCGGCGCGGGCGCGTTCTCGACTTCACGCCGTAGGGCCGGATCGCCGGTGAACGCGTCGACGAACCCTTCTTCGAGCCGGTCGAAGGCCAGTCCCAGCCGCAGATAATCGGTCACGAGTGGATGCGCTGCCATGCCTCGACCCTATGCGATCGAATGCCGGTCAGCGGCCCGGATCAGCCTGTCGCGCAGGCTCACCGGACACGCCCGGCTACTGTGATGTGGCCCATCCCACTCCGGTTACCGGCGAGTAGCAACACCTGGTGTTCACCCCGATGTTGGAGCCGAGCACAATTCGGCTATGCGTGGAGTGTTGGCCGGATCGCCGGGCACGGCGACGATGCGGCTTTCCGAGAGCTGTTGTCGTGGCGCGCGAATGTGGGGACCCGAGTAATGGCACGGATGAGCGAGCCCAGCCCCTACGTGGAATTCGACCGCAAGCAGTGGCGCACCCTGCGTAAGTCGACTCCCCTGGTGCTCACCGAGGAAGAACTGATCGGCCTGCGCGGCCTCGGCGAACAGATCGACCTCGAGGAGGTCGCCGAGGTCTATCTGCCACTGGCCCGTCTCATCCACCTGCAGGTCGCGGCGCGACAGCGGTTGTTCGCCGCCACCGCCACCTTCCTCGGCGAGACCCACCCCGACCGTCAGGTGCCGTTCGTCATCGGCGTGGCGGGCTCGGTCGCGGTCGGCAAGTCCACCACCGCACGTGTGCTGCAGGCGCTGCTGGCGCGCTGGGACCACCATCCGCGGGTCGATCTGGTCACCACCGACGGATTCCTGTACCCGACAGCCGAACTCACCCGCCGCGGCATCATGCACCGCAAGGGCTTCCCGGAGTCCTACGACCGGCGCAAGCTGCTGCGCTTCGTCACCGAGGTGAAATCCGGTGCGCACGAGGTCTGCGCGCCCGTGTACTCGCACCTGCAGTACGACATCATGCCCGGCGAATACCACTGCGTGCGCCAGCCCGACATTCTCATTGTCGAGGGCCTCAATGTGCTGCAGACCGGTCCGCGTCTGATGGTGTCGGACCTGTTCGACTTCTCGGTCTATGTCGACGCCCGCATCGAGGACATCGAGAACTGGTACGTGCAGCGGTTCCTGTCGCTGCAGCAGACCGCCTTCCAGAACCCGGATTCGCACTTCCACCACTACGCGAACTTCAACGAGCAGGAAGCGGTCAACCAGGCCAAGGAGATCTGGCACAACATCAACCGGCCGAACCTGGTGGAGAACATCCTGCCGACGCGGCCGCGCGCGACGCTGGTGCTGCGCAAGGACTCCGACCACACCATCAACCGGCTGCGACTGCGCAAGCTCTAGAGCTTCCAAGCGGCCGCTAGAGTTTCCAAGCAGCATCGAGGCGGCCACCGACATCGATATCGGTGGCAGCCTGGATGTTCGGCTTGCGAATCTCGGTGGCGATGTAGCGCGCCACGAAGCGGCGAATCTCATGATCGACGCTGGCCAGGATGCGTAGTAGCTCCCCGCGCCGCGTCGCGCTGGCCACATTGATGCGCACATTGCTCGGCTGCGGCTCGGCGATCTCGATGAGCACGCGCAACGGTTCGGCGGTCCGCACGGTCAGATGCAGGTGAATGGTGCCGTCCACCCGGAACGGGTAGCGATCCACCGCCAGATCGATGAGCAGATCGACCTTGAGCGGTATCACCAGATCGAACGAAATAATGTCGCCCACTTCGCGATTGAGCCGCGGCTGCCCCAATCGCACGGTGGCGGAAAGTTTCGCGAGCTTGCCCGGCCCCGCCCCGATCGGCCCGAATTCGAACGCCTCCCCGGTGAGCTTCTCGAACGCCCCGGCAATGCGATCGGCGGAGGCGGCATACTCCAGGAACCGACGGCCGAACTCCTCATAGCTGAGGTACGGCACCGCCACGACCTGGGTTTCCGCGGGGCCACCCTGCCCCTCGTACAGCTCGCTCATGTGATCCGACGGTACGCGAGCAAGGACTTGGCGAACCCGGAAGCGGTTGCACTGCAACGGAACCGTTGGTTCGCCGTGTTCTAGACCCCGAAGCGGCGATGCCGGGCCGCGTAATCACGCAGCGCCCGCAGGAAATCCACGCGCCGGAACTCCGGCCAGTACGCCTCGGTGAACCAGATCTCCGAATACGCGCTCTGCCACAACAGGAATCCCGACAGCCGCTGCTCGCCGGAAGTACGGATGACGAGGTCCGGGTCGGGCTGGCCGGAGGTGTAGAGGTGCTGGCCGATGGCGTCCACGGTGATGGACTGGACCAGGTCCTCGCCGGTCTCCCCGGCGTCCATCTCCTGGCGGACCAGCGAGCGCACCGCGTCGGCGATCTCCTGGCGGCCGCCGTAACCGATGGCGACGTTCACGTGCACACCGGTGCGGCCCTCGGTGCTCTTGGCCGCCTCGCTCAGCCGCCGGGCCATCTCGGAGGGCAATTGATCGAGCGCACCGACGATGCGGACGCTCCAATCCTGTTCCGGCGCAGACAGTTCGTCGACGACATCGGTGATGACCTCGAAGAGGGTCGTCAACTCGTCGGAGTCGCGGCGCAGGTTCTCGGTGGAGAGCAGGTAGAGGGTCACCATCTCGATGCCCGAATCGCCGCACCAGCCGACCAGCTCGGCGATCTTCAGCGCACCGACCCGATGGCCGTGGCTGATATCGCTGAACCCGTTCTCGCGCGCCCAGCGTCGGTTGCCGTCACACATCACGGCGACATGCCTGGGGTGTTGTTTGTCCGCCAGCTGCTTGGCCAGCCGCGCCTCATATATGCGATATGGGAGTCCACGCACCTGAACCGCAAGCTTCACGGCCGCAACCCTACGCTCCCGCAGCGAAGCGCGGAGCGACCGGGACACAAGAGCGAAACACCGGGCACACTTCGTGACGACACCCACTCGACGGGCCCGGACGCCGCAACCTACGGTACCGTAGGTTACCGAGGAGGAACTTATGTCCGACGCTGTGCCGACCTCCGCCCCGGTGGCGGACGTCCTCGAATCGATCCCCACCGAACCCGCACCGATCAAGCCCCGCATGCGCGGGTGGATCCATGCCTGGGCCGTGGGTGTGGCCGCCATCGCGGTGGTCGTGCTCGTCACCAAGGCCACCTCGATCTCAGCGACGGCGGCGTGGTCGACGCTGGTGTACGGGATCACCGTGTGCGGGGTGTTCGGGGTCAGCGCGACCTATCACCGGGTGCACTGGAAGACCGTCCGGGCGCGCACTTGGATGAAACGCGCTGATCACAGCATGATTTTTTTGTTTATCGCGGGCAGCTACACACCGTTCGCACTCCTGGGTGTGCGAGGGCAGGCCGGGACGATCCTGCTGGCCGTGGTCTGGGCGGGAGCGCTGGGCGGGGTGACGCTGAAGATGCTGTGGCCCACCGCGCCTCGCTGGGTCGGGGTGCCGCTGTATCTGCTGCTGGGCTGGGCCATCGTGCCGGTGGCCGGGACGCTGATCAGCCATGTCGGCTGGACTCCGGTGCTGCTGCTGCTCGCGGGCGGTATCGCGTACAGCGTGGGCGGCATCCTCTACGCCTCGCGCTGGCCGGACCCGTGGCCGGAGGTGTTCGGGCATCACGAGTTCTTCCATGCCGCAACGGTGGTCGCGGCGCTGTGCCACTACATCGCGATCTGGCTGGTGTTGCTGAGCTGATCTCGGAAGTTGATCCCCGAGTAATTGCCCACAAACGTGCAATCCGGGCCCAAAGGTCTCTAAAGTCTGCGACGTGACCAGCAGACTCATCCTGTGGGCGCTGCGGGCGCGAGGCGGGCTGTCGGCCGTGGTCATGGCGTGCAACCTCGGCGGCCTCGCGGTGATCACCATCGAGCTGTGGCTCTCGGGCTTCCTGAGCCGAATCGGCAGCGAGTGGATGTCGACCTTCGTGCAGGTCTCGATCTATCCGACCATCGGCGCACTCGTCGGCATCGCACTGGCGATCCGAGATCGGACGCACTACTTCAGCTGGCTCGACCAGCGCCGCCCACCGAGCGAGGCGGAAGCGCGGCGACTGCTGCACCTGCCGCTCTCCATTACGCTTCGGGCCCTGGCCATCTGGCTGCCGGGCGTGATCGTGGCGGCCGCGATCTTCGCGCACGCCACCGAACAGCGCAGCTTCCCGGTCGTGCTGTCGATGTTCACCCTCGGCGGGCTGGAGTCGGCGGCCCTGACCTTCCTGATCGTGGATCGCCTTATCCGGCCGACGATTCCGGTGGTCGCCGAGGTGCTCGAGGGTTCCGCGCACTGGAGCAATACGGTGCTGGCGCGGGTGCTGGTCACCTTCGCGGTGACGGGCGCGGTGCCGCTGTTCATGTTGATCACCGTGCTCGCCGACCCCACCTCCGGCACCCACGATCGCATTCGCACCGCCATCTATCTGGCCCTCGTCGGGCTGTCGGCGGGCTCGGTGGCGACGGCCGCGCTGGCCCGGGCCGTGGCCACCCCGATGCATACGCTGCGCGACGCTCTCGACCGGATCGCGAAGGGCGACCTCGAGGTGCGGGTGCCGATCGGCAGCACCAGCGAGATCGGGCGGCTCGAACATTCCGTCAACGAACTCGCCGCCAATCTCAGTGAGCGCGAACGCATGCGGACCGTGTTCGGGCGGCACGTCGGCGAGGAGGTGGCCGAGCGAGCCCTCTCCGGCACCACGAGCTTGACCGGTGATATGCGGGTCGTGACGGCGCTTTTCGTGGATGTGACCGGTTCGGTCGCCATGGCCACCGAGCTCGCGCCGCACGACTTCGTGGCCAAACTGAACCGGCTGCTGTCCACCGTGGTGGCCGCGACCGAGGACAACCACGGCCTGGTCAACAAGTTCGAAGGCGATGCGGCACTGTGCATTTTCGGCGCGCCCATCGCGCTGGACGACAATGCCACCCCCGCGCTGCTTGCCGCCCGCCGCATCCGCGACGAGGTGGCCGCGCTCGCCGAACTCGACGTGGGCATCGGCATCGCGCGCGGGCTGGTCTTCGCCGGTGACGTCGGCACCGACACCCGTCTGGAATTCACCGTCATCGGCGATGCCGTGAACGAGGCCGCCCGCCTGACCACCGAGGCGAAGCGCGTCCCCCGCCGCATCCTCGCCAGTCAGGCCGTCATCGATGCCGCCTGCGACGCCGAGCGCACGAAGTGGACCCACCTCGACACTCTCCAGCTCCGCGGCCGCAAAGAGCCGACGCCCAGCTGGACCGACGTCCCGTCCCCACCCCGCCGCAACGGCAATGCCCCGCAGGCCGCCCCGCCGCAGGCCGCACCCCAACCCCAGGCACCCGCGGCCGACCAGGCCGCCGATCGCTGATCACCCAAGCCGCTTCAGGTTCATCCGCGCACCCGCTCGGACCTGGCAATTTCCCACTGACAACGCTGATCTGAACACCCCCGGACTGTAGGTCCGCCCCCTCCCCCGCAGCAACGCATTAACCCACCGAGATCAGGGTGGGGACGGCGAATTGCGGTGTCGTACTCGGGGACTGGGTGGATGTGGTACTTGCGGGGGATTCGGGAGTGGGGGGTGGAGTCCGACAGTGGAGGTATGACTGAGATCGGGGCGTTCGAGCGGACTTCAGCGGCGGTGTGGGAGCGGCCGGAGCGGGCAATTCTGGCGTATCGCGCGGTGGTGGCGGCGCTGGTCGCGGGAGTGGCGGAGACGTTGGGGCGGGCGGCGATCGTGATCGACGCACCCGACGGGCACCTGTCGGGGATCGCGGTCGGGCTGCTGATTCGGGCGGCGATCTATCTGACCGTGTTCGCGCTCGCTGCCCGCATGTTGACCGGAAGCCTTTGGGCGCGAGGGATTCTCGTGGTCGGGCTGGGCACGGTGGGACTGGCCTCACTGGTGATGGAACCGCTTGGCGCGATCTTCTCGGCCCACCATTTTGCCGACCTCTTCACCGACTGGACCCCGAATGCGGTGCTACTCGGCCTGTTCCGCGCCACCCACATCATCGCCGTCCTGGTCTTCCTCCCGGCCGCCATCACCTCGGGCCGCCGAATCTGACCCATCGCTCACGCTGATGGGGGCGGGAGGAGGCCGACTCGGACGTCCTCGGCGGTCGTGACGGGGAGGTCGCAGACCGAGCCTCGGCAGATGTAGGCGGCGGAGGTTTCGCGGACCGGGGGGCGGTCAGCCAGCAGGGGTTGCGAATCGACTGCGCCGGAGACAATGACCGAGCCGCCGGGGGCGGCTGCGCGGGCCGCAGCCAAGAGGGTTGCGGCACTGCCGGATTCGCCGTCGGGGCCGGTCACCACGGCCACCTGGATGGGGCCGCGCAGGGCGGCCTCGGCGACGGCGAGCCAGTGTCCGGCGGAGCGGGGAGCGCGGGCCAGCAGGACCGCGCCGCGGGTGAGGGTGAGGTCGGCCAGTTGCCGGTAGCGGGCGGCCGCATCGGTGTCGGCGAGTGCGGCGGCGGTGACCAATGCCTCTGCGAGCACCGAAGTTCCGGCAGGAGTGGCACCGTCCAGCGGATCACGCGGGCGGGTCAGCAGGGTTTCCGCGTCGTCGGCGGTGTCGAACCAGCTGCCGGGGGTTTCCGGATCGGCGAAGTGGGTGATGGCGGCATCGATCAGGGCCTGCGCGACGGGCAGCCACTCCCCTTCGGTCGTCTGATGCAACGCCAGAAGCCCGAGCGCGAGCCAGGCATAATCCTCCAGCACGCCCGGAGCCGACCCCGCCACTCCACCCAGCGACGCGCGGCAGACGCGACCGTCGGACACATGAGCGTCGAGCAGGTAGCGGGCGCAGCGCGCGGCGGCGGCGACCCACTCCGGATGTCCGTGTGCGGCACCGGCTTCCGCGAGTGCCACGATGGCCATACCGTTCCAGGCGGTCACGACCTTGTCATCCCGCTCGGGTTGCGGGCGGCGGTCGCGGGCAGCGGACAGCCGGGCCCGAATGCCCTCGAATCGATCGTGGTCGACCGGTTTCGGATCGTGATACCGGGTGAGCACCGAGGTCCCGTGCTCGAACGTCCCGGCCGTCGTCACCCCCAGAAGCTCTGCGGCCCAAGCACCGTCGAGCGCGCCCAGTACCCCGTTGAGTTCGGCGGGTGTCCACACATAGGTGGCTCCCTCGACTCCCGGACTCCCCGGCTCCAGATGAGTGTCGGCGTCGAGCGCGGACGCGAACGCCCCTTGCTCCGTGCCCAGATCCGCCAGCAGGAACTCCACGGTCTCGCGAGTCACCCGCAGCGCCAACGACTCCCGGCCCGCGTCTGCCGTGTCGAAGTCTCGCCGCGCGAGATGCGCGTACACCCGCAGCAGCTGCGCATTGTCGTAGAGCATCTTCTCGAAGTGCGGCACCACCCAGGCGGCATCCACCGAATACCGCGCGAACCCACCCCGCAGCTGGTCGTAGATCCCGCCCCGCGCCATCGCCGCGCAGGTGAACGAAACAGCCTGCAGCACACCGAGATCCCCGGTCAGCTCATAGTGCCGCAGCAGCCCCTCCAGCAGTGCCGACGGCGGAAACTTCGGCGCACCCCCGAACCCGCCCTGCTCCCGGTCCACATCCTTCAGCACCGCACTCACCGCATGGGCGAGCAATTCCGCCCCCAGCGGTATCTCCGCATCCGGCAACCCCGCCGTCTGCTGCCGCAACGCCTCCCCCACCTGCGCCGCCGCCGTATTCACCTCATCCCGCCGATTCCGCCACGTCTCCCCGATGGCGGTCAGCACCTGCGTGAACGAAGGCATCCCATGCCGAGGCGTCTTCGGGTAGTAGGTCCCGCAATAAAACGGCTCCCCCTCAGCCGTCAGGAAACAGGTCATCGGCCACCCACCCTGCCCCGTCATGGCCACGGTCGCATTCATGTACACCGCATCCAGATCAGGCCGCTCCTCCCGATCCACCTTGATACACACGAAGTTCGCGTTCATCAGCGCGGCAGTCGCCTCGTCCTCGAACGACTCATGCGCCATCACATGGCACCAATGACAACTCGCGTACCCGATAGACAACAGAATCGGCACATCCCGCTCCGCCGCCTCCGCCAACGCCGCAGCATCCCACTCCCGCCAATCCACCGGATTGTCGGCGTGCTGACGCAGGTAAGGCGAGGTGGCGCTGCCCAAACGGTTCATACCCTCAGCCTCCCACACGCGGCGGTGTGGCGTGATTGGGCAAGAACTGCGGCATTCGAAACTCTCTGTCGTGGGAAGGTGCGACGCCGAGTACAATTCGGACCCGGAGGCCATGGGCCCGTCGGAATTGACGCGTCGCCTCCGGCGGTCTCGTAATCGATAAGGATGCAACGGATTTCGATGACCGGTGGGCCGGGAGGCCCGAGCATCTTCAGTTCGGAAGGCAAGTCCTGATGGCCAGATATTCCAACGGCGAGTCCGCATTCTCGCGATTGGTCCGTCTCCTCGAAGCATTCGATGACGACACGCCGTTCACCACCGTCTCGGACCTGTCGAAACGAACGGGGCTGTCATTGCCCACCGTTTCGCGGATGGTTTCCGATCTCGTCGATCAAGGCTGGCTGCAACGCGATGCCGACCGCCGTGTGGTATTCGGTTTGCGAATGTGGGAACTCGGGGTCCGCGCGGTACCGACGCGCAATCTGAGCCGGGTCGCTCGACCGTATATGACGGAATTGAGTGCCCGCCTCGGTCAGAATGTCCAACTGGGTGTGCGGCAGGGCAATGAGGTGATTTTCGTCGAATTGATGTCCACGCCCGCGGCGGTCCCGGCCTTCGTCCGCGAGCCCGGCGACCGGCTCCCGCTGCACGTGTCCGCGCCGGGGCGGGTGTTGCTCGCACACGCGCCGATGTCTTTCCAGGAGAGCTTCCTTTCGGACCCGCCGCCGATGGTGTCCCTCGGCGGCGGCGCCGATCTGCACTCCCTGCGGGCGCAACTCGTCGAGATCCGCCGTACCGGTGTCGCATTCCGTCCGGCGGTGGGCGATCCGGAATCCACCGCCATCGCGGTACCGCTCCGCTTGCCCGGCCGGGAAGTGGTCGCGGCTCTGTCGGTGGTGATGCCCCGGGCCGAGACCGCCCGCACGGCTGCCGTTCCAGCGGCACTGCACGCGACGGGGCTGCAGATCGGCCGCGCCCTGGTCGGGGAGCAGATCCACGCCGAGCTCCCCTCGGAATAGCGGAAAACTCCTGTCGCGCAGCCGAACTCGATTGCGCGACAGGAGTTCGCTCATCCTTCGTTCACCCGAGGCTGAAGGGCTCACCCCACAGGGTGACCATGCCGACCGTGGTCGGGGTGTACACCTTCGCCTGGACGAACGACCGGGCCTGCGCGTAGCCGCCGCATCCGTTCACCGCGAAGGTCTCGTCGTGCCAGGTCACGCTCTGATGCGGCCCGGACACCCGCGGCGCCGAGTAGTGGCTCTCTTTGTTGTAGTCGTCCGGGACTTCCAGATCGAGCAGGTTGAGCACCTTCGCCTGGCCTGCCGCCAAGGTCAGCGAGGTCGAGGCGCCGCCGCTCGGCGTGATCGTCCCCTGACCGGAGCTGAGGTCGGCGGTGGCGGAGGCATCGACACCGGCCGTCATGCCCGCCGACAGGTCGACCTGGCAGCCGACGATGTAGCCGATGTTCAGCTTGGTGTACGTGGCGGGATCGGCCGCCGCACCGCCGCTCAGATCGACCGCACCGTGACCACTGGTCCACGCGTTGCGGTGCAGGGGCGTGGCGCCGAGCGAGGGATTGATATTGGCCGATTCCCCGGTCAGGTCGACATCCACGACCGTGCCGTCGCCGATGGTCTGGGTGATGTGCCCACCGGGCAGCGGCACGATGGTGTCGGCGTTCGCCGGGGCGACCGAGAGGCATCCGATGACGGCGGCGCTCAGCGCGAAGCCGGCCAGGCGGGCGAGAGTGCCCGTGCTCGAGTTGTTCATGTGCGCGTTCCTCGAATATCAGTATTGACGAATCGAAAAGCTATGACTGCCAGGAGAATTCAGCCGATGCTGAAGGGCTGGCCGTAGAGGGTGGTCTTGGAATAGTCGGGTCCGACGATTTCCACGGTCACCACCTGACGGGCCTGCGCGTAGCCCGCACAGCCCTGGATCTCGATCTGCTGGTCCTGCAGATCGAAGTGGTACGCACCGCTTTCGACCATGTCCTTCTGATCGAAGTTGACCCACTTGACCTCACCCGGCCCCAACGGCAGCGACAGCGACCCCGACAGCGAAGGACTCGAGCTGATCCCCGCCGAGATCCCCGCCGACAGGCTGCCGAGCGCCACCTGACAACCCACCAGGTAGCCGACCGACATGGTGGAGGCGCCATGCGTGGACGAATCGTTGGTGCCCGCCCCGTTCGCGGGACCGTTCCAGGGACCGACCTTGCCCGGCGGCGTATCGACATTCGAGGTGATGTGCGACGACAACCAAGCCACCCGGCCCGCGCCATTGGCAGCCAGCGACGGTGAGATCACAACGCTGTTGCCCACGCTGTCGATGGATACGCCCGGTTCGGTGATGTGGCCGTCCGGCAATGGCACGAAGGCGTCCGCGTGCGCCGTGCCCATCGAAAGCAGTCCGACCGCCGCGGTCACCGCCGCCGCGACAGCCACATTCCGGTAATCCCTCATCTACTGTCCTCACTGAATCAGCACGTACCAATTACGCGCTGCGGCGAACAGTAAACGGGCCGATGAATTGCATCATTATCGATTTCCAACATGGAAATTCGCGCACTCGTCAAGCGAGGTTTCTTTCTTTGAAATGCTGTGACGCACACCACAATATATGAAGTTGAATTGCCTGTTGACGGCGAGTGATGCGTGCCACTCTGCTGGTCGGCGGAAATGTAGTTCCGCGGTGGAGAGGAAGTTTCCATGAGCATTTTCACGAGGCGCAGCCGTTCCCCGGAGGAATCCGAGCGGCCGGAGGACGCCAAGCACACGCCTTGGCAATTGTTCGCCTACGGCAGCCAGCACATTCTCACCATGTACGGCGGCGTGATCGCGCCGCCGATCATCGTCGGCGGCGCGGCGGGCCTGTAGGTCACCGATATCGGTCTGCTGGTGACCGCGAGCCTGTTCGTGTCGGGACTGGCCACGCTGGTGCAGACGCTGGGTTTCGGTCCCTTCGGCAGCAGACTGCCGATCGTGCAGGGCATTTCGTTCGCGGGTGTGTCGACCATGGTGGCGACCGCCTCCACCGGCGGACTGCGCCCGGTGCTGGGGTCCATCATCGTGGCCGGGCTGATCGGCTTGGTGCTGTCGTCGTTCGTCGCCCAGTTGGTGCGGCTGTTCCCGGCCGTGGTGACGGGCTCGATCATCACCGTGATCGGTTTGTCGCTGATGCCGGTCGCGTTCGGTTGGGCGATGGGCAATGATCCGGGCAAGCCCGATTACGGGTCGATGGGCAATATCGGCTTCGCCGGGCTGACGCTGATCATCATCCTGGTGATCAGTCGCCTGTTCCAGGGGGCGATCTCCCGGTTGTCGATTCTGATCGGCTTGGGAGTGGGCACGGTTGTCGCCATCTGTGCAGGCAAGACCGACTTCTCGAGTGTCGGCACCGCGAAGATCGTGGCGCCGCCGCAGCTCTTCCACTTCGGCACACCGACCTTCGAGATCGGCGCGATCATTGCGATGACCGTCGTCATCCTGGTGACCCTGATCGAGACGACCGCCGACATCCTGACGATCGGTGAGATCGTGGGGACCCCGGTCGATGAGCGTCGGGTCGCCGACGGCCTGCGCGCGGACATGCTCTCGACCACGATCGCGCCGGTGTTCGGGTCCTTCACCTGCAGCGCGTTCGCCCAGAACGTCGGCCTGGTGGCCTTGACCGGAATCAAGAGCCGGTTCGTGGTGGCGACCGGCGGCCTGATCCTGGTGCTGCTGGGCCTGCTGCCGGTGGTCGGCGCGGTCGTCGCGGGCATCCCGTACCCGGTGCTCGGCGGCGCCGGTCTGGTGTTGTTCGGTTCGGTCGCCGCCAGCGGCATCCGCACCCTGGCGAAGGTGGACTTCCAGGACAACCTCAACATGGTCATCGTCGCCGTCGGTGTCGGCGTGGGCCTCATTCCCGTTGCCGCCCCGAAGTTCTGGGATGCCTTCCCCAATATGGTGGGCGTGGTCCTGAACTCCGGTATCAGCGCCACCGCCATCGTGGCGGTGCTGCTCAACCTGGCCTTCAACGAATGGAAGTTCGGTCGCCGACCCGGCGCTTCGGTATTCGCCGCCGCCTCGGACGCGGACGCCCGGCTGCCGGAGCAGACCCGGATTCCCGACGGCCACCACTGACGCGCACGGTCCGCCAAACCGCAAGGGCCCCATATCCGCGAATGGATATGGGGCCCTTCGTTTTTCAGCAGGCGATTATCGGTTCCCCTGTCGCATGATGCGCTTGCGGGCATCGACGCCTGCTGTACCGACCGCGTCGTGCGGCATGGTCCGGAGTTCGTCGTCCGCCACGACGGTGTTGCCACCGACGAGCAGCCGGGCCAAAGGAGGCTGCGGGCCGAAAACCAACGCACACACCGGATCCTCGAGCGCGGCCCGGAAGCCGTCCACCCGCCAGACCGCGATATCGGCCAATTTCCCAACCTCGAGCGAGCCGATCTCGTTGTGCCGCCCCAAGTTCCGAGCGCCACCCAGGGTGCCGACCTCGAGCGCCTGACGCGCCGTCATCGCCCGCGGACCACGCACGGCGCGCTGAAACAGCAGCGCCTGACGCATCTCACCGGCCATGGAAGTCAACTCCGCCGACGCGGCGCCGTCGACGCCGAGTCCGACGGGCGCGCCCGCGGCCAGCAGATCGGTCACCCGCGCGATCCCGGCACCGAGACGGGCATTCGAGGTCGGGCAGTGCGCCGAGCCGGTGCCGGTCTTGGCGAAGGCTGCGATGTCCTTGTCGTGCAGGTGAACCGTGTGCGCGAACCACACGTCGTCGCCGAGCCAACCCAGCTTCTCCATGTATTCGACAGGCGTGCAGCCCATCTGCTCGATGCAATGCTCTTCCTCATCGAGCGTCTCGGCGAGATGAGTGTGCAGGCGGACCCCGTGCCGACGAGCCAACGCGGCGGATTCCACCATCAAACCCTCCGACACCGAGAACGGTGAACAGGGGGCGACAGCCACCCGCAGCATCGAATCGAAGGACGGATCGTGATAAGTGCGGATGATCTCCTCTGTGTTGGAGAGGATTTCGTCGCGGTCCTCCACCACCTCATCCGGCGGCAGCCCACCCTGCGACTGCCCACGATCCATGGAACCGCGGCACGGGTGGAAACGGATCCCGATCTCACGCGCCGCACGCACCTCCGCCTCGAACACGTCACCGCGCCCCTTGGGGAAGATGTAGTGGTGATCGGTGGAGGTGGTGGTGCCGGTCAATGCCAGCCAGCCGAGCCCGGCTTGGGCTGCGCCGTGCACGATCTCCGCGTCCATGGTCGCCCACAGCCGGTAGAGACCCGTCAGCCACTCGAACAGGGTCGCGTCCTGAAACAACCCTTGGGTGGCCCATTGGTAGAGGTGGTGGTGGGTATTCACCAGGCCCGGGGTTACCAGGCAACCGGTGCCGGAGAGGCGGTCAGCACCCACCACCGTCGGCGCAGGTCCCGCGCCGAGAGCTTCGATCCGACCATCGTCACCGACGATCAGATAGCCGTTGGGGATCTCGTCACCGACAACCGGTGCGATATAAGCGTTTTCAATGACCAACTTGCTCATTCGTGCCCATCTTCTGTCCGTATTGCGTGTTCCGACAACTAAACTCGGCCGGCGTACACGCGAAAAACGACGATTCGTCCGAACTTGCGAACCGGTTCACTCGGCAGCATTTGTAGATTTATCCAGAAACTGTCGCGAAAGATGTGAACAAGGTCCAGACACTTTCAATCATTCTTACCGAGCATCCCGAAAGGGGTTGAAACTTGTCATGATCGGCGACCTGAATCATGACATGACACCAAAGGTAGCTCTGCCGGCTCGGCCGGCCCCACAGCACCCGATCGATCACGCTGCCAGCCGGGTGCGCCGTCAGCTGCGGTGCTTTGCGCCATCACCTCTACTGCGAATGAGGCTCGGGTTGTTGGCGTTTCGGTCAAAAGGTGGTGGTCGGTCCATGATCCCGACTAACGTAACTTGTTGATGGACGACAGGGCCTCAGTGGTGATCGACCTGGTCAGAGGACCGCTTCTCATAGCCGGGTGTATCGAGCTTGCCGAGGGAAAGGCAGCCTGTAGTGGATCTTCGTGACGTCCCGTGCGGACCCGGACATTTGCCGGTGCTAGGGCACGGCTGGAAGATGTGGCGTGATCCGGTCCAGTTCATGGTGGACCTGGCCGGCGCCGGGAAAATAGCGCGCGTCGATATCGGCAGTCGCGTTGTCTACGTCATTACCGATTTCGAACTCCTGCACCGAGTGTTGGTGGAGGACTCCGACACCTACGAGCGCGGGCTCCTCTTCGATCGCATACGCCTCATTTTCGAGGAATCGCTGATCGTCGCGGATGGTCAGCAGCACAGGGATCTTCGCCGGCTGCTGCAACCGGCGTTCCATCGCACCGAGTTGGACAACTACGCACCGATCGTCAAACGGAACGCCGATGCGTTGGCGAGTTCGTGGCGGCCGGGCCAGATTGTCGAGATGCGTTCCGTGCTCCTGGATATGGTGATCACCGACCTACTCGGGTCCATGTTCTCGCACGAACCCGATAGCGGGGAGTTGCGACTCATCTCGAGTCTGATCGGGGCCATTGGTGGCGGCGCCATCGTGGGCAGCGTGCTGCCGAAGCGACTGGCGACTCTGCCATTGCCGGTGAACCGCAAATTCCTGTCCGCTGGAACGCAATTGCGGGAGTATTGCCGGGAACTGATCGTCGCGCGCCGCGACAGCGGTGAGCGCCGGACCGACCTGATCGATCTCCTGCTGAATTCACCGGCTGTCGAGCACCGTGACGACAAGTTCCTGGCCGAGCAGGCCGTGACGGTTCTCTTCGGTGGGATCGACGCCTTGACCGCCACGCTCACCTGGGCTCTGTACGAATTGTCCCAGCGTCCGCCGGTGGCTTCGCAACTGCGGCAAGAGATTTCCGACGCGGAAGAGTTCAGCCCCGGAAGTCTCGACCGGCTCGAATACCTGAACTGTTTCCTGAACGAGGTCACGCGGATCCATTCACCGCTGCTGCAGACCAGACGCAGCATCACCACGGTCGAACTCGATGGTTTCAAATTCCCCGCCGGGACCGATATCGGCTACAGCATCGCTGCTGTGCACCGCAACCCGGATATCTTCGCCGAGCCGAACACCTTCGACCCCGATCGGTGGTCGTCGTCGAAATCCGGGTCGAAATGCCGGAGCTTCGTTCCGTTCAGCATGGGCAATCAGATGTGTATCGGAAGAAATTTCGCCTGGCCGGTACTGCAGACAACTCTCCACAGCCTGCTGTCGAAATGGGAGTTCCAGCCGGTCGCGAGCGAGCGGCTCCCGCGGGTCATGGGTCCGATCCCCGGGTTGGGCAGGCTTCCGCTCGAGGTTCGCCCGGTCTCAGCCTTTGCCTGATGTGGTGAATGCCGTCCTGCGCAGTGCCGAAATCCGGCGAATGAGGATGGGCAGGACGGCCGCGGCGATGAAGAGGGCGACGGCGACGAGGATGAAGTAGAGCAGCGATCCGGTGCGGCCGAAGCGAGGGCGGAAGGCGACCTGCTGGCCTGTCGCGGCGACGGCATTGAGGAACGGGGCGTAGGCCTGCAGGGTGAATCCATGGGGCAGCAGATTCATCGCGCTCTCGGCCACATACACCCAGAACAGGAGGACGGCGACGGCCGCGGACGGAGTGCGAATCAGCGACCCGACCGCGATGCCCACCCCGCAGGCGGCGAACGCGTAGATCGGGACGGTCCAGAGGAACCGGATGCCGGCGGCATCGGTGATGTCCACGGCCCCATACAGTTCGGGAAACTCGTGCGGCAGCGTGATCATGACGACGGTCAGCAGCACCACCGTCGATATCGCCGCGATGGCGCCGTAGTAGATCCACCGAGCCAAGGCGACCGTCCAGTACCTGGGGAACAGGAAGGTGTTGAGATCGCTTGCCTGACCGCGTCGTTGGGTGCCGTGGGCGTAGGCGGCGGTGACCATCATGATCGACACGGAAAAGGTCATCACCCAGTACACGGAGTTGGTGGTGGAGACCGGGGCCACGAAACGCTGTCCGGGGAGCGTGGCGAGTCGTTCTGCGACAGCGGCGATTCCGAAGGTGACCGCCAGCGGCAGCACGAAGGCGAGCGGGACAGCGAAGGCCCACAGGAAACTACGTCCGGTGGTGCGGGTCCATTCGGCCGCGACGCCGCGGTAGATGAGGGTGGCCGGACCGGGACTGTTCATCGGGCCGTGCCGGACGCGAGACGGGTTGGCAGCCCGGCAATTCGCACGTAGGCGTCCTCGAGGCCGGTCTCACCGGGCTCGAGCGTGCTCCTGAGGTGAGTGAGAGGCTGATCGGCCAGCACCCGCCCGCCGCCGAGGATGACGATGTGGTCGGCATTGCGTTCGACCTCATCGAGCAGGTGCGAGGCGACCAGGACACAGGTCCCGGCATCGGCCAGCTCGCGCAGCAATTCGCGTATCCAGCGGATACCCGCGATGTCGAGGCCGTTGAGCGGTTCGTCGAGCAGCAGGGTCCGAGGCTGGCCGAGCAATGCGGCGGCGATGCCGACGCGCTGGAGCATGCCGAGCGAATAGTGCCCGAGCCGGCGATCGGCGACCCGGACGAGGTCGACGATCTCGAGGACCTCGCCGACCCGGCCGGTGGGTAGGCCACGGGCACGAGCGATCCAGCGTAGATGCCGACGTGCGGTGTGGCGTGGGTCGAAAGCCCGATAGTCGAGGTGCATTCCGAGCGATGCGGGTGTGGTGTGATGGGCTCGAACCAGGGTGTCGTCGACCCGAACGGTCCCGGCGGCGGGTGGCATGAGGCCGCAGATACACCGCAGCAGTGTGGTTTTGCCGGTGCCGTTGAGACCGATCAGGTAGGTGAGCGCCCCGTCGGCCACCGTCAGTTCCGGGACTTCGAGGACGGTGACGCCCGGGTAGCTCAGGGTGAGGTCACGAATATCGATCACGGTGCCCGGAGCCGGTCAGAAGTCACAGGACATCGACAGACCCACGGCCTGGATGCCCTCGCATACCGAGCTGTTGGAGAGTTTCCAGACACCGTCGATCCGCTTCCAGACCACGCGCGCGGTGATATCCGGTCGTCCGACCGACCTGGTACGCAGCATGGCGGTGTGCACGTTGCCGTCCTGGGTTTCGGGACCGGTGATCTCGTTGGACCCGTACGGAGCCCGGAACAGGCCGGTGTCGTAGAGGGCGTCCGCGACCGCGACCGCCCCCATACCGCCTTCCATATTGGCCGCCTTGGCCTGGTCGGAGACGCCGGGCGTCTCGATCAGAAACACCACCTGGTCGTGGAGATCGTCAAGGGTGGGAACGTCTTTGGTGATGAGGAAGTCGCCGGGAGCGGCGAAGGCGGCGGGGGCATTGACAATTGAGGCGCCGGTCGCGACCACGGCGACCGTCATGATCGACGACACGACACCAGCGACAATGTTGAAGGACTTCATCTCTTCATCCTCTGATCAACTGGGACAGCGCAAATTTGGCGCATTCAAGAGTACTCGTGCTCACGGCGGCTTCCTCAGGGTTTGCGGCCGATGGCACCGAGCATGACCATCCGAGTGTCGGGCAAGTCGGGGCGGAGCCACTGCTGGACCGGCACCACACCGGGTTCGAACAACTCGAAACCGGATAGCAAGGCCTCGGTCTGCGCCGTGGTTCGGAAGGTGACCTGCGCCGGAGTGTCGGCGGTGCCGGTCAGCACCTGGAGTATCTCCGGGGAGGAATCCAGGGAGCCATGACTGATCACCAGGTAGCTACCCGATGCCACCCGATCACGGAAGGTGGCGACGATGTCGGCGGGGTGTTCGTGGTCCATCACGTAATGCAGTACACCGGAGAGCAGGATGGCTACCGGTTCGTCGAAGTCGATCAGCCCGCTGTCGTCGAGCTGATCGAAAATGTCGCCGGGAGAACGAATATCGCCCAGCAGGGCGGCGACTCCGGGCGGTCCGGCCAGCAGCGCATTGCTGTGGGCGACGACGACCGGGTCGTAGTCGACATAGACCACCCGCGCCGACGGCTCGAGCTTCTGAGCCACCTCGTGCACGGCGGGTGTGACCGGGATACCCGAGCCCAGATCGAGGAACTGCCGGATACCCGCCTCGACGGCCATCTCGACCGCTTTGAGCACGAAACCCCGGGTGAACCAGACCAAGGTCTTGAGTTCGGGTACCTGCGAGAGCATCCGACCGGCCATCGCCCGGTCGGTCTCGTAATTGTCCTTTCCGCCCAACAAGTAGTCGTAAACCCGGGCGGAATTCAGCTCACCAGGGTCGAGCGAGTGCGGTATCCGTTCGCGCTCCGACGCAGGCCCTTCGGCTTCCTCGACCACAGGTGTAACCGTAACCGAACGCCACCCCGGGTGTACGTGACTCCGGAATTCTGTCGTCGCACGGACCTGGCGCAAAGCGGAGCCATCGGCGAACCACGCTCCGACACAACACGATCCAACACTCGAGGACCGGGCGGCAAGTGCCTACTCCCGACTGCCTTCGCGAATCGGACTCGGATCTGTTTCAGCCAAGGCGACGGCGCATGCGACCGCCGCCCGCGCCCGGTCGACGGTCGCATAACGGCCCAGACCACAAGGGGACGCGACGTCCAGTCGGCCGCCGTAGGCCGACTCCGCCGTCGCCAGCGCCTGTCGTGCCTGCGCGAGCGGTTGCGCCGGATGCGCAAGTCCGGCGATAAGCCGCGTATCGACAGGCAATTCGAGGCGTGCCAGCGGCGCGTAGTACCGCGGCCGAACCGGCGCTTGCTTACCGTCGCCGATGGGCATGTGGACGAAGTCGAGCGGCCGCCCCGCCGGCCAGTATCGCGCTATCGCGTTGGCCAGCGCAACGACCCCGGCCGTCGACCTCGGTGTCACGGCGGGCTTGTCGTCGAGGCTCCCGTAACACAGGTGCACCCCGAATCGGGCACCGTAGGGGGCCCGGGTGACGAGGCGTGCGATGGCTCGACCGGCCGCCGTGGCCAGGCCCTGCCGCAGCACCGGCGGTGTCGCCGCGCAGAGGAGCGTCTCGGCTGCCAGTTCGAGTTGGAATACGACGTTGTCCCCCAACGCCTCATGGATCCGGACGATCTCCCGGACCGTGGCGTCGAGGATCGGGCGGTAGTAGGGGAAGCCCCGACGCCACCCGAGCATGCGCGCCTCGAAGGCGATGAAACCGATGACGAAGGGTGTCGGTATGCCTACCTGCAAACGAAGTCCGGGATCGGTTCGGCGCAGTTCGGCCAACGCCTTCCCGGCACGCTCGGCCTCCGCCGCATAGCCGAGCGCGGCGTCGATATCGGCTTCGGTCAGTGATCGGCCCGCCCGCAGCCGAAAGGTGTCGCGGGAACGCAGCGTCGACCAGTCACCGCGGCGCACCGGCGCCAGCGCCGGGATGCTGCCGAGCCGGTCGATGATGGGTCTGACGTACCACTGGGCGCGATAGGGATCCGCTTCACCGCCCGGAACCATGCCATCCAGGAATTCACCGGCCGTGTCGACAGCGAACGCCATCGCCTTCTCCGGACTGTCCAACTGTGCGGGCAGGCTGCCCACGAAGTGAACCGTACGCTGGGGCTGCACCTCGCCAGTCTCGCATATCGGGATCGGCTACGAACGAGATCTGCAAACGGTCAGCTCAGCGCCCTCACCCAACTCTGGTGATCGCCGCCCACGCGGCCCACCTCGCCGACGAACTGCCCGGGCGGATCACCGGAGTCCTTCCGGACCACCGCGAAACGGGCTCCGGTGGCCAAATCGGTTGCGGTGCAGGCGTATGCGGCGGTGACCAGCAGCTCCAGGTCGACGGCGCAGACGCGGACGCCGGTGCGGGCGCCGATCAGGACGAGGGGGACCACCTCGGCCCACGCCTCGTGCGGGCGGCGTTCCAGAACGATCGGCCGGGTTCCGGCCACGCCGACCATCGCGTCCAAAGTGCCGGGTATGCCGGTCATCTCGTAGCGACGGTTGGTCAGCGAGTGCGTCAGTCCGCTCACCACGATGCCGATGATGAGCAGGCCGACCGCGGCATACTTCGCGTGCACGGTTCGCGACCGGCCGACCCGCCGGGCGACACCGATCAGCAGGAGCACGAACATGAACAGCGGCACGGCGTAGGAGAAGTAGCCGATGTAGGACTCGTCGATCTGGTCGATGCCGATCGACGCGTAAATGCACATGAGCAACACCGCGGCCGCGCAGAACGCCGAGCCGGTACGCAGCAATTCGTCGCCGCGGGCCAGCAGCGCGACGAGGGCGAAAAGGGCGATGAGGATGATGACGCCGAGCACGCGGTTCGGGCCCCAGAATTGCACCGTGTAGGAAGCCGCGGTCCAGGGCATGTGCATGGCGTGGCCGCCGCCGTAGCCGACATATTTCACGAGTTCCCCTGGGAAATGCAGGATTGCGTCGAGCACGATCGTCGACGCGAATACGGCCGCGATCCCGCCGAAGAGCCACCAATCCCGCTTGGCGACAGCCAGTTTGCGCCGCCACACGAGATACAGTGCCGCACCGCCCAGCAACGGCACGAAGAACAGGAACTCCGCGTGCCCGTGAATGAGGAGCCCGCCCGCCAGCGCCACCATCCAGAGGTGCCGGGTGCGGCCCGCCACCACCGAGGACGCCGCGACCAGCAGCAGCAGGAACGGCGCGAAATACACGTAGGGAAACCAGAGTCCGCTGATCAGGTCGCGATACACGGTGAGGAAGAGCAGGGTTGTCCCGCCGAGCGCGGCAAGGAGCATTCGGGACGGATACCAGTCGTGGACGATACTCAGCACCAGCGCCAGCAACGCGGCATTGAGCAGCAGAATCGAGATCGCCTGCCCGTTCCAGGGTGACGGCACCACTCGTAGTACGTCGTAGAAGAGCCACTCACCGAAAGCTTGCACGTAAATGAACGCGGGTCCCGGATGGTGAAACCCCACCCGGGAGTAGTTGCCGACCAGCAGCTCGAAATCCTTCGCCGCCAACACCTGAATCGAGACGGTCGCCGTATCCCCCTCCTCGAACACGATCCTGCTGAACAGATCACGACTGCTGGCCAGCAAGGCCGTGGCATACCCGAGCCACACTACGATGAAGACTCTCACGAGCCGGAAGCCTATCGGCCGTAACCGGCGGGCAATGCTCGCGCTCAGCGGGATTCGTCAGCTCGCCGAATAGACCTGGTTGCCGTTCATCCAGGTTTCCAGGACTGCGATGTCTTTGATCCGGTCCGGCGGGACGGCACGGGGGTCTTGGTCGAGGATGACGAAATCGGCGTATTTGCCGACTTCGAGACTGCCGACTTCGTGTTCGGAGGAGAGTTGCCATGCCGCTTCGGATGTCACCGCGCGGATTGCCGATTCCACCGATATGCGCTCGTCGGGCGCCAACACATAGTCGGGTTCTTTCCAGGTACGGCGGGTGACGGCCATCTGGATCATGTGCAGTGGATGGGGGTCGGTGACCATGAAGTCGGAGTGCAGCGTGAACCCGATTCCCGCCGCCTCCACACTGCGACACCGGTCGAGCAGCAATGCTTTCTGCGGGCCGAAGACCGTGTCGCGCATCGCAATACCCCAGTAGTGGACATGCCCGATCAGGAAGCTTGCGGATACGCCGAGGTCTTTCATGCGAGCGATCTGATCGTCGTGCAGGATCGAGCAGTGCTCGATCCGCACTCGTACCGCGCCCGGCTCCACCCCGGCATCGCGGATCGCGTCGCAGGCATCCAGGATGTTGTCGATACCGGCGTCGCCATTGCCGTGGATCGCGAGCGCCCAACCCTGGCTCGCGCGGTCGACCGCCTCCGCGGCAAGCACCTTGGGCTCCATGTACGCGATTCCGTAGTTGTCGGTACCGAGGTACGGCTCGCGTTGTAGGCCGGTGAATCCTTGGTTGGAGCCGTCGGCGACGAGCTTGTAGCCCGCGATCCGCACCAGCGCGTCGCCATCGCCGGGTCGCACCCCCGCCGCGTCCCAGGTGTCGGTCCCGAGAGTGTAGAAGGGGTAGGCGCGAATTCGGGTCTGGAGCTTGCCGGTGGCAGCGGCCTGCCTCAGGACGATGAGGTCGTCGGGCGTCTGGCTCAAGGTGCCCAACCCCAGTTCACTCACCGTGGTCAACCCGACCTGCCGCCAGCTCTCGAGTAGATCGATCAGCGCATCGACCGGGTTCAATCCGGCAGCGGCGTCACATTTCCCGAGGACCTGGTTGTAGGCGACACCGTTTTTCATTGTCCCGGTGAGTTTTCCGTCGGCATCGCGCACGAACTCGGCTCCGTCCGGATCCTGCACATCCTCGCCGATACCCGCCGCGGCGAACGCCGCAGAGTTCGCGTAGGCGATATGCCCGGAGGCGTTGAGAACGAACACCGGGTGCGTGGTGGACACCGCGTCGAGCTCGGCGAACGTCAGCGCCGGCAGATCCGGTTGCACGGCCGGATCGAAATTGCGAGCGAGGATCCACTTGCCTTCGGGCGCTTGCCTTGCCATCTCCGTCAAATGCTCGAGCACCTCTCCCACGGTGCCGAAACGCGCCATCCCGACGTACTCCATCAGAGCCGCCACCATACTGCCGGTCAACACATGGGTATGCGCATCGACAAAGCCCGGCACCATCGTCCGCCCCGCCAGCTCGACCTCCGTGGCCCCCACCCCCACGATGTCTCGGACCGCCTCCTCCGTACCGACCGCCACGATCCGATCGCCCTGAATCGCAATCGCCTCGGCAATCGAAAAGTCCCGATCAACGGTCAATATCGTTCCGCCCGTGAACAAGTGCACCTGTTCAACCTCGGGAATCCCTGAAATAGCCATCGATTTCCCCTGTTCTGTGATGAACGTCGGTCGCGTCGAACAACATTCGACGCAACCGGGGTCGCAGAACCATTGTCCGCGCAGTGCCGCGCGGCCCGCAGCCGAACACGAGCGGAACGCTCAGTCCTGCTTGGTGACCTCGATGCCGAGGGTCAGGGTGATCTTGTCGCCGATGACGGCGCCGCCGTCGGCGAGGGGCATGTCGATGGTGATGCCGAAGTCGCGGCGGTTGATGACGGTGGTGGCCTCGAAGCCCGCGACCGGGCCCTGGCCCATGCCCGGGTTGACGCCCAGGAATTCGACGTCCAGGGTGACCGGCTTGGTGACGCCCGCGATGCTGAATTCGCCGTCGACCACGAAGTCGTCGCCCTTGACGTGGAATCCGGTGGATTCGAAGGTGGCGAGCGGGAAGTTTTCGGCGCTGAAGAAGTCGGCGGTGCGCAGGTGAGCGTCGCGCTGCGGGTTGTCGGTGGTCACCGAGTCGACGCGGATTTCGGCCTCGGCGGCGGCGGACCCGTCTTCGCCGATGACGAGCTTGCCGGAGAAGTCGGTGAAGCGGCCGCGGACCTTGCTCACCATCATGTGACGTACGGAGAAACCGAGGGTGGAGTGCACCGAATCGATGACCCAGGTGCCGGATGTCAGGGCGGTGGCGGTGCCGGTCATGAAGTGCTCCTTGGGTTTTGGCAGCTGTGTAAGCCGTACCGAATTTTGTGGACGTGACAACCAAATGAACAGCGGGCTGCGCGCGGCTATTCCCGGCAGCGGGTCGTGTTCGGCTACAGCACGGCGTCGGCGAGACGCCGCACGTCGTCCAGGTGGTCGGTGGCCGGGTTGAAGATCAGTTCGTCGACACCGAGGTCGGTGTAGATCCGCACGGTTTCGCGCAGAGCGTCGGAAGTGCTGTTGACACCCGAAGCCATGAAGTCGGCTTGCTGCGGAGCGAGTGCGGAGTAGTAGTCGTGGACGTTGGCGCGGCCGGTGTCCGGATCGCCGAAGGCGAAGTAGGCGAGGCTCGCCTCTACGCATGATCCCGTTCAGAGCAGGAGGCGGGCTAGTTCGGTGGGGCGGGAGAGCATGGCCATGTGGCCGCCGGGCATTTCCAGCGGGTCGATGCACAGTCGGTCACGGACGAGTCTGCGTATGAAGTCGGCGGGGAAGAAGCGGTCGTCTCGAAGGAGGACGAATCGGGTGGGGACGTCGGGCCAGGAAGACATGGGCCAGGGCAGGGTCATCGGGGTGGCGGACTGGCCACGCTCGAATTGCTCGGCGGCGGAGCGTTGTTCGGGGGTCAGGTCGTTGTAGAACACGTCTTCGTCGCCCGTGGTTTTGTGGCCGGTGTTGGCCCACCAGTCGCCGGGCGCCTCGCCGGCGGTCGGGATCATGGCGGACACCAGCACCATTCGCTCCACCGGCACCCGGTCGCACACGAGCGGGGCGGTGAAGCCGCCGAAGGAATGAGCTACCAGGACCACGTCGCGGCGGGAGCCGATGGCCTCGACCACCGTGTCGGCGTATTCGCGTAGCCCGGCGGTGTCGTCCTCGCACGGCAGTTGCACCGGCACGGCATCGTGGCCGAGGCTGCGCAGCTCGTCCGCCACGTGCCGCCAGTAGCCCGCATCGCATCCCGCGCCGGGGATCAGCATGAACGTGCTCATATCACCTTGGTACCAAGGGCGACCGACAAATCCATGAGGTTCGAACGGGGGCGCGCGGTGGATCTCCCCGCCGCGCGGTCGGTTTCGAGTGATAGTGGGTGTATGGGCAAAACGGTCGCGGACGCTTTCACCCCGCTGCTGCGACTCGCGTTCGGGTCGCGGCCGCCATTGCGGTTCGAATTCTGGGACGGCAGCGTGGTGGAACCCGAGGGGGATCCGCCCGGCACCATGCGGATCCGATCGAAGGATGCACTGAGCCATATGGTCTGGGCCCCAGGCGAACTCGGGCTGGGCCGTGCCTTCGTCTCGGGCGCGGTGGATCTCGATGGTGACATCTTCCGGATCCTGCGTGCCCTGCAGTCCGCGGTGCCGGACAGTGGCCGCCTCGGCCTCGCCGGGGCTTGGCAGGCCGCCGGTGCGGCCCGGCAGTTGGGTGCGCTCGGCCATCGCCCGAAGCCACCGCCGGAGGAGGCCCGGCCCCCGCGCGGCCCGCGGCACACCCGCCACCGCGACGCGGCGGTGATCAGCCATCACTACGACGTCGGCGACGACTTCTACCGTCTGGTGCTCGGGCCGAGCATGACCTACTCGTGCGCCCGGTTCGCGGCCCAGGACGACGACGGCCGGACCGCCGCTGACCCCGCCGTCTCACTGGAGGATGCGCAGCGCGCCAAGCACGATTTGATCTGCCGCAAGCTCGGATTGGCCGACCGGCCCGGCATGCGGCTGCTGGATGTCGGTTGCGGGTGGGGTTCGATGGCGATGCACGCGGCCGCGGCGTACGGCGCGCAGGTCGTGGGCGTCACGATCAGCGGTACCCAAGCCGAGCTCGCCCGCAAACGCATCGCCGAGGCCGGGCTCTCCGCGAAAATCGAGATCCGGCTGACCGATTACCGCGACCTGCGCGGCGAGCAGTTCGACGCCATCTCCTCGATCGGCATGTTCGAACACGTAGGGGCGAATCGCGCCGCCGAATACTTCGACACCCTGCGCGCGCTGCTGCGCCCCGAGGGCCGCCTGCTCAACCACGCCATCTCGTCGATCGGCGGGTCGCAGATCAGCGCCCGATCCTTCATCGGCCGCTACGTCTTTCCCGACGGTGAACTCCTGGACGTCGGCGAGGTGGTGCTGGCGATGGAACGGGCCGGATTCGAGGTCCGCGATGTCGAATCCCTGCGTGAGCATTACGCCCTCACCCTGCGCGAGTGGGTCGCCAACCTGGAATCCGGCTGGGCCCAGGCGGTTTCGCTGGCGGGTGAGGGCCGTGCCCGCATCTGGCGCATCTACATGGCCGCCTCCGCCCTGGGATTCGAGGACGGCGGCCTCGGCCTGCACCAGGTCCTGGGCGTCGTCCCCACCGCCGAGGGTGGCTCCGGATTCCCCGCCACCCGCCGGGCCTGGGGTTAAGGCTCGAGGTCGACGACGCCTTTGCCGCTCGCGACGTCGAGCGGCACCGAGACCTGGTCGTGGGCGATGAACCAGGCGCCGTCGATCCTGCGCATGCCGTAGGTGACCCGGACCCACATGCCGCTCGTCGCCGTCCCGTCCTTCAATGTGCCACTCAGACGGGCGAATCCGTGCCCGAAGGCCACATCGCCGCCTTCGGTGAAGGTCAGGTCGCGGACCTCGTAGGTCACGGTCTCGAAGAACAGGAACACCCGCGCCCAGTTCGCGAGTTTCGCCGCGGTTCCGACATGTTGTAGCGGCGGCTCGATATCGAAGGACACGACATCGTCGGTGTACAGCCGCCCGACGGCGTCGAGATCCTTGGCGGCGAGCGCCTCGATCACCTTGTCGATGTGCTTGACGAGTTCGGACATGGTCGGCTCCTCAGGAATTCACGAGCGTGGTGTCGGTGGCCCGCAGCGGTGCGAGCGCGGTGGTCCAGGCGATGATCTGATCGATCGTCTTGTGCAGCGCGTCGGTATTCCGATCATTCGGCATGTAGGTGCTGTTGTTCTCGAAATCGGTGAGCACCGAGATCGACACCTGATAGCCGACGTCGGCCATGCCCAGTGTGCCGACGACCGTCCGCAGCCCCATCACCGCGCGGGCGCCGCCGTTCACGCCGTAGGAGACGAATCCGACTGCCTTGTGGTTCCATTCGGCGAACACGTGGTCGAGGGCGTTCTTCAGCACGCCCGGGTAGCCGCCGTTGTATTCCGGGGTCACCAGGACGAAGCCGTCGAACGGGGCGACCCGCTCGGCCCAGGCGCGGGTGTGCGCGTTGACCGACGGCCCGAACATCGGCGGTACCGCCTCGTCCAGGTGCGGCAGCGGATGTTCGCGCAGGTCGATCAGTTCGTAGTCGGCGTCGCCGCGCGCCGTCGCCGTGTCGAGGACCCATTGGGCGATCTGCGCGCCGTTGCGGCCCGGCCGGGTGCTGCCGAGAATGATGCCGATCTTGGTCATGTCCGGGACTCCTGCTGTGTCGAAAGCGTTTCATCCACCTCGACGACACAGCCCCACGGAATGTCAGGCCTGACAATTCGAGACGCTGTTTCGTCGAGTTCGATGGAGCCGCATCGCCCGAAGGAGCCGAACCCCATGACCGATCCGCAACTGAGCGCGGTGATGAGCGAACGCCGTCAACTGATCAATCTCGCCTACCGGCTGCTCGGCTCGCTCAGCGAGGCCGAGGACGTGGTGCAGGAGACCTACGCGCGCTGGTATTCGCTGTCCGATCAGCAGCGGGAGGAGGTGGTGAAGCCGGGCGCGTGGCTGACCACGGTCGCCAGCCGCATCTGCCTCGATCAGCTCGGCTCCGCGCGCGCCCGGCGGGAACAGTATGTGGGCGAATGGATTCCGGAACCGGTGCCCGGCCATGTCGAATGGTTCGGCGGTCCGGCGCCCGCCGATCCCGCCGACCGGGTCACCCTGGACGAGTCGATCAGCATGGCGTTCCTGGTCGTCCTGGATTCCATGACGCCCGCCGAACGGGTGGCGTTCGTCCTGCACGACGTCTTCCGCTACTCCTTCGCCGAGGTCGCCGACATCGTCGGCCGCACCCCCGCCGCCTGCCGTCAACTGGCTTCCAGCGCCCGCCGCCGCATCGACACCTCGCGCAGCCCGTCGAGCGCCGAACGCGCCGACGTGGTCCGCGACTTCAAACGCGCCTGGGAGACAGGCGATCTGGCGGCCCTGATCGGCCTGCTCGACCCGACCGCCGTCGCCACCGCGGACAGCGGCGGCCTCGCCCTCGCCTTCCTCGATCCGATCACCGGCGGCGACCGGATCGCCCACGCCTGGCTCGAGATCGCCGCCCGCGGCCCCAAGGTCACCCTGATCGAACGCACCGTCAACGGCCAGCCGGGCCTGGTAGCCCAACTCGGCGACACCATCATCTCGGTCTACGCCTTCGACATCGCCGACAACCGCATCACCCGCATCTGGGCCATGCGCAACCCGGAGAAGCTGCGGCTGTGGACAACCGAATAGGGCTCGAGGTCAGTCGAGGATCCGATAGATCGTGCGCAGGTAGGCCTCGCTGCGCGGAGAGCCGATGAGGCCCGCGCCCATCTTGTTCATGGCGTAGGTGACGGTCATGCGACGGTCGAGATCCATCACGACCATCGAGCCACCCCAGCCGCCCCAGAAGCAGATCCGGCCTTCGGGGATGTAGGGCACGGTGCGCTGGTCGGGAAGCCCGTAGCCGATGCCGAAGCGCAACGGGACGCCGAGGACCATGTCCGGTCCGTTGCTCTGCTCCTCGAAGATCAGCTCGATGGTGGCCGGATTCAACAGCGTTGTGCCGTCGACGGTTCCGCCGCGCGGGATGACCGACATGATCCGGGCGAGCGAGCGCGCATTGGCGTGACCGTTGTAGGCGCCCAGGTCCGCGCGCCGCCACGCCTCCGTGTTCGCGGCATCCGCGTCGAGCGGCGGGGTACCGAGGGTCTTGCGCAACAGGTTGTCCGCGGGCAGCGCGCTGAGATCGAATGGAAGTGGCGGCGGCGCAACGACATCGGAGATGCGTGGCCAGTCGGCTTCGCGCGCGCCGATCTGGAAGTCAGCGCCCAGCGGTGCCGCGATTTCCTCGGCGACGAACGCCGCGAGCGACTTTCCCGTCACCCGGCGGACGATCTCGCCGAGCAGCTGTCCGAAGTTCTGCGCGTGGTATCCCGAGGCGGTTCCCGGTTCCCACCACGGCGTCTGGGCCGCCAGGTGCGTGCTGGACAGGTCCCAGTCGTAGAGGTCCTCGAGCCCGAAAGGTGGTTCCCAGCCCGAGATTCCGGAGGTGTGGGAGAGCAGGTAACGCAGCTCGATGTGTTCCTTGCCGTTGGCGGCGAACTCGGGCCAGTACTTCGCGACCGGTGCGCGCACGTCGAGCACGCCACGGTCCACCAGCATCAGCACCGCCAGGCTGGTCACCGTCTTGGTGCTGGACCACACGTTGGTGATGGTGTCGCGCTCCCACGCCCGGGTTCGCTCCTGGTCGACGTGGCCGCCCCACATATCGACCACGATCTCGCCGTCGATGTCGATGACCATCGAAGCGCCCAGCTCTTCCCCCGAGGCCAGATTCTGCTCGAAAACCGTTCTCAGGGCATCGAATCGAGGGCCGCATTGCCCGTACACACTCACTAGGAAATCCCTTTCGGCACATAGGTCGGATCGCCCAGCAGCGCCGCCACCGCGATCGCGGCCTTGGTTGCGTCGGGGTCTTCTCCGGTGATCAGATCGGCGTAGATGAACGATTCGGCGATCCGCGCGATCAGGTAGGCCAGATCGTGCGCGGACATCGGGTGGATGAGATGCCCGCGGTCCAGCTCCTGCTGCACCAAACGCTCGATGGCAGCGACGATTTCGTGCTGCACCGGACTGTCCTTGGTGGTGAGCAGCCGCAGCGCGCGTTCGGGCTCGCGGCGCAGATAGATCCGGAAGAACGGTGCGTCGATCAGCGCCTGCGCGAAAGTTCCTGTCACGTCGGCGATCCGGGCGGCACCGCGGCGATCGGTCGCCGCCACCGCGGCGCGGTGCGTCGGCTCGGCCAGCGACCACAGGATGGTCGCGAGCAGCTGGTCTCGATTGCCGACCCACCGAAACAGCGTCGACCGGTCGACCCCCAGTTCGGCGGCCAGCTTCTGCATGTCCAGCCGGTCACCCAGCAAGAACTTGCGCCGGGCGAGGTCGACCGCCTGATTGCCGAGAACCTTGCTGTGACCGGGACCACTCATGAATGCAACATACTCAGATATATTGCAGCAAATCAAGCATCAGTTGCACTGCCCGACAAAGATGGTGATCGGTCACCATCTTTGTTAGCGTGAGCACCGGACGACCTACCGGGAGGCATGCCCCATGTTCGACACGATCGTGCGCAACGGACTCTGGTTCGACGGGACCGGAGCGGCGCCGCAGCAGCGCGACCTGGGGATTACGAACGGGATCCTGGAGTCCGTGTCCGAACGACCGCTGACAGCGGGCCCGGATACCGAGGTGATCGATGCCGAAGGCAAATGGGTGCTGCCCGGGTTCGTCGACGTGCACACCCACTACGACGCGGAACTGCTCGCGCAGCCGGGCCTGCCGGAATCGGTGCGGCACGGGGTGACCACGGTGTTCATCGGGAACTGCTCGCTGTCGACGATCCTGGCGTCCAACGAGGATTGCGCGGACTTCTTCAGCCGGGTGGAGGCGGTGCCCCGCGAGGCGGTTCACGGTGTGCTGGAACAGCATCGGGACTGGAGCGGTCCGGCCGAGTATGTCGCGGCGGTGGAGCGGCTGCCGCTGGGGCCGAATGTGGCCGCGTTCCTGGGACATTCGGACCTGCGCACGCATGTGCTCGGGCTGGAGCGTGCGGTCACCCGCGCCACCCGGCCCTCGGCGGCCGAAATCGAGCGCATGCAAACACTTCTGGAGCAGGCCGTCGACGCGGGCTTCCTCGGCATGTCCTCGATGACCAATACCCTCGACAAGATCGACGGCGAGATCTACCGCTCTCGCTCACTGCCGTCGACGTATGCCCGCGGCCGGGAATTCCGTGCGCTGAATGCGGTTCTGCGCCGCACCGGCCGCATCCTGCAGAGCGCGCCCACCATCAATTTCCGGCCCAATATCGCGAAGTTCTTCGCCGCCAGCTCCGGTCTGTTCCGGCGGCCCGCGCTGCGGACCTCGCTGCTGTCGGCGGCCGACTCGAAGGCGTACCCGCCGATCGTGTACTTCATGATGTACGCGGCGCCGCTGCTGAATCGCTTCGCGCGCACCGACTTCCGCTGGCAGCACCTGCCGGTGCCGTTCACCGTCCACGCCGACGGCATCGACCTGGTGGTGTTCGAAGAGTTCGGGGCGGGCGCGGCGGCCCTGCACCTGAAGGACGAGGTCGAACGCAACGCGTTGTTGCGCGACGAGCAGTATCGCCGCCGGTTCCGCAAGGACTACGACAACAAGTTCAGTCCGCGGATCTGGCATCGGGACTTTTTCGACGCCACCATCGTGGATTGCCCGGATGCCAGCGTGATCGGCAAATCCATCGGTCGGGTCGGCCGGGACCGCGGCCTGCACCCGGTCGACGCGTACCTGGATCTGGTCGTGGAGTACGGCCCGAAACTGCGGTGGCGCACCACGATTGCCAATGATCGCCCCAAGTATCTCGACAAGCTGGCGACCAACCCCGGCGTGCAGATGGGCTTCGGCGACGCCGGCGCGCACCTGCGCAATATGGCCTTCTACAACTACCATCTGCGACTGCTCGAACGGGTGCGGGCCGCGCAGGGCAAGCGGAAGCCGTTCATGAGCGTGGCGCACGCCGTGCACCGCCTCACCGGCGAGCTCGCGGACTGGTACGGGCTCGATGCCGGGCACCTGCGCCAGGGTGACCGCGCGGACGTGGTGATCGTCGACCCGAACGGTCTCGATCGGACCGTGCACGAACTGCACGAGAACCCGATGCCGGAGTTCGGGCTCACCCGCATGGTCAATCGCAACGACGCGGCGGTCGTCGCCACCCTCGTCAACGGCGTCACCGTCTATCGCCGTGGGGAATTCAGCAGCGGTTTCGGAGCGGACTGGGGCACCGGGCAGTTCCTGCGTGCGCATCAGCCCGCCCGCAAACCCTAGGATCAGCGGCCATGGGCCGCACACAGCGCGAACGGCGCGAAGCCACCATCGCCAAGCTGATCGACGCGGCGATGGAGATCATTGCCGAGAAGGGTTACGGCCGGGCCTCGGTCAAGACGATCTCGACGCAGGCGGGGCTGTCGTACGGCGCGCTGTTCCGGCACTTCGAAACCGCGACCGACTTCATGATCGCGGTGGTCGAGGAGGCGTTCCGGCGACAACTCGAAGCATTCGACACCCGCTTCAAAGCCATCCCGGAACCGGAACGCACCGTCGAAACCGTGCTGCGGCTGCACTACGAGCTCGCGGGCAACAGCACCAATACGGTGATCTTCGAACTGCAGCTGGCGGCCCGCACCGACGAACAACTCCGAGCGGGATTGCAGCCCGCCCTGCTCGGCTACGGCGCCGCCATCCTGCAGCTCGCCCTGGATGTCATCAAGCCACCCGCCGAACTCGACCCGGCCGATTTCATGACCGCCGTGTTCATGGTCAGCGACATGTTCGACGCCGAACATCTCTTCCGGCATGTGCGCCCGTACCCGGAACTCACCGAACGCCGAATCCGCTTGCTCACCACCATGATCGACGCACTCATCCCCTAGTGCACGGCTGCGTCGGCGGCCTTCACCGGCGGGACAAGCAGGCAATCGGGATCTCTCGACCCGCACCGCCCTTGCGAATTCGATTCTATCGGACGCGCGAGTGACGCCGAGGGCGTGAATTCCCTCACTCGGCCGATGGATTTCGTGGATTCTGCCACTCACGCCCGATCTTCCGGATCATCGACGGCCACACGATCAGGCGGCGGAACGGCGCGATCACAGCCATATAGGCCAGCCCGAGCACACCGTTGGGTTTCACCAACATGGCCATCTGGCCGCGGTAGACACCGGGCACCTCATCCGGCACCCAGCCGACATGCAGCACCGCGTGCACCGTCCGATTGGCGCTCTCGGATACCCACTCGTCGTGCGTCAGGTACACCGAGGTGAACGGGATCGCGTGGAGGTCCGGACCCGGCGGAGCATCGCGCAGATCGGCGGGCAGCCTGTCACGCAAGGTGGGCACCCGAACACCGACCGCGAAATCGGGTCGGTCCCAGCCGAACAATCGTCCGAGCTTCCACCGAACGGCGAACAGGGCACGAACCATCCGGGAACCGTCGTCCCCGGCGCCTGCGGCGAGCTGCCGCACCAGGCGGGGGAAGTCGTCGGCGCCGCCGGGCGTCGGCAACGCCCACACGTCCTCGAGGCGGAAGTCATCGGCAATCTGGTGAATCCGCCAACGCCGGGCCGTGTGCGCGGATTTCGGCAACCTCAGCTGGGTTCGAGCCATTCATCGAGTCTCGCAGTTCGCAGGCCTTCGAGACCCTTTCGACCGATCGGCGGGTCGCCGCGGTCATCGCGCACCGGACCCGGCCGCCGGTACGCTGAGCGGTGATGAAATCCAGGTTCGCGGCCGATGAGGCGGAACGGCGGGTCGACGCCGTTCGCGACGATCCCACCGGTCGGGTCGCGCTCGCGGCCGAATCCTACCCGGCCGAGCTGGCGGATTACGGACGCGCCGAATTGGCCTTCCTACGTTGGGAATTGGCTCGCGGAGTGCTGGATCCCGAGACGGGCAGCCCCTGGTGGCGGGCGGTCAACGACCGCTTGTTGCTGGACAAGGTCGAGGGGCGGATCCTCGCCGCCGACGGCGGGACGGCGTCGACGGCGGGGGCACAGGGGTGGCAGGAGTTTCTGGCCACGCCGTCACCGTCGAGTTGGTATCGGGCCCACAACCGCAGTGTCGTCTCGGGCTATCTCGACCAGGTCGAGTTGGCCGAAAACGAGTGTGCGGCAGAGCGATTCATGATCAATGTGACGCTGGTGCGCATGCTGTTCACACACGCACTGATCGAGCGGCCGGAACTGGCCCTCGGCCGGTTCGCCCGGCTGGGCCCTCGCATCGGAGATCCGCGCACCCGGTCGGTCGGCCTGTTCCTGAACCTGCGCAACGTGTTCCCCGAGATCTACCCGTTGCACGACATCTCCGTCGAGACCGTGATCGCCCTCGAAGGCCGCATCGCCCGAATGATCGACTACGGCCTGATCGTGCCGAGACTCGACGACATCTACAGCTTCGCCGCCGAAACCCTGCAAGAACCCCGCCTCCCCGCCCTCATCGCCGACGGCGCCATGCGCTACGCCGGACCGACCGTCCCGCCCACCGCCTTTCGCACCGACGCCCTCATCCGCCTACTGACCGCTGCGACCGCGGACACTCGCGATCGATAAGTCACCCGTGCGGTTAATGTTTAGCTAATACGCCGAGGTCGTCCGCTAGACGAGGTGGTGGGCATGGGTGCGAAGGAAAGTCGGGACGGGTTCGAGGATTCGGATCTGACACTGGGTGATCCAGCACTGCTGGAGGTGGTGATCAGCGCCGGGAGCGCGATATCGGATCGGGCAAGGGCCTTGCGGTTGCTCGGCATCACGCCCTCCACCAAGGTGGCGTTGATCGCGGTCGCCGGACCGGTCTCGGCCACCAAGTCGGTGAGCGAGCAAATCGCCGGTCCGGGGATCTGGTCTCGCTCAGCGGCGCTGGGACCGGTCGACATCATTGCCACTACCGCGCGGGTCGATCGAGACATCGTCCCGGTTCCGGATGCGCGGATCGCGGTCGGCCCGGCCCGCGAGGCATCGGAGTGCGCGGCGGCATGGCGGAGTGTGCTGGCCTGTCTGCGGTTCTCGATCCCTTTGCGCACCGAGCCTTTTCGGCATTCGCCGATCTCCTGGCCGGTGGTCTACCAGGCCGATATGGGTGCGTTCGAGCTGATCGCCCGGCACGTCGCCAGCGCCGACATCACGGGGATCGCGGATGTGGAGGCGCTGGACCGACTCGCGGCCGAATCCACCGGGGAAGACCTACTGGCCACGCTCGAGGTGTTCACAGGCGGCGCCTCGCTGCGCGATATCGCCCGCCGAATGCATCTGCACCACAACTCGGTCGCCACCCGGATCGAGCGCGCCGAGGCCGAACTCGGCTTCAGTGTGCGCGAATCCTTCGGCCTGCTGCGCCTCGCCGCCGCGCTGACCGCGCGCCGCCTGCGGGAGAACGATCTGCTCGAATAGCCACCCCACCCGGACATCCTGATCAAACGTCCAATTGCACCCGCCATTCGGCGCGCCGACAACCCCCAATCCCGGCCAAACGGCTGCTGCACCACCCCCTGACCAGCCCGGATGCTTACTCCAATCACCCCCAGGCACCGACGATTGGAGACCCCATGAAGTTCCGGATGCTCGCCGCCACCGCCACCTTCACCGCCGCTCTCACCGGCCTCACCGCCGGCATCGCGCACGCCCGGCCCGTCACGATCCAGCCGGCCCGATCGGATGCCGCCGCCCACGGGATCGATCACGACCTGCCGTTCGCCACCAGCCTGAACCCGGTGGACAGCAGCGTGACCACCACCGTCGACACGGGACGATTCGCCCCGTCCGACGACGGCAAGACGGTGTCACTGCTCGACGCGACCGGCACCCGAATCGACTCCCTGCCCTTGGCCGTCACGTTCGCGGGCGCCACCTACCCGCTGACACCCCTCATCACCGATGCCGGGCACAGCCTGACCCTGACGCCGGTCGGCGCTCCGCTGCTGACGCCCGAGCAGCGCCCGCAGGCAGAGCTCCAATTCGTCGATGCGGCAGCGGATCTCAACCGGCACCAGTACAACGCGGGCGTCGGTGCGCTGATCGGTCTGGGTATCGGCATCCTGCTCGGCCTGCCGTTCGGCGTGATCGGAGCCATTCCCGGCGGTGTCATCGGCGCGGCCGTCGGCGCATTGATCGGCTGGGTGCTCCCCTGACCATCCACCCCCACCCGAGCGCGCTGCCTCATTCGGCCCGGCGCAGCTCGGGGAGGGGATGGGGTGTGAAATTCGGGATCGGTTCGTCGCCGTCGGCGACGACGAAGGTGTTGCCGCCCAGGCGTTTCGCGCGGTACATGGCCGAGTCGGCCGCGTGCAGCAGGCGGCGGAAGGCGGACTCGGTCCATTCGGCGTCCGGTCGGGAGGCGTCGAGGATCGCCACGCCGACACTGGCGGTGATGGTGACGGGCAGGCCAGGCGTGGTCGCGATGGCGGCCCGCAGACGCTCACCGATGGCCGCGGGATTCTCCCGCAGGCAGCCGACGACGACGAATTCCTCACCCCCGGTGCGGGATACGAGGTCGTCCGGGTCGGCGTTCGCCCGCAGGCGCTGCGCGGTCTGCACCAGCACCTCGTCACCGAAGGGGTGGCCGAAGGTGTCGTTGATGGTTTTGAACCGGTCCAGATCGATCGAGGCGACGTACACCGACCGGCGGCCGCAGCGGCCGACGTGCGCGACCAGCGAGGAATCCAGGCCACGGCGATTGAGCAGTGTGGTCAGCGGATCCGACAGCGCGTCCACCCGCACGATCCAGTGACACAGTTGCACGAACGGCAGGATGACGCCGACCACCACGACCATCACCAGGATGATGTCGAGACCCAGCGCCAGATCCTGGTAGCGGCCGCCGCCCGCCTCGCCGCGCCCGGTGCTCGGCAGTCGGCCCGCGGCGATCAGTCCGCCGAGCATCACCGCCGTCAGCATCGACCACGCGACATGCAGGGCCAGTACCCGCGGGCCGTGGAACACGGTCACGTAGCCGCCCATCGCCATCAGCAGCACGATGCCCAGCACGGCGACGACCCGGTCGTGGGCCAGCAGATCATTGGCGGCGGTGTCCAGGTCGAACAGGGCGATCCAGACCAGCGATTCGATCTCCCGCGGCCACGGCAGCAACCACCAGCGCAACGTCCACACCCCGGCGACGGTGGCTTCCACCGCGCCCTGCCAGCCCAACGGTCCCGAGAGATCGCCCTGTGCGACGGCCGCCAGCACCGCGATCAGCAGCATGACGATGCCCCCGGCACCGAGCATGATCTTGAAACCGCGTAGTGCGGAGTGGGATTGGAGGGTGTCGACCAGCCAGCGGTAATCGACCCGGTCGCGCCACCAGGTTCGATACAGCGTGCGAGCGTCGGTCATGAACCGCCTCGGGGCGTCAGGAGATCCAGTGGTTCGGCTGGCGTGTTTCGAGCCTCTTTGCGCAGGCTATGAGCATTTCGCGAGTTTCGCAACGTGAGTTCGCGGACGGGCCGATGGGCGGATGATTCCGGTCACCGCGCGCCGAGCAGGTGTTCCAGTGCGAGCTGGTTCAATCGGACGAACCCGTACCCGCGTTGCCCGGCACGATCCGGGTCGAAGTCTGCCAACTCCGGATCCGCCAGCAGATCGGCGTAGCTCTCGCCCGGGGCCAGCGTCGGGGTGCGCAGATCGCCGACCCCGGCCTCCGACAACGCCTGCTGCACTTCGGGATCCGCCCGGAACGCGCGGGCCCGCTCCTTCAACAACAGATACGTGCGCATATTGGCCGCCGCCGAATCCCACACCCCCGCACTATCTTCGGTACGCGAGGGCTTGTAATCGAAATGCCGCGGACCGTCATAGGCGGGTGTCCCGTCGGGTCCGCCATTCTCCAACAGATCCACCAAACCGAAGGCGTTCATCAAATCGCCGTGCCCGAAGACCAGATCCTGGTCGTACTTGATGCCACGCTGACCGTTGAGATCGAGGTGGAACAGCTTGCCCTGCCACAACGCCTGCGCGATACCGTGCGCGAAATTCAACCCCGCCATCTGCTCATGCCCCACTTCGGGATTCACCCCGACCAACTCCGGATGCGCCAGCGTCGTGATGAACGCCAGCGCATGCCCGACGGTCGGAAGCAGGATGTCACCGCGCGGCTCGTTCGGTTTCGGCTCGATCGCGAAACGCATCTCGTAGCCGCGATCGCACACGAATTCGGTGAGGACATCGACGCTTTCGCGATAACGATCCAGCGCCGCGCGCACATCCTTGGCGCTGTCGTATTCCGCACCCTCACGCCCACCCCACAACACATAGGTCCGCGCACCCACCTCGGCCGCCAACTCGATATTGCGCAGCACCTTGCGCAGCGCGAACCGACGCACACCCCGATCGTTGCTGGTGAACCCGCCATCCTTGAACACCGGATGAGTGAACAGATTGGTGGTCACCATCGGCACCACCAATCCGGTCTCGGCCAAGGCTTTTCCCAACCGCTCGACCCGCCGCTGCCGTTCACTCACGGACGCACCGAACGGAATCAGGTCATCGTCGTGGAAGCTCAGACCGTAGGCCCCCAACTCCGCGAGCCGATGCACCGCCTCCACCGCATCCAACTCCGGCCGCGTGGCGTCCCCGAACGGGTCACGCCCCCGCCACCCAACCGTCCACAATCCGAACGAGAACTTGTCCGCGAGCGTCGGCCTCATCAAGCAATGCTACGACTGGGACCGACAGGTACCGGTCGAAACTACCTAAGCGCGACAGATTCCCTGCCCGTCGCACCTCAATAACGTTGTGATCAGTACGAACAACGTGGAAAGAGCAGGAGAATCCCATGCCTTACTTCGACTCTCACGACGGCACCCGCCTGCACTACCAGGACTGGGGTACCGGACAGCCGGTGCTGTTCCTGGCCGGCGGCTGGCTCAGCAGCACCTCCTGGGAACTGCAGATGCTGCCGCTGTCCCGACAGGGACTGCGCACGCTGTCCTACGACCGGCGTGGCCACGGCAAGTCCGACTGGGTCGGGCACGGATACGACTACGACACCCTCTCCGAGGATTTGGCGGCCTTCCTGGAACACCTCGACCTGCGTGATGTCGTGGTGGTCGCGCACTCCATGGCCGGCGGCGAGCTCATCCGGTACCTGACCCGGCACGGCAGCGAGCGGATCAACCGGATCATGCTGGTCTCGGCGACCCTGCCGTTCCCGGCGCAGACCGCCGACAATCCGGACGGCGTCCCGAAGGCCATCGCCGACGCGGTGAACGCCGCCCGCGCCGCCGACCGTCCGCTGTGGATGGAACAGAATGCCCAGGCGTTCTTCGCGACTCACCTGGGCAACCAGGTCTCCTCCGCACGCATCGCCTGGATGATCCAGAAGTGCATGGACTGCTCACTGCTGGCGGCCGACGAGATCATGGAGACCATCTTCACCACCGACTTCCGTGCCGAACTGCGGGAAGTCACGGTGCCCACCATGATCATTCACGGCGATGCCGACGCCTCCGCAAACATCGACATCTGCGGCCGCAAGACCAAGGACCTCATCCCCGTGAACACCTACAAGGAATACCCGGGGACCGGTCACGGCATCATGATCACGCACGCGGCACAGCTCAATGCCGACATCCTGGACTTCATCAAGTCCTGACCGACCGCCTTGCCCAGCGAGAGAGCTCTTCTACGCGTCAGCGATAGAGCTCCTCGATGGCGTCGGCGTAGCGGGTGTCGATGGGCTTGCGGCGCAGTTTCATGGTCGGGGTGAGGACGTCGGAACCAGGTTCCCAGAAGTCCGGGACGATCGTGAACTTCTTGATCTGCTCGACCCGCGACAGCTTCGCATTGGCTTGCGCGACAGCCGCTTCGATGAGCGCGTGAATACCGGGATCCTTGGCCAGCACGCCGGGATCGGCTGTCAGGCCGGACTTCTCGGCGTACGCGGCGGCGCTGTCGGGATCGAGGGAGATCAGCGCGACATTGTATTTGCGACTGTTACCGATGGCGACGGCCTGACCGATCAGCGGCGAGAACGCCTTGATCCAGTTCTCGATGTTCGACGGCGACATGTTCTTGCCGCCCGCGTTGATGATGAGTTCCTTCTTGCGGTCGACGATCGTGAGATAACCGGCGGCGTCGAGTTCGCCGATATCGCCGGTGTGCAACCAGCCTTCGGGATCGAGAGCCTCCGCGGTCTGCTCGGGCTTGCCGAGATAGCCCTTCATGACGACCGGGCCGCGCACCAGGACCTCGCCATCGTCGGCGATCATGAGCTCGCTGCCGGGCAGGGCCGTGCCGACGGTACCGAGGCGGATCTGCCCGGGCGGGCTGAAGGTGGCCATGCCCGACAGCTCCGACATGCCCCAGCCGTCGGAGAGCGGGATACCGACGCCGTGGAAGAACCGCAGTACATCCGGTGAGACCGGGGCCGCGCCGCAGATGGCGATCCGGACATCGTCCAGGCCGATCGCGGCGCGCAGCTTCGCCAGGACCAGGGTGTCGGCCACCCGTTCCTGCAGCGCCAGCAGGGTATTCGGCGCGCCGCCGTCGAGGCGGGCGTCGGAGGCCGCCCGGCCGACCCGCAGCGCCCAGGTGGCCAGCACCGCCCGGGCGCCCGTCGAGTCGGCGACCCGCTGTTCGATGCCCGCGCGGAGTTTCTGCCAAACCTGCGGCACCGCACCGAAAATCGTGGGTCGCGCATCGGCCAGACCGGTGAGGAAGTCGCCACGATCGGCGACGGTGGTGACCTGGTCACCCACGACCTGCAGGTTGTAGAGCGCCGACCAGCGGTCCACCACATGCGCCGACGGCAGGAACGACAGCAGGCGATCGGCGTCGGTCAGACCGGCCTTCTGCTCGGTGCCATCCACCATCGCCAGCACATTGGCGTGCGTGAGCTGCACGCCCTTCGGGTCGCCGGTGGTACCCGAGGTGTAGATCAGGGTGAGCACGTCCTCGGGATGCACTGCCCGCCAGGCACTGTCGAAGTCGAAATTCGGATCGCCCTGGGCCGCAACATCGTCGATGGCGATGACGCCCTCCGGCGCGTCGCCTAGGCAGACGACGGTGACCGCACGGTCCTTGCTCGCCAGGATTCTCGTCAGAAATTGCTCCTCGCAGACCACGACCTTCGCGCCCGAGTCGCCCAGCAGGTACCCGATCTGCTCCGGAGAAGAGGTGTTGTAGATCGAGAACGCGACCGCGCCGAGGTGTTGCAGCGCGACATCGATCGGATAGAACTCGGGCCGGTTGGTCATCATCAACGCCACGCTGTCGCCGCGGGTGACGCCGAGTGCGGCGAACCCGGCAGCCAGGGCGCGCACCTGCTCGTCCCACTCCCGGAAGGTCAGGGCCACCCCCTCGCCGGGGGTGCGGACCGCGATCTTGTCCGGATGTCGCCGGACAGTGTCCTGAAACGCCGCGCACATCGTCGGTGCCGCCGCGGCGAAGGTGTCGCTCATACCCAATCCTCTGCACTTCGTTGACCAGATAGTGCTAAGCGTGCACTATTGGTACGTAAGAGTGCAACGACTGGTTACAGGCAATCCGGGACGACGACGGGAGGGAAGAATGTCGACGGTGACGAGCAGCCGAACCCCTTCCCTGCGCGCCGCCGCCCGGGAGCTGGTGCGCGAGCGCATCCTCGCGGCGGCCACCGAACTGGCCGGGTCAGCGGAGTGGAAGAGCATCCGCATGACCGATATCGCGGAGCGCGCGGGCGTCAGCCGCCGGACGGTCTTCAACGAGTTCGAGTCCAAGGCCGGAGTGCTGGAGTCGATGGCCTGGCGGTACACGAACCACTATCTCGGCGAAGCCGGGGCGCTACTGGAACAGCACCGCGACGATCCGGTCGCAGCGATCGAGACGGTGACGGAATTCCTGCTCACCGCCGCCACGGAGGACCCGCTCTTCCGTTCCGTGCTGGACGCCCCGGCCGACGAGCCCGGCGAGCTGCTCTCGCTGGTGACCACCGGCTCCGCGCCCTACGTCACGGCCGCTACCCACTTCTATGTCGCCTTCGCCGAACAGCACTGGAGCCGCCTGATCCGCCCGGAGGTGGACGTCGCGTTTTTCGCCGAGAGCGTGATCCGGCTCGTGTTCAGCCACATGCTGCGGCCCGCCGGTACACCCGCGGAGACCGCCCGTTCGCTCGGTGAGCTGTCCAAGGTCCTGCTCATCGCACCCGATCCTCCCTCGACGGCCTAGTCGAAAGACGCTGGGCAGCAACAAATACAGAAAGGACTCGTCAACGATGACGAACTCTGACGGACGGCTGCGGCCGACTCCCCTCCCGCACTTTCACGCGGGTTCCGGCGAGCCGCTGATGCTGCTGCACGGCGCCACCAGCTCCTGGCGCTGCTGGGAATCGTTGCTGCCCAACCTCATCGACCGCTACGAGGTGTTCGCCCCGAACCTGCCCGGGCACGCGGGGCATCCCGGCGTGCGACCGCTCACCATCGACGGCATGGTCGCGGCGGTCGAATCCGCCATGGACGAGGCCGGATTGGCCACCGCCCACATCGTGGGCAATTCCCTCGGCGGCTGGGGCGCCATGGAATTGGCCCGCCGCGGTCGCGCCCGCAGCGTCGTCGCCCTCTCCCCCGCCGGTGGCTGGACCCCGGCCGAAAAACGTGTCCCCGCGATCTTCCACACGATGCGGCGCAACCTGCTGCTCGGTCGTTTCGCGCTGCCCGCCGTCATGCGGGTGCCCGCGCTGCGCCGCAACCTGATGCGCATCGTCTGCGAGCACGGCGATCGGCTCACGGCCCAGCAGGCGCTCGACACCTGCTACGACGCGCTCGCCTGCACGCTCCTCGAGGACCTGCCCCGCCCCATGCTCGCGCAGACCGAGCCCTACGGCGACCTCGGCATCCCCATCCTCATGGCTTGGGGTGAGCACGACCGCCTCCTGACCATGCCCCGCTACTCCGACCCCTGGCGCACCCTGGCCCCGACGGCCACCTGGCACATCCACCCCGGCGTCGGCCACGTCCCCATGTTCGACGATCCCGCCATGGTCACCGGCACCATCATCGACTGGGTTACCCGCGCTACGACCGCGCAGCGGGCCAGCTGAGCCGACCGCCCGAAGCCCAGTAGCTACAGTGAGTGCAGTATTCGTAGCGAAGGGAGCACCGTGACCAGCGCACCGCCACGACGGAGCAAGGCCTACGCGCCGCGCATGTCCCCCGAGGAACGTCGCGAGCAACTACTGGACGCCGTCCTGAAAATCATTGTGGAACAAGGCATTCACAAGGTCTCGATGGACACCGTCGCCCGCGAGGTCGGCGTCACCCGCCCGGTCGTCTACAGCGTCTTCACCGACACCGACAACATCCTGCGCGCGTCCCTCGACCGCGAGCAGGCCGCCGCCGTCGCCCAGGTGCAACCCCTGATGGACGCCCTGCGCGCATCCGACGATCCAGCCACCGCCCTGCAGGAATACCTCGACGGCTTCCTCACGGCCGTCCTAGCCGCCCCCGACCGCTGGCGAGCCGCCTTCAGCCTGGTCGATAGCGCCACCCCGAAATTCCGCCGCCGAGTAGAAGAACAACGCAAGGCCGCCACCACCCTCTTCGAGGACTACCTCCGCCAGGCCCCCACCCCACCCGGCACCGACATCGAAGTAACCGCCCGAGTCATCTTCACCCTCGCCTGGGAAGCCGGCCGCATGATCCTTTCCGAACCCGAAGTCTTCACCCGCCCCCGCCTCCTCGCCTTCGCCCACACCATCATCACCGAGCATTTCAACCCGGCGGGCACCTCGGGCGAATAGCACTGCGGCACTGCGCATTGTGAGACCGTGGGAATCGAACCAAAACCGGGAGTGAGTTCCATGCTGAGCAGTGAGTATCTGGCCGCATTGCGGGCCGAGCGGCAGGCCGTGCTGGAATTCTGCGGGGATCTCAGTGACGCCGAGTGGCGGGCGGACAGCACAGCCGACGGCTGGAGCGTCAAAGATGTTGTCGCGCATATGGCTTCGGATATGCGGACGGTGGTGACGCCGGCGGCTGTCGCGTTCATGCGGACCGATGATGTGGAGACGCTCAACGAGAAGGCGGTTGCGGGTTTGCGGGGGCGGTCGCCGCAGGGGGTGATGGAGTACTTCGCGCGGTGGACTCGGATCGGGGTCGCCGCGTTGAGGGTGATGACTGGGCCCGGGATCGAACGGGTACCGCTGCGGGTCGGTGAGCTCGGGCGCTATCCCCTACGGATCTTTCCGGCGTTGTACGTGTTCGACTGGCATACCCATTTGCGCCACGACATCGCGGCGGCACTGGGGCGGCCGCATCCGCCGACCGACGCAGCGCGCATGGCGGCCATTCTGGACTGGCTCACGGTGCTGCTCGAACAATCGCAGCGCGAGCGCCTGGCGTGGCTCGACGCACCCGTCGCACTGACCTTCACCGGGCCGGGCGGCGGCAGTTGGGGCGTTCACCCCGATCCGCGCCGAACCATCCGGGTCGAGCGCGGTGCGCCGGAGGGGGCGGCGACTCGAATTGTCACGCCCGCAACGGAATTCCCGCTGTGGGCCACCACCCGTGCACCCTGGCGCGAGTGTGATGTGGCCATCACCGGAGATACCGAAGTGGCCACCCGATTCTTGGACGCGATCGACCTCGTCTGAGGGCATGGGCTATTGTCGGCAGCATGCCCATCGCCGCACGACTCGCTCCCGGATGCCGCCCGCGCGGCTGTCGGGCGCCTGCGCGGCGGGTGCACGGACGCCGGGTGCGGTATGTGATCGGGTCCGAGCCCGGTCAGGTCAACGGGATGCGATGGCTTTGTGCGCCGCGCATCGTCCGGGGTTTCTGAGGGATCCATTTTTCGGTGCGGATCGGCGCGTTCTCGTGTCCATCATCAGCCGCATCACCGGGGCCCGAGCCCCGGATCAGGAGTGGGTCGACCATGACCAGAGAATTCTTCATCCCGGACCCTGAGGCCCGAATCCCCACCGCCGAAGGGTATTTCGGCGATTTCGGTGGCAAATTCATTCCCGAGGCGCTCGTCGCCGCGGTCGACGAGGTCGCCGTCGAGTACGAGAAGGCCAAGATCGATCCCGGCTTCGTCGCGGACCTCGAGGAGCTGCTGGCCAACTACGCGGGACGGCCGACGGCCCTCACCGAGGTGCCCCGCTTCGCCGCGCATGCGGGCGGCGCGCGGGTGTTCCTCAAGCGCGAGGACCTCAATCACACCGGCTCGCACAAGATCAACAATGTGCTGGGGCAGGCCTTGCTCGCCAAGCGCATGGGCAAGTCCCGCGTCATCGCCGAGACCGGGGCGGGCTCGCACGGGGTGGCGACCGCGACCGCGTGCGCGCTGTTCGGCCTCGAATGCGTCGTCTACATGGGCGAAGTCGACACCCAGCGCCAGGCGCTCAATGTCGCCCGGATGGAAATGCTTGGTGCGCAGGTCATTCCGGTGACCTCCGGATCCCGCACGCTCAAGGACGCCATCAACGAGACGTTCCGCGACTGGGTTTCCAGCGTCGAGGACACCCACTACATCTTCGGCACCGTCGCGGGCCCGCATCCCTTCCCCGCCATGATTCGCGACTTCCAGCGGGTCATCGGTGTGGAGGCGCGCAGGCAACTGCTGGAACGCACCGGGCGCCTGCCCGACGCGGCAATCGCTTGCGTGGGTGGCGGTTCCAACGCGATCGGCCTGTTCCACGCCTTCCTCGCGGACGCGGACGTCCGGCTGATCGGGTGCGAAGCCGCCGGTCACGGGGTCGAGTCCGGCAAGCACGCGGCCTCCCTGTCCGCCGGAGAACCCGGCATCCTGCACGGTTCGCGCTCGTACGTGCTGCAGGACGAGGAGGGTCAGATCACCGAGGCCCATTCGATCTCGGCCGGACTCGACTACCCGGGTATCGGCCCCGAACACGCCTTCCTGCACGATTCCGGACGCGGCGAATACCGCCCGATCACCGATGACGCTGCCATGCAGGCGTTTCGGCTGCTGTCCGCGACCGAGGGCATCATTCCGGCGATCGAGAGCGCGCACGCACTGGCCGGAGCCCTCGAGGTCGGCCGTGAACTGGGCCCCGACGGACTGCTCCTGGTCAATCTTTCGGGCCGCGGCGACAAGGACATGGCAACGGCCGCAGAGTATTTCGGCCGCGACAAGGCCGAGGAGGGCACCAAGTGAGCGGGAATATCCAGCTACTGCAGACCACCCTGGCGAAGGCCGAGGCGGACAACCGCGCCGCGCTGATCGCCTATCTCCCGGCCGGTTTCCCGACCGTCAACGGCGGCATCGCCGCGATCACCGAGGTCCTGGACGCGGGCGCAGACATCATGGAAATCGGTCTGCCGCACAGTGATCCGGTTTTGGACGGCCCAGTCATCCAAACGGCCGACGATATCGCCCTGCGCGGCGGCCTGAAGATCGCCGATGTCATGCGCACCGTCCGCGAGGCGCATCGAGCCACCGGCAAACCGGTCCTGGTGATGACGTACTGGAATCCCGTGTCCCGCTACGGCATCGAACGTTTCGCCACCGAACTGGCCGCAGCCGGTGGCGCGGGCTGCATCCTGCCGGACCTCCCCGTCCAGGAATCCGAGGCGTGGCGCGCCCAGGCGGCCGCCCATGATCTGGCGACCGTCTTCGTCGTAGCGCCGAGCAACACCACCGAGCGCCTGGACGAAATCACCTCGGCCGGTACCGGATTCGTGTACGCGTCGGCGTTGATGGGCGTCACCGGCACCCGCGAGTCCACGGGCGAGGCCGCACACACCCTGGTCCGGCGGGTGCGGGCGGCGACCGATCTACCGGTGTGCGTCGGCATCGGGATTTCCGATGCCACCCGGGCCGCCGAGGTCGCCGCCTACGCGGACGGCGTCATCGTCGGCTCGGCCCTGGTCGCGGCGCTACTGAACGCACCCGACGCAGCAGCGGGCCACACGGCGCTGCGGTCCCTGACCGCCGAGCTCGCCGCCGCCGTCCGGCGCTAGCGGCATCCGGACCAGCGACTACGCCCGTCCCCGGGCGGGCGTAGTCTCGGATCGCGTCGTCGCTCCACCTCTTCGCGTCCCTGATCACGAGAGGAAGCACCATGCGAATTCGACAGCTCACCGCGGCCCTCGCCGCGGGCTGCATCACCGCTTCGATCCTCACCGGCGCGATCGCCCACGCCGACCCGGACGATCCGACCCCGGACCCCAATTCCCAGCTCTGCCCGTATCCGGACGTCAACAATCCGGATTGCACCCAGTTCAACGACGACCACGACCGGATCGGACCCGGCAACAACGAGCACGATCACGACCGCTGAGCGGCTACTCTCCGCGACGGAGGCTAGCGAGCTGTGGCGTCGGCGATCGCGAGTATCGCCGCACCGATGACCGTCGACGCCGCCTCGATGTTCGGCAGATTCCGCAGGTGCGGCGTGAGCGCCATGTCGTTGCAGACCGTCTGCGCCGCCTGGACTCGAATTCGGGCCGAGATCGGATCCCAGGCCGGGTGCACCTCGCGCAGCAGGTGCACCCATTCGGCGATGTAGGCGCGCTGGGTGAGGCGGGCGCGCTGCTGCTCGGCGTCAGGGAGATGCTGAGCCTCGGAGATCAGAATCTGTGTGAGATGCGGGTTTTCGAACACGAAGGTGCCGTAGCCGTCGAGCAGGCGCCGCAGCGCGTCGCGCGGGTCGGCGGCCTTGGCGAGGGCGCGATGCAGGTCGATGCGCAGCCATTCGTCGCCGCGGAAGATGGCCGCCGTCAGGATGTCGGCCTTGCCTGGAAAGTGGTTGTAGACGCTGGGTCCGGCGATGCCGACACCCGCGCCGATATCGTCCACGCTCACGCCGGTGAAGCCGCGCTCGGCGAACAGCCGGGTGGCCTCGGTAAGGATGACCTCGCGCCGCGATCGGGACACCAGCGGCGTGCGCCGGTCCGCATCGGGAATCGGGGTGCCGAGCTCCGGCACGGGCGCGTCGAGCACCGCGCGGATGAGTCCGGCGAGCAGCTCGGTGAAGTCGGGCTCGGGCAGCGAAAGATGGTGGAACGACACACTGTTGCCGACCGAGAGCGCGGCCCAGGCGAGCAGATCGCATTGCGCCGCAACCAATTCGGGCCGCCGCTCGGCGATGATGCCCGCCAATCGCGCGCCGATGCCGCGCGCCTGCACCCGGAACGCGGCCCGGTCGCTGTCCTCGAGATGCCGCGCCTCGCGCCGCCACAGCACACCGGCACTGCGGCCGCCGATCACCGTGGCCGCCATGGCGGTGGCCACGGCCTCGGGTTCGTCGGCGGCCGCCGCGATGGCGTCGTCGAAGCTCTGCAGCGCGGCATGGACGACGGTGGCCAGCAGGCCGCCTTTCCCGCGGAAGTGCCGGTACAGCGCGGACGGGCCGATGGCGACCGCGTCCGCGACCTCGCCCATCCCGACATTGGCGTACCCCTTGCGGTAAAAGAGGTCCGTCGCGGCATCGACGATCAATTGCCGCCGGTTCGCCGGGCGGGTGCCGCGGGCCGGGCGGACCACGTCCGGCCCGTTCACCATTCGATATCTCCTTCTCGCTGCGGCCGAGTTTAGCGACCCGGCCGCAGACCGCCGCTACAGCGACCGGGCGATGAGCTCCTTCATCACTTCGGTCGTGCCCGCGTAGATGCGCTGCACCCGGGCATCGGCGTACATCCGCGCGATCGGATATTCGAGCATGTAGCCGTAGCCGCCGAACAACTGCACGCAGCGGTCGACGACCTGGCCCTGGATCTCGGAGCAGTAGGCCTTGGCCATGGACGCGGAGGTGGGGTCGAGTTCGCCGCGCAGATGCCGTTCGACGCAGTTGTCGACGAAGACCCGCGCGACCCGCGCCAGCGTCGCGCAGTCGGCCAGTTCGAAGCGCGGGTTCTGCATATCGAACAGCGGGCCGCCGAAGGCGTGGCGTTCCTTGGTGTATCGCACGGTCAGCTCGACCGCGGCCTCGGTGGCGGCGACCGCGCAGACCGCCACGACCAGCCGCTCGTGCGCAAGTTGCCGCATGGCGTACCCGTATCCGGCGCCTTCCTCGCCGAGCAGGTTGCCGGCCGGGATCCGGACGTCGTCGAAGAACAGCTCTGCGGTGTCCTGCGCCTTCATGCCGACCTTGTCGAGCACCCGGCCAACCCGGAATCCGGGTACGTCGGCGGTCTCGAGCACGATCAGTGAGACCCCTTTGGCACCCGCGGCGGGGTCCGTCTTGACGACCAGCACGATGATGTCGGCCATGCTGCCGTTGGAGATGAAGGTCTTGGCGCCGTTGAGCAGATAGTGATCGCCCTCGCGAATCGCGGTGGTGCGCAGCGCCTTCAGATCGGATCCGCCGCCGGGCTCGGTCATCGCGATGGCACCGATGAGCGCACCGGAGGCCATCCCCGGCAGCCAGCGCCGCTTCTGCTCGTCGGTGCCGTAGGCGAGCAGGTAGTGCGCGACCAACCCACTGTGCACCTGGTTGCCGAAACCGGTGTCGCCCAGCCCGAATTGCGCTTCGAAGATGGCAAAATCATGCGCGTAGGTACCGCCGCCACCGCCGTACTCCTCGGGGACGGCAGCGCACAACAGGCCGAGTTCGCCCGCCTTGAACCAGAATTCGCGGTCGACATGCTTCTGATCCGCGAAACGCTGCTGATGCGGTAGTAACTCGGCCTCGAAGAACTTGGTCGCCATGTCCTTCAAGGCCCGCACTTCATCGTCGACCCAGGCCGACCGGTACACAGGAGTGGTCACGTCACGTCCTCAGATGGTGAATCCGCCGCCGCAGACCAGGGTCTGACCGCTGACGTAGTCGGATTCGGGGGTGCACAGCAGGTAGACCGCGCCCGCCGCCTCGGCCGGGGTGCCGCCGCGACCGAGCGGGATCATCTGTTCCATGGCCGCCAGCAACTGCGGGTTGACGCCGACCTTGATCTCCTTGCCCTGCACGTCGATGGTGCCGCCGCTACCGGCCGGAGCCTCGGTGAGCCGGGTCTTGATCATCCCGAACGCGACGGCATTCACGGTGACGTTGTAGCGGCCCCACTCCTTGGACAGGGCCTTGGTCAGACCGAGCACACCGGCCTTGCCGGAGGAGTAATTCGCCTGTCCCGCATTGCCTCCGGTGCCCGCGAGCGAGGAGATATTGACGACCTTGCGGCACGGGATCGGTTCCCCGGCCTCCTTGGCCCGCTTCACGGCGGCCGCGATCACCGGCTGCGCCGCGCGCAGGATCCGGAAGGGGGCTTTGAGGTGCACGTCGAGGATCGCGTCCCACTGCTCGTCGGTCATCTTCTGAATGACCGAATCCCAGGTGTAGCCCGCATTGTTGACGATGATGTCCAGCCCGCCGAACCCCTCGACCGCCGTCTGCACGAAACGCTCGCCGAAGTCCTCGTCGGTGACGCTGCCGATGCACGAGAGCGCCTGTCCCCCGGCCGCTTCGATGGCGGCGACAGTCTCCTTGGCCGGATCGGCGTCGAGGTCGTTGACCACGACGCGTGCACCCTCCGAGGCCAGTTTCAGCGCGATCTCCCGGCCGATGCCACGGCCGGAGCCGGAGACAATGGCGACCTTGCCATCCAGATTTCCCATGGTGCTCATTTCCTTTCAGGTATTCAGGGCAGCGCGACGACGGCATCACCGGTGAGGGTGACGGTTCCGTCGTCGAGGGTGACGGTGAGTTCGAGGGTGGCGCGGCGCTCGCCGTCGACCTCGTCGACGGCGGTGACTCGGCCAGTGGCCGTGGGCTTTCCGTGCACTGGCGTGATCGCGGCGAAGCGCACCCGGTAGGAGCGGATGGCGGCCGGGTCGAAGCGGTGGGTGAGCAGTCGGCCGAGGTAGGCCATGGACAGCATGCCGTGCGCGAAGACATCGTCGAGCCCCGCGTACTTCGCGAAGTCGAGATCGATGTGGATCGGATTGTGGTCCCCGGACGCGCCCGCGAACAGGGCCAGCGTGGTGCGGGAGATCGGCTGAATCTTCAAGGGCGGCAGCTCGCTTCCGACCTCGAGGGGAGCGATGTCGGTCATTTCGCGGCCTCCGGATTGCGCACGACGATCACGGACTTCAGTTCGGCGACGAGGGTGCCGTCGGCGCGGGTGACGGTCGAGGTCTTCTCGATGAAGTCGAGCGCCCCGCCGCGCTTGCTGTACACGTTCCCGATGGTTGGGGTCGAGGTCAGCACGTCACCGGCCACCGCGGTGGAGTGGTAAACGAACGACTGCTCGCCGTGCAGCACCCGGCGCAGGTCGATACCGAGTTCGGCCATCCAGCCGAACGAGTCCGGGCTCTCCAGTTCGATGCCGAACAGAAAGGTCGGAGGCACAGGCAGATTCGAGTAGCCCGCCGCGAGCGCCGCGTCGAGATCGGTGAAGATCGGGTTGGTCTCGCCGATCGCCTGGGCGAAGAAGCGCAGTCGTCCGGCCTCTACCGCCAGGGTGGTCGACGGAAACTGCCGACCGATGACACTGGGATCCAAGGGCATTGGTTCAGCTCACCTTCTCGTAGAGGGTGACCACGGCCGCGCCACCGAGCCCGATGTTGTGCTGCAGGGCCACCTTCAGATCGCCGTCGACCTGCCGCGCCTCGGCCTGACCACGCAACTGCCACACCAGTTCCGCGCACTGCGCCAGCCCGGTCGCGCCCAGCGGATGTCCCTTCGACAACAGGCCGCCGGACGGATTGGTGACCACCCGCCCGCCGTAGGTGTTGTCACCGTCATTGATGAACTTCTCGGCCGTCCCCTCCGGCGTCAGCCCGATCGCCTCGTAGGTGAGCAGCTCGTTCGCGGTGAAGCAGTCGTGCAGTTCCACCACCCGCACATCGGTCGGCGCGACCCCGGAGGCTTCGTAAACCTGTTGTGCCGCAGCCTTGCTCATGTCGTAGCCGACGATCTTCGTCATGTCCTTCTCGGTGAAGGTGGACGGGAGATCGGTGGCCATGGCCTGCGCTTTGATGACGACCGAGGCATCGATGCCGTTCGCCTTCGCGAACTTCTCGCTCACCAGCACGGCCGCGGCCGCACCGCAGGTGGGCGGACAGCATTGCAGGCGGGTCAGCGGGCCGTAGATGTGCGGTGAGGCGAGCACCTCTTCCACCGTCACCGGATCCTTGAACACCGCATACGGATTGTTCGCGGCGTGCCTGCGGGACTTCACCGAGATCTTGGCGAAGGTCTCGGGCGCGGTGCCGTACTTCTCGGTGTACTGCCGTCCCGCACCACCGAACATCTGTGCCGCGAATGGTGATTGGTCGCGCTCCTGGATCTCGTCCATGACCTCGTCGAACCGCACGAACGGGCTGGGCCGGTCGGTATACGCCATGGCAAGCGCACCGCGCTGCATCTGCTCGAATCCGACGGCCAGCGCCACATCCACGATCCCGTACTCGACGGCCTGCCGCGCCAGATACAGCGCCGACGACCCGGTCGAACAGTTGTTGTTGACATTGACGACCGGAATCCCGGTCTGCCCGAGGCCGTAAACAACGGCCTGCCCGCAGGTCGAGTCGCCGTACACATATCCCGCGTAGGCCTGCTGAATCTTCTCGTACCCGATACCGGCATCGGCCAACGCGGCCCGGGCCGCCGCGGTGCCCATGACGTCGTAGGTCTCACTCCGGCTCGGCGTGGTGAAGGGAATCATCCCCACACCTGCCACCACAACGCGTCCACTCACTCGAACCATCCCCGTTCATTAACTAGGCGTGATTCACTTAGTGGAACAGATGGAGGTACGACCCGCAATAGAATCGACACTTCCCGCGGATATGTGAGCGCTGTTACATTATCGCTCGTTCACATAGCTCGGACGAAGGAAGACGCCGATGTATCTCACCCAAGGCCTGCACCGTGCGGTCCAGCAGCATCCGGACGGGATCATGACGATCTGCGGCGAGCGCACCAGGACGTTCCGCGAGGTGGCCGATCGAGTCGCCCGGCTGGCGGGCGCCCTGCGCGGCCTCGGAGTGACGAGCGGGGACCGCGTCGCGATACTCGCGCTGAACTCCGACCGCTACAGCGAATACCTGCTCGCGGTCCCCTGGGCCGACGCGGTGGTCAACCCGGTCAATATCCGCTGGAGCACGGCCGAAATCGTCTACAGCTTCGCCGATTCCGGCACCACGGTGCTATTCGTCGACGATGCCTTCGCTCCTCTACTACCCGACATCCGGCAGCAGTACCCGGGACCGCTCGCGGTCGTGCACTGCGGCGACGGCCCCACCCCCGAGGACACGCTGTCCTACGAGGAGTTGATCGCGACCACCGAGCCGATCCCGGACGCACGGCGCGGCGGCGATCGACTCGCGGGCCTGTTCTACACCGGCGGCACCACGGGATTTCCCAAGGGCGTCATGCTCAGTCACCACAATCTGCTCACCTCGGCGCTGGGCTCCATCGCCAGCGGCTACGTCTTCGAGCCGAACGGCACCTACCTGCACGCCGCCCCCATGTTCCATCTCGCCGACCTGGCGGGCTGGCTGTCGGAGGTGCTGTTGGGCGGCACGCACGTGATCATTCCGGCCTTCGAACCGGTGGCCACCATGAAAGCCATTGCGGCACACCGGGTCACCGACACCTTGCTGGTGCCGGTGATGATCCAGCTGCTCATCGACCACCCGGCGGTCGTCGAGTACGACCTGTCCAGCATGGAGCGGATCCTCTACGGCGCCTCACCGATCGCGCAGGCGGTGCTCGAACGCGCCATGAAGGTGTTCCCGGGAGCCGGACTCACCCAGGCGTACGGGATGACCGAAGTAGCCCCGGTGGCAACGCTTCTCGGTCCCGCCGACCACGCGGCCGGCCTGCTGCGCTCGGCCGGGCGGTCCGCACCACACGCCGAAGTGCGCATCGTCGACCCCGACGATCGGGAGTTACCGCGCGGCGAGGTCGGCGAGATCGTGGTGCGCGGGGATCACGTCATGCTCGGGTACTGGAACAAGCCCGAGGAAACCGCCGACGCGCTCCGCGGGGGCTGGATGCACACCGGCGACGGCGGTTACATGGACGAGCGCGGCTACGTCTACGTCGTCGACCGCATCAAGGACATGATCGTCAGCGGCGGCGAGAACGTCTATTCCGCCGAGGTCGAGAACGCCGTCGCGGCCCATCCCGGCGTCGCGGCCTGCGCGGTGATCGGGGTGCCGGACGAGGAATGGGGCGAACGCGTCCACGCGGTCATCGTCTGCGTCCCCGGAACCACGGTCACCACGGCCGATATTCGCGAGCACACGAAAACGCTCATCGCAGGCTACAAGGCCCCGCGCAGCATCGAAGTCGTCGCCGGGTTGCCCGTCTCGGGGGCCGGGAAGATCCTCAAGCGCGAACTGCGCAAGCAGTACTGGGGCGACACCGACCGTCAGGTGCACTGACCCCGGCCACGGCGGGCGTTTCACGCGGAAGTCCGATTGTAAAAACTTCTGCCGTTTTCATAATGGCATTCTGTTTTCAGATTAACCTACTGCCATGAACCGCCGCAGCGCCTGTACTGCCCTAGTTTTCGCGGCCGCGCTGTGCGCCGCCCCCACGACCGCGGGAGCGGCCGCACCCCCACCCAACGGCACGGTCATCGATTCACACCCGATCAGCCCGTACGGACTCCCCCTGCCCGTGCAGGCCTGGCAGGTTCGGTTCGCCTCGTCGGACGAGAACGATCAGCCGAACACCGGGCTGGTCACGATCGTGGAGCCGACGACGCCGTGGACCGGTCCGGGCGCGCGACCGTTGCTGAGCTATCAGCTGGCGGAAGACAGTCTCGGAACGCAGTGCGCACCTTCGGTTTCCATCGAGAAGGGGTTGGCGGACGGCCTGAACAACAGCAATGGCGAGGCCGCGACGGCGACCCTCGCCCTGCAGCGCGGCTGGGCCGTCGCGTTTCCGGACTACCAGGGGCCGCACGAGCGGTTCCTCGACAAGAATCAGGCCGCGCACGGCGTGCTGGATGGCCTGCGCGCCGCGCGAGCCTTCGCTCCGGCAGACCTGTCGAGCTCGCCGATCGGCATGCTGGGATATTCGGGCGGCTCACTCGCCACCACCTGGGCGGCTCAGCAATTACCCTCCTACGCACCGGAATTGACGCTGGCCGGCATAGCCGTCGGCGGTGTCCCGGTCGACGTTCCGGCCGTGTTCCGCACCATCAGCGGCACGCAGAACGCGGGCCTGGGCATTCTCGCCCTGGCCGCGTTCGACCGGCTCTTCCCCGAAGCGAACATTCCGGCGCTGCTCAATGACCGCGGCCGCCGGATGCTCGCGGAAACGACCGGGGATTGCGGATTCGACTTCGTGACGAAGTACATGTTCGCCGATATCGACGACTACACGGCCGCACCGGATATCGGCGACAACCCGGCACTGCGGGAGATCGCGGCCGAGATCTCGGTGGCGGAATCCGCTCCCCCGGCTCCCACCTACTTCTGGCATTCCACCGGAGACGACGTGCTGCCGATCGCCTTCGACGACCGGCTCGCGACGTCCTGGTGTGCGGGCGGGCAACTGACCTACGTCCGGACCGGCGTTCCGACCCACATCGGTTCGGGCCTGGCCGGACTGCCCGCCGCTCTCGACTATCTGGGCGAACGGTTCGAGGGCGCACCGGTATCCCCCACCTGCGGTTGACCAGTCCCTTCTCGAAAGGCCGTGCCATGCCACAACTCACCGAACCGATCTCCAAGGACGCCGATTTCCTCACCCGCTGGCTCTCGGGTCGCCGGACCCCCTCGGCGAATCCGCTGACGGCCGACGAGGTCGAGGGATTTCGCCAGGCCCAGCGGCTGGGCTTCGCCTGCGCGCAGGCCACCGCAGCCGAGATGCGGCCGGGCTGGACCGAGGCCCGCACCGGCACATGGATGATCGAGTGGCTCTACGACCACGGCGTGAAGACCATGCTGCACAAGCCGATCGCGGTCTTCCACGAGCGGTCGATCGCGCCGGACGGCGAATGGGGGCCGGTGACACAGGGATCCGGTGCGACCCTGCGCGACGACGATGTGGTCATTCTCGATTGCGCCCCGGTCGTCGACGGATTCACCGGCGATATCGCCTACACCGTCCCGGTCGGCCACAATCCGGAGGTCGAGCGGGCGCAGGACTTCCTGGCCCGGCTGCGCGCCGAGATCCCCCGGCATTTCGCCGATCCGGCGCTGGCACAGCATGTCTTCGAGTGGGTCGACGACGAGATCCGGGCCGCGGGCTACGGCAATGCCGCCGCCGGATACCCGGAAAACGTGCTGGGACACCGCGTCTACCACCACGGCCGCCTCAACGACCGGCTGCCGTGGTTCCTGCCGGAGCGCCTCGTCGGCTACATGCTGAGCTGGCACAGCCTCGGCTTCCTCGGCATGCAGATTCGGCGCACAATCTTCCCGGAGGTGCTGGGCCCCAAGCATTCCGGGCCCAAGACCGGGATCTGGGCAATCGAGCCGCACCTGCGCGCCGACGGTTTCGGCGCGAAGTTCGAGGAACTACTCGTGGTTGACGAGAACGGGGCCTACTGGCTCGACGACATCAGCCAGCAGCGCATCGTCATCGGCGGTTAGGCGCCCTGCCGCAGCGCGGTGGCGGCCGCGGTCTCGATCGCGGTCTTCACCCGCTGCCGCAGCCGCCGCGCGAGGCGGCCGTCGGCGCCACGACACTCGTCGGTGACCAGGCCCTCGAGATACAACTCCACGGCCTGCGCCAGCACCGCGAACAGTTCGGTCTCGGTGAGCCGCAGGGCATCCGGCCGCACGGCCAGCGCGAGGATGCCGTTCATCGACCCCCACAGCGCGCGGGCCGTCTCCTTGACCGGGATCCGGCGCATCTCCTTGCGCTTGATGCCGTCGGACAGGATGCCCTCCAGCATCGTATTCATCCTGGTGATCCGCTCGGTCACCAATTGCGCCGCGGCAGAGCCGGATCCGGTGGCGGCCGTGGAGAACTGCCACTGGATCATCTGGAACAGCCGCGGCGACTCCAGGAAGAACCGGGTGTACGCGCCGCCGGCGTCGATGAGCTTCTCGACCGGATCACCGTCGGATTCGTACACCGCGAGCAGGTACTGCTCATTGCGCTCCACCGCGCGCTCGACAACCGCGAAATGCAGATCGTCCTTGCCCCCGAAGTGCTGATAGATGGTGGCGATCGCGACATCCGCGGTCTCGGCGATCTGCTCGATCGTGGCCTGCGCGCCATCGCCGAGGAACAGCTCTTCGGCCGCGTCCAGGATGCGGCCGCGGGTGCGGGCCTTGCGACGATCCTGACGCGGGGAGCTGGCGGGCGAGTTCGGGGTCACCCGGCGAATCGTACCCATTAATGGAATGCCGTTCTGCAAGCAGAGCGACGGATCGCCCCGGGCGGCTCAGGAGGGCATGGCGGGCAGCAGGATCGACGACCCGGGCAGGATCTCGAAGTCGACGGGGACCAGCCGGGTGGCGGTCGCGGCCGGATCCCCGCTACCGGTATTGCGTGCGAAGCGGGGGAACGCGCCGCCGCTGATCTGCAAGCGCAGCCGATGTCCCGGCTTGAACCGGAATGCGGTGGGCCACAGGGTGATCGCCACGGTCCGCGTGCCGTCCGCAGCGGCAGGATGACTGGCCGGGGTGGTGCGCTGGATGCCGTCGCAGACATTCGTCGACACACCGTTCTGGTCCACGTCGCACAGGGTCACGAACACATCGGCGTGCGGAGCGCTGGTGCGCAACGTGATCCCGGCCGTGACCGGACCGATGATCTCGAAGGGCTGCTCCAGCGGAGCGCTGGTGTAGACCAGGACATCGGATCGGCGCTCACGCGCGGCCTGATCGCGACGCCCCGACTGCTTGGGATCCAGGCCGCCACCACCGATGCCCGGGGTGGGATCGACTGGGTCGTAACGGAATCGGTGCGGCTCACCCCCGTCGAGATCCACCGTGGCGAAGCCACCATCGGTCCGGGCGAACCACCGTTGTTCGGCCATCCCCCGCGGCGGAAACGCGTCGTAGCCGCGCCACTCGTCCGCGCCCTGGATGTACAGCTTGACCGGGTGCTTGCGCACCGCTCCCGAATCATCGGCCAGGGCACGGAACCAGTCGAGTGCCTCCGCGTGTGCGCCCGCCAGCATGTTCGTGTCGACGTGATGCCACGGCCCGACGGTGAGCAGCGGTGCACGTCCGGCCGCCCGCATCACCTCGTAGTCCCGCAGCTGTCCGACCAGGGCCAGGTCCTGCCAGCCGGTGACGTGATGGGTCGGCGCGGTGATGTCGGCGAGGCGGTGCCGGTAGTCGCGATGGTCGAGCCAGTAGCCGCCGTCGTCCGTGTCGTGGACCCGCAGCCAGTCCTGATAGAAGCCGATTCGCTTGCCGCAGTTGACGATATCGGACGTGGTCAGCGGGAGATTCCACATTCCGCGCTGCGCCACCCGGTCGCCGACGGTCTCGACGAAGTCGGCCAGGAAGGCGCTGCGCTCGAGCAGGGTCATGCGCCGAATCCATTGCAGGATCAGGCCGGTGAAGATCGCTCCGCCCGGAAAGAAGACCTCGGAGAACGACGCGGTCGTCACGGTCGGCAGCAGCCCGGCCACGCGATCCCCGGCCGCGACCGCCAGGGTCAACTGGGTGTGCCCGACGTAGCTGGCTCCGAACAGGAACAGCTTGCCGGTGAACCACGGCTGCTGCTCGATCCAATCCAGCGTCGCCAGGCCGTCCTTCTCCTCGTTCACCAACGGCTCGAACACGCCACCCGACCCGCCGTGCGTGCCCCGGCAGGACTGGATCAGCACGGTGAATCCTCGCTCGGCCAGCGGCATGGCCGTGCCGCGGCCGAGCATCCCGACGCGGGCGTAGGGGGTGCGGGACAGCACCGTCGGCGCGTCGGGCACATTCGGCTCGTACAGATCGGCGACGAGTTCGATGCCGTCGGGCATGGGTATCCGAATCCCCTTGGTGACCTTCACATCCCGGGTGACGGCGGGTGGGAGCCGCAGCAGCCGGCCCATGATCAGACCCTCGGCACGGTGTATCAGGCGGGTCGTCGTGTCGGAGATTCCAGCTGTTCCCATACCGGTCGATACTACAAACACCATCCGTTTTTGTAATGGAGTTCTATTAACACGAGGTAATTTCACGAGAAGTGGCCCGCCCGAGCCCATCCCACTCACCGCTCCCGCGCAGGTGCGGGGCTCCCGGGGTGTGCGAGCATGGCGCGGTGGCTGGTGGAACGCAATTGTGGCCGGTGGTGGATCTGGCCGATCTGCTCGACGTGCTCGATCTCGGCGAGGTCGGGCCGGGGCGGTTTCGCGCGCGGAACGTGAGCTCGACGCTGCCGTCCACGCTGGGTAGTCAGACGCTGGCGCAGGCGGTGGTGGCGGCCGAACGCACCGTGCCGCACATGGCGGTGCAGTCGCTGCACGGGGTGTTCCCGCGCGGCGGATATGCCGATCGCGAGGTCGACGTGGAGGTCGAGGTCGTGCAGTCCGGGCGAGCGTTGGCGACCGTGCAGGTGACGTTCCGGCAGGATGCGCGCGAGCACGCCCGGGTGCTGGCCATGCTGAGCGTCGAGGAGCCCGACTTCCTCGCGCACGGCGCAGCATTGCCCGCCGACGTGCCCGGGCCCGAGCAGTGCGCCGAACTGCCGTGCGCGTTGTTGCCCTGGGAAGTAAGAACTTTCGGCGGAGCCGACGCGGTGGCACTCGACCTGTCCGCGCCACCAACGCTGGATATCTGGATGCGGTGCGACAAGGCCCCCGATCTCCCCGGCATCGCGCGAGCCCTCCTGGCGCACGGCAGCGAGGCCTTCCTGGGCCCGGTGGCGATGCGCCCGTACCCTCAGGCCGAGATCGCCCGCCGCGGTGGCCGCGGCGCGGCGGCCCTACTCGCGCAGACCATCACCTTCCACCGCCCCTTCACCCTCCACGACTGGCTACTCCTGCGCTGTGAGAGCCCGTTCGCAGGTAGCGGCCGTATGTACGAGCGCATGCAGATCTTCACGCGCACCGGCGAATTGGTCGCCTCCGTGGACGCCCACGGCGTCATGCGCGCCAGCGTCTGAACCAAGCGGGCCAGGGCCGTCAGGCGAGCACCACGTCGATCCCGTACTGCTCCAGTTCATCACCCAACGGCGGCGGCACCGCGTCGGTGACCAGCACATCGATATCCGAGAGATCGGCGAACCGCACGAAGTCCTCGCGCCCGAGCTTGCTGGAGTCGGTGACCACGACCACCCGGTGAGCCGTGGCGATCATGGCGCGTTTCACCGCACCCTCGTCGGTGTCGGGGGTGGACAGTCCGTGACCGGCGGTCAGCGCGTTGGTGCCGATGAAGGCGACGTCGACGCGCAGCTCCTCGAGGGCGCGCAGCGTCTGCGGCCCGACGGCCGCCTGCGTCACGCCGCGCACCCGGCCGCCGAGCAAATGCACTTGCGCGCCGGGATGTCCGGAGAGCCGGGTCGCGATCGGCAGCGAGTTCGTCACCGTCACGAGTTCGCGATCGGCGGGCAGCAGCACGGCCACCCGCCCGGTGGTGGTGCCCGCGTCGAACAGCACGCTGCCGCCCCAGGGCGGCAGGAAATCCAAGGCGGCCTCCGCGATTCGATCCTTCTCCGGCGAACGGCTGCCCTCGCGTTCGGTGGTGCCGACCTCCATGGCGGTCAGGGCGCCCGCCGGGACCGCGCCGCCGTGCACCCGGCGCACCAGGCCCATGCGGTCCAGCACGGCCAGATCGCGGCGCACGGTCTCGGCGGTGACGTCGTAGCGCTCGGCCAGATCGGTGACGGCGACCCGGCCGAGTTGCTCGACCAGGGTGACGATGGCCTGCTGCCGCTCCTCGGCGTACATACCGATCCTCCACAGTGATGTTTGATTATGTTGGTTTATGTCCGAACGTATGGCTTTGCCGACCGGCATGGGTAGCCTGGATCACATCAGATTATGACCGTTCGACGGGTCGAACTCGGTCAGGTAGTGCGTGGAGGTTGCCGTCAATGTCCCGATCAGTGCAGGAAAATACCGTATCGGCCGTGCTGTACGGCACCCCGGCGGTGCCGGGCGTGGTGGCCGCGCCGACCGTGCGCCCCGGACCGCGGGTGCACGTGGCGGTCACGCACGAGCCGATCGCCGAGTCCGATCGGGCATCCGAGCTCGCGGCCTTCCGCCGCGCTGCCGCGACCGTGGCCGACCGACTCGGCGGCCGCGCCGCCGCCGCACACGGCGCGGCCGCCGAGGTACTGGCGGCCGATGCCGCCATGGCCGCCGACCCCGGCTGGCTCGACAAGGCCGCCGAGCAGATTGCGGTCGGCCTGCCCGCGGGCGCGGCGGCCCTCGCCGCCACCGACCACTTCGCCGACCTGTTCACCATCCTGGGCGGGCTGATGGCCGAGCGGGTCACCGATCTGCGCGACGTCTGTGACCGCGTGCTCGCGGAGCTGGCGGGCGCGCCCGAACCCGGGGTTCCGGTCCCGGACCGCCCGTCGATCCTGCTCGCCACCGACCTCGCCCCCGCCGACACCGCGGGACTGGATCCGAATCTCGTACTCGGACTGGCGACTTCGCTGGGCGGGCCGACCAGCCATACCGCCATCATCGCGCGCCAGCTCGGCCTGCCCTGCGTGGTGGCGGTGGCCGGGCTCGACGACATCCCCGCCGGGACCGACATCCTGCTCGACGGTGCGGCCGGACGGATCACGGTGCGGCCCAGCGCCGAAGCCGTCGCGCTCGCGACCGCCGAGCACCGCGTCGCCGCCGACCGCGCCGCCGCCTGGACCGGGCCGGGAGCGACCGCCGACGGGCACCGGGTCGAGATCCTGGTGAACGTGCAGGACGGCGCGGGCGCTCGTGCCGCGAGGCACACCCCGGCCGAGGGAGTGGGGCTGTTCCGCACCGAATTGTGCTTCCTGGACCGGGAATTCGAGCCCACCCCGGCCGAGCAGGCCGCGGTCTACACGGAGGTCCTCGACGCCTACCCCGACGCGAAGGTGGTGCTGCGCACCCTCGACGCGGGCTCGGACAAGCCGCTGCGCTTCGCCGAGCATCCCGAGGAGGCCAATCCGGCGCTCGGACTGCGCGGCATTCGCATCACCACGGACAACGGGCTGCTGGAGCATCAACTCGACGCCATCGCCACGGCCGCCTCCACCCGCACCGCACCCACCTGGGTGATGGCTCCGATGGTTTCCACTGCGGCCGAGGCGAAGTCGTTCGCCGCCCTGGTGCGCGCTCGCGGCCTGGTGCCGGGCGTGATGGTCGAGGTGCCCGCCGCCGCCTTGCTCGCCGAGGCCATCCTCGAGCACGTCGATTTCGTCTCGATAGGCACCAATGACCTGGCCCAGTACACCATGGCCGCCGACCGCATGTCCCCGCTGCTGGCGACGCTCACCGACCCGTGGCAGCCCGCGGTGCTGAGTCTGGTGGCCCGCACCGCCACCGCCGGGCGGGTGCTCGGCAAACCGGTCGGGGTCTGCGGTGAGGCCGCCGCCGATCCGCTGCTCGCCTGCGTGCTCACCGGATTCGGGGTCACCTCGCTCTCGGCCGCGGCCAGCGCCGTCACCGGCGTGGGCGCGGCGCTGGCGGCGACCACCCTCGCCGACTGCCGCCGCGCCGCCGAGGCCGTGCTCGGCACGACGGATCCGGCGGACGCGCGGGCGGCGGCGCGAAAGGCATTGGGACTCTGACCCACACGGCTGTGCCCCCGCCGATCCGGCGGGGGCACAGTACCTTTCAGTCCCGGCCGTCCAGCACGGACTTGACCTCCGCGGGCGTACGCGCCGTATGCAGGCGTTCGACCTGCTTGTCGTCGATGAACACCTGGGCGATCCGATTCAGCAGGGCCAGATGGTCGTCGCCGGACCCTGCGATGCCGATGACGAATTCGACGGGCTTGCCGTTCCAGTCGATGGGTTCGGCGTAGCGCACGAGCGAGAGTCCGGCCCGGCGAATGCCGGCCTTCGCCGCATCGGTGCCGTGCGGGATCGCGAGGCCATTGCCCATGTAGGTGGTGGTCAGGCGTTCCCGCTCGTGCATGGCGGGCAGATAGGACCGGTCGACCGCACCGGCGGCCAGCAGCAACTCCCCCGCCTCGGTGATCGCGTCCGCGCTGGTTCCGGCCGTGCCGCCGAGCACGATCGAATCCAACGGCAGCACCTCGGCGTCCGATTCGGGCTCCGCCACAGCGGGTTCCGGCCCACTCGCCGCACCATTGCCGTTCGAGCGGGACAGTAGCTCGACGATCTCGGCGTAGCGCGGGCTGGCCATGAAGTCGTCGACCTCGACGTGCACGGCCGAAGGTGTCTGTGCACGTGCACGTTCGGCCAGGTCCCGGTGGGTGACGACGACATCGTAGGTGTCGGTCAGGTTCGAGATGGCCTTGTTGACCACCGTGACCTCGCCGAAGCCCGCCTCCCGAATCTTCTTGCGCAGCACCGACGCACCCATGGCGGACGAGCCCATCCCGGCGTCGCAGGCGAAGACGATGGTGGAGACGGCCGTCGAGGTGGCGAGCCCACCCGAACCGCCGAGCAGTGCGGACGAGGCGACGGAGCGCTTGCCCTTCATGGCCTCCATCGCGCCGGTGGCCTGCGTCAGATCGAGTTCACCGGTGGATCGATCGGTTTTCAACAGCAGCGCGGCGATCACGAACGTGACCCCCGCCGCGCCGAGCACCGACAGGGTGACGCCGATGTAGCTGCCGCTGGCCGTCTGCGCATAGATCGAGATGATCGATCCGGGGGCGGCGGGCGCGCGTAATCCGGAGTGGAACACCACATTGATGAACACGCCGGTCATGCCGCCCGCGATGGTGGCCAGGATCAGCTTCGGCTTCATCAGCACGTACGGGAAGTAGACCTCGTGAATGCCGCCGATGAAGTGGATGAGCGCGGCGCCCGGGGCCGAGCTCTTCGCCATCCCGGTGCCGAACATCCAGAAGGCGAGCAGCAGACCCAGGCCCGGTCCCGGATTGGCTTCCAGCAGAAACAGAATCGACTTGCCGTTCTGCGCGGCCTGGGTGGTGCCCAACGGGGTCAGCACCCCGTGGTTGACGGCATTGTTGAGGAACAACACCTTCGCCGGTTCGATGAAGATCGAGGTCAGCGGCAGCAGGTCGTGATCGACCAGGAAGTTCACCACATTGCTCGCCCCGCGGCTGAACGCGGAGACCAGCGGGCCGATGCCGAAGAATCCGAGGGTGGCCAGCAGCCCGCCGGCGATGCCCGCCGAGAAGTTGTCGACCAGCATTTCGAAGCCGGGGCGAATCTTGCCGTCCCACAGCGCATCCAGCCGTTTGATGACCCAGCCGCCCAACGGGCCCACGATCATCGCGCCCAGGAACATCGGCACGTTCGCACCCGCGATCACGCCCATGGTGGCGATGGCGCCGACGACGGCGCCGCGGGTGTCGTAGACGATCCGGCCGCCGGTGTAGCCGATCAGGATCGGCAGCAGATAGGTGATGGTCGGGCCGACGATGCCGCCGCTCGCGTAATCACCCCAGCCGCCGATGTGCGCGACCCAACTGCCCTTTCCCAGTAGGTGACCGGTGAGGGAGGTGATCCAGCCCTTCTCGATGAACAGGGCCGTGAGCAGGCCCCATGCGATGAATGCGCCGATGTTCGGCATGACCATGTTCGATAGGAATGAACCGACTCTCTGCACGCGTACCCGCGTGCTGATGCGGGATTCCGGTGGGGCGATTGACATCTGACCGACTTCCTCTGAACAACCAAGCAGATGATGTGACTCGGACCACATCTCCTGAAGTAGTAGACCGCAGAATCGGACACAATGGCAAGCAATCGGGCACAAATGGGCACGAATTCGTGTTGGTTTACGCCCGATTGGCGCTACCGTGGTCCCCGAGGGGTACGCCGACCAGCGCACCCAGACGCGGAAGGAACATCAGCCATGAAGGCGCTGCGCTACTACGCACCCGAGGATCTCCGGCTCGAGCAGATCCCCGAGCCGGACTGCGCCCCGGACGAGATCAAGCTGCGCGTTCGCAACTGTTCGACCTGCGGCACCGACGTCAAGATCCGCCACAACGGGCACCAGAACCTCACGCCGCCGCGCACCCTCGGCCACGAGATCGCCGGGGAGATCGTCGAAGTCGGCGCGGTGGTCAACGACCACTACGGCACCGACTGGGCCGTCGGCGACCGCGCACAGGTCATTGCCGCGGTGCCGTGCGGGGAATGCCACGAATGCCGCAAAGGCTGGATGGCGGTGTGCCAGAACCAGACCTCGGTGGGCTACCAGTACGACGGCGGCTTCGCCGAGTACATGATCGTGCCCGCCCAGGTGTTGAAGGTGAACGGGCTCAACCGGATTCCCGACAATGTCGGCTACGACGCGGCCTCGGCGGCCGAGCCGCTCGCCTGTGCGATCAATGCGCAGGAGCTACTGGGCATCGAAGAGGGCGACACCGTCGTCGTCTTCGGCGCCGGACCGATCGGCTGCATGCACATTCGGGTCGCACGTGGCGTACATCGGTGCGGTCCGGTCTATCTCGTCGATGTGAACGCCGACCGGCTGAAGCTGTCGGCGCACGCGGTGAAGCCCGACGAGGTGATCGACGCGACCGAAGTCGATGTGGTGCAACGGGTCATGGAACTGACCGGCGGCCGCGGCGCCGACGTGGTGATCACGGCGACGGCCGCCAACATCACCCAGGAGCAGGCCATCGCCATGGCCGCCCGCAACGGCCGCATCTCGTTCTTCGGCGGCCTGCCCAAGACCAACCCCACCATCACCTGCGACTCCAACCTGGTGCACTACCGCCAGCTGCACATCCACGGGGCCAACGGATCCGCGCCCGAGCACAATCGCCGTGCGCTGGAATACATCTCGAACGGCCAGGTGCCGGTGCTGGACCTCATCACCCACCGGGTGCCGCTCACCGAGGTGCTGGACGCCTTCCGCATCGTCGAGCAGGGCGAGGCCATCAAGGTGACGGTCGAACCCTGAGCCTTCACGGTGTCGGCGCTCTCGTTGTGTCGGCACGGATACACAACGGCCGTCATCGCGGCGACAGACCGCAGGGGCATTTCTCCACAGAATTGTGTTCGCAGACAACACGATCCGTTTGGAGAACAGCTCATGTCGAAGGTCACCACCCTGTTCGGCGGCGCGCTGGCCGCCCTCGCCGCCACCGCCGCCCTGACCCTGCCCGCCGCCCCTGCTGCGTTCGCCCAGCCCGCCACACCGACGTCCTCCGCACCGGCGCCCACGAAAACCCAAGGCTGGCTGAGCATCTACAGCGGCGTCGCCCCGCAGGGCGTGAACGCGATCCAGTTGCGGGTGGTCACCGATGCCAAGGTCGGGCTGCGGGTCGTCGACCGGGACGGCCGTTCTCTCTACCGCTTCGACAAGGACACCGCCGACCCCTCGAAGTCGAACTGCAACGGCGACTGCGCCACCACCTGGCCGCCGCTGCTGGTCAGCCGCGGCCAGTCCCTCTATGTCGACGGCATCGATGCGAACCGCACCGGCTTCATCGAGCGCGCCGACGGCTCCTGCCAGATCACCATCGGCGGCTGGCCCGTCTACTACTTCTCCAAGGACAAGAACCCCGGCGACCTGAACGGTCAGGGCGTCGGCGGCACCTGGTTCGCCGTGAACCCCACCGGCGGCAAGGCCCTCGCCGCGTAACCAGGTCACGTGTCACAGCCGGGGCAGCTGTCAGTGGCCGATGGCCGGACTGATGGCGGTGCCGCCGCTGACGTCGACCACATTCGCGGTGATCCAACGGGCGTCGTCGGAGGCGAGGAAGGCCACCGCGTCGGCGATGTCGGCGGGCTGGCCGACGCGGCCCAGGGCGGTGATGGCGGCAATGCCCGCGCGGGCAGGCGGGTTGGCCTCGAAGAAGGCGGCCATGCCCTCGGTCTCGGTCGCCCCGGCCGCCACCGCGTTCACGGTGATGGCACGCGGGCCGAGTTGGACCGCAAGGGTTTTGGTGAGGACATCGATCGCGCCCTTGCTCATGGCGTAGGCGATCTGGGACGGGGCCGCCACCCGCGGCGCGCAGGAGGAGATGTTGACGATGCGTCCGCCGTCGCGCAGCAGCGGGATCGCCCGCTGCGAAATGAACAGCGGCGCGGACACATTCACCGCGAAGAGGCTGTCCACCGCTTCCGGGGTGAGCTGCTCGATCGAGCCGTTGCCGCCACCGCCGCCCGCGTTGTTCACCAGAATGTCGAGGCGGCCGTCCGGCAGGCTCGGCGCCAGCTCGGTGAACAGCGCCTCGATTCCGGCGGGCGTGCTCAGGTCGGCGCGGACCGCGAAGGCCCGCCCACCCGCCGCACCGATCTCCGCGACCGTGTTCGCCGCCGCCGCGTCATCGTGCCCGTAGTGCACCGCAACCACCGCGCCGTCCGCCGCCAACCGCAGGGCGATGGCGCGGCCGATGCCGCGGGAAGCGCCGGTGACGAGTGCGATCTTGCCGTTGAGAGACATGGGGAGCTCCTGTGCTGGGGGGTTGTTTCCTCGACACAGACCTTCGCCGACCGCGCTCACCGAACGCTCACCGTGCGCTCACCACCGATCTTCGGCTTCCGTTCCGGGTTGCTGTTCGGGAACGAACCTCACACCGTAGGGTGAGGGGCGAAGCAGTCGGCCCGCGTCATTCGGATTCGGTGACCCGGCGCCATCGGCGGGAAGTGTTCACATGAACTCCGGACGACAAACCACCCTTCGTCACGAGCAGAGCGAATTCGGCGCGGCCCGGGCAGCGGAAAAGCTCGCCTGCGAGAAACAGAACGCCATGGCCGCCCACACCGTCGCAGGTCACGCCCTCGATGCCGAAGACTGCGCCTACCTACTCCAAATGCTCGGCCTGGACGCCTCGAGCGAAGACAAAGAAGACAAGTAGCTCCCCTTTCGCGCGGAAAGTGAGACTTTTCACTGCCCGGACGTGCGCCGCGCGTCCGGTAGGTTGAGTTTCATGGGTGCCAACGGTATGACCCCCGCACAGGAAGCGAAGCTGCATGATGTCGCAGCGCAACTGGTGTGGAAATGGCAGCAGCCGTCGGGTGTGGAATTGATCCGCGAGGGCGCCAAGATCACCTCTCATCTGATCCAGCACGGGCCGTTGCCCGCCGCGCTTGCCGACACTTGGTTGCCGACCGCGGAGGATCGCGCGAAAGGGATGGTTCGGTACTTTGCCGAGCGGGATTACGATCTGGAAGTTAATGCGGCGGGAGATATTGTCGGAGCTGGGATTTCGCTGATCGCGGATGAAAAGTCCAAGGGGCACATCTCGGTTATCGAGGATCGCCGCTTCTACAATTGGTGTGTCTGCGACATCGTGATGTTCCCGATGGTCATGAAGGTGCGTTCGGACGTTTCCACGCTGGATCCCCGTACGGGCGAAAAGATTTCGTGGACGGTCACCGCGGATCGCTTCGAGAATGTGTCCCATCCGGATGTGTGGTTCACGCTGGCGCCGGCGCACGGCGGCGAAATCCGCAAGGTGTACTGCGACCGCGTGAACATGTACACCGACCGCGCGGGTGCCGAAGCCGCGGCCGCGGCGGATCCGCAGATCGCCGCGGCGCCGCTGCAGGAATTGTTCGACGACACCCGCAAACTCGCCGATATGTTCTGACCGGCACTCAGCGGGCCCAGGGCGCGATGACCGGCGGCTGGCCGGGGATGAGTCCCTGGCCGCCGACCGGCAGCACCACGATCGCCTCGAACGGCTCCGCGCCCGGATTGGCCATGGCGAACAGTTGATGAGCCGGGACGATGAGCGCGTCGCCGGCCGCGACGGTGAAGGTTTCCCCGTCCATCGTGACGTTCATCGACCCGGACAGCGCGATGAAGATCTCCTCGCGGTCCAGAGCGTGCGCGGGGGCGTCGGTGCCCGGTTTGATGGTGAGCCGCCAGGCGGAGTTCTCCTTGGAGCCGCGACTGGGTGCGGCCAGTCCGAGGAAGCTCGCGTGCTCGTTCTCGAAGCGGGGGGCGGCGTCGGCGGTGATGAGTGGCATGACTCTCCTCTGAAATCCGTTGGGTGTGGGGGCTATTGCGCCCAGGGCGGGCTGACCGGATCGCCGCCGGGAGCCTGGGCGTAGGCGCCGACCGGCAGGATCGCCACCGCTTCGAAGGGCTCGGTGCCCGGCACCGAGAGGTGGAACAGGGTGTGCGCCGGGATCACCAGCGCGTCACCGGCAACGAAGTCCCGAGTCTCGCCCTCGAGCGTGATCCGCGCCTGCCCGGCGAGGGCGATGAAGATCTCCTCCCGGGAAACAGCGTGCGCGTGGCCGGGATTGCCGGGTTCCAGGGTGAAGCGCCAGACGCTGTTCTCGACGGATCCCCGGCTGGGCGCGGCGAGGCCGATCGCGGTCATTCCGGGGCCTTCGAACACGGGTGCGTCGGCGGACTTGACGAGTGGCATGCTGTGTCTCCTAAACTTCAACCAAGGTGTTCAACATCGGTTGAACAACTACAGTTGAACATATCGATGGGAAGGGGTCAAGGGATGGATTTCGGGATTCTGCTCGGCCAGGCGTACTCGGCCTTCGTACTGGAGTTGCACGCCCGGCTGGGCGAGCGCGGCCACGCCGTGCTCGGCGCGTCCTACGGCTTCGTACTGCGCGCGCTGGCCGAGAACGCGCTCACCGCAAGCCAATTGGCCGAACGCCTGGGCATCACCGCCCAGGGTGCGGCCAAGGTGGTCGACGAGATGGTGAAGCAGGGCTACGTCGAGCGCCGCCCCGACCCGGTCGACAAGCGCGCCAAACAGCTGCACCTGTCCGACCGCGGCCTCGACATGCTCGCCACCGTGCGCGAATTCCACGCCGCCTACGAGCGCGACCTGATCGCCCGGGTGGGCGCCGATCAGGTCGCCACCGTCCGCACCATCCTCGGCGACATCGCCGCCGCCGCACCGTCTTCCGGCATGGATCGCGCCTTTCGCCCGCTGTAGGCGGCCCGCGCCGCAACGCCGCATCGTCACCGGTCCCGCTTCCCTCGTTCGGCCGCAACCGAATCTACGAAGCGCGCCACCGTTCACCCCGGGACGCCGGACGCCAATCCCGAGACTTTCGACGCCACCGCGGCGGCCGGTTCACTCCGGCGGCATGCGACGGAAGTCGGCGGGCGCCCGGCCGGTCCAGCGCCGGAAGGCACGAGCCAGCACCCGGTGATCGCGATAACCCAGCTGCGCGGCAATGGATCCGACCGAGTCGGTGCGATCGCGCAACAGGGCGATGGCCAACTCACGGCGGACCGTCTCCAGCTCCGCGCGCCAGGTGGTGCCGTGCTCGGCCAGCCGCCGCTGCAGGGTGCGGCCGCTGAGGCCGAGTTCCTTGGCCACGTCCTCCAGTTTCGCGGCGGGCAGGGTGGACAGCTGGCCGCGCAGCACCCCGCGGAAGACCTCCAGCCACGGTAGTTCCGGGCCGATCTCGTCGAGCGCCTGCCGGGCGTGCCGACGCAGAATCGCATGCAGGAAGCGATCATTCGGCCGGGCGGCGGCGCCGAGGAAGGTGAGCGCGTCCCGGTCCTGGCCGAAGTGGATATTGCCGGTGCCGAACGCGCGCACCAAATAGTCGCGGTCGGGCGGCGCGGGGTGCGAGAAGTCCACGCGCACCGGGATTCCCGCCTCACCGAAGCCCGCCCGCGCCCGCTGCGCGGTCACCACCATCGCGAATTCCCGATGGGTGGCGCCGTAGGGTTCACGGTGCGGCGCACCGGAATAGCGTGCGGTGAGCAGTGATCCATCCTCGCGCACCTCGAGCTCGACCCGCCGATCGCAGATGGTTGCGTTGTAGACCGACGCCGCGCGCAACCCCTCCGCCAGAGTCGGGGCGGTACTGATCAGGTAGTCCCACACGTAGAGCCGACCATGTTCGGCGTGTTCGGTGGCCAGTACTCCGGCTTCGGCTCCGGCCAGCTCGTACAGCAGCGCCCACAGCCTCGTGGAGTCGGTGGTTGCCACCCGCACCCCGCGATCGACCACCAGCGCCGGATCGCCACCCAGTGCACGGGCGATCTCCGACTCGCTCGCACCGGCCGCCCGGGCCGCGTCCACCAGAACTCCCACAATATGCGTCGACACGGTGCTCACCGGGGCGGTCATCTCACATCACCTCATCGTGGAAAGTTCGTCGTTCGCCCGACAACCCGGTCCGGGCGCGCACTATTCCGTATCGGGTATTCCGTATCGAGTGTGGCGCGGAATGTCCCGGGCTCGGCGGATTTCGTCCCGTCCACCGCCGCGAACGGTCCGTAGATTCGGCAAGGTGCCATTCGCCCGACTCACCATCGCGGCCGCGGACATCGCGGACGAAACCCGCTCCCTGCTCGTCACCGAGATCACCGACCTGCTCGACAAGGTTCTGCTGAAGGATGCCGCGCACGCGGTCGTCCACATCAATATGACCGCCCCGGACCGATGGTTCGTCGGCGGGCAGCCGCTCGACGGGGCCATCGGAGCCCACCTCGAGGTCAGCATCACCGCCGGAACCAACACCTCCGCGGAGAAGGCCGAGTTCATCGAGCGCGCCTACTGGCTGCTCGCCCGGCATCTGCGCACCCTGCCGGACGCGGTCTATGTCGCGCTCTACGAGCTCGACGGCGAGAGCTACGGCTACAACGGCGTCACCCAGCTGGCGCGCCTGCGCCACGATCCCGTCGGGAGGGATTGAGATGAAATCGATCTCCGCTGCCATCGTGATCCAGGCGCCGCCGATGCGGGTCTGGGAGGTCCTGGTCGATTTGGGCGCCTACTCGGAGTGGAATCCGTTCATCCGGGAGGCACACGGGGAGATCGCGGTCGGCAGCACGCTGTACCTGCGCATGTTTCCGGTGACCGGCGGGCGGCCGACCACCTTCGAGCCGACCGTGCTGGTGGCGCGGCCCGGCGTCGAGGTGCGCTGGCTGGGGCGCCTGCTGCTGCCCGGCATCTTCGACGGTGAACACTCCTTCACCCTCACCGACACCGCCGACGGCGGCACCGAAGTCGTTCAGGCCGAGAAGTTCTCGGGTCTGATCGTGCCCTTCGTCGGCGGCTCCATCCAGAACACCCAGGAGAGCTTCGTCGCCCTCAACGAGGCGTTGAAGAAGCGCGTCGAACACTCCTGAACCGATGTGCCGAGGTGTCCGAGGTCCACGAGGGGTGGCCCCGGACACCTCGTGCGTTCAGCGCGAATCCGGTCGACTATCAGGCGAATCCGCTGCGCGGCGCCGGAATTCGTCGGGCGCCTGCCCGGTCCAGCGCTGAAAGGCGCGGCGCAGGGTGCGCGCGTCGGTGTAACCCAGTCGGGTCGCGACGGATTGCACCGGCAACCGGGTATCACGAATCAACGCGACGGCCTGCTCGTGCCGCACCGACTCGACCTCGGCCCGCCAGTTCGTCCCCAGTTCCCCCAAACGCCGTTGCAGCGTACGGGGACTCATCGACAGCCGGCGCGCCGCGCCCTCGAGGGTGAGGTCCCCGTCGCGCAGCGCGGCGGCGATGACGGCGCGCACCGAATCCCGTTCGCCCGGAATCACCCGGGAACCGGCCAGCACCAGTTCCGCGTAATGCCGCAGCATGGTGCCCAGTTGCGCGTCCGCGCCGGTCGGCAGCGCGGCCGCGTCGAGGAAGGTGATCTCGGCATGCGAGGCGCCGAAATCGATGCGCCCGGTGCCGAATTCGTCGATCAGACTGCGGTATCGACTGCTGTCGTGATGGGTGAACGCGACCCGCACCGGGATCAGCTGCGCGCGGGTCGCCTCGCGCACCCGGCGCAGCATCATCGAGAGCATGAACTCCTCGATCGGTGCGAGCACGACCGGGGGCTCGATGGGCGCGGACTCGCGAACGGTCAGCAGCCCACCGCTTTCCACCACCTCCCAACCGACCCCCGGATCGGTGACCACGCCTCGTAGCGAGACGACCGTGCGCAGACTTTCCGCGAGCGTCGGCGCGCTGGTGAACAGGTAGTCCCACACGTGCAGGCCGCCGCGATCGGCCGCGGCCGTCGCCAGCAGCCCCGAGCCGGGCCCGGCCGCGGCATCGATCAATTCCCAAGCCCGCCAGGCCCATTCGGTGGGCACCCGCAGCAGGTCGTCGGTCAAGAACGCCACCTCGAGGCTGGGATCGAGGGCGGCCAGTTCGGCCGGTGTCACCCCGACGCGCAGCGCGGTGGCCCGGATCAGCGCGGCGATGCGGGTCGGGATGGTGCCGTCGATCATCCGCCGAGCCTAAGGCGTGAAAAGACCCGCGAATCAGTCGGTTTGGCGCGAATTGTCCCGGAACGGCGGAGTCGGGCCCGTGACATCGGCGGGGCGGTCCAGTCCGAGGCGGGCCAACTCCATGCGGCTGCTCACGCCGAGCTTGGGGAAGGCGCGATACAGATGATGACCGATGGTCTTGGGGCTCAGGAACAGTCGGGCGGCGATCTCCTTGTTGGTGGCCCCGGCGGCGGCCAGGCGCACCACCTGCAGTTCCTGCGGGGTGAGGGTCGCGGTCCGGTCGGTCGACGGGGTGGGGTCCGTGCTCTCCCCGGCGGCCCGCAGTTCGGTGCGGGCGCGCTCTGCCCACAGGCTCGCGCCCATCCGCTCGAAGATCTCGGCCGCCCGGCGCAGATGGACGCGGGCGTCGGCGCGCCGGCGTTCGCGGCGCAGCCACTCGCCGTAGAGCAGGGCGGTGCGGGCGTGGTCGTACCAGAGTCCCTCGGCGGCTTGCAGTTTCAGCGCCTGCTCGTAGGCCGCGCCGTCGCCGTGCAGGGCCGCGCGGCCGCGCAGCGCGATGGCCTCGGCGAAGGGGGAGCCCAGGGCGGCGGCCCAGCGCTCGATCTCGGCCATGGCGTCGGCGGCCCGCTCGGGACGACGCAGCCGGACGGCGGCCTCCACCAGATCGCGCAGCAGGTGCACCCAGTGCCCGCGCACCCGATCCTTGATCCGATGCAGCGCCTCGAGCCGGTCCAACGCCGCCTCGTAGTTGCCCAGGCCGAGATCCAGTAGCCCGAGGGCCCATTCGGTGTGGGTGATATTGACGAAGTTGTCCTCACCGGAGCTCAGCCCGTGGATGGCCAGTGCGCGGCAGGTCCGCTCGTCGCCGCGCATGGCGGCCAGCACCGCGAGCACGGCTTCGGAGTAGTCGACCCACGTCGGCTGGTCGACGTCGCGGGCGATGCGCAGGCCCTCGGTGAGCGCGGTGCCGGCCTCACACAACCGGCCGAGCATGAGCTCCGCATTGCCCAGATAGGCGGAGGTGGCCGGGAACCAGCCGATCATGCCGCGTGCCCGGACCTCCTCCATCAATCGGGTCATGAGGTCGCGCGCGTCGGCGACATCACCGATGAGTAGGGCCTGACCGGCCAGGTTCAACGGCACCGACGGCACGTCCAGGCTCATCGAACGCGTGCGTGCCACCGTCGCGCGGATCATTCCGATCCCCGTGTCGAGGTCGCCGCCGGCCATCGACAGCGGGCCGTCCAGCGCGCCGAGCAAGGTCGTGCGCGCCGCCGCGGGCAACCGCAGCATCGCCAGTCGCTCCCGGGCCTGCCGGACACCGGTGAGATCGCCCTGCATGTAGGCGGCGCGCGCGGCCGCGACCAGCATGATCGCGGCCCGCTCGGAGTCGGTCGCGGCGACTTCCTCGCCGGCGCGCATCCACAGCGCCCGCGCCCGGCCGAGGGCGCAGGCGTCGAAGGCCATCAGGGCGCGGGCCGCCCCGATCCGAGCCCGGCCCCCGGGACCCAGCGGCAGCTCCTCCGCGGCCTGGGCCAACCGCATCGCGCGCTCGGAGCGGCCCGCCTCGGCAGCCCATTCGGCGGCCCGCGCCAGCCGCGCACCGCGCCGATCGGGTTCGGGGGTGAACCCCGCGGCGCGTTCCATGGCAGTGGACGCGCACGAGTAACCGGCCCGCTCGCGCGCGTGCTCGGCCGCGATTTCCAGTGCGGCGGCAATGGTTTCGTCCGGGCCGGATGCGGCCGCCGCGAGATGCCAGGCGCGCCGATCGGGATCGCCGGACAGCACCGCGCCGAGGGCGGCGTGGACCGCGCGGCGATCGGTGAAGGCCGCGCTGTGATAGGCGGCGGCCCGCTGCAGCGGATGCTGGAAGCGGACTCGGCCGTCATCCACGACGACCATGCCCGAAACCTCGGCGGCGGCCAGATCCTGGTCGGTGAGCCCCAATTCGGCCAGCGCGCGCAGGATCAGTCCGAGATCGCAGGTCTCCTCCGCGGCGACCACCAGCAGCACCGTGCGCACGGCCGCGGGCTGCGCGGCGATGCGATGCTCGAAACCGCTGCGCAGCCGGGCGGGCAGCGGCAGCGGGCCGACCCGCAGCACATCCGGGTCCATGGCCGGAAGTTCCAGCAGCGCCAACGGGTTTCCCATGGCCTCGTCCAGAATGCGGGCGGCGGCCTCGGTTTCCAGCTCGGGCCACCGGTCTGCAAGCAGCCGGCGCGCGGCCTCGGTATCCAGCGGCGCGGGGTGTTCGGTGCGCACCCCGGGGACGGTGAATCCGGTCCGCCCCGCGAAGAGCACCACGATGGTCTCCGACCCGAGCCGCCGCGCCGCGAAGCGCAGCGCGTCGGCGCTCGCCTGATCCAGCCACTGGGCATCGTCGATCAGGCACAACAGTGGTCCGGCCGTGGACAATTCGGCGAGCAGCGACATGGTGGCCAGCCCGACCTGGAACCGATCCACCGGCGCGGTCGGCGGCGCGAGCCCGATCGCGCCGCGCAGGGCCGCGGCCTGGTTGTCGGGCAGGCTGTCGATCGGCAGGTCGCCGGTGCGCCCGGACCCGAGCAGGCACTGTAGGCCCGCGAACAGCAGTTCGGACTCCGATTCCACACCGGCGCAATGCAGGATCTGCCAGTCCGCGCCGACCGTGTGGGCGGCGTGCTCCAACAGCGCGGTCTTGCCCTCGCCGGCGTCACCGATGAACGCGAGGGTGCCGCTGTGGCCGGACTCGGCATTGCGCAGTAGATCCTCGATCCACCCGATCTCCACCTCACGCCCGAACAGCACGTCGCTCAACCTTCCGAATCGATCAGTCTGCTTTCCAGGCCGTCCAGCATCCGATCCAGGCCGTAGCGGAACTTGGCGTCCCGGGCCGCGCGCACCTCGGTCTCGCCGCGCACCACGGGGGATTTCGCGAGCCGGGGATAGGTCGCGAGCATCGGTTCGAGCATCGGGCGGAACTCGGTCAGCCACTCCTGCTCGGTCTTTCCGCTGCGGGCGACCTTGGCCAGCCAGGCCGCCTCGGCGATCCCCACCCCCATCACATAGCTCAGCACGCAGGCGATCGCGGTGTCGATCTCGTCGCCGGGGAATCCGGCCGCGCCGAAGACCCCGAACAGACTTTCCTTGAGCCGCAGCATGTTCGGGCCCAGATAGTGCAGCCCCACGCACGGCAGGGCGGCGGGCAGCCAGCCGTGCCGCGCCGCCATCGACCGGATGCTCTGCGCGCAGGCGCTCACCGACGCCCGCCAGTCCTGCGGGCAATCACAGTGCGGCACCTCGACTTCGGCGTAGACCTCGTCCACCGCCAGCTCGAGCAGTTCCTCACGGCTCGCGACATGGCGGTACATCGAGGTCGCCCCGGCCTGCAACCGGGCACCGAGGGCGCGCATGGTGAGCGCATCGATTCCCTCGGCATCCATGAGCGAAATTGCCTCGGCCACAATGCGTTCCACCGTCAGTGTCGAACGTTCCCGCCGCTGTCGTACCCATACCGTCGCGTTCGACTGCACCTCGGACACCGGGCCCCCTCCCCACGGGAGGTTCGGCATCCCGCCCGCCCAATCTAGCGCACAGTGTTCGCATCTGCGAACAACGATCGCGCACAAGGGAAACAGCAGAGCGGGCACGGCGGTTGATCCGCCGTGCCCGCTCGTCCTCGTGCCCGAATTACGAGGGCTGCTTCACCTCACCGTTGCCATTGGTCGCGGACTCGACCTTCAGCGCGGGCAGCAGCGACTCCCGCGCCATCGAGGTGAGAGTGCCCGCCTGCTGGATGATCTCGGCCAGCGCCGAGGTGACGCCCTGCGCACCGTTGAGCACCGTGAATTGGCCGACATGCTCGAAGGGCTTCGCGGCGGCGGCCACGATCTCGGGCAGGTTCTGGGCGACCTGCTGGGCGATCACCGCCTCCTGGTTCTTGCTCATCGCCTCGGCCCGCTGCTGAATACCGGCCGCCTCCGCGGCCATCCGCGCCCGCATCGCCTCGGCCTCGGCCAAACCGCGCGCCTGGATGGCATCGGCGTCCGCCTGACCGTTGAGCCGGGTGGCCTCGGCCTGCGCGGCGGCACGCACCTTGATCGCCTCCGCCTCGGCCTGAGCCTGCATCTTCGTCTGTGCCGCAGCGGCTTCCGCACGCAACCGGGTCTCCTGGGCGTCGGCCTCGGCCTGGCTGATGCGCGCGTCGCGACTCGCGGCGGCGAGGGTGGTCTGCCGGTAGGCCTCGGCATCCGCGGGCTTGCGAATCTCCACCTGCAGCTGCTGCTCCTTCTGCTGCGCCTCGAGCTGCGCGACCCGGGTCGCCACCTCGACGACCGCCTGCCGGGCAGTGGCCTCGGCGAGCGGGCCCTGCTGCTGCGCTTCCTTGGTGGCCCGATCCACCTCGGCCTGGTATCCGGCCTTCTTGATCTGGGTGTCGCGCACCGACAGCGCGACCTGCGCCTGCGCGGTCTGCTCCTGCGAGATGGCCTCGCGCTCGGCGTGGGCGCGGGCGATGCGAGCGTGCTGCTCCACCTCGACCTGATGCGGAACCGCCAGGTTGGCAATGTAATTCGACTCGCTGGCAATGGACTGGATCTGGAACGAGTCGATCACCAGGCCGAAGGACTCCATCTCGTGCGAGCAGCGATCGCGCACCTGCTCGGAGAACTTGTCCTGATCACTGATCATGTCCTCCACGGTCATCGAGCCCGCGATGGCGCGCAGGTGACCGATGAAGACGTTCTGGACCTTGGTCTCCAACTCGTCGGCGGGCCGGTCCAGGAAGCGGCGGGCGGCATTCGCGATCGAGGAGTAGTCGTCGCCGACCTTGTACATCACCACGCCGGTGAGCTGCAGGTTGATCTTCTGGCGGCTCACACACGGCACCACGATCTGGGATTCGTGTGCCTCCAGCGAGATCCGGCGCACCTTCGTCAGACCGGGCGCCACCAGACAGCCGCGGCCGGTGACGATGCGGAACCCCATACTCTCCCCCGACCCTCCCGGACCGGTCCCCGCCCGGAAGCCCGAGATGATCAGCGCCTCATCGGGTTCGGCGACCCGCCAGGCCATTCGAAACAGGGTTACGGCCGCTGCCAGCAGGACTACCACCCCGACCACGGAAAAGACCAGGACGTCCACGGTGCACCTTCATTTCACGAGAACTACTTCGACTGTGCGACCGCCCAGGCTGTTCACCACGAGGACCTGGGCGTGCTTGGGAATCGTCGAGGCATCGTCGGCGGCGCGGGCCAGGAATCGTTCGGTTCCGAACCGCACCTCGATCACCACCTCACCGAGATGGCCGGGTGTGATTGCCGCTGTCACACGCGCGTACTTGCCGATCACGTCCGCCGCCATCAACACCACCCCCCGGAAACCGAAGATGCACGACCAACCACACGCTAGACCCGGCCACCGACAGCCAGCAATCTCTTTACGAAGTCGTTGTCACCATTATCGCGCGGCGTTCGTGATCTTGGTCAGCGCAACGGAATTCACGACCAGCAAACCCAGCGAAGCGGCCGCCAGCAGGCCCGCCGCGGTGGCCGCAGCATTGATGCCGACCGCGAAATCGGCGGCGTCCAGCGGCTGCCCCTGCGAGTAGAGGAACATGGCCCCGGCCGGACCGCCCGCCGCGCAACCGATGACCAGCGCCCGCACGGCCCGATGCGGGCGCAGGAACGACAGCAGCGCGGGCAAGGCCGCCGTGACGGCGAGCCAGTTGATCAGCCAGGGGTAGTCGTCACCCAGGAAATGCCAGTCGTCCCCGGACGGCAGCCGCACCGAAACCACGGCCGCACAGGCGAGCAGCGACAGCAACAGGGTCGCGATCGAGTAGCCGTCACGCGGAAGCCCGGGACGCGGATGCGGAGTATCACCCAGCATCAAGGCGACGGCCGCGAGAATTCCGCCCAGCACCAGCGACAGCATGCCGAACAACGCGATCCGCTCCCCCGACGCGCTACGGATCGACTCCGCGACCGTCGCCCGGTTACCACCCACCCACACCGCATTGAGCCGCAACAACATCGCGGTACTCCACACCCCGGTCAACCCCACCCCGATGAGCACCGGATTACAGAAATCCCGGGGCAGCTGCGGAATCAACGTCCGCACCCCGTGGCCGCCCCCGCGAAGAACCCGACAACGGCCAGCACCAAGAAGAAGTAATGCCCATGGAACAGCACCGAATCCACCGACCGGTCCCCATCGTCATCCTGAGCGAAGGGCGCGATCAACCCGGCCGTAAGAAACACCGATCCCACAACCGCCGCCAACCCGGCCAGCAACGTGACGAAGTCGATCACCCGTTCCCGAACCTCGCCCGCCACCCGGCCGCTGGACACCTGCCCCGGGGGAGATCCCTCCCCTGCCACAACGGCCCGACCGTCCAGAGCGCCATCCACGCGGCCGTCGGCAGCGCCATCAATGCCACTGTCCGTGGCGCGGTCGGCGCGGACAGTGATGTCCGAATGGACATTTCGGGCGGGGGCGGCCCGCACGGGGCGGCCGCCCGCGAGCGCGAGGTGCGCGGCTTCGGCCAGCGCGGAACAGTCGGGGTAACGGTCGCCGGGCAGCTTGGCGAGGGCGGTCGCGATGACCTCGTCAAGGGCGGGCGGGAGGTCGGGAACCAGGTCGGTGGGACGTGGGGGTGGGGCGGTGAGGTGTGCGGAGATCACGGCGGCGTGGTCGGAGCGGGGGAAAGGTCTGCTGCCGGTGAGGATTTCGTAGAAGGTGCAGCCGAGGGAGTAGATGTCGGCGCGATGGTCGGCCGGGGCCTCGCCGAAGCGCTCGGGTGCGGCGTAGGCGACCGTGGCGGTGGTGCCGGTCAGGGTCAGGGTGTCGTCGAAGGCGCGGGCGATGCCGAAATCGGTGAGCACGGCCCGACCGCCGTCGCGATCGGACACATCCACCAGAATGTTCGCCGGCTTCACATCGCGGTGCAGCACCCCGTGCCGGTGCGCGTAATCGAGCGCGTGCCCGGCATCGGTGATCAACCGCACCGCGTCCGGCGCGTGCAGCCGACCGCCGGCCGAGGACAGCAGCGCCGCGATATCCCCGCCGCTGATGTACCGCATACAGAGCCACGGGATTTCATCCCCCGGCGCGCTGCGATCGTAGATCGGCACGATATCGGGGTGCTCGAGTCGCGCGGCCAGCGCCGCCTCCCGGTCGAAGCGCGCCCGCCCCGGCGAGTCCAGCGACATCGCGGGCCCGACCCCGGCACCGCCGAAAACCTTCAGTGCCACATGACGATCCAGCCGCGGATGCCGGGCGAGATACACCACCCCCATGCCGCCCGCACCGAGCACGCGCTCGATGCCGAAGCCGGCGAAGTCAGCTCCCGGATCCAGCCGCATCACCCGCGCGCCCCTGTCAACACCTATCGCCTTGCCGCGCTACAGCTTACAGCGGGCATGATATTGCGCATGCTCCCCACCGACGACCTGGCCCGCACCGACCCTCGCCCCGCGGTGATCGACACGCCGCTCGGCATCGTGGAGTTCAGTCTCACGCTGGGCGCGGAGCGGCTACCGGCCCGGCCGGAAACCGTGTGGGAGCTGCCCAACGGCACCTTGCTGCAACGCTGGCGCCCCAAGGTGGCGACCGTGGATCTGCTGATCGGCCGCATCGACGTACCGGCCTGGGACGGCGGTGCGCCGGTCCCGATGTGGGCCGGAATCTTCCAGGTGCGCGCCGCCACCGCGGTGCCCGGCCTGATCGTCGCCGCCGCCCTCGACGACCTGCCGCCCGACGTGCACGGCGGCCCCGACTCCGGCGAATGCCTCGCGGCCGTGAGCGCGGAGAACGAGCGTTTCATGGTGTCGATCGGTGGCCCCGACACCGAGCTGCTGGCCATGCAGGCCGCCGACGGCCGGCTCATGCCCACCGCCTGGGCCCAGCAGTTACCGGCCGACGGCGATGACAGCGACACCGAATTCGGTGTGCGCTACGGCGACCGGGTCGCCCTCGCCTGGCATCTGCCCGGCCTGGCCACCGGCGAGGTGGCCCGACTGTGCATCGCCACCGCCTGGTGCCCCCGCGACGACGACCGCCCGGCGGCCTGGTTCGCCGTCGACATCCCCCTCGACACCGCCTACCACCACCTCACCACCGGAAGGCCCTGACCCGATGCACGTCGATCTGATGCTCGAATCCCTGGACGGCCTGTCCGTCGGGGACGCGGTCGGCGCCGAATTCCCGGTACTGCGCCGCGATCTCGGCGAGCTCCGCGACGGGCCGCTGCCCGCCGGCCGCTGGGAGTGGACCGACGACACCGAAATGGCCTGCGGCGTGGTCGCCGAACTGCTCGAACACGGTGCGATCGAACCGGATCGCCTGGTCGCCGGATTCGCCGCGCACATCGACACCCGCCGCGACTACGGCTTCATGACCGTCGACTCACTCGGCCGCATCGGCCGCGGCGCACCCTGGCGGGAGGTGGCCGCGGCCGCGTTCGGCGGCCAAGGCTCCTGCGGCAACGGCGCGGCCATGCGGGTCGCGCCGCTGGGCGCCTTCTATGCCGACGACCCGGAAACCACCGCCGCCCAGGCGATCCACTCCGCGCAGGTGACGCACTCGCATCCGGAGGGGATCATCGGCGCGGTCGCGGTGGCCCTCGCCGCCGCCACCGCCGGACAGGCTCGCGTCACCGGAATCCGGCCCACCCCCGAACAATTCCTCACCACCGTCCTGGACCGCCTGGACAACGCCGACACCACCCGTGGCATCGCCCGCGCCCGCGCGCTACTCGGCGCGCCGTACGACCATGTCGCCACCGAACTCGGCACCGGCATCCGGGTGACCTCCCAGGACACCGTGCCCTTCACCCTGTGGGTCGCGGCCACCCACCTCGCCGACTACCGGGCCGCCGTGGCCACCTGCGTGGCCGCGGGCGGCGACACCGACACCACCTCCGCCATCGTCGGCGGCATCGTCGCCACCCACACCGGCTCCGGCCCCGGCGGCCTCCCCGACACCTGGCTCGCCGCCCGCGAACCCCTCCCCGCTTGGCTCGACCGCACCCGCACACCGCCCAGCGCACGCAAATCGCCCGGCCGCCTGCGCCGTTGGCTCTCCGGCACGTAGCGTTCCTGCCACGGCACCACTCGACAGGAGGACACCATGCGCATCCGCCACGTCAAACTGCCCGTCAGCGACCTCGCCCGCAGCGTCGCCTGGTACTGCGATCTCCTGGATCTGCGGCTCGCCGGGGAATTCCGGGAGCACGGTGAGGTGCGGGGCGCGCAACTCATGCACCCGTCGGGCTTCGGGATCGCCCTGCGCGAACGCGAATACTGCGCCGGGAAACCGGATCTCGCGGGCTTCGACGTGTTCGCTCTCGAGGTCGAGTCGGTCGACGAACTGCACGCCTTCGCGGCCCGCGCCGACGAGTTGGAATACACCCGCGGCGAGGTATTCGATCTGGGCGACAACGGTGCGGCCCTGGACATCATCGATCCGGACAACCTGGTGCTCCGGCTGCTGGTGAACAATCCCTTTCGTGCCGATCGATTCCTCGGCGTGGACACCGACGGTCAGGGCGGCTTCACCCTCTACGACACCCCGACCCTCGGCTGAATTCGGGCTCCCCTCAGGCGAAGTGCTTGCGCAGGAAGGCCGCAATCTCCTCGGTCGCGGCGGCGGCCTCCGGGGTACCGTGCATCGTCTGGTAGACGTGCGGCAGGCCCTCGCCGACGTTCAGCGTCACGTCCACACCGGCGGCCTGCGCGGCCTCGGCGAAGCGCTCCGAATCGCTGAGGATCAGCTCGGCCGTACCGACCTGCACGAGCGTCGGCGGCAAACCGGTGAGATCACCGAAAAGCGGTGAGGCCGAAGGCTCCCGGGGATCCGCACCGGCCAGGTAGTCGGCGAAGATGCCGCGGATCATCGCGGGCTTGAAGATCGGGTCCTGCCCATCACGCTCGGTCATCGAAGCGCCGGAAGCGGTCAGGTCAGTGACCGGGGACAGCAGCACGGCCGCCGCGGGCAGTTCCGCACCGGCGTCCCGCAGTTCCAGCAGCAGCGCCGCAATCAGATTGCCGCCCGACGAATCACCCGCCAGCGCAATCGAACTCGCGGGCACACCCTGGTCCTCACGCAACCAGTTCCACACCGTCCGAACATCGGTCAGCACCGCCGGATACACCTGCTCGGGAACCAATTGGTACTCCGGAAACAGCACACGCACTCCGGCCGCGCTGCCCAGTCGCGCCGCCAACTCACCGTGACTGGCCAGCGAGCCGAGCGTGAACCCGCCGCCATGGATGTACACCAGCACCCGATCGGCCGACACGTCCGGCGCATCCACCCAGTGCGCCGGAACGCCCGCCACCGAAACATCGCTCACCCGAACATCTTCCGGAATATCGAAGCGCTTACCCGCGGGCAGGAAGTTGGCCCGCATCTGCTCGAGCGACGGCCGGGTGGCGGGCCGCTCCGCGCGCTGCCGCTCGAAATTCTCGATGAACTCCTGCATCTGCGGGCTCGGCATGGTGATTCCCCTTCGGTTCAGGTCTTGCGATCTCGTGTCGAGCCAACTCGGCACGTTCGGAAATTGTTCCGGCCCCCGGATACGAAACGACCCCGGTCACCGGGACCGGGGTCGTGAGAAGCACAGGGCCTCAAGCGTTGCCGTTGGCTTTCTCCGGCTTCGACTCGCTACCCGCCTCGGACTCGTCGTCCGCATGCTCGATGACACCGCGCTCGGTGCCCTCGTCGGCCTCCTGATCCGGCTCCGGATGCTCCGGGGAGAACTCGGCCGGCAGCCGCTTGATGTGCTTGTTCATGTTCATGATGAGCAGGATGGTGCCCGCCAGCAGCACCAGCACGATGACCAGACCCAGCGGCGAGGCCTTGCCGAATTCCGGTCCGGTGGGCGAATTGTTGGTGCCCTGGGCGAGCAGCATGAGCGTCATCGGTCAGCGTCCTCGGTATCTACATCGTCGATTCCCGCGAACAGGTCGGTCTCCGGAATCGCGGTCTTCACCCGCGTCTTGGCCAGCTCGAATTCCTCGGTCGGCCACAGCCGCTGCTGCATTTCCAGCGGCACCGCGAAGAAGGCCCCGTTGGGGTCGATCTGGGTGGCGTGGGCGCGCAGCGCGTCGTCGCGCTGCGGGAAGTACTTGGCGCATTCGATCTGGGTGGTGACCCGGCCCATGATGTCGCCGCGCTCGGCCGCGTACTTGCGCATGCGATCCATCCACTCCTGCATGGGGAACGGCTCGCCGCGACGCTCGTACTCGTCGGCGAACACCTCCAGGCGGGTCAGGCTGAAACCGTGGTTGTAGTACAGCTTCAGCGGCTGCCACGGCTCGCCGGCATCCGGGAACTTGTCCGGGTCGCCCGCGGCCTCGAACGCCGCGACCGACACCTTGTGGCACATGATGTGGTCCGGGTGCGGGTAGCCGCCCATCTCGTCATAGGTGGTCATGACGTGCGGACGGAACTCGCGCACCACCCGAACCAGCGCCTCGGTGGCCTCCTCCAGGGGCACCAATGCGAAGCTGCCCTCGGGCAGCGGCGGCATCGGATCCCCTTCCGGCAGACCGGAATCCACGAAACCGAGCCAGGTCTGACGCACGCCCAGCGCTTCTGCCGCGGCGGCCATCTCCTCGCGGCGGACCTCGCTGATGCGGTCCTTGATGCCGGGGGTGTCCATGGCGGGATTGAGAATGTCGCCGCGTTCCCCGCCGGTGAGGGTGACGACCAGCACCTCGTTGCCTTCGGCGGCGTAGCGGGCGGTCGTCGCCGCGCCCTTGCTGGACTCGTCGTCCGGGTGGGCGTGCACCGCCATGAGGCGAAGACCACTCACTTCTCGTTCACCTCACCGATCACGTTTTTACTCCGTAGCTAATGAGCCGAGTCCAGGCACGGGCGTCGGATATGCATTCCCTATAGTTCCATCCGATCGTTGTTTGTTCCGACCTACCCCCCGGGAGCGTCCCCGACATGAGTGAAAGACCGGCCGACCGGTACGGGATCGCGCCTCGGAAGAACCGCCGCTGGCTGCCCTGGGCCCTCGGAGCGGTCGTCATCCTCGCCGGGCTCGGTGTCTCCTACCTGGGCTACCGCACCTACGGTCCGCAGGCCATCGAACCCGACCGGATCGGCTACGAGATCGTCGACGACCACACCACCACTGTGGATTTCAAAGTGACACGCAAGGATCCGGGCCAAGCGGTCGTCTGCTTCGTACGCGCCATGGACGGCGACACCGACGAGGTCGGCCGCCGCGAGATCCTGGTCCCCGGTTCCGACGCCGGCACCGTCCGGGTCGTCACCACGATCAAGACCACCCGCCGGGCCGGCGCGGGCAATGTTTACGGCTGCAGCGACCACGTGCCGGCCTACCTGCGAGCCGGGTGAAAAGTCCGGTACACGGCTCGCTTTGACGCTTCTACCTGCGCCTTTCCGAATCGTGCTAAAATGACGCGATACACGGTTCCGGAGTTCGGAGCCGTGTTTGCTGCATTGACGGCCGGCGCTGTCGGGACTCTCCCCAGGGATCGCTCTGGCTGTCCACTGCTGTCGTGCCTGTCTTCGGATGGCCACGGTAGCGGGCATCAGGGAATCCCGGCTTGCCGGGGACAACTACTAGGGAGTGATCGAGATGACTGAGACCGTGACTTGGCTGACCCCGGAGTCGCACGAGAGGCTCACAAGCGAACTCGGCGTGCTCATCGCCAACCGTCCCGTCATCGCGGCCGAAATCAACGAGCGCCGTGAAGAAGGCGATCTCAAGGAGAACGGCGGTTACCACGCGGCCCGTGAGGAGCAGGGCCAGCAGGAGGCCCGCATCCGTCAGCTGCAGGAACTGCTGAACAACGCCAAGGTCGGCGTCGCGCCCACCAAGTCCGGCGTCGCACTGCCCGGCTCGGTCGTCAAGGTCTACTACGACGGCGACGAGTCGGACACCGAAACCTTCCTCATCGCCACCCGTGAAGAGGGCCTCACCAACACCGACCTCGAGACCTACTCCCCCAACTCTCCGTTGGGTGGCGCGCTCATCAACGCCAAGGTCGGCGAGACCCGCGAATACCAGCTGCCCAACGGCAACGTCATGAAGGTGACGCTGGTGTCGGCGGAGCCGTACCACAGCTGAGCAATACCCGCCCGAGAGCGAGGTCGTGACGCTCGAAGGCATCGGTCGTGAGAACAAAGAAGCGCCGCACCATTTCTGGTGCGGCGCTTCTTTTGGTGTACGTGCCTCAGGCGAGAGCCTGCTCGATGTCGGCCAGCAGGTCGCTGATGTCCTCGATGCCGACCGAGAGACGGACCAGGTCGGCCGGGACCTCGAGGGCGGAGCCCGCGGTGGAGGCGTGGGTCATCGCGCCCGGGTGCTCGATGAGGGATTCCACGCCGCCGAGGGACTCGGCGAGGGTGAAGATCTTGGTCTTGGCGCAGAAGTCGAGGGCGGCTTCCTTGCCTCCGTGCACGCGGACCGAGATCATGCCGCCGAAGCGGCGCATCTGCTTCTGGGCGACGGTGTGACCCGGGTGCTCGGGCAGGCCGGGGTAGATGACCTGGGCGATCTTCGGGTGGTTGGACAGGAATTCCGCGATGGTCTCGGCATTGTCGCAGTGCCGGTCCATGCGCAGGGCCAGCGTCTTGATGCCGCGCAGGGTGAGGAAGGCGTCCATCGGGCCGGGCACCGCGCCCGCGCCGTTCTGCAGGAACGCGAACTTGGTGTCCAGCTCCTGGTCATTGGTGATGAGCGCGCCGCCCACCACGTCGGAGTGTCCGCCGAGGTACTTGGTGGTCGAGTGCAGCACGATGTCCGCGCCCAGCAGCAGTGGCTGCTGCAGGTACGGCGAGGCGAAGGTGTTGTCCACCACCAGCTTCGCGCCACCGGCGTGCGCGACATCGGCCAGCGCCGCGATATCGCCGACATTCAGCAGCGGGTTGGTGGGCGTCTCCACCCAGACCAGCTTGGTGTTGGGCCGCATGGCCGCGGCGACCGCGTCCACATCCGACACCGGCGCGACCGAGTACTCGATCCCCCACTGCGTGAACACCTTGTCGATGAGCCGGAAGGTGCCGCCGTAGGCGTCGTTCGGAATCACCAGGTGATCGCCGGGCCGCAGGTTCGCCCGCAGCGCACAGTCCGTCGCCGCCATGCCGGAGGCGAAAGCCCGCCCGTACGTACCCGATTCGAGCGCCGCGAGATTCGCCTCCAGCGCCGTCCGCGTCGGGTTTCCGGTGCGCGCGTACTCGTACCCGCCGCGCATCCCGCCGACCCCGTCCTGGGCGAACGTCGAACTCGCGTAGATCGGCACGTTCACCGCACCGGTCTGAGGGTCCGGATCGAACCCGGCGTGCACCGCTCGTGTGGAGAAACCCAGCTGATCGCTCATGCCGAACAGCCTAAGGACACCCGGATGAAGCCCCCGCTCCGGGGTTTACGACCGGGTTAGGGTGGGCGAATGGTCACCGTGGATGAGCTGTTCGCGATCGATTCCCTGCTCGACGATGAGGAGCGTGCGATACGGGACACCGTGCGCGCGTTCGCGGGGGAACGGTTGCGGCCGCATATCGCGGACTGGTTCGAGGTGGGGACTTTTCCGGCTCGGGAGTTGGCTCCGGAGTTGGGGAAGCTCGGGCTGTTGGGGATGCATCTCGAGGGGTACGGCTGCGCGGGGACGTCGGCTACGGCTTATGGACTGGCGTGCCTGGAGCTCGAGGCTGTGGATTCGGGTGTGCGGAGCATGGTTTCGGTGCAAGGGTCGCTGGCGATGACGGCGATTCACAAGTACGGGTCCGAGGAGCAGAAGGTGCGGTGGCTGCCGGAGATGGCGGCGGGGCGGGTGATCGGGTGTTTCGGGTTGACCGAACCGGACTTCGGGTCGAATCCGGGTGGGATGCGGACTCGGGCACGAAGGGATGGGGACGACTGGGTGCTCGACGGGTCCAAGATGTGGATCACCAATGGGTCGGTGGCGGATGTGGCGATCGTGTGGGCGCAGTCGCGCGAGGGTGAGCGGGATGTGATTCGCGGGTTCGTGGTGCCCACGGACACACCGGGATTCAGTGCGCGGGAGATGAAGCACAAGCTGTCGCTGCGGGCCTCTATTACTGCGGAGCTGTCGCTGGACGGTGTGCGACTGCCCGCCGACGCGCAGCTGCCGGAGGCGCGCGGGCTGGCCGCGCCGCTGGGCTGCCTGTCGGAGGCGCGCTTCGGCATTATCTTCGGTGCGCTCGGCGCGGCTCGCGACTGTCTGACCGCCGCCATCGAATACGCGCGCACCCGCGAGGTATTCGACAAACCGCTGGCCGCCTACCAGCTCACCCAGGCCAAACTCGCGGACATGGCGCTGGAGCTCGGTAAGGGGCAGCTGCTGGCATTGCACCTGGGCCGGTTGAAGGATCGGCACGAGATCAGCAATGAGCAGATCAGTTCCGGGAAGCTGAACAGCACCCGCGAGGCCATCAAGATCGCACGCGAATGCCGGACGATTCTGGGCGCGAACGGGATCACGCTCGAGTACCCGGTATTGCGGCACGCCAACAATCTGGAGTCGGTCCTGACCTACGAGGGCACCGCCGAGGTGCATCAGCTGGTGCTGGGCGAGGCCCTTACCGGCTCGAAAGCGTTCCGCTGACCAGGCATTTCGCGCGAATGCGCGATTTGTCACAGCGGGCCCCTCAGACGCGAACCGGTTGCTAGCATCACCGAGTGTTTGTGCCCGGCTCCGCATTGCTCGTCGTTTCCGCGCGTAAGACCCTGAACCGTCTGCAGCGCACCCACGGAGCCCCCGCCGCCGAGGCCGCGGCCCTCTTCCCCGGTGTCTGCGCGGAGATCGATCAGCATGCCGCGGCCATCCGCGACATCCTCGACCTGGGTGTCGAGAACTCCAGCGTGGTCCCGGCCAGTGTGCTGCTGGCCGGTTACGCCCGCGGGATTCTCGAAGACCTGCGCGACGCGGACGCCGACGTCCCGCTGTCGCCGCTCGACTGGCAGGACGCCGACTGGCTGCACCTGCGCCTGGCCGCCGTCTGCTCGCTGGCCCGCCCGGCCTGAGACCGACAACGAGACAGCCCCGAGGACAGGTAGTCCTCGGGGCTGTTTTCGATTGACTACTAGATCATTCCGCCCTGGTTGCCCTGATCGGGCGGCTGCGCACCGGGCCTCGGCATCTGTCCGCCCGGCCGTGAGGGCTGCTGCGCCGGAGGCATCGGCTGTCCGCCCGGCTCCGGCATTCCCGGCCGCGTGGGCATCTGCCCCGACTGCGGCGGCATCTGACCACCCTGCGGGTAGCCGCCCTGCTGGCCGTATCCCGTTGGGCCGTAACCCATTTGACCACCCTCGGGTTCCGCCCACTTGCCGGGCGGCATCTGACCCATGCCCGGCCCGGCCATCATGGGCTGCCCCATCATGGCCGCCCGCTGCGCGAGCATGGCCGCCTCCTGCGCCTGCCGCTGCCGTGCCGCATCCTCACGACCGCGCTGATACGCCTGCGCATGACCCTTTACCTCCGGCATCTCGCCTTCGATGGTGTCGAGCCAACCCTCCCAACGCGATTGCATCGGGCGGATGAGTCCACCGCCGAAGCCGACGATGAGGACACCGGCGATGGTGGCCAGCACGGTGATGAGAATCGGCATGGTGACCGAGGTGCCGACGCCGATCTGATTGAGCGCGGCGATGATGCCGATGCCCCAGATGAACACGGCCGCAACACGTCCCAGCATCCGGCCGTATTCCAGGCCGCTGAGCATGTTCGACACCATGTCCTGCACGACCCGCGCGATCGCGCCCGCGATGCAGACGATGACGATGCCGACCGCCAGCCGCGGCAGCCACGCCACGATGCCGTTCAGCATGGTGGACACCGGATTCGGGCCGAAGACGCCGAAGCCGAGCTGCAGCGCGATCAGCAGCACCGCGTAGTAGGCGAGCTTGGCGATGATGCCGGTGGCGTCGTAGCGACCGCGGGCCAGCATGTCCTTGATGCCGCCGCGCTCGACGAGCCGATCGAAGCCGACACGGTTCAGGATCCGGGTCACCACCTTGGCGACGACCTTGGCCACGAACCAGCCGATGAGCAGAATGACCAGGAAGCCGACGAACTTGGGCACCCAGGTCGCGATGGAACTCCACGCGTCCGAGAGCCCCATCTGGATATCGATAGCCGATACCGAGGTGTGCATGACCCCGTCCCTTCGCTATCTGTCCCGGCCGAGTGCCGGAACTGCTCCACGGGGTCGTTATACGCCTTGTTGATCTTCGAGTTCGTACGTTTGCGAAAGTGTTGCCAAATCGAATGCCAACAGTTTGCCAGTCAGCGAAATAGCACGGCGGTCAACGAAAGAACGCGATGGCCCACCCCTCATCGGCGAGCCATCGCGTCATTCGTCCGGATTCGCGCCGGAGTGGATCAGTACGCGCTGGAGACGTTGTCCATCGAGCCGTAGCGGTGCGCTGCGTAGTTGCAGGCAGCCACGATGTTGGCGACCGGGTCCCAGATGTTCGTCGAGGTGCCCTCGACGTGGTACGCGTTGAAGGTCGGGTCGATCACCTGGAGCAGGCCCTTGGACGGGATGCCCATGGCCGCGTTCGAGTCGTACAGGTTGATCGCCTGCGGGTTGCCACTGGATTCGCGCTGGATGTTGCGCAGAATGCCGTCGTAGCTGCCCGGGATGCCGTGCTGGGACATGATGTCCAGCGCCTGACGGATCCAGCCGTCGAGGTTGTCGGCGTAGACCGGGGCGGGCGGCGGGACCGGAGCCGGGGCGGGCATCGGGGCCGGGGCCGGAACCGCGGCGGCCGGGGCCGGAGCGGGCTGCTCGTTGGCCGGAGCAACCGCGGGGGCCACGGGGGCCGCGGCGGCCACCAGGGTGGCCTTCAGTGCGGCGGGCTCGACATCGCCGTTGGCGGAGCCCGCGGCGGTGATGATGGAGCCGAAGACGCCGAGAGCGAGCGCGGCGGTGCCGACCGTACGAGCGGTGGCCATCACCTTGCTGCGTCTAGCGGGGTCACTGAGAGCAGTCATAACAATTTCGTCCTGTTCGGTTTCGGGCCCGTGGGCCTGAAGGAGGCAGCACTCGACCAGGCGGCGTCTCCCGACGCTCACCGAGGCACTGCGGGGCTGTTGTGGTTGCTGTTGTGAAACCCTGTCCGGGTCAATGGAATTGGCGCTCCGTCGTCAATGGAGTTGACGCTCTGCGCGGAGAACTGCGGAGACGTTCGCGGCCTCCCGGCCGCTCTGTCCTAACCCACCGAGGTGGATTGCCTCATCGCACCGATGTGGTGATCACGTTCCGCATGTGTGTTCACATCTCCTTGCGCCATTCAGACTCGTGGTCTGTTTCCGACAAGGTCACAGCTTGATAGCGCATAGTTAACACGGTCTGAACCAAAAGTGAACACACGGTGAACCGACCCGAGTGGCAGCTTCGGGACCTGCATTAATACAAGCGCTGACCTGGTCATTCAATTCGAAACACAAAGTGTTTCAGATCACAGAGAAATTTAGCCCCAAGATCGCGATATACAGATATTTGCCCGATTTGCCCACGACCTATCGGCGTTTCGCATTCCGAAAGTAACGCTGCGACAAATCACATTTGTTTACTCAATTCACATCAGTCACATTTGTCACGCACCGTAATCGTCCCGCGATCACCGGAAACCCGGATCGGGGTTCGACCACTGCATAAACCCGGGTCACCGGGGCGCTGGCCCGCCGTTATGCCACCGCATCGCCCGCCGGAGCGCCGTTCGAGGTCCGCTCGGCGGGATAACGCCAGCCGAGCCCTGGCACCGCGGCTGGGACCGCCACAGGCGGCCGTACGGACACTCCCCCCGGTCAGCGCTTGTAACCCCGGGTAGTACCTCCAGATATGTCCTTGCTGACCGACGTTGTCACCGTCTCCCGGCGCAACCTGATCGCGGTGCCGGTGTTGCTCACCGGCGCCGCGGTCTCGGTCGCGTTGGGAATGGCCGGAATTCACTACTGGCCCGGCACCCAGCCCCTGCCCACGTGGGGCTTCTCCGCCCCGCAGATCTTCAAGGCGTACCTGAGCAGCGTGGTGGGGGTGCTGATCATCGGCCAATTGCTCACGGCCGTATGGATTTACCGCTTCCACGCACCCAAGCCGGTGCACGTTTTCCACCGCCTGTCCGGTGCGCTGGCGTTCCTGCTCAGCCTGCCGGTGGCCTTCTATTGCCTCTACAGCTTCGGTTTTCAGGTCGGCCAGGGCGCGACCTCGACGCGGGTGATGGCGCATTCGATTGCGGGCGTGGTCTTTTACGGTGCCTTCGCCTCGAAAATGCTGACGCTGCGGTTGAAGCGGACCCCGGGCTGGCTGCTGCCCGTCCTCGGCGCGACGGTGTTCACGAGCTTCGTGCTGGCGTGGACGTTGGCGGCTTTCTGGTGGTTTCATACCGTCGGATTCGCGAGATGAGCAGTGGCAGCAACGCCATCATCACCAGGAGCCGGATGGTCTGCACGCTGGTGATGAGCGGCAGATTCGCACCCATGGTGTCGGCGGTGGCGAGCACGGCGTTGATGCCGCCGGGCGTGGTCGCCAGGTACAGGTCCGACATCTGCAGATCCACCAGATAGGCCAGCCCCAAAGCCATTCCGGCCACGATCGCCGACAGCGCCAGCACCGCGGCGGTCATGGCGGGCAGCATGCGCGCCATCTCCCCCACCACCTGCCGGGTGAAGCGGGTGCCGACCTCGAAGCCGATCAGCACGAACAGCAGATCCTTGAACAGGTGCGTGGGCGCGTAGCCGTGGGTCAGGCCCAGCGCAGTCACGATCGCGGTGACCAGCATCGGGCCCAGCAGCGCGGCATTCGGCAGGCGCAGGCGCGCGCCGACCCGAATCCCGATGAGGCACAACACGATCGCGATGCACAGCCCGGCGAACTGGTCCCCGCGGCCCATGATCATCCAGTACGGCAGGCTGGGGTCGGTGACCGAATCACCCGGTGCCCCAGGGCCGTACGGGATGCGCTCCTCATTGTCGAGCAGCGCGGCGATGGCCGGTGCGCTGAGCGCCACCAGAGCGACTCGCAGGTATTGCATGAACGCCACCCGGCGCGGATCGGCATCGAGTTCGTCGGCCGCCGAGACGACCGCGGCCGAACCACCGGCCAGCATGCCGAGCGTCGCGGTCGGCAGATCCACCTTGGTGGCGCGCGCGAAAACCAGTGCCACGCCCACACTCACCACGACCGTCGCCGCCGTGACCGCGAGCACCGGCAGCAGCCCCCACCCGATCGAGGTCAGCAGGGAGATCTGCAGGTAACTGCCCATCAGCACGCCCAGCAGGGCCTGCACGCTCACATTCACCTGTCGGGGCAGCGGCGCGGGCAACTTCCCGGCCAGCGCCAAACCGGCACCCACCACGATCGCGAGAATCATTTGCGGCGCGGGGAATCCGATCCGGTCCAGTAATTTCGCACCACCGAGCACCGCGCCCAGCAACGCGATCCATACCGCCACCTGTCTCGGACTCATATGGATCAATAGTGCCCGGCGCGGATGAACCTCTGGTAACACACCAGTTATCCCGACCGAAGCTCCCACTGTGATCTCCGATGCAGAATCGGATGGGCTTGTCCCAGGCCATAAATCACACGGGTGAAAGCAAGCCGCCCGCCGGATCCAAGGGAAGGGATCCGGCGGGCGGCAACTGCACAGAAACTGCTAGGCGAGGACGCCTTCGCTGAGGAATCCCAGCAGGTCGTGGCGGGTGATGACACCGACCGGCTTGCCGTCGTCGACGACCATGAGGGCGTCGGTGGACTCCAGCAGCTTGGTCGCGGCCGAGACCGGCTCGCCCGCGCCGATGAGCGGGAAGCCCGGGCTCATGTGCTTGGACACCGGGTCGGTGAGTTTGGCGCGGCCCTCGAACACGGCCGAGAGCAGATCGCGCTCGGTGACCGAGCCCGCGACCTCGCCCGCCATCACCGGCGGTTCCGCGCCGACGACCGGCATCTGCGAGACGCCGTACTCGCGCAGGATCTCGATGGCGTCGCGCAGGGTCTCCTGCGGGTGGGTGTGCACCAGGTCCGGCAGCTCACCGGACTTGCCGCGCAACACATCTCCGACATGGACCTCGGTGTGCGAGCCGTCCAGGCGCGAGCGCAGGAAGCCGTAGGAGCTCATCCACTGGTCGTTGAAGATCTTGGACAGGTAGCCGCGGCCACCGTCCGGCAGCAGCACCACGACCACGGCATCGGGATCGCGCTCGGCGACCTTCAGTGCCGCGACCACGGCCATGCCGCAGGAGCCGCCGACCAGCAGGCCCTCTTCACGAGCGAGGCGACGGGTCATCTCGAAGGAGTCGGCGTCGGAGACGGCGATGATCTCGTCCGGGATGGCCGGGTCGTAGGCGGTCGGCCAGAAGTCCTCGCCGACACCCTCGACCAGGTACGGGCGGCCGGTGCCGCCGGAGTAGACCGAGCCCTCCGGGTCCGCGCCGACGACCTTGACCTTGCCGCCGGAGATCTCCTTGAGGTAGCGGCCGGTACCGGTGATGGTGCCGCCGGTGCCGACGCCCGCCACGAAGTGGGTGATCTTGCCTTCGGTGTCGCGCCAGATCTCGGGACCGGTGGTCTCGTAATGGGATTCGGGGCCGCCCGGGTTGGAGTACTGGTTCGGCTTCCACGCGCCCGGGATCTCACGCACCAGGCGGTCGGAGACGTTGTAGTAGCTGTCCGGGTCCTCGGGCGCGACGGCGGTCGGGCAGACCACGACCTCGGCACCGTAGGCGCGCAGCACGTTCCGCTTGTCCTCGCTGACCTTGTCCGGGCAGACGAACACGCACTTGTAGCCGCGCTGCTGCGCGACCAGGGCGAGGCCGACACCGGTGTTACCGGAGGTCGGTTCGACGATCGTGCCGCCAGGCTTCAGCAGCCCGGCCTCTTCGGCGGCGTCGATCATCTTGACGGCGATGCGGTCCTTCGAGCTGCCGCCCGGATTCAGGTACTCCACCTTCGCCGCCACCAGTCCCGAGTTCGGACCCACCACGGAGTTCAACCGAACGAGCGGGGTGTTTCCGATCAGATCGACGACATGGTTAGCGATGCGCATACCCCTCATCGTTGCAGAAAGGAGATGCGCACCTTCGCGCACGTCGGACATATCACGAATGCCGGAAATTACCATCGCCCCATGAGGAAGCCGACGAGCCTGAGGGCCGCCTCCCTGTTCCCCTGTCTCACGGGCGCGACCATGATCATCATCAGCGCCCCCGCACACGCCGCGACCATTGAATTTCCGCAGGTCCAGAGCATGTACCACGATGCGGTGCTGTGCGGCGGCAACATTCGATCCTGGGCCGACACCGGGCCACAGTGGCCGGGGCGGGCCATCATCAGCGTGCAGGCGCTACCGGTCGGCGGGTTCGATCCGGGCGAGTACAGCTTCGCGCCGATGTGCGAGACCACCGCCACGGTCGCCTGGCGCAACATGAACACCGGTGCCGCGGGCGAATATCGAGTTCCGATCTTGGCCGGGTTCTACGGCAGCGAGCACTACGCCTTGTTCCAGGACACCGGGCCGGGCCACATCGTGGTCACCGTCTACACGGACATGCCGAACATCCCGGCGCAGAGCGCCTTCGACGTGCCGGGCTGACCCACCCCGCGTTGTGAGTGAGCGATATCCCACAGCTCAGTGGATGGGATTCGGGCACACCGGATGTTCGCCCCGCCACACCCCCGTCGTAAATTCGAAGAGGATCACCCCAGCAAAAAAGGAGTCCTCATGGCTGAGGCCGTCATCGTTTCGTACGCCCGCTCGCCCATCGGCCGCGCTGGCAAGGGTTCTCTGGTGAGCATGCGCCCGGACGACCTCGCTGCCCAGATGGTGCGCGCCGCGCTCGACAAGGTGCCTTCGCTCTCCGTCTCCGACATCGACGACCTGCACCTGGGCTGCGGCCAGCCCGCCGGTGAGGGCGGCTTCAACATGGCCCGCTCGGTCGCCGTGCAGCTCGGCTACGACACCCTGCCGGGCGTCACCGTCAACCGCTACTGCTCGTCCTCGCTGCAGACCACCCGGATGGCGTTCCACGCCATCAAGGCCGGCGAGGGTGACGTGTTCATCTCCGCCGGTGTGGAGACCGTCTCGCGCTTCCCGAAGGGCACCTCCGACGGCTGGCCCGACACCCACAACGGCCTGTTCGCCGACGCCGAGGCCCGCACCAAGGCCACCGCCGAGTCCAACGCGACCTGGACCGACCCGCGCGAGGAGGGCATCCTCCCGGACGTCTACATCGCCATGGGCCAGACCGCGGAGAACGTCGCCACCTTCACCGGCATCTCGCGTGAGGACCAGGACCACTGGGGTGTGCGTTCGCAGAACCGTGCCGAAGAGGCCATCAAGTCCGGTTTCTTCGAGCGTGAGATCACCCCGGTGACCCTGCCCGACGGCACCGTCGTCACCACCGACGACGGCCCGCGTGCCGGCACCTCCTACGAGAAGATCTCGCAGCTGAAGCCGGTCTTCCGCCCGGACGGCACCATCACCGCCGGTAACGCCTGTCCGCTGAACGACGGTGCCGCGGCGCTGGTCGTCATGTCCGACACCAAGGCGAAGGCGCTGGGCCTGACCCCGCTGGCCCGCATCGTGGCCACCGGCGTCTCGGGTCTGTCCCCGGAGATCATGGGTCTCGGCCCGATCGAGGCCGTGCGCAACACCCTGAAGAACGCCAACATGACCATCGGTGACCTCGACCTGTACGAGATCAACGAGGCGTTCGCCGTTCAGGTTCTGGGTTCGGCTCGTGAGCTGAACATGGACGTGGACAAGCTGAACGTGTCCGGCGGCGCCATCGCCCTCGGCCACCCCTTCGGCATGACCGGTGCCCGCATCACCGCGACGCTGATCAACAACCTGCAGACCCACGACAAGCAGTTCGGTCTGGAGACCATGTGCGTCGGCGGCGGCCAGGGCATGGCGATGATCATCGAGCGCCTGAGCTGATAGCTCGAAACTGATTGGGCCGCACAACCTCACGGTTGTGCGGCCCTTTTCATTCGCTCAGGCGTCGAGGTCGGCGGCGATCAGGCCCGCGATCTTGTCCACGGCGGCCTGGTCATCGCTGGTGACGATGACTTCGGTGCCCTGGGTGGCGCCGAGGGTCATGATCATCAGGCCGGAGGCGGCGTTGACCGGGGCTCCGCCGACGAGGGCGAGGGTGACCGGAACGGTTGCGGCTGCGGCGGCTTCGGCGATGAGGGCGGCCGGGCGGGCGTGCAGGCCGACGGACGAACCGACAACGACGGTGGTGCTGGGCATGATCGACTCCTTGTGGGTGGGAGGGGTTGTTACGCGGCTACGAGATCCGCGGGAGATTCCTTGGTGGCGGGCGCTTTTCGGAGCTGCTTGGCCGCGGTGACACAGGCCGCGCCGACCACGGTGCCGAGGGCGAGGGCGATCAGGAAGCCCGCGATGCCGCCGACGGCGAAGAAGACGAAGATGCCGCCGTGGGGTGCACTGAGGGTGGTGCCGAAGGCCATGACCAGGGCGCCGGTGACCGCGCCGCCCGCCATCATGGACGGGATGACGCGCAGCGGGTCGGCCGCGGCGAACGGGATCGCGCCCTCGGAGATGAAGGATGCGCCGAGCAGCCAGGCGGCCTTGCCGTTCTCGCGTTCGGCGGTGGTGAACAGCTTGGGACGCACCGTGGTTGCGAGTGCCATGGCCAGCGGCGGCACCATGCCCGCCGCCATGACGGCGGCCATGATCTTCAGTGAGGCGGTGTCATTCACGTTGAGCCCGGCGACGGCGAAGGAGTAGGCGGCCTTGTTGACCGGCCCGCCCAGGTCGAAGCACATCATCAGGCCCAGGATGATGCCGAGCAGGATGGCCGAGGTGCCCGACAGGCTGTTGAGCCAGTGGGTGAGTCCGCTGGTGACGGCCGCGAGGGGCTTGCCGAGCACGATGAACATGAGCATGCCGACGACCAGCGACGCGAACAGCGGGATGACGACTACCGGCATCAGGCCACGAGCCCACTGCGGCACACCGAGTTTGGCAATCCACAGGGCGGCGAATCCGGCGATGAGACCACCGACCAGACCACCCAGGAAGCCCGCGCCGACGAAGACGGCGACCGCGCCGGCGGTGAAACCTGGTGCGAGACCGGGCCGGTCGGCAATCGCGTAGGCGATGTATCCGGCCAACGCCGGAACCAGGAAACTGAATGCGAGCGAACCGATTTGGAACAGCACCGCACCGAGGTAGGTGGGCAACCCGCCCGTGGGCAGATCGGTGATCGAGTTGTCCAGCACGATGGTCTTCGCACTGCCCGCGATCTCGTACCCGCCGAGCAGGAACCCGAGCGCGATGAGCAAGCCGCCCGCCGCAACGAACGGGATCATGTAGCTGACGCCGGTCAGCAGGATCTGCCGTAGTCGAGTCCCCCAGCCGATCGACCCGGCATCTGCTGTGGTGGAACCACTCTCGGTGCGCGCAGCACCGGAGACAACAGCGGCGTTGGGATCCTTCGCCGCCGCCAGCGCCTCGGCCACCATGACATCGGGCTCATTGATCGCCCGCTTCACACCCGACTCGATGACCGGCTTACCCGCGAACCGTTCCCGCCCCTTCACCCCGACGTCGGTGGCGAAGATGACTGCGTCCGCAAAGTCGATATCCGCCGCGCTCAAAGGCGTACTGCCGCTGGACCCCTGAGTCTCCACCCGCACCGTGACTCCAGCGCGCTGGCCCGCGGCGACCAGGGAGTCGGCCGCCATGTAGGTGTGCGCGATCCCGGTGGGACACGCGGTGACTGCGACGAGGGTTCGCGACGACGAAGCCGATGGCTCACCCGACTCGGCCGACGTCTCCCCCGCCATCCCGGCCTGAGTCTCCTCCGTCATCCCGGCATGCTTTTGGCCGGGATCTCGCTGTGCGCGTTGGATTCCGGCCAAGGGCACGCCGGAATGACGAGGGGAATCCACACCGGAAGGGGCGTCGGCGGGCGGGGGCGTGGAAGCTGCTGCTCGAGCGGGCGTCGGTTCCGGTTCCACGACATCCGCGACCATGCCGACGATGTCGGCGGGTGTGGCGGCCGAGCGCAACGCAGCCAGGAATTCGGGCCGGACCAGTGCGCGGGCCAGGGCCGAGAGCAGCTTCATGTGTTCTGCGCCCGCGCCTTCGGGGGCCGCGATGAGGAAGACCAGGTCGGCAGGGCCGTCGGGGGCGCCGAAATCCGCCTTGTTGGCGAGGCGGGCGAAGCCGAGGGAGGGAGTGAGAACGGCGGCGGAGCGGCAGTGGGGGATGGCGATGCCGCCGGGAAGGCCGGTGGCCGACTGGGATTCGCGGGCCAGGGCGGCGTCGCGGAGGTCGGCGGCCGAGGTGGCGCGGCCCGCGTCGGTGAGGCGTTGGGCGAGTGCCCCGATCACGTCGGCTTTCTCGGCGCCGAGGTCGGCGTCGAGGGCGATCAGGTCGGTGGTGATGATCGGGTCGGACATCGCGGGTCCTTCAGTGGTGGGGCTGGAAGTCCAGGGCCGTGATCCGCACGGCGTTCGGGTCGGTGTGGTGCGGGCCGGGCAGGCCGGTCCCCGGGAGTGCGGCGGCAGCGCTGCCGTAGGCGACGGCGCGGCGCAAACGGTCTTGCGGTGCTTCGTGATCCAGATCGGCGAGCAGGTAGCCGGCGAGCGCGGAATCGCCCGCGCCCACGGTGCTGCGGGCGGTGATGGCCGGTGCGGTGGCGTGCCAGGCCCCGGCGGCGTTGACCAGCACGGCTCCGGCCCCGCCGAGGGTGGCGAGCACGGTGTCGACGCCGCGGTCCACGAGGGTCGCCGCCGCCCGCGCCGCGGCGTTGGGATCCTGTAGTTCGGCCGGGTCACCACCGGTGAGCTGGGCCAGTTCCTCGGCGTTGGGCTTGATCAAATGCGGTGCGGTGGAACCGAAATGCTCGGCCAGGGCCAGCAGTGGGCCGTCGGAGGTGTCCACCGCGACCTTGATGCCGCCGGGTCCCGGCCGACGCAGCCGCGACAGCAACTCCACATACCAGTCCGTCGGCACCGCGGGCGGCAGCGAGCCGGACAGCACCACCCAGGACGCGTCCCGGGCGAGCTCGACCAGCAACTCCGCCAACGCGTTTCGCTCATCGGCCGTCAACGGCGTGCCCGGTTCGTTGATCTTCGTGGTGGTGCCGTCGGCCTCGGTGAGCGTGATGTTGGTGCGCGCCGGGCCGCCACACGGCACCGCCCGATAATCGAGGCCGGTCTCATTGAGCGCCCGCAGCAGCGGATCGCCGGGATCGCCCGGCAGTACCGCGACGGTCCGCGCACCCGCGCCCGCGACGACGCGAGAAACGTTGACGCCCTTGCCACCCGGGTACGAGGTGGCCGCGCGCGCCCGCTGTAGGTCGCCGCGGCGCAGCGGCTCCGACAGCGCCACCGTGTGGTCGATGCTGGGATTGGCGGTCAGTGTGACGATCATGCGGTCACCACCTCGATACCGAACTCGGACAGTTCATTTCGCACCGCGGGCAACAGCTGGTCGTCGCTGACCAGCACGTCGATATCCGCGATGGCGGCGAATCGGATCAGATCCTCGCGCCCGATCTTGCTGGAGTCGGCGACCACCACTACCCGGTGTGCACTCGCGACCATGGCCCGCTTGACCGCGGCCTCGTCGGGATCGGGCGTGGACAGGCCGTGCCCGACGGTGAGCGCGTTGGTCCCGATGAAGGCCACATCCACCCGCAGGTCGCCGAGCATGCGCTGGGTGTCCGCGCCGACGGCGGCCTGGGTGACACCGCGCACGCGCCCGCCCAGCAGATGCAGCCGGACCCCGGCGGCGCCGCTGAGCCGGGTGGCGATGGGCAGCGAGTTCGTCACGGCCACCAGCTCCCGGTCGCCGGGCAGCTGGGCCGCGATCCGGCCCGTGGTGGTCCCGGCGTCGAACAGCACACTGCCGCCGGTGGGCGGGAGAAATGCCAAAGCGGCCTTGGCGATTCGATCCTTCTCCCCGGCCCGGGTGTGCTCGCGCTCGCCGGTGCCGAGCTCGATGGCGGTGAGGGCGGCGGCCGGTACCGCACCGCCGTGCACGCGGCGGACCAGGCCGAGCCGGTCGAGGGCCGCCAGGTCGCGGCGCACGGTCTCGGTGGTCACCTCGAACTGTTCGGCGAGCTCGATCACGGAGACGCGACCGCGCTGCCCGATCAAGGCCGCGATCGCCTGCTGCCGCTCCTCGGCGTACATCCGAACCTCCGCACATCGTTGTTGCTTTATGTTGTTTTATGCCCGATTGTGTTGTTTTGTCAAGATCCAAACGGTGTTCTCTCAGGAACCGATCAAGGCCGCCAGCGGATATCCCACGGCCACGGCCACGGCGGTGGTGACAATGCCCGGCAGCATGAAGCTGTGGTTGAGCACCAATTTGCCGAACCTGGTGGTGCCGGAGTGGTCGAAGTTCACCGCCGCGATGCTGGTCGGATAGACGGGCAGGATGAACAGCGCGCACAGCGCCGGGAGCATGGCCACCAGGTGCGGCGCCGAGATACCGAGGGCCAGGCCGAGCGGCAGCATGATCTTGGTGGCCGACGCCTGACTCAGCACCAGCGCCGAGACCAGCGCGAGCACGACCGCGAACAGCCAGGTGTGCTGCTTGGCCAGATCACCCAGGTTGCCGACGATCATCTTCTCGTTGGATTTGATGAAACTGTCACCCAGCCAAGCCAATCCGAAGACGCCGACCAGCGCGACCAGTCCCGCCTTGGCGACCGGGGTGCTCGGAATCTTGGGGGCCGAGACCTTGCAGACCAGAATGATGACGGCCGAGGTCGCGAGCATCAGCACCTCGATGGTCTCGGGCATGCTCAGCGCCTTGCCGTCCGCACCCGGGGGCCGCAGTCCGGGGAACGCACCCGAGATGACCACGGCCAGCACGCCGATCAGGAAGATGAGCGCGGAAAGCTTTGCGGTGCGCGGCAGTTCGGGACGATCGGCGGGATTCGCGTTGACCGGCTGCAGTTCTCCGGAGGCGAGTCGGCGCTGATACTCCGGATCATCGGCAAGATCCTTGCCCCGACGGCACACCGACAGCGAGCCCGCGATCAGGCCGATCAGCACCGACGGGACGGTGACGGCCAGAATCTTGACCATGCTCCAGCCATCCGGCCCGAGCACCACGACCGCGGCGGCCATGGCGGCCGAGACCGGGCTGGCGACGATGGCCGACTGACTGGCGATGGCGGACATGGAGATCGGCCGTTCGGGCCGCACCCCGCCCTCGCGCGACACCTCGTGGATGACGGGCAGCAGCGGGTAGAGCAGGTGGCCGGTGCCCGCGCCGACGGTGAACAGGAACACCACGACGGGTGCGACGAAGGTGATCCGCTTGGGATTCTTGCGGATCATGCGCTCGGCAATGCGCACCATGTAGTCGACGCCGCCCGCCGCTTCCATGGTGGCCGCCGCGATGACGACCGCCAGGATGATGAGCAAGACGTCGACCGGTGGTGACGTGGGTGCGACGCGAAACACGCTGGCGAGCACCACTACGCCCACCGCACCCCACACGCCGAGTCCGATGCCGCCCACGCGCGATCCGATCAGGATCGCGGCGAGTACCACCGCTAACTCGAGAAGCATCTGAATCATGGGAAGAACCGCCTCGGTAATTATCTCCATCCGTCATGAGTCCCGGGACAAATGCCCTCACTATCGGCTTGGACTCGAAATGACAGATCGATTTGTTCAATAATTTTGCTGACGGTTTGCTCCCGTTGAAGAGACTAGCCCATCGAAGTAGGAGTCAACGTGGACACCTTGTCCGACATGATCGAGGCCACCTCGATCGCCACCGGGATCGACGTCGAGGACCTACAGGCCCTCACGGTGGTCGCCCAGTACCGCGAATACCCCGCGGGGGCAGTGATTTTCCACGAGTCCACGCCGCGCGACTGGTTCGGCGTCGTCACCCGCGGCCGCATCGAGATGGTGACCGGACTCACCGGACACGAGACCGAACTGGGCACAGTCCGTGCGGGCGGGATGATTTCGGAGATGACGCTGCTGGACGGCGGCACCCACATGGCCACCGCGCGCACCGCGGGCGGTGCGGAAGTCCTCATCGTCACCCGCGAGGCCATCGAGGATCTGTCGGCCCGCGAGCCCGAGCGCTACCACCGCATCGTGGCCCGGGTCGCGCAGCTGGTGGCCGCCCGCCTGCAGTCGGTATCGAGTCGCCTGGCCGAGGCCGTGGTCTCGCAGTCCGCGGTGGGCGGCATTCGGCGCGAACATGATTCGCTCGGCGAGCGGGAGATCCCCGCCGAGGCGTACTACGGTGTGCAGACCCTGCGCGCCCTGGAGAACTTCCAGATCTCGGGCATCAAGCTGCGCAAGTTCGGCCACCTGGTCGACGCGCTGGCCTACGTGAAAAAGGCTGCTGCCCTGGCCAATTACGAGCTGGGCGCGCTGGACGTCGAGAAGGCCGAGGCGATCAGCCTGGCCTGCGACGAGATCCTGGCAGGAAAGCTGCACCGCGACTTCGTCGTCGACATGGTGCAGGGCGGCGCGGGCACCTCGACCAATATGAACGCCAACGAGGTCATCGCCAATCGCGGCCTCGAACTCATGGGCCACGGCAAGGGCCAGTACCAGTTCCTGCACCCGAACGACGACGTGAACTGCTCGCAGTCGACCAACGATGTGTACCCGACCGCCGTGAAGCTCGGCGTGTACCTGTCGCTGCACGATGCCGCCGAGGCGCTGGCCGAACTCCAGAAGGCCTTGCAGGCCAAGGCCGCCGAGTTCTCCGACGTCATCAAGATGGGCCGCACCCAGCTGCAAGACGCCGTCCCGATGACCCTGGGCCAGGAGTTCGGCGCGTACGGCGTCATGGTCGGCGAGGCCATCACGCACCTGAAGCGGATCTCCGAGGACCTGCTGGTCACGAATATGGGCGCGACCGCCATCGGCACCGGCATCACCTCCCCGCCCGGCTACGCGGAGCTGTGCGCGGCCAAGCTGGCCGACGTCACCGGTCTGCCCATCCGCCCGGCGGTGGATCTGGTTGAGGCTACCCAGGATTCGGGCGACTTCGTGGCGGTGTCGGCGACTATGAAGCGCGCCGCGGTGCAGCTGTCGAAGATCTGCAATGACCTGCGGCTGCTGTCGATGGGTCCGCGCGCGGGACTGGCGGAGATCAATCTGCCTGCCATGCAGCCGGGTTCGTCGATCATGCCGGGCAAGGTCAATCCGGTCATCCCGGAGGTCGTCAGCCAGGTCTGCTTCCAGCTCATCGGCTACGACATGACCGTCACCATGGCGGCCGAGGCCAGCCAGCTCGAGCTGAACATGGCCGAGCCGATCATGGCCTACGACCTGCTGATGGGCACGCTCATGCTGCGCAATGCCGCTGTGACGCTGACCAATCGGTGCATCACCGGCATCACCGCCAACCGTGAGCGGTGCCGGGAACTGGTCAACAACAGCATCGGCCTGATCACCGCGCTGGTCCCCGCCCTCGGCTACGAGGAGGCGGCGTCGATCGCCAAGGAGGCATTGCAGACCGGCGGCAGCGTCTACCAGCTGGTGCTGGCGCGCGGCGCGCTCACCCAGGAGGCGCTCGATGAGCTGATGCGCCCCGAGAACATGACCGCGCCCCGGGCCCGCACGCTGTGACAGCGACGCCCGAGCGGGAGCGGACCCGCGCGCAGATTCCGCAACGCACACTGCGAGTGGACAATTGGCTGGCGCAGCCGATCGTGACGGCCTCGATCCTGTCGGCGTTCATCGTGTACGCGGCGTACGTCATCCTGGCGAATGATCACTACGCGTCGGGACCGTATCTGTCGCCGTTTTATTCGCCGAATCTGACCGATGTCGGCATGCACGGCTGGGGTTGGGTGAGCTGGCCCGCCTGGATCACCCCGTCGATCCTGATCATCTGGATTCCCATGGGATTCCGCTTCACCTGCTACTACTACCGCAAGGCCTACTACCGCGCCTTCTGGCAGTCGCCGACGGCGTGCGCGGTGAGCGAGCCGCACAAGAAGTACACCGGCGAATCGAAGTTCCCGCTGGTGTTCATCCAGAACATGCACCGCTACTTCTTCTGGCTGGCAGCACTTTTGAACGTGGTGCTCACCTATGACGCCGTCATCGCCTTCCGCGATTACGACGGTCGTTGGGGCCACATGGGTTTGGGCACGGTCGTGCTGATCGTGAACGCGGCGCTGCTGTGGATGTACACCCTGTCCTGCCACGCCTGCCGCCACGCCATCGGCGGCCGTCTCAAGCATTTCTCCAACCATCCGATCCGGTACCGGCTGTGGACCTGGGTGAGCCGGATCAACCCGCATCACCAGCGCATGGCCTGGATCTCGCTGATCTGGGTGGCGTTCACGGACGTCTACGTCCGGCTGCTCTCGATGGGAGTCATCAGTGACCTTCGATTCTTCTGACACACCGATCCGGCACGACTATGACGTGGTGGTGATCGGCGCGGGCGGCGCGGGACTGCGCGCGGCCATCGAGGCCCGCACCCGCGGCCTGCGCACCGCCGTCATCACCAAAACCCTGCTGGGCAAGGCACATACGGTGATGGCCGAGGGCGGGGCCGCCGCGGCCATGGGCAATGGCAATCCGAAGGACAACTGGCAGGTCCACTTCCGCGACACCATGCGCGGCGGCAAGTTCCTCAATGACTGGCGGATGGCCGAGCTACATGCCAAAGAGGCGCCCGCGCGCATCTGGGAGCTGGAGCACTGGGGCGCCCTGTTCGACCGCACGAAAGACGGTCTGGTCTCGCAGCGCAACTTCGGCGGCCACGAGTATCCGCGCCTGGCGCACGTCGGCGACCGCACCGGGCTGGAGGTTATCCGCACCCTGCAGCAGCGCCTGGTCGCCCTGCAGCGCGAGGACGCCGAGCAGTTCGGCGATCCCGAGGCACGGCTGAAGGTGTTCGACGAGACCACCATCACCCGCCTGCTCACCGACGACGGCCGCATCTCCGGTGCGTTCGGATATGTCAGGCAGACAGGCGATTTCGTGGTGCTCAACGCCCCGACCGTCATTCTGGCGACCGGCGGCCTGGGCAAGATGTACACGGTCACCTCCAATTCCTGGGACTACACCGCCGACGGCCACGCGCTGGCCCTACGCGCGGGCGCGGAGCTGGTGAACATGGAGTTCATCCAGTTCCATCCGACCGGCATGGTGTGGCCGCCGTCGGTACGCGGCGTCCTGGTCACCGAGGGTGTGCGCGGCGATGGCGGGGTGCTGCGCAACAGCGAGGGCCGTCGCTTCATGTTCGACTACATCCCGGAGGTGTTCCGGGCCATCTACGCCGATAACGAGGCCGAGGCCGACCGCTGGTACACCGATCCCGAGAACAACAGGCGGCCACCGGAACTGCTGCCGCGCGACGAGGTGGCGCGGGCCATCAACTCCGAGGTGAAGGCCGGTCGAGGTTCGCCGCACGGCGGCGTGTTCCTGGATGTCTCCACGCGCATGACGCCCGAGGAGATTCGGCGGCGGCTGCCCGCCATGCACCACCAGTTCGCCGAGCTCGCCGGGGTGGATATCACCAAGGAGCCGATGGAGGTCGGTCCGACCGCGCACTACGTCATGGGCGGCATGCGCGTGGACGCCGACACCACGGCCACCACCGTGCCCGGCCTGTTCGCGGCCGGGGAGTGCGCCAGCGGCATGCACGGCTCGAATCGACTGGGCGGCAATTCCCTGTCGGACCTGTTCATCTTCGGCGCCCGCGCCGGGGCCGGAGCCGCGGAATATCTTGGCGGCCTGGCTGATTCCCGGCCGGTGGTGCACGAGCAGGCGGTGGCGGAAGCCCTCGCCGAGTCCCTCGCACCCTACGACCGCGAGGACGGCGAGAACCCCTACGAGGTGCATCAGGCCCTGCAGCGCGTCATGACCGAGCTGGTCGGCATCGTTCGTGACGGCGACGAACTCACCAAGGCGCTCGGCGAATTGGAACTGCTGCGCGAGCGCGCGGAAAACGTTCAGGTGCAAGGCGATCGGCTCTACCACACCGGCTGGCACCTGACCTTCGACCTACGCAATATGGCCCTCATCGCCGAATGCGTGGCGCGCTCGGCCTTGGAGCGCAATGAATCTCGTGGCGGTCACACCCGCGGTGACTTCCCCGCCATGGACCCCTCCTGGCGCGGCGTATCGCTGACCTGTCGCGATCACGACGGCCGCGTGCACCTCTCGCGGCGCATCGCACCCCCCATGCGGGCCGATCTGGTGGCCCTGTTCGAGCCGGAGGAGCTGCGCAAGTACTTCACCGAATCCGAACTGGTCCAGCTGGGAGTGAACCGATGAAAAAGACAGTGACCGTGCGGGTCTGGCGCGGCGACGGCGGCCGCGGCGCGCTCGAGGACTATCAGGTCGAGGTGAGCGAGGGCGAGGTCGTCCTGGATGTCGTGCACCGGCTGCAGGCCACCCAGTGCCCGGATCTGTCCGTGCGCTGGAACTGCAAGGCGGGCAAGTGCGGCTCCTGCTCGGCGGAGATCAACGGCTTCCCGCGACTCATGTGCATGAGCCAGGCCGCCCAGGCGGTGGTCGGTGACGCCATCACCATCACCCCGCTGCGCGCGTTCCCGGTCATTCGCGATCTGGTCACCGATGTCTCGTTCAACTACATCAAGGCGCGCGAGGTGCCGCCGTTCCAGCCCGACCCGGCGATGCGGCCCGGCGAGTATCGGATGATGCAGGAGGACGTGCAGCGCAGCCAGGAATTCCGCAAATGCATCGAATGCTTCCTGTGCCAGAACACCTGTCACGCCATTCGCGACCACGAGGAGAACCTGCACGCCTTTGCCGGTCCGCGCTTCCTCATGCGGGTGGCGGAATTGCAGATGCATCCCGCCGACGTGCTGGATCGCCGCAAGCTCGCCCAGGACGAGCTGGGTTTGGGCTACTGCAATATCACCAAGTGCTGCACGGAGGTCTGTCCCGAGCACATCAAGATCACCGACAATGCCCTGATTCCGTTGAAGGAGCAGGTCATCTCGCGCAAATACGATCCGCTGGTCTGGCTGGGCAGCAAGCTGCTGCGCCGGGAACACCTGGAGGCGAAGCACATTCCGGGTACCGCATTACCTGGCAGGTAATCGACTTCGTTCCCTGGGAGCGGAAATATCGAGGGCAGCACAGCAATCCCGGATGAGGAGCCCGAAATGCCCGCCTACGCCATCGCCACCCTGTGGGACGTCGACGTGAACGCCGAAATCGTCGAATACCTCGAGCGCATCGACGCGACCTTGGAACCGTTCGGCGGCAAGTTCATCGTGCACGGCGGTCCCCGCCAGCGGGTGATCGAGGGCTCGGCGAACGCGAACGTGATCGTCATCGAGTTCCCGGATTACGAGGCCGTCAACGGCTGGTACGAGTCGGCGGCTTACCAGGAGATCCTGCCGCTACGCACCCGAAACTGCGCCAGCGTCGCGCTTCTCACCGACAACTGCGGCGAGAACCACGCAGCTACCGACGTCCTGAAGGAGGTGGTGATCAACGATTGAAGGCTCTCAGGCTGGCTACACAGCAGTGGGCGGGCACCGGATTCCGGTGCCCGCCCACGTCAGGTATTCGGTTGCGCGTCAACCCTTCCGGGGACTAGCGGTCGCCCTGGAAGTAGCTCAGCAGACGCAGGATCTCGAGGTACAGCCAGACCAGGGTGACGGTCAGGCCGAACGCCACGCCCCAGGCCGCCTTCTCCGGAGCCTGGGCCCGGATGAGCTGGTCGGCGGCGTCGAAGTCCAGCAGGAAGCTGAACGCCGCGACACCGATGACCACGAGGCTGAAGATGATCGACATGGTGCCGCCGTCACGCAGGCCGAAACCGCCCGGGGTGAAGAAGCCGGCGATGATGTTGCCGAGCATCAACACGAAGACGCCGATCAGGGCGCCCACGACCATGCGGGTCAGGCGCGGGGTGACGCGGATCGCGCCGGTCTTGTAGACGACCAGCATGCCGAAGAACACACCGAAGGTGCCCAGCACGGCCTGCGCGATCAGACCCGAACCGCCGACGCCACCGATGGCCACATTGGTGAACAGGAACGAGAACGACCCCAGCAGCAGACCTTCCAGCGCCGCGTAGCTCAGCACCAGGGCCGGGTTGTACTTCTGCCCGAAGGAGATGACCAGGCCCAGCACCAGGCCGCCGAGGCCACCGACCAGCAGGAACGGCAGCGCCAGTGCGTGGTTGCTCGCGGTGAGGGCGTAGGACACCAGCGCCATCAGGCTGACCACGCCGAGGGTGATGCCGGTCTTCTGCACCACGTCGTCGATGGTCATCGGGCGGGTGGTGGGGATGGCCGGCTGGTAGGGCTGCTGGCCGTAGCCCGGGTACTGCGGCGGCTGCTGGCCGTAGCCCGGCTGCTGCTGACCGTACGGATTGGTGGGGAACTGTCCGGCTCCAGGTGCCTGGCCGAAGCCGGCGTAGCCACCCTGCTGCGGCTGCAAGTTCCGGAAAACCGGGTTGGATGTGGAGCGCACTGTGCGTCCCTTTCTGGAGTCGCGGCTCACGTAGGTCGTGGCCTGTGAAGCTACTCGTCCAACGCGCAACGGGGGTCCGGAGTTCCCGAACCCCCATAGATCGGACTAACTGGACTTTACCTGAGCTTTACCGAACGTGCCGCCCGTCAGGTGCCCGTCAGCCCAGCTGACTCATCACCTCGTGCGCGATCAGCTCCAGGTGATCCAGATCCGACAGATCCAGGATCTGCAGGTAGATCCGGCTGGTACCAGCGATTTCCGCGTAGCGGCCGATCTTGTCGACCACCTCGCCCGGGCTGCCCGCCAGACCGTTGGCCTTCAACTCGTCCACCTCGCGGCCGATCACCGCCGCACGCTTGGCCACCTCGGCGTCCGAAGCACCGACGCAGGCGACCAACGCATTGGAGAAGGTGATGTCGGAGGGATCGCGTCCGGCGTCCTTGGCGGCCTTGCGGACTCGCTCGAACTGCTCGGCACTGGCCTCGGCCGACTGGAACGGCACATTGAACTCGGTGGCGTACTGCGCGGCCAGGCGCGGGGTGCGCTTGGCGCCCATGCCGCCGATGATGACCGGCATGCGCGACTGCGCGGGCTTCGGCAGCGCCGGGGAGTCGGTGAGCGTGTAGTGCTGACCGCCGAACGAGAAGGTCTCCCCCACCGGGGTCGACCACAGGCCGGTCACGATGGCCAGCTGTTCCTCGAAGCGCGGGAACTTCTCGGCGGGGAACGGGATGCCGTAGGCGGTGTGCTCGGACTCGAACCAGCCCGCGCCGAAACCGAATTCGACGCGGCCGCCGGACATGGCGTCGACCTGCGCCACCTCGATGGCCAGCACGCCCGGGTGACGGAAGGTGGCCGAGGTGACCAGCGTGCCCAGCCGGATGCGGCGAGTCTCGCGGGCCAGCCCGGCCAGCGTGATCCAGGCGTCGGTGGGGCCGGGCAGGCCGTCGACGTCACCCATCTTCAGGTAGTGGTCGGAGCGGAAGAAGGCGTCGTAGCCGAGGTCCTCGGCGGTCTTGGCGACGGTGCGGAGAGTGTCGTAGGTCGCGCCCTGCTGGGGTTCGGTGAAGACTCGAAGATCGATTCGTCCCATGGGTCCTATTGTTCGACGTCGTGCAGACCGCGGACCGAGCGGGTCACCGTGAACTTACGATTGCGGCCCATCACATCGGTTTTGCCGACCATGCGCTCCATGACGCCCCGGTAGTTGAGGTGCGTGTTGTAGACGGTCCAGAGTTCGCCGCCGGGGCGCAGCACCCGGCCGGTCTGCTGGAACATCTTGATGGCCGAGCCGGTGTGCACGGCCGCGCCTACGTGGAAGGGCGGGTTGCACAGCACCAGGTCGGCGCTGTTGTCCGGGGTGGCGGACATGGCGTCGTCCTGCAGCACGGTGACCCGGTCGGACACGCCGTTGACGTCGGCGGTGGCGCGGGCGGAGGCCACCGCGGCGGCGGACTGGTCGGTCGCGGCCACTCGGATGCCGGGCCGCGCCTTGGCCAGGGCCACCGCGAGAATGCCGGTGCCGCAACCCAGGTCGATGGCGTCGCGGGCATCGGGCTTCATGCGCTTGAGGTAGTCGAGTAGGAAGCGGGTGCCGATATCCAGGCGCGGGCCGGAGAAGGCGGCGCCGTGGGCGACCACCTCGAGATCCAGGTCCTCGAGGCGGTTGCGAATCGGGAAACGGGGATCGCCAAGGGGTTTGGGGTCGGCGGCGAGCAGGATGCGGGACTTCTGGCGGCCGCGGCTGGCGCGCACCGAGGCGAAGGATTCGGCGAGCACCTCGTTCATGGCCGGGGTCAGATATTTGTCGCGGCCACCGGCGAAGACTTCGACCTCGGGGGCGGCGTAGCGGGCAATGGCCTCGGCGGTCTCGGCGAGGCCGGACAGGGCGCGCGGCAGCCGCCACAGCACCACGCGCACGTCGCTCAGTAATTCCGGGCCCAATTCGCGGGTGGTGAAACGATCGGACAGTCCGACAATTCGGGCGTTATTGGTCAGCGCCAATTCACCGGTCAGCAAATCCTGATGCACGCGCACGCCGCGCAGTTCATGCGCGGCGATCGCGCCGAGGGTCAGCGCACCGTACCCGTCGTCGATCACCGCGACCCGGCCGTCACCGGCGGCCGCCAGCGAATCCGCGGCGACATCCAGCATGAACCGGTCCGCGGCGTCCACCGCGTACAGGTTCACCGCTTCCACATCCGGATACCGGCGCAACCGGCTCAGTACTTCCTCGACCTCAACCACACCTACAGTGTGCTAGATCATTGCCGCACTATTCCATTCGGCACGGTCGAGCGGATTTTGTCGGAATGAAATGAGGCCCGGCACTATTCTGCGACCTGACAAAAGACTTGCCGATTCGGTTCACGCCGAATGGGTTTCCGGATTGCCATCACTTCGCCCGGGCATGACCGCGGCCGCGCCGATGAGCACCACCGCCATGGCCGCCACCCCGACGAACACCAGATGCACCGCGGGGGCGAGGTCGGCGGCGGCCGGATGATCGATCTTGCCGAGCCGCGCGTTGACGATCGCCCCAAAGACCGCCACCCCGACCGCACTGCCCAGCGAGCGGGCGAACATGTTCGTGGCGGTCACGACTCCACGCTCGGACCATTCCGCACTGGCCTGCGCGGCGATCAGGGTGGGGCTGGCCACCAGACCCATACCCATGCCGACGATGAAACAGCCGAAGGCCACCTGAAGGAGACCGGAGTCCGCGTCGACCAGCAACAGTGATGCCGCACCCGCCACCGCGAGCACGCTGCCGATCACGGCGGTGTAGCGGAAACCGATGCGCAGGTAGACCTTTCCGGCCTGCGACGCCGACACCGGCCAGCCCAAGGTCAGCGCGCCGACGGTGAGTCCCGCCAGCAGTGCGCCGCTGCCCAGCACGCCCTGCGCGAAGGTGGGCACGTACGAGGTCAGACCCAGCAGGATGGCACCGACCAGCAGCGAGGCCAGGCTGCTGGCCACCACGATCCGGCGGGTGAAAACCCACAGCGGCAGAATCGGATTCGCGGCCCGGCGCTCGACGAGCCCGAACGCCACCAGCACCACGGCACCGCCCACGAACAGCGCCAGGCTCGGCGGCGCGGTCCACGCCCATGCCTGCCCGCCCTCCAGCAGCGCGAGAATCAGCGCGCCCGCGCCGACGGTGAGCAGTCCGGCACCCAGGTAGTCGATCTGATGGCGCTGCCGCGGCGCGCTCTCGGTGAACTTCCGCAGAATCATCCACGCGGCCAGCGCCGCCAGCGGCAGGTTGATCAGGAAGATCCAACGCCAGCTGACGTATTCGGAGAACACGCCGCCCAGCAACGGCCCCAACACCGATGAGGCCGCCCACACACTGGCCAGATACGCCTGCACCTTGGCCCGCTCCTGCACGGTGTAGATGTCCCCCGCGATGGTCATCGAGATCGGACTCACGGCCCCCGCCCCGATCCCCTGCACCGCCCGGAACGCGATCAGCCCGATCATGCTGGTGGCCAGCCCACACAACAACGACCCGAGCGCGAACACCCCGATCCCGAACAGCATCACCGGCTTCCGCCCGACCATGTCGGCGAGCTTCCCGTAGATCGGCACGGTCACCGCCTGCGCCAGCAGATAGATACTGAAAAGCCAAGGGAACTGCGCAAACCCACCGAGCTGATCGGTGATCGTCAACACCGCCGTGGCAATGATGGTGGAGTCCAACGCGACCAACGAGGTCGACAGCATGATCGCCGCAAGGATCGGCCCCCGCTCCGACCGCAACCCGATCGACGACTTCAGATCCGTGGCAGTCACCGGCGACCCCCTTCGTTAGCCCAACTCACCATTACCCGAGTCGAACACACCCCCCGGACCGGTATTCCCACCGGCCCGGGGCAGGGCTTCGGCTCGGCGACTCAGAGCGAGGCGGCCAGGTCTCGGAGGACGGGGAGACTGACGGAGCCGGAGCTCAGGATTTTGTCGTGGAAGGTTTTGATGTCGAAGGACGCGCCGAGGCGGGTGGTGACTTCGGTGCGCTGGCGGCGGATTTCGAGTTGGCCGACCTTGTAGGCGACGGCTTGGCCGGGCATGGCGATGTAGCGGTCGATTTCGACTCGGATCTCCTCCAGGCCGACGGGGGCGTGGGCGGCCATGAAGTCGATGGCCTGCTGGCGGCTCCAGCCCTTGGCGTGCAGGCCGGTGTCGACGACCAGGCGGCAGGAGCGCCAGGAGTCGGCGGCGAGCATGCCGATGCGGGCGAGATCGTCGGTGTACAAGCCCATTTCGTCGGCGAGGCGTTCGGTGTAGAGAGCCCAGCCTTCGACGAAAGCGGTGTTGGAGAAGGACATTCGCTGGAACCGCGGCAGGTGGTCCAGCTCGTTGGCGATGGTGAGCTGCAGGTGGTGGCCGGGGATCGCCTCGTGGTAGGCGACGGCGGCGGTCTCATAGCGGTTGCGGGTCTTGGGTTCCCGGAGGTTGACGTAGTACGCGCCGGGGCGTGAACCGTCGGCGGCGGGCGGGAAGTAGTAGGCGGCAGGAGCGTCACCGGCCAGGAAGTCGGGGACCGGCAGGATGTCGCAGGACTGCTGCGGCAGCCGCCCGAACCAGTTGCCCATTTCTGCCTGGGCCGCGGCGAGATACGCGCGGGCGTCGGTCATGATCTCGTCGGCCTCGTTGTAGCGCAACACCGAATCTTCGCGCATGCGGGCGAAGATGGCGGTCTGGTCCGAGAGCCCGAACAGGCGGGCGCCGACTTCCTCGTATTCGGCGCGCAGTCCGGCCAGTTCGTCCAGGCCGAGCCGGTGGATCTCGTCCGCGCCCAGGTCGGGCAGGGTGGTGTGGTGCCGCAGCAGGCGGCCGTAGATGTCCGCGCCGTCGTCGCCGAGCCAGCACAGGCCGGGCTGGTCGTCCGGGCGGGAGGCGGGCGCGAGCTCGTCGGCCAGCACCGCGCGGTAGGCGGCGAAGGCAGGCCGGATCACGTCCCGGGCGATCTCGGACAGCTCTGCGCGCCAGGCCGATTCGCCATCCCAGTCCGCCGGTCCGGCGAGCGTGACGAATGGGTCCTCGGCCAGGCCGGAGGCCAGGTAGCCGTCCAGCTGGTTGAGCGAACGTTCGATGGTGATGCGCGCGGGCGTGCGCCCGGCCGCGAGACCCGCCCGGAAGCGGTCCCCGGCCTGGCTCATCAGCGTCCCGAACTGCCGGTAGCGGTCGAGGAGGTGGCGGGCGTTCTCGGGTTCCGGCGCATTCAGCTGCGGCGCCATGGTCAGCATCCCCGCGTGCACGCCGGTCATCTGATCCGAGGCCATTTCGATGGGCCGCCACTCCAGATGCGAGACGGCGGCGGCCAATTCGGTGCGCAGCAGGCTGCGCGTGGTGCGATCCTCCTCGCCCAGGCCCGCCGAATCCAGGGCGTCCACCTCGGCCAGCAGGCCCCGCCAGGTGCCGAGCAGCCGCTCCTCCGCGGCCACCGACAGATCCTCGATGCGATCGTCGAATCGCCTGTCCCCCAACAGGGTCGCCTCGCTCGGGGCGGACTCCAGCATGGCATCCCAGTACCGGTCGGCGAGTGCGATGAGTTCCTCGTGCGCGTCCATGGGCACCATCATGCCCGCAGTGATCAGCGGCGGGCCGGTACCGGGATACGCATCAGATCCTCGGCCACCACGATCTCGCCGTCGAAATGCGCGCGGGCGTCGGCGAGATGCTGATCGAGGGTGCGGTAGCGCTGGGAGTAGTGGGTCAGCACCAGCGTGCGGACCCCGGCCTTCGCGGCGACCTGGGCGGCCTGTCCGGCGGTGAGATGGCCGTATTCGACGGCGAGTTGCTCGTCGGCGTCGATGAAGGTGGCCTCGATGACCAGCATGTCGACGCCGCGGGCGAGGTCGTAGACGCCGTCGCAGAGGCGGGTGTCCATGACGAACGCGAAGCTCTGTCCGGGCCGGGCCTCACTGACTTCGTCGAGGGTGATGGTGCGGCCGCCGACCTGGACCTCGCCGCGACGCTGCAGCTCACCGACCACCGGGCCGGACAGGCCCAGCTCCTTCAGGCGTTCGGGGACGAAGCGGCGGCTGTCGGGTTCGTCGAGGCGGTAGCCGAAGGTCTCCACCGGATGCGAGAGCTGGGCGGCACGCAGGGTGAAATCGGCTCCCGGCGGCGGCAGGTCGCCATTGCCGGTGATCGGATGCGGTTGCAGCTCGACCTGGCGATTGTGGGCCGAGGAATCGATGAGCCGCTCGTAAAAGATCTCCCCCGAGGCCGGGAAGTACACGTCCACCGGATGCAGCGCGCCGTCGAGGCTGATGCGGCCGAGCACGCCCGGCAGGCCGAAGCAGTGGTCGCCGTGGAAGTGGGTGATGCAGATGCGGGTGATCCCGCTGGCGGCCACGCCCGCGAAGCTCATCTGCCGCTGGGTGCCTTCCCCCGGGTCGAACAGCAGCCCCTCGCGGTCCCAGCGCAGCAGGTAGCCATTGTGGTTGCGCTGTTTGGTCGGTACTTGGCTGGCCGTTCCAAGGATGACCAGTTCGCGCTGTGACACGGCCGCCAGGCTACCGTCCGGCCCGGTGATCCTCGCGGTGGCGAACCGGCGCGTCCCGCTCCGATACCGACAGGGGGTATGCGGGTAAACTGGCCGCCGTGATCGAACAGCCGTCGTGGAGCACCCGGTACCTCCGGGCGTTCGGGCTGCTCGCACTGATGGCGGGAATCGTGGCCATGCACGCGCTCGTGCTGGGCATGAGCGACGGGCACACCGATCACGCCGTGCCTGCTCCCGCCGCGATGGTCATGAGCCAGGACATGGTCATGAATCACGACCACGGCGCGTCCATGCCCGGCTGCGGCGGCGACTGCGCAAGCGGTCATGCCGGGTTGCACGGCTGCCTGTTCGTGCTGTCCGCGCTGCTGCTCGGTCTGGGCCTGGCTCTGCTGGCCTGGGTCGGGCTCGCCCGCCGCGACGCGATCACCGCGCACCTGCGCCTGCCGCGCACGCATCCGGCCCGGCCACCCCCGTGGACGGTGCTCACCCTGGCCGACTTGGCAATTCTGCGGATCTGATGGGCCGCGCCTTTCGCGTACCCGAATTTCGATTCGTCACCAATTCCCAAGGAGCTCAATCATGTTCACGACCCGTATCAAAATCGCCCTGATCGCCGGTACCGCCGCTACCGCCCTGATTGCCGCCGGGTGTAGCAGCAACGACAGCGACACCTCGAAGGCCGCAACCACTTCCACCACGGCCATGGCGCACGGCAGCATGCCCGGGATGGATCACGGCTCGGCCACCACTTCGGCGCCCGCCGCCACCCGCAGTGATTTCAACGATGCCGACGTGACCTTCCTGACCATGATGTATCCGCATCACGCGCAGGCGGTGGAGATGGCGAAGCTGGTGCCGTCCCGCTCGCAGAACCAGCAGTTGATCACCCTGGCCAAGGCCGTGGAGCAGGCACAGTCGCCGGAGATGCAGCAGATCACGACGCTGCTGCAGAGTTTCGGCAAGCCGGTGCCGAGCGGCGAAATGAACCACGATATGCCCGGGATCATGTCGAAGGATCAAATGACCAAGCTCGCGGCCGCGTCCGGGCCGGAGTTCGACAAGATGTGGATGCAGATGATGATCGAGCACCACCAGGGCGCGATCGACATGGCGAATACCGAACTGGCACAGGGCAGCAACGCCGACTCGAAGGCGCTGGCGCAGTCGATCGTGACCGCGCAGCAGCAGGAGATCGGCCAGATGAACACGATGCTCGGCCAGAGCTAGTCGTTCGTCATCCCGGCACGCTTCTTGGCCGGGATCCACAGCCACAGCGTGGATTCCGGCCAGAAACACGCCGGAATGACGGGGTCAACTGCCGATGACGGCGTTCATGATCGTCCCGGCACTGGTGGCGGTCGCGCCGCCGATCATGGCTCCGGCCACCATCTTCGGCGATTCCAGACCGCCGCCGCTCCACTTCTCCCATGCGAAGCGGCCGCCGCCATAGGTGATGGCGGTGACGCCCGACAGCATGGTGAACCAGGTGAAGTAGCGGACCAGCTTCATCAGCTTGTCCGCCACCGGCGGCGTCTCCGGGGTCGGGTTGCCGATCTGCGCGACAACCGTGTTGTAGGCGTCATGCACTGCGAGGAGCATGCTCACGATCGGGTTCCTCTCGGGATGCTGAATCGGTGCTGGTGCGGCGGATCTTGTGGCACAACTCTCACTATTCAGAGCAATTGAACCGCATCCACCGGGGTGTCATAGCGACGACACACCACCAGCACCGAACTCGAGCACCCGATCAGCTACCTATTTCGTCTCAGCAGCGGCCTTGTTCAGCAGCGAATGCCTGCGGCCGTAGGCGAAGTACACGACCATGCCGATCGCCATCCAGATGACGAATCGCAGCCAGGTCTCCACCGACAGGTTGAACATCAGCCACGCGCACGCGATCACCGACAGGATCGGCACGAACGGCACCAGCGGCACCCGGAAGCCGCGCGGCAGATCCGGGCGGGTGCGGCGCAGGATGACCACGCCGATCGACACCAGCACGAACGCGAACAGCGTGCCGATATTGACCATTTCCTCCAGCGTGCCGAAGTCCACGAACCCGGCCAGCACCGCGCAGATGACGCCGACGATCGCGGTGATCCGCACCGGCGTGCCCTTCGGCCCGGTGTGGGCCAGCTTGCGCGGCATCAGGCCGTCCCGGGCCATGGCGAACAGCACCCGGGTCTGCCCGAGGAACAGCACCATGACGACGGTGGTCAGACCGGCCAGCGCGCCGATCGAGATGATGTTCTTGGCCCAGGTGACGCCGTGGATGGCGAAAGCCGTTGCGAGCGTGGCGTCGTCGCCCTGCAGGTCCTTGTAGGACACCATGCCGGTGAGCACCAGCGAGACCGCCACGTACAGCACGGTCACGATGGCCAGCGAGCCCAGGATGCCGCGCGGCACATTGCGCTGCGGGTTCTTGGTCTCCTCGGCGGCGGTGGCGACCACGTCGAAGCCGATGAAGGCGAAGAACACGATCGACGCCGCGGCCAGCAGGCCGTACCAGCCGAAGTGGCTGTTGCCGCCGCCGGTGACCAGCTGGAACAGGGTCTGGTGCACCTTGCTCGCGCCGCCGGAGTCGGCGTTCGGGACCGACGCGGGCACGAACGGCTTCAGGTTCGAGGCCTTGAAGTAGGTCGCGCCGACCACGACCACCAGCGCGATGACGGCCAGCTTGATGGCGACCGCCACGGCCGACACCCGCGAGGACAGCTTGGTGCCCGCCGCCAGCAGCACGCCGAGGATGGCGATCAGCAGCACCGCGCCCCAGTCGAATTTCACCGACCCGAAGTGCCAGATCGGCTGATGCCCGCCCATGACCGTGCCCAGGTACTGCGACCAGCCCTTGGCGACAACCGAAGTGCCGAGCGCGAATTCGAGGATGAGGTCCCAGCCGATGATCCAGGCGACGACCTCACCGAAGGTGGCGTACGAGAAGGTGTACGCGCTACCCGCGACGGGCACGGTGGAGGCGAACTCGGCGTAGCAGAGCGCGGCCAGGCCGCAGGCCACCGCGGCGAACACGAAAGCCAGCGAGACCGCGGGTCCGGCCACGTTGCCCGCGGTGCGCGCGGTGAGGGTGAAGATGCCCGCGCCGACCACGACCGCGACACCGAAGACCGTGAGGTCCCAGGAGGTCAGGTCCTTGCGGAGTTTGGCGTCGGGGTCGTCGGTGTCACGGATCGACTGTTCGACGCTCTTGGTGCGGAACAGTCCGGTGGTGCGCCCGGCAGCGGGTCCGGCCGCACCCCGCTGGGAATCCGAAATCGCCACTGTCTCTCCTATATCTGGCTTCTCGGCAACAATGCAGTTCTCACCGGTCAGCCACAGTTCAGCTCCCGGTCGGTGCACTTTCGCTGGTGGCCTGCAGAAAGACTCGCTGGGTCCAGCCCCGTCACTGCGTTCGGACTCTGATCGGAGTCCGAGTTATCGGCGTCACACGGAACCGTATCACCAGCTGGTACGTACCAGTTCAGCAACCATATGGACAACAGGGCCCGCCCGCGTGCCGCGTCGACGCCACGCCGGGGACCGGAAGGTCGGATTAGTGTTTCCGGTATGGGTTTCGGGGGTGGGTCCGCAGGCAAGGACGTGGATGCATTGGACCGGATCCTGGCCGACGCGCACGAGGTCCGGGTCCGCGAGATGCCGGGCGATTCGGTGCCGCTGCTGATCGAGCGCGACTTGGTTGCCGTACAGGCGCTGCGCGAGGCCTTGCGCGTCGCCGACATGCCCGGCTTCATCTGCCGATGCCAGGGCGACGCGGCCCTGGAGTTCCTCGCCCGGTCCGGCACGCGGCTCGCGATGGTGACCCTGCACCACGGGTATTCGGTCCGCTGGACGGGCTGGCACGAGGACGCGTTGCTGGCCGACGGCGTGCGCGTGCTGGAATGGCTTGCGGTGCGCGGAGTCTCGGAACCGCTGCGCGAGTACCGGGAGACCGAGCAGGCGCGGGTGGAGAGCGCCCGCACCGACCGACTGTGGGAATCCGACACCCCGGCCGCCCTGTCGCCCTACCTCGAGTTGTTCTTCGATACGTCACGCACGGGCCGCGACCTGACCGCCGCCCAGATCCACGAAATGCGCGTACCGCTGCTCGCGGCGCACCCCGACCCGGTCGACCGCGTCCTGCGCCTGTGCACCTGGTTCGGTTCGGGCACCGGCGACTACTCGGGTTATCCCCTGCACGAGGAGATTCCCCAGCACTTCCTGGACCTCGAGAGCCCCGCCGACTTCGCCCGCGCCGTCGAGATCGCCGATGACCGCGCCACCGCGGGCGCGGTCCGCTACCTACTCGGCGACGAGACCGAAGACCACCTGTCGCACCTACTGTCCGCCCTGTCCCCCACCGCCCGCCGCAAGATCCTGCGCCACACCCACGACGCCGACCACCGCGACTGGTTGCGGCACAAGATGACCGACCTGCCCTGAAGTCAGCTCACAGGGGCGGTGCGCAGGATCTTCGCATCGCAGAACCGCCGCAGGATCTCGGCGTCACCGAGCTCGGATTGCAGGGCACCCTGCTCCTTGTCGACCGCGCACGGTGGTGACCCGCTGGCGTCGGACGACTTGATGATCTCGGCCACGAAAACCAGCTGGGACCCTTGGAACTTGTCGAACTCGATATACCAGTGCGCGGCACCGCCTTTGGCCTGGCCGACGATATATCCGTCGGCCGTGCGATCCACGCCGATTCCGAATACCTCTCCGGCCCTGGCGAATTCCGCCGCCCCCGACTTGGGCCGGAACACCTCGAAGGTGCCGTTGCCGACTATCACAAGATTCAAGGGCACGATCAGCTCATCACGCCCGTCGCCCGTCAGAGCGGCGAGGAACGGCTCGCGCGGATCATCGGAATCTTCCGAAACGATGGTCTGCAGCACGGTCCCGTCACGCCCGGTCACGTCGATCGTCGCCGCGCTCCCGAACTTGAATCCGGCCTCGTGCCGCACGACGAACGAGTATCCCGCGCTGTCGTGCGAAACCAGCCTGCAGTCGGCAGGCATCGCACCCTGCACCCCGGATCCCTTGACATCACCACACATCGGCAGCGCCGCCACCGGCACCGGTACCGCCGCGGTGGTACCGGTGGCGGTCGGCTCACTCGAGACCGGAGTGCCCTTCGTACAGGCGCCGGGGACCAGCGCACACGCAACGGAAGTCGTACCCGGCGCTGTCTGACTCGCCGGAACGGCCGCCGGAGTGTCGTTCCCACAGGCGGCCGTGATCAGAACGACCACGGCAACGGCCGCAACCGGCCAGATCCTCCCCATGACTGCGCCCCCTACGTGAACTTCAGAACTATGGGTTCCGAGCAGAACCGTTGTGTCACTTGGCTATCGCTGAGACCGGATCCCGCGAGGCCGCCTGATCTGATGACCTTGCAGGTGCCGTGCCCGTGGCCCTGGGAATCCTCCGTCATATCGATCTCGACGCGGACCTTCTCGACGAGTTGGGAGTTCTCGATCTTCATGAAGGAGACTTCCTTCTCGGCCGCGCCGCCCTTCCCGACGGTCGCGATGTATCCACTGTCGGTGTGTTCGAGGTCGATGCCGTTGATCTCGCCGATCCGCACGAAATTCGGGTCCTTGGCGGCCGGGTCGGGAGCGGTGTCGCGGTAGACGGCTTCCGTGACACCGCCGCTCCCGGAGCCGACCGGAATCAGCAGTTCGTCACGGCCGTCGGCGTCGAGATCCTGCAGCGACGGTTCGCCGTTCATGAAGAGGTCTCCGGTCTCCACCATCGTGCGTCCGGCGGCATAGTCACTGTTGTCGACCAGGTCCTTGGCGATCACGTCGACGAGAGTGACCTTGGTATCGCCCCCGGCCGAGGTGCGCTCGACCGCCGCGTGCCGGACGACGAAGGTGTAGTGGGCCGAATCCTTCGACACCAGTTTGCAGTCCGGGATGGGCGTCTTCCCCGCGTCCTTGACGTCGCCGCACAGCGGCAGCGTCGCGATATCGATCGTCGGTTCCTTCACCGGTGCGGCGCTCGTGGTCGGAGCCGCAGTCGTCGTCGTGTTCTTCGCGCCCGCATCGGTATGCCCGCAGGCCGCGGTGAGCATGACGCAAGCAATGACGGCCGGAACCGGCCAGATCCTCCCCATGACGGCGACTGTAGCGGTCAGTGCACCGGTTCCGCCTTCGTATATTGCGCACCGCAGAAGCGTTGGAGGACTTCGGCATCGGTGAGCTCGGATTGCGGGGCGCTCTGGCCGTTGTTGACGGAGCACGGGGGTTCGGTTGTGCCCGAGGTGGTGATGATTCCGGCAACGAAGACCAGCTGGGTGGCTTGGAACTTTTCGAAGTCGATGTACATGTGCTCGGCGTCGCCGTGGATTTGGGAGACGAGGTAGCCGTCGGCGGTCCGGTCGAGTTCCTTGCCGAAAATGCTTCCGGCCCTGACATATTCCGGCTTGTTCGACTTGGGCCGGTATACCTCGTAGCCGCCATTGCCGACCGCCCCCGCGTCCGACTGCAGAATCAATTCGTCCCGACCGTCACCGACGAGATCCGCCAGGAACGGCTCTTCGGGACGGTCGGCGGGCGTCGCATAGAAGGTCTGGAGAACCGCGCCGTCTCTTCCCGTCACGTCGATCATCGTCTGGATCTTCGCCCCGAGCCCGGTCTCGTGGCGCACGATGAACGTGTAGCCCGCACTGTCGTGCGAGATCAACTTGCAATTACCGGGCATGTACAGCGGCGCCCCAGAGCCTTTGGCATCGGCACACATCGGCAATTCCGCCGTCGGCACCGCCGTGGCCGTCGGCTTGCCGGCGGCTACCGACGGCACGGGACTCGTGACGGCCGCCTTCGTGGTCGACGGACATGCCGCGGGACTGTCGTGCCCACAGGCGGAGACAAGCAGAACACAGGCTGTGATGGCCACAATCGGCCAGATCCTCCCCATGCCAACGAGATTAGCTGGCGTGGCAACGGAAATTCTGCTGCGAGAAGGGGTTCAGGGGACGAGGACGGCTCGGCCTCGGATTTGGCCGGCGTCGAGGCGGCGGAGCGCTTCGGGACCGTCGGTGAGGGGGAAGGGTTCTACTTCCATGTGGAGTTTGCCTGCTTGGGCGAGGGCTACGCAGGCGTGGAGGTCGGAGCGGGTGCCGCCGAGGGATTTGCGGACGGTTGCGCCCCAGGGGAGGCCGGGGCCGCCGGCGGGGCCCGCGGTGATTTCCGGTGCGCCGTCGCCGATTCCGACCATGCGGTAGGCGCCGTTGGGGGCGACGGATTCGCAGGCGAGTTTGGCGGTGGCGTTGACGCCGACGAAGTCGAAGACGGCGTCCGCGCCGCGGCCGTCGGTGAGGTCGAGGATCTGCTTGGCGGTGTCGTCGCCGGAGAGGAAGCCGATGTCGGCGCCGCAGTCGGCGGCGAGATCGAGCTTCTCTTGGGCCTGGTCGACCGCGATCACGCGGACGCCGGAGATGGCGTGCAGGATTTGCAGGGCCACGTGGCCGAGGCCGCCGATGCCGATGGCGACCGCGGTTCCGCCGGGGCGCAAGGCTTCTCGCGCGCCGCGAATGGCGTGGTAGGCGGTGAGGGCGGCGTCGGCGACGGGGGCGGCCTGCAGGAAGTCGAGGTCGCCGATGGGCACGAACGAGCTCGCCGGGATGCGCACGTAGTCCGACATGCCGCCCTCGAGGGTGAGGCCGGGGCAGGGCGGCATGGCGACGCGACCCGCTGCGAGACAGACGTTTTCATTGCCGCTGACGCATTCACGGCAGACGCCACAGGTCCAGAACAGGTACACGACACCGCGTTCGCCGACCTCGCGGCCGTTCACGTCCGAACCGATGGCCTCGATGGTGCCGGCGATCTCGTGGCCGAGGGTGAGCGGGTCCTCGCGCAGCTGGTACGGGAAGTTGACCAGCGTCAGATCCGAGTGGCAGACCCCGGCCGCGCCGACCTTGACGAGCAGGTCGGTGGGTCCGATCTCCGGTACCGGGATGTCATTGATCTGCACCTTTTCCGGTCCGGTCCACTGCAGTGCGCGCATCGTGCTTCCTCGCCTCGAGCTTGTGATCTGGGGCACACGGTAACACTCGCTTTACAGTCCGTCTAGCGAATGACGGAATGTCTACTGAATTTCGCGAAACCCCTTCCGGAACCCCGGACACGTGTCTACGCTGCCGTCCCATGAACTCACCGCGGATCGCCATCGTGGGGGCCGGAATCTCCGGGATCTGCATGGCAGTGGCTCTGCAGCGGGCCGGATTCACCGACTTCACCATCTACGAGAAGGGCGCCGACTACGGCGGCACGTGGCGGGACAACAGCTATCCCGGCCTGGTGTGCGATGTGCCGTCGCGGTACTACCAATTCCGTTTCGCCATGAATCCGGAATGGACGCACCTGTATTCGGCGGGGCCGGAGATCAGGCAGTACCTGGTGGGGGTGGCGCGCGAGCACGGGCTGCACCGCAGCACCCGCTTCGACACCGAGGTCACCGGCGCGGTGTTCGACGGAAGCGCCTGGCAGGTAACCACTTCCGAGGGCGGTACCCGCGAATTCGATTTCGTCCTGTGCGCCACGGGATTCCTGCATCACCCGAACCGGCCCGACATCCCCGGCCTGGACGAATTCGGCGGCACCGTCATGCATTCCGCGCGTTGGCAGCACGACGTCGAGCTGACCGGCAAGCGGGTCGGCGTGATCGGCACCGGATCCACCGGCACCCAGTTGGTCAGCGCGCTGGCCGGTAAGGTCCCGCGGGTCGTGATGTTCCAGCGCACGCCGCAGTGGATCCTGCCGACCGTCAACCGGGCCTACTCGCCGGTGTCGAAGCGGCTGTACCAGGCGATCCCGGCACTCGGGCAGCTCCCCTACCTCTTCAATCGCGCGGCCTTCGCGGTGTTTTCGCAGGGGTTGGTGCATCCGGGCCGGGTGCGCAGGCTGATCCAGTGGGTGGTGGAACGCAATCTGCGCTCGGTCAAGGATCCCGAACTACGCCGCAAGCTGACCCCCGACTATCAGGCCATGTGCAAGCGGCTGGTGGTGTCGGATCGCTTCTACCAGGTCGTGCAGCGGCCCGATGTCGCACTGGTGACCGAGGGTATCGACCGGATCGAGAAGGACGCCGTCGTCACCGCCGACGGGCAGCGACACGAGCTCGACATCATCGTGCTGGCAACGGGATTCGACTCGCACGCCTTCATGCGGCCGATGGCCATCACCGGCACCGGCGGCCGCACCCTGGATCAGGCGTGGGCCGAGGGACCGCGCGCCTTCGAGGGCGTCATGATGCCGGACTTCCCGAATCTGTTCATGCTCGTCGGCCCGCACAGCCCGTTCGCCAACCATCCGCTGACCGCGGTGGCGGAGGCCCAGTCCTCCCGCATCGTCGGCTGGTTGCGGCGTTGGCAGGCAGGCGAATTCGCGACCATCGCACCCACGGGGGCGGCCACCGATCGTTTCAACGCGCGCATGCGTGCAGCCGCGCCGAGCACGGTGTGGACCACCGGCTGCCAGAGTTGGTACCTGGGCAAGGACGGGCTGCCGGAGTTGTGGCCGTGGACGCCGGGCGCATACGAGAAGCTGATCCGCAGCACTCCCGACCCCGTCGACTACGACCTGCGGCAGCGCGTCGCGATCGGGAAGTGACGCGATCATGGAAATAGCCCTGTGGCGCTTCGCCTCTCGCCTGGTCGGTCGCTGGTGGTTCGATCCGGCTCCCGACTGGACGAAGGTCCGCGCCCGCGTCGGTGCGGGCACCACCTTCGCCCGCGCGCCGCGTGGGATCACCGTCGAGACCGGCCGACTCGGTGGCGTTCCGGTCGAAACCCTCACGCCCCGTGCGGCTCCCGCCGATGCGGCGGTGCTGTACCTGCACGGCAGCGGCTATGTGATCGGCATGCCGCGCATGGTGCGCACTCTGACCGGCGCGCTCGCCGCGGCCATGGGCACCACCGTGCACGCTCTCGACTACCGCCTGGCCCCGGAGGATCCGTACCCGGCCGCCATCGACGACACCCTGGCCGCCTACCGCGCCCTGCTCGCTCAGGGTATCCCGGCCGAACGCATTGCGGTGGTTGGTGATTCGGCCGGTGGCGGACTGGCACTGGACCTGGCATTCCGGCTGCGTAAGAAGCACTGGCCGCAACCGGCCATCCTCGGGTTGATCTGCCCGGTGCTGGACCTGTCGGCGGATTCCTCTGCCTTCCACTGCGATCCGAGCCGGGAACCGCTATTGAATCCCCCGCTGATGACCCAGTTCATGGACGCCTACGTGCCCGGTGTACCGGAGACCGAACGCCGCGCCCGCTCCCCGCTGTACCGCGATATCACCGGCCTGCCGCCGATCGTCATGCACTCGGCGGGCGACGACCTGCTGGCCGGGGACGCGCGACGCTTCGCCGACCATGCCGCGAAATCCGGTGTGCCCCTGCGCCATCACGAGTATCGCGGCCTGTGGCACGTCTTCCACGCCATGCCCATGAAGGTCGCCCACGAGGCGGTCGCGGATCTCGCGTCGGCCCTGTCCGACGGCGTCTACGGCCACCGCACGGGCTACCGCGCGGGCCGCTGAGGCGCGCGACTCAGGCGAAGGCGCGCGCCGCGATCGGGACCACGAACTCCTCGAGCATGGCACGCTCCTCGTCGTCGTCGCGGCCGGGCGAGGCGAGGAACGACACGATGATCCGGGTCAGCCAGCGCGCCAATCGGCTGCGCTCGGGATCGGTCAGCGCGGTGGACGTGAACAGCCCCGCCGCAATGGATTCGATGACATCGGAATCCTGGCTGATGCGCCCGGCCGCGCCGGACTCCCCCGGCCGGAACCAGGCAATGAGCAGCGGATCGGCGCGCACGGCATGGATTGCGCCCAGCATCGCGGTGCTGATCCGCTCGGCCGGATCCTCGATCTCGGCGACCCGAGCGAAAACCTCCGCGGCAATGCGGCGGGTCGCCCGATGCACGAAGCCCAGCCGCACGGCCTGACGGTTCTCGAAGTACCGGTAGAGCGTGGCGCGAGAACACCCGGCGGCCTTGGCGATATCGCCCATGCCGACGGTGGCGACCCCGCGCTCGGCGAACAGTCGCGCGGCGGCATCCAGAATGCGCTCGGCCGCCAGGTCGGCGCGATCATCGGCCAGCCAGCCTCGGCTCATCGGAACTCCCTTCGATTCACTCATGATTCCGGCGGCAACGGCAGCCGCCGCCGGAATCACTCGCAGATACTCTGCCCGTGCGGCGAACGGGCAGAGTCACCGGGTTACGCGCTCGCTTGGAAGGGGACCGAGATCGGCCAGCGGACGTAGTTGCCGTGGGCCCATTGGACCGCGTCCAGGTCGACGGTGTAGTCGGGGCAGCGGGACAGGAGTTCCTCCAGGGCCACGCGGGCGACCATGCGGGCGGCGGCCGCGCCGAGGCAGTGGTGGTGGCCGTGGCTGAAGGTCATGATGCGTTTGGGGTTGCGGCGGACGTCGAGTTCGGCTGCGGTGGGGCCGAATTCGCGTTCGTCGCGGTTGGCCGAGCCGTAGCACAGCAGGACGCGGCGACCGACGGGGATGGTGACGCCGTGCAGTTCGACATCGCGGGTGGTGGTGCGGGCCAGGCCCTGCACCGGCGAGGTCATGCGCAGGAATTCCTCGACGGCGTCGGAGATGAGCGCCGGGTTGTCCACCAGCACGCGACGCTGTTCGGGGAAGGTGGTCAACAATTGCACCGCACCGCCGAGATTTCCGGTGGTGGTGTCGTTACCGCCGGTGATCATGGTGAAGGCGAAGCCGAGCATGGCCAGCAGGCCCTCGTTGTCACCGTCCGCGCCCAGCCCGGAGGCCAGCAGGTGCGAGATGGTGTCGTCGCCGGGCTCCTTGCGCCGCCGGTCGATGAGTTCGCTGAAGTAGCCGACCATCTCGCCGACCGCGGTGAAGGCGTTCTGGTCGCCCGCCGCCAGGCCCGCCCCGGCGACCGCGCCGCCGACGATATTCTCGGTCCAGTCGTCGAACTTGCCCCGATCCTGTTCCGGCACACCGAGATAGTGCGCCACCACCATGGTGGGTAGCGGCTTGAACAGCTCCTTGACGATGTCGCCGGATCCGGCGGCCCGCAGCCGCTCGATGCGTTCGATGACGAAGGCGCGGACCTCGGGCTCCACCGAATTCACCTGTCGCGGTGTGAATCCCGGTGAGACCCGGCGGCGGAAGTCGGTGTGCTCGGGCGGGTCCATGAAGACGAAGGGTTTGGCGGCCCCGAATCCAGCGGCCAGCAGATCGACGTAGTCGACGGTGAGCCCGGAGGCCGAGGAGAAGGTCTCGGGGTCTCGTGCGGCCGCGTAGACGTCCGCGTGCCGGGTCAGGACATAGAAGTCGTCGGAGGGACGATCCGCGGGAACTGCCCGGTGAACCGGATCATGCTCGCGCAGTTGGGAATACATGGGGTAGGGGTCGCGCCAGGTCTCCCCGGACCGCAGCTCGAATCGCACCGCATGAGACGCCGTTGAACTCATGAACCGACGGTAAGACAAAAGACACGATCTGTCTAGAACTCGTTGCAGAATGGCCTGAATGTACCGGACCCGGGTCGCTCTACAACACGCGGAAACGCACCGGCCTGGCCAGCGGACGACCCCCGTCGTCGAGGTGATGCAGCAGGTAGGAGCCGGTGGGCAGTTGCCCGGAGCGAGTGGCGTCGGCGACCGCGCCGACCTGCCGGATGCCCGCGACCGGGACGGCCGCATCCGGCGTACCGGACTCCGCGACCACCGGCAGGACCACCTCATCGCGGAGCACCCCGTCCCCGAGCGCGAGGGTGCGCAGCGCGGGACCCGCGGGAACCGCGGTCGCGAATCCGCCCGGATCCGGGTACACCGCGAGCCGATGCGCCGCTACCGCCTGCGCGAGGCCGTAGTTGACGACCAGGTCCCGACCCGGCTCGTACAGCGACCGGTCCAGTAGCAGCCGGTCGAAGGGTGCGGCATCGTCGGCCGTGCGACCGGCCTCACCGTTGTCGATGAATCCCCGTGCCCGGCACAGATATCCGGCATCGGATGCAGCGCTCACCGAGAGGTCGTACCAGCCCGCGCCTTCGGCGTCGCTCGCACACGCCAGCTCCCGGCGTTCGGTGCCGCCCGCGGCGACATCGATGAGCCAAGGCCCGTCGTGGCGGTAGGCATTGGCCGCCACTTGCACCGAGATCCGTTCTTTCCCACCATTATCCAGCAATAGACCCAGCTTTCGCGGCCCTGCGGCCGAGGTGGTGACGGTGACCCGCAGGTCGGCGCAGGGCCCACGCAGCTCACCGGCGAAGCGGCGCTGGAACCCGTCGGGACCGTACACCGAGTAGTCGTAACGCCCATTAGCGGCAGGGAATTCACGGGAGACGGTGCCGCCGCCCGGGATGTCGAATCGTGTCGGGGTGTAGTCGAGCGCGAAGGCATTCGTATACACGAGGCAGTGCGCGGTACCGGAACCAGCGTTGTCGAGGGTGAGCGCCACCCCGCCCCGCTCTCCCGGTACGCACCGCGCCTGCAGCCGATACGGCAGCGGCACCCGCACCCGAGTACCGCCCTGCTGCTTGGGCATGCGCTGAACGAACGGAAGTGGCTGCGCGGCACCGTCATTCGACTGCTGCGCACGCGGCGCGGTGTCGGGGACGAAGAGGGTGCGCCGCGCGCCGAAGTCGAACAGCGAGGACAGGTCGCCGCACACCTGCCGCCGCCACGGACTGATATTCGGTTCGGCCACGCCGGTGACCCGCTCGAGGAATCGCAATACCGACGTGTGGTCGAACAATTCGGAGCACACGGCCTGTTTGCTCCACGGCGACACGATGATCGCGGGCGTCCGCGCCCCCAATCCGACGTGATGGCTGCCGAAGTACTCACCGCTCGCGCCCGGCGGTGGCGTCGGCGCGGGGACGTGGTCGAAATACCCGTCGTTCTCGTCGTAATTGAGGATGAAGACGGTCTTGTTCCAGACGTCGGGATGGTCGGCGAGCGCCTCCAGCACGCCGTGTACCAGCGCCTGCCCGTTGCGCGGGCCCATCACCGGATGCTCGCAGTCGACGTAGGGCGCGACGATCCAGGAGACCGTGGGCAGCCGCCCGGTGGCCACGTCGGTGCGGAAGGATTCGACCAGGGTGCCTGTGCGCGACCGCAGCAGCCCCTGTTCCACCAGCGCCCGCTGCGTCGCCGACAGCTCGTCCAGTCCCCGCTTCAGGTCGGCGGTGTAGGCGGGTTCCAGGCTCGGATCCCGTTGCAGGTCGGTGTAATAGCGGAAGAAGTTCTCGAAGGCGAGCCCGCGCCCGCCGTTGGTGTGCTTGAGCGCGGCCCGCGCCGCCTCCCGGAACGGCAGGAAGAAGTCCAGCGCGTTGTCGGTGTAGTTGTCCCACTCCTGGTAGACCCGCCAGCCGATGCCGCGTTCCTGCAGCCGTTCGGCGTAGGTGGTCCAGGGCAGTCCGAAGATGACGTCGTTGACGTAGCGTCCGGCGTCCGGCGAGAGCAGCGCGTCGTAGAGGAACAGATTGCCGGTGCGCGGCGCGACCAGCCCGGCCAGCGCCTCGGTGACGGATTGCGGTAGCGCACTGGTCATTCCGTGCACCATGCCGAGCACCGAGTCCACGATCCCGCTCACCGGCAGGCTGCGCATCCAGCGCAGCTTCATATCGTCGGCGAACAGCGAGACCTGCAGCGACTCCGCGTAATTGTCCAGGGCCAGTGGGTTTTTCACGGTGCCGGTGAACAGGTACATGCGATTGGGGTCGGTGGGCCCGTTCACCGAGCAGTGGTAGGCGTCGCAGACGGTGAACGCCTCGGCCAGCTGGTAGTAGAAGCCGAGGGTGTCGCGGTCGTAGCCGACCATGGTGCCCTCGCCCTTGGCGGGGATCCAGCCGTCGTGCTTGCCGAAGGCGAAAGCGTCATGGCCGGTGCGGGTTCCATGATCGGTGCCGTCGATGTTCTGCAGCGTGGTGAGGTAGGGCAGCACGGTGCGCCCGCCGTCGGGCTGGTGGAAGACCGAGCGTCCGGTGGACAGTTGGAGCGCGTTGAGGTCGGCGTAGCCGCGCACGCCCGGCATGCCGCCGAAGTAGTGGTCGAAGGATCGGTTCTCCTGCATGAGGATCACCACGTGCTCGATGTTGTCCCAGCCGCCGGGCGGGGCCGGTTCGGCCCATGCCTGGGCCAGGCTCGGCGGGAGCATCGACATGGCTCCGGCCGCGCCACCCAGCTGCGCAGCATGCTTCAGAAAGCGCCTCCGATCCATGATCTCCCCTGTGAGCATAGGAACGGCTATCACTGAGGATCGCCGACCGAGCTTGGGGGTTCGTGGCGGTGAGGGGGCTCACCAATGAAGGGTCAGTTAATCATTGGCTCGGGAGGTCGCACTCCGGTCACGTGGGGTTCACTCCTGTTCAGCCGGCGTTGTCATCCGTGCGTACCAAGACGAATACCAGCTCGGTGTCGCCGATGCGGAGCAGCGCGCCGTCGGAGAGCAGACCGCTGTCGAGTACCCGCGCGCCGTTGATGAAGACGCCGTTGGAGGATTGCAGATCCTTGAGCACCCAGGTGTGCCCGTTGTCGATGATGAGCGCGTGGTGGCGGCTGACCCGGCCGTCGGCCAGCGCGATCTCATTGTCGGAGAGCCGTCCGATGCGGGTGGTGGAGCCGACGATCGGATAGATGTGGCCGAAACGATCCCGCAGCAGGGCCTGCGGTTCGTGCCAGCTGCGGTCGACGATGGTGGTCGCGCGGGTGGCCGATGCCGCGCCGACCGCGCGCACGCTGAGCGGATCCTGGCGCAGGATGCGCGATTCCAGTTCTCGGATGCGGTGACCGGGGTCGATGCCCAACTCGTCGGCGAGAATGCCGCGCAGCCGCCGGGCCGCCTCGAGCGCGTCGGATTGCCGACCGGTCAGATACAGCGCGGTGATCAGCTGTTCCCAGAGCGATTCGCGCAGTGGGTGATCGCGCACCAGCAGGCTCAGCTCCGGCACCACGTTCTCGGCGCGCCCCTGGGCGATATCGGCCTCGGCGCGGGCCTCGATCACGCCGATGCGCTCGTCGTCGAGGGCCACCGCGTAGGCGTCGGCGAAGCCCAGCCCGCGCAGATCCGACAGCACCGGGCCGCGCCATTGGGCCAGGGCGTCGGAGAGGGCGTCGGTGGCGGCCGCGAAGCGACCGGCGGCGAGGGCGCGCAGTCCGGCTTCGCGGCGGGTGCGGAAGCGGAAGACGTCGCAGGCCGCGTCCTCGATGACGATCCGATAGCCGGTGCCCATGTGCTGCAGCACGGTGCGCGCGTCGATGCCACCGTCGCGCAGGGGTTTGCGCAGGTTGGAGATGATGGCGTGCAGGCTGACCCGGACGTCGGGCGGCGGATTGTCCTCCCAGACGGCGCTGGCCAGGGCCTCCACCGATACCGGACGGTTGGCATTGATCGCCAGATAGGCCAGGACCGCACGCTGCTTGGGTCCACCCAATTGCTGCTCGACGCCGCCGATGGTCAACTGCACCGGCCCGAGCATCCCCACCTGCGCCCGCACCTCACCCATCGCCGACCTCCCGCCCGGCCCCACTTCTCGCCCGCCACTGTAACTTTCCACGGCCGCCCCGCCCATCCCATCCGCCGAATTCCTCCACCGGACTGGTCGGTCCCGACGCCCATTTCGTTCCACTCCCGCGGCTGGAGCGATGAACATGCACTGGTGCAGGCGTTTTCCGTGCAAAGCCTGCACCAGCGCATGGTGACGCGATGGCCGGGTCAGTTGAGGGTGTAGACCTCTACATTGCCGATCTTGGTGGCCGGGTAGTTGGCCTTGACCCAGGCGGCGATTTGAGCGGAGTTGGAGTCATCCTCCTGGTTCCATTGGCGGCCGCCGTCCTGCTTGCGCTCGCGGATCAGGTAGTAGCCGATCTGATGGTCGGCGACGTACTGCTGGAACCGGGCCAGCGTCGGGGACGGATCGCGACCGCTGAAGCCGCCGACCGCGAGCAGGGCCTTGCCGGTGGTCAATTCGAGGACGTCGACATCCTGGGCGCCCCGCGCGGCGGCTGCCCAGCGGGCGTCGCTGCCATTGACCAGGTCGATGATCCGCGGGTCGGAGACGCCGAGCTGCCCGGGACCGCCCGGGCCGGGACCGTCGTCGCTCTCGCGCGCCGGGCCCGCCATCGGGCTGCCGCCGCTCTGCGGCTGGGTGATGGTTTCGAGGGTGTAGACGGTCGGGGCGAGCAGCCCGGCCGACAGCGCGAAAACGCCGATGGCGAGGGCGAATCGGGGCAGCTGCGGGGTGACCAGCAGGAGCGCCGCGGCGAGCACCGCGAGCGCCGTCACGGCCCAGCGCAGCCACGGCAGCCAGTCGGGGGTCTGCCCGAGCAGCGCGAACGACCAGAGGCCGGTGAGCAGCGACATGGCCGCGAGTGTGCTGCGCGCGGCGAGATGGCTTCGGCGCGACCACAACTGGGTCGCCCCGATGCCGACCAACGCGGCGATGGCGGGGGCCAGCTCCATCGAGTAATACGAGTGGAAGCTGCGGCTCATGTAGCTGAGCATGGCCGCGGTGATCAGCAGCCAACCGCCCCACAACAGCAGACCGGCGCGCACGCGGTCGGTGCGGGCGGCCTTGCGGGTCAGCCACAGTCCGGCGAGCAGCGCGATCAGGGCGGCGGGCAGCAGCCACGAGAACTCGGTGGCGAGCTCGCCGTGGAAGAGGCGGGTCAGGCCGGGGTGCGAATCGAATCCGCCGAAGCCGCCGTGCATCTGGTTCGGGGCCGGGGTTGGGGTGGCCCCTCCGGTCGGGGTGGGTACCGCGGTCGGCGTGGGTACAGCCGTGGTGGTGGGCACTGCCGCCGGGCCGGGGCCGTGGCCACCGCTCTTGTTGCCCAGGACGCGGCCCAGGCCGTTATAGCCGACGGCCAGGTCCCACAGGCTGTTGGTGGTGGAGCCGCCGATGTAGGGCCGGGATTCGGCCGGCCACAGTTCGACCAGCACCACATACCAGCCCGCCGAGACCACCAGCGCCCCGCCCGCGGCCGCCAATTGCCCGATGCGCGTGCGCCATCCGCCCGCACCGGCGACCAGCACCACCAGCGCCAGTCCGGGCAGCACCAGGAATGCCTGCATCATCTTGGCGAGGAAGCCGAAGCCCATCAGCACGCCCGCACCAACCAGCCAGCCGGTGCTGGCCGACAGGAAGCGGTCACCGTGCGCATCGATGGCGCGGACCGTGCAGTACGCGGCCCCCACCAGCAGCAGCACCATGAGGGCGTCGGGGTTGTTGAAGCGGAACATCAAGGCCGCCACGGGGGTTACCGCGAGCGCCGTGCCCGCGATCAGACCGGCGGCCGGTCCGGCCCAGCGCCGCACCGCGGCAATGAGCAATGCCACGGCCGCGACACCCATGAGGGCCTGCGGGGCGAACATGGACCACGAGTTGAAGCCGAAGATCCGGCCGGACAGGCCCATCACCCACATGGCGGCGGGCGGCTTGTCGACGGTGACGGCGTTCTGCGGATCCAGCGAGGCGAACAGCAGCGCCTTCCAGCTCTGGGTGCCGGACTGCACGGCGGCGGCGTAATAGCCGTTGCCCCAGCCCGCGCCGCCCAAGCCCCACAGATTGATGACCGCCGTGGCGATCAGCAGTGCCAGGGTGGCCGGTCGTTCCCAGACCGGCCGCCCGGGTGGGGCGAGCAGCATCGACCATCTGGACGTGCGGTCGTCTTTCGACGACGTATCGATGTCACCGAGGGGCCCTGCATCGCTCCCACCGGTCGACGCCGCATCATCCGCGACGCTGATGGTCGACATGCCACCCGCCTTCCTTTGTTTACCCAGCCAATTCCCACTGACGGCCGGGAGCATATGTGGCGGGTTTGCCGGGGAGCTGCCAGGCGGCTGGGAGTTGCCTGTGAGCCTGGGGGCGAGGGGCGTGAACTGCGAAAACACCCCGAAGAGCGGCGGATTCGAGTGCCCTTCGGGGTGTCGTGCGGACGGATGTTCACCGGCCGCTCGGCTGTTGTTCAGTGGTGGTGTGCCGGGTGGATCGGCTCATGTTCCGCGGATTGCCGGTCCAGTCTCAGCGAGACCACGGCCAGCACCAGACCGGCCGCGGCGATGCTGCCGCCCACCCAGTTGACCGAGGTGACGCCGAGCCCGCCGTCGATGGCCACGCCGCCGAGCCAGATGCCCAGGGCCGAACCGAGGGTGAAGGCCGAGATATTCGCGGCCGAGGCGATATCCGGTGCGTCACCGGCCTGCTGCAGCACCCGCAGTTGCAGCGGGGCCACCACCGAGAACGCCGCCACACCGTAGGCCAGCAGGCCCAGTGCCGCCGTGATCGGGTTGTGGATGAGCAGGGTGAGCGCGAACAGGGCAACCGCCAGCCCGCCGATCGAAACCACCAGCGCCAGGCGCAGATTCCGGTCGGCCAGTTTGCCGCCGAGCTGATTGCCCGCGAACAGGCCCACGCCGAACAGCAGGAACATCGGTGTCACCCAGTGCCTTCCGAGCCCGGTGGCCTCGGTGAGCTGTGGCGCGAGATACACGTAGCTGGTGAAGACGCCGCCGTAACCCAGCAACGTGGTCAGCAGTCCGATCCACACCGCGGGCCGCCGCAACGCCCGCAGCTGATCCCGCAGCGGTGCAGAGCCGCCGCCCGCCAGGTGCATCCGGGCATGGGCGTCCAGCTCGGCTTCATCGGCATTCGTGTCGGCCGCGTGCGATTGAGTCTGGTCGTGGGCCGAGTCATGACTGTGGTCATGAGTTTGAACAGCGCGGGCTCGTTCACGGCCGATTGTCTTGGGGATCAGCAGGATCAGGCCGATGGCCGCGATCAGGCCGAACAGCACGAGGGTGCCGAAGGCGGCGCGCCAGCCGAACACCTTGCCGACGGCCGCGCCGATGGGTGCGCCGAGAATCGTTGCGGCGGTGGAGCCCGCGAAGACGGTGGCGATGGCCCGGCCCTGCTTCGCCTTGGCGACGAGTTCGGCGGCGAAGAGTGCCGCGATGCCGAAGAAGGCGCCGTGTGCCAAGGCCGCGATGACGCGTCCGGTGAGGATCACGCCGTAGGTGGGGCCGAGCAGCGAGACGATATTGCCTACCAGGAACACACCGGTGGTGGCCAGCAGCATGAACCGCCGGCTGACCCGGCTGCCGATGGCGGTGAACAGGGGCGCGCCGATGGCGACGCCGAGCGCGTAGGCACTCTCGAATCTGCCTACCGCGCCGAGGGATACGTGCAGGGAGTTCGCGATCTCCTCCACCACTCCGGCGACGACGAATTCGTCGGCGCCCATGGCGAAGGCGGCGATGACCAGGGCCCAGACGGCCAGGGGCATGGTGCGCATGGGGAACACTTCCTTGAGTTTTCGAAGGTGGATCACGGCTGCGGTGACATCGACAGGCGCACATGGCTTCTCCGTTCGAGTGGTTCTCGGTGGGCGGTTCAGTTCGCGGTGGGCAGGGTGAAGGCGGCGGTGCGGACCTTGTCGCCGTGCTTGAAGTCCAGGAACAGGCGGTAGAGGCCGCGGCCGGGGACGGCGGTGTGGAAGGTGACGTCCGGGCCGGGCGCGGTGACGCCGTCGCCGGGCTCGCCGTTCGGGTGCACGTGGACGTAGGCCAGATCTCCGGCGCGCACGATCACCAGGTGACCGTAGGCGGCCAGGTAGGGCTGCAGATCGGTGACGGGCGCGCCGTCCTTGCGCACGGTGAGGGTGAGCAGTTCACCCGCTCCCCCGACCAGATCGCCGTCGAGGGTGACCTCGTAGCCGTCAACGGTGAAGGTGCGCTCCGGCTGCGGCGCGGTGCCGGGCCGGTAGTCGCCGGGGATGGCGAAATCCGCTCCGAGCGTGATGGTCTTGCCGAGGGCGCGCGGCGCGATATCGGTGAAGGCGCGGTAGGCGCCCGCCTCGGGCAGGTTCAGGCGCACGGTCCAGGTGCCGTCGGCCTGCCGCACCGGGTGCACGTGCCAGAAGCCGGTCAGTTCGCGCTGCACGACGATCAGGTGCAGTTCCTTGTCGTGGATGGCGTCGAACTCGGTGACGGCCGCGCCGTCCGGACCCAGGATGCGGAAGCGGAACTCGGTTTCGCCTGCGGCGACGATCTTTTCGGCGAGATCGAGGGTGTAGCCGTCCTGCGTGACCTGCAGCCCGCCCGGTACACCGGCGTCGTGTCCGCCATGCGCATGGCCGCTGTGTGCGGCGTGCGCATCATGCCCGGCATGGGCTGCATGCCCTTCGTGCACAGTGTGATCCGCATGCGCAGCGTGAGCGGCAGGGGCTGCGTGATCAGCGTGGGCAGCGGCGGCAGCGTGAGCGGCATGGTCGACGTGGCCCGCGTGCTCGGCGTGCTGTGCGTGGTCGCCGTGAGCTGCGTGGTTGTGGTGTCCGGCGTGCGCTTCGGTGGTCATTTTCTCGTCCCTCTCAACTGCTTTCGTGCCTTACGAAAGATCAAGTTAATACCCCCTAGGGGTATATGCAAGATGGCCGTCGGTGACCTGGGTCACCCCCTCGGCACCGGTTTCGGATCACGTTGACGGCAACCGTGGCCCGCCGCGCACAGTTCGACGATCGTCAAACCTATGGCGAGTGACAGCGAATACCGAACGGGCCTGTTCGCGTTGGGAATCGAACTCGACGGCCAGGACCTGCACCCCGACGCGTGGCGATCCCGCGTCCACGCCGCCGAGAACGCGGGCTTCACCTTCGCGACCATCGACGATTCCCTGCAGCCCCCCGGCCCGGAACCGACCGCCCGGCTGGACGCCTCCGTCCGCGCGGGCTTCGTCGCGGCCACCACCAGCACCCTCGGCCTGGTCCCGGTGATCGCACCGACCTATGCCGAGCCCTTCCATATTTCGTCCCAGCTGGCCACCCTGGACTACGCCTCACGCGGGCGCGCCGGATGGCTCGCCGCCGATGACCCCGACACCGCCACGATCTGGGGAGCCACCCCGCGCGTCACCGAGACCGAGCTTCGCCGCGAGCGCGTCGACGCCATCGAAGCCGCACGGCGCCTGTGGGATTCATGGGAGGACGACGCCGTCATCCGCGACTACTCCGCCGGGAAATTCCTCGACCGCGACAAGTTGCACCACATCGACTTCATCGGCGAAACCTTCTCGGTGAAGGGCCCCGCCATCGTCCCCCGCCCGCCCCAGGGCCAGGTGGTCGTCTTCGGTTACGGCACCGGCGAATCCGAGGGCATCGACGTAGCCCTGGTCAGCGGCTCCACCGTGACGGAAGCACTCGCCGCAGTCCGCACGGCGCGAGCGGCTGGAATCCCGCGGGTCCTGGTGGATCTCGACGTCACTCTGGATACGCCGACGACGACTGCGCGGGAGCGCCACGGGTACGGCGACACCCGGACCACCGCACTCGCACCCACCGACGACGTGCGGGGCGCGGCCTCCGATCCCGAATCCGGCGGCCTCCCATCAGCGGGCACGGCCTCCGCCCGCGAATCGACTGGCCGCCTGGCTTTTTCGGGTGCAGCCTCGGATCTGGTCGCCCTGCTCACCGAGCTCGCGCCGGTCGCCGACGGCGTGCGGCTGCACCCCGCCCGGCTGGACGAAGATCTGCCGGTCCTGGCCCGCCACGTCCTGCCCGCGCTATTGCGCGCCGGGCTCGCCAACCGCCCGGTGCCCGGTTCGACGCTGCGCGCGAATCTGGGTCTGGCGCGGCCCGTCAACCGTTACGCGAAGGAGTTCGCCCGATGACCGAGGTCCCGTTCCCCGACGCCCAGGTGCATTTCGGCGTCTTCTTCCAGGGCGTCAATCACCACACCATCTGGTCGGATCCGAGCAGCGGGTCGCAGATCGACTTCGAGACCTTCCGCCGTGTGGCCACCACGGCCGAGCGCGGGCTGTTCGACGCGTTCTTCCTGGGTGAGGGACTGCGCCTGCGCGAGCAGGACGGGCAGCTGCTCGACACCGATATCGCCGGAAGGCCGGACGCCATCACGCAATTGGCGGCGTTGGCCGGGATCACCCGGCGGATCGGGTTGGTGGCCACCCAGAACGCCACCTACAACGAACCGGCCGATCTGGCACGGCGGCTGGCGAGCCTGGACGTCCTGTCCGGCGGACGCGCGGGCTGGAACGTGGTGACCACCGACAATGCCTGGACGGGTGAAAACTTCCGCCGCGGCGGGTTTCTCGATCACGCGGACCGCTACGAGCGGGCCGCCGAATTCTTGGGTCTCGCCCGGGAAATCTGGGATGCCTGGTCGGACAGCGAGATTCGCGCGGTGGAGCGCGACAGCTCCCACTTCCGCGTACGCATCACCCCGACCGTGCCACGCAGCGCACAGGGTCACCCCGTGATCTTCCAGGCCGGGGTCTCCCCCGCCGGGCGGGATTTCGCGGCCGCGCAGGCGGAGGTCATTTTCTCCCCCTTCGGAACTCACTTCGATCCGGCGCTGGAGTTCGCGAACGATATTCGCGCCCGGCTCGTCGCCGCCGGTCGTCCCGCCGACGACATCCGGATTCTGCCGGGCACGCAGATCGTGCTCGCCGAGCACGCCTCCGAGGTGGAGGAGAAGAAGCGCTGGGTGCTCGAGCAGCAGATCACCGGCGCGACCGCGCTGTCGCTGGCGGGTCAGGTGTGGGGGCGGGATCTCTCGCACCTGGATCCGGATGGTCCACTGCCGGTGGAGGATCCGGAGCAGTCGGCAATCTCGTCCACTCGCGGGGCGCAGCGCGACGGCCAGGATCGCGGGGCGATCGTGGCGCAGTGGCGGGCGCTGGCCGATGCGAAGGGCCTCACGCTGCGGCAGGTGGCCGTGGAGACCACCGCCCGCTTCGGTTTCGCAGGTACACCGGGCCAGGTGGCCGATGAGCTGACCCGCTGGGTGCGGCACGGCGCGAGCCACGGCTTCAATATCACCCCGTACCGGGTGCCGACCGGTCTGGACGAGATCGTGGATCTGCTGATTCCCGAACTCCAGGAACGAGGTTCGTACCGGACCTCCTACACCGGCACCACGCTGCGTGAACACCTCGGGCTCCGCCCGCCACTCACGCGCCGCTGATCGCAAACCCGACGGTCCGCTGCCCGCACCCCTCGCGGCGGGTGGCGAATCCGCCGCTATGCCTCGAAGCGTTCGGGCAGGTTACCCGCGGCGTAGCGCGCGTAGGTGTTCTCGGGCGTCACCGTGATGATGTCGGTGACCGCCACCAATTCCGCCGGGACGCAGCCGCCGTCGAAGTGCTCCACGCTGGGCACGATGACGGCGTCCAGCGTTAGCCGGGAGACCAGCACGCGCAGCCGATGGACCGGTCGGTCGGTCCAGGGACCGAAGACCACCGTCTTGCGCAGGTCGTAGCCGAGCCGGTGCGCCATGATGCGAATCCGGGCCTCGTCCCATTGCTGACGTTCGCCGGATATGTCACTCCGCAACCATCCGATGGCGCTGGGTTCCGATGTCATGGCTATCCCTCAGGGGTTTTCACTGCCGGTGACTGTGCCGACTTCAACGTTGGTCCGCGCGCCCGAATTGATCGATGGCGTGCGATGGGGAAAGTACGGGGCAAATAAGGGTCACGACGGCGCGGCAAATCCTTGGAAGACCTATTCTCGGGAGAGGTCCTGCAGAGAGGCCGCATGCCGTGACCGGACGGAACGAGCTGCTCATCGAGGCTCGGCTGCGCATGGAATCCCCCGGAGCGCCGGGACAATCGATGACTCGCCGGGAGTTGGCGGACGCCGTCAACGACCAGGTTTTCCGGGCCACCAGCAAGCGAGGGGCCGTCGACGAACGACACGTCGGCAAGTGGGAGCGAGGCGAAACAACATGGCCCAGAAAGCATTACCGGGCCGCCCTGCGGGCGGTCCTGAATGTGGCGACCGACGCCGAACTCGGCTTCCGCACGCCGCATCATGCGACGGATGACGCGAGCGTGAACCGCAAGCAATTCCTCACCAGCGCCCTGGTGGTTACCACCAATGTGGTGCTGTCCAATTCCGCGCCAACGGAATCCGAGCTCATCGACACCATGGCCGGGCCGACCGCCAACTACCGCCGGATGGAATCCTCGATCCCGTCGGATCGACTGGCGCCGGTGGTCGACGCGCACCTCAATCTGGTGGCCGGGGTGGTGCGAGATCGGCTGCGCACCTCCGGCGGTTTTCGGGCGCTCTCCGAAATCGCCGGGCTGGCAGCCTGGTTGGCGGCCGATCGCGGTGACGACGCGGCGGCGCGACGGCGGTACGTGGAGGCCATCCGGCATGCCGAGCGGACGCATCATCCGCTGCTGGTGTCGTACATGACGGCCAGTCTCGGGCACTACGCGGTCGAAATGGGCGACGCGCGAGCGGGTTTGACGCTGCTGCGCACCGCCGCCTCGCAATTGGGGCCCGACGTGCCCGACAGTGCCGGTGCGTGGATGTCGTCGCTGCTGGCGGTCGCGCACGCCGCGACCGGGGATCGCGCGGGCGCGCTCGGGGCGTTGCGGCGGGCCGAACGGCTGGTGGATCGGCAGCGCGGAGAACCGCAGTGGCCGTGGGTATTCGTCTTCGACGGCCCCAAGGCGGCCCGCTATCAGGCCAGCGCGCTGACCCGGCTGGGCGACCATCGCGCGGCGCACATCGCCTTCCAGAACGCGGACGCCTCGCTGACCGCGGAGAAGCCGCGCGCCCTCGCCCAGGTGGAGCACGCGCAGGTGCTGGCGCGCTCCGGCGACATCGAGGGCGGGTGCGCGCTGGCCGCCGAGGCGCTGGTGGTCGGTCTCACCTATCACAGTGAGCGAATCACCCGGCTGGCCAGGGCATTCCGGGCCGGACTGCCCGCGCGTACCGTCGAGGCCAGGGCACTCGACGATGCCCTCGCCACCCTCTACGGACGAGACGATCAATGACGAGCGTCGCCATCACGGGGCATCGTGGCCTGCCCGCGGCCACGCTCGCACTGGTGGATCGGGAACTGCGGCTGGAGGTGGCGCTGCGCATCCAGCCGGGCGGACCGCCGCTGCTCGGGGTGAGCTGCCTAGCGGACGGGCCGGATTCGCTGTTCGCACAGGCGATTCTGGATGCGGGCGGGCGGTTGACGGCCGTGATTCCGGCCCGCGGGTACCGATCGAGCCTGCCGCCGAGTCATCACGCCGACTACGACCGGCTGCTCGCGGCCGCGGATCGGGTCATCGCGCTGGATCGCGAGGAGTCGAATTCCGAAGCGCACCAGGCCGGTAGCCTGCGCATGCTCGACGAGGCGACGGAACTGGTGGCCGTGTGGGACGGGCTGCCCGCGCGCGGGTTCGGCGGGACCGCGGACGTGGTGGCCACCGCGCGGGAGCGCGCGATTCCCGTGACGGTGCTCTGGCCGGAGGGGGCGAGTCGGCCGTGATCTTCCCCGACACCACTTGACCTCAACCGGGCTCGAGGTATGAGGATGCGTGCATGGGCTGTTCCAGCCCGGTCCCGCGTCCTCGCCGAGTCCCGTACACCCCTCGGCTGGGACGCTGGGTTTCTCGTCGAGCTCGCTGGGCAATCAACCCTCGCGCGACCGTTGGCAGTATGTCTCTCGGTGAGTTGTCGTCCTGCCGTTGGCCGGGTTGACAGCATGCCGCTCGGCGACGCGGCGCGCACTCCGGCGTAGGGTCGGTAGCGACCGCTCAGCTATCACGTAGCCGCGCCACGCAATTCGGATGGAGAGGACTACAGCATGTCGAACGGGGACGCCGTCATCGTCGCGGTGGACGAATCGGCCGGATCCGCGGTGGCCTGGGCCGCCCACACCGCCGCCCTGCACCACGCGCCCCTGCACCTGCTGCGCGTGCTCGAGGTCACCCCCGATCAGGGGCTGGGCCTGGGCACCACCCTCACCACCGAGGACTACGGTCGGCTCGAGGAACACGCGAACTGGCTCCTGGAGACCGCCGCCACCGAGGCGGCCAAGGCCGAGCCCGGCCTCACCGTCACCACCGAACTCGCCACCGGCGCAATCATCCCCACCCTGCTCGAGCGCACCCGCTCCGCGCGCATGCTGGTCGGCGGCGCCCGCGGCGGCGGCACCCTGCGCCGCGCCCTGCTCGGCTCGGTCAGCTCGGTGCTGGCCCGTCGCTCGCACTGCCCCTTCGTGGTTGTCCGAGACGGCGTCCCCGTTCCGCTCGATCTGGCCACCCGCCCGATCCTGGTCGGCGTCGACGGCACCAAGATCAGCGAAGCCGCCATCGCCGCGGCCCTCGACGAGGCCGCCGCGCGCGGGGTGGCCGTCATCGCCCTGCATGCCGAGGGTTCCTCCGACGACCCCGAAATGGACGCCCTCGACGACTACGTCCTCGCGGAAAGTCTGGCCGGCTGGCAAGAGCGCTACCCCAATGTCCGCATCGACCGCGAAACCAGCCACGACACCCCCGAACGCTCCCTGCTCACCCTCTCCACCAGCACCCAACTCCTGGTGGTAGGCACCCGAGGCCGCCGCGGCTTCACCTCGAAAGTCTTCGGCTCCACCAGCCAATCCCTCCTCCTCTCCGTCCAAACCCCCATCATGATCACCCCCACCCCCTAACCCTCCCCCCTGAATACCTGCTACCAGCACGACCGTACGGCTCGGTAGTCTGACCCAGACGCCCCCGTAGCCCAATTGGCAGAGGCAGCGGACTTAAAATCCGCACAGTCTGGGTTCGAACCCCAGCGGGGGCACCAAAAACGCTGCGCTACAGCATGAGCAGCGGCGTTCTCTACCTCGGCAACGCCATCGCCCTTGAGGCAGGCGGGCCGTCCTCGCCTATCCGTCAAATGTGTGCGCTGGAGACACCGTGATCACTTCCAGCCTTTGCAGGATCGATCCCGGCAGTTGACCGCCCTCGAAATGTGCGAGTTCAGGAACGATGACAGCCTCGGCATCGAGCCGCGTTGCCTGAGCTTTCAACCGCGCCAGCGGCGGTCTGCCGGACAGAGGGTCGTAGACGACGATCCCAGCCAGATCGAAGCCCAACAGCGCAGCCGTCTGCCGAATCCGGCTCTCATCCCAGAGCTGCCCGATCCCGGACACGTCCGCCCTCAAATACCCCAACGCCGTTGGTCTGTACCGCATTACCTCCCCTTGCAGTCGCTCGTCGTGATGGTCATCGCAGCACCCGAAACACTCCAGGTAGAAGCCTGCGTTGTCGCCTTCCTCACCCTGGTCGGCCTCGACCTCCAGCAGACCACCTGGGAACTCGAAGAACCTGGTCCTCCGACTCACTTCGCCTCCACCCAACCGGATCGCCATATAGAGGTGGTTCTATTGAATCAGCGCCTGCCCCGCCGCGCAATAGAGCCTGTTCTATACACGCTCGCCGTCGATGAACCCAGTTAGAGCTACTCTTAAACTCGTTCAGTTCGCACCACCGCGACGAGAGAGCACCCCAGCGATATGAGCGGATACCGAGAAGTTGCGGCCAACCTGCGCGAGGCCATCAATCAGGGCGAATACCTGCCGGGGACAACACTTCCCAAGCAAGAGGAGCTAGCCGAGCGTTTCGGCGTCAACATCAAGACCATTCGCCAGGCGGTTGGGCAGCTGGAGGCGGAAGGGCTGGTGACGCCGATCAGGCGGCGCGGGACCGTGGTGCGAGAGCGTCCACCGATGCGACGGCTGGGCACCGAGCGGTACTCGAAGAAGAAGTGGAAGTACGGCGATACGGTCGCGTTCATCGCCGACCGCGAAGCATCCGGCCGAGCGTGGCAGCGGACCGACCAGACGCAGACCGTCGCGCTCATCGAAGCGGATGCGGAGGTCGCGGAAGCCTATGGGCTGCAACCGGGTTCACTCGTCTACGAGCGTGCACGCACCGTTCGGGACGCTGGACGGCCGACGCACACGCTAGCGAGCTATTACCTTCCGGAGATCGTCGAGGGCACGCCTCTCGTGGATCCCACGCCAGGCCCCGCAGGCCCCGGCGGCGGCCTGGCGGTTCTCACTTTGCAGGGCTACGAACCCGACCACATGTCGGAAACGATCTTCGCGCGCATGCCCACTCCAGAGGAGACCGAGACTCTGGATCTGCCTGCCGGAGAACCGGTGATGATTCTGACGCGTCGCACCTACACCGCGAATGATGTTCTGATCGAGTTCGCCCGCGGCGTCCACGCGGCATCCCGATTCTCGTGGACCTACGACTTCAAGCTGCCCGAGTAGAGGAGCCACCGATGCCGACCACGACCTTGCCCGCGGATTACCGCGCAGATGTCGAAATCCTCTGGGATTACAACCAGCTGCATCACGAGCCGCGCCCGGTCGATGTCGGCGTCGGCCTCGGAGGCCATGACTTCGGAGTCGCCACCTACACAGCCGATCTCTACCACGCGGGCGTCTTCCCGCTGATCGTGTTCACCGGCGCGAACGCGCCGACCACCGTGGACCGGTTCCCGCGCGGCGAGGCAGTGCACTTCCGCGAGCGAGCCATCGAACTCGGAGTGCCAGCCGAAGCAATCCTGGTCGAGCCCAATGCGACCAATACCGGCGACAACATCGACTTCACCCGCACCCTACTGAGCGAGCGCGGCTACCTGGACTCGATCAAATCGGTGATGCTGATCTCCCGGCCGTACCAGCAGCGCCGCAGCTACGCCATCTGCCGGAAGCGCTGGCCCGACGTGGATGTGGTCTGCGGATCGTTGCCTCTCGCCCTGGACGACTACGTGGCCAGCATTGGCGATGTTGATCGCGTGATGAACATGCTCGTCGGTGACACCCAACGAATCTGGGTCTACCCGACAAAAGGCTGGGCTATCGAACAGGACGTACCGCAGGACGTCCGAGCCGCCTACTCACGCCTCGTCGACGCCGGATTCACACGCCGCCTACTCCCCGAGTAGAGCAGACACCCGCCGAACGGCCGCTCTCAACAACGGTTCTGCTCTGTCGATGGCGGTGTGAACGATGCTGCCTGCCTCGTAACGAACCCGGATATCGGCCAGCCGGTGGTCTATCGCCACGGGCTCACCGGTCGGACCTGTGGACATGTCGGCCCACCCAACGAAATCGTTCGCCTCATCAAGTCCCGAAATATCCTCCAGCACAAAGGGTTCGAAGACATCCGAGGCGATCCCGCGCACGTCGGTCTCCACCGTGCTCGCTGAGTGGAAAGCCACCAGGTGGCAAGTAACGGCCGAGTACCCGCCGTCGGCCAATAGCCGAGCGCCGTCGATCGGATGGAACCCGAGCACCGGATACCCATATCCGACGTCGTGAAGATAAGCCGCAGTGACGGTTTCGTCCCGCAGATGCTCGGGAATCAACTTGGCGATCCGTTCAACCCTGCGCCCCACTGCGATCGTATGTGCACGCCGCGAGTCCGTCAGCGGCGCCAGCAATTCCACCAGGGAAGCCTCAACGAGCGGCCATGCTACGCGCCGGGTGCGACCCACGTCCCAGCGTTCGACGCCGTTGCCATCGTCCGCCGATGCCTCCCCTGCACGGCCCTCGCGAGAGGTGGCGCTCACGAGTCGTTGCCGAAACTGGCTATACAGACTCAAGGGCGGCGGCCTACCGGCCGCCGCCACGCCGCGGTGTCCTCGCTGCGGCACAGGCGCGTCGGCGACCGTCCGGCTACTCGCCCCGGAGTCCTCGAACAGCCAGCTGCCCAACTACTTCGGAGCTATGGGCGAAGGCCGGAACGCATTCATGCTCGGCTGTCCATGCCTCCTCATCGGCCCATGATCTCGCTCCACTCGGACGAGTAAAGGACGCTCCTCCGTCGCGTCGCTCCGCGATGCCTACAGCACCCTTGACACGCCCTCCCTCCACTGAGGTCCGCCTGTATGAGGAACCAGGGGAAAGAGAAGTCGCCAGAGACTCGGCCGCGCCGTGGCAGGTTCAGACAGCGCGGAAAAGCCAGGCCCTAACGGGCCGGTAGGTACCTGCCCCGTCGACACGTGCCCAACCACCCCAGGGCCAACCATTACGAACGTCGGTGTGCATAACACCCGATGGACCAACGCCCGAAAGGCGCTCCCACCAGCGACAAATCGTGTGACATACACACCTACCGAACGTAATGGTGTACGTACACGATTACACGATTCTGTTGTAGGGTGGCTATGTCGAAACTCTACCTAGCCCTTGTGGGCCAGGTGGCGTGAAGGCAGGTTCTGGCACCGCGGCAACGATGCCAGAACCCAAGAAGGTCAGTGCATGAGCAGCCATACCACGAGCAGCGTCAGCAACTGGCCCGGACACGAGACGAAGGCTCCGACCTGCAAGGCCGGGGCTTTCGCCGTCTTCCGATGCTTTTTGGGCATCTTCCTTTCTCACCTCCTCTCGAACGCGAGCTAGCGGCCGACCAACGAGATGCATTGGCCGCCACCTCACCCCCGAGGGAAGGGAGTAGGACCCCAGCGAGTCATTGTGACGCCGCCGAACTCCTGGACGTCACTCTACTGGACGATGTCGACTAGTTCCGACCTATGACACCCCAGTCCACCCATCAAGCGCCCCAACAAAACACGCCCAAAGACCAAGGCCAGCAGAGGGCAACCAGTCCGTTTCAACACTGGCCACGAACGCAACTCAGTTTGAGGAGGCCGGGAGAAGAACAGTCACACAGCGACGCGAACAAACAGGCTCGCTCAACTACCAAGGACGAATAGCTGCCAGACATGCCTCAGTACCGCGTCATCTGGGTTACCGACAGCCAGTCGGGAAACAAATGGGCACCGAACGGCATCGCCATGGACAACATCTCTGAGGTAATGAACGCCATGGCCACTGAGGGTTGGGGAGTCCACTCCGTTACAGCTGGCGAAACCGGTGGCTACAACGGTCTGTTCATCACCTTCATCTGGGGCTAGGTGCATCCGCAGACAGTCCGCAGGCGCGCCACATCGAGCCAACGCACACCAACGATACAACCCGGTTGATCCCCAACTCAGGTGCCGAACTTCGTTGTCTGCCAGTGCGGCCCGTCGACAACAAACACCGAGAGAGGCCACCTTAAAATCCGCACAGTCTGGGTTCGAACCCCAGCGGGGGCACCAAAAACGCTGCGCTACAAGGTGTGTAGTGACGTCCGGTAGCGAACTGTGTGAGTAATAGCGGCCTGTGGCGACTGGTTATAACCGCATGGCAAGCTGGCTGGTATGGAGAGCAATCTGCTGCCCGTGGCAGTGATCGGGCTGGGCGATATCGCCGAGAAGGCTTATCTACCGGTGCTGGCGGCCGAGCCGGGGTTGGATATGCATCTGATGACCCGCAACCAGGGAAGGCTGGATCGGATCGGGGACCGCTACCGGCTGCCCAACCGGCATACTAGCCTGGATTCTGTGCTGGCCGCGGGCATCCGGGCGGCCTTCGTACACGCGGCCACCAGCGCACACGTCGAATTGGTCGATGCCCTGCTGCGAGCGGGGGTCGATGTCTTCGTCGACAAGCCCCTCGACTACACCCTGGACGGCGCACGCCACCTGGTCGACCTGGCCGAGACCCTGCAACGCAGCCTCATGGTCGGATTCAATCGCCGGTATGCCCCGGCCTACGTCGAGGCGGCACGCCGCAACAGATCGATGATCATCCTGCAGAAGAACCGCCACGCCCAACCGGAGTCCGCCCGCACCTTCGTCTTCGACGACTTCATCCACGTCGTGGACACCCTGCGCTTCCTGGCCCCCGACAAGGTCACCGACGTCCAAGTCCGTGGCCGCCGAACTCCCGAAACCGGCCAGCTCGAACACATCGCCCTACAGCTCTCCGGCAATGGTTTCACCGCCATGGGAATCATGAACCGCTGCAGCGGAATCACGGAAGAAACCCTCGAAATCTCCGGCGGCAATGCCAAATACAAGGTAACCAACCTCGCCGACACCATCACCTACACCGACGGCGCAACAACCACCCACCCCCGCGGCGACTGGACCCCGGTCGGCCAACAGCGAGGCATCTCCCAATCAGTCACCCACTTCCTCACCGCAATCCGCACCGGCCACCGCCTCGACGCCACCGACGCCCTACACACCCACGAACTCTGCGAACAAATAGTCCGCGAATTCAACGGCTGAGCCGCGATGACGTTCCGACCGAGCGTGCCCGCCGATCACCGCGCAGATGTCGAAATCCTCTGGGACTACCACCAACTCCACCACGAACCCAGCCCGGTCGACCTCGGCATCGGTCTCGGCGGCCACGATTTCGGAGCTGGGCCATCGAGCAAGAGGTGCCCGACGAAGTGAGGCAGGCATACGCCCGTCTGGTCGAGGCCGGATTCATCTGCCGCGTACTCGCCGAATAGCAGCACCGCTCGGCCCATTTGATGGCCGCGACCCTGCATCGTCTCAGTACCCTGCACGCATGGGCCGACGTATCGACTACCACCAGGACCCGAACGCACCCACCGCGAACAGCGTCCGGCCCAGCGCCGGAGCCTTCGTCCGCCGCAGCGACGAAGTACTCCTGATCCGTCGCTCCGACAATGGCAACTGGGCAATGCCCGGCGGTGCGCACGATCCAGGGGAGTCCCTCAGCCGCACAGCAATCCGTGAGACCCTCGAGGAAACCGGCGTCCACATCCGCCTGACCGGCATCGTCGGCATCTTCACCGACCCAACCCACCTCATCCACTACACGAGCAATGACGAAGTGCGGCAAGAATTCTCCATCATCTACCGCGCCGAGGCCATCGGCGGCCAGCCCACGACGAGCGATGAGAGCACCTCCGTCGAATGGGTCCCCATCGACCAGATTCCATCCCTGGCAATGGACCCGAGCCAACGCAAACGCATCGACTGGGCCCTGACCGAACCCGAGCCCCACATAGATCCCGAAGTCAGCTGAGCAAGCAACTTCTCTGGCGGCCGCCGAGACTAGACGCCCCAGAAGAAGATGAGGTCCTTGCCTGCGAGTTTGGATTCGCTCATCCAGTAGGTCTCGTCGACCTCATCCCGATCTGGTCCCTCGCTGTTCTCATCGATGAGCTCGGCGCCATTGTCTGCGTTCCGCTCGTCGAGTTGCTCGGCGTTGCTCTCCTTGGTCCAGATGGCACAGCCGGAGTCTTCCGGTTCGGGCAGCAGATCCTCGAAGGCCCAGTCGTAGAAGATGTCGACGATGTCCGGGCAGCTTTGGAAATGGAAGACCACGGAATCGATGCTCTGGCCACCGAGGACCGAGCAAATGAGATGCATGGCTGCGGTGTACTCGTCCGCGTCCTCCTCATCGAACGGCCCACCATCGATGATCGCCCGCAACACCTTCGGATCGATCGCGTCGCCCGTGCCATCACCGGCGTCGAGGAGCCGACTCAGCAACGCCTCATCCTTACTGCCGATCACTCCCTCGAGCTGTGCCTTATCGCCCAAGTAAACCTGCATCACCTGTCCCACGCCGCCACATTAGCGACCCACCGAGCAACGGGCAGTGCGTGATCATAAACAGCGACATGAAGATCAGAGCTCCGCTTCTCAAGGGTGGGCGGTTTCTCCGGCGATGAGGGGGCGGACCTTGGTGAGCAGCAGGTGTTGGAACTGGTCGGGGTGACGGAAGCTGGCGAAGTGGCTGGCGTCGCGAATGAGGGCGAAATCCTTGAGTGGGGCGGTGATCGCGTCGACGTAGGCGCGGGCGGGGGTGGGCGGCGTGAGGGCGTCGCTGTCGCCTTGGAAGACGAAGAAGGGGAGGCGGAAATGGAGACCCTCGGTCCATTCGTCGATGGTGACGGCTTGTACGCCCATTTGTTCGGAGAAGGTCATGCCCTTCAGGTACAGGCGGAGGCCCCGGAGGTTGTGGAGGGGCGAGAACCAGAGTGAGCGGATCACAACGGTTTTCATGGTGTCGAAGGACAGGGGGTCGCTGGTCAGGACGAATTTGTTGTACTGCGACCACTGTTCGGGGGTCCACGTGGACTTGTCGGGGCCCATGGCCTCGGCCTCGGCCAGTTCCTTCTTCTTGCCCGCCTTTCGCAGCCGCTCGACCATGGCCTCATAGGCCGAGCGTTCGCGGCCTCCGGCGTGGATGTTCTGGTCGGTGCCGACGTAGGCGTGGAACAACTCGGGGTGGTTGCGGGCCAGCCGCAGGCCGATATTCGTACCGAAGGAGTTGGCCACCAACAGGACTCGATCCACCCCCATCCGCTGACGCACGTTGGCGATGACTTCCAGCGCGTCGCGGTAGATCTGCTCCAGGCTCATCTCGCCCTGGTCCGCGGGCGCGGCGGCGAAGGTCTTGCCGGAGCCGCGCACATCCCAGCGCACGATCGTGAAATCCCGTTCCCAGTCCCGGGTTCGGGGCATGAACACCAGGTTCGATGCGCCGGGTCCGCCCTGGATCTCGACGATCACCGGATTGCCGCGATTGTCGCCGCGAATCGAAATCCATTGGGCGAGGCCGCCGATGCGGACGAAACCGGATTCGTCCACTCCCCGTGGATCGGTGATCCGCAGCCGTTTGGCATTGATCGCGCGCTTGACCTGCCGATAGCCGAGCAACCCGAGAACGGGCGCGCCGACGACGACGACCACGAGCGCGATCAGAACAAGGCCGAGCATTGTGTCTCCTGGATAGTGCCGATACCGACCGCAGACTCTGCGGCCGGGCACTGTCACGGCCCTGTTCACGGCTGACAGAACCGCATCCGCCCAGGTCCGAACCCATTTGCACAAATGTATTGCACATTTGTCTAAGACATTGCTACAGTCGTGTCAGCACAACAGAAACGGAGCTGACAATGACTACTCGCGCCACCCTCGACATCGCCGGTCGCACCCTGTCCTACCTGGACTCCGGCGGCACCGGACGTCCGCTGATCGCCCTGCACGGCCACATGTCCGACGCCGAGAGCTTCACCGGACTCGCGGAGCGCCTCGCCGACGGGTGGCGGCTGATCGCGCTCGACCAGCGCGGACACGGCCACTCCGACCGCCCGGCGGATTACTCCCGCGAGGGCTATGTCGCCGATGTGGCCGCACTGCTGGACCACCTCGGTCTCGAAAGCGCTGTGCTGCTCGGACATTCCGTCGGCGGCATCAACGCCTACCAGTTGGCCGCTCGTCACCCCGGCCGCGTCGACGCGATCATCAACGCCGACGCGGCCGTCTCACTCGGACTCGAAGGGCCCAACCCGTTCGAATTCCTACGCGCCCTGCCCTACGAGGCCGCCACCCGCGACCAGCTCATCACCGAAATGGGGCCCTTCGCACAGCATTTCGCTGCCCTGGTCCGCGAAAGGGCCGACGGTTCCTGGAGCCTGCCGTTCCACCCGCTCGACATCATCGACTCCGAGGAGCTGGTGCACGGTGACCACTGGGCCGACTGGCTGGCGAGCACATGCCCGGCCCTGATCGTCCGCGGCGCCCGGGGCGCAATTCCCGCCGAGCAGGCGCAAGCCATGGTCGACCGGCGGCCGCACACCCGTTTGGTCGAACTCGATACCGACCACTTCGTGTACGCGGCCGACCCCGACGGGTTCGCCAAGGCGGTCAAAGAATTCCTCGACGGCCTGCGCTGATTCGGCCCGCCCGGTGCCGACCCGCGACACTCAGGTCGTGAGGAATCTACGCAGGGCAGTCAGCACATAGGTCGGGTTCTCTTCCAGCACCCAGTGATTCGCGCCGGGGACCACATCGGTGGCGGGGTGGTCCGCCACTCGCGGCAGGAGGGAACCGACAGCGGGGCCGAGGCTGCGCTCGCCGCCCACACCGAGGACCGGGATGGTGAGTTTGCCGTCGCGGGCGAGGAGATCATCCACCTCCTTCAGACCGACATCCTGCTGGCGGAAGTATTCGAAGCCCGCATGGGTGCGGCCGGGGCGGCTGAAAGCATCGATCAGATGGCCGGTTTCGGCAGCGTCGATGGCACCGGCCGACTCATCGTAGAAATGGCCGTAGAAGTCGCGTTCGTGCCCCGCGACCAGGCGCTCGGGCAGATCGTCGCCCGGCCCCTTGCTGAACCAATCCCACCACATCACACCGGGTTTGGCCTGCACGATGCCGAGATAGTCGGCCCCCGGCGGGGCCTCGTAGATCGCCAGGTGCTTGACCTCGTCGCGGTAGCGCGCCGCATAGGCGAGGGCGATCTGACCGCCCCAGTCGTGCCCCGCCAGATCGATGCGGCCGAGTTGCAACTGTTGCACGGCGGCATGCACATCCGAGGCGACGGCCAGGGCGGTATAGCCGCCGTCATCCTTCGGGGCGAATCCGGAATCCCCGAAACCACGCAGATCGATGGCGACCACGGTGTGGTCGGCGGCCAGGTCGGGCGCGATCTTGCTCCAGGCACGCCAGGTTTCGGGCCAGCCGTGCAGCAGCACCACCGCAGGACCGTGGCCGCCCACCACGTAATGGACTGCGACGCCGCCATTGTCGGCGGTGCCCTCGGTGAAGCCGGGCAGGGGCGCCGCCGCGACCGGCGAAACCGGGGTCGGCGAGTCGGATTTCGAGGCCGAGCAGGCGGTCGTCAGCAGGCTGGTGGCGAGGACGACGCTCGCCAGGGTCGGTAGCAGGGAACGCGGGGTGATCTTCATGGCCGCAGCCTCGCCGGGCCCGCTGGCAATGGACTGTCGGCGCACCGCATTTGACAATAGTGTCCATCGGACGCAATATTGTCTCGATCGGGAAGGGGACGAATTCATGCAGGTAAGGCTGCTAGGGCCGGTGACGGCGACCGATGACGTCGAGATCCCGATCGGCGGTCCCCGGGTCCGCGCGCTGCTGGCCCTGCTGACCCTGGAGGCCGGGCGGCCGGTACCGGTGGCGCGCCTGATCGACCGCATCTGGGACGAAAACCTGCCGGTGGATGCGGTGAACGCCCTGCAAACCCTGGTCAAGCGCCTGCGAACCAGGCTGCCGGACAGGGTGATCCGGCACGACAGCGGCTATTCACTCACCCTCGATCCGGAGGCGGCCGACGTCCACCGATTCACCACCGCGCTCGCCGAGGGCCGCGCGCTGCTGGCCGCCGGACACGCCGAACGGGCGGCCGAACGCCTGGACGCGGCACTCGGCGAATGGCGCGGCGCCCCGTTGGCCGATGTCGCCGAATCCCCCGGATTACACACTCTCGCACTGGAGTTGACCGATCAGCGCCTCGCCGCGATCGAGCTGCGGGCCGACGCGTACCGCACGCTCGGCCGCAGCGGTGAGGTGCTACACGAGCTCGCCGCCGAGGTGGCCGCGCACCCCTTCCGGGAGACTCTCGCCGCCCGCCTGATCACGGCGCTGCACGCGGTCGGCCGCAGGTCCGAGGCGATTCGGACGTTCGTGCGCATCGAGGAACTACTGCGCGGCGAGTTGGGCACCGCGCCCGCCGCCGTCCTGCGCGAGGCGCTGGCCGAGGTCCGGGACGCGCCGCCGAATGATGGCGAGGACACCAAATCGACTGCATGGCAATCATCTTCCGTGCGGCCGGACCCGTCCTCACCGATCGAGGCTCTACCCTCGCTCCGCAACGCTCTGCCCTCCGTGAGCAATCCCCTGCCTTCGGCATTGCCACGGCGTTTCACGAGTTTCGTCGGACGCGACGCCGACGTGGACGGGATCGCTCTGATGTTGAGCGTGTCCCGGGTGGTGACGCTGGTCGGGACCGGCGGAGTCGGGAAGACGCGGCTGGCCACCGAAACGATCGAGGCGCACGCGGGTGACTGGCCGGACGGCTGCGTGTTCGTCGAACTCGCTGTGCTGGAACGGGAACGCCCCGGCCGGGCCGACCCCGCCGTGGTCGGTCGCACCATCCTCACCGCGCTCGGCCACGTCGACCAGCGCTCCGAACCCGGCGGCGGCTGGCTCGAAACCCTGTGCCACACCCTGCGCGACCGCCGGATGCTGCTGATGCTCGACAACTGCGAACACGTGGCCGCGTCCACGGCACAGGTAACATCCGCACTGCTGCAACGTCTTCCGCTGCTCACGGTGCTGGCCACCAGCCGCGAGGCGCTCGGCATCGACGGCGAGCGCCTGCATCCGGTGCGGACCCTGCCCCTGCCCGCCGCCGATGCGACCCGCGCCGAGGCCGAAAGCTCGGCCGCCGTGCGCCTGTTCACCGATCGCGCCGCGGCGGTCCGCCCAGATTTCGCAGTGACCGAGGACAATTGCGCCGACCTGTGCGCGCTGGTGCGCGGCCTGGACGGGCTGCCGCTGGCCATCGAGCTGGCCGCCGCGCGCCTGCAGGCCCTGCCGTTGCGCGAGATCACCGCCCGCCTCACCGACCGATTCCGACTGCTGACCAGTTCCGCCCGGTATGCCGTGCCGCGTCATCGGACCCTGCTGGCGGCGGTGGCCTGGAGCTGGGAACTGCTCACCGAGCCGGAAGCCGAACTGGCCCGGAGATTCTCGATTTTCGCCTGCGGCGCCACCCTCGCTGCGATCCTCCGGACCTGCGGCGCGGACACGATCGACGTCCTCGCCGCACTGGTGGCGAAGTCGCTGATCGAATTCGACGGCGAGCGCTACCGCATGGCCGAGACCGTCCGAGCCTATGCCGCAGGGCAATTGGAGCTCTCCGGCGAGTCCGGCCTGCTGGCCCGCACGTTCGCCGACTATGCCATCGAGTTCACCGATGCCGCCGCGACGGGGCTGCTCGGCCCGGCTCAACACGACTGGCTGCGCCGACTGTCCGCCGACCACGGCAACCTCGAGGCCGCGCTGCGCTGGACGATCCGCACCGGTGACGGCGCACGCGCACTTCGCCTGCACGGCAACCTCGCCTGGTTCTGGGTGCTGTGCGGCTATCACGAAGTCCTCACCGCCTACCGCGGCGAGGTGCTGGCGCTGATCGGTGATCACCCGCCGGACGGTTGCGCCGGAGCCTATCTGGCCTCCCGCTACGCGGCGGGCCTGCCGCCCCAGGTGCTCGGCATCTGGTGGATGCGCATCGACGGCGACGCAGTCGAATTCGAGCGGCTGGTGCGAACCGCCATGACCGAGGCCCACCCGCCGCATCCGATCTTCGTGCTGATTCTGGCGCTGCGCCGGAAGGTCGACGGCGATGGCGAGCTGCTCGCCGAATGCACCGCGGCCGAGGACGGCTGGCTGCGCGGCAATGCTCTGCTCCTGCACAGCTACGACGCACTCGGCGGCGACACACCCCGTTCCGGGCTGCCGATGCTGATGGAGGCGGTGGAATGCCTGGGCAGACACGGAGATCCGCGCTCGCACACCCGGGCGCTGATCGCCTGCGCTCGCTTCCACATCCGGTTCTCCGGCTTGGACACCGCCGCCCCGATCATCGCGCGGGCCGTGGACCTGCTCGTCGACGAACTGAGCGTCTCCGAACAGGTCGGAGTGCTGAGCCAGGCCGCCGGAATGCATCTGTACGCGGGCGACATCGACGGCGGCGCACCGTATCTCGCCCGTGCACAGGACTTGCCCGCGGATCGGCTCGCCCCGGTCGTGCGGCAATCGCTGGCGGCGAATCAGGCGCAGCTGGCCTTGCTGCGCGGCGATCCGCAGCGCGCGATCGCGCTGTTCCGGCAGCTGCCCGGCTCCTTGCTCCCGCCCGGACGCGCGCCGCTGGTCCCGCACGACGCCATTCGTGTCATCGACCCGGTCGAGCACCTGCTGCTCTACGCCGCCGCCCTGACCGAGGCGGGCCAGCTCGACGACGCCGCCCGCGAACTGGCATCCGTCCGCGCACTGGCCCAGCCCGCGTTCCCGGTGCTGCTGGCCGCGATAGCGGGCGGGTACGCCCTGCTCGAGGTGGCCCACGGCGCTTTCGAGCACGCGGCCCGGATTGTGGGCGTGGTCGAACGGATCAACCAGCGCACCGGAATTCGGCTGGTCGGCGCGGATCTGCGCCGCGCACGGGATCGGGCCCGCACGGCGCTCACCCCCGAGCGCTTCGCCGCCGCATGTGCGATCGGTGCGGCCACCGAGAACCCACAGATCATCGACCTCCTCGACCGCGCCCCCGCGAGCGAGACCGAGCCCTACCTGCGCGGTGACAGCCCACTGACAGTGTGATCGCCGAGAGTCACTCGGCCGGAACGGTTCCGGCTTCCCGACTCACAGGAGTACCGCAGTCATGACTGTCTCGAACGCCCCTCTCGCCGGCCGCATCGCGGTGGTCACCGGAGCCTCCAGCGGGATCGGCGCGGCAACCGCACGCCGGTTGGCCGCCGACGGCGCACGCGTCGCGCTGGTCGCGCGCCGGGCCGACCGCATCAAGGAGCTCGCCGCGGATATCTCGGGTATCGCGGTGGAAGCCGATGTGCGCGACCAGGATTCCGTGCTGGCGGCGGCGCAGGTCGTCCGCGCCGAGCTCGGGCGCGCGGATCTGGTGGTGGCCAATGCCGGGGTGATGCTGCCCGCGCCCTTCGAGGCCGCCGACACCGGGGAGTGGGATCAGATGATCGCCACCAACGTCAACGGCCTGCTCTACACCAGCCGGGCGTTCACCGACGATCTGCTCGCGGCCGCCGCCGACGGCCGCGCGGCGGATCTGGTGCACATCAGCTCGATCGGCGCGCACGCGGTGTTCCCCAACTACGGCGTCTACGGCGCGACGAAGGCCGCCGTCTCCCACCTGAGCCGCATCCTGCGCGCCGAGTTCGGTCCCCGCGGCCTGCGCGTGCACAATGTCGAACCCGGCCTGGTGACAACCGAACTCGGTGACGCCATGCAGGACCGCGACCAGTTCGAGGCCCTCGCCGAGTGGCGCGAGCAGAACCACAGCCTCCCCGCCTCCGACATCGCCGACCTCATCGCCCACACCGTCGCCCTCCCCCGCCGCCTCAACATCGCCGACCTGGTCGTACTCCCCACGGTCCAGGGCTGAAAACACCTGCGGCGACCGGAAGTTCGTCGAACCTCCGGCCGCCGCAGACCGCAACCCTCAGAACGGGGTTCAACGCTGGTCGGCCAGCCAGCGGTCGAAGGTGGTGGGGGCGATGCGCGCGTCCGCGGCGGGGAGCAGTACCGGTCCCGCCATTTCCGGGCCGAAAAGCCCCGACCAGGTCGGCACGAGTTCGACGGTGTGACCTCGCGCCGCATTGGTTCGGCGGGCCATGTCGACCAGGTCCTGCGGGCCCGGGCCCGCGATGTCGCGGTATCGCTGTTGCGGTGCGCCGGTGACGATTTCGGCCAGGATGTCGGCCACGTCGGCGGGGGCGATCGGTTGCACGAGCAGCGGAGCGATCGTGGCGACGCCGTCGGTTTCGGTCCAGCTCGCGACCATGGCGGCGAAGTCGTGGAACTGCGTCGCGGGCACGATCGTCCACGGCACCGGTCCCTCGGAGACGAGTCGTTCCTGCTCGCGTTTCCCGGCGTAGTGCGCATTGCCGTCGACCCCGTGGATGCCGACGATGGACAGCAGCACGTGATGCCGGACCCCGGCCCGCTGCTCGGCGGCAAGCAGATTGCGGGTGGCGCCGCCGAAGGCCGCCACCAACTCGTCCCGCTCGATCACGGTGAAATTGGTGACGTCGACGACCGCGTCCACACCGGCCAATGCCGCATCGAGCCCACTGCCCGTCGAAAGATCCACGCCCGCAGCACGACTGATCCGCACCACCTCGTGCCCGGCCTTGTCGAGCACGTCGACGGTCAGGGCCCCGATATGCCCGGATGCCCCGGCAACGGCGATTCGCATGATGCTCCTTCGAATTCGAGGCCGGAACCGCTCCGGCAGCGACGACTCTCGGCGGTCAGACTGTCACAGCGCTGTCAGCACACCACGTGTCCGGTCAGGCACCGCGACTGGTGAAGTCGAAGGATTCGCCGTCGATGCCCCAGGAGATGATGCGGTCGGGGTGGATGCGGATGATCGCACGTTCCTGGGGCGGGAACGGCGGCTCCTGATCGTCGAGTGCCACGGCCGTGCCGCGTACCTCGACACCGCGAATCACGTACGGCTCCAAGGAAACCTGTTGATCGACAACGAAGGAAACCCGGCTACCGGCCTCCACATTGCGGTACTTTCGACTGGCCCGCATCCGCTGGCCGCCGATATCGATCGTGCCGTCGTCATTCACCCGATAGGTGGTCGGATTGTTCTGGACGACACCGTCGGGCGACACCGTGGCCAGTCGGCCGATCCCGGCCTCGGCGAGGAACTGCTGCTCATTGCTGGTGAAGGTCATCTCGATCACTCCTCGATTTCTACCATCGCTAGGAACTAGAGCGACGATACCATCGTCGCGCTAGTTCGTCTAGCGTTGCTAGAGTTCGAGGGTCAGGCGGCAGACCGATCAGCCGAATGACCTTGCGGGCGTTGCTGTTCGATGAGATCGATCAGACCTTCGAGCGCCGCCAGCGACGACCACTCGTCACGGGCGACCACACCCGGATGCTGGTCGGATCGTGCGATGAACGCGGAATCCGCCAACGACCACCGCACGTCGAAAGACGAGAGGAGGAGTGCTCCGCCGTTGCTTCCCATCACCATTGCCTCTTCTGCCGATCTGGCTCGGAAGCTCGATCCTGCTACCGCAGGCCCGCTCGGCCCCCGGCCCCTTGCAGGTTCATTACCGACCGGCAGCCGAAATTTCCGGTTCCTTGATGCCTGCGGCCTACCCTGCGGCGCCGGCGGCTTCGAAGGCCCCCACCTGGTAGCCGCCGCCCTTCAGACCGGTGATCACCGCCAGCCGATTGGCCGCGTTGATCATGGCGACCAGATAGACCAGCGCCGCCAGCTGATCGTCGTCGAAGTGCTTGCGCACCGAGGCCCAAGTGTCCTCGGAGACACCATGATTCGCGTCGGCCATCCGGGTGCCCTCCTCGGCGAAGGCCAGCGCGGCCCGCTCGGTGTCGGTGAACACCGTGGACTCCCGCCAGGCGGCGACCAGATTGATCCGCACGGCCGGCTCGCCCGCGGCGGCCAGCTCCTTGGTGTGGGCGTCGACGCAGAATCCGCAGCCGTTGATCTGACTGGCACGCAACTCGACCAGCTCGATCAGGGACTTCGGCAGCGGCCCCTGCATGATCGCCATGCTGGTGTTCGCGAAACGCTTGCCCAACTTGGCACCGAGCTCGTTGGCATTGATGTCGAAACGGGGTTCCATCGGAGGTGTTCCTCTCCTGCGGTACTGAATTGGACGATCACCAGACGACTGGCGACGGACCGGCATAACACCGCGGCACTGTGATGTGAACCATCCGGAATCCGTGTTACGAACCGGCCCGGTCCGGCGTCGAGTGGGTAGGACCGCCGAACAGGAAGCAGGCACCATGGCAGCGACGACCCCCGATCCCGCCACCGAAGCCTTTGTGACGCACCGCAATCTGCTGTTCACCGTGGCCTACGAGATGCTCGGCTCGGCCGCCGACGCCGAGGACGTGCTGCAGGAGACCTGGCTGCGCTGGATCGGCGTCGACCTCGACACCGTGCAGGACCGCCGCGCGTATCTGGTCCGAATCGTCACCCGCCGCGCGCTCGACCGGCTGCGCGCCCTCGGCCGCCGCAAGGAGTCCTATGTCGGGCCGTGGCTGCCCGAACCGCTGCTCACCGCGCCCGATGTCGCCGACGATGTCGAACTGGCCGAACACATTTCGATGGCCATGCTGCTGGTGCTGGAAACGCTGACGCCGATCGAGCGCGCGGTGTTCGTGCTGCGCGAAGTCTTCGACCTGGACTACGAGGAAATTGCCGAGGCCGTCGGCCGATCCGCCACGGCGGTCCGTCAGCTCGCGTATCGAGCCCGCTCGCACGTCGCCGCCCGCCGCCCGCGCGGCGTCGTCTCCGCCGCGGACACCAGTGCGGCCCTCGCCGCCTTCCAGCGCGCGGTCGATACCGGTGACCTGCAACACCTGCTGGACATTCTGGCCCCCGATGTCGTCTTCCTGGGTGACGGCGGCGGCGTCGCCCGAGCCGCGCTCACCCCGATCGTCGGCGCCGACAAGGTCGCCGCGCTGCTGGCCGCGGGCCGGCGCAATCTCGCCATCAGGTCCGCGCAACCGGCCACCGTCAACGGTCACCCGGCACTCGTCCTGCGGCTCGGCGATCAGATCGATACGGTCCTGGCCCTGCGCATCGACAACGGCCGCATCACGGCCCTCTACTCCGTGCGCAACCCGCACAAACTCACCCGTCTGCGGGAGGCGACTCCCCTGCACCGCTGAGCACCGGCCGGTTACCAACTTCACAATGCCTGCCCAGCCGAGAGTGGGTCCGGGCCAGCCGGAAAGATGGGTGCGAGTAACTCGAGTATGAGGAGAGGTCGACAGTGGAACGTATCGGTGTGATCGGCGGCGGAACCATGGGTGCCGGCATCGCGGAGGTGGCCGCGCGCGCGGGCAGCTCGGTGCTGATTCTGGAACGCGATGCCGAGGCGGCCGCGGCCGCGGAGACGCGGATCGACAAGTCCCTCGCGCGGGCGGTGAAGTCCGGTCGGCTCGAGCAGGCCGACGCCGACGCCGCTCGTGGCCGGGTCGTGCTCACCACCTCGATCGACGACTTCGCCGACCGCGAGCTGGTCATCGAGGCCGCGCCGGAGATCGAGTCGCTCAAGGCCGACTTCTTCACCAAGCTCGACGCCATCGTCTCCCCCGAGACCATCCTGGCCACCAACACCTCCTCGATCCCGGTGATCCGGCTGGCCAATGCCACCGCCAACCCGGGCCGCGTGGTGGGCGTGCACTTCTTCAACCCGGTGCCGGTGCTGCCGCTGGTCGAGATCGTGGTGACGCTCAAGACCGACCGCGAGGTCGTCGACAAGGTGACCGCCTTCGCCCGCGACGTGCTCGGCAAGCGCACCATCGAATCCAAGGATCAGGCCGGGTTCATCGTCAACGCCCTGCTCATCCCGTACCTCTGCAATGCGATCCGCATGTACGAGACCGGTTTCGCCAGCGCCGAGGACATCGACGAGGGCATGGTCAGCGGCTGCGCCCACCCCATGGGCCCGCTGCGCCTGACCGACACCGTCGGCCTCGACGTCACCCTCGCCGTCGCCGAATCCCTCTACGCCGAATTCGGCGAGCCCCAGTACGCGCCGCCGGTGCTGCTGCGCCGCATGGTCGACGCCGGTTACCTCGGCCGCAAGACCGGCCGCGGCTTCTACACCTACTGAGTTTCCGCTCTTCGAACGTTTCCGGCCGCCGAGTGGCGGCCGGAAAGGATTCGATCGGCAACATTGCGATTCAGCCGCCGAAGATGGCGGTGGGATTGCCGGTGTACCAGGTGTTTTCGATGCGCATGCGGTGGATGAGCCAGCGGTTGCCGTCGCGGTGCAACTCCAGGATGTACGGATTCTTCAGTAGGGCACGGGTTTCCGGGGCGTCGATGAGCAGGTGTTGAGCTTCCACCAGGGCGGTCATGTGGGCGGTGTCGCCCTGGATGGTGATGCGCGGGTTGGTGACCTGATGAGTGGTGATCACCCGGCCGGTGAACATCGCGAGAATCGTGTCGACGATGGTGTCCCGCCCGGTCATGATGGGCGGGGCCGCACCCCAGCGATCGGCGGCGGGACGGAAGTCCAGCTCGGCGTCCACAGTGAACGCCGAGGCGAACAGCTCCCTGTCCTTGCGGTCCTGGCCCAGCGCGAAACGATAGAGGGCGTCCGCGATTTCGATGCGATCTCGCATCTCGGCCAGCACGGCCGGCACGTCGTGGGCGGGCGCGGTCAGGGCCCGATCGGTCACACTCGAGGTCTGCTTGTCCGACATGACCCGAACCTATAACCGGTGCCGCCGGTGAATCCGCGCCGCGAGCGCCAATACCGGACAATCCGCGCCACCGCCCGTGCGGGTGGCGGACCACGAGGTGTTCCGCCACCTACACAACGGGATTCAGAGTGAGCGGGAGATGATTTCCTTCATGATCTCGCTGGTGCCGCCGTAGATGCGGTTCACGCGGGAGCCGGTGTACATGTTGGCGATCGGGTATTCCATCATGTAGCCGTAGCCGCCGAAGAGTTGCAGGCAGCGGTCGACGATCTTGTCGCTGGTCTCGGCCGCGAACAGCTTGGCCATGGAGGCGGTGGACGGGTCGTTCTTGCCGTCGATGTACTGCTTGATCGCGTAGTCGACCAGGGTTTTGATGGCCAGCGCTTCGGTCTTGACCTCGGCCAGCGTGAACGCGTTGTGCTGGAACTTGCCGATCGGGCGGCCGAACGCCTCGCGCTCCTTGGAGTAGCGCAGCGCCTCGAGTACCGCCGCCTCGGCCAGCGCCGAGCACAGGCTGGCGATGATCAGTCGCTCCCGGGCCAGCTGCTCCATGAGCTGGTAGAAGCCCAGCCCTTCCTGCGCGCCAAGGAGATTGGCGACCGGCACCCGCATGTCGGAGAAGAACAGCTCGCGGGTGTCCTGCGCGTGCTGGCCCATCTTCTCCAGCACCCGGCCGCGCTCGAAGCCCGGCAGATCCTTGGTCTCGGCCACGATGAGCGAGACGCCCGCCGCACCCTTGGACGGGTCGGTCTTGGCCACGATCACCAGCAGATCGCAGTGGGTCGCATTGGAGATGAAGGTCTTCGAGCCGTTGACGACGTAGTGGTCGCCCTCGCGAATCGCGGTGGTGCGCACCGATTGCAGATCCGATCCGGTGCCCGGCTCGGTCATGGCGATGGCCAGTACCAGCTCACCGCTGATGATGCCGGGCAGCCACTTCGCGCGCTGCTCATCATTGCCGTAGTGGTACACGTAGTGCGACACGATCGGCGAGTGCACCGAGAAGCCGAAGCCGTTGTCGTGCGCGTAGACCAGCTCTTCCTGCACCACGGCTTGCAGGCCGAAATCGCCTGCCGCGCCACCGAATTCCTCGGGCAGATCCAGGCCGAGCAGCCCGGCGTCACCAGCCTTGTTCCAGAACTCACGGTCGACCATGTGCTGCTTGGTCCAGCGCTCGCGATTGGGCGCGGCTTCCTTGCGGAAGAATTCCCGCGCGTGCTTGCGCAATTCGCGATGCTGTTCGGTCTCCCAGACGGGGACGTAATCGGGGAAGAGTTCGGACATCGTTGTGCTCTACTTTCCGGCGACGGGGGCGCGCAGGCCGTTGATGGGTAGGTCGTGCTCGGCGGCCAATGCCTCGAGTTCGGCAATGGTCCGGTCGGCGAAGGCTTTTCGCAGGCTCTCGTGATCGCCACTGGCGCCGAAGAGCGCGATGGTGCCGAGGAAGAAGTGCGGCTCCACCGCGCCGAGCGCGATGTGGCCGTCCCTGCAGGCGTAGATGCCGTAACCCGGGAACGCGCCGCCGAGGATCGCGTCCGGACCCATCAGGCGGTAGCGGACGGCGTCACCGGCCCGGGCAGCGGCCTCCTCCAGCGCGACCCGAAAGGGCTGTCCCGCGCCGGTGTTCGCGCGGGCGACCAGGGCGGCGAGCGCGGTGGAGACGGCGCGTTCGGCACCCAGCATGTCGGCGACCGGGACGGTCGGCATATGCGGCGGGGTGAGGGTGGCGTGCACGGCCTGATAGTTCAGATCGTGTCCGGGTACCTCGGGATCCTCGGCGTGCCCGACGATTTCGATGAGCGAGAGGCGTGGGAAACGCTCCTGCGGCTGCGCGAGACCGAGTTTCGCGAGCGCGCTGGGGCGCATCGAGGTGATCAGCAGGTCCGCGGTGGCGAGCAACTCGTCGAGCTTGGCGCGATCGGCCTCCTGCTTGAGATCGAGGGTGACGACGGTCTGCGGGGCGATGAGCGCGCTGTACCAGTCCGGCGCGGCCGCGGCGAGCGGGTCACCGGCGGGCGGCTCGACCTTGGTCACCGTCGCACCCAGTTCGGCCAGCCGAGCGGCGGCCAACGGGCCGGGCAGGTTGACCGCCAGCGAGACGACTTCGACGCCATCCAGGGGGCGCGGCTTTAATACCTCCATGGCAGCGAACGATACGGCTGTATAGTCAATGGGTCAACAGTAGGCTTCTCTATGCAAAAGACCAGCTATCACTACGCGACGTAGACTGACCCGATCACCGACCAGTCGAGGGGCGATGCTGAATCCACGGGCCACCAATGAGGACCTGACCGCCAAGGCGCGCATCCGCAATGCCGCGATGGATCTGTTCGCCCAGTACGGCGAATCCCGGGTCTCGCTGCGCGCGGTCGCCGCGGAAGCCGGTGTCACCCTCGGCCTGGTCCAGCACCACTTCAAGACGAAGGCCGGACTGCGCGACGCGGTCGACCAGCTGGTGAGCGAATTCTTCTATCAGGCAGTGCATTCCGTGCCGGGCGTCGGCACCGCCACCGAGGTCGCCGCCGCCCGCGACGAGGCCGTCCGGCAGATGCTGCGCGAGAACCCCGCGGTGGTGAACTACCTGCGCCGGGCCGTCCTCGAACCCGAGCCCACCCAGCTGAAATTCCTGGAGCGCCTGGTCGAGCTGACCCGCAGCGAGGTGCTGCAACTGCGCGAGGCGGGCCTGGCCTCCACCGCACGCCGCGAATCCACCCAGGTGGTCGCGGTACTGGTCCGCCAGTTCGGCGAACTCCTGCTGGCCCCCATGATCGATTCGGTCTGGCAACTGGTCGCCGGTGACAACGAGCCCGGCAAACCCCGGCTGACCATCACCGTCGAGGAATAGCCGGGCCCTACCCAGGAATAACCACCAAAAATTCGTCACGGTTGGTCCGTTATCCGCTATTGTCTGTCCCGAGCCACCGCCGAATCTCGAAAAATCGTGCAGGCCAATGGCATTGAAGGAATCCCCGTGCGCGCACCACATCTCGTCGTCGTTCTCGGCGCACTAGCCGCCGCCACAGCCCTGACCTGCGCTACCGCAGCCGCAGACGCTCCCCTCACCGTCGACACCGCCATCGCGTCCAATGGCAATGCCGTGGTGAGCATTTCCTACCAATGCGCCCCCGGCCTCGGCGCAGAACTATCGGTCACGGTGCGAGAAACCCCCTTCCTGGCCCCGGGCATCAACGGCCCCGGCGTCACCGGCACCGCCCTAGCCCCCGCCACCTGCATCGGCCAACCCCAACAGGCCACAGTCGCGGTGAATCCCGTTCAGCTGCTGCAATTGTTCGGCGAGCCCACCAAATTCCAATCCGGCTCCACCACCGACGTCACCGTCTCCGTCCTCCAGCTGACCCCGAATTCCCCGGTAGTCACCGCCCGAAAGCACTTCCCCCACTTGGGCTGAACACTGACCTCGAGTGCCCGGCATGTGACGGATTTGGCCATCCGTCCAACCTCGTGCCGAGACGACACCCGCGGGTTGCGACTCAGCCGGATACTACGAGCAGCGCCTCGAGCTGTGCGATCGAGGCGGACCGCTTGTAGGACAGGTGATTCGGATGCCAGGCATCGTCGCCACCCCCGGTCGGTAGCCCGCAGATGGACACCACGCCACGGTATATGCCGATCTTGAAGAGTCGGCGCGGTGAGCTAACCGCTCTCGAGAACATGAAGCCAGGCCTCGGCGAGTTCTGCGTACCGCTGATCGAGATCGTCCCCACCGATGAGATGCGTATCGAACCTCGACCACCGCCGACGATACTGAAACTCGCACTCAATACGACCTTGGACGCACTGCGCAAACACTGGAGGATTTGTCTCGATCTGATCGTCGATGTCCACAACCTGCCTCCGGCAGCCGACTGGAATCCTACGGCGCAGGTCGTCGAGAACTGCTTCGGCAGTGCTCAATTGGGCGTCATTCCCGCTGTACGACTGTCGGATTCACAGCAGGTTCTCCACGAGGTCGGGGAGGCCGTACGCCGATCGCTGCATCAGCCGGTCTGCCTGCGTCTCACATCGCCAGACCTGTCCGGCCGTAACATTCACCTCCTCGCAGTGCGGATAAGCAGAGCCCTCGCTGCTCTGGGAATGCCCAGCGGCAGAGTTCATCTCGTACTCGACTTCGGATGTATCTCCGATGATGCAGACGTCGACCGTAAGACCCGAGCTGCCCTGACGGCAGTGCTCGGCCTACCGCATCTCGACGAATGGATGTCCATAACACTTGCAGGCGGGGCATTTCCGCCCGATCTCCGTGACGTCGAGCCGAAGCTCCTCACTCGAATCGACCGCAAGGAAGTCACCCTCTGGCGCGATGTCCGGCGACAACTGCTCGGACACAGCAGAATTCCGACCTTCGGTGACTATGGTGTCGCGCATCCGATACTTCCACCCGGCAAGGGTCACGGTCCGCCTCCACAGCTTCGGTACACCGCTGCTGGGTCGTGGCTCGTTCTGAAATACCGCAGGACCGACGGTTTCGCCCGATTCTTCGATATCTGCAGTCAGATGGCCGCGAGGTCGGAGTTCACGCGTGGATTGACCTGGGGCGATGAGCAAATCGCGAGTCGAGCCTGGCAGGATCACGGCGATCGAGCTGCCACGCTGAACGGGCCGGGCAACGGATCCACGTGGCGAGCCATCGGCACCAGCCATCACATCGGATTCGTGCTGGACCGTCTCGCAACGGCAGGAGAACCTTAGGGGGATCCACCGCCCGAAAGCACTTCCCCCACTTGAGGTGACGCGAAACGCCGAGTTGCGGGCTGGACCAGGCTGTGAATTAATGCCCGGGTTCGATTGCTTTTCGGGGAGGGTTCATGGGTTTCGGGGCGGCTATCAAGGCTGCGTTTTCGCAGTACGCCACTTTCAGTGGGCGGGCGACGCGTAGCGAGTTCTGGTGGTTCACGCTGTTCTACTACCTGATTATTATCGGCGGCGCGGTGCTCAGCGGGGCGCTCTCGGGAGCGACGTCCGATGACGGTTCACCGGCGTCGTTGCTGTTCATCGTCGTATTCATCGGTCTGTTCCTGCCATCGGTGTCGGTGCGCGTGCGCCGCCTGCACGATGCCGGTTACTCCGGGTGGTGGCTGCTGATCGCCATTGTGCCGTTCATCGGCGGCATCACCCTGCTCGTCTTCTCGCTGCAGGACGGCAACTACGGTCCCAACCAATACGGCCCGGACCCGAAGAACCGCGCCCCCATCGACTTCGGCGCACCCACCTACTACTGACACCGCGCAGATCGCCGAAATCAGCTTGCGGGGAAGAGAAGTCGGGCGGCGTAGGCGGTGTCGAAGTATTCGCGGGCTTCCGCGATGCGGCCGTCCGCGACGCGGAAGGCGATCACCACGGCGTTGACGTACTCCTCGCCCGCCACTGTCGTTGCGCGGGTGGTCCATTCGGCGATGGCGTGGTCACCGTCGGCGAAGACCCCACGGACGTCCTGGCTCATCGGCTGGGTCGTGTCGAAGCGGGCGAGCATGGCGGGGAGGAAGCCGTGGAAGATGCCGTCGGGGCCGGTCCAGGTGCCCGAGGTGGGGAGGTCGCCCGCCAGGGTCCAGGTGGCATCTTCGGTGAAGAATTCGCGGCGGCGTTCGACGGCCTCGCCGGTCTGCAGGGCGCGGATGTAGTTCTCGATCACGGTGCGGGTTTCTGCTGTGCTGCTCATGGCATTCAGTTCACCGGAGATCACCGCGTCGGCCAATGAGCAACCCGCGCTCGTAGCGATAAGGAATGGTTATCGTCCGGGCCGGGGATGCCCGCGCGAACCGGTCGCGGCGAATTCGTAGGATGTCCGGGTGAGTGCTGGGTGTTCTTGTTCCCGGCCCGGTGAACGTCGGTGACCGCGGTCGTGGCGGTCGAGTTGATCGCGGTGGGTTTCGCGGCCGGATTGGTCAGTGTGCTGGTCAGTCTGGCCTCGCTGGTGTCGTATCCGGCCCTGCTCGGTATGGGCTTGATGCCGGTCGCCGCAAATGTCACCAACACGGTGGCGCTGATCTTCACGGGGGTCGGGGCGGCGGCGGGGTCGCGGCAGGAACTCGCGGGAACGCGGCGCACGGTGCTGCGGCTCGGGGTGGTCGCGGCGGTCGGCGGCGCGATCGGGGCGGTACTGCTGCTGGTCGCGCCCGCATCGACCTTCCAGGTGGTGGTGCCGTTCCTGATCGGCGGCGCCTCGGTGTTCCTGCTCGCGCAACCGCATCTGGCTCGCCGCTGGCAGCACACGAGCCACGCCGAAAGAACCTGGCGCAACCGATTGTTGGGGATGCTGCTGTTCGGGGCCGCTATCTACGCCGGGTATTTCGGTGCGGCGGGCGGGATTCTGATCCTCGCGCTCATCTCGGCCATGTATCCGGAGTGGTCGCCGCAGCGCGCCAATGCGGTCAAGAGCATCACCTCGATGTGCGCGAACGGTTCGGCCGCCATCGGTTTCGCGTTCTACGGTCCCGTGCACTGGGCCTACGTCGCACCGCTGGCCCTGGGCTTCCTGCTGGGCGGGCGGGTCGGCCCGGTGGTCGCGCGGCGGCTACCGAGCAACAGCCTGCGCGTGATCGCCGCCGGATGCGGTATCGCCCTCGCGGTGAAATTCGCGGTCTGACAACGCGAAAGCGCCCACGGCATTCCGCCGTGGGCGCTTTCAACTTCTTACGAGCGTCAGTCCTTGACCAGTTCCGGTAGCTCGGAATCCTCGACCACATCCGGGATCTCGGCACCGTGATGCCCCGTCGCCGAACGACTGGGCAGCAGCACCGCCATCACGATCACCACGATGGACAGGGCCGCGGAGACCGCGAACGCCATCCGCATACCGGACAGATGCGCCTCCAGCGGGTTGGAGACGGTCTGGGCGACATCCTTGGCCCGCGAGGTCATGACCGTCACCACCAGCGCGGTACCGAACGCGGCCGCCACCTGCTGCAGGGTCGCCAGCATGGAACTGCCGTGCGAGTACAGGTGCATCGGCAGCGCGCCCAGGCCCAGGGTGAAGACCGGGGTGAAGGTCGCCGCCAGCGACACCATGAGCAGCACGTGCATCGCCACCAGCAGGACGTACGGCGAGGTCAGCGACAGCTGGGTGAAGCCCGCGAGCGCGGCGGTAATGCCGATCGCGCCGGGAATCACCAGCACCCGGCCACCGAACCGGTCGAAGATCTTGCCGACCGTGGGGCCGAGCAGACCCATCGCCAGACCACCCGGCATGACCAGCAGACCGGTCTTCAGCGGGGTCAGCTCGCGCAGGTTCTGCAGGTACAGGGGCAGCAGGATCATCGAACCCATCATGGCCAGGAAGGCCACCGCCATGAGGATGAGCGACTTGGTGTAGGTGGGGGCCAGCAGGACACGCAGGTCCAGCAGCGGAGTGCCCTTGCGCTGCAGGGAAATCTGCCGGAAGGCGAAGATGGCGATCAGGGCCGCACCACCGGCGACGATCAGCGCCGGAACGGCCGTGCTGCCACCGGCGAACTTGCTCAGGCCGTACACCAGTCCACCGAAACCGAAGGCCGCGAACAGCACGCTGAGCCAGTCGATCGAACCTGGCTGCGGCTCACCGACATTCTCCAGATTGCGCAGGCCGAAGGCCGTCACCGCCGCGGCGATGGGGAGCACCAGCACGAACAGCCAACGCCAGGAGCCGATCTGCAGCACCAGGCCGGAGATGACCGGGCCCATGGCCGGAGCCACCGAGATGGCCAGGGTGACATTGCCCATGACCCGCCCGCGATCGTTCTCGGGGACGACGGTCATCAGGGTGGTCATCAGCAGCGGCATCATGACCGCGGTGCCGCCCGCCTGGATCACACGGCCGACCAGCAGCACCGCGAACGTCGGCGCGACCGCGGCCAGCGCGGTACCGACCAGGAAGGTTCCCATGGCGAGGGCGTAGGCGCGGCGGGTGGTGACCCGCTGCAGGAACCAACCGGTGACCGGGATGACCGCCGCCATGGTGAGCATGAACGCGGTAGAAACCCACTGGGCGGTCAGTTCGCTGGAGACGTGCAGATCCTTCATGAGACGCGGGATCGCATTGATCATGATGGTCTCGTTCAAGATCACCGTGAAGGTCGCGAGCACCAACAACCGGATGACGGTTGGCGTCCGCTGCTTGGTCGAGCTAGCGGATATGTCGGGCATCGGAAGAACCTCCGGCTAATCGTGTTCGAGGGGTTACGTGGACCGATGTCGAGTCGGCGACTGCACTGTCCGGTGCCACACCGGTACAGACGGGGACAGCACGCACAACTCATCGGTCGCGACCCAGTATTCCGTCGGGGTCCGACAAATTTCACCCGATTAATGCGGGCTCGACAACCAGCTACCACCCCGAAAACCGGCCCCTATCAGGTGATATCACCATCATCAAGATCGCTTGGTGAGCCAGATCACGTCCGCCGCGACCGGAAACCGCCATGATGGTGACCGATGGAGGATGTGAGAACGACCGTGGCCGTACATATTCCGCAGCTGCGGGGACGCGAGCGCGAGCAACAGACACTCGAGACACTGATCGCGGGCGCGCGCGAGGGGCACAGCGCCGTGCTGGTGCTGCGCGGCGAAGCGGGCATCGGCAAGACCGCCCTGCTGGACTACGCCGTCGCGCACGCGCGTGACCTCCGGGTATTGCGCGGCACCGGCATCGAGGCCGAGGCCGAATTACCGTTCGCCGGGCTGCAATTGCTGCTGCGCCCCGCCCTCGACCGGCTGCCGGGTCTGCCGGAACCCCAGCGGGTCGCGCTGACCGGCGCCCTGGGGCTGGGCCCCGGCGGCGGCGAGCCCATGCTGACCGGTTTGGCGGTGCTCTCACTGCTCACCGAGTACGCCGAGGGCACCGGGTTGCTGGTCGTCGTCGATGATGCGCAATGGCTGGACCGGGCATCGCAGCACGCGTTGCTGTTCGCGGCCCGCCGTCTGCAGGCCGAGGGGGTGGCGCTGCTGTTCGGCGTCCGCGAGGGCGAGGGCTCCTTCGAAACGACCGGCCTCCCCGAAACACCTCTGACGGGATTGTCGCCCGAGGCGTCGGCGGCGCTGCTGGACGAGCACGCGCTCACCCCGGCGGTGCGCTATCGGCTGCTGGCCGAGGCTCAGGGCAATCCACTGGCCCTGCGCGAACTGCCGGTGGCCATGGCGGCCGAGCCGACCGCCGACCTCAGCGCCGGTGCACTGCCGCTGACCGATCGGCTGCGGCTGGCCTTCCACGGCCGCATCAGCCGCCTGCCCGAGCCGACCCGGACTCTGTTGACGGTGATGGCCGTCGACGAGAGCTGCGAACCCGCCGTCATCCTGCGCGCCGCCACCGCGCTCGGCTCCGGTGTGGACGACCTCGGACCCGCCGAGGCGGCCGGGCTGCTACACCGGGGCGTGGGCATCGATTCGCCGATCACCTTCCGGCATCCATTGATTCGCGCCGCCGTCTACCAGCGCGCCCCGCTGGGAATGCGGATGGCGGTGCACCGCGCATTGGCCGACGCCCTGGACGCACCCGAACAGGCCGACCGACAGGCGTGGCATCGCGCGGCGGCCGCGGTCGGCCCCGACGCCGAGGTGGCGAATGCCCTGGAGCGCAATGCGATTCGGGCTCGCGAGCGCGGTGGATTCCGGGCCGCGGCCGCCGCCTACGAGCGAGCGGCCCGGCTCAGCGAGCAGGCCGCGGATCGGACCCGGCGGCAGACCCTCGCCGCGCAGGCCGCGCTGGAGTCGGGTGAGCTGGAACGCGCCGGTGAGCTGGCCCGGCGCACCGCACGCGAGGTCGACTCGGATGCATTGCGCGCCAGCCTCTCCCAGGTACAGGCGCTGGCCCGCTTCTGGCAGGGCGAGTTTCCCGACGCACACCGGCTGTTGACCGACGCGGCGGCGAGCATCGCGGCCACCGCGCCCGAGCAGGCGGCGGACATGCTGGTGCAGGCCATGCACACCGGATGGTATCTGGGCGAGGCCGAGTTGCGGGAGGTCTTGAAACAGCTTGCCGAGCTGCGGCTCTCGGACGAGTTGCCGGTGACGCCGGTGGTGCGTTTCATCGGCGGACTCTTCGGCCGCGGCCCCGGCACTCCCCTGGCACTCGACGATATTCTCGGCGAGATCCGCGCTCGGGGAACGGTTTCGGATCAGGTTCTGCTGATCCTGTGCGGGATTGCGCTCTCGCGCGGGCAGGATGGGCCGGCTTCGGAACTCGCCCGGTCGCTGGAGGCCGGGTATCGCGCCGCCGGTGCGGCCGGGCGGCTGCCGACCGTGCTGTTCTTCGCGGCCGAGGCCGAGATATTCACCGGGCGGCTGCGGGATGCGCGCGCCACCACGATCGAGGCCCGCGATCTCGCGCGCGACACCGGGCAGCAGCAGTGGGTACGCCAACTCAGCAGTGTCCTGGCGCAGCTGGCGGCCCTGCGCGGGGACGAGGACGAGTGCCGGGCGTATGCGGAACTCGGGCTCACCGGGGACACCCCGGGAGCCACCGCACCCGGTGCGCCGTGGGCGCATTGGTCATTGGGGCTGCTGGAATTGGGAGCCGGACGCGCCGAAGCGGCGCTGTCACGCTTCGAGCGCTTGACGAAATCGCCCTTCAACCATCACATTTGCGCGACCCGCTCGATCCCCGACCTGGTGGAGGCGGCGGTTCGGCTCGGTGCCGCCGAGCGCGCCGAGACGCCCGCCGCGAACTTCGAAGGCTGGGCGCAGTCGGTAGGCCAGCCTTGGGCCGAGGCCCTGGCGCTGCGCTGCCGCGCACTGCTCGAGGACGAGCGAGCCGAGGAACTGTACCTGCGGGCGCTCGAGATTCACGATCGTGAGGCCCGGCCGATCGAATTCGCCCGCACCGCTTTGCTGTTCGGCGAATGGCTGCGCCGGGCCCGCCGCAAATCCGAGGCCCGCACCCGGCTCTACGAGGCCCTCGAAGTCTTCGAGCGACTGGAACTGGCCCCGTGGGCGCGGCGGGCGCGCAACGAGTTGACCGCCGCGGGAGCTGCCGAGGCCGTCGATGCCGTGGGGGCCGATACGACGCCAACCCCCAACGCGGCCACCGGACTTACTCCGCAGGAGTTGCAGATCGTCCGGCTGGCCGCCCAGGGGTTGTCGAATCGGGATATCGCCGCGCAGATGTTCCTCAGCCACCGCACCGTGGGCTATCACCTCTACAAGGCGTATCCGAAACTCGGTGTCACCTCGCGCGGCGAGCTGAAAGAGCTTGCCGCGCAATTGAGGTGACATCCGGTCTCAGAGCCCCGCGGGCACCTGATCGAGGAACCCGTACACCCGCTCGATGCGGCCGTCCTCGGCGATGGCCGCCACATCGAACCCGACGACCAGCGGCTCCGCGCCGGGCGCGCCCAGGTTCCAGGTGAACCGGGCAATGTGGTGGTTGCTGTCGACCGCCGCGCCGAGGCTGAATTCCAGGCCCGCGAACTGGCCCTGCACGGCCGCGATGGTGGCGTCGAGTCCGGCGTGGCCGCGCACCGAAACCAGCGGGTCGGTGTATTCCGCGTCCTCGGTGAAGAGCTCGGCCACCAGGGCCGCCCGGGCGCTCGCATCGGTGGTGTTCCAGGCGGTCAGGTAGCGCTCGACCAGCTCGTTCATGTCGCTCATGGTGTTCTCCTCGTTGTTCCGAACTTGATGAGAACAACGTTATGAAGATCCGAGCGCCCCGGAATCTGTCGTACTTAAGTACTGACGACCGGTCTCAGTGCACGCCCTCCATGTGACGGGTGATCCAGGGCGCGACGGCCCAGACGCAGGCGCCGACGATCATGGCCACCACACCGGTGATGCCGAAGTAGGCGAGCTCGTGGGAGGGGTCGTAGAACTTCGAGAGCACGCCCGACATCGAGGTGCCGATGCCGACGGAGAAGAAGTAGAGGGCCATCATCTGCGAGCGGAAGACCTTGGGGGCCAGCTTGGTTGTGACCGAGAGGCCGATCGGGGAGAGCATCAGTTCCGAGATCGCGAACGCGCCGAGGATGAAGAACACGATCACGAACGACACCGACTTGCCGTGGCTGCCGGAGAACAGCGTGAACAGCAGGAACGCCGCGCCCATGCCGATCACGCCGAGCGAGAACTTGCGCGGGGTGCTCGGGGCCCGGCGGCCCAGGCGGGTCCACATGACCGCGAACAGCGGCGACAGCGCGATGATCCACACCGGCTCCATCGAGCCGATCCAGTTCGAGGGCGCGGTCCAGCCGAAGATGGACCAGTTCATGCGCTCGTCGGAGTACACCGCGAGGACGGTGAAGATCTGCTGGAACAGCGACCAGAACACGGCATTGGCGACGAACAGCGGCATGTACGCGCGCACCCGGGTGCGTTCGATCGCGGATACCTTCTCGCTGGTCAGCATGATGGCGAAGTAGGCGATCGAGGCGGCGATGATCACCACGGTGGTGGCGTCGGGCAGATTCGACAGGGTCACCAGCTTGACCGCCCAGGCGATGGCGATGGCCACCAGGATGGCCGCGAAGGCCGCGACCACCTTCGGAATCGCGGTGCGCGGCAGCGGGTTCGGCACATCGCGCCCGTGCTCGCCGAGATTGCGGCGGAAGACAACGTACTGGGTCAGGCCGATGGCCATACCGACGGCGGCCGCGCCGAAGCCGTAGTGGAAGCCGACGTGGTCCTGCAGCAGACCGGTGATCAGCGGACCGGCGAAAGCACCCAGGTTGATGCCCAGATAGAACAGCGTGAAGCCGCCGTCCGCGCGCGGGTCGTCCTTGTCGTAGAGGGTGCCCAGCAACGAGGAGGCATTCGCCTTCAACCCGCCCGAGCCGAGCGCGACCAGCACCAGACCGACGCCAACGCCGGTGAGGCCGGGCAGGATCGCCAGCGCGATGTGACCCGCCATGACGATGACGCCGCCGTAGAAGACGGTGCGCTCCGAGCCGAGGATGCGGTCGGCGACCCACGCGCCCAGCACGGTCGAGAGATAGACGAGACCGCCGTACGCGCCGACGATGCCGGTGGCGGTGGACTTGGAGATGCCGAGACCGCCGTCGGCGGCCGTGTAGTACAGGTAGTAGCCGAGAATCGTGAGCATGCCGTAGAACGAGAATCGTTCCCACAGCTCGACACCGAACAGATTCGCGATACCGATGGGGTGGCCGAACAAGGTCCGTTCGGTGGCCGGTTTCGCGGGGTTAGCTACTCCTGACATACCCGAGACCCTCCCATATAGGGCAATCTGACAGCAACCTCAGGTATTAACCTACGTCACAATTGCCCGGGGAAAGCCGAGGACGAGCAGGGCGAAGGACAAAAGCCCTCAATCTGCTTGATAAGTGCCCTGATCGGGCGATCAGCCCGCCCTGATCAGGCAATGGAGAGCGCGATGCCGTCCAGAATGTCGTGTTCGCTGACGATCAGCTCGCTGATTCCGGCCCGCCGCGCCAGCTCATCGGCGAGCACTTCGGCTATCACCGCGCCACCGCCGATCACATCGACCCGGCCCGGATGCATGGGCCCGAGCGCGGCCCGCTCGTCGTGGTTCATGCCGATCAGCCGATCGCACACCTTGCGCAGTTCGGCCAGCGGCAGCCGGGTGAGATGCACCCGCTCCGAATCGTATTCGGGCAGATCCAGCGACACCGCGGCGATCGTGGTCATGGTCCCGGCCACGCCCACCCAGGTCCGCGCCCGCTCCACCGGCACCACGCCGAACGCCTGCGCCAGCCGCTCCGAGGCGAAGAACCGTGCCGACGCGACCTCCTCGCGGGTCGGCGGATTGCCGTGCAGGCAGCGCTCGGTGATCCGCACGCAGCCGATATCGGCCGAGTACGCGGATTGCACTCCGGAGGCGTCGCCGAGCACCACCTCGGTGGACCCGCCGCCGAGATCCACCACCACGAAAGGCCCATCGGCACTGGAGAGTTCGCCCACCGCCCCCGAGAAAGACAGCCGCGCCTCCTCATCTCCGGAGATGACCTCGGCCTGCGCCCCCTCCACCACGCGGCCCAGCTCCACACCGGTCATGGTGAAGAAGTCCTCGCGATTGGCGGCATCCCGCGTCGCCGAGGTTGCGGTCATCCGGACCCGCGCCACGCCGTGCTTCAACATCAGCTCGACGTAGTCGTGCAGGGCCACCCGAGTGCGTTCGATCGCTTCGGGATTCAGCTCGCCGGTCGCGTCCACGCCCTGACCGAGCCGCACGATCCGCATCTCCCGATGCACATCGATCAAATACGGCTTGCCGTCCGCGTCCCGCGTCACGTCGGCGATCAGCAACCGAATCGAATTCGTCCCGCAGTCGACCGCCGCGATCCGCTCGTGCCCCTCGGCCGCCGCACTCCCGGCCCCGGCCGCACTCTGGGCGAATTCCGCGTTGCTCATGCCTGACCTCTGAATTCGACTAGTTCTGAACACATTCCGCCGGACCCGCCCGCACCGCCGCGGCCCTGCGACTGCCAGCGGCCACGCCGCCACTTCGGCACGCCAGGTACGCCCGTCTCGGACATCAGGCAGCCTACCGACCCGACGGTCCCATGCCGCCGCTGTGAGCAAATCGAACCTCGGGGCAGCCGCTGGAGGCAGCTGCCACCGCGGCTGGACGCCTATTCGCCGTCGGCGGGCGAATCAGTGTTGTATTCCTCGGATTTCGGCCAGTCGGCCGGGATCGCGGTGCCACGCAGGCCGTGGTCGGCGGCGAGGGCAACGGCTTCGTCACCGAGGAGGTTGAGGCCGGGGCCCTTGGCCAGGGAGTGGGCGATGAGGACGTGCAGGCACTTCACGCGGTCGGGCATGCCGCCGCCGGCGAAGTCGGTGCCGAGGTCCTCGATGGCGTTGCGTTCGGACAGGTAACTGTCGTACGCGGCGCGGTAGGAGGCGGCCAGTTGCGGGTCGCGGGTGAGGCGTTCGGACATGTCACGCATCAGGCCGGTGGTCTCGAGGCGGCTCGCCTCGGCGGTCAGGCGGGGGTCCGTGAGGTAGTACAGGGTCGGGAAGGGGGTGCCGTCGGGCAGCTTCGGCGCGGTCTTCACGACCGCGGGCCGACCGTCGGGGGTGTGGTAGGCCACGGCCAGTACGCCGCGCGGAGTCCGGCCCAGTTGTTCGGCGACGATCGCGAGATCGCGCTCGCTGGGTTCGTTCTCGGCTGCGGTCACCTGGGTTGTCCTTCCGGAGTGGGCGGCGGGGGGTTCGGGGTGGCGGCGGCGCCCGGGGTGGCAGCCGGTTGTGGCGACGAAATGCTGTGCCACACCTGCGTGTACCAGGGGTCGGGCGCCTTGGCCTTGGTGGCCGGGGGCGGGATGGCCGGTTGCTCGATATCGGGGATCTGCACGATATAGGGCGTCTCACCCGGCATGACCAGGCGCAGGCGGTCACGCGCCTCGGCCCGGATGTAGTTCGGATCCTGTTGCTGGGCACGGCGATCGCGCAGATCCGCGACGTCCTGCTCCAGCTGGTGATGCTGCAGGGCCAGTTCGTGGGCGTCGGAGCGCTGGGTGAAGTAGGTGCGCAGCGGCACCGCCAGCGTGAGCGCCAGCCCGCACAGCACCGCGGCCAGCAGCACCGCCCGGCCCGTGGAAAGGCCGAGGATCTTGCGTTCGTGCCGTTCGGAATTCGCGGCACGGGTCGCCTTGGCGGCGGCGCGGCGCTTGCTCACCCGCTGCCCGATGCTCCCGGAACCCGACTCCGACCGAGCCGTTTTCGTGGTCTTCTTCGGCGTGGCCCGCGACGAGCGCGACGGGCGGCGATCACCGCGTCCTGCCGGACTGGTACCGCGCGCCCGTCGCTCCGTCATGTCACACCTCGAATATCGGCCGATTGCCCAAACTCCCGGGGTTTCAGGGGGCACGGCCCCCTGAATTCCCTTGGAGCCCGTAAGGGCTCAGCTTTCGACTATGTCAGCCTTCGAACGCGAAACGCGGGAACGCCACGTCACCGGCGTAGCGAGCCGAGTCACCCAGGGCGTCCTCGATGCGCAGCAGCTGGTTGTACTTGGCGACGCGCTCCGAGCGAGCCGGGGCGCCGGTCTTGATCTGACCGGAGCCGACGGCCACGGCCAGGTCGGCGATGGTGGTGTCCTCGGTCTCGCCGGACCGGTGCGACATCATCGTCTTGTAGCCGTTGCGGTGGGCCAGGTCGACCGCGTCCAGGGTCTCGGTCAGGGTGCCGATCTGGTTGACCTTCACCAGCAGTGCGTTGGCCGCACCCTTGGCGATGCCCTCTTCCAGGCGCTCCGGGTTGGTGACGAACAGGTCGTCGCCGACGATCTGCACCTTGTCGCCGATCGAGTCGGTCAGCGAGACCCAGCCGTCCCAGTCGTCCTCCGACAGCGGGTCCTCGATCGAGACGATCGGGTAGGCGGTCAGCAGGTTGGCGTAGAAGTCCGACATCTCGGCCGCGGTGTGCAGCTTGCCCTCGAACTTGTAACCCTCACCGGTGGTGTAGAACTCGGTGGCGGCCACGTCCAGGGCCAGCGCTATCTCGCTGCCCAGCTTGAAACCGGCCTTCTCGATCGCCGAGGCGATCAGGTCCAGCGCGGCGCGGGTGTTGGCGACCGACGGCGCGAAACCGCCCTCGTCGCCCAGACCGGTGGACAGGCCCTGAGCCTTCAGCACCGACTTCAGCGTGTGGTAGACCTCCGCACCCCAGCGCAGCGACTCCTTGAAGGTCGGCGCGCCGATCGGGGCGATCATGAATTCCTGCACGTCGACACCGGAATCGGCGTGCGCGCCACCGTTGAGGATGTTCATCATCGGGACGGGCAGGACGTGGGCGTTCGGGCCGCCGACGTAGCGGAACAGCTCCAGGCCCGAGGACTCGGCGGCCGCGCGGGCCACCGCCAGCGAAACACCCAGCAGGGCGTTCGCGCCCAGACGCGACTTGTCCGGGGTGCCGTCCAGATCCAGCAGGGTCTGGTCGACGGTGCGCTGCTCGACGGCGTCGAGACCGATCACGGCCGGGGCGATCTCGTCGAGGACACCCTCGACGGCCTTCTGCACGCCCTTGCCCTGGTAGCGGTCGCCGCCATCCCGCAGCTCGACGGCCTCGTGCTCACCGGTGGACGCGCCGGAAGGCACGGCCGCGCGGGTGAGGGTGCCGTCGTCGAGAGCGATCTCGACCTCGACGGTGGGGTTGCCACGCGAATCCAGGATCTCGCGAGCTCCGACCTGTTCGATGATGGCCACGAAACGACACTCCTTCGGCTGCTGACTCGGCAGGTCGCACGGCGAACCCGTGCGCTGACGAGCCTACTGTGCCGGAATCGGGCCTGCGCATCCCCCCATCGGCGTGGCCACAAGATATAAACCGGCTGGGCTGCCCGGACCGGATCGGGCCGGGCCCGAATCGGATCAGGCGCTACGGCCGACGCTGTAGGCGGCGGCGCGGTACCGGACGGTGCTCATGTAGCTGGTCGATTGGTTGTAGGTGAGCAGGGCCTTCTGCCAGCCGTCGACGGTGGTCATGTTGCCACCCATGGCGCACAGGTAGCGGGCGGCGGTGAGGGCGGCGTCGTCGATATTGTCCGGGTCGATCTTGCCGTCGCCGTTGGCGTCGACGCCCCAACGCTGCCAGGTCTCGGGGATGAACTGGAACGGGCCCATGGCGCGCACGTAGACCGGATTCGCTTCGGTCGAACCGGTATCCAGGATGCGCGCCCGGCCCGGCGAACCGTCCAACGGCAGTCCGCGAATCGGCGGCGACACCGTCCCGTCGTCGGCGAGATGGGACCCGCCGTGTGAACCGTGCTGGCTCTCCACGCTGGCGATCCCGGCGAGAGTGGTCCAGCCGATGCCGCATTCGGGTTTGGAGCGGGCGAGCACCGCCGCCGCGTAGCCGTACGCCTCCAGCGCAGTCACCGGAATCCCGGTCGTCGAGTGCTGTTCCTTCGCCCAACCCTCCAGCTGAATCGCGCTGCGCCCCGGCGCATCCAGGTCGATCGCCGGAATCGGCGCACCCACCGGGGGCGGCATATCGTCGGGTACCGGGGTGAGATGCACTGCGCCGCAACCGGTCAGCAATACCAGCGCGGCCGCCGTGCCCAACAGGCCGGCGCGGGTCGATCGGGCCCGGAGGTCGGCCATTCGGATTCGCACTCCTCTCATCATCCAGATGGATCGGTCGCGGGGCGAGGAACGTGAACGCGGCTCGCCCGAATCGTGGCTACCGATCCGCTTCAGCTAATCTCCCGGCTACCGTCTGATACCGATCAGCTATTTCTTCAACACGCCTTTAGGTAAGCCTTGCCAAATTAACCGGGGCCGAATACGGTCGTTGGCCGGAGCTAGATCACCTCGTCACCACCGAGCCAGGAAGGCCCTTCCCTTGGTGAAAAGCGTTCTCTCCGAACGTCACACGCTTCACCCCTCGAACCTCGAACGCCGCGACCTGCCGGAATCCGCCGCCCGCGCGATCCGCCACATGGCGGCTGAGATAGCGGTCACAGTCGGCGCCCATCCGGAGATAGCTGCCACGCTCTCGCATCCGGTCCTGCTGCGCCACATCGACGCCAAGTACGGGCGGCTGCCCGACGCCGTGCACGAGGCCATGCGGCCGCCCGCCACCGCCTCGGGCGTGACGATCGTCCGCCCGCTGCCCATCAGCGACGACGAACTCGCCGCCACCCCGCACGACTGGCGCGAGGCCGCGACCCAGGCCGGTGACCGCGCGCACCGCTCGGCGTCCTTCGAACTCGACATCGCCATGCTGCTGCTGGCCCGTTGTGCCGGTGAGCCTTTCGGCTGGCAGGGGCAGCAGGGCGGACGGCTGGTCAACAACATCGTGCCGACGCCCGGACACGAGCACGAACAGTCGGGGGCGAGCAGCACCACGCTGCTCAGCCCGCACACCGAGGACGCCTTCCATCCCGACCGCGCCAACCTGCTCATGCTGGGCTGCTTGCGCAACCCGGACCGGGTTGGGACCACGGTGTCCTCGGTGCGCAATGCCGAACTCAGTGCGGCACAACGGGACACGCTGCTGCGACCGCAACTGCCGATCCTGCCCGACGTCTCCTACGGCACCGGCTTCGACGATGCCCCGGCACCGGCGGTCGCCACCCTCGGCAGCGACGAGGGGCAGCTGACCCTGCGCTTCGACCCCGCCTACACCCCGCTCGACGCCGCCGATCCCGAATTCCGCTCCGCGTACCGGCACCTGGCCGACGAGCTCGAAAGGGTCTGCATCACCGCCGCTTTGGCCCCCGGTGAACTGTTGCTGGTGGACAATGACGTGGTGGTGCACGGGCGTGTGCCCTTCACCCCGCGCTACGACGGCACCGACCGCTGGCTCAAGCGGGTGAACATCCGGCTGCCGCAGCGTCGGCGGACGGCGGAAGCGGCCGAGGACGGATACGGCCAGCACGTGGTGGCGCCGTTCCGCACGAGCCGAGGAAGCAGAACGTGAATGCTCGACTAACCCCGCTGCGGGTCCTTTCGCGCAGCGATCTGGCCGATGTCCCGATCTCCCCCGCCGAGGTGGTGCGCGCCGTCGAAGACGCGTATCTCGCACTGGCGGGCGGTGATTCGGACAACCCCCGCAAGCTCAGCGTGGCGCATCCCGACGGCTGGTCGGTGGCCTACGCCATGCTGGGCCGCGACGGTCGCCGCCGGGTGGTGGCCATGAAGACCAGCTACAAGTTCGACCCACATCACGATCGGTCGAACAAGCGCTACTTCACCACCATCTCGCTCTACGACGACGCCACCGGCACACCCATCGCCTTGATGGACTGTGCGCGGGTCGGGGCGCTGCGCACGCCCGCGGTGTCGGCGCTGCTGGTGCGCGAATGCGCCCGCCCGGGCGCGCGCAGCGTGCTGTTGATCGGCACCGGCACGCAGGGCCGCAACGCGCTGCCGCATCTGCTGGCCGCGAATCCGAATCTCAATCGGCTGATGCTCTACGGCACCCATCCTGAGGGGCTGGAGGCGGTGTATCAGCAACTGCTGCAGCATCATCCGCAGGCGGAGCTGGAGATCGTGAGCGATCCGAACGTCGCCGCGCGGGAGGCCGATGTCATTCTGGCCACCGCAGGACCGGGCACACAGGTCGCCATCGACGCCAAGGATGTCGCGCCCGGCGCGACCGTGGTGCTGGTCGGCTATGGGCTGGCACCCTCGACGCTGACCGAGGCCGACCGGGTGGTGGCCACCAGCGCCGAGCAGATGGCGCTGACCGGAACCGATATGGCGGGCCCGGACGGCCGATTACGCAGGGTGGACGCCGAGCTACCCCAGATTCTCGACCACCGCGCCGTCGGCCGACTAACCGATGACGAGCGCATTTTCGTCTACAACAGCGGGCTGGTGCTCACCGATATCGCGGTAGCACACGCCCTCGCCAATCGGGCCATCGCGGAGGGTCGCGGCACCGAGGTTTCGCTCTGGGACTGATTTCCCCCTGATTCGACGAAAGGAACTCCCCTGTCCGGCACCGGGATTACCGCGGCGCCTATGCGCGCGGACCGACGCGAATGGGAGAAGAGGCTGCTGGCCGACGACGGGCCGTTGCGGGAAATCGCCGACGCCGTCGCAGGCCCGTTCCATGTGATGTTCCCCGAGCAGATCGTCGAGAACATCCGCGGATTCCAGGACGCTTTCACCGGTAGCGAGGTGGACGGGGTCATCTACTACGGCAAGAAGGCCAACAAATCCGCTTGTGTGACAGCGGCTTGCGCCCGGGCCGGGATCGGGGTCGATGTCGCCAGCGGTCCCGAACTCGAGGCCGCCCTGCGCGAGGGCATCCAAGGGATCGACATCATGGTCACGGGACCGGCCAAATCGGATGAACTGCTGACGCTGGCCGCGGACGTGAACGCCACCATCGCCATCGACAGCCCGGACGAGCTCGCGCGGTTGAGTCGGCTCGCACGCCATCGCGGCGTCGTGGCCCGCGTCGTCCTGCGCGTACTTCCCGCCGATTCCGCCAGCCGGTTCGGCATGACCGACGCGGAGTTGAACAGCGCCTGGAGGCTGCTGGACACCGCCGCAATCCGACTGCGGGGCTTCAGTTTTCACCTCGGCGGCTACCAGGTGTCCCCCCGCGCCGAACTCGCGGCGCTGTTGATCGACCGCTGCCTCGAGGCCCGTGAACGCGGCCACGACACCGACCTGATCTCCATCGGGGGCGGCTTCAGCGTGAATTACCTTGCCGCCGAACAGTGGGAATCGTTTCTCGCCGGGGTCGGGCCCGACTGGTTCCATTCGGGACGCACCCCACGCCCGGACTCCTACTATCCGTATCACTGCCCGGTACCCGGACCGGCGATGCTGACCGCCATTCTCGAATACGGCGGGCTGGGAGATCGCCTGCGAGCGGCCGATATTCGCCTCGCCATCGAACCGGGTCGCGCTCTGCTGGACCGCGCGGGCAGCACCGTATTCCGGGTACAGGGCAGCAAAACCAGGCACGCTCAGGGCATTCCGTACGACATTCTCACCGTCGACGGCACCAGCCTCAGCCTGTCCGAACAGTGGTTCGACACCGAATACCTTCCGGACCCGGTCATTTGGCCAGAGCGGCCAGGATCGACAACGCCGACCTGTGTCGGCGGCGCCTCCTGCCTGGAATCGGACATGCTCAGTTGGCGGCGCATCCCACTCCCCCGGGCCGCGGTGGTCGGCGATCTGCTCGTCTACCCGAATACGGCCGGATATCAGATGGACTCGAATGAGTCGGAATTTCACGAATTGCCCGTACCGCCGAAGGTTATTTTGAGTTATTCGGCGAGTGGGCCACAATTCGATTGGGTACGTGAGCCCGATCGACGCGACGCCCGATAGCGGCGTTCATCCCCGACCAGCGTTTCACGATTCTGCTAAGGAGAAGCCCTCGATGCCGGTTATCGCCAGGCGCGTGTCCGATCTGATCGGACGGACACCGCTTTTCGAGCTGGCCGTCAGCCGGACCACCGGTTCTCGGTTGTTCCTCAAGCTCGAAACCATGAACCCGACGGGGGCCGCCAAGATTCGCATGGCGCGCGCCATGGTGCTGGATGCCGAGCGGCGGGCGGTGCTACCGACGGGCGGGCACATCATCGAATCGACGTCGGGCAATACCGGGCTGGGGCTGGCGGTGGTGGCGCGGGAACGCGGGTACCGGTTCACCGCGGTCGTCGATCATCACGCGTCCGCGGCCAAGTTGAATGCCATGCGCGCCATGGGGGCCGAGCTGGTGTTCGTGTCCGAGGAGGGCGATGACGGGTTGTCGACCTCCGCCCGCGAGGAGCGCGCGGCCGAACTGGCCGAGCAGGAGGGTCCGACCGCGTTCTTCCCGGCGCAGCACGACAATCCGGCCAATGGCATCGGCTACTACGCGCTGGCCGAGGAGCTGCTCGGGGATCTCGAGAAGGTCGACATCCTGGTGGGTGCGGTCGGCACCGGCGGTTCACTGTTCGGCACCGCGTGTGGGCTGCGGGATCGCGGCTGCGAACCGCGCCTGGTGGGTGTCGAGCCGGAGGGGTCGATCGCGTTCGGCGGTCCGGCGCACGACTATTGGCAGTCCGGGACCGGCACGCCCGAGGGCGCGTCGCCCGGCTTCCATGTGGACCGGGACCTGCGGTTGATCGACGAGCGGGACCGGATCAAGGTCTCCGATGTCGACGCCTTCGCGACCGCCCGCGCGCTCGCGGCGGAACTCGGCCTGCTGATCGGCGGTTCGTCGGGGAGTTCGGTGCTCGCGGCGCTACAGCGCCTCGACGAGTATCCGCCGCATTCGAACGTGGTCGTCATCATCAATGACGACGGCGAGAAGTACTTGGACACCGTCTTCGACGAGAAGTGGATGAACGACCGGCATCTGCTCGACCGGACGCGGGAGCTCGAGATCGTCGGCCTGCTGGAGCGGCATCGGCCGCCGCGGCGCATCGATCCGCACGAGATCGAGGTGCTGCGGCATCTCGATACCGCGCTGCCACACCCCGGCGGGGAGGATCACACCGAGCAGGTCGCGCTGATCCACACGCTGCACGCGATCGGATTGCCCGCCAACGAGATCGGCGAGTTGCTGGCCCGCACCGACGACCAGGTCTGCCTGGCGCTGGAGAAGCATCGGCAGCGGCTGGCCGACGAGGCCACCCTGCTGACGCAGTTCATCTCGGTCCTGCGTGGCACGTCCGCCACCACGCACACCATTCATGTCCCCGACGCGGCCGTGAGCGGGGCTGCCGCGAAATGATGGGAACGGCCCGGGAATCCGCTCGACGGCACCGGCAATCCGATGGGCGACAGCTGACTTCGCTCGCCACGCCCATTGCCTTGACTCAGCTGGCTCAAGTGGCGGTATCCACCACCAATATCGCGTTGATGGGGACGCTCGGGGTGCAGCAGGTGGCCGCCGGCGGCCTGGCGCTGGTGTTGTTCAACCAGATTCGGACCATGTGCGTCGGGTTGATCACCGGGACCGGCAATCAGGTGGCGACCGTGGTGAGCCGCGCCGAGAAGCAGGGCCGACGCTATGAGACGCAGGTGCTCGGGGTGGTGCGGTCGAGTTTCCTGATCGCGACGCTGGCCGGGGTGCTCGGCGGGCTGCTGCTGATCGGGCTCGGGTGGGCGCTGCAATGGCTCGGCCAGGACGCGGCGGTGCTGTCTGAGGCGCGGCCGATGATGGTGGCGCTGGCGCCGGGTCTGTTGCCGTGCCTGTGGTTTCAAGTGTTGCGGCAGTACACGGTCGGGATGCAGCGGCCGCAGGCGCTGCTGCTGGTCACGGTCGGGTCGGTGGCATTGAACCTGGTGCTGGCGCTGACGCTCATGCACGGCTGGGCGGGGCTGCCGGAGTTGGGGCTGACCGGGGTCGGCGTGGCGACCTCGCTGGTCTTCCTGATCACCTTCGGGGTGTTCTGGGCGATGGTGCGCCGCGACCCGAAACTCGGTGCGACACTGCCGGTCCGGATGTGGCCGGTGCACCGGGCGACGGTGTGGGAGGAGCTGCGACTGGGGACGCCGATCGCGCTCACCTACGGGTCCGAGGCGGGCATGTTCTCGGTGCTGGCGCTGGTCATGGGCAGTATCGGCGCGGCGGCGCTGGCCGCCCACAATGTCGTCTATCAGATCACCTACATCGTGTTCCAGGTGGCGATCGGGCTCTCGCACGGGGCGTCGATCCTGGTGAGCCGGGCGGTGGCGCGCGACGAGTTCGCGCACGCGCGGTCGGTGGCGCGGCTGGCGCTGCAGTACGCATTGGTGGTCGCGCTCGTGACCGGTGTCGTCTACGTGCTGGTCCCGAACTGGGTGTTGCGGCCGCTGCTGACCGACGGTGATTCCGCGACCGAACACGTGGCGCACACGCTGCTGTGGGTCGCCATCGCGCTGCAGTTCTTCGACGCGGCACAGAACATTGCGGTCGGTCTGCTTCGCGGGCTCAAGGACACCAAGGCCGGGTTCCGGCTCTCCCTGGTCGGCTACTGGGGTGTGGGATTGCCCACTGCGTTGCTGTTCGCCTTCCCCTTGCATTGGGGCGCGGTGGGCGTCTGGCTCGGGTTGACGGCCGGTCTCGCCACCACCGCTACCTTGATGCTGCGCCGATTCCGGGCTCTGCTGCATGTGCGTGAGCAGGAACATCTTCCGGTGCTGGCGGGTAGCCCGGGGCATTAGCCCGACACCCAAACCTCACCTTCTCGCAAGCATGCCGTCACTGGCCGCGGGCAACCTGAAAGAAACGGGTTTGGCTATTCTGGCGACGATATCGGCAAGCGCAATCGTCAGCATCGCAAAGCTGTGACGACAGAGTTGGCAAGCAACGGCGCAACACCAACGCCGGGGAGGATGTCCGTGTACATCACGCGAGTGGCCGAGTATCCCAAGCCGGATCACGTGCTTTTCCACTTCAGCGACACCCATCTGATCGCTGCCGACACCGAGCTCTACGGTGCGGTCGACGCCGAGGCGCGCCTCGAGAGCCTGCTGGGTCAGGCCGAGGCCAGCCGCATCGCGCCGACCGCCATCGTCTTCACCGGCGACCTCACCGACCGCGGCGAGGCGGACGCGTACCGCAAGCTGCGCGATCTGGTGGAGCCGTGGGCCGAGCGGATCGGCGCGCCGGTGGTGTGGGTGGCGGGCAACCACGACGAGCGGGGCACGCTGCGGCAGCACCTGCTCGACGAAAAGCCTTCCAGCGCACCGTTCGACGCCGTGCACATGTTCGACGGCCTGCGCGTGATCGCGCTCGACACCACCGTTCCCGGCCACCACTGGGGCGAGATCACCGACAACCAGTTGGCCTGGCTCAGTGACGTTCTCTCCGAACCCGCGCCCTTCGGCACCGTGCTGGCCATGCACCACCCGCCCATCCCCTGCGTGCAGGACCTGGCCGTCCTGGTCGAGCTACGCGACCAGCGCCGCCTCGCCGACGTGCTCGACGGCACCGACGTCCGCGCGATTCTGGCCGGGCACCTACATCTTTCGAGCCACGCCACCTTCGCGGGCATCCCGGTCTCGGTGGCCTCGGCGACCTGCTACAGCCAGGACATGGCCGCCGCCGAGGGCGGTCAGCGCGGCCGCGACGGCGCGCAGGCCTTCAACTACGTGCACATCTACCCGGACACCATCGTCCACTCGGTGGTTCCCATCGGCCACGGCCCCACCGTCGGCCAGCCCGCGAATCCGGAGCAGGCGGCCCACCGCCTGGCCGACGCCGGCATCGTGATTCCCCCCGCGGCCCGCATCCCACACGTCCTCCGCCGCCGGACCGAGGCCTCCGAGTCCGACGGCGAGACGGTTCTGTGAGAGGCCACCGGATCTGACGTCAGGCCGCGCCGTGGGCGAGCGGGTACATCCGCTCCTTGCCGGGGCGGAAGGTGAAGCGGCGGCGGTCGAAATCCCAGAGGCGGTAGATCGGCCACTGGACGGTGTGTGACAGCCAAGCGCCGCTGATGATCACGCGGTGATAGGGCCGCACGTGGTAGCCGTGCTTGCTGATGGTGTTGAGACCGGTCAGCTGGAACTGCCACCATTTCGCCGGGCTGGTGCGGCGACGGCGGGCCGAGGTTTGCGCGCGCATCGTGGTCAGTTGCTCGATGTGCAGGTCGTGCTTGGTGAGGCAGAGCGCCAGGTCGAGGTCGTCGATGACGTCGGGGGTGACGGAGGTGTCGGCGCGGACCTGGTCCCAGGCGGTGGCGCGGATGGCCATGTTCGGGCCGTGCATATTGCCGACGCGGCCGCCGAGTTGACCGCGCTTGGCCTGCAGCCAGTAGCCGAGGTCGAGGAAGAAGCCGACCGGAGAATCGAAGTAGCGGGTGATGCCGGTGAGGGCGGCGTACTCCGGGTGGTCGGTGAAGTTGCTCCGGATCACCTCGGCCCAGTCGGGGGCGACGATGGTGTCGGCGTCGGTGCGGGCGAGGAAATCGCCTCGGGCCTTGTCGAATCCGGTGTTGCGGGCGCGCGCGACACCGCGTTCGGGTTCGTCGACCACCGTCACCTTCGGATTGTCGAGGGCGTAGGCGGCGAGAATGTCGGGGGTTTCATCGGTACTGCCGTTGTCCACCACCACGATTTCGTCGATGGCGTCCTGCGCGGTGAGCCGGTCGAGGGTGGCCCGGATGCTCTGCGCCTCGTTCAATACCGGGATCACGACGGACAGAATCTGTCTTGCTGGGACAGTCATTGGGAGTCAAAGGCTTTCGTGCGGCGAAAGATGTTGCAGCGATCCTGCAACGGGACGCGGACTCCAGCAAGCCGTGATAAATACTGGCATTCCTCTTCGTGCCATTGGAAATCCGATAATCCCTGCCAAGCGGCGGTTTCTACCGTCGAGACACAAACTGGTCGAGTGTCCGAAATCTCGATGAAGGGATCCCCGGTGATGAGCAATCGGATTGTGGCGCGTGGCACGGTTTCGATCGCCGGACGCGGCGCGGTGGCGGCGACGATGCCCGTTCCCGAAAGCCCGCTAGTACTGGTCGATGAGCTTTCGCACGGCGTGGGGGTCCGGTAGCCCGGCGCGTTGCAGGACCAGTTCGCGGCCGATCAGCAGTGCACGGCGAGTGGCTGGGCCCGGATCCGGGAGCGAGTCCAGATCCGACAGATGGGCGAAACCTACTATGCGACGGATGATTTCGGCGCCCGCGTAGCCGAGGGCGTCGGTCCAGACGCGGGCCAGGAAGCGGTCGAGGTAGGCGTCGTCGAAGAAGGTGTCGAGGCGGGTGGGCCAGAGGGCGCGGAACTCGGAGTCGAAGGCCCGCCAGGCATGGTCGATTTCGTCGGTGTGGGTGCCGGTGCTGCCGAGGGCGCGGGCTCGGGTCTCGGCGACGATCGCATTGCCCCAGTACAGGCCGAGATCGAAGCCGACGGGGCCGACGAAGGAGAATTCCGGGTCGAAGATGCGGACCACTTCCGCGCCGTCACGCTCGCCGATCATGATGCTGCCGGTGTGCAGGTCGCCGTGGACCAGGCCCTGCGCTCCGGACATGAAAGTGTGTCGCAGGTCAGCGATTTCGGTGCGCAGCTGCTTGTCGACACGGTAGGCGGCGGCGAGGTCGGCGACCGATTCGTGCCAGTGGTTGTGCTCATGGCCGACGTAGGGCTCGGCGAGCACCAGGTCTTCGGTGATCTTGCAGAGCTCGGGGTTCACCGATTCCGCCAGCAGCGCTTTGCGTTCCGCCGAGGTCATGCCGAAATCGCTCGTGGCGAAGGCGAGTCGGGCGACGAAGACGCCGACCGCGGTGGATGCGCCGCCGAAGCCACCGCCCTCGTTGAGGACCGTGCGCAGCACCCGCAGATCCGAGAGGTTCTCCATGGTGAGGGCGTAGTTCTCGGCGTCGTAACCGTGCACTGTCGGAATGGTTTCCGGTGCGACGGCGGCGACGCGGCGGTAGGCGCGGGCCTCCGCGGTCGCGCGGGCGGGACTCATGGGCCAGGACGGTCCCGCTACTCGCACCCAGGGCAGGGCCTGCTTCACCGCGAGACTGCGGCCGTCTCCACGATGGGTGGCGATGAATACCCGGTTCAGATTTCCGTCTGACACCTCGTGGACGTCGATATCGCTGTCCTCGAAGGGTTTTCCGGCGAAATGCCCACGCTCGCGCAAATAACCAGGGATATCGCCGGGTTCCAGAATTCGATAGTCCACGGTCATGCGCGTTTGCCTCCCGACAGTGTGAAACTGAATATCAGCGCCAGCACCAGCACTCCACCCTGGACGACATCCTGTGTGTAATAAGGCAATCCGGCGATGGTGAGGCCCGAGGAAATGATGCCGATCAGCACCGCGCCCAGGGCCGTGCCCCACACATTCGGCTTGCCGCGTCCGAGCACCGAGGTGCCGACCAGGGCGACCGCCACCGCCTCGAGCAATTGCGAATTACCGGCGGACACATCGCCCTGGCCGATGCGGGCGGCCAGGATCAGCCCGCCGATCGAGGCCAGCACGCCCGACAGGACGTAGGCCAGGCTTCGGTACGCGCCGACACGGATGCCTGCGAGGCGCGCCGCTTCTCGATTGGCTCCGATCGCGTACAACACTCTCCCCCACCGGGTTCGGGCGAGGAAGATCCAGGCGAGTACGGTCAACAACCCGAAGATGAGCACGGATGCGGGGATTCCCAGAACGCTGCCGCGATCGATGGACAGGAATCCGGCGGTGAACTTGCCCGGTGCGGTCGTCCCGTCCGACAAGGTCATACCCGGCGAGATCGACTGTCCGTCAACGATGATCAGCTTCAGGCCCTGGATGACGAACATGGTGCCGAGGGTGGCCAGCATGTCCGGCACGCGCAGCAGCACCACGAGGGCGGCATTCACCAGCCCGGCCAGCGCACCGGCGCCGAGTACGACCAGGACCGCAATTGCTCCTACCTGGTTGTGCACCACCATTGTTTCGGCGGCGACGGAGACACCGAGACCGGCGACCGCGCCGACCGACATGTCCAGCCCGCCTGCAGCCATGGTCAGCGTGACGCCCAAACCGAGAATGGCGGCCACGGAGACGTAGCGCAGGATGTCCAGCAGGGTCGCGGAATTCCGGAAGGTGGGTTCGCTCGCCAGGAAGTAGGCGAACAGGGCGAGGGTGACGACGATGAAGCCGTACTTGACGACGCCCTCACGAATCCGTGTTGTCGAATCCGTTGTGGCGATGGCGAGTACGGGTCGGTCGGTGGTGGTCATCGCACCTCTCCGGTGAGTGCGTGCAGGATGCGGTCGGGTTCGGGATCGTAGGTGTCGAGGCGGATGTCGCCGTCCACGAGCACGATCACCCGGTCGGCCACTTCCAGCACCTCGTCGATGTCGGCGGAGAGCACCAGCACGGCAGCGCCGTCACCCGCGAGCGCGCGGGCCTGGCGGCCGATATCGCGGCGGGCGCCGATGTCGACGCCGCGGAACGGCTCGTCCAGCACCAGCACTCGCGGGCGGTGGGCCAGCCAGCGGCCCACCACGATCTTCTGCTGATTGCCGCCGGACAGCTCCTCGATGAGGCTGTGCTCGTCGCGCGTCACGACGCCGAGCCGCTCGATGGTCCGGCGGGCCGATTCGGCCTCCCGTCCCCGGGCGATCAACCCGGTGACACCGGAGATCGAGCGCAGGAACGGCAGCGAAAGGTTCTGGGCGAGAGACCATCCCGGTATCAGCGCATCCGCATGCCGGTCCTCCGGGACCAGGTGCACGCCCGCGCGGATCGCGTCCGCGGGATGCCGGGGCCGGTACGGCTTGCCATCCAGCTCGACCACTCCGCTCGCGAAAGGCTGTGCCCCGAACAGCCCTTCGGCCAACTCGGTCTTCCCTGCCCCGAGCAGCCCGACGACACCGGTCACTTCACCCGCGCGCACATCGAGATCCTGTGGGCGGCGGTCGGGCAGCAGCTCGACCCCGCGCACCGACAGGACGACCTCGCCGCCGCTCGCCCCGGCGCTGTCGGGGCGTTGTGTCGTCGCGGTGTGCGCGGTGGCGAGCATCGCGCGCAGGGCCGTGTCCCAGTCGAAGGGCCGCGGCAGATCAGCGGTCACCCGACCGTCGCGCAGCACCACCAATCGGTCTGCGAGCGAATCGATTTCGCCCAGTCGATGCGAGACGTACAGGACGGCGATGCCGTCCGCGCGCAGGCGTTCGACGATCGCGAACAGGCGGCTCGCCTCCGCCGCCGATAGGGCCGAGGTGGGCTCGTCGAGAATCAAGAGCCGGGGCCTGGTGGTCAAGGTTCGTGCCAGGATCAATAGTTGCTGATCGGAGATGCCCAATTCGGCGACATCGCGGCGGAGCGTGCGGTCGTCCCAGCCCAGTTCGAGTGTGGACTGAATCTCCCTGGCCCGAGCCAGGATTCGCCGTCCACTCAGCAGCGGGGTGCCGCGACCCGTCGCCAACTCCTCGAACACCAGGTTCTCGGCCACCGAGAGCCCCGGCACCACTCCGGCGGCGACGTGCTGGTGCACGGTGCGAATACCGAGGCGCCGCGCGGCCAGCGGATTGTGCAGCCGCGCTGCGACACCGTCGACAGCAACCTGCCCACGGTGACCGGGGTGCACGCCGGACAGCACCTTGATCAGCGTGGATTTCCCCGCCCCGTTCGCGCCGAGCAGCGCAACCACACGGCCCGGCGCGAGATCGAGACTCACCCCGTCCAGAACAGTCTTGCCGCCGAAGGACATTCCGATATCACACAGCGAAACCCCCGCCACACCACCGTCAGTGAGCGACAACGGTGATCCAGTCGGCAGCACTGACCTGCCCGAGGTTCAACTCGGGCAACGCCGCCCGCAGCTGATCCAGGTTCTGAATCTTTTTGGACACCAGCAGATCCCGGCTCACCGCGACGGCCGGGAACTCGACCGTCTGCTTACCGAGCTGCCCGGCGATCTGCAACGCGATCGTCCGCACCACCGCCGCGCCGACCGCGGACGGATCGGTCCCCGCGGTCGCCACCCACGGGCTGTTGTCGGCCGTGATGATCTGGATGTCGGCGTTCGAAATGTCCGCACCCACCACCTTCACCGAGTTCTCCAGATGCTTGTTCTGCACCGCGAGCACCGTGCCCTTGGCCAACTCGTCGTACGGCGCGAAGATCCCCTTCACCTCACCGTGCTGCGTCAACGCGGCACTGACCAACGGCACGGTGTCGGTAGCCGTCGAGTCCGTCACCTTGCCAACCTTGAAGACCTGATTCCAGCCGTTGGCCCCAACCGCCTGCTGCCACACCGCATCCCGCTTGTCCAACGGCGCAAACCCGGCCACATTCACATACCCCACCGGCACGTTCTTGCCGACTGCCGCCGCCAGCGCAGTGATGGCCACCGATGCGATATCGGCATCGTTCTGCCGAGTAGCGATCACCTTGGGATTGCTCGACTCGACGTCATAGGTCACCACTGTGATCCCCTTGTCGACCGCCTGATCGATCAACGGCGCGATGGTCGCCGGAAACCCATGATCAACAATGATCGCCTTGGCCCCCGAGTTGATGGCCGTGGACAAATCGGTCGCCTGCTTCGCGTTATCCGCCTGCGCGTCATACACGGTCAGATCAATCCCCACCGCCTTGGCCTGCGCCTTGGCCCCATTCCCCCACTGCTCGAAGTAGTCCCCCGCCCCACTCTGCCGCACCAACGCCACCTTCACCCCACCCTGATCGAACGGCGCAGGCTTCTTCCCGCTCGCCTGCACCACCGCCGCCGTAGACGCCTGCGGCGCACCGGAGTTCGACGACGACTGCGAGCACCCGCTAGCCACCAACCCCACGGCCACCACAGACACGGCCAAACCAGCCGAAAAGCGAGTCACAGAAGGCTCCGAACACTAGATGGGCAACCCCCGGCAAACTACCCGCCCCCACCCCACCTGACCCCGAATTCACTCCCCGTGATCCGAACCCGTGACACAACGTCCCAAACGCGGCGACGGCCATATCCAGCTCGCGCGAAAGTGGAGCACACCCGGGGTGCGCTCCACTTCGGTTTGGAGTCAGGGGAATTCAGTCGATCTTGACGCTCATGCCGTAGTCGGTGGTGTTGTGGTGGGGGGAGGAGACGCGCAGTTGGTAGGAGCCGTCGCACGGCAACACGACTCGGGACCACTGGTGCTCGTAGGAGAGGGTGCCGGTGGGGCCGGTGATGGTGACTACCGTGTCGGACCAGTCGGGGCCGGCGTCGACGATCATGACCTGGCCGCCGCGGGCGTCGACCTGGTAGGTGTCGTGGCTGAAGCCCTGCAGGTGGCCGGAGACGTAGCCGTTGTCGGTGTTGTAGGCGAAGTAGATCTGGTGCACGTCGTCGGCGGAGGCGGGACCGGTGCCGAGGATGGTGGCGGTGGAGGCGGCGGCGAGGACGGCGGCGGCGAGGAATTTCTTGTTCATGACCAAAGGGTCGCGGGCGCCACCAATCGGATTCCAACAGAAGACTATTGGGGCTCGTCACAGCCCGCTGTCGGTCATTGTCACGGCCGAGGACTGGGTGTCGTCGGAGGAGTAGTTCCCGGTGGGGTTGAAGAAGCTCCAGAGGATGCCCAGTACCAGGATGATCCAGAGCAGGACCTTTGCGGCTTGCGAGACCAGGAGCGGGCGGGTCGGGGAGGCGGGGGCGTAGCCGGGGGCGGGGAGCATGCCCGGTTCCGGGGTGGGGCCGTCGCCGAAGGCGCCGGTCAGGTAGGCCGGGGTGAGCATCAGCCAGTAGGCGTCGGTGCGGACCTGGGTGCGCAGCACCGCCGCGGTGGCCTGGAAGACCGCGGCGGGCATGCGGCCGGTGATCAGCATGATCAACCAGATGATTACGGCGATCACCGTCCAGCCGGTGCTGAACCAACTGGACAGCGCGAGGATCGGGATGGCCAGGATGAAGCGGAAGAACACGGCCAAGCGGTTCAACGGCGTGGGCGCCGGGAACTGCACGCGCACCGGATAATTCGCGTCCACATCGAGGCTGAACGGCGGGTAGACGTCCACCAGCAGGTACATGTAGGCCAGCACCCGGATGGTGTAGGCGAGGGTGGAGCGCAGGAAATCACCACACCAGGCCGGGAGCGCGCCGAGGAACAGCGCGCCGAACCAGCCGATCACGGCCACCACCGCCGTCGCCAAACCCAGGACGACCAGGACCAGCAGCTGCGGAATGGCCAGGATCGCGCGCAGCAGCACCGTCCAGCGTCGATGCTGCTCGGGCGGAAAGACATCGAGCCCGACAATGGGTTCCGGCCACTGCTGCACACCCTGGTACTGATCCATGACACGCACTCGCTTCCTGGTCCGTAAAGACGGAAAGGTGACGTTTCACGGTCAGCGTCTCACAGGGTGTGGCTCATCCCCGTTAGGCAGCGCCCGATTCGAAAGCCGTCATGGTCCCCGCGGTGGTATCGGGTTTCTCCCAGGGCGCCGGTTCCGAGAAATAGGTGTCCAGGAATTCGGAGACGGCGCGCACCCGTTCGGCCTCCGGGACCTCCGGGAAACTGCCGTCGTTGAGGCAGAAGAAATCGACATTGCGGCGCTTGGCGAGGCCGTCGAGGAGCGCGAGGCCGGTATACATGGTGGTGTCGACGTAGCGGACCTTCGCCGCCTCCTGCGGGACCGCGCGGCCGGTGAGCAGGGCGTAGTAGTGGTAGAGGGAATTGGTGACCGAAATGTCGGTGGCCGCGCGGAAACGGCTGGCGCGGGTGCGGGCGAAGTCTTCGGCGAAAACCTGCTCCATCTCCAGCAGTACGCTGCGGCGCAAGGGAACCGGCGTGTGCTCGAGGTGGCGGGTGATGATGTGACCGAACCGACTGGTCAGCAGCGCACGATTCACGCGGGCCGCGTTCTCGAAGCCGCTGCGCCGTTCGTTATTGGTACCCGGGCCGATTCGCGTACCCGCCTCGATATACCGGCTGATACCCGCGGGCGTGAAGAACATGGACGGGCGGACGGGCCGCGCGAAGAACATATCGTCGTTCGAATACAGGAAATGCTCCGACAGACCCTCGATGTGCTGCAATTGGCATTCCACCGCATGGGAATTGAACACCGGCAGCCCACTGATATCCGAGAAGTGATCCACGGCCCGCACCACGGTCACCCTCGGGTCCTCGGCCAGCCAGTCCGGCACGCGGGAATCGGTGGCGATGAAGATGCGACGGATCCACGGCGCGTTCTTGTACACCGACCGCAGCGCGTACCGCAATTCGTCGATCTGACGGATCCGGGCATCCGCCTCGTCACCCTCGCCGACCACCACCTGCGCCAGCATTCCCGCACGGCGAGCACGGAATTCGGGGTCGGTGCCGTCCACCCAGGAGAACACCAGGTCGATATCGAAGCCGACATCGGTCGGATGCGGGGTGAACATCCCGGCCAGGGTCGGCCAGCTGGCGTCGTAGAGCAACACCGTGGTCGATTCCACATCGGCCACGTCGAAGACCATGCGGGTCAACGCATTCGGCCGCGGGCACTCCACCGTGTCACCGTGGTACTCCCACAGCTCGATATCCACGTGGTGGGCCGGATCGAGATCCCGGCTGAGCCGGAAAACATTGTGCTGCTTCTCATTGAAGCGGAATCCGGACACCATCGCGGCCCCCAGCACCCGTCTCAGGGCCGCCCGGTGACCGCTGTCCACGGCCAGCACCAATCGATGGTCGGCGTCGCGTACCAGCAGGTACGGCACCTCGGCCATCGTCAGCTCGCCGCGCAGATAGCGCAGATCGTCCAAAACCGCGCTCGAAACCACCAGATTCGCCACGGTCGCCCGACCCACCAACTCATCCACCATCACCGTCTCCGCTCTGTTCGCACTGCACCACACGCCTGCACCCCGCGCGCCGACACGGCCCCGCGCCGGCCCGGCGGGGTTCCGGAGGCGGCGCGTACCGTGAAAACCGTTGTGCAGTCAGAAGAACGGAGCTGACAGGGTGGTGCGGGGCATGGTCCACGGTCGTCGCTGATACGGCCGGTATGCCATTCGCACTCACCTCACTCGGTTGGGTGACGCCTGTCGCGTCGGTGGGAAAACTGCTGCGTACTTCACCGGGCGGTCATCGGCCGGTTACTCGCATGACCTCGTTCAGACGAGGGACTGTAACGAATGATGCAACCGTTATCGCCTCTCGTCAATCTGTTTCCCCGCAGGTCCGGCTGTGTTTTCACAGACGTAACCGACGAAACCGACGAGTCCGGCGTATCGCATGCCCGATTCGGACGCCAGCGAGCCAGCGGCGCAACGGCATACACTTGCGACAGCACAGTCCAGCCCGCTGTGCGCAACCCCGATGGTGAGGTGACGCGGATGGTAGCCGACGCGCGGGAACGTCAGGAGCCCTCGACAGTGAACCAACAGGAACACCCTGAGCTCAACGTACTCCCCGAGTGGCCGCTCGACACCATCGCGGTCCTGGTGACCACCGATCCCGCACCGCACGCCATCCCGGTCTCCTGGCCGGTGCGCGCCGGGGATCGCCGAATCCTGCTGAGCCTCAAGTCCGATCGCGGTTCCCTGGCCCGGCTGCGCGAACGACCCGAGGTGGCCCTGCTGATTCTGGGCGGTGGCAATGTGGCGCTGTGCGCGCGCGGCAAAGCCCGCGTGATCGCCGACCCGCTGCCGGACGCCGACGATTATGTCGGCGTGGAATTGACCGTCGAGGTGATCGACGACCATCGGCAATCGGCTTTCCAGGTCGCCACGGGAATTCAACGCACCGTCCAGGACGCCACCGAACTACGCTATCTGGAGAAACGGGTCGCGACGCTGAAGGCAATGGCGGCCGATCAGAACTGAGGAACTAAGGAGACCGCGTGTCTGTCAGCTTGGCCAAGGGCGGAAACGTTTCGCTGTCCAAACAAGCCCCGAACCTGACCAAGGTCGCCGTGGCACTGGGCTGGGATGTGCGCACCACCACCGGTGCGGACTACGACCTGGATGCCAGCGCCATGGCGTGCGGATCCAACCAGCGCGTGCTCTCGGACGCGCACTTCATCTTCTACAACAACCTGCGTTCCCCCGAAGGCACCATCGAGCACACCGGTGACAACCTCACCGGCGCGGGCGACGGTGACGACGAGGTGATCAATGTCGACCTGGCCGCCATGCCGCCGACCATCACCAATATCTTCTTCCCGGTCTCCATCCACGAGGCCGACATTCGCCGCCAGTCCTTCGGTCAGGTCCGCAACGCCTACATTCGTGTCATCGACGCGGTGACCAATTCCGAACTGGCTCGCTTCGACCTCACCGAGGACGCCTCCACCGAAACCGCCATGGTCTTCGGCGAGCTCTACCGGCACGGCCCGGAGTGGAAGTTCCGCGCCATCGGCCAGGGCTACGCCTCCGGTCTGGCCGGTATCGCCCGCGATTACGGCGTGAACGTTTGATCGTCGCCTTCTCCGTCACCCCGCTCGGCGTCGGCGCGGACGTGGGCCGCGCTGTCGCCGAAGCGGTTCGGATCGTCCGAGCCAGTGGGTTGCCGAACGAGACCAACGCCATGTTCACCATGATCGAAGGTGAATGGGACGAGGTCATGGCCGTGGTCAAACAGGCCACCGATGCCATCACGGCAGTCGCCCCGCGGTGCAGCCTGGTGATCAAGGCCGATATCCGGCCCGGCGTCACCAATGCCATGCAGGCCAAGGTCGACACGGTCGAGCGCTACCTCGCCGAAGGCTGAAACCGGCCGGGTCAGGAGATGCGTTCGCGCAGCCAGTCCGGGATTTCGTCACCGGCTCGGGGGTAGGTGGCGAGTTCGCGACGGCATTCATCCGGCTCGGGCAGCGGGAGCCAGTCGGGGATCTCCTTGAAGGAGAGGGTGAACTGCGCTTTGGAAGACGACGCCTGCAGCACCACCTGGCCGCTGAGCCAGGTGCCGGTCATCTGGTCGTAGCAGACTTCCTTGAGGCGGTTGAGGAGCATCAGGGTCTCCTCGGAGGGTTGCAATTCCTCGGGGTCGGCATCGGTGATGTCGACCTGGATGCCGGTGTGGCCGTCGTCGCCGACCAGGCAGAACCACAGCACCGCGAGCTGCCAGTTCTCGGGAAGCGCATCGGTGAGCGCACTGACCAAGGCGCTTTCGACCATGTCGCGGTCGGCCGAGCGCGGCATGGCGGGCGTGTCCGGCGCCTCGGCGGGTTCGTCCTCGAGGGCCCGCACCACCAGGTCCGGATGATGGCGGCGCATGGCCTCCACCACGGCCGGGACCGGGACGGCTAGTCGCTCGGGCACGATGTACAGCGGACGGTCCGGATGCTTGCGCGCGGTGACATCACCGAGAGCCCGCACCCGATCGTGGAATTCGGCGGGATCGCGCAGCACGACTTCCGCGAAGCGTTCGGTGTGGCCGCCCTTGCGCAGCCGGCCGATGCCCAGGCGCAGGCGTTCCACCTCCGCCCACGCCACATGCGGATAGCCGCGATACGTGAAGCCCTGATCGGTGATCAGCAGCGTCGGCTGCGGTCTGAGCAGATCGTCGAGCATGGCGTACACCCCGAAACCGAACAACGCCATGGCAACACCGCCCAGCACCCGCATGACCACATGCTCATCACCATCGAACACCACGAATCCGGGCAGCGCGGTCATCAGCAGGAAGAAGACCAGCGCGACTGCCGCACCCGCTCTCGACGGGTAATACTCGGTGATCGGTTCGCGCCCCGAAGCTTGCACCCCTCTGACGCTAGCCGAAACGAGCCGAAGGCAACACCGCCGTTATCGCTCGGTTTCGCTTCCGCTATGCCCGTTTTGGCCACCGCAATGGATTCAGCTCGGCCGTAGCGAGATTTCGCTCAGCGGTGCGGCCAGTACTCCCGCCAGTCCGCGGCAACCAGCGCCCGACGCTCACTCCGCGCGAGTTCGGCGGCGTCCTCGGCGGCGCGAATGCGTTCCGCGAAGCCGAGAGTGGCCTTGCGCAGCCGTTCCTCGGCGCTGTCCGGGCCGCCCAGCTCGACCACCCGCAGCGCGTCCGGAATCAGATCCTCGGGTAAACCGGCCTTGATACCTCGTGAGCGAACCTTCTCCGCCAAGGCCAGTGCCGGTTGCGCCATGGCGATGCCGTCCAGGCAGGAGCGGCGCGCCTTCTCCGCGGATTTCCGCTCCTCCCAAGCCTTTTCCTGCGCCGCGATCTTGTCGGCCACCGCGGCGGCCGGATCGAAACCGTAGGCGTCGCGCTCCCCCGCCAGATGCGGGCTGCGATGCACCAGCTTCGCCACCAGCGCCGCGGCCACCTCCGCCAGCGTGAATTCGCCTGCGGCCTCGGCAATCCGGGAGTGGAACAGCACCTGCAACAGCAGGTCCCCCAGCTCTTCCTTGATCGTCTCGGCGTCCTCGGCCTGGATGGCGTCGAGCAGTTCGTAGGTCTCCTCCAGCAGGTAGGGCCGCAGCGAATCGTGCGTCTGCGTCACCTCCCAGCCGCCGAAGTTCCACAGCCGATCCATCACATCGACCGCCTCGCCCAGCGCCTCGGTCATCCGAGCGATATCCGCCGCCTCGCCGCTGTCCCCGCCACTCACGGAATCCTCGACACGCGTATGCCCATCCGTCATCCCAACGCCCCCATCCGCCATTCCGTCATCCCGGCGCGCTTTTGGCCGGGATCCACACCCACAGTCTGGATTCCGGCCAAGAACACGCCGGAATGACGAGAAGGTCGGGGCGGACGGGGAGAATGTCCGGTCGGGCGCACAGCACTCATCGCGGGGCGAGCACCTCCGGGGCGACCTTGACATCGACTGCGCCCGGGGCCTTTCCGTCCAGCGCGAGCAGGAAGTCGGCGACGAACTGGAGGACCTGGACGTCGCGGACCCGCGACGCGCCTACGCTGTCCTCGACCCGGGGCAGCGGGAGCTGGACGATGCCGGTGGTCGGCCGGTAGGTGGCGTTGGGGTACAGGCGCTTGAGGCGCATTTGTTTGGAGTCGGGCAGTTGCAGCGGCGACACCTTCAGCGTGGTTCCGGTAACGCCGATTTCGGCAATGGCGTACTCCCGGGCCAGGAGGCGGAGTTTGGCTACCGAGACCAGGCGGGCTACCTCGACGGGCAGCGGACCGTAGCGGTCGACGAGCTCTTCGACGACCGCGGTGAGGGCCGAATCATCCTGAGCGGCAGCAAGTTTGCGGTAGCCCTCGAGGCGCAGCCGGTCGGAGGCGATGTAGTCCGGCGGGATGTGCGCGTCCACCGGCAGGTCGATGCGGACCTCCTTGACCTCCTCGTCCACCGTGATCGGGCGGCCGTCGGCGGCGGCCCGATACGCCTCCACCGCCTCGCCGACCAGGCGCACGTACAGGTCGAAGCCGACGCCCGCGACATGCCCGGACTGCTCCGCGCCCAACACATTGCCCGCGCCGCGAATCTCGAGGTCCTTCATGGCCACCGCCATGCCCGCGCCCAGATCCGAGTTCTGCGAAATAGTGGCGAGGCGGTCGTAGGCGGTCTCGGTGAGCGGCTTCTCCGGCGGGTACAGGAAGTAGGCGTAGCCGCGCTCCCGGGACCGGCCGACGCGGCCGCGCAACTGGTGCAGCTGCGAAAGGCCAAGGGCGTCCGCGCGTTCCACCAGCAGGGTATTGGCATTGGAGATGTCCAGGCCGGTCTCGATGATGGTGGTGCACACCAGCACATCGAATTCCCGCTCCCAGAAGCCCTGCACGGTCTTCTCCAGCATGTCCTCGTTCATCTGCCCGTGCGCGACCACCACTCGCGCCTCCGGGACCAGATCGCGAATCCGCTTGGCGGCCTTGTCGATCGAGGCCACCCGGTTGTGCACGTAGAACACCTGGCCGTCGCGGAGCAGTTCACGGCGGATGGCCGCGGCCACCTGCTTGTCGTTGTACGCGCCCACGTAGGTGAGTACCGGATGCCGCTCCTCGGGCGGGGTGAGAATCGTCGACATCTCGCGGATGCCCGCGAGCGACATCTCCAGGGTGCGCGGGATCGGCGTGGCGGACATGGTCAGCACGTCCACGTGCGTGCGCAGCGCCTTGATGTGCTCCTTGTGCTCGACGCCGAAGCGCTGCTCCTCGTCGATGATGACCAGGCCCAGGTCCTTCCAGCGGACGCCGGTCTGCAGCAGGCGGTGGGTGCCGACCACGATGTCGACATCCTTGGTGGTCATGCCCTCCAGGATCTCGCGCGATTCGGCCGCGTCGGTGAAGCGCGACAGGCCCTTCACCACCACCGGGAATCCGGCCATCCGCTCGGTGAAGGTCTGCAGATGCTGTTGCGCCAGCAGCGTTGTCGGCACGAGTACCGCCACCTGCTTGCCGTCCTGCACCGCCTTGAACGCCGCGCGCACCGCGATCTCGGTCTTGCCGTAGCCGACGTCACCGCAGACCACCCGGTCCATCGGCACCGTCTTCTCCATGTCCGCCTTCACCTCGGCGATGGCGGTGAGCTGATCGACGGTCTCGGTGAACGCGAACGCGTCCTCCATCTCCTGCTGCCACGGCGTATCCGGAGCGAAGGCATGGCCGGGCGCGGCCTGGCGCACGGCGTAGAGCTGCACCAGCTCGGTGGCGATCTCGCGAACCGCCTTGCGCGCCTTGCGTTTCGTGTTCTGCCAGTCCGACCCGCCCAGCTTGGACAGGCTCGGTAGCTCGCCGCCCACATACCGGGACAGCTGATCGAGCGAGTCCATCGGCACGAACAACCGGTCCCCCGGCTGGCCGCGCTTGCTGGGCGCATACTCGATGACCAGGTATTCACGCCGGGCACCGGCAATGGTGCGCTCGATCATCTCCACGAAACGGCCGATTCCGTGCTGATCGTGGACCACCATGTCCCCGGCGGTGAGCGCCAGTGGATCGACTTGGTTGCGCCGCTTGGCGGGCAGCCGCTTACCCTCGCCGGGCGCGGTGACCCGGTTGCCGGTGAGATCGGATTCGGCGATCACCACCAGTTTGGCGTCGTCGAAAACGATGCCGTCGTGTAGGGAACCGCACAGCACGCCAACCACGCCGGGCACCGGACCGGTACCGGGCTCCAGGGCCGCGGCGGGCACCTCGGCGTCGGCGAGGCGTTCCAGAATGCGTTGCGCCGTACCGTGTCCCGCCACCACGATGACCGCGCGGCCGCCGGTGACGACCTGTGCGCGCAGCGAGGCGAAGATGGTGGCGACCAGTTCCTCGGACCCGCGCGCGGAGGCGGCGGCCAGCACCGGCAGCACGATCTCGTCGGGATGGTCGGCGGCCAGCGGACTCAGCGTCCACCAGGGCAGGCCGCGACGCTCGGCGTCGGCGTGCACCACATCCAGGCCGCGATAGCCGGAGGCCGCGAGATCCAGGCCGTGCGCGCCCAACGGCGCGGCCCCACCGAAGGAGGCCGCCGTCCACGACGCCTCCAGGAATTCCTCGCCGGTGCGCACCAGATCGGCGGAGCGGGTGCGGACCTTCTCCGGATCACACAGCAGCACATGGGTTTCCGGGGGCAGCACGTCGACCAGCAGTTGCAGCTCGCCGGGCTGCAGCACCGGTAGCAGTGCCTCCATGCCCTCCACCGGGATACCCTGGGAGATCTTCTCCAGCATCTCCACCAGGGCGGCGTCGGCCGCGTTCTCCTCCGCCACCTCGGCGGCGCGTTCGCGAAGTGCGGTGGTGAGCAACAGTTCCCGGCACGGCGGGGCGACCACCAGCTCGACCGGCACCTCGTGAATGGAGCGCTGATCCTGGACCGAGAAGGCCCGCAACTCGGAGACCTCATCACCCCAGAACTCCACGCGCACCGGGTGATCCGCCGTCGGCGGGAAGAGGTCCAGGATGCCGCCGCGCACCGCGAACTCACCGCGCTTGCCGACCATGTCGACCCGCTCGTAGGCGAATTCCACCAGCCGCAGCAGCAATTCGTCGAAGTCGAACTCCGCGCCCTTGCGCAGCACGATCGGCTCGACATCGCCCAGCCCCGCCGCCATCGGCTGCATGAGCGAACGCACCGTGGTGACCACCACCCGCAGCGGACCCGACGTACCCGGATCCTCCGGATGCGCCAGCCGCCGCAGCACCTGCATGCGCCGCCCGACCGTGTCCGCGCCCGGCGACAGCCGCTCGTGCGGCAGCGTCTCCCACGACGGGAACAGCGCGACGGTATCCCCGAGGATCTCGGTGAGCTCGGCTGCAAGATCATCGGCTTCGCGCCCGGTGGCCGTCACCACCAGCAGCGGCCGCTGCCCGGCAATGGTCGAGGCCACGAACGGCCGCACCGCCGAGGGCGCGACCAGCATCGCGGACTCCCGCCCGATCAGGCTCGTGACCTGCTGCAATGCGGCGTCTTCAGCGGCCACCGCAGCCAGGCCAGCCAGGGGTGGACGTTGAGTGGACATGCGGCGGACTCCTCGGCGCAGACAGGCGTTCCAGACGACCAACCGAGTCTAGTCACCCACAATGACAGGTTCCGCACGCAGACGCTCCGGCAGTGCTTGGATGGTTGGTATGTCCTATGCGACCGATCCGCGGGTGGACGCTTACATCGACACGCTGCCCGACTGGCAGCAGGAGATCTGCCTTCAGGTCCGCGACCTCGTCCACGAAGCGGACCCGGCTGTCGAGGAAACGATCAAGCGCACCTACCGCCCTTACTTCGTGCTCGACGGCAATATCTGCGCGCTGCTCGGCACCAAGAAGGCTGTCGACATCTTCCTTTACGACGGCGCGATCGTCCCCGATCCCGAGGGCATCATCACCGGCGGCCACGACAACAAGACCGCCCGCATGATCGCCGTCGCCGAGGGCGAAACCCTCAACGCCCCAGCCCTACTCGCCATGTTCCGCGCGATCATCGCCAACAACCGTGCGGGTGGCTGGCGAAAACTGAAGGGCTGAGGCCGGACTCTCGGCGTTTCAGGGGCTTGCCCCTGAGAGTCCCGAGAGTTGGTTATTGCACGTAGCGGCGGAGGCGGCGCGCCGCGAATTCGCGGAAGTAGGCGACCTTCTCGTCCGGGACGATGCTCGGGAGCAGGAAGAACCACGCCCGCTCCATCCGGGTCGCCATCTGGTCGATGGATTCGGTGCTGACCGCGACGATGTGGACGCCGGTGGTCATCTCCTGCAGCAGCAGGCCGATGGTTTCCGGATCCAGGTCGGACTTCAAATCACCTTGGGCGATAGCGCGTTCGGCGAGCAAACGGTGCGTCTCACCCCACGTCTTGGCGATATTGTCGCCCGTCGCGCCGCGATAGTCGCCGATCTGATGGGTGAGCTTGAGCATCGCCCCGACCATCGGATCGTTCATCGTCAGATCCGCCACCACGTAGGTGATCCCGATGCACGCCTCGAGCGCGGGCACCCGGGGATCGAAGAATCCCTGGCAGGCGCTGACCAGTCGCTCGTTGCCCTGATCGACAACCGCGCGGGCCAGTTCTTCCTTGGAGCCGAAGTGAAAGTACAAGGCGCCCTTGGTCACATTCGACTGCGCGATGATCTCCGACAGGGACGCGTTCGCGTAGCCGAGTCGCAAAAAGACATCCGCCGCGCCCGCGAGCACGGAATCGCGAGTGATCTCCGCACGCGCTTGCCTAGCCATCAGATCCGCCTGTCATCAAACCAGCCATCCTGAAGTAGACCGACATCCCGAAGTTGACCGACATCACAGTTCGAACAGCACTCGAAGGATGGGTGAACCGTACCACCCGGCTGCGCGCTGCCAGCCGATTCGAGCATTCGACCCGTCCTCCTTCGCAATTCGCTGGTTAACTGTCCAGTTCTGCCCCGCTAGGACAGACATATCAGACCAAAGTTCAGACCGCCGGGTTCGATAACCCCTTGCCGCTCGGCCATTCCGACTTCAGTACGGGCTCGGCCTCCAAATGTGTGAGGCCGTTCCAGCACAGGTTCACCAGATGCGCGGCCACCACTTCCTTGGACGGCTGGCGCTCGTCCAGCCACCAGGTCGCCGCCGTCGCAACCATTCCCACCAGCGCCTGCCCGTACAGCGTCGCCAGATTCGGATCCAGACCGCGTCGCTCGAAATCCCCGGCGAGAATGTGTGCCACCTGATTCACGGCCTCATTGAGCAGAGACGAATACGTCCCCTCCGCCGCCGACACCGGCTGATCCCGCATCAGAATCCGGAACCCGTCGGTGCGTTCCTCCATATATGTAAGCAACGCCAGCGCCACCTGCTCGAGCCGCACCCGCGACCGGTTGTTGCTCAGCGAGGCCGTGATCATCGCCAGCAACATCGACATCTCGCGATCGACCACGACCGCGTAGAGCCCTTCCTTACCCCCGAAGTGCTCGTACACCACCGGTTTCGACACCTGCGCCCGAGCCGCGATCTCCTCTATCGAAGTCGCGTCGTACCCCCGCTCCGCGAACAGCGCCCGCCCGATCTCGATGAGCTGCTGACGGCGCTGGGTACCGGTCATGCGCGCCCGCGCAGGCCGAGCTCCCTCGCTACCCGTCATCGCCCACCTGCCCTTTCGCCCTGCCCCCGAGCTCCACTGCCAGGGGTGCGGGGACCGAGGCCACCGCGTGTCGGTAGGTAGCCTATCGACAGACACGTCCGAATCTATGTAAGCGGTTCGACGTTGAGGGGTAGTTCATGCGAGGATCAGACCCGCATGACGCTGCGATCCGCCGTGGTGTAATGGCAGCACAACTGATTTTGGTTCAGTTAGTTCAGGTTCGAGTCCTGGCGGCGGAGCTCACAGGCAGGGTCTATATGGTTTGACCCGCACATTGCTTTCCAGCACACGATGACCGGCAGCCGAGGGAGATCCATGCCACAGCAGACCGCCGTCGTCGTTCTCGCCGCCGGAGCCGGAACCCGAATGCGGTCCAAGACACCCAAGGTGTTGCACCCGCTCGCCGGTCGAAGCATGCTCGCTCACGCGTTGCATGCCGCGCACGAGATCGATCCGACGTCGCTCATCACCGTGATCGGCCATGACCGCGAAGCGGTGGGCGACGCGGTCGGCAAGGTAGGGGCGGAACTGGGCCGCCAAATCACCCTGGCGGTGCAGGAAGAACAGCGCGGCACCGGGCACGCCGTGCAATGCGCGCTCGAGGTCATGCCCGATGATTTCGCCGGCGACGTGCTCGTCACCTACGCCGATGTGCCGCTGCTGGACGGGCACACCCTCAACGCGCTGCTCGACGAGCACCGCAGCTATTCCGACGGATCCGCCGTCACCGTACTGACTTTCGAGCCCGAGGACCCCAACGGCTACGGCCGCATCGTGCGCGACGACGAGGGTCGCATGATGGAGATCGTCGAGCACGCGGACGCCACTCCGGCGCAGGCCGCCATCACCGAGGTCAACTCCGGCGTCTACGTCTTCGACGCGGCCGTGCTGCGAATCATGATCTCGCGCATCGATACCGCCAACGCTCGCCATGAGCTCTACCTCACCGATGTGCTCAAGCTGGCCCGCGAGGCCGGGCATCCGGTGCACGGCGCGCGCCTGCTCGACCACGCCAAGGTCACCGGCGTGAACGATCGGGTGCAGCTGGCCGGGGCCGCGCGCACCCTCAACCGCTACATCCTGGAACGGCACATGCGCGCCGGGGTCACCATCATGGATCCGGGCACAACGTGGATCGACGGGAACGTGGTGATCGGCCGCGACGCCGTCATCCGCCCGGGCGTACAACTGTTGGGCGACACCGTGATCGGTGAGGACGCCGAGATCGGACCGGACTGCACGCTCACCGACGTGACCGTCGGCGACGGCGCGAAGGTGGTCCGCACGCACGGCGAGAAGGCCAATATCGGACCGGGCGCCAGCGTCGGCCCGTTCGCCTATCTGCGGCCCGGCACCTCGCTCGGCGAGAAGGGCAAGATCGGCACCTTCGTGGAAACGAAGAACGCCACGATCGGCACCGGCTCCAAGGTTCCGCACCTGACTTATGTGGGCGACGCCACCATTGGCGAATACAGCAATATCGGGGCGTCCAGCGTTTTCGTCAATTACGACGGGGTCAAGAAGCACCACACCACCGTGGGTTCGCATGTTCGCACGGGCAGCGACAATATGTTCGTCGCCCCGGTCACCGTGGGTGATGGCGCGTACTCCGGGGCGGGTACTGTACTGCGCAGAAATGTTCCACCGGGAGCGCTCGCGGTCTCGGGTGGTGCACAGCGCAACCTCGAAGGCTGGGTGCAGCGCAATCGCCCCGGCACCGATGCAGCCCGCGCGGCCGAAGTGGCCCTCGCGGAGCTCCCGGACAAACCGGGAACCACCGAGATATCCGACGAGAAAAAGGATGGCGAACGTCAGTGACCGCGTTCTCTACCGATAACCAGAAGAATCTGATGCTGTTCTCGGGGCGCGCTCATCCTGAGCTCGCCGAGGCAGTGGCCAAGGAACTCAACGTTCACGTCACTCCCCAGACCGCCCGCGACTTCGCGAACGGTGAGACCTTCGTCCGGTTCGAGGAATCGGTCCGCGGCTCCGACGCCTTCGTGCTGCAGAGCTTCCCGGCCCCGTTGAACCAGTGGGTCATGGAGCACCTCATCATGATCGACGCGCTCAAGCGTGGTTCGGCCAAGCGCATCACCTCGGTGCTGCCGTTCTACCCGTACGCCCGCCAGGACAAGAAGCACCGCGGCCGTGAGCCCATCTCGGCTCGTCTGATCGCGGATCTGCTCAAGACCGCGGGCGCGGACCGGATCATCACCATCGACCTGCACACCGATCAGATCCAGGGCTTCTTCGACGGCCCGGTCGATCACATGCACGCGCAGGTGCAGCTGGCCGAGCACATCCGCACCAACTACGACCTGTCCAACATCACGGTCGTGTCCCCCGACGCGGGCCGCGTGAAGGTCGCCGAGAAGTGGGCCAACTCGCTGGCCGACGCGCCGCTGGCGTTCATCCACAAGACCCGCGACCCGCTGGTGCCCAACCAGACCGTGTCCAACCGCGTGGTCGGTGAGGTCGAGGGCCGCACCTGCATCCTGATCGACGACATGATCGACACCGGTGGCACCATCGCCGGCGCGGTCAAGGTGCTCAAGGAGGCGGGCGCGGTCGACGTGGTCATCGCCGCCACCCACGGCATCCTGTCGCACCCGGCCGCCGAGCGTCTCGCCAACTGCGGGGCCAAGGAGGTCGTGGTCACCAACACGCTGCCGATCGACGAGGAGAAGAAGTTCCCCACGCTGACCGTGCTGTCGATCGCCCCGCTGCTGGCCATGACCATCCGCGAGGTCTTCGAAAACGGTTCCGTCACCGGCCTTTTCAACGGGAACGCATAACCCTCGTCATTCCGGCGTGCTTTTGGCCGGAATCCACACCCTGAGCATGGATCCCAGCCAAAAGCACGCTGGGATGACGGAGTAACAGCGCCCCTTCCGCACTGCGGGAGGGGCGCTTCTGTGTGAAATGGGGGTGGCAATGGATGCCCGATTCGGACAACACGCGGTAGCGTTGGACGCGGACTCGCGGTTTGCTACTGGTGCGCTGATGGCGCGGAGAGGTGGTGCCGAATGGCCGACCGGCCCGACGAGGACGACGCCCGGATCATGGACGAGGTCTTCGACACCGATCAGGTCTTCGACAGTGATGTCGACAATCTCGACTACGACCTCGGCGACGACGATCAGGAAGACGACATCCGCGAGTACGAGCGGTACATCTCCGATCCCCCCGAAGACCTGGTGATCCGCAATCGCGAGAACGAGGACACCGGGCGGCTGGGGATAGGAGCCGAACTGGATCAAGAGTGGACGCGACGCCGGCAGCGCGAGGGCAACGCGGCCGAGGACGATCGGCCCGCGGAACTCGCCGCCATGGACATCGTGGACGAACCCGGCGACTAGATCGACGCGTAGCGAGTCCAGTTCAGGGATACCCCGTACAGAGGCGTCACCACACCCGAACGAGGAGGGCGCGACATGAGCACGCCACCGAACGAACCCGGCACGCCACGCGGCGACGACGAACCGGTCGAACTATCCAAGTCCGACAGCCCGATCCCGCCGCCACCCGAGCCCACCCAGTTCAATCCCGCCGCCGCGCCACAGTATCCGGCCGGTGAGAGCTACGGAACTCCGCCCGCGAACGAGCCGTATCCCGCGTATCCGCAGGGCAACCCGCCGCCCTACCCGCAACAGTTCGGACCCGGTCAGCAGCCGCCCTACGGGCAGCAGCCGTACGGTCAGCCGCCCGCCTATGGTCAACAGCCCTACGGCCAGCCGTATCCGGGCGATCCGTACGGCGCGCCGGTGCGGTCGGGCACCCAGACCTTCTCCATCATCGGATTCGTCTGCGCGGGCGTGGCCCTGCTGCTGTGTCCGCTGATCGGCATCGTCGGCATCGTGCTCGGCGTCATCGGCAACAACAAGGGTGAACCGCTGGGTAAGTGGGCCGCCATCGCCGCCGGCGTGTGCATGGTCATCGGAATCGGTGTATCGCTGGCGGTCTTCAATTCCTCACGATGAATAATGGCTAGCCATGACCGCATTCACCGGGTTCCCGCTCGCCGGACTGGATTTCTACGAAGACCTGGAAGCCGATAACTCCAAGGCCTTCTGGAACGCCCACAAGCACGTGTGGGAGGAGTCCGTGCGGGACCCGATGAAAGCCCTTGTCGCCGAACTGGAGCCGGACTTCGGCGAGGCCAAGATGTTCCGGCCGCACCGGGACGTGCGCTTCGCCAAGGACAAGTCGCCGTACAAGAACCATCAGGGCGCGGTGGTGTACAGCGCGCAGTACTCCGGGTGGTACGTGCAGATCGGCGCGGCCGGACTGCGGGTGGCGGGCGGCATGTACGCCGCCTCGCCCGCTCAGTTGACCGCGCTGCGGGTGGCCATCGATGACGAGGTGCGCGGCACCGAACTGGAAAGGCTGATCGCGCAACTCGTCTCGGCCGGATACGGGATCGGCGGCGACAAGCTGGCCACCAAACCCAAGGGTTACGAGATCGACCACCCGCGCATCGAACTGCTGCGGCACAAATCCATTACCGCCGGAAAGGATTTCGGCGCGCCCAAGTGGCTGAGCACGCCGCGCGCCGCCAAGGAAATCCGGGCGGCCTGGGAACAGATGCGGCCACTCATCGCGTGGCTGGCCGCAGTCACCGACCAGAAGTAGACCCGCCCACGTCATTCCGGCGCGCCTTTGGCCGGAATCCACCCTTGCCGGTGTGGATCCCGGCCAAAAGCATGCCGGGATGACGAACGTCAGCGGCGCTCGGCGAGAACCAAGGCGAAGCGCTCCTCAGGATCCGTCCAGACGCGCTCGGTGGTGAAACCTGCTGCGTCCAGCTCGGATTCGAGGACCTCGCGGCGGAACTTGGCCGAGATCTCGGTGCGCAGTTGCTCACCGGCGGCGAAATCGACGGTCAGATCCAGGTCCTGGATGCGGACGGTCATGGCCTCGGTGGCTTCCAGGCGCATCTCGATCCACTCCTGCTCGGCATCCCAGATCGCCACATGCGCGAACTTCTCCGGCTCGAAGTTCGCGCCCAAGCGGGCGTTGAGCACATGCAGCACATTGCGATTGAACTCCGCGGTGACACCGGCGGCATCGTCGTAGGCGGGCACCAGCACCGCCGCGTCGATGACCAGGCCCGCGCCCAGCAGCAGTTGCTCGCCCGGCTCCAGCACATCCCTGATGCCGCCAAGGAATTCGGCGCGCTCGGCGGGCACCAGATTGCCGATGGTCCCGCCCAGGAAGGCGACCATGCGCCGCCCACCGCCGGGCAGGTTGTCCAGCGCGTCGGTGAAGTCGCTGACCACACCGTGCACGCTCAGCCCTGGGAACTCCGAGGCCACCTCGTCCGCTGCCATCCGCAAAGCGGAGATCGAAACATCCTGCGGCACATATTTCTTCAACGGACCGGCGGCGCTCAACGCGTTCAACAGCAGCCGAGTCTTGGCCGCCGATCCCGCCCCGAGCTCGACGAGCACCTCGGCCTGAGCGACCTCCGCGATCTCCCCGACCACCCGCTCCAACAGCGCCCGCTCGGTCCGCGTCGGGTAATACTCGGGCAGCTCGGTGATCTTCTCGAACAGCTCACTACCCCGAGCGTCATAGAACCACTTCGGCGGCAACCACTTCGGCTCCGCCGTGAGCCCGCGCCGCACATCCTCCCGCAGCGCGGTAGTCAAATCCTCATCGGTGAGGTGAATCTCCACAGTCGCCGTATTCATGAACCAGCCCTTCCGATCTCGATTTCCAGCGGCTCCACCGCAACCCGCCCACCAACAACCCGCACCAACTGCCGATCCCCCACCGGCCGCCACCGCGAATCGTCATCGAACGGCTCCGAAGCCACCACAACAAACCCGTCGCCCTCCAACACGGCCAACGAGTGATGCCAAGTACTCCCCCAAACCCCCGATCCATCCCCCAACAAGAGGTTCAACCGCGCCTTGGGCGACCGCGCCAACACCGCCGCACTGACCCGCCGCAACGCCTCCGCCGGCTCCATCCCACCGGTCACCGAATCCCGCGCAACGGAACCAGATCCGCCCGTTCCGGACGCAGTCGAGGAGGCGGCCGACGTGACACCCCCGCCGGTAGCGCCAAACCCGGCCTCGCCACCCTCCGATGTGGCAGCCCACCCCCACGCCCGAACCTCCGGCGGTACACCGGAAGTCGACGTAATGCTGACCGTCGACCCGAACGCCACCGCCGAACCGATGCTCTGCGCCCCTGCCCGCTTGTCAGCTCGGCCCCAGGGCACGGATCCCGCGCCGCTCGAATCCTCCGCGCTCGCACCAGAGCTCGCAGCGGTGGCAGCTTGTTGTCCCGCCCGCTGTCGCGGTTCAGCACCGTGTGGATCAGCCTGGTTCGTGAGGCGACCCGCCGATCGGGGAAGCACCTCGCCATCACCGTCGAGCAGGCCACGCATGATCACCCAGAGGGCGGCTGAATCTGTGAGGGATTCGGCCTCGAGCAGTGGGGGTGAGCCGAATTCGGCGGCCACCTCCGTGAGTACTCGCCGCCAGTCCGGGATCGCGCCGTTGTGGCTGAAGGCCCAGCGGCCGTGGGTGAAGGGGGCGCAGGCTGAGCGTTCGATCGGCATTCCCACTGTGGCCGAACGGATTGCGGCCAGGACCGCGGTGGAGCGGATCTGCGGGAGGACTTCGTCGACGGCCGGGTCGGTCCAGATCGGTGCCGCGTTGCGGTACCGGCTGACCACCGGATCGCCTGGCGTGACCGGGGTTTCGGGTGTGGCGTGCGCATCCGGGGGTGCGCCGCCGTGCCAGATGACGCCCGGGCCGCCGTCGGGGGTGGCGGCGTCGGGGTGGTGCCACCAGGCGACGCCGAAGCCGTCGGCGTTGATGGTGCCGCCGCCGCGCATTTCACGCGGGGCCCAGGATTGGGTGCGTAGGGAATGCGGGCCTCGGGTGAGGATTTCGCCTACGGGGGCGGGTGGGCCCAGGTAGGCGAGGTGGCGGCACATCAGCGTTCGTCCGGGGTCAGGTCTCTGGCCAGGCGGAAGCCGGAGAAGATTTGGCGGCGGATGGGGTGATCCCAGTTGCGGAAGGTGCCGCGGGCGGCAACCTGGTCGGCGCCGAAGGAGCCGCCGCGGAGGACTCGGTAGTCGCCGCCGTAGAAGACTTCGGAGTATTCGCGGTAGGGGAAGGCGTGGAAGCCCGGGTAGGGGTCGAAGCCGGAGGCGGTCCACTCCCAGACGTCGCCGATCAACTGGTGGACACCGGATGGCGAGGCACCGGACGGATATGCGCCGATGTCGGCCGGTTCCAGGTGGTGCTGGCCGAGATTGGCGAGCTGGTCGGTGGGATCGGTGTCGCCCCAGGGGTATCGGCGAGAGCGGCCGGTGGCGGGGTCGAAGCGGGCGGCCTTCTCCCATTCGGCCTCCGTCGGCAGGCGTTTGCCCGACCAGTTGGCGAAGGCTTCGGCCTCGAACCAGCAGACATGCACTACCGGCTGGTGCGCGCGCAGCGGCTGCATGGTGCCGAAAACCCGTCGCCACCAACGGCCGCCGCCGTCCTGCTCCCAGAACTGGGGTGCGGTCAGCCCGGCCTCGACGCGGTGCGCCCAGCCCGCCTCGGACCACAGTTCCGATCGCTCGTAGCCGCCGTCGTCGAGAAACGCGAGGTACTGCTCGTTGGTGATGGGCGCGGCATCGATCGCGAAACCGTCGACGTGCACCGGGTGGGCGGGGCGCTCGTTGTCCAGCGCCCACGGGTCGGTGTCGGTGCCCATGCTGAATTCGCCTGCGGGAATGACGACTTCACCGCTCACCCGCACCTGCGCGGGCGGGGCCGGCAGCGCGGACAGCACCGCGTCGCCGGTGCGCAGCTGATGCGTGGCGAGCATGGTCTCGTCGTGCTGCTGCTCGTGCTGAGCGATCATGCCGAAGGCGAAACCGTCCTCGACGAGGCCGTCCCCACGTAATGGGCTGTGCTCCAGCACATCCCACACCTTCTCGCGCACCGTGCCGACATACTCGCGAGCCTGCACCGGGTTCAGCAGCGGCAGCGCGGGCCGGTCGGCACGGGCGTGCTTGAACGCGTCGTAGAGCTGATCGATGTCCTGCCGCACGGGTTCCCGCCCGCCGACATCGCGCACCAGCCACAGCTCTTCCTGATTGCCGATGTGCGCGAGATCCCACACCAGCGGGCTCATGATGCGCGAGTGCTGAGCCACCAGCTCGGCCTCGTCCACGCACTCGGTCAAGCCGATGGTCCGCCGCCGGGCCCGTTCCAGGGTCTCGGCAATGCGTCCGCGCAGCGCTTCGGTCTCCGCCCGATCGCTACCCGGCAAATGCTGAACAGTCATGAGAGAACTTCCAATTCGTGAATCGGGCGCGCCGGAACCGCACCCGCCGCGCCGAAGTGTCGGATAGTGCGCAGCGGGCGCTGCCCCGGCCGATGAATCCCGCTGACGCGGGCGCTGCGGCCGAGGGGGAATGTCATGCGCCGCCCCCGGATTCGCCCTCCCCGGGCGTCGGGTAATCGCCCGCACCGGGCGGTCGGCCGCGGCGACATCGGTCGGTGGCCGCAGCCAGTTCCGCGACCGCTCGCGGGGTAGGGGCGTGCGCGGTGGCCAGCTCCAGCAGGCTCACCGCGGCGGCACGCAACTGCGGGTCGGCCAGGCCGAGGCGGGCGGCCTCCGACCAGGCGTCCGCCGTGGAAACGGCCAGAGCCGTTGCCTCCGTGACGATTTCAGGACTCGACAACAGTGCGTCGAACACGTGGATCGGGACCGACCAGCCGTCACCCGGTTGCGCGTCGAGGTAGCGGACCTCGAGGTGCCCCGCCGCGCGGACCGGCGGGAACATGGTGGTGAGGTGATAGTCCAGATCCGTGCGGTCGGGACGGCGGCCGATCTCCGCGTCGAGCGCGCCGCACAGCCAGTCGGCGAATGTCGCACCCGGCGGTGCGCTCCAATCGGCGGCATCGGGAGTCTGCGGAGCCGACCGGAGCCGATTCGGCCTGGACGCCATGGCCCGATCCAGCGGGGCCGCCGCGAGCCGATTGCGCGGGGCGGCCCCGTTCCGGGTCGACTGCGCGGGGGCCGCCCGGGGACGGACGCACAGCAGCGGCACATCCAGTGCCCAGCGCGCGTAGCCGGTGATCGGATCGGCCCGGTCCTGCAGCAGGGGCGGACGGGTGCGCAGATGGTCGAGCCGCTGCCAGGCCCGCATGCGCTGCGACGCCCACTCGCCGGGCGGCGCGGTGTGCAGATCGGGCGAGCAGGCGAAGGCGGCCAGCAGAGCGGGCCCGACCGCGTGCAGGACGTGCCAGCGGGCGGCGATCTCGGCGGGATTCGCGCCCGCGTCCACGCTCACCTGGGTGGCGGCGGTATTGCACATCATGAGTGCGCCGAAGGGGCCGATACCGGCGAAGGAACGCTCCATGGCGCGATAGCGCGGCAGCTTCAGCACGCGCGCGGGCCGCCGGACCGCGTCGGCGGCCCCGGAAAAGGTTCGGATTGCGCGGGATTCGAGCAGCTCCCGCAGGCGCATCGTGTCTGCCCGCAAGCGCTCACACAGTTCGGCGGCGGTGCCGAACGGGGCGCTGGACAGTTCGATCTGGCCGCCGGGCTCGATGGTGACCCGGCTGCCTCCCGGCAAGGGAACGGCCGGGGAATCAGGGGATATGGACCGTGGCGCATGTGGTCCGAGTGCGTCCGCGAGAACCCTGAGGTCCGGACGCGAATTCGTTGCCGAAAGTTCACCTTGCGCGGTGAGCCACTCCAGTTCGGCACCGATGAGCAGCGGTGGTCCCTGTTTGAAACAAACTTTGCCGATGTAAGCCTCGGCGGCGGCTCTCGAGGAGAACTCACCGCCCGGCTCCGATGCGGCCAGGCCACTGTGCAGCACATCGGTCGGTGACGCCGTGACAGCCATTGCCAACCTCCGTCTGATGCGGATCGCCGATGCAGGGGACGCACGGCGACCCAAACCAGGGTAACGAGTGGGGGTGACAAGAAATCTGACGAAATGGAGAACACACCAACCGATATGGTCGTTCGTATGCTCGATATCGCGGCGTTGCGGGCCGAAACCCCCGGTTGTGAAAATCAGGTTTTTCTCGATAGCGCGGGCTCCTCGCTCCCGCCGAATGTGGTCCTCGACGCCACCATCGACCATCTGCGCCGCGAGGCCGAGATCGGTGGCTACCGGGCGGCGAATGAACGCATCGACGACCTGCACGGCGTCAAGACGGCCATTGCCGAACTGCTGAACGCGGATCCCGGGGCGATCGCCCTCAGTGACAGCGCCAGCCGCTCATGGAGCGATTTCTTCTATTCGATCCCGCTCGCCCCGGGCGATCGCATCCTGATCTCCGGCGCCGACTACGGCAGCAATGCCATCGCCGCCCTGCAGCGCGCCCGGCAGACCGGGGCCACCGTCGAGGCAATTCCCAGCGACTCCAGCGGCCAACTCGACCTCGACGCGCTCGACGCCATGATCGACGAACGCGTGAAACTGGTGTCGCTGGTACATGTTCCGACCAACGGCGGACTGGTGAACCCGGTCGCCGAGGCCGCCCGCATCGTGCACCGGGTGGGCGCGCTGGCCCTGCTGGACGCCTGCCAGTCGGCCGGGCAGCTGCCGCTCGATGTCGCCGAACTCGAGGTGGACGCGCTCTCGGCCACCGGACGCAAATGGCTGCGCGGCCCGCGCGGCACCGGCTTCCTCTACGTCCGCCCCGAACTGGCCCTGAGCCTGGAACCCACCCGCCTGGACCTGCACAGCGCCGAGTGGACCGCGCCCGACGACTACGTGCTCTCCCCCGACGCCAGCCGCTTCGAATTCTGGGAATGCAGTGTCGCCGCCCGCCTCGGCCTGGGCGCGGCCGTGCGCTACCTGCTCGAGCTGGGTCCGGCGCAGGTCTACGCCGCCATCGCCGAGCGCGCCGAGTACCTGCGCAAGGAACTGCAGGAGATCCCGGGCGTGGATGTGCGCGACCGTGGCACCCAGCACGCGGGCATCGTGTCCTTCACCATCGACGGGCTGGAGCCGATCCGGGTCAAGGAGCGGCTGGCCGCCGAGTCGATCACCGTGACGGCCAGCTTCCGCAGTTCCACCCTGCTGGATATGTCCGCGCGCGAACTGAACTCGGTGGTGCGGGCCTCCCCGCATGCCTTCGTCAGCTTCGAGGACCTCGATCGCTTCGTCGGTGCCGTCAGGACCCTCGCATAGCCGTCAGAACCCTCGCATAACCGGCCGCATAACTCCGAAACGGTTAACAGGGCTCACTCCACGCGAGATATTGGAGATGCTGGTTACGCGTTTGAGGAGTCGATCGTGAGCCGCTTCACCGAAGAGATGTACGCGACTGCCCGGGCGTCCCTGCGGGGGCTGGTGACCGGCGAACCGGATACCCCGGTGCGGCACACCTGGGGCGAAATCCATGACACCGCATGCCGAATGGCGGGCGGGCTGGCCGCCGCCGGGATCGGCCCGGGCGACGCGGTCGGCGTGCTCGCGGGCATGCCGGTCGATATCGCGCCCGCCTGCCAGGCGGTCTGGATGCGCGGGGCCGCCATCACCATGCTGCATCAGCCGACGCCGCGCACCGATCTGCAGGTGTGGACCCGCGACACCGAGACGGTGCTCGGCATGATCGAGGCGCGGGCGGTGATCCTGGGCGAGCCGTTCATGATCGCGGAACCGCTGCTGCGCGAACGCGGCATCACGGTCATCACCATCGACGCCATGCGCGACGGCGAACCCGTCGAGCCGGTGCCGACCGGCGAGGACGCGATCGCCCTGCAGCAGTTGACATCCGGCTCCACCGGCTCCCCCAAGGCCGTGCGGATCACGCACGGCAACTTCTATGTCAACGCCTACGCCATGTTCGATCGGGTGAAATTCCAGCTCGACGACGACGTGATGATCAGCTGGCTGCCACTGTTCCACGACATGGGCATGGTCGGATTCCTCAGCGTCCCCATGCAATTCGGCGCGGAAGTGGTGTGCGTGACGCCGCTGGACTTCCTGACCCGGCCCATCCTGTGGGCCGAACTCATCTCGAAGTATCGCGGAACCGTCACCGCCGCACCGAACTTCGCCTACTCGCTGCTGGCCCGCCGCCTGCGCAATGCCGCGGACGGCACGCTCGATCTGAGCAGCGTGCGCTACATGTGGAACGGCGCGGAACCCGTCGACGCCGACACAATGGACACCCTCGCCGAGGCCGGAAAACGCTTCGGCCTCAACCCGATGGCGTTGACGCCGGTCTACGGTATGGCCGAAACCACGCTGGCCGTGTCGATTCCCGACCCGGGCCTGGGGCAGGTCCTCGACACCGTCGACGCCGATCTGCTCGAAGCCCTCGGCAAGGCGGTGCCGGTGCGCGATCCCGAACACCATCACGGCGGTGTGCGGCGGCTGCCGACGCTGGGCTATCTGGTCGACAATCTGGAGGGCCGCGTCGTCGACGCGGAGCATCGGCCGCTGCCGACCCGCAGCGTCGGCGTCATCGAATTGCGCGGCCCCGCGGTCACTTCCGGCTATGTGACGGTCGACGGCTTCCGCCCCGCGCAGGACCCGGAGGGCTGGCTGGACACCGGCGATATCGGCTATCTCACCGAGGACGGCCTGGTCGTCGTCTGCGGCCGCATCAAGGACGTCATCATCATGGCGGGCCGCAATATCTTCCCGACCGATATCGAGCGGGCGGCCTTGCGGGTCAAGGGCGTTCGCCCCGGCAATGCGGTCGCCGTCCGCCTGGACGCGGGTCAGAAGCGGGAAAGCTTCGCCGTCGTCGTCGAATCCAACGATCACCAGGATCCGGACGAGGTGCGCCGCATCGAGCACGACATCGTGCACGCCGTGTTCTCGGAGGTCGGGGTCCGCCCCCGCAGCGTCACCGTGCTGGGGCCGGGCGCACTGCCCAAGACCTCCTCGGGCAAGCTGCGCCGCTCCGCGACCGCGACGCAGCTGTCCTGAACGCTATTCCGTTCCGGCAACCAGCAATTCGAGGGTCAGCTTCGGCATTTCCTTGGTGATGTACTGCAACCGCCACTTGTCGCTGAACAACGCCAGGATCGCGCCGTCGGTGCGGGTGAAGACCTCGACACCGCGCTGACGGCTGAGCTCCTCGGCCGATTCGGCATCGGTGCGCCGCGCCAGCTGGTAGGGCAGATGATCGAGCTGCGTCTCGACATTGAACTCGGATTGCATTCGGGCCGTGACGACTTCGAACTGCATGGGGCCGACCGCCGCCAGCACCGGCGACTGCTCACCGCGGGCGTCGTTGCGCAGCACCTGCACCACGCCCTCGGAGTCGAGCTGATCCATGGCCTTGCGGAACTGCTTGTACTTGTCGGCGGTCTTGGCGCGCAGTGAGGCGAAGTGCTCGGGTGCGAAGGACGGGATCGGCGGGAACTCGACCTTCTTGTCCACGAACAGCGTGTGGCCCGGGGCCAGCGCGGTCGCGTTGACCAGACCGACCACATCGCCCGGGTAGGCGGTGTCGACGGTGGTGCGCTCGCGGCCGAACACGGTCAGCGCGTACTTGGTGGCGAAGGGCCGCCCGGTCTGCGCGTGCGTCACGACCATGCCGCGCTCGAACTCGCCGGACACGATGCGCATGAAGGCCAGCCGGTCGCGGTGCGCGGTGTCCATGCCCGCCTGCACCTTGAAGATGACGGCGCTGAACGGCGCGGTGGTCTCGCGCTCGGTGCCTTTCACATCCTTGCGGGAGCGCGGCGGCGGCGCGAGTTCGACCAGCGTCTCGAGGATCTGGCGCACGCCGAAGTTCAGCATGGCCGAGGCGTAGATGACCGGCGAGGTGTGCCCGGCCAGGAACAGTTCCTGATCGTGGTCCTGCCCGGCGGCGGAAAGCAGTTCGCTCTCCTCGGCGGCGGTGGTCCACACGTCGCCTTCGCGCTCGGCGGCCTGCTCGGGCGTGAAGTGCTCTTCGGGAGCGATGGTCGCGCCACCCGCGGTACGGGTGAAGTGGATGTAGTCGGTGGGCACGCCCTCTTCGCCGCGCCGCATCAGACCGCGGAAGTCACCCGCGATGCCGACGGGCAGGAACAACGGGGTCGGCGTCAGGCCGATGCGCTCGATGATCTCGTCGAGCAGTTCCAGCGGGGCCTGACCCGGCCGGTCCCACTTGTTGATGACGGTGATGACCGGGATGCCACGATCGCGCGCGACCTGGAAGAGCTTGAGCGTCTGCGGTTCCAGACCCTTGGCGGCGTCGATGAGCATGACCGCCGCGTCGACCGCGGTCAGCACGCGGTAGGTGTCCTCGGAGAAGTCGGAGTGGCCGGGGGTGTCGACGAGGTTGATGACACAGTCGCCGTACTCGAACTGCAGGGCCGTGGAGCTGACGGAGATGCCGCGCGCCTTCTCCATCTCCATCCAGTCGGAGACGGTGGACTTGCGTCCGGCCTTGCCGTGGATGGCACCGGCCTCGGAGATCTTCTTCGCGTGTAGCGCGAGCGCCTCGGTCAGGGTGGATTTACCGGCGTCCGGGTGCGAGATCACCGCGAAGGTGCGCCGCCGCGCCGCCTCGTCGGCCAGCCGCCCGGAGGTAGCTGAGGTCGCGCTGGCAGTCGGGGAACTCAACGGGGACTCCTTTTGTGCGGACGAGGCAACCGCACCAGGGTACGCGACCGGCCCGTGCGCCCGACCGGCAGGTTCAGGCTGTGCTGCCCCGATGTCCAGGCTGTGCTGCCTCGATGTTCAGGCCGGGCTGCCCAGGTATTGAGCGATGGCGCGGGCGATGAGGGCGAGCAGGTCGGCCTCGGGCGCGACGGCCTCGAGGCTGCGGTTGGCGGCCAGGACGGCCAGCCCGTGCAGGTTGGTCCACAGGCACATGGCGCGTTCCCCGGTCGGGTCGGGCACACAGTCGGCGACCAGCACGCGCCAGTGCCGGAACAGCGGCAGCGACACCGATTCACGGAGGTTCTCGCCGGAGCCCTCCAGCAGGTCGTGCCGGAACATCAGGGTGAACATCTCGGGGCGGCGCAGCGCGAAGGTGACGTAGGCCAGGGCCGTGCGGTCCAGTTGCGCGCGTGGCGTTTTCGCGCGGACCGCTTCGATGTCGGCGCGCAGATCCGCGTACCCGCGCGCGGCGATGGCGGCCAGCAGCGCATTGTGCGTCGGGAAGTAGCGGCGTGGAGCGCCGTGCGAGACACCCGCTTCGCGCGCGATGGCGCGCAGTCCCAATTGTCCGGCACCGGTCTGCTCGAGCATGTCGACGCCCGCGGCGACCAACCGTTCCCGCAGTGGCTCAACCGAAGTCATGCCTCACATTCTCACGGCAAGGGTAGACATCGTCTACTCGGGTGCGGTAGACAGGGTGAACGTAACCGTAGACACTGTCTACCGCGCCGCTCGGGAGGGCTTTTCATGTGGTACTGGCTGCTGAAGCACGTGCTGGTCGGACCGGTACTGAGACTGCTCGGCAGGCCGAAGATCGAAGGACTGCAGCATGTTCCGGCGCAGGGGCCGGTCATCATCGCGGCAAACCATCTGGCCGTGGTGGATTCGCTCTACCTGTGCCTGGTGCTGCGCCGCAAGGTCACCTTCATCGCCAAGCAGGAGTACTTCACCGAGGGCGGCTTCCGCGGCCGGATCAATCGCTTCGTCATGAACGCCACCGGCCAGGTGCCGGTGGACCGCAGCGGCGGCGGCGCGGGATCGGATTCACTCACCGCGGCTGTGCACATTCTGGAGTCGGGCGGCATCTGGGGCATCCATCCCGAGGGCACGCGCTCACCCGACGGCCGCATCTATCGCGGGCGGACCGGTGCCATCCGGGTGGCCATGCAGACCGGCGCTCCGGTCATCCCGGTCGTCTTGTCCGGCACCGATCGGGTCAATCCGCGCGATCGGCGCTTCCTGCGCCCGGCCCAGGTGCGCATCTCCTTCGGCCGCCCCCGCTATTTCCTGCCCGCCGATCAGCAGGCCGTGCGCCTGGCCACCGATGAATTGATGGCCGATATCGTGCGTCGCTCCGGCCGCCCCTATGTCGATTGCTACGCAGCCACTTTCAAGGCAAACGCCGCGTAAAACATGCGGCGTAGAACAGAAAACGGCCGGTTGTTCGGCCCCGAGCTCCGAACAACCGGCCGTCGAGCTGTCAGCTGACAGCGGCACCGGTTCCGCTGGAGGTGGCGCCCTGTCCGGCGCCGAGGCCGCCCAGGAGGCCGCCGAGCAGGGTGCCCAGGCTGCTGCTGGAGCTGCCGGTGCCGGACGGCGACGGGGTCGGCTTGGGGGTGGGCGTCGGGGTGGGGGTCGGGGTCGGCCCGCAGTCGTTGGTGGCGATGGCGGCGATGCCGCCGTCCTGGCCCACGACATCCGCGGAGGCGATCGGGGCGGCGATACTGACGGCGATGGCGGCGATGCCCACCGCGCCCAGACCGTAGCGGCGAATGCTCTTCATACACAGTTCCTTACATTCAGACCGGCCGCCGGGAGCCGATCACAGTGCCCGCACCAGAAGCGGATCGTGCCGTCGAGGAGGGGGACCGACGGCGCGCAATTTCCTTGTTGTGCAGGGCGTTCCCTCCCGCGGGGAACTTGTGAAACAGTAATACTTCAGAGTATTCGGGACAAGGTTTTCACAGAGATCCATGCAAAAGAAAACGGCCGCCATTCGGACTCGCTATGGAATCCGAACGATCGGCCGTTTTCGGTCGGACGCCAGGCGACCGAAAGTGCTCAGCTGACCCGCGAATTCGCGCTGGAGCCACTGAACATTCCGGACAAGCCGGACAGGATCGGGACGATGGAGCTCGCGCTGCCGGAGTCCGTCGAGGTCGAGGCCGCGGCGACGGTGACATCCACCGGGCCGAGGGTGAGGCCCTGGCTGGCGGCGTTCACGGTGACCGAGATGTGGTGCGCGCCCGCGGCGGACGGGGTCCAGTAGATCGCGGCCGAGGTGCTGGTACCGGCCGGGGTGGCGGTGCCGAGCGACACGGTCTGGCCGCCGACGGTGTCGAAGATGTTCGCGGTGGTGCTGGGCGAACCGGTGACGACGGTGATGGTGTAGGTCTGGCCCACCGTGTAGGAGCTACCCGAAACGGTCAGACCGCTGGCGGTCGTATCCGCCGCGGCGAACGGGGCGGTGAAGGCGACGGAGGCGGAGAGGGCGGCGATGCCGGCGGCGCTCACACCGATGCTGCGGATGTTCGTCATGCAACTGTTCCTTACTCGGAAGACGGACACGTCTTCACGGGCTTTTCCTTATGATGCAAAGCATTCCCCCGGAGTCGGGCCATGCGAAAAGCCAGTTTGTCAGAATCTTGGTCCGTCGGCCGGGAAACCCGGGACAAATCCCCGAGAATCCGCTACGGCAACCGCCCTCGAAGGGGGTACGGCAGGACCGTTTCCACCGCGTGTTAGAGTCTTCAGGTTGTCTCGGCGAGGGTGCGGCACCCCAAACTGCCCACCGTGATCGACGCGGCTCGGCCCATTCGGCCGTCCATGTTGGTTCTTCGTCGACGAGCAGACCAACCTTTGCCAGGGCGGCCCAGTCGCCTGGCGACAAGCTGACATTACAGCCCGGACGAGCCGTAGGGAGTAGACAATCATGTCCGACGCCAACCTTCTCGAAGCCACTGTTCGCACCGAGTTCGGCAAGGGCGCTGCCCGCCGTACCCGCCGCGACGGCAATGTGCCGGCCGTGCTCTACGGCCACAACGAGGAGCCGCAGCACCTGTCCGTGAACGCCCAGGCGTTCGCCGCCATCCTGCGTGAGCACGGCACCAACGCCGTGCTGAACCTGGACATCGCCGGCAAGAAGCAGCTGGCGCTGACCAAGTCGGTCGTGGTCCACCCGATCCGCCGCTACATCGAGCACGCCGACCTGCTGATCGTGCGTCGTGGCGAGAAGGTCACCGCCGACGTGAGCATCGTCCTGACCGGCGACGCCGCCTCCGGCACCCTGGTCCAGCAGGACACCATCGTGCTGTCCATCGAGGCCGACGCCCTGTCCATCCCCGAGTCCATCGAGATCTCCATCGAGGGCATCGAGGCCGGCACCCAGATCCTGGCCGGCACCATCGCGCTGCCGAAGGGCGTCACCCTGGCGGGCGATCCCGAGGCCCTGATCGTGAACATCGTCGCGGCCCCGTCCGCCGCCTCCGAGGATGCTGCCGAAGAGGCCGCCGCGGAGTAACTCCCTACTCCCGTAACGGTTTTCGATGACCGAGGCAACTGCCGGTCCCGCGCTCGTGGTCGGTCTGGGTAATCCCGGATCCGAATACGAGCGCACCCGGCACAATGTCGGTTTCATGGTCGCCGATGTGCTCGCGGAGCGCGTCGGCGGCCGTTTCACCGTGCACAAGAAGTCCGGCGCGGATCTGCTCGAGGCCCGCCTGGACGGTCGCAAGGTGCTGCTGGCCAAGCCGCGCACCTACATGAACCTGTCCGGGCGGCCCGTCGCGGCGCTGGCCAAATTCTTCTCCGTGCCCGCCACCGAGGTGATCGTCGTGCACGACGAGCTCGACCTCCCCTTCGGCCAGATCCGCCTCAAGCGCGGCGGCGGCGAGGGCGGACACAACGGGCTGCGTTCCATCTCGCAGGCCCTCACCACCAAGGACTATCTGCGCGTCCGTTTCGGCATCGGCCGCCCGCCGGGGCGTCAGGATCCCGCGGACTATGTCCTCAAGCCCTTCTCCGCGCCGGAACGCAAAGAAGTTCCGGTGATCGTCGAGCAGACCGCGGACGCGGTCGAACTGTTGCTGCGCGTCGGCCTCGAGCCCGCGCAGAACCAATTGCACTGAGCCGCAGTCACATTCCGGTCTGCCCAGTGAGTTCCGGTCAGCCGAGCGTGCCCGACCCGTCGCTGCTGGGGTCCATGCGCGGCGTGTCGGCCGGGTCGCGGGCGATGAGGCCCCAGCGGCTCGAGGTCAGGCGCAGGCTCGGTAGGTCCGAGAGCGAGAGCACGACCTCGTAGGTGCGCTCGTACCCGGTGTGCGCGATCCGCCATTGACCGTCATCGCACAGCACGTAGCGGTCGGTATAGAAGGCCGCGCCGCGCAACAGCATGTTGTGGCCCGGGATCAAGACGGTGTCGGCCAGGTACCAGGTGCCGGTCGCCTCGTTGCCGTCCACGTCGATTTCCGGGTGGTCGCAACGATGTTCGGTGATGACGTGCGGTCCCAGCGTGTTGCGCATGAAGGCCAGGAAGGCGTCGCGCGATTCGAACTGGAGGTACTCGCTGTAGGTGGCGGTGGCCTCCGGAATCATGGTGTCGGCGAACTCGTCCCACGTCTTGGTGTCCAGCGCACGTAGGTAGCGGAACTTCAGCCGGCTGATCGCCGCGACCGCATCGGGATCCATAACATCCACAATCCCATCAGGTGAAGGAAACCTTCAGGGATCGGCACGGATTTGTACCGGATCGCTATCAGCCCGGTACCGAACGCCTCCGCGAGTTCCGGGGGTCAGCCGTTGATGCTGAAGCAGGTGCTGCAGAAGTCCTCGCCGAACTCCGTCAGGCGCAGGCTCTTTCGCACGATCTTGGGCACCCGACCGGCCTTCTTCAGCGCCTGCTCGACCACCGGCTGCACCTCGAGCACCATGTAGCGCGACAGCACCACCGGATCCTCCGACGTGGTGGTCAGGCCCAGGCGGTTGAGGTTGATCAGGTAGTGCCGGGCGCGGTCCGGGTAGCGGACGCCGGACTGCTCGGGCACCGAGGTCAGATCGCCCGCGACCAGTTCGGAGCCGATGCCCAGCGGCCGGTTGGTGCGCACGTCGACCGCCGGTTGCGGGCCCTGCAACGCCATGAAGCGCAGGATGCGGGCCTCGTCGGGGGCGAGCTGATCGAGGATGCGGTCGTAGGCCGGGTGCACGTCCTCGGTGAAATAAACGTCGGCCGAGCGAGCCAGCAGCGCATCGCCGCGGCGACGCAGTTCGTCGGTGGTGGCCGAGCGCAGCAGCGCCCCGTTGGTGATGGCCTGCTGCGGCGCGCCCATGGGAGTCGGTACGTAGCTGACAATCTCGCGCACCGAACCCTCGGTGACGCCGAGCGCGCTGCGCGCGATGGACCGCAGCGCGGCCCCGGTGCGCTCCGCGATATCGGCCGAGGATTCGCCGTCCAGCGCGGCCTGGGTCAACTGCTTGGTGATCTCGAAGCTGGTGCCGACCGCCCACTCGGTCCCCCGCACCGCGGTGCCGACCGCCAGTCCGGCCGCTCGGAACGCCCCTCGGATCAGGCGGGCCTCATTGCTGATCTGCCGCTGCTCCACGTCCGAACTGCGTTCCACGGCACGAGGTCCCGGACGGGCCACGTCCTGCCCCGGGATCCTGTCTTCCGCCACGTCCATCTCCGAATATCGCCAGGTGAACACAATCGTCCACAGATTATTGCCCCCGACGGACCTTCAGGCACCTTGAACCTGCGAGTCAGACGAAGGCTACCCCAGTCCATGTTCGTCAACTAACGACGCGCATGACCCCCAACACCCCAAGCACAAGGCACGATATGGATGTGGCCCCCGCCATTCTCGTGGTCCCATCGAGAGGAAGGAACATCCTGCCCGGACACTGTGACCGAGATCTCCGACTCAGACACTCCGCCGCTGGACTCCCTTCCTTAATAGCCAGTAAGGTCCGAATCGCCGATGGGGTAGTCAACGCCGACGGCGGTGCGTTGCGGGTCGGCAGGAGGGTGTCGTGCTAGAGAGTGTCTTTGGGGTACATCCGACCATCCTCATGGAATTGATCACCATCCCGTTGTTCACGGGCGTGATCGGCTACATCACCAACTGGACCGGCGTACTGATGCTGTTCAAGCCGATCCGGTTCCACGGGTTCCGGCTGCCCGGTCTGGCGGCGGTTTTTCCGTTCCTGCCCAAGCGGATTCAGGTGCTGCCGCTGCTGCAGTACGACGGGCGTATCGGCTGGCAGGGGATCGTGCCGTCGCGCGCGGACAAGATGGCCAGCATCGCGGTGGACAAGGGGCTCGCGAAACTCGGTAGCGTCGCGGATTTCTATCGGGAACTCGAACCCGACAAGCTCGCTGAACATTTTGTTGAAATTGCGGACCTCCAGATTCGCGACATTGTCGAGGACATCCTCAAACGCGAACATCCGCAGCTCTGGTACAACCTCCCGACCGGGGTCCGGGAGATGATCCACAGCCGGGTGAAGGAACAGCTGCCCGATATTCTGCGCGAACTCACCGATGAACTCGGCAAGAACATCGATCAACTACTCGACGTGAAGTCGATGACCATCCGCTACTTCCAGGCGCGGCCGCAGATGCTGAACTCGGTGTTCCAGGTGCTGGGCGCCAAGGAACTGCGATTCATGCAGAACTTCGGCTTCTACTTCGGCGCGCCCATGGGTCTGGTATTGGTAGCGATCCTGCATTTCACCGGTTGGTCGTCGCTGGTGGTGCTGCCGGTCGGCGGAGTGATCATCGGCTGGGTGGTCAACTGGATCGGCATCAACCTGATCTTCGAACCGGCCTACCCGAAGTGGTGGTGCCCGTGGCGGCAGGGTCTGCTGATCAAGCGGCAGGACGAGATCACCGAGGGGTACGCGGCGCTGGTGGCCAGCGAGATCATGACCGTGGCCAATATCGGTGACGAGCTGCTCAACGGGCCGCGCGCCGACCGCACCATGCAGATGCTGCAGGACACCCTCAAGCCCGCCGCCGACCGAGCGCTCGGCCCGGCCAAGTCGGTGGTCAAGTTCGCCCTCGGCAACCGCGAATACGACTCGCTGCAGGACTCGTTCACCTCCGAGGCGATGACCATCGCGCCCATCGCCTTCGCCGACCCGGCGTTCAACGCCCAGCAGGGGCGGCAGGTGCAGGAGTACATCGCCAAACAAATGTCGGCGCTGTCCCCGCCGGAGTTCGTGGACATGCTGCGATCGGCCATCAAACAAGATGAATGGCTTTTGTTCGTCCATGGCGGCGCGCTGGGGCTCTTCGCCGGTTACGCTCACCTCCTGATCTTCGGAACAGGAGTGGCGAGCGCATGGCTATAACCGAATCCGGCAGCGGCGACGACGATCTCGACGAGATCGGCACCGAAATCGCCGTCCGTGACGGCGCTGACCTCGTGGTTCGCGAACAGTCCGCGCTGCCGGTGCCGGTGTCCCCCAACGACAAACGCGCATCCGCGGGTCCGGTGCGCGCGACCGCGGGTGTGGTCGCGGTCGCGATGTCCGCCGCGGTCGAGGCGAGCTTCTGGAGTCTGCACACCGCACTCGGGGTCACCTCGGTGGTGCTGCGCGGCAGCATGGCCGGGCAGCCGCCGCGCACGATCCTGTCCGAAGCCGGTGCGCAGGTGCGGCATTCGGTGCGTCAAGCCCTCGGTGTCACCGCGGGCGAGGCCGTCGACGCCACCGCGTCCGAGCCCAGCCCCACCAGCGTCCTGCGTGCCCGCGGTGCCGAATTGCTCCGTCGCTCCGCCGATTTCCACGCCGAGGACGACAACCACCACCACACCGCCTACGCCCGCATCCTGGGCGAGCTCGCACCCGACGAGGCACGCATCGTGCGCTACCTCTATCTGGACGGCCCCCAGCCCGCAGTCGAGGTCCGCACCGGAAGAACTTCCTACCGAGGCACTTTCAATCTCCTCGGCGAAGACGCCGCCCTGCGCTACCCCAACCGCATCGACGACTACGTCACCAACCTCGACCGCCTCGGCCTCATCCACCTCACCCGCGAGGCCCTAGGCAACCCCAACCGCTACCAACTCCTGGAAGCCCTCCCCGAAGTCCGCCGCCTTCTCAAGCGCGCCAGCTTCGGCACCAAGGTCCTCTACCGCACCATCGAACTGAGCTCCTTCGGAGCAGGTTTCGTCCGCACCTGCCTCCCGGTCCCCACCCTCGACGCCCAAGCCCTCGAACAGCACGGGTAGACATCCGGGGCGTCAGCGAAAGCGGCGCGACTTCACGGCCAGGGCCAAGCGGCCGCGGTGTGTAATGCGCCAGCGGCCGGGAAGATGACTCGCGGTAATCAAGCCCCGAGATCGCAGGTGGACCAGCGCATTCCGAGTACGCCAACCGGTCAGGTTCGACACTTGCCGGATTTGAGCGGGAGTAAGGATGTGGTCGGGCGCGAGCGCATCCAACACCGCCACCTCGGCTGGAGTCATGCTCGGTGCGTTGGCATGAGGCGGTGTCGCCCAGATGGATACCCACTCGGGTTCGGGACTTCCACGTAACCGCCGCCGATGATCGTCAGGCGGAGGGTAGGGAGGTCGGCTGGGCCGAGCTGGGTACGGAATCCCCACCAGGACCAGAGGATCACGCCGCCGCAGAGGATGGCGATCGAAAGCAGTGCCCATGAGTCCCACGCCATTACGACCACCCCCGCTGGGACCGAGACGCTGTTCGAGAGTTGAGTTGCATGGCGTCGCCTCCTCGATCGGTGATGACGCCAGGGTCGTCGCGACGGTGGGTCGTGGTGCCGTGCCTCGCGGAACCCGGAAAATCCCTGCGAATCCCCAGCTCCCGTCCCGCTCCGGACCTAACGTATTTCCCAGGATGGGAAAAACCCGGGGCCGTGGCGGACCAAGGGAGGGCAGGCCATGTCCGATGACACCGGCGTTGGGTCGACGTTGCCGCGGCGCCAGCTCGGCCGCGCGCTCAGGGAGGCCCGCGAAGGTCTGGGACTCACCCTCGAGCAGGCCGCGAAGCATATGGAGTGGGGCAAATCCACGCTCGGGCGGATGGAGAAGGGGCAGGCCGAGCGGGTACGCACCCGTGAGGTGAACGGACTGTGCCAGCTTTACGGGCTCTCCGACGAGCGGACCGAGGTGCTGAAGGCCCTTGCCTCCCAGGCGAGCACGCGATCCTGGTGGTATCCGTTCGCGGATTTGATCGCGGCCGGGTTCAATGTCTATCTCGGGCTGGAGGCCGAGGCGGCGTGCCTGTCCTTCTATCAACCCCTGGTAATGCCGGGGCTACTCCAAACCGCGGCGTACGCACGGGCTTTGGACACCGCTTACTTCCCTGACGACAGCCCCGCCGAGAGCGACCGTCGCATCGAACTCCGAACCCGGCGGCAGGCGATCCTGCGACGCCCGCGCAATCCCGCCCTCGCGAATGTCGTACTGCACGAGTCCGTGATCCGGACGGTCGTCGGCTCGCCGAAGATCATGACCGCACAGCTGAGGCGGCTGGCCGACCTGGGGACCGCCGACAATATCGCCGTGCGGGTGCTGCCGTTCCGCTCCGGACTGCCACTCGGAGTCGGCATGGCCCCGTTCGTGATCCTCGACTTCGCGCCCGACGCGCGAGGAAGCGCGGAGCCGACGGTTGTGTTCGCCGAGAACTACACCGGCGGAATGTACTTCGAGGAGCACAACGACGTCGATCGGTACCGTGGGGCGCATCGGGCACTCACGGATTCGGCGCTCGATCCGGAATCCAGCCGGATGCTACTGCGAGAAGCTGCGAGGAGATTCGACAGTGAACGATGAACTGGCTCTAGCGAATTGGTTCAAGTCAAGCTACTCCGGCGGAGGTCAGGAATGCGTCGAGGTCGCGTTCCTGGGCGCGGCCAGTGTCGGGGTGCGGGATTCGAAGGATCCCGCCGGCCCCGCACTCGTGTTCTCGGGTGAACAGTGGGACCACTTCCTGAGCAGCGGAGTCTGGGCGCGCTGACATAGGGCGGGAGTGTCGGTGGGGTGAGGGAGGATTTGGGGGTATGGGGGAATTGGTGGGGCCCTTTGTGGGGTCGTGGGCGGTGGCGGCGGGGGTCGTGACGACGTGGGGGTTGCGGGGTGGGGCGTACGTGCGGGTGTTGCCGGATGTGTATGTGCCGCGGGGGTATCGAGTCGGGGTGCGCGAGAAGGCGATGGCGGTGGGGTGCTGGGCCAAGAAGCAGGGGGTGCTGGTGGGTGCTTCCGCGATGGCTATGTTTGGGAGTCCCTATGTGGATGAAGGGCTTCCGGCTGAGATCGCATTGGACAGCTCGCGGCATGCGCCGCGCGGGGTGCGGGTGGTGCGCGGCCGGATTGCCGATGATGAATGGTGTGAGGTCGACGGGTTTCGGGTGACGACACCGGTCCGGACTGCTTATGACATTGCGCGTCGAAATTCGCGGGATGTGGCAGTGCCACTGCTGGATTCGCATTGCGCCACTACTGGAATCCGACCCGAGCAGGTGCTGGACTTCGCGGCAACGCATGATTTGGGCCGTGGCGTGGCGAAGATTCGCGCGATTCTCGCACTGGTGGACCCGGGTGCCGAGTCACCCCAGGAATCCAGAACTCGACTGTTCTTGATGGACAATGGATTCCCGAAACCGCAGACCCAGATCGTGGTTCGCGACGAGTATGGGAACTTCGTCGCCCGCGTCGACATGGGCTGGCGTGAGTGGCTCATCGGCATCGAATACGACGGCGCCCAACACTGGACCGACCCGAAACAGCGCGCCCGAGACATCGACCGCCTCGCCGCGCTGGAAACCCTCGGGTGGATCATCATCCGCTTGACCGCCGCGCACCTCCGCACCCACCCCGAACGCATCCTCACTCGCCTCCAGGATGCGCTGGCCACTCGTGGAATTCCGGTTTACGAAGGGGGTCCGGAGTACTCAGCGCCGTGATTCGGACAAATTCCCGCAGTGAGTGCTCCCCATCCCTGATTGTTCAGGCGCCGTCGGCGAGTTCGAGCCAGCGCTCCTCGGTGGCTTCCTTTTCGGATTGGACCTGCTTGAGTTCGGTGCCGAGGGAGACCAGCTTGTCGGGGTTGGTGGCGGCTTCGGCTAGGGCGGTGTGGAGTTTCGCTTCGCGGTCGGTGAGCTTTTCCAAGGCGCGTTCCAGCTTCGCGAGTTCCTTGCGGGCGGCGCGGTAGGTGGCCGAATCCGTCGCGGGGGCGGTGGTATTCGCGGCGGCTGCCGCGGTCGCCTTGGTCGGGGGTGCGACGAGGGCGGCGCGTCTACGCAAGTATTCCTCGATGCCGCCGGGGAGGTTGGTGAGTTTGCGGTCGCCGAACAATGCCCAGGTGGTGTCGCAGATGCGCTCGATCAGGTAGCGGTCGTGGGAGATGACGACCATGGTGCCTGCCCAGCCGTCGAGCATGTCTTCGAGGCCCTGGAGGGTGTCGATGTCGAGGTCGTTGGTGGGCTCGTCGAGCAGTAGGACGTTGGGCTCTGCCATGAGGATTCGGGTCAGCTGCAGGCGGCGGCGTTCGCCACCGGAGAGGTCGCCGACGGGGGTGCGCTGCTTGGCGGGAGTGAAGCCGAGGCGCTCGGCGAGCTGGCCGGCGGAGATCTCCTTGTCGCCCAGCATCATTCGCTGTGCCACGTCCTGGACCGCTTCCAGCACGCGCATGTTCAGCGGCAGATCGTCGAGTTCCTGGCGCAGCCAGCCGATCTTGACGGTCTGGCCCTGAATCCGCTTGCCGGACTGCAGGCCCGCGTCACCGGCGAGCGCGCGCAGCAGCGTGGTCTTGCCGGAGCCGTTCACGCCGACCAGACCGACGCGCTCGCCGGGCGCGAGCCGCCAGGTCAGGTCGGTCACCAGTTCCCGGCCGTCGGGGGTGGCGAGGGTGGCGTTCTCGAGTTCGATCACGACGCGGCCCAGGCGCTTTCGCGCGAAGGACGCCAGCTCGACTGTGTCGCGCGGCGCAGGCACATTGGCGATCAGCGCCTCGGCGGCCTCGATGCGGTACTTCGGCTTCGAGGTGCGCGCGGGTGCGCCCCGCCGCAGCCACGCCAGTTCCTTGCGGGCCAGGTTCTGGCGGCGGGCTTCCATGGCGTCGGCCTGCCGGGAGCGCTCGGCGCGGGCGAAGATCCAGTCGTTGTAGCCGCCCTCGTAGCTTTCCACCTTGCCGCCCTGCACCTCCCAGGTGCGAGTGGCGATGGTGTCGAGGAACCAGCGATCGTGGGTGACGACCACCAACGCGCTGCGCCGGTTCACCAGATGCTCGGCCAGCCACTGCACGCCCTCGACGTCGAGGTGGTTGGTGGGCTCATCGAGGACGAGCAGGTCCAGGTCGCGGACCAGGGCGGCGGCCAGCGCGGTGCGGCGGCGCTCGCCACCGGAGAGGTTGGCGACCAGGGCGTCCATGCCGAGGTCGGCGATGCCGATGCCCTCGACGACATTGCGAATGCGCGGGTTGGAGGCCCATTCGTGTTCGGCGACACCGTCGGTGCGCTGGTCCTCGGCCAGGCCCGCGAGCACGACCTCGCCGACGGTCGAGCCCTCGGGCAGCACACCGCGCTGGGTGACTACGGCGATACGCAGGTCACCGCGGCGGCTCACGCGCCCCGAGTCCGGCTGCTCCAGTCCGGTCAGGACTTCCAGCAGCGTGGTCTTACCGCCACCGTTGAGGCCGACGACACCGATCCGCTCCCCCTCCTGCACCCCGAGGGACACATTGTCGAGCAACGGCGCGATGCCGAAGCTCTTGGAGACCGCTTCGAGGTTGATCAGGTTGGCCACAGGATCCTCAATGTCGTCGATACTTGCCCCGGGCAAGCCTACCGAGCAGCGAGGACCGACCTCATATCAGCGCTTGGCATCCTGCGTATCGGTGATCCGCCGGGCGCCCGGGACCGGGCCGTAGGCGGTGCGGACGCTGCGGCATACCCCCGCCCCCGCGAGTTCGGCGGCCACGGCGACGGCGGCCTCCTCGTTCTCGCAGAGGAAGGCGCAGGTCGGGCCGGAGCCGGAGACGATGCCCGCGAGAGCTCCCGCGGTGACGCCTCCGCGCAGGGTGCGGCGCAGCTCGGGTTTCAACGAGAGCGCCGCGGCCTGCAGGTCGTTGCCGAGCAGTGGGGCGAGCTGTTTGGCCTCACCCGAGGCCAATGCCTGCAGCAGTTCCTCCGGGTTGCCGAGCCGGGGCGGGTCGCCGACCTCGCGCAGCCGGTCGAGTTCCCGGAACACGGCCGGGGTTGACAGGCCGTCCTTGGCCAGCGCCAGCACCCAGTGAAAGGTGTTGCGCGACAAGACGGGCAGCAGTTCCTCGCCACGGCCGCGGCCGAGCGCGGTGCCGCCGTGCAGGGAGAAGGGGACGTCGCTGCCGAGTTCGGCTGCGATATCGGACAATTCGGTCCGGCCGAGGCCGAGCTCCCACAGGTCGTTCAGGCCGATCAGGGCCGCCGCGGCGTCCGCGCTGCCGCCGGCCATGCCGCCCGCCACCGGAATGCCCTTGGTGATGGCGAATTCCACGAGTGGGGCACGTCCGCCCAGGTCGGCCAGTTTCACGGCGGCCTGCCACACCAGGTTGCCGCGATCGGTGGGAACTTCGTCGGCCCCCTCACCGACAACCTTCACGCGTAGCGCCGACGACGGCGCGATCTGGACGTCGTCGCTCAGCGACAACGCCTGGAACACGGTGGTGAGGTCGTGGTAGCCGTCCTCGCGCAGGTCGCCGACTCCGAGGTGCAGGTTCACCTTCGCGGGCGCGCGCACGACAACGGGGCTGGGCACAACTGAGAGCACGCGCACAGCCTAGTGCACAGATTTCCCGTTCGAGTACTTGCGCGAGGTACCCATGGGGGGTATGTTTCGAGATGTCGGGGATACCCCCACACCGTATGGATGAATGAGCGAAGGAGACCACCATGGCCACCAGCACCTACACCGTCACCGGCATGACCTGCGGCCACTGCGTCGGTTCGGTGCGCAAGGAGGTCGGCAAGATCGACGGCGTCACCAGCGTGGACGTGGATCTCGCCAGCGGCCTGGTCACCGTCGAATCCGACGCCCCGCTCGCCGACACCGATGTGATCGCCGCCGTCGACGAAGCGGGTTACGAGGTGGCCAGGTGAACGATCGACTGAGGTTCGCCGCCTTCGGCGGCGGCTTGGTCGTCTTGTTCGGAGCCGCGCTCGGTGTCGGTGCCCTGGTCGGGGACCGATCCGGCGCGGCCCCGGCCGGGGATGATCACAGCGCTCACCAGACCACCCAGACGGCGGAGGCCACCGGCCTGCGGGCCGACCGCGACGGCTACACGCTCAGCGACATCACCGCCCCCGTCATCCCGAATCAGCAAGGGGCACTGCAGTTCCGGATCACCGGACCGCAGGGCGCCGTCACGAAGTACAACGATCTGCACGAGAAGGACCTGCACCTGATCGTGGTCCGTACGGATGCGAGCCAGTTCCGGCACGTGCACCCGACGCGGGCCGCGGACGGCACCTGGTCCATCGACTGGAAGTGGGCCGTGCCCGGCAGCTACCGGGTGTTCGCCGACTTCTCCCCGGCGGGCGGGCCCGGCGAGATCGTGCTCAGCCGCACCATCGCGGTCGCGGGAAACGTGAACGCCACGCCCCTGCCCGCGCCGTCCCGAACCGCCGAGGTGGACGGCTACCGCGTCACCCTGACCGGCGACCTGACCACCGCGGGCAGTGAACTCACCTTCACCGTCACCCGCGACGGCAAACCGGTGACCGATCTGCAGCCCTACCTGGGCGCGTACGCTCACCTCGTCGCACTGCGGGCGACCGACCTGGCCTACCTGCACGTGCACCCCGAGGGCGAGGTCGGCAAAACCGCACCCGGCCCCGACGTCGTCTTCCACGCGCAAGCGCCGAGCGACGGTAACTACCGCCTATATCTGGACTTCGAGCACGGCGGCGTGGTCCGCACCGCGGAGTTCACCCAGACAGCCACCGGCGCGGCCGATGCCGCCGCGCCCGCCCACCACGAAGGAGGTCATCAATGAGCGCCCCGGCTCCCGAGCGTTCGATCGAACTCGATATCGGTGGGATGACCTGCGCGTCGTGCGCTTCCCGCATCGAGAAGAAGCTCAACCGGATGGACGGTGTGAGCGCCTCGGTCAACTACGCCACCGAGAAGGCGAAGGTCAGTTTCCCGGAGTCGGTGACCACGGATGATCTGATCGCCAAGGTGGTCGACACCGGCTACAGCGCCAGCGTGCACCACACCGAACCGGTGAAAACCGATGCCGCCGATACTGATTCCGGTCCCTCGGCCGCAGATCGACTGCGCCACAAGCTGTTGGTGACGCTCGCGCTGGCCGTGCCCGTGGTCGCCATGGGTATGGCTCCCGCCCTGCAGTTCACCAACTGGCAGTGGCTGTCGCTGACCCTGACCGCGCCCATCGTGTTCTGGAGTGGTTCGCAGTTCCACCGAGCCGCGTGGGTGAACGCCAAACACGGTGCGGCGACCATGGATACGTTGATCTCGCTGGGCACGCTGGCCGCGTTCGGCTGGTCGGTGTACGCGCTGTTCTGGGGCAATGCCGGAATGCCCGGCATGAAGCATCCGTTCAGTTTTGCCATCGAGCGCGGTGATTCGTCGTCGGCGCTGTACTTCGAGGTTGCGGCCACACTGGTCACGGCTATTCTCGCGGGCCGCTACTTCGAGGTCCGGTCCAAGGAGAAGGCTGGATCCGCGCTGCGGGCACTGCTGGAACTGGGTGCCAAGGATGTGGCGGTGCTGCGTGACGGCGTCGAAACCCGCATTCCCATCGGTGAATTGCGAGTCGGCGAGGAGTTCCTGGTCCGGCCCGGCGAGAAGGTCGCCACCGACGGTGTTGTCGTGAACGGCAATTCGGCGTTGGACATGAGCATGCTGACCGGTGAATCGGTGCCCGTCGAGGCGGGGCCCGGCGATCAGGTGGTCGGCGCGACCGTGAACGCGGGCGGCCTGCTGACCGTGCGCGCCACCCGGGTCGGCGCGGACACCCAGCTCGCGCAGATGGCCGCGCTGGTGGAGGACGCGCAGAACGGCAAGGCGCCAGTGCAGCGGCTGGCCGATCGAGTGGCGGGCGTGTTCGTGCCGATCGTCATCGCGATCGCGGTGGCGGCGCTGGGCTTCTGGCTCGGCACCGGCGCGGCTGTCTCGACGGCGTTCGGCGCGGCTGTCGCCGTCCTGATCATCGCCTGCCCCTGTGCGCTCGGATTGGCCACTCCCACAGCACTTCTGGTGGGCACCGGTCGCGGTGCGCAGCTGGGCATCCTGATCAAGGGCCCGCAGGTGCTGGAGTCGACGCGTCGGATCGACACGGTCGTGCTGGACAAGACCGGCACGGTCACCACCGGCAAAATGACGCTGGCGGAAGCGATTCCGGCGAGCGGTGTCGAGGTCGACGAGTTGCTGTCGGTCGCTGCCGCCGTCGAGCACGGCTCCGAGCACCCGGTCGCGAAGGCCGTGGTCGCCGGGGTGGCCGAGCGCGGTCTCGACACCGAGCAGGTGGAGCAGTTCGTCAGCCACGGCGGTAAGGGCGTACAGGGTCTGGTCGGCGAGCGCGCGGTGGTCATCGGACGCACCGAGCTGCTGCAGGATTGGTCCATCACGCTGCCGGAAGCCTTGGCGGACGCCAAGACTCGGGCCGAGCAGGCGGGCAATACGGCCGTCGTGGTGGCCTGGGACGGGCAGGCGCGCGGTGTGCTTGTCATCGCCGATGCCGTGAAACCGACCAGCGCCCAGGCGATCTCGGAGATGAATGCGCTGGGGCTCACCCCGGTGCTGCTGACCGGCGACAATGCGGCCACCGCCCGCACCGTCGCGGATCAGGTCGGGATCACCGAGGTGATCGCCGAGGTGCTGCCCAGCGAAAAGCTCGACGTGGTCAAGCGACTGCAGAGTGAGGGCAAGGTGGTCGCCATGGTCGGCGACGGCGTCAACGACGCGGCCGCACTGGCCCAGGCCGATCTCGGGCTGGCCATGGGGACCGGGACCGACGTGGCCATCCAGGCCGCCGACCTCACCCTGGTGCGTGATGACCTGCGCGCGGTGCCGACCTCGATCAAGCTGTCGCGGGCGACACTGCGGACCATCAAGGGAAATCTGTTCTGGGCCTTCGGTTACAACGTGGCGGCCATTCCGCTGGCCGCGGCGGGGCTGTTGAATCCGATGCTCGCGGGCGCCGCCATGGCGCTGTCGAGTGTGTTCGTGGTCAGCAACAGCCTGCGGTTGCGCCGGTTCCAGGGATGACAGGAGTCGATGTCGTAGCCCGATCCGTTCCATGGGTCGGGCTACGATTGCGTCGGATTCAGGAACGCTCGTAGATCACAACTAGAGACGCGGTCAGGAGTTCGTCATGGGTTATGTCGTCGACTTCAAGGATGTCTCGACCGTCGGACTGGAATCATCGCCGGTCGCGGACGCTCTCGCGGGATTGCGGGCCAACGAGGCCCGGTACTTCAAGAACAAGTACGACCACACCTTCACCGTGGAGCCCGCGAGCAAGGCCAAGGCCGCCGTCGACTGGGTGACGAAGATCCTCGCGGACGAACGCTCCATCGTGATCGCATCCCCTGCGCTCGAGGCCACGGAATTCGAGGTCGAGGGCATTCGGATGGCGTACGTCTTCTACCGGAGCGGCCTGTCGATCAACGTGATGTACACCCTCGCTGACGCCGGAAAGCGGGCCGTCGGCTTCAAGCTCTCCGACGGCATGGAAGTCCCCGAGGAGCTGTCGGATTTCAAGTTCGCGCGGCAGAAGTCGAAGCTGGCCGGGACCATTCGCGGCTCCTACTTCGTCATCAAAGGTGAGCACTGAGTCACCGACACCCGCGGCCCAGCGGGGGCGGCATCGTGTTGAATGTCGGGTGACAACCGCCGTCCCCCGCGAGGAGTCCCGTTGACCACCATCGCCGAATACCTGGCCGCCGCCGGAGTCCAAGCCGCCCCGGTCGATCCCGAGGCCCCCGGCGCACCGAAGGTCACCGTGGGCGTCCCCGAAGGCTGGCAGCAGGTCCCCGCCGGCATGTTCCCCGGCTCCTACGGCGTCTGGACCCAGCCCCCCGTCAACGGCTGGGCCGACAACGCGGTGCTCCTCGTCGCCACCTTCACCCCGGCCGTCGACGCCCGCGAACTCCTCACCAACGCTTTCACCGACGCCCGCCAACTCCCCGGCTGGCAAGACCTCGACAACGACACCGAAGACTTCGACGGCTACCCGTCGGCGGGCATCACCGGCACCTACACCGTCGAACACCTCACCCTCTGGGCGTACAACCGCTACATCATCGTCACCACCGAGCAGGCCCAGTACCTGGTCCAGCTGACGATCACCACCCGCACCGACGCCGACGGCGCCGCCCCCACCACCATCCTCGAGGGCTTGTCCATCTCCGCCTGACGCCAGCGCCCCCCGAACCCTGCTTCCAGCCGACATTCGTGTGTCGGTTGGGGTTGGTAGGTTGCGCGGCGAAGGGCGACGACGTGGAGTGGGGAGAACTGAATGAGCGACCAGACTGTGCGGGCGATCGGGGAATTGCTCGCCGGGGCAGGGGCTTTCGCTACGCGGGGAAGTGTTGCGGCGGAGGATCTGTCGATTGCGGTGGATGGGGTGGGGGCGCTGGCTTGGCCGGTGTCGGCGGAGCAAGCGCGGGCGCTGTGTGCGGTTGCGGATCCGGCTCGGTACGGGTTGCGGGAGCAGACGTTGGTGGATCCGAATGTGCGGGATACGTGGGAGGTTTCGCGGGGGCTGGTCGCTATCGATCAGGTGCGGTGGGGGCGGACGTTGGGGCCGATGGTGGAGGCGGTGCGGGCGGATCTGGGGTTGCCGGCGCATTGTGAGTTGTCGGCGGAGTTGCATTCGATGCTCGTGTATGAGGCTGGGCAATTCTTTGTGCGGCATCAGGATTCGGAGAAGGCCGACGGGATGATCGGCACGTTGGTGGTGACGTTGCCGTCGGAGTTCAGTGGTGGGGAATTGGTTGTCGAGCATCGCGGGGAGCAGGTGAGCGATGAGGGGGCGACGGATGGGCTCGGGTTTGTTGCGTTCTATGCGGATTGCGCGCATGAGGTGCGGCCGGTTGTCGATGGCTATCGAATCGCTTTGACCTACAACCTGATTGCGAAGGGGAGCACCGCGCCGCGCGTCGATGGATCGGATGCGGCGGTGGGTGCGCTGGCCGGGCAGTTACGGGAGCACTTTGCTACCCCGGTGCCGGTGCCGAGTTGGCGGCGCAATGGTGGGCCGGAAAGTGCACTGCCGCAACGGCTTGTCTACTTCCTGGATCATCAGTACTCGCAGCGGGGGCTGGCGTGGGATCGGCTCAAGGGCGGGGATGCGTCGCGGGTCGCGACGCTGGTCGCGGCGGCCGTGGACGCCGGGTGCGCTACGGCGTTGGTGCTGGCCGAGATTCGCCGGTCGCACGCCTACGAGCGGTTCGAGGACGAGGAGTGGATGTGTGGGCGGCATCGGCGGTGGGAGTTCGTCGAGGGCGCATGGCAGCTCACCGACGAGGAGTGGGAGTCGATCGATGGGGAGGACGAGCCCTTCGACGATGCGCCGGGCGGGCACGGTGAGCCTGCCGATCATCCCGACCGGATCGAGCCGGAGGAATTGGGCGAGGCGAGCTGGTCCGCGATCACACTGACCTGGCAGCTCGATCGGTCCGGGAATCCCGGGGTGTCCGTCAGCACGCATATCGCGAACGACGAATTGTGTACCGACCCAATGGAATCGCCCATGCAGCCGTTCGCGATGGAATCCGAGGGCTACATGGGCAATGAGGGAAACACCGTGGATCACTGGTATCGCCGCGCGGCGATCATGATCTGTCCCGCGTGAGGACCGCTACATGAGCGCGCCGCCGTCGACGCGGAGTTCGGTGCCGGTCATGTAGCGGCCGTCGTCGGAGGCGGCCATGGCGACGACTCCCGCGATGTCCTCGGGCTTGCCGAGCGCGCCACCCTCGATCCAGCCGGGCAGCCGGGCCATGAGCGACCAGTCGGCGTCGGGGGGCAGCGCGAGGCCGGAGGTGATGCCGGTGCTGATGCCGCCGGGGACGATATTCACCGCGCGCAGGCCCTTTTTCACGTATTCGAGGGCGATCGAGTGGGTGAGCGCGTTGACCCCGGCCTTGGAGGCGGAGTAGGCGGCCATGTACGGGTTGGAGCCGAAGGCCGAGGTGGAGGAGAAGTTCACGATGACGCCGTGCCCGGATTCGATGAGGGCGGGCAGATTGGCCTGGATCATCAGGAAGGTGCCGGTCAGGTTGATCCCGATGACCTGATTCCAGTCTTCCAACGGCATGTCGTGGGTGTGCGCGGCGCGCAGGATGCCCGCGGCATTGACGAGAACGTCGAGGCCGCCGAGGAATTCGTGCGCCTCGGCGGTGACGGTGCGGACCGCCTCCGGATCGGCGATGTCCAGCACCAGGGTGCGCACGCGGTCGCGCTGGTCGGCCGGAACGGCGTCGATGGTGGCGGCCAGACCGGCCGGGTTCACATCGGCGGCGACGAGTCGCGCGCCTTCTTCGAGCAATCGCAGGGCCACGCCCTGCCCGATGCCCGATCCCGCTCCGGTGACAATTACCCGACGACCGTCGTATCTGCGCGTCATGGCGAGAAATTAGAACAAGTTTCAAGTCCAGTCAATGGGTGGCCGGTTCTACCCATAGGTAGCTAATTGCCAGAGTGTTCTCATACTGGACCGTTGTTCAAATCGATAAACTCATCCCCCGTATACGACTGGCAATTGGGTCGGGAAACCCTGATGGAGGATTCATGCGGTTGGTGGCTTGGCGGACGCGGATTTTCACTGCGGCCGTAGCGTCTGCGGGTACTTTGCTGGTTCTGCCGGGCGCTCCCGCGCACGCCGATCCCGCGGGCGCGATCATCGCCACCGCCGCCGCACCCGACGGCTTCCGGGGCCTGCCCAACGGCACCATCATCGACTACTGGACCACCCGCTCGAATGGCGAACCGGTGAAAGCCAGTGGCGCACTGTTCGTTCCGTCCGGCCCCGCGCCCGCGGGCGGCTGGCCGATCATGGCCTACGACCACGGCACCTCCGGCATGGGACCGGGCTGCGGCGGACAGACCGACACCTCGAAGCTGAGCCGCCCCAAGGAAGATCAGGTCATCCAGTACTTCGTGAACAAGGGCTTCGCCGTGGTCGCCCCCGACTACCTGGGCCTGGGCCGCTTCGACACCGGCCCGCACCCGTACCTGGAGATCAGCACCGAGGCCGGATCCACCGTCGACCTGGTGAAGGCGGCCCGCGCGGTGAATCCGGCGCTGGGGCGGACCTGGGCGGTCACCGGGTTCTCGCAGGGCGGCCAGGCTGCCCTGGGCACCGCGCACTTGCAGGCCAGTGCCCTGCCGGACATGGACTTCCGCGGCACCATCGCCGTCGATCCGGAGTCGGATCTGGAGAAGATCACGCCCTTCGTCGGCCCCTGGGTGCCGGAGATCCCGGGCCAGGCCGGGACCGCGGTGAACGGTTTCGTGGTCAGCATGCTGGCCGGGCTGCGCGCCACCCACCCCGAGGTCGATGTCGACAGCTACCTGACCCCGCGCGGCAAGCAGGTGGTGGACGACTCGCAGAGCCTGTGCTTCCTCGACATCATGAAGGTGGTCGACGGCATAGGCATCGGTGACATGCTCTCGCGGCCGCTGAACACCCCGGAATTCCAGGCGGCGATGACCGACTACATGCAGGTCCCCGTCAACGGCTACGACGCCCCGATCCTGCTGCTGCTCAACGCGACCGACACCACCGTGCCGTCCCCGCTGCATGCCGCGCTGGCCGCGCAGTTCGCCGCCAATCGCGTCGACTTCCAGACCGTGGTCGGCACCGGCTCCCACACCCAGTTGAACCCCCAGATGTGGGATGCCATCGGCGCGTTCAGCGATCGAATCCTGGCCACGCCCGCGAAGTAATTACTGCGGGAACCAGGAGAAGTCGGGCTCGCAGGTGACGTCCTGGGCCGGGCGTACCCCGGTCGCCAGGTAGGTGTTCACGATGTCGTTCAGGCACGGGCTCAGGTCCGGCCGGAACGACGCGTGAATCCTGGTGTCCGCCAGCGTGACCAGGCGGGACTGCGGCAGATCCGCGTGCAGCGCAAGCCCTTCCGCGTAGGCGGTGCGGGTGTCGTGGACATTGGCGACGATCAGCACGGGCGTGTTGTTGTCGGTGATCTCGGTCGGCGGCTCGACCGGGTCGGGCCAGTACGCGCAGGCGGTGATGTTGTTGGCGAACGCGCCGAACACCGGCTGGGTCGCCCGTGCCGCGTCGACATTCTTGTAGTACCAGGCGGGATCGCGGGGCGCGGCCTTGTCACCGCACATGACCGCGGCCATGGCCGAGGCGTCCAGCGGCACCACCGAGAAGATCTTGGACTTGAGCGCATCCATATCAATCGGCCCGCCCGCCACGCCGCTGGCCACCATGGTGAGCACCTCGGCGAGGTTGGGATTGAACTGCGGGTTCGGCAGCAGCGCGAGGATCAGCATGGGGATGGTGTGCTCGTCCACCAGGAATCCGCTGCCGTAGATCTCGTGGCCCGCGGAGCGCCGGATCAGGTCCTCGACCCAGGCGCGGACCGCCTCGGGGGTAGCGCCGAAGTGGTAGAGATCGTCATGGCGGGCAGCCCATGTGGCCCAGTCGTCCAGGGCGTACTCGTTGATCGGACCCATGTCCTGGTAGAGCCCGATGTAGTAGCGCGCCGGGTCGATCGGACTGTCGAAGACCATCCGGTCGGTGTGGTCGCCGAACATCTGCGAATAGACCGTGCCCAGGTAGGTTCCGTAGGACGCCCCGAAGAAATTGAGCTTCGCCTCACCGAGCACCCCCCGGATGAGATCCATATCGCGCGCGGTATTGCGGGTCGTGATCTGGCGCGCCTTGACCGGATCGGTGCCCACGCAGGCGCTCGCCAGACCCGCGGCGATCGTGGTGTCGCGAGCGAAGCCGAACAGGTCGAAGCCTGCCGAGAACAGCATGGTGGGAATGGGAATCGTGCAATCGACCTTCTCGGACCGCCCGATGCCGCGCGGGTCCATGCCGATGATGTCGTACTGAGCGCGCACGTCATCGGACAGATTCGTCAGATAGTTGGCGGGCATGCGCAGCCCCGCGCCACCCGGACCGCCCGGATTGGTCATCAGGATGCCGCGGCGACGCGACGGATCGGTGGCCGCGAATCGGGAGATGGCGATGGTCAGCGTGCGGCCGCCCGGATTCGAATAGTCCAGCGGCACCAGCACGCCCGCGCACAGCGCACCGGCGGGATCCAGAACCGCGTCATCGCACGGTTTCCAGTCCAGTGTCTGCTGGGTGAAGCGGTCCGGTAGCGCGGCAGCGTCAGCGTTCGCCGGTCCCGCCGGTAGCGCGACGGCGGCGGTGAGCAGTGTCGCTCCCAGGACGAGCCGTCGAATCCGCTGAGCGGGCATGCACTCTCCTTCGAGGTCAGAGTTCCCGAGTGGGGACGCTACCCGGATGCGCGGTGAAAAACGGTGTCAGCTGGCGGATTTGGTCGGGCACCGGTGACCGCCACGCCCACGCCCTACCGCTGGGCAAATCTCTAGCGAATGACTCGATAGACTGCGGCGATCCGTCCCACCGCCCCGCCGCTGGAGGAAGAATGCCGATTACAAGCGCGTTCATGCGAACCCTGGCTGCGACGCTCGCCATTGGCGCACTGGTCAGCATTCCGGCAGCGCACACCGCACCCCCCGAAACTGGGGTGTCGGCCGAATCCGGTTCGGGCGCGGGCACTCTGATCAATGCCACCGCACAACCCGACGGCTGGCACAACCTGTGGGGCGGTTCGGCGGTGGAGTACTGGACCAGCCGCTCCAACGGCGAACCGGTCAAGGCCAGCGGCGCGCTGTTCGTGCCCGCCGGTCAGCCGCCCGCCGGGGGGTGGCCCATCATGGCCTGGGATCACGGCACCACCGGCCTGGGCCCGGGTTGCGGCTGCCAGGCCGATCCGGAGCGGGAGGTGCTGCCCTACCGCCGCCGCGAGGAAGAACTCATCATGCGGTTCTTCCTGAACAAGGGTTACGCGGTGGTCGCGCCCGACTACATCGGCCTGGGCCTGTTCGATACCGGCCCGCACCCGTACCTGGAGATCAGCACCGAGGCGGGCGCGACCATCGACATGGTGAAGGCGGCGCGCGCGGCCCGGCCCGAACTCTCGCGCACTTGGGCGGTGAGCGGCGCCTCACAGGGCGGGCATGCGGCGCTGGGCAGTTCGAGCTATCAGGTGCGCACCGCGCCGGAGCTGGACTTCCGCGGCACCATCGCCCTGGACCCGGCCTCGGACGTGGAGAAGGTGCTGCCCATCGCCGGGCCGTGGGTGCCCGCACTGCCCGGACCGTCGGGCCAGGACACCAATGCCTTCTTCGTCTCGATTCTGGTCGGCATGCGCGCGACCCGGCCCGACGCGCAGGTCGACAGCTACCTCAGCGATTACGGCCGGCAGCTGCTCGACAGCATCCAGTACGACTGCCTCGGCGAGCTCACCGACCGCATGGCGGGCGTGGACACCGGCGCCATCCTGTCCCGCTCGCTGTCGGAGGGCCCGTTCCAGGCGGTGCTGCGCGACTACATGACCGTGGCCACCCGCGGCTACGACGCCCCGATCCTGTTGCTGATCAACGCGACCGACACCACCGTCCCGTCCCCGCTGCACGCCGCCCTGATGGCCCAGTTCGCCGCGAACGGCGTGGATTTCAGTTCGGTGCTCGGGACCGGCGGCCACACCGAAGTCAATCCGGCGATGTGGGCGGCGATGGACGCCTTCACCGACCGCATCTTCGCCGCTCCCACGGTGTCTTGATAGGTTTTCCAGAATGTCCGAACCCGTTGTCGCCGGTCGTGGAAAAGCAGCCCTGCTGGGCCCCGTCGAAGTGCGTGAGCTGGCGGAGCGTTTCGGCGTCCGCCCGACCAAGCAGCTCGGGCAGAACTTCGTCCACGACGCGAACACCATGCGCCGCATCGTGGCCACCGCGGGCGTCAGCCGCGACGACACCGTGCTCGAGGTCGGGCCGGGGCTGGGCTCCCTGACCCTGGCCCTGCTCGATGTGGTCGATCGGGTGATTGCCGTCGAGATCGACCCGACGCTGGCGGGCCATCTGCCCGAGACCGTCGGGGTCCGCGCACCGGAGTTGGCGGAGCGGCTCACGGTGGTGCCCATGGACGCCATGAAGGTCACCCACGCCGACCTGCCCGCCGAGCCGACCGCGCTGGTGGCCAATCTCCCGTACAACGTGGCCGTGCCGGTGCTGCTGAGCCTGCTGGCCGAATTCCCCAGCATCCGAACCACTCTCGTCATGGTGCAGTTGGAGGTCGCCGACCGGCTGGCGGCCACCCCCGGCGGGCGCATCTACGGCGTGCCGAGTGTGAAGGCGGGCTTCTACGGCACCGTGCGGCGCGCGGGAACCGTTGGCCGCCAGATCTTCTGGCCGGTGCCGCAGGTCGAATCCGGGCTGGTTCGCATCGATCGCTTCACCGAAGCACCGTGGCCGCAGGACGAAGCCTTCCGTCAGAAGGTCTTCGCCGTCGCCGATGCCGCCTTCGCGCAACGCCGCAAGACGCTGCGCGCGGCCCTGGCGAGCTGGGCCGGTTCCGCCCCCGAGGCCGAGAAGCGCCTCGTGGCCGCCGGAATCGACCCTGCGGCCCGTGGCGAAACCCTCGACACCGCCGCCTACGTCCGCCTGGCCCAGCAGTCCTGACACGGGCAGCAACTTCCATTCGGTAACAACCGGATTCGCGAGATCGACATGCTGTACGGCAGTGTTCGCAATCGAATGGGAGATGACATGGGTTCGGCGGAAGCAACGACCTGGCTGCGAGACGGCTATCTGAACGGGGATCCGGTCCGGTCCTCACTGTTCGTCGCGCTGATGTTCCTCAGCATGCCGTTCCAGTTGCTCACCGGGCACGGCTTCTAGCTAGCTGATACCCAGCCGCGAGGTGCAGGCCGGCCACGCGCCCCAACCCTGACGGGCGCGCGTGACCTCCGCGATGGCGATCTGCTCCTCGCGGGTCGCCATATCCGCCCGCGGCGCGTAGCGGGTGCCGCCCTGGCGTTCCCAGGTGTTCTGGTCGAACTGGATGCCACCGAAGAACCCGTTGCCGGTATTGATGGCCCAGTTGCCGCCGGACTCGCACTTGGCCAGGGCGTCCCAGGTGTTGCCGTTCTGCACGTCGGGCACCTCGGTGCCGGGCTTGGCGCCCTTGCGGATGGTCTTGGGCTGGGCGGGCACGATCACGTTCGCCTTGATCGGATCCTTGCCCGCCTCTTGGCCGTTGATGATCGAGACCGCGAAGGTGACGTCCTGGGTGCCGGGTACGCCCGGATTCTCGACGATCGTGCGGCTCATATTGAGCGTCTGATCCTCGATGATGTTCTCCGGCGGATCCAGCGGCACCCGCTCGGTGCGGTTCTGCACCACCTTGCGAGTGACGGTGATCTTCATGCCCTCGGTGAGCGGGGTGCTCGCGGGCGGCACCACGAAGTCCTGATTGACCAGCGGGCGACCCTGCGCCTCGAGCAGTTCACCGATGGTCGGGGCGGCCAGGCGCACCAGCGACGCGGGAACTCCGTTGTCGGACAACTCGACCGTGCGCGGATTGGTGACCAGCAACTGCGCCCCCTCGAGCGGCAGCGGGCTGGGGCGCGCGGGCGAGGTGAAGACGTCGCCGGGCAGGTTCAGTTTGGTGATGGCCTCGGCCACGGTGAGTGCGGTGGTCCACGCCTTGGACGGGGTGCCGTCGACGATGAGCGCGACCTCGCGGGCCCGGTTCAGCGTGATGGTGGCCCCGTCGCCGATATGCGCTCCGGCCGAAGGAGATACATCGTCGCGCGAGGTCAGGCCGTACCCGGCGTCCTTGAGCGCACCGCGGACGTCGCCGCGCATGGTGCTCTCGACGAACTCCTTGCCGTCGACGACGACGGTGACCTGCTTCTTCGCCATGATGGCCACGCCCGCACCGACAATGAGCGTGACGAGCATCGCCGCGATCGCCCCGTACAACATCGGGGAACGCGACGAGTTCAGCTTCGCCATAGCGTGCATCGGAAATCCCGGCATGGTCACAGTACGATAACGAGGGGGTCAGGGATTCACAACCATTACCGGCGGAACTGCGGGGACGAAAATTACGACCCGATATCGAACCGCTGGTAAATCACGATCGCGGCAGATCATAGTGAGCCGTGCCACATCGCCACAACTCGTGTCGCGAACACACAGGAATCGTGCGAACACGAAAAAAGGTGCGGCGGCTCAGATTCCGTATACCCGCCGGGCGTTTGCCGTGGTGATCTTGGCCAACTGCACCGGATCCTGCCCACGAATTTCGGCCAGCGCCCGCAGCGTGTAGGGCAGCATGTACGACTCGTTGGGTGCGCCGCGGAACGGGTGCGGGGTCAGGAACGGGGCATCGGTTTCGACCAGAATCAGTTCGTCCGGAACGAGTTTCGCGGCCTCGCGCAATTCGTGCGCATTCTTGAAACTGACCGTGCCGGAGAAACTCAGCACGTAGCCCTCCTCCACGCAGGCCGTCGCCATGTTCGCGTCGGAGGAGAAGCAGTGGAAGATCACGGTTTCCGGCGCGCCCTCGTCCAGCAGCACGGTGAGCAGGTCGTGATCGGCCTCACGATTGTGGATCATGAGGGCCTTGTCCAGCCGCTTGGCGAGATCGATGTGCCAGCGAAAACCCTCGACCTGATCCTCGATGTCCGCGCAGCCGTCGAGCTTGCCGGGCCAGTAGTAGTCGAGCCCGGTCTCCCCCACCGCGACCACGCGCGGATCCGCGGCCAGCTGTTCCAGCTCGGCCTTGGCGGCGTCGTCGAGATGGTTGGCGCGCGTGGGATGCAGCGCGACCGCCGCGTACACCCGGTCGTCCCAGTTCGCGGCCCGCACCGCGAAGCGCGCGGCCTCGAGATCGTCGGCCACGGTGACCAGCTCCCGCACCCCCACCGCGCGAGCCCGGTCGACCAGCGCCGCAACCGATTCCGGCGTGGTCGCCCCGCAGGCGTCGATATGCGTGTGCGCGTCGATGAGCGGCGACAACGGCTCCGGCGGTTCGGGCGCAGGTCGGCTGTTACGCATGCCCACAGCTCCGAACAGAGCGGGCGACACCAGCCACAGGGATATTCACGCGAGCGACGAAGGACACGAAGATAGAGTAGTCAGCACCATGAGCGCATCCGAACGCCCCGCCTTTTACCTCACCACGGCCATCGCGTACCCGAACGGCACTCCCCACATCGGGCACGCCTACGAGTACATCTCCTCCGATGCCCTGGCTCGCTTCAAACGGCTCGACGGCTTCGATGTGTTCTATATGACGGGTACCGACGAGCACGGCCAGAAGGTGCAGCAGGCCGCCAAGGCCGCCGGACTCACGGAGCAGGAGTACGCCTCCCGCAACTCCGATGTGTTCGAGGCCATGGACAAGACGCTCGATATCTCCTTCGACCGGTTCATCCGCACCACCGACGAGGACCACCTGGCCGCATCGGTCGCCATCTGGGAGCGGATGGTCGCCGCGGGCGACATCTACCTCGACACCTACAACGGCTGGTACTCGGTGCGCGACGAGGCCTTCTACACCGACGAGGAGACCACCCTCCTCGAGGACGGCACCCGCATCTCCACCGACACCAAGACCCCGGTGGAGTGGACCGAGGAGTCGAACTACTTCTTCCGCCTGTCCAAGTACCAGGACAAGCTGCTCGAACTGTACGAAACCCACCCGGAATTCATCGCGCCCGCGACCCGGCGCAACGAGATCGTCTCCTATGTGAAGGCCGGGCTGAAGGATCTGTCGATCTCCCGCACCACCTTCGACTGGGGTGTGCCGGTGCCCGGCCATCCCGATCACGTCATGTACGTGTGGGTGGACGCGCTCACCAACTACCTCACCGGCGCGGGCTTCCCGAACACGGAATCGGCCTCGTTCCAGCGGTATTGGCCCGCGGACCTGCACATCATCGGCAAGGACATCTCGCGGTTCCACACCGTGTACTGGCCCGCGTTCCTGATGAGCGCCGGAATCGAGCTCCCCAAGCGAGTTTTCGTGCACGGCTTCGTCAACTACAAGGGCGAGAAGATGTCCAAGTCGGTCGGCAATGTGGTCGACCCGCTGGAGCTCGTCGAGACCTTCGGCGTGGACGCGGTGCGCTTCTTCCTGCTGCGCGAGATCTCCTACGGTCAGGACGGTTCCTACAGCGAGGAGTCGATCATCGGCCGGATCAACTCCGATCTGGCCAACGAGTACGGCAACCTCGCGCAGCGCTGCCTGAAGATGGTGGCCCGCGACTTCGGCGGTGTCGTACCGACTCCCGGCGAGTTCACCGAGGACGACCGCGCCCTGCTGGATCGTGCCAACGGTCTGGCGGCGGCCGTGCGTGCCGAATTCGACGTGCAGCAGATCCATCTCGGCCTCGAGCAGCTGTGGCTCACCCTCGGTGAGACCAACCGCTACTTCTCGGCGCAGGCCCCGTGGACGCTGGCCAAGTCGGGCACCCCGGAGGATGTCGCTCGTGAGGGCACCATCCTGTACGTGACGATGGAGGTGCTGCGCATGGTCTCGATTCTGGTGCAGCCGGTGATTCCCGCCTCGGCGGGCAAGATCCTGGACCTGCTGGGCGCCACCGATCGGACCTTCGCGGATATCACCACCCCGCTCAACCCCGGCACCGCACTGCCGGAACCCGAGGTGGTCTTCCCGAAGTACGTCGTGCCCAAGGCCTAGAAGAGGATTCCGGTGCCGCCCGCCCCCCTTCGGCGGGCGGCCACCGAGACACCCGTCGCTACGGGTGGAGATTCCCCTCCGAACTCCACACCGGAATGGGAATGCCGCGTCGAACACACGACTGCCCGATCCGCGGAATCGGATCGGGCAGGAGTTGATCTCGCCGAATCAGCATCCTGGCCGATTGCGGTGCCGGTCAACCCGCGGAGGCGGCACGAATTGGGGCACTCGCGCTGACCGGGGGGCCTGGTCGGCGACGGGTGTCACAGTCAGTGGACGGCGAGCGGATCCACGGTGGGAGTGCCGGGCGCACGCGGCGTGAGCACGAACAGCTGGTAGCCGCACCGCGGGTGAAAGGCGTTGTAGAAGCGCATCGTAAAGCTCACGGGCGCGTCCATCCCGGGAAAGCGGACCTGCACCAGCGAATCGTTGAACAGCTCCTCGCTCATACCGGAGCTCCAGAGCCGATCGAAGTCCGGGTTGGTCCCGCAGGTATCCAGGATCTGCGCGAGCCGCACCGGATCGACCACCCCCGGCGACATGACGCGCAGGCCGAACAGCAGTCGGCGAACGACGGTCTCCCAGTTGACGATCAGCTCGCGGGCCTCGGGGATGGTCATGAACTGCTCGATGACATTCACCGGCCGCTCGGCATCCGGACTCGCCGGCGCCAGCCACGGAAAGCCCGCGAGCGCAACGCTGTTGGCCGCGAGCACCTCCTGCTCCGGGAACCGGTGGAAGAAGGCGGGGACCGGCAGCGCTTCGAGGTGGTCGAGGTCCTCCTGCCGCAGATCCGGCGGCCAGCTGCCGACGGACAGGCGCGAAGCCTTGGGCATGGCGAGCGAGACCATCTTCTCGAGCAGCCACAGCGGCGCGTCCATGGCGGCGCACCAGTCCCCCAGCCGCTCGGCCGACACGACGCGCTCCCCGTTCTCCAGCTTCCGGTAGAGGGACACGCTGATGAACATCCGCCGCGCGACTTCCTCCTGCGTGATGCCGAGCGTCTCGCGCCGATACCGCATATACGTCCCGACCATCGGCTGGTCGGGCGGCAGCTCCCAGGCTCCGGACATCATGCGTCCCGGCTCTGTGCGCGCGGCGTGAGCATGAACAGCTGGTAGGGACAGTTATCGGGATGCCAGGCGTTGTAGGAGCGCATGGTCAGGTGCAGCTCACCGCCGGTCTTCGGGTCGCGCACCCGCACCAGGGAGTCGTTCCAATCCTCCTCCCTCATATCGGTGTTCCAGAAGCGCTCGAAGTCCGGGTTGCTCCGGCAGGCGTCGACGATCTGGGCGAGGCGTTCCGGGGCGACACTGCCGGGAGCATTGACCCGCAGCACGAACAGCAGGCGGTGCACGATCAACTCCCAGTTGATCAGCACCTCGCGGGCGATCGGGGTGGTCATCATCTGCACGATGACATTGGTGGGCCGATCGGCGTCCTCGGCGGTGGGCAGCAGCCACGGAAAGACTTGGCGCGCGGCCTCGTTCGCCGCCAGCACCTCGTACTCGGGCACGCGGTGATAGAAGGCCGGGAAGGGAAACGACTCCAGGTGTTCGATGTCTTCGGCGCGCAACGCCGGTGGCCACACCCCCGCTTCGACGGAGGTCAGCTTCGGCAGCGCCACCGAGACCATCTTGCGCAGCAACCACTCCGGCGCCTCCATCGCGACGCTCCAGTCGGCCAGGCGGTCCGTGGACATGGGGCGCTCGCCGCTCTCCAGCTTGCGATACAGCGAGACGCTGACGAACATGCGGCGCGCGACCTCCTCCTGCGTGAGCCCCAGGCTCTCGCGGCGGTAGCGCATGAACAATCCGAGCAGGGGCTGTTCCGGGACGGGTGCGATCTCACCGGTCACCACGTGTCGGTTTCCTCCTGACTCACGCTGCCCCTCGCGGATCCAGCAATCTCTCCGCAATTTCTACCGAAGCGGCGGTCGAGATCCAACTCCCCGCCGACGTCAGCCTACGGCGGGGGCAGAACTCGCGCCCTCTTCGAGGCGGACCGGCCCGATGCGGGCAAGTTGCAGTGGCAATGCAACGATGTGCCTATGGGCGCTATCGAGATGGAGGACGAGTCGGCACCGCACGGGGACGGGTGTTCCGATCGGCATCGGGCGACCCGGGAGGCGCTGTTGATCTCGCAGCGGGGGCGGCTGTTGGAGGGGATCAGCGAGTGTGTGGAGGTGAAGGGGTACAGCGCGACCACCTTGACCGACATCGTGGGGCGAGCTCGGGTTTCTCGGAGCACGTTCTACGAGCATTTCGGCAGCAAGGAGGAGTGCTTCGTGGCGGCGGTGGAGGCGGGGGCGGAGTTGCTGTACACGCGGCTGTGCGAGGAGATGGCGCGGCTCGAGCATCCGGATGTGCGCGGGCTGGTGGAGAATTCGCTGATCACCTACTGCGAGGTGATCGTGGCGGAGCCACAGCTGTCGCGGCTGGTACTGGTCGAGGCGATCAAGGCGGGCGGGGCGGCGGTGACGCGGCACGACGCGTCGCTGGATATGTTCGCCGCGCTCTACAGCGACTTTCAGCAGCGGGCCCGCGCGGAATCCGGTGTGGTGCCGCGGGTGAGCGACGCGCAGCTGGCGCTGATCGTCGACGCCATTGCCGAACGCACCCGGCGGCTGGTGGAGCGCGGCGAGATAGACCAACTGCCGCAACATATTCCGGATCTGCGAGACTTCGCCTTCGCGGTGCTGCGGCTGCCGCAGCGGTAAACGAACACCCCGGCCGGCACGACTGAGGTCACCTGCCCGCAATGCCGCCCCGGCGGCACACCCGCGACCTGACGATAATGACGATCTGAAGGGGACGCGGTTCAGTAACGGAGGAATGAATGCGCGACAAGCAGGCTTGGACGACGGCTCACGAACCGAATGGAACCACCCTGCAGCGCACACATTTCGAGGAACGACATCGGGCCGCCCGCAACGCGGTGCTCACCTCCCAGCGCGGGCGACTGCTCGAGGCGATGGTGGAATGTGTGGAGGCCAAGGGCTACGGCGCCACCACGCTGTCGGACATCGTGGCCCGCGCCCGGGTTTCGCGCAGCACCTTCTACGAGCACTTCAGCAACAAGGAGCACTGCTTCGTGGAGGCGGTGCGCACCGGATCCGACATCATCGCGACCCGCATCGCCGAGGAGCTCGGGCAGCTGCCGACCGACGCCGGGGCGCACGAGCGCATCGAGTCGATCGTGGTGACCTTCTGCGAAACCGTGGCCTCCGAACCGGATTTCGCGCGCCTGATGCTGGTCGACGCGTTCAAGGTGGATCAGGAGTCGGTGGCGCTGCGCGATCTGGCGGTGGATCGCTTCGCCGATCTGTACCGGGTGTTCTACGCCCAGGCGCGGGCGACGGATCCGAGCCTGCCGTTGATCACCGATGCACTCTTCCAACTGATTCCCGACGCCATCGGGGAACGCACCCGCCGGGTGATCGTGGCCGACGGTGCGCACCGGGTGCCCGAACTGGCCCCGCTGTTCGTCGAGTTCGTTGTCGCGGTGCTGGGATTACCGCCCCGCGACTGAGCGAAATGCACTGTCGCTCAGACAGTTTGCGCACCACAACGCAGGCGGGGCAGTACTTCGGCGTACCGGGGTGAAGTCACTCACAGCGAAACCCCCGGTTCGTCACGCCCGTGCCATATCGATGACACATAACGTCAGATAGCCAGGTGTTGCCCACCGCGCCCGGCGGATGCCTTATGCCCATATCAGCGCCCGGATGACCGCGGCGGCTGGGCCGAAAATCTGTGCGGCACCGGCGGTAACACTAAGCGCGCGTTCATCATTCGTCTCAGACAGATACACGGAACGCCCGAGTTCCCAGGGTTAGTTACTCTCGGGTAGCCTCATTTCATCCGAGCTTGACGTTCACTTTTCTTCCTAGTTCCAGGAGTCCCCTGTGCCGCAATCTCGATTCGAGTCCATCGGCGCTTATCTGCCCGAGAAGCGTGTCACCACAGCCGAATTGCTTTCGCAATTGAAGGAAGTCCCCGAGTTCGATCTCGAACGAATCACGGGCGTCAAGGAACGGCGTTTCCGCGACAACCGGCCGGAGAGCCGGGAAGACTCCTTCGTGCTGGCCATGAAGGCCGTCGAGGACAGTCTGTCCAGGTCATCCTATGCCGCAGGCGATCTCGACGTCATCATCTCCACCTCCATCACGCGCAGCAAGCACGGCACCAAGATGTACATGGAGCCGTCCTTCGCCGGCGCGATCGGGCGGGCCATCGGGGCCCGCGAGGATGTCATCGCCTTCGATCTCTCGAATGCCTGCGCGGGCATGATGAGTGGCGTCTACATTCTCGACCGCATGATTCGCAGCGGTGCCGTGAAACGCGGCATCGTGGTGAGCGGCGAGGCCATTACTCCCATTGCGGAAACGGCCGTGAATGAGATTTCCAGTAAATACGATTTGCAATTCGCGTCTTTGACCGTCGGCGATTCCGGCGCGTGCGTGGTGCTCGACGAGGCCGTCGACGACAACGACAAGATCCACTACATCGAACTGACCACCGCGTCGGAGTTCTCGCACCTGTGCCTGGGCATGCCCAGCGACAAGACCAACGGCGTGGCGCTCTACACCGACAACCGCAAGATGCACAACGAGGCGCGGTTCCTGCTGTGGACCGACACCCAGCGCAACTTCATGGAAGAGCGCGGGATCACCTTCGCCGACGAGGATTTCGACTACATCATTCACCACCAGTTCGGTGCGGCGGCGATTCCCTACATGAACGCCATCGCCGAGCGCGAGTTCGGCCACCCCATGCCGCCGGACCTGAATGTCATCGAGAAGTACGGAAACACTTCCAGCACTTCGCATTTCATCGTGCTGCACGATCAGTTGAGCCAGCAGGCCATTACCAGCGGGTCCAAGATCCTGATGATCCCGGCCGCCTCCGGCGTGGTCGGCGGCTTCCTGTCCACCACCATCTCGTCGCTGAAGGTCTGAGGTCTACGAACATGGGCGTGCGCATCAAATCCACCGGAATCAGCCGGGACACCGACACTTTCAGCATCGTGGAGCTCAGCGGCCGGGCCGCGAAGCGGGCCATGGAAAGCGCGGGCATCGAGCCCGGGCAGGTCGGCGTCATGATCAACGCGGGCATCTTCCGCGACAGCAATACCGTCGAGCCCGCCGTGTCGGCGCTCATCCAGAAGGCCGCGGGCATCGGGCTGGACTACGTGAAGGAGGACCCGCGTTCGTTCTCCTTCGATCTGATGAACGCTGGCACGGGCGTGCTCAACGCGGTGCAGGTGGCGCAGGCGGTGCTGGCCACCGGTAGCGCCGAGCACGTGCTGGTCGTGTCGGGCGACACCCATCCGTCGCTCACCCGTTCCGCCGCCGACGACGAATTCCCTTACGCCACCGCCGGTGCCGCGCTGCTGCTGGAGCAGACCGACGAGCCCGAGGGCTTCGGCCGGGTGCACACCCGCGCCGCCGCGGGCACGCCCGGACTGGAGTCCTACGTGGACGCCGAGACCATGGGCGACCGCGGTCGCGGGCTGATGACCGTGGAGCGGGAGCCGGACTACCTGGAGCGGCTGCTGGCAGTCGCCGCCGAGGCTGCCCGGGCCGCACTGGCGGGCAGCGATATCGACGAGACCACCACGGCGCTCATCGCGTCCACGCCCAGCGGCGAGTTCCCGGCGCTGTTGGCCGCCGAACTCGGCATCGCGCCGGATGCGGTCTTCACCCCGGACCTGTCGCAGGGTGACCCGCACACCGCGTCGCTGCCGCTGGCGTATGACGCTGCCGTCTCGGCGGATTCGCTCGGGGCCTACCGCGACGTGCTGTTCGTCGCGGCCGGTGCCGGTCCCTCGGCCGCCGCCGTCGTCTACCGCCTCCCGGCCCTCGCGGGGGCCGCGGCGTGAGATCCGCAACCTATTGGCGGGCCATCGACCGCTTCCGCGCGGTCGCGGCCGCCGATCCGGACCGTGAGGCGGTGATCTACCCCGCGGGGAAGACCGCCTCCGGCCTCCCGGACTACCGCCACCTCACCTACCGTGAGCTCGACGAGTGGTCCGACACCATCGGCCTGCACCTGGCCGCCGCCGGGGTGGGCCGCGGCACCCGCACCATCGTGCTGGTGCTGCCCAGCCCGGAGCTGTACGCGATCATGCTGGGGCTGTTGAAGATCGGCGCCGTCCCGGTGGTCATCGATCCCGGCATGGGCCTGCGCAAGATGCTCAATTGCCTGCGCGCCGCCGACGCCGAAGCCTTCATCGGGATTCCGCAGGCGCACGCGGCGCGGGTGCTGTTCGGCAAGTACTTCCGGAAGGTGCGGGTGACTCTCACCGTCGGCCCGCGCTGGTTCTGGGGCGGCCCGACCCTGCGCGACTGGGACGCACCGGTGACCACGGGCCGCCTCGGCGACCGGCTCCGGTCCGAGCTGGAAGCGGCCGGGCCGCGCAGCGCCAAAGTCGCTGCGCGCCTGGACGAACTGCTGGCCACCTTGAAGACCGCCGGATCGAGCGCTGAGCATCGCGCCCCGTTCGACGCCTTCACCCTGCGCGAGCGGGTCCCGGCACCTGATGAGGAACTGCTGCTCATCGCCTACACGACCGGCAGCACCGGGCCCGCCAAGGCCGTGGAGATGACGCACGGCAACCTCAGCTCGATGGTCGAGCAGGTGCATGCCGCGCGCGGCCGGGTGGAACCGGGCACCTCGCTGATCACGCTGCCGTTGGTCGGGATTCTCGACATGCTGCTCGGATCCCGGTGCGTGCTACCGCCGTTGGTGCCCAGTAAGGTCGGTTCCACCGACCCGGCGCACGTGGTCGACGCGGTGAACCGGTTCGGTGTGCGGACCATGTTCGCCTCCCCTGCGGTCCTGATCCCGCTGCTGCGTCATCTCGAACAGCACCACACGCCCATCCCGACCCTGCACAGCATCTTCTCCGGCGGCGCGCCCGTCCCGGACTGGTGCATTGCCGGGCTGCGCCGGGTGCTGGCCGAGGACGCGGAGGTGTACGCGGGCTACGGCTCCACCGAGGCGCTGCCCATGTCCACCATCGAATCCCGGGAACTCCTGGACGGTTTGGCCGAGCGCGCCCAGCTGGGCGACGGCACCTGTGTGGGACAGCCCGCCGAGGGCGTGCGGGCGCAACTGGTCGCCATCACCGACGATCCGCTGCCCACCTGGGCGCAGGTCCAGGCCCGTGAGACCGAACTGGTGGGCACCCGCGGGATCGGCGAGCTGGTGGTCTCCGGGCCGAATGTGAGCACCCGCTACTACTGGCCGGAAGCGGCGAACCTGGCGGGCAAGATCCGCGACGGCGACGTGGTGTGGCATCGCACCGGCGACCTGGCCTGGATCGACGGCGAGGGCCGGATCTGGTTCTGCGGCCGCAAGAGTCAGCGGCTCTCGACCGCCGACGGGCCGATGTTCTCGGTGCAGGTCGAGCAGGTCTTCAATCCGCTGCCGGGCATCGCGCGCACCGCGCTGGTGGGTGTGGGCACGCGCGGCACCCAGCTGCCGGTGCTCTGCGTCGAGGCGCTGCCGGGCGCGGATCACACCGTGCTGATCGCCGAACTGCGCAAGCGCGCGGCCGAATTCGAGGTCACCGCACCGGTTTCCACCTTCCTGTTCCACCCGAAGTTCCCGGTCGACATCCGCCACAATGCCAAGATCGGCCGCGAACAACTCGCGGTCTGGGCGGCGGAGCAGCTCGGGAAGGTGGATGGACGATGAAGGTGACTGTGCTGCGGGCGATTCCGGTACTGGGGTGGCTGTACCTGGCCCTGGGTCTACTGCTGGCGGCGGGCGATCGCGCACCCGCCAATCGGCTGCTGCGGGCGGTGTTCTGGATCGACGCGTTCCTCAGCATCGTGGTGCACGCGGCGCAGATCCCGGCGGCGCTGAAAGCCACGGCGGGAACGGATCATTCGCCGGTGAAGACGGCGGCCATGACGCAGATCTTCGGAATCACGTGGTGGAAAACTCAGGAGGCGGCGTGAAGGCACTGGTGACGGGTGCGTCCGGATTCCTGGGCGGGGCGCTGGTGCGCCGCCTGGTCCGCGACGGCGACTACGAGGTGGCCATTCTGGCCCGGGCCACCAGCAATCTGCGCGACCTCTACGAGGTGATCGACCAGATCGAGATCATCACCGGTGACCTCACCGACCAGGTCTCGCTGGAACGCGCCACCAAGGGCGTGGATGTGGTCTTCCACAGCGCCGCCCGGGTGGACGATCGCGGCACCCGCGCGCAGTTCGTGGCCGAGAATGTCACGGCCACCGAGAATCTGGTGCGCGCAGCCAAGCGCAGCGGGACCTCGCGATTCGTATTCATCTCCAGCCCCAGTGCGTTGATGGACCGCGACGGCGGCGACCAGGTGAACATCGACGAATCGGTGCCGTACCCGCAGCGGTACCTGAACCTGTACTCGGAGACCAAGGCCGAGGCCGAACGCCTCGTGTTGGCTTCCAACACAGCGGAATTCGCCACCTGTGCCCTGCGTCCGCGGGCCATCTGGGGTGCGGGCGACCGGTCCGGCCCGATCGTGCGGCTGCTGGGGCGCGCGGCGGAGGGCACGCTGCCAGATCTGTCCTACGGCAAGCAGGTCGAAGCCTCGCTGTGCCACGTGGAGAACATCGTCGAGGCGTGCGTGCTGGCCGCGCGGTCCGAGAATGTCGGCGGCAAGCCGTATTTCATCGCCGATGCCGAGCAGACCGACGTGTGGGGCTTCCTCGGTGAGGTCGCCACCGGTCTGGGCTATCCGAAGCCGACCCGGCAGCCGAATCCGCGCGTGCTGAACGCGATCGTGGCCGCCATCGAAACGGTGTGGCGCATACCGTTCGTCGCCACCCGCTGGTCACCGCCGCTGTCGCGCTATGTGGTGGCCTTGATGACCCGCACCGCTACCTACGACACCACCGCCGCCGCACACGATTTCGGCTACCGGGCGATCGTGGACCGCGACACCGGGCTCGCCGATTTCCTGGCGTGGCTCGAAACCCAGGGCGGCGTAGTGGCTCTCAACGAGAAGATCTAGGCAGGTAGGCACATGTTCCGCCGTCCCATCTCCCCCACCGAACTCATCTACTTCCCCATGCGGGACCTGGCTCCGCCGTTTCTGATGCAGCTGGTGGTGGAGGGCGAGGGCAGCATCGAACCGGAGGCGTTGCGGGCCGCGGTCGCCACCGCGGCCGCCGCGAATCCCGGTGCGCGCCTGGTCCGCGCCGGGAAGGAGTGGGTCGACAGCGGTGTCGCGCCGGACGTGCGCGTCGTCGATCACGCGCTGCAATACCCGGCGCTGGAAGCGGATCCGGTGCTCACCAGCCCGATCGGGCCAACCCCGGAATCCACGGTGGAGGTGCTGCTGCTCACCGGCGCTCCCACCACCCTGGTGTTCCGGGTCTTCCACGGCGTCATGGACGGCATGGGCATGGTCATGTGGGCCACCGACGTGCTGCGGGTGCTGCGCGGCGAGGAGCCTCTCGGCGCACCGGACCCGATCGCGGATGCCGAACTGGTGCGCAAGGTCGGCGCTCCGGGTCGGCCCACGCTCATGCTGCCGAAGTTCCGTTCGGCGCTCGGGCACGGCCGCCAGGATCCGGGTGAGCACCGGCATCTGTTGCGCACCCGCACCATTCACGCCACCGGGTCCGGCGCGCTCATGCGGGTGGCGGCGCTGCTGGCCGACGAGGGCGGGCCGCTCTCGCGCATCATGATCCCCGTCGATATCCGCCGCCACGATCCGGCGCTGCGCTCCACCGCCAATCTCGCGCTGCCGCTGTTCCTGGATGTGCGGCCCGGCATGGACTGGAAGCAGCTCAACGAGATCAAGCGCGCGGGGCTGAAGGGCAACCTCGAGCTCAACCAGATGGACAACGGCGGCCTGAAGTACCTGCCCCAGGCGGCCGGTCGCGGCCTGCTGCGCACCCTCAACGTCCTGGGCGCGCGCACCGGCCGGAACCTGGCGTCGGCCACCGTCTCCCACATGGGTCGCTACGACCTCGACGCGCTCGCGGTCCCCGGCTTCGCCCCCACCGCCATCAAGGTCATGCCCCAGCACAGCGTCGCCATGCCCCTGCTCATGGGTATGACCGAATGCGGCGGCCGCACCGAACTCACCGTCTCCGTCCGCAACGGCCGCGGCATCCCCGAACGCCTCGACGCCCTGCTCGACCGCATCGTCCGCACCTTGGAAAGCGAACTGACGCCGACCAATTCGACGACAACCCGCTGACCGGCCGACCCGCTGTCGGCTGGCCCTCGGCCCGCTGGGCCGGGCAGCCACCACCGTCATCCCGGCGTGCCCTTGGCCGGGATCCACACCCGCAACGACACCACCGGCTCGAGTGGATTCCGGCCACAAGCACGCCGGAATGACGAAGAGCAGCTGCATCTTCCACAGGATCGGAGTGCCTCATGACCGTCGTCGACAGTTCGCCGGAGGTCGCCGCGGCCGTTGAGCCGGGTGGGCCTATTGCCGCCTGGGCTCGGGTTGTGGTGGCTCGGCCCAAGACCGTATTGGTGGTCGCCGTGTTGTTCGCGCTGGGACTCGGGCTGTTCGCGGCCGGGTTGCAGCAGCGGGTGAGTTCGGCCGGGTTCGTGGTGCCGAAGGGGGAAGCCGCGTCGGTGGACGCATGGGTGACCGAACGGCTGGGGCCGCAGAACCCGGATGTGATCGCCATTTACACCGCGCCGGAGGGGCAGTCGCTGGCCGATATCGGGCCGCAGGTGACGGCCGCGATCGGGAAGATCGATCCGGCGCTGCTGGATCGGCCGGTCGAAAGCTTCTGGAACAGTCCACGATCCTCGTACCTGCGGTCGACGGATGGCCGGCAGGCGGTCGCCGTGGTGTTCTCGGCGGGCAATGACAATCAGCGGGTCGCGGAGTATCCGAAAATTGCTGCTGCGCTGCGGGTTCCGGGGCTCGACACCAAGTTGACCGGGTACAGCGCGCTCGCCGACACCATCAGCGATCAGTCGCGGCACGATCTGGTACTGGCCGAATCGATCTCGATTCCGTTGACCGCCTTGGTGCTGGTGCTGGTGTTCGGCGGCGTGGTGGCCGCCTCGCTGCCGGTGCTCATCGGCACGCTGTCGGTGGTGGGCGCGCTGGGCGCGGTCGGGATCACGGCGCGGCTGACCGAGGTCAGCGTGTTCGCCATGAACGTGGTGTCGCTGCTGGGGCTCGGATTGGCCATCGACTACGGGCTTTTCATTGTCGGCCGGTTCCGCGAGGAGTTGCGGCAGGGCGGCTCGACCGAGGAGGCGGTGACCGCGAGTCTGCGCACCGCCGGGCGCACGGTGCTGTTCTCGGCGCTGCTGCTCATGTGCGCCTTCGCGGGCACCTTCGTCTTCCCGCTCGCAGTTCTGCGCTCGCTCGGCATCGGCGCGATCGCGGCGGTCGGTCTGGCCGCTCTGCTCTCGGTGACCGCGCTGCCCGCGATTCTGGCCCTGTTGGGCCCGCGCATCGGCAAGTGGAGTTGGCGCGCGGACGCCTTCGATCGATCCGAGGAACGCGCACAACGCTTCTGGGGACGGGTCGTCACCGCTGTCATGCGGCGTCCCGGCACCGTGGCCATCGCGGTCGGCGCGATCCTGCTGGTCCTCGCCGCACCGCTGACCGGCGTCCGGCTCGGCGACATCGACCACACCGCATTGCCCGCGGGCAATGAAACCCGCACCGCCGTCGACGAATTGAGCGCGCACTTCCCGTCCGCCAACAGCGGCGCGACCGTCCTGCTGCGCCAAGCCGACGGCAGCACACCGACTCCGGCGGCCATCAGCACGGCTTTGCGCGAGATCAGCGGTGTGAAGGGCGTCCGGCAGGCCACGGCGCTGGACACGCGTGACAACACCACCGTCATCCACGCCGCGCTCGCCGCCCCGGACCGCTCGCCGCGCGCCCAGGACATCGTGCGCGACCTGCGCGCACTGCACCCGGACGGGCTGGACCTGCGCGTCGGCGGGGAGAGCGCCAGTACCGTCGACAGCATCGCCGCCGTCCTGGACCGGCTGCCGCTCATGATCGCGGTCATGGTCGCGGTCACGCTGCTCATGCTGGCCCTGGCGTTCCGCTCGATCGTGCTGCCGCTCAAGGCCGTACTGATGGCGTTCCTGAGCCTGACGGCCACCTTCGGGGTGCTGACCTGGATCTTCGATCAGGGACACCTGGCGGGCGTGCTGCACATCAGCGTCGGTCCGCTGTCGGCGGGCATGATGGTGTTGATCATCGCCGTGGTGTTCGGCCTGTCCACCGACTACGAGGTGTTCCTGCTCTCGCGCATGGTGGAGGCGCACGACGCCGGGGCGGACACCGAGGAATCCGTTCGTGTCGGAACCGTCCAGACGGCGCGCGTGATCACCGCCGCCGCAACGCTTCTCGTGCTGATTACCGGGGCGTTCACGCTCTCGCCGCTCACCCCGATGCGGTTCCTCGGCCTGGGCATGGTGATCGCGTTGATCATCGACGCCACCCTGGTCCGCATGCTGCTGGTACCGGCCCTGGTCAAGCTGATGGGGCCCGCCAACTGGTGGGCCCCGGGTAATCGGAGTAAGGGTCAGCCGAAGAATTCGATCAGTGCGGGCGCCAGAACCGGAGCCTTGACCAGGTGAGTCTGGCCGGGCAGCACCTGGTGCTTCGCACCCGGAATCGCCTGGGCCAGTGCCTCATTGGCATTGCGCATCCAGGCCGGGCTCTTGCTGCCCGCGATCACGATGACCGGAGCCCCGAGCTGGGTCCAGCGATCCGCGGGCAGCTTGTGCCCGCGCTGGAACTGCTCCACGTACTGGATGTCGTATGCCATGGTCGGGGCCACCGTCTTGAGGTGGCTCCAGCCCGGGAAGAGCGGGAACGCGGCCACCAGCAGCGCGGGCAGGCGCACACCCTGGCGCATGAAGTACTTGATCGCGTCGCCGTTCTTGCCCTGCGCCAGCAGCGCATGCAGATGCTCGATGTAATCGTCGGGCAGCGGCGGGCGGGTGGCGTCGACCACGAACGGGACCTCGTAGAGCGCGACCTTGCGAGCCGTCCGCCCGCTGCGCAGGTAGTCCAGGATCATGCCGGCACCGGACGAGATGCCGTACAGCATCACCGGTTCCCCGGCCAGGTCGACGACGGCATCGAGATCCTCGTATTCGCGCTCGATGTCGACCGGCAGCGTTTCGCCGCTGTCACCGCGGCCCCGGCGGTCGTAGGTGTAGACGGTGTACTTGCTCGAAAGTTCCTCGGCCAGTGACTTGTTCGGCCCGAATTCCTGCGCGGCCAGCCCGCCGTCGACGAGTACCACGACCGGGCCCGAACCGTAGCGGGTGTAGGCGATGGCGGTGCCGTCCTTGGAGTCGACGATGCCTTTGGTGGGTTCCATCAGATGTCCTTCGTGTAAGTCAGGGATTGGATACCGCTACCGAAAGTGGTTGCGGCGGAGAGGCGTAACGGAATGCGGGGGCCGATGTCGGCGAACAGCCGCTCGCCCGAGCCCACCACGAGGGGGTGCACCATGAGGGTGAGATCGTCGAGCAGTCGATGCTCGAGCAGTGTCCGCACCAGGCTGATGCTGCCGTGCACCGCGATCGCGAGACCCGGTGCAGCCTGGAGCTCGGTGAGCTCCTCGACCAGCCGCTCCGGAGCGAGCACCGTGGTGCCCTTCCAGTCCGGATCCCGCAGCGTCGAGGACACCACCAGCCGCGGCGTCAGGTTGAACCAGTCGGCCATCTCGCCGTCGCGGTCCGGCCAGGCCCCCGCAAAAATGTCGTAGGTCTTGCGGCCCAGCAGCAGGGTGTCGGCGGCACGCAGACCGGCCATCACCGCCTCCTGAGTGGCCTCGTCGTGGTACGGAAAGTGCCAGTTCTCCGGCGCTTCCACCACGCCGTCGAGGGAGACGTAGACGTTGGCGGTGACGCGGCGGGTCATGCCTGCGCCTGCCGCGAGTAGGTCAGCGCCACCACACCGCAGTCCAGCGGGCGGGAATCGGTGAGGGTGAAGGTGGCGGGCAGCTGATCCGCGGTGAACAACCGCGCTCCCGGACCGCCCAGGATGAGCGGGAACACCAGCAACAGCAGCTCATCGAGCAGGTCCTCGGCGATCAGCCAGCGGATCAGGGTGCCGCTGCCGCCGATGCCGATCTGGCTGTGCCGGTCCTTGAGCGCGGTCATCTCCTTGACCAGGTTGTCCCGCAGGATCGTGGTGTTGTTCCAGTCCGAGGACTCCAGGGTGGTGGAGACGACGTACTTGGGCATGGCGTTCACCGCGTCGAAGTACGGGCCGGACTGGGTGGTGAAGAACATCTTCAGGTTCTCGTAGGTGGTGCGGCCCAGCAGCATGGCGTCATTGCCCGCCATCAGCTCGCCGACCGCCTGCTGTACCTGCGCGTCGTTGAAATAGGCCCCGGTGTGGGGGTCGGTCGGTGAGATCGACGGGCTGAGACCGGTCCAGCCGCTCTCCGTCACGCCGTCGAGTGAAAGGTACTGCCCTGCAACAATTTTTCCCATGCGTCTACGGTCGCAGTTTTGAGAAGCCCAAGGAATTGCCGGGTCAGCAAGACAGCGATGCCGCTGCGGCATGAATGCGGGAGGGGCATACTCGGGCCATGGTCGAGCCGCTACCTCAGACCCCCGAGGGCGTGGAACTCCGGCACCTGCGCGCCTTCGTCGCGGTCGCCGAGGAACTGAACTTCGGCCGCGCGGCGCAGCGGCTGTATGTCACCCAGCCCGCGCTGAGCCGGACCATCCGCTCGTTCGAGAAGCTGGTGGGCTGCGATCTGTTCCATCGCAATACCCGCAGCGTGGGCCTCACCCCGGCGGGCGCGGCGCTCCTGGATCGGACCCGCGACGTGCTCGCCGACCTGGACGGTGCGCTGATGGCGGCCCGCGCGGCGGGCGGGGAACTCACCGCGCGCATGGACCGGCTGTGGAGTCCGGTGGAGGACACCTTCAACGGCGACCTCGCGCCCATGCGATCGGCCTTCGAGGCCATGCACGCGGAGTTCCCGCTGCCCGAAGGCGTCACGCTCGAGCCGGTGAACGCCGGCGGAGTGCCGGGCATTCAGCTGATTCCGGCCGGGGACGCCGACACGGTGGCGGTCTACGCACACGGCGGCGGCTTCATGATGGGGTCGGCCTACGGCTACCGCGGCATGGCGGGCGCGGTCGCGCAGGCCGGGCGGACCCGGGTGCTGGTGCCCGAATACCGGCTCGCGCCGGAACATCCCTTCCCGGCCGCGCGCGACGACATGCTCACCGCCTACCGGTGGCTGCTGAACACCGGTCGAGGACCGGAACAGATTGCGCTGGTGGGTGATTCGACCGGAGCGATGCTCCTGCTGGCGGCGCTGGTACGGGCTCGCGACGACGGGCTGCCGATGCCGCGCGCGACCGTCCTGATGTGTCCCGCCGTCGATTTCTACGCGCCGGAGGACGATCCGCCCGCGGATATCGAGCAGCACATGCGATTTCAGAACGCCTACCTGGCGGGGATCCCGGCCACCGATCCGGAGGCCAACCCGATGTGCGCGGATCTGCGCGGCCTGCCGCCGACCCTGGTGCAGTACGGCGAGTTCGACGCGCTGGGACGCCATACGAACCTGCTCGTCGCACGGCTACAGGAGCACGGGAATGCGCTGCGGCACACCAGTTTCCCGGTCGAGGGGCACGCCTTCCAGATCTATTGGTCGTTCCACCCCGAGGCGGCCGAGGCCGTCCAGCAGGTCGGCGACTTTCTGCAGAAACCGGCCCCGGTCACGCCCTGAGCCCTGCCTCGGCCCGCGGAGATGCGCGCACAACCCCCTTCGTCGTGCGCACATCTCGACGGGCCGACGCCCGGCTCAGGGGCGCAGACGTACCGGCAGACCGGTCAGACCGCGCACGATCAGGGATTTGCGCCAGGACAATTCGGCCCCGGCGGCCAATTCCAGGTCCGGGTAGGCGGCCAGCAGGCGGGTCAGCGCGACCGTGCCCTCCGTGCGCGCCAGCGGCGCACCGACACAGCGGTGAATGCCGTAGCCGAAGGCGAGATGGTTCTTGTCGGCGCGATCCAGGTCCACCCGATGCGGGTCGGTGAAGCGGGCCGGGTCGCGGTCGGCGGCGGCCATCGACACCAGAATGCGCTGCCCGGCCGGGATTTCGACGCTGCCGAGGGTGACCGGGACCGTGGTGTAGCGGAAGGTGGCCTCGCTCGCCGGGGACTCGTAGCGCAGCACCTCCTCTACGAAATCCGGTATCCGTTCCGGGTCTTCGACGAGAGTGTCCCGAAGGGTCTTGTCCGACAGCAGAATCGCGACCGCGTTCGAGATGAGGTTGACCGTGGTCTCGAAACCGGCGACCAGCAGCAGGAACACCATGCTGATCAGCTCGCGATGCGAGAGCCGGTCGCCGTCCTCGCTGACCGTGATGAGTTCGGAGAGCAGGTCGTCGGCGGGCGCGTCCCGCTTGGCGCGAATCAGCGCGTCGATGTAGGCGACGAACTGCTGTACGGCCGCGCCGCGGGCCTCCATGGTCTCGTCGTTGGACACGAGGGTGGTCGACCAGGCTCGGAAGTTGTCGCGCTCCTCGTTGGGCACACCCAGCAGCTCGCAGATGACGAGCATGGGCAGCGGAAAAGCGTAGTCGTCCAGCAGATCCTGATCGACGGCCGAATACGCGGCCAGACCAGCCAGCAGGGTATCGGCCAACTCGGTGATGCGCGGGGCCATTTCGCGCACCGCGCGGCCGCTGAAGGCCCGGTTGACCAGGGTACGCAGCCGGGTGTGCTGCGGCGGGTCGTAGAAGACCATCATGTCGCCGAACATGGCGGCGGAGATCTGCGCGCCCGCACCCTCCCCCGACAGCGCGGCACGCGCGCCCTCGGACTTGAGCACCTTGCTGATGGTGGGATCCAGGAAGGTCGCCTTGGCCGCGTCGTAATCGGTGATCAGCCAACCGGTTCCGCCGTCGGGGAAACGCACCAGATGCGCCGGACCGTGCGCGCGCAGCCGGTCGTAGGCGGCGTGCGGGTGCTGGTAGAAGTCCTCGGTCAGTTCGAACGGCTCGAGCGCCGATTCGCCTGCCGCGACAGCGGTCTCGTGCCCCATGATCGGGGACTCTAACAGTGCCCGGCGTTAGCGGCCCGGCCATCGACCTCCCTCGCCACTGCATACACTCGCAGTGCATACACCCCGAAGGATCGAGAACCCGCTACACCATGCACGAACCCGAAAACCCCACGCTGGGACAGTTTTTCACCTTGCTGCGACAGCGTGAGGAGCAGCGGCGTCACGACGCCGGTACCCTGCCGCCGAATCGAAAACTCAGCCGCGAGAAGGCCGCGGGCGAAGCCCACATCACCGCCAGCTACCTGACCAAGCTGGAGCGGGACGAGGTCGGGCGGGTCGATATCGGGATCCTGCGTCAGCTCACCGACACCTATCGCGCCGATGACGAGCAGTGGCGCTACGCCTGCGATCTCGCCGGGTACGCCTCGCCCTATCCGGCCTGGCCGGGCCTCGATACCACCCAGCACATGCCGGCTCTGGAGGTCTTCCAGGCGGCGCTGACCCCGATCATGCACACCGAAATGGCCGAGGCCACCGGTGATCTGGTGTCGTTCTACACGCCGCAGCGGCGACTGCTCGCCGCCAACGCCGCCTATTACGACACCTTCCCCACGCATCGGCCGGGGATGTACCTACTGGAGTGGTCGTTCACCGACGAGGCCAAGCAGGTCATGATCAACTGGGATGATCAGGCCGATGTCGGGGTTGCCTGGCACCGCGGCATCATCGGCCGCTACGGGCACACCGACTGGGCGCAGGAGCAGCACCGCAGGCTGTGGGAGTTCCCCGAATTCCGGCACAAGTGGCAGAACGTGGAGGTCGCGTACTCCCGTGCGCTCAGCGCCGAAACCCGGGTTCGCCGGGCCGACGGCGAATTCATCATGATCATGGAGAACTGGCAGTTGCAGCATCACCTGCCCATCACGCGTTCCCGTGGCCGCCTGGAGCGCTGCGCGTAATCCCGGCCTGCCCGTGCGGGATTCGGCGCGGTGCTACTCGCCGGAGCGAGCCGCCAGCACCGCGTCGTACAGCTCCCGCCGGGACGCCCCGGTGGCCGCGGACACCTCCGCGCACGCGTCCTTGAGCCGCAGCCCCGACCCGATCAGCGCCTCCACCTGTCCGACCAGATCGGCAGGTGCCTCCGAAACCGGTTGCGCGCCTTCCAGTACCACGGTGATCTCGCCGCGCGCACCCTCGACCGCCCAGGCGGCCAGCTCGGCGAGCGTGCCACGCACCACCTCCTCATAGGTCTTGGTCAGCTCCCGGCACACCGCCGCGCGCCGATCCGGACCGAGCACCTCGACCGCGTCGGCCAGGCAATCCGCCAGCCGATGCGGAGCCTCGAAGAACACCACCGCCCGCGCCTCGGACGTCAACGACCGCAACCACTCCTTGCGCTGCCCACCCTTGCGCGGCGGAAACCCGTCGAATGCGAACCGCTCCACCGGCAGCCCCGACAACGCCAACGCCGTCGTCACCGCCGACGGCCCCGGCAGACATGTGATCGGCAACCCGGCCTCAACACACGCCGCCACCATCCGATACCCCGGATCACTCACCGACGGCATCCCCGCGTCGGTCACCAGCAGCACGGTCTTCCCGCCCCGAATCTCCTCCAGCAGCATCGGAATCCGAGCCGTCTCGACATGGTCGTAAAAACTCACCACCCGCCCGGCGATCTCCACCCCCATCGCCTTGGCCAACGACTTCGTCCGCCGAGTGTCCTCCGCGGCCACCACCTCCGCAGCCCCCAACGCCTCCCGCAACCGCTGCGAAGCATCCCCGACATCCCCCATCGGCGTCGCCGCCAGCACCAGCCGCCCCCGGGAGGAGGTGGGATCCGCGCTCATTGCGCTCCTTTTCGTCGATGGTCGGAGAACCTGCCACCGACTCTATCCACGCCCGCACGGCTCACCGGGGCGGGACTCGGAGGCCGGTTGCGCTTACGATCGACGGCGTGACCCAGGTGACCGACGTGCGACCGGCAGCGGTGGGGGCTGAGACGGCGGGGCTGTCGAGTCCGGCTCCGCTGCTGCCCTCTCCCGATTTCGGGCCCACGGATTGGGCCCGGGGGTGGGCGGTCACGCTGTTTCTGACGGTTATCACCGCCATCACCCGGTTCCTGTTCCTCAACTATCCGACGGATCTGCACACACCCGTCTTCGACGAGAAGCATTACGCGCCGCAGGGCTGGCAGGTGCTCACCGGCGGCGGGGTGGAGGACAATCCGGGCTACGGGCTGGTGGTGCATCCACCGGTCGGCAAGCAGATGATCGCGATCGGGGAGGCGATCTTCGGGTATTCGCCGTGGGGGTGGCGCTTCACCGCCGCGATCTCCGGAACCCTGATCGTGCTGTTGACGATTCGCATCGTGCGGCGCATGACCCGGTCCACCCTGATCGGCGCATTCGCGGGCATCCTGCTGATCTGCGACGGACTCACCTTCGTGTCCTCGCGCATCGGCATGCTCGACATCTTCCAAGCCCTGTTCGTCGTCGCCGCCTTCGGCTGCCTGGTAGTGGATCGCGACGATATCCGGACCCGGATCGCGCTCGTCGCCGCCGAAGGCCGCATCGACGACAGCGACTACGGACCTCGATTCGGGGTGCGCTGGTGGCGGTTCGGCGCGGGCCTCATGCTCGGATTGGCCTGCGGCACCAAATGGTCCGGCGCGTACTGGATCATCGGCTTCGCGGCCTTGAGCCTGGCCTTCGACCTTTCGGCCCGGCGCGGCTACCGGGTACGGCGCCCTTGGGCGGGCGTCGCGGTCCGCGACCTCGGGCCCACCATCTACGCACTGTGCGTCATCCCGCTCTTCGTGTACCTGGCCTCCTTCTGGGGCTGGTTCGCCAGCGAGACCAGCTACGACCGCTACGCGGTCGGGGTCCGGGTCGGGCGCGGCGGCGACTTCTCCTGGGTGCCGAGCGCCCTGCGCGGACTCTGGTACTACGGCGGCGAGGTGCTCACCTTCCACCAGGGACTCACCAACTCCGCGGGCAATCACCATCCGTGGGAATCCAAGCCGTGGACCTGGTTCATGGGGTTGCGGCCGATGCTCTACTACTACGCCGACACCAATGTGAGCGGCTGCGGCCAGGCCACCTGCGTGAAGGCCGTCATGGCGATCGGCACCCCGGCGCTGTGGTGGATCTGCTTCCCCGTGCTCGGCTGGGCCATCTGGCGCAGCGCGGTGCGGCGGGATTGGCGCTATGCCGCCGTCCTGGTCGGCTACGGCGCTGGCATCCTGCCCTGGTTCCTGGATCTGGACCGGCAGATGTACTACTTCTACGCCGTCCCGCTCGCGCCGTTCCTGGCCATGGGTGTGGCGCTGGCGCTGGGCGACATCCTCGGGCACGCCCCACCCAGCGGGCGACGGCTCTCGGGCGCACCCGGATGGCAGTACTTCGCGCCGCAGAGCGAGCGACAAGGCTTGGGGCTCTTGCTGGTCTGCGTCTATCTGGCGCTGGTCATCGCCAACTTCATCTGGCTCTGGCCGATCCTGACCGGCATGCCGATCACGCCGAGCAGCTGGCACGAACACTTGTGGCTGCCCAGCTGGCGCTGAGAACCCGAACCGCTAACTGATCGTTCGGGTTTCGCCGAGCGCCGCGTGCAGGTAGCGCACGGCCGCCTCGTCGCCCAGGCCCAGGCGGCGGATCACCGCGACGTATTCCGTCGCCGCCCGGCCCGCCAGGTCCCGCGTCGGATCTCCCGACGAGGCGATGAAAGAGCCGAGCCGCCCCCGGGTTTCGAGGACGCCGTCCTGCTCCAGCTCACGGTAGGCCCGCGCCACCGTGTTCGGAGCCAGCTTCAGCGTCGCCGCCAAGGCCCGGACAGTGGGGATCTTGGTCCCGGCGGCCAGTTCCCCGGAGCGCACCCGGGCGATGATGCCCTGGCGCAACTGCTCGTAGGGCGGGACCGTCGAGTGGTGGTCGACCGGGATGTCCAGCATGGCTTCATCACACCTCGTCACGCGACAACGGGCAGGACAGGCAGCGCGGACCGCCACGGCCGGAACCCAACTCGGAGCCGGGAATGCGCAGCACCTCGATTCCGGCGTCTTCGAGCCGCGCATTGGTGTTCTCATTGCGTTCGTAGGCCACCACCACCCCCGGGGCCAGGGCGAGGGTGTTGTTGCCGTCGTCCCACTGTTCACGTTCGGCGGTGACGCCGTCCAGACCGGTGTCGACCACCCGTAGCTTCCCGATGCCCATGGCCTCGGCCGCCACCCGCAGGAACGGATCCGGCCCGGCGATACTCACCCCGAGCTTCTCGCCCGCACCGCCGTCCTCCCTGCGAATGGTGAAGGCGCACAGTTCATTCTGGATGGCCGGGTACATGACCACCGCGTCCACGTCCACCATGGTGCAGACGGTGTCGAGATGCATGGTCGCACGGGTCTGCTCGATCGGCACCACGAGCACGGTGTGCGCCAGGTCGTCCTCGAAGAGGCTGCGTGCCAAGGCTTCCGCACCCGCCGCGGTGGTGCGCTCCCCCACCCCGACGGCCACCACGCCCGGTGCGAGCAGCAGCACGTCACCGCCCTCGATAGGCGCCTGATGCGATTCGTAAGCGCGCCGCACCCCCAGAAAGCGCGGGTGGAAGGCGTAAATCAGGTCAGTGAGCGAGGTTTCGCGGGCGCGCGCCGGGAGCGCCAGCGAGGTGATGGCCACCCGCCGCCCCACCCAGAACGAGGAATCGCGGGTGAACAGCAGATTGGGCAGCGGGTCGATGACGAAGTCGTGCCCGTGATGCATGCGCCGCACCAGCGAGGTGGCGTCCGCGCCGAAGGGCAGTTCGTCGAATGTCATGCCCGACATGAGAATCTGCGCCAGCTCCGGTGCGGGCACCCTTCTCAGGTGCGCCGCCAGCTCGTCGGCGAGCACGTGGCCGAGTCGCCGCGCGTCCACCGCGCCCGAAATGCCCTGAATCCGTGCCGCGCCGCTGTGCTGGATGGTCTCGGTCAGCAGATCCGCCAGCAGCAGCACCTCGACCCCGCGCCCGCGCAACACCTCGGCGAAGGCGTCGTGCTCCTGCTGGGCGCGCTCGACCCAGGGAATGGCGTCGAACAGCAACTGGTCGTTATTGCGCGGGGTGAGCCGGCGCAGCTCGTCGCCCGGGCGGTGCAACAGCACCGTGCGCAGCGCGCCGACCTCCGAGGTCACGGAAAACGGTCGCGCCGTGGGTGCGGCCTTTGTTCCCATGACACGACGGTAGTTCCCTTCGGCACGGATGGCATGCAATTCGCACCCGCGAAAAACCTGGAGTAATGTTCAGGTGTGCAAACCGCGTCGTGGCAGGCGAAGGAGCTGACCCCCGGTCAGCTGGCCCAGCGAGCCGGAGTTTCGGTGTCCGCCTTGCATTTCTACGAACGTGAGGGCTTGATCACAGCCCGCCGAACCAGTGGCAATCAACGCCGCTATCCCCGGGAAACCCTGCGCCGGGTCGCCTTCATCCGGATCTCACAGCGTGTCGGCATCCCGCTGGCCGAAATCCGGCGCGCACTCGACAACCTGCCCGACGGCCGCAACCCCAGCCGCCGCGACTGGGAAACCCTGTCGACCACCTGGCGCGAGGACCTCGACGACCGCATCGAGCAACTGGTCCGGCTGCGCGACAACCTCACCGGGTGCATCGGCTGCGGCTGTCTCTCGCTGGGCGTCTGCAAGATCTTCAATGCCCACGACCACCTCGGCGACCAAGGGCCGGGCGCACGCGTGCTCGACACCCACGCGGCCGAGAACTGCGCCAAGCCGGATATCTGCGGGCCCGCCGAACCAGCCTGACCCCGGCCGTTATTCGGGGGCGCTCACGGCCGTGTGCTCGGGCGCGTTCGCTTGTTCGGGCGCACTCACATCGGTCTTTTCGGCCGCCACGCTCACACCCGTCAGTCCCGCGTGCCCGGGGCCGGAATCCACCGCGGGCCGCGGCAGGAACGTGGTGAACAGATCGTTGGCCCGCCGCATGGCGAACTCGTACGGCCAGGCGAACTTGCGGGCCCACCAGTAGCCGAAGCGGATGTCGAACTGGGTGTGAATCAGGTAGGTGCCCTTCTCGACACCGCGCAGAATGGTCTCGGCCACCTCGTCGGGCGACTTGGCGTGGCGGCGGAACCGCTTGATCCACGCCTGGATTCGCGGATCCTCCCGATCCACGCCCACCACGTCGACGGTCTGCACCAGCGGCGTGTCCACCGCACCCGGCACCACCAGGTGCACGGCGATGTCGTGCCGCTCGAGATCGAAGCGCAGCACCTCCGAGACACCACGCAGCCCGAACTTGCTGGCGCTGTAGGCCGCATGCCACGGGAAGGCCAGCAGACCGGCCGCCGAGGACACGTTCACCAGCGCGCCACCGCGTTTCGCCGCGATCATGGGCGGCACGAAATTCTCGATGACGTGGATGGGACCCATCAGGTTCACATCGATGAGCCGCTTCCAGTGGCGATGCTCGAGGTTCTCCACCGTCCCCCAGGTGGAGATACCCGCGACGTTCATCACCACGTCCAGCGAACCGAGCTGCTCGTGCACCTGCTCGGCGAAGGCGGTGACGGCGTCGTAGTCGCTGATATCAAGGGCCGCCGCCACCTCGACCGTGCCGCCCCCGGAACGGATGGACTCCACCGTCGCGTCCAGCCCGTCGGCGTTCACGTCGGTGAGGATCAGGCGCGCGCCCTTGCGGGCGGCGGCCAGCGCCGTGGCCCGGCCGATACCGCTCGCCGCGCCGGTTACCAGGGTCTTCTTGCCACTCAGGCCACGTCCACGCACGTCGATCCATCCCTCGATTGACAGCCTTGTCAGACCGCACGCTACTACGCGAACAGAGTTGTTCGCATGTCGGGTGAGTACCCGTTACGCCCCTATTTTCCTGGGCACCGAACCCGCGGGCCGAGGATTCACGACCCGGCTCGGGAACATTAAGGGATCGGTTTCACGACTACCCCGAATCGGGGCCGGACACGCCGGGAATCGGGTCAGGAAGGCCCGGGCATGACCGACCGGCTGGTACCCGGCAGGTCCAGATCCAGCGCGATCCGCCCGGCCGCCAGATGCTCCTCGACTTCCTCGGCCGGCATCGGCCGCGCGATCAGGAAGCCCTGCGCGCGGTAGCAGCCCAGCGCCACCAGCGTGCGCGCCGCCACCGTCGTCTCCACGCCCTCGCCGACCACCCCGAGGCCGAACGAACCGGCCAGCCCCACAATGGATTTCACGATTGCCAGATCGTCGGCACTGGCGCCCAGCCGCTGCACGAAACCGCGGTCGATCTTCACCGCGTCCACCGGCAGCGCCTTGAGATGCGACAGCGAGGAGTACCCGGTCCCGAAGTCGTCGATGGCGATCTGCACGCCCATCCGCTTGAGCCCGCGCAGGGTCACCTGGGTGCGGGCGAGATCCTGCACCACCACGTGTTCGGTGATCTCCAGGCATACCGAGGAACCGTCGATCCCGTAGCGGCGCAGAATCCCCTCGATGGTCTCCACGAAATCCAGCGAAACCAGCTGTACCGGAGACACATTGATGCGGATCACGACATTCGAGGCCAGCCCGCGCCGCCGCCAGGACGCGAATTGCTCTGCGGCCGTGCGGATCACCCAACGTCCGAGTTCACCCGCCAGATTGGTCGCCTCCGCGACCCCCACGAACGCGCCGGGCGGCAGCAGTCCACGGGTCGGATGCTGCCAGCGCACAAGGGCTTCCAGCGCGACCACGCGCCCGGTGCGCAGATCCACCTCGGGCTGATAGTGCAGCAGCAGCGAACCGTCCGACACGGCGCCACGCAGATTCAATTCGACGTCGTCCTGCAGTTCGAACTGCGCCCGCATGGCATCGGTGAACACCGCGACCCCATTGCCGCCGCTCGACTTCGCCGACAGCAGTGCGTGATCCGCGCGCCGCAGCACATCGGCGACCGTGGTCTCGCCCGGAATCCCCAGCGCCACACCGACACTCGCGCCACGACTGACCGTCTCCTCGCCGACGGTCACCCGCCGCGCGATCAACTGCTGGATCCGGCTGGCCTCCCGCTCGGCCGCCGCGGCATCCATCGGCTTGGCTGGCACGATGACGAACTCGTCCCCGCCCAGCCGCGCGATCATGTCCCCGGCATCCAGGTTGTCGCGCAACCGCGTGGCCAGCGTGCGAATGAAATTGTCCCCGGCCGTATGCCCGAGAAAGTCGTTGAGCGCCTTGAGCCGATCCAGATCCAGGAAGAACGCCGCCACCGGCCCCGCACACCCCGGTCTGAGCCGGTCCTCCATATGCTCGAGCAGCGCCCGCCGATTCGCCAACCCGGTCAGATCATCGTGCATGGCGATATACCGCAGCCGCTCCTCCGCCACTACGCGCGCCTGCAGCTGCGCGAACAGGGCGGCGATCGCCTTGAGCACGTTGAGTTCCCGGGTGCTCCACTCCCGGTCGCCTTCCTTGATGAAGCCGAGCATTCCCGTCGCCCGGCCGCGGGATACCAGGGGCACCGCGGCGGCGGAGACGGATTCGAGACCGGCGGCCTCCTGGATCAACCGCTGATAATCGGCGAATTCGGAGACCGGCCTGATGATGATCGGCTCGGTGATCTCACCGAATCGCGTCAGGACCGCGTTGGGATCGTCGAAATGAGCGACCTGCAAAGGATCACCGTCTTCGGGAACCGCCCGACGCGGCCACTCCGCGATGAGCACCGATGCCTGCCGCGGCTCGTCGGTGAAGCGGAGAAAGCTGAAATCGACGTCGAAATGCTCCACCAGCCAGGCCAGCACTCGCTCACTCGCGGCCGCTATCGTCGAGGCTTCGACCGCCATCAACTCCGAGGCGACCTGGGTCACCAGTGAGTCGAGCGTTCGCCGAGGCACGTTCTCTCCGATCTCACTCGCCCGGTACGGGCCGTCGCCTGCTGCGAACCGTGGGCTCCGCCGCGTACCCGAAGCGCAGTACCGACGCCATCGTTTCGTACCCGGGCACTTCCAACAGCTCCAGGAAGCTTCCTTGAAGTGACGTTAGTGTATCGGCGAACTCCGCGGAAACCGTATGTAGTTCCTCGGGGCGTCGGGCGTACAGGAAAATCGGCGATACCGGTTGGACCGCCAGACCGTGCTGTTCAGCGGCGATCCAGAGACGCTGCAGCGCCTCCCCCGCCCGGGCATACGCGACCAGTTCCGATCGGTCGTCCAGCGGCGGCGTCGGAATGGTCAGAGCTACCACCGCCGAGCTCGACCGCACCTTCTCCAACGTCGCCCGCACCAGCGCCTGGCCGCCCGACCAGGCGCGCAGCTGAGCCATCACGTCCGCGCGGCGGGCGATCTCGAGCTTGGCCACTTCATCGGGCGCGAGGTCCAGCGTGCGCAGGTCCATTCCGGTGGACAGATCATCGGCGGGCCAGCGGAGTTCGGAGATCATCTCCGCATGTAAACCCGGGGTCAGGTACCTGGCCCGCTCGGATTCGGCGAGAATCCGCGCCGCGGCGTCCATACCGTCCCGATCCGTCACCAGGCGCAGCTCCGCACCCGCCTGGCGGGCGGTCGCTGCGAGGATCTCGAGCACGGTCGCCGGTATTTCCGTGCCGTTCCCGTCGCGCCTGTTGGTGTGCCGGGCCAGCAGCGCCGGATAGGCCCGCGCGAGTTCGGGATCGGCGTCCGACCCCGAACGCAGCCGTGCGGTGAGCAGATTCGGGCCGCCCGCACGCAGTTCGGTGGCACCGAGCAAACCGTGCGCGGCGGCAGCCGCCCGAGCGTTGTACAGCGCCGCTCCGACGGCGACCGCGCTTGCCCGGTAGCCGATGTCCATCAGTGAAGAGCGTTCGGGCGCAAGCTCGATCGCGATCTCATCCGATTCCACCCGCAGCGTCCAGGGCTGCGCATTCCCGCCGGAGGGCGCCCGTTGCGCGCAGTGGAGTACGGCGGCGAGATCGGAGGTCGGCTGGTGCGCGGCCGGTTCATCCGGCCACTCCAGATCTTCGGGCAAATCCGGCTCGACGATCTCGTCCAGACATTTCTCGATGTCGACGCGGGTACGGCCCGAGGGGAGCTTCTGTCCGAGCCCGATCCGGCGCACCGCCGCCGCCACATTGGCGCCGCCGCCCTGTACATCGGACGCCAGTTGCGGCCAGCTGCTGAGGGTCTCGCCGATTTCGACCATGCTCGCCGCGAGCGTGGCGGACAGATTGCGACCGTCCAGCACCCGGATGGCATAGGGCGCCTTCTCACGCGTGGAGAGTCCCCGCAGCTCAGCGGCGGTGACACCGCCGAGCAGGCCGTGGAAGGGCTCGCGCCCCGGTTCCAGATCGAAACGCTCGACATCGAGCAGACCGCGGTCGCTGGAATGCATGACCACCGGCAGCCGGTGCCGTCGAGCGCCCTCGCGCACCGCGAGCTTGATATCGAACGAATCGCATTCCTCGACAACGACGTTCAAGCCGGTCAGGAAGGCGTCCAGATTGTCGTCATCGAGCCCGCCCGCGAAGACCTCCACCGGCAGATACGGATCGAGCTCGGCGATCCGGCGGGCCGCCACGACGGCCTTGTTCACGCCGATATCGAACAGCGTGCCGGGTACGCGGTTGAGATTCGAGAGTTCGATGGTGTCGAAGTCGGCCAGCCGCAGCAGACCGCAGGTGCCCTCCATGGCCAGCACGTGGGCAACGGCGTGTCCGACACTCTGACCGACGACACCGATCGCCTGAGCTCCGAGGGCGTCCTGCTCGGCGCGAGTGAGGTTGTTGCGATTGCGATCCAACCGAACGGCGCGCAGCAGCTGCGGGCCGGGTAACGCGAGGATGCGGCGTCGCCAGGGGTAGTAGAACCACCTGTCCGATCCCGTGCCTTCCGACAACTCCGGCGGGGCTACCAGGTCCGCGAACTCGGCCCGCAGCAAATCCCGGAGGTCGGTGGATTCGATCGAAGCGTCCGACCGCAGTGCGGCTAACTGCGAGGCATCGGCGGGATCGAATTCATCGAGTTGGACCGGGCGATAATCGAGGCCCGCGACACCAGGTTCGATCATGATTATGCGAACCCCCGGGTGGGTGACCACAAAATCGTTGGCAGCAGTTCATTTTCCCGCATTTCCGACAATTCGGCCGCGAGTAACCGCGCCTGCGATTCGGTGGCGATCGAATCGCAGGTTTCCATATCCCACCAGACCGCGAAGGTGCGATAGCGCTCGTCCGGATAGGAGGACGGCGGAATCCACCAGGCCACCTTCGCCCCACTGCTCCGATAGAGCCGCAACGCGTGTTCGGGCGCATGGCTGCTGACATAACGGACACCCAACAGCACCGCGGCATGGACGCAGGCGCGCGCCATCCAATCGGCGAGCGCGTGCCGATGCTCGGAGTCGCGCGCCGCCCAGCCCGCCTTGCACTCGATCACGCCGTACGGAATCTGATCCGCGACCAGACGGCGAAAAGACGGTCCGCCTTCCCGCCCCGTCCAACTCGCCACGGCCCGCATTTCGTCGACGTGCTTGTGCGGGCCCTCGGCGCGAACTCCCGCCACCACCCGGCCGTCCGGGTCGAGGGCGACGAAGAACAATGAAGTGGAACGACCATCGATCACGGCGTCGTAATCGAGTGCATCCTCGGAATCGAAACGGCGATACGCCTCGAGCGCACCATCCATGTACTGGCGCCACAGACCCGGATCCGCATCCGGCGGGCCGACCAGGATGGCGTATCCCGTTTGCGCCTCCCGAAATCGGAGCATGCCTGCACCAGGACCTTCCGCCGGGATATGCACGATCGGTTCGACTGCCATACAGTTCCACTCCACTAAAGAACAGACCCGCGCGATTGCCGCGTCGTCACTCGATACGGCCGTGTATCGACCGCAGCGGACGTGGGTGCCTAGGGGAGTATCCGCCAGCCCGTTGAAATTGTCCAGGCATCCGGCTAATCCCCCGAAACCCGAACGGGCCTCCGGAAATTCCCCCAGGTCAAACCATTGCTATCAGTCATGAATTTCAGCGACAAGACCAGTTGGTTCCGAACTAGTTAACTGTCGGCAATCAGACCAGGATGGAGATGAAAAGCTCCAGTTCGGCCGGTCCGGACCAGATCTCGATCTCCTCGCGGTACGCCCGGGTGATCTCGGCGGACGCGGTCGCGTCATCGACCTGGGCCCACACGTCCTCGGCCGGATCGTGGTAGTCACCGTTCGGGCGGAAGCGGGCGTAGACGCCCTTCGGCACTCGGATCAGGACGTCACCGGTGGGGACGTCGTCGGGGCCCGGGTACTCGTAGGCGACCACGACGTTGTAGTTGCCCGCCGGGTCGGGGACGTAGACGGTGGCCAGCGGGCGCACGGTGTCGTCGCGGTCGCGCAGCCGATCCCGCAGGAACTCGATGAGCTCGCTGTTGGAGACCTTGAAGCTGGGGCGCACCCGCGGGACCACCAGGCCGCCGTAGACGCCGCCGGGCCGGACCACGATCGAATAGGTCATGACGGCTCGACCGCCAGATAGAGATCGATCTTGTAGGCGTGCGGGTAGGTCTCGAAGTCGCCGGTGTGGATGCGCTTGATCTGCTTGTGCTCCTCCGCGTACGCGATCTGGGTCCACAGATCCGTCATCACCTGCGGAAAGTTACCGACCGAGGAGAAGCGGGCGTAGGTGCCGCGCGGCAGGCGGGCCACGATGTGGCCGCGGGTCACCTCGTCGAGCGAGCCGCACTCGTACCCGACGATCTGGGTGTTGTAGGTGCCGAGCTCGGCCGCGTAATCGGTGTAGGCCGAGGCCAGCGGACCACCGAGTTCCTGATGCAGGACGGCGGCCCAGGCCACCTCCAGATCGTGGTCACGCAGTTCACCGAGGGCACGTTTCGGGCTGCGCACCGGCAACCCGGCAACCCACGTCTCGTCCCGCTCGACGATCTCGAACTGCATTGGTAAGGAACTCTCTCGAGGTGTGATTCACAGCCAGTCGGCCAAGCCTTCGCCATGCTATCAATCACTCCGGGGCGTGCTCCGCGACACGACAGCGGCGGCCGGGCGCGCCGGACGAGGGCGGTCAGGCGGACGGGGTGTCGTCGCGGCGGCGATGCGGACGGGCCATCGGGGCATGCCAGTGCCGGCGCAGCGCGATCAGGCGCAGGATCACCGCGCCCGCACCGGCGAAACCGCCTGTCCAATAGGTGTATTGGCCGTAGTGCAGCAGGGTCGCGGTGACGGCCGAGCCGAGCAGGGCGGGGACCGCGTAGAGCTCGCCATCGCTGAGCACGCTCGGGGTGACACCGGCCAGCACGTCCCGGATCACACCGCCGCCCACCGCGGTGACCAAGCCCAACGCCGCCGACGAGGTGGCCGACATGCCGTACTGGAAGGCGGTGACGGTGCCGGTCACGCAGAAGATGCCCAGGCCGATCGCGTCGGCGACGTTCAACGGGACGCGGACCAACCGCACCGGAGGATGCCAGAAGAAGATGAGCACCGCTGCCAGCAGCGCGATTCCGGCGTAGGAGACCTGCACGAAGGCGAGCGGCGGGGTGCGGCCGATGACGAGATCGCGGATCACGCCGCCACCGGTGGCGGTCGCCACGGCCAGTACCGCGATGCCCACCACATCGAATCGGCGGCGCACCGCGAGCAGTGCGCCCGAGAGGCCGAATGCGAACACGCCCACCAGGTTTCCGATGCTCTGCGCCGCATCCACGGGGGTGCCGAGTTCGACGAGATCGCTCATGGCGGGCCCGGTTTCCTTCCCAGTCGCTAACTTTCGGCTATCGGCGCTCAGTATGCCCGGCGGGGTTGGCCGCCCTGCCCGGTTCATGACATCGCCGCGTCGCCGCACGGTTCGAGCCGGCATGTGCTTGAGTCGCCTCGTGTGCCGCACAATTGCCCAGCTCGACGCGGAACTTACCGCGTGCCGTGCCTGCCCCCGCCTGGTGGCGTGGCGTGAACAGGTCGCACACGAGAAACGGGCCGCCTTCAGTGACGAAAATTACTGGGGTAAGCCGGTTCCGGCCTTCGGTCCCGCCGATGCCCGGCTGCTGATCGTCGGGCTCGCGCCCGCCGCGCACGGCGGCAATCGCACCGGCCGCATGTTCACCGGCGACCGCAGTGCGGACGTTCTCATCGCGTGCATGCACGCGGCCGGGCTGGCCAACCAGCCCACCAGCGTGTCGGCCGACGACGGTCTGCGCCTGCTCGGCACCCGTATGACCGCCCCCGTGCACTGCGCCCCGCCCGACAACAAACCCACTCCCGTCGAACGCGACACCTGCCGCCGCTGGCTGATCACCGAACTCGGGCTGCTCGCACCCACTTTGCGCGCGATCGTGGTGCTGGGCGGCTGGGGTTGGCAGGCGCTGCTGCCCGCGCTGGCCGAATCCGGCTGGGAGATACCCAAACCCAGACCGAAGTTCGCGCACGGCGCGCAAGTCGAACTGGCGCCCGCGCGCCCGGACCGTTTCCCCCTGCACCTGTTCGGGACCTATCACCCGTCCCAGCAGAACACCTTCACGGGCCGTCTCACCCCCGCCATGCTCGAACAAGTCCTCACCGCCGCCGCCCGCACCGCGGGCCTCCCCTGATCCCGCGTCGAGCCGAGAGCCACCCCCGAACCGATAGGATGCGGTCGTGAGCAGGGCTGATGATGAATCCGCGCGGGAGGTCACCGACGACGAGGTGACCGGAACCGTGCGCGCACGCCCGAAGCGAGCCGAGACCCGGCAGCGACTGCTGGACGCCGCGTTCGAAGCGTTCGCCGAGGAGGGCTTCGGCCGCTGTTCGGTCGAGCAGGTCTGTGAGCGAGCCGGATTCACCCGCGGCGCCTTCTACTCGAACTTCACCTCCCTGGAGGAACTGTTCCTCGCCATGTGGGAGCAGCGCTCCGCCCGCATGCTGGCCGAAGCCACCGCGATGCTCGACACCCCCGGCGGCATCGCCGTCGACCCCCGCCGAGCCGTCGAACAACTCCTGGCCGCAGTCCCCGTGGACGACAAGTGGTTCCGAATCACCTCCGAATTCACCGCCCACGCCCTCCGCAACCCCGCCCTCCAACAGGTGGTGGTCGCCCGAGAGGAAGCCATCTCCGCAGCCCTCACCCCCGTGGTGGTCACCCTCATGCGCCGCAACGGCCGCCGCATCCCCGACCCCACCGCCCTGGGCCGAGCCCTGGTGGCCGTCCACGACGGCACCCTCGCCCAATGCCTCCTGGAACCCGACAACCCAGCAATCCGCACCTACCGAGTTGACCTCTTCCTCCGCGTCCTCGAGTCCTACAGCGAGCCCACCCCCTGACCCCAACCCCCACCCAAACCACCCCCAACCAGCCGATTCGTCCCCACGCCAACCCACCTGCTAAAGTTTTCCACCGCGGGCCGGAAACGACCCCGCGGGGCTATAGCGCAGTTGGTAGCGCGTCTCGTTCGCATCGAGAAGGTCAGGGGTTCGATTCCCCTTAGCTCCACAAAACTATCAGGTCAGGCTCGGTTTCTAACCGATCCTGACCTGTTTTGCTTGGCTCAGCCCAACGGGAACCCCGCAGTTTGCATTCTGGTTTGTATCGGATTCTTCGGATGGTCCGGTGGTTGTGGTGATCCAGGCAGCGTGTCCTATGAACGCGGACGGAGCACCCTCCACCGCACGCTCCCAGGATCTGAGATTTGTCATCTTCTCGGCTTGATCAGGTCCTTGACCTGACCCACCGCGGCCTCTCCGTGCGCCGGGACATTTCGTTGCTGAATCCGCGCGCCGGAGCAAGCATCCGATCCGGATGCGGCGCGCGGTGGTGGCCTCGGCGCAGCATCACCCGGTCGGATTCATCTCGAAGCTGACGCAAGTGCCGGAATCGTATGTACGCCAAGTGATCCACGGCTTGGACGTAGTTCCTGAGGCGATGGTCCGGATCGGTTCCTGAGGCGATGGTCCGGATCGGTTCCTGAGGCGAGGTCCGGATCGCGCGAATAGCGTTCTCGGAGGGTTGTCTGTCCAAGCGGATACGGGATGTGCTGGCCTCGGCGGGAGGACACCTCCGCGAACTCAGCAGCCGTAAGAACCGGACCCAGCACAGTCTGGCGCGTCGGCGGCGTCTTCGATGACCGCGCGGACGGCGTGGTCACATCGTCGGATCCTCCTGTTGCCGAGCATCGTCCACACGCATCCGTTCCAGCTGGATCGCAATTTCACGGACCTTCAGTTCGGCATCGAGATACGCCCGCTCGGCTGAATCAACATGTTTGGCGGAATCCATGACACGTTCGGGTTGGATCGTCGCAAGCAGCATCTTCGACCGCAGCGCAGTCTGCGCCAGGAGGTCTTCCGATGTCCCAACCGCCGGCGGTATCTCCGAATCGGTTCACCGATCCTTGGGATTGGGCAAAGAATTCCACGGGGTGCCTGGAAGATCTAATGCCGCTCGATAATCGAAGGAATGATAGGATTCGATTCCCGGGTCAGGGTTGGACGACCCGGAGTCTCCACCGGATTCCCGTCCATGTGACGGTGCATCGCCTTTAGTTTCGGGCGGCACTTCATATTTCTGAACAGCCGCCCCGAAACGGGCATCCCATTCTTCATCCGATACAGTCTGCGGATTTGTAAATCCTACAGCCTCATTTAGATCATCAAGCCTCTCTCTCAAAGCTAACAGATATTCATCGATTCGCTTCTCGACCTCTGCAACAATCGATTCCTTAGCCTCATCGCCGAATTTCTCCATGATTCCTGGCATCAATCTATCGACATTCTCGATATCGAGGTTCTTCAATCTCACATCACGAAGCAACTTCACTACACCCTCAAGATGATCAAGATCTCGGAAATCGCGTGCGGAAGAGGTGGCGCTGGCGGCGTATTCTGCGCGGAGACCAGCAAACAGCTCTGTCCATTGTTCCCGGGTACGGCCCGAATGCGGCGGGTCCACCATGAAGCTTTCTGCCAGGCCGTCTCGGACCGACTCGAGATATGCTACCGCACCATCGGCTGTCAAGCGACGTTCTTCTAGATCAGCCGGAACGTTTTGTCTGATTTGTTGCAGAATGGACCACACTTCACAGAACCAGATAAGCTCGCCCAGGCGCCGATACTCCGACTGGGATTCTTTTACCCGATCGGCGATCCTATCGAGCTCTTCTGCAGGGATAGTGTGTGGCAGAAAATTCGACCCATCGCCTTCAATGTACTCCACATAGTGGCTGGAGAATCCACCTGGCGGTTCCAGTGTTTGATATGCCATGCTGCCGTCGATTCCGAACACACGGAATCCGTCAACAAGCATCCAGTTTGCTCCCTCATGCCTATCCCATGGGCGGATAAGAGCATCGCCGAGACCTAACCTCTTCGCACTCGGCGTATCGAAAAATATCGGCCACGCGTCCCTACGACGCGATTCAGCTGTGGCGTTGGCCAGAACACCTGGAATGAACTCCATGATAAAGCTGAGCTCTGATAGCTGTATCATATTCGGCGCGTGTGCCCCAACGTCCGCGAGCGTCCGCCGACCTAACCATTCCGCGTGGGCTTGCTCGACAGTTCGAACCTTTTTCTCAACCGCAATGAAGCCGTTATTGTATATGATCTTCTCTACTCGCTCGGACATTGTTCCGTCGCCTAGGTCACCTTTGAGAAGTTCGCGACTTCTCTCACCGGCCGCCTCAGCTTCGGCTAGCCTTTCGGCAAATGTTCTTTCGTCGACCAGATTCTTCATCCACGCGATCTGGTCTGGGTCGGTATAGAATTCTATTCCAGCTTCTTTCCCATGATGAATCCCTGTTACGGGTGTAGCGGTCAATCGCCCGTTGTGGTCGACCATCAGGCGGAGATATTCGACTGACATGCCGTCCTGTGCGGCCTGTTGGCGCAAGCCTGGCACCAAACGGTCCAGCAGATCACGCTGACCCGACAGCGGTGATACAACTATTACACGCTTACCCGGTATTACTCCGATACCTGGCGCCGCGGGCACGGCACCATTTGCTTTGATCACCTCCTGGGCGGCCAGCACTTCCAATGCCTTACGAACCTTTGATACATATGCTCGTACCGATTTTATATGCGGCCGCAAATGCTCGAACTGAGGGCGAACTTCGGCGACAATCGGCTCGTCAGAAATCACGCGGACAGCCAGTCGGTCGAAGACACTTCGGCGGAGTATCGCCTCGAACCGGTCGCGCTGTCGGCCCTCCAAATTTCTAATTGCCCTCGAGATCTCGGGAACGGCCTGGCGCAACAGACCGTCCGTATCGACCTGCAGGTCACGGGCCGCTTCCAAGGCCGCGGCGACCATCTCGTCCGCTTCAGCCAGCGCTCGTCGAAGCGCTCGTACTATCTCAGGCGCCGGTACCGCGGGAACGTTTGTGCTCCAGGGTGTTCCGATCGGGTCGTCGGGATCATTGTGCAGCGCCATCGATTGATCGGGCACACCCCGAGCGCGCCCTGGCATCCAGGGGCGCCGATACTTTCGTTTCGGCAGATCGAGAACATCGGTGACCTGGACGTCGCGCGCAGGCACCGGACTATCGGACCACGGGGTACGTGGCCACTCATTGCCTGCCGTTCGATCTGTCGATTCATTTTTGCCTTCTGATTCCGCGGTCTTCGGAGGTTCTGTATGGGGTGCGCCGTCGGGCGATACCGGGTTGCCCTCTCCGAAGGCGGTCACCGTGGGCAGCACCTCGACACCGAATCCATGTATTGGCGCGATCGGTGAATCGCCCTGTCGCCGCCTACGCCGTCTGTTCGGCAAGTCCAACACGTCGGCCTGATCATCCAGGCCGGGCGGAATACCACCCACTCCGGTACGCGCATGAGGAACTACATAAAGGCCGGTACGCCGCCTGACAATGCCAGCCCGTTCCATATTGACAACATTCTCAAGAATATCAATCAAATCGAGATTGATGGGGTCGCCAGCGTGCATACTTCGCAAATCACCAAAGAATTTGTCGCGCTGACGTTGTTCCAAAATATTCGGTACGTAGTTGATCCCCAATTCTCTCAGGATCTTATTCTTCTCCCGAAATAGAAAACGCACGGCATCGTCTATATTCAGCATATTCAAGTTGGGATACTCGGTCGCCCTGGACTTCAGCTCTGTCAGATTCTGCAGTGCGAGCCGATACCATTCCGGATTGATGCGCTCGAGTTCCTCTCGCGCCTCGAGTACGCGCCGTTCACGATCTTCCAAATCCGAAAGCGAATGAGTGAACTGATTCCAGGTTCGTTCCCCTCCCGACATCTGAGTATAGATCCAAGAGAGGCCACCTCCACCATATTCATCCCCAAATATATCGCGATAGTACAAACCGTAGATTTTGGCCCCATCAATATCGCCCCAATTCTCACTGCCAGGACGCAAAGGGACACCGAGGATAGCATCGACCATCCCCTGTATCTGCGCACTCGGTAGGCTTCCTATCCTGTTCCACAACATCGCGTCATCGGCCCTGCCGAGACGGTTGTTAAGCGTGGTGTGCTCGCGCTGTTCAGATCCAGGGATGTACTCCAAAATAATTCTGGAGTCACCGTCTAAAAAGTAGTCTGGAACATATGCCCCGAATGCACGCGCAAAGGCCAGACCAAAGAGAAACGCATTCTTGGGAAGTTCATCGTAGATCGTCAATTCGATCGCCCTGAGGTGATTGCTATAGGTTACCAATTCAACCCAATCGGCGATGCCATACAACGGGCTCTCTCGGGGAACAGGTTCTATGCTATCGAGCAAGACGCGCTTGGTTTCGCCCGACGCCCTGCCCTCACGAACCTTCTCGGCGAACGTGCGCGTGTCGATAAGAGAATCCGTCCAATATCGACCCACAGGCGAAACTGTGAGATCGAGGTAGTCGTCGCGGCCCGTACTCAATCCAGTGATTTCACTACACTTTACCCGACCTCCCGCGTCGATATAACGCTTGTAGTATCGAATACTATTACCAATTGGATCGACCTGGATACCTGGAGCGAGAATTCCGAGTAGATCCTCCTGTGCATCGAATGGCGACAATACGATGGTGGTGCCGTCTTGCAACTGTGTACTGATCGGCGAGTTTCTGACTCCACCCAGCGAATCGAGAACCTCATTGTTCGAAAGTATGGACAGTCCGTGCCGGATTCGACCTGCACGCTTTGCTGTCGCATTGATGAACGGCAGCAGATCATTCCACATCTTCATTGGATATTTGAAAACAAACGAGGCTGCAATAATGCGAATCGCCAGGTCATCGAGCACTCCGCGACGCAAAGCCCAAACAAGCTTTCGCCGGTGCTCATTATATATTTCATCTACCGCCGCGGTCTTGTCGGCCTGGCGACGAATCAGCGCCGGATCGTAGCCGATCATTGTAAACCCGCGCAATCCCGCATCAATGATGGGATCCATCTCGACGAATTCGGCTTCCAGCCGTGCACGAATGGGTTCGGAGAGCTCTGTGGGGATCAGGGACAGCCAAGGGTCCGACTTCGAGGGGTTATGATCCTTCTCGATCTCGAACCAAAGGGTTTGACGGCCGTCGCGGTCGACACTGGTTCCCCACTTCTCCACCAGTTGCCTGACCCCTTCGGCGGCATGGCTCGAATCAGGGAATGTCACGTGAACTCTTCCCGGATATCCGATGGGAATCCCGGCAACTTCGCCAACGACAGCAACACGCAGCGTGTTGCCGTTATCCCAAACTTGGACTGTGCCTTCGCCGGTTTGTTCCATCACAACCGACGCCCAGTCTGCAGTCAAATGATTAGCAATACGGATCTGATCGATTAGCCATTCGCCTTTTGTCATGATGCCCTGGACAACCGATGCACCTTCCTCCAGGCCAACAGTCGTGCCGGTCCATCGGGAATATTCAGGCGCAATACGCGATGGGTCGTCGATATCGAATCCCTCGAAGAACCAGAATTTCACGGCTTCCACTGCTCCATCGACGACGATCTGATACGCATGAGTGTCCATGCCCAGTTCATCGAAAACCGGAGAATGTCGAATAATTTCCGGAGCATGCGTCATGGAACTCCGGCGCGTGTAGGAGACGGTAAGCTCCACAAAACGCTCGCCGGGATTATCGGAATCTCCGGTGCGGGCACGTATTGCGATCTCCGGATCGAGTCCGGACTCCACCTTGGCGCGAGCCGCCAAACGCCATGCGATCCGCTGCGCAGCGTCCACCTCGCCCTGGATGCGCCATCCGCCCATGAGGTCGGGTTCGAATATACGCTCAATGGAAGAAGCGATGTTTCCGAGATCCAGAAACTCGGTGAGATTTGCGACGAATTTCTTCAGTGGCATCGGCGCGTTGGGATTGCGCACCATCCTGCGAAATTCGTGAAGTGGATCATCCGGAACATCCGAAGGGATGTGTCGATCAGAACTCTGCGACAATCCGAGAATACCCGGTAGGCGTTCCTCCAGTTCATCGAGTTCCCGGTATATCGCTGTCCGCGAGGCCAGCGGAAGATGGCGATTCTGCGCACGGCGATCCAGCTTCATTCGTTCCCGGATCCACTCAGCGATGTCCGAAACCTGTTCGGCGGTGAAGACAGAGTCGTGGTCCATCGACCGCATATGATCAGCGACCTGTCGGACTGCTTGCGCAACCCGTCCGGGAGTCATGATTTTCGGATATCGCTGAACGCCGAGGGATTTCGCTGCGCGGGCACGCACCTTCGGATCAGTATTCTTGCCGGGGATAGCGGTGGTCGAGATGGGCTGCGGATCTGCTCTCGACGGTGTGGGGCGTGGCGGGCTTGATGGTGTGGGCATTGGAGCGGGCGCGGGAGGTTGTATCCTCCTACGCTTGCGCTTGCGTTTGCCGCCGCCCATGGTGGCCTGGGTCCACGGGATTGGGCGGGGTTCGACGGCGGGGCCGGGTTGGGGGGCTAGTTGGCGTGAAGGGAGATGGCCTATGTCGGGAAGGGCAGAGGGGCTGGGGGCGTAGCCGAGGTCGTCGGGATGGGGTTGGGGGCGCTGGGATGGATTTTGGGGTGCGCCAGGGGTATTGGGGTTGGGTGGGGTTGCGTATTTGGGTGAGGGGGTGGATTCAGGTGGGGCTTGGGCTGGGGTCGCGGGGAGGTGCGTGGAAGGGTTCGACTGATGCCGGGGTGGGGGGAGGTATTCGGGTGGTGGGGGTGGCGTTCGG
>NZ_BAAGTC010000001.1:0-2274 GCF_054782115.1 Nocardia heshunensis | reverse complement strand
GTGTGTTGTTTGAGAACTGCACAGTGGACGCGAGCATCTTTGTTAGTAAGTGAAAAAGAGCGTACGGTGGATGCCTTGGCACCAGGAGCCGATGAAGGACGTAGTAGGCTGCGATAAGCCTCGGGGAGCTGTCAAACGAGCTGAGATCCGAGGATTTCCGAATGGGGAAACCCAGCACGAGTGATGTCGTGTTACCCGCGCCTGAATATATAGGGCGTGTGGAGGGAACGTGGGGAAGTGAAACATCTCAGTACCCACAGGAAGAGAAAACAACAGTGATTCCGTGAGTAGTGGCGAGCGAAAGCGGAAGAGGCTAAACCGGGAGCGTGTGATAGCCGGCAGGCGTTGCGTTTCCGGGGTTGTGGGATCTCTATTCTCATCACTGCCGTGATGGGCACAAGTCAGAAACCGTTGTGTTAGTCGAATTGGTCTGGGACGGCCAACCGTAGAGGGTGAGAGTCCTGTAGACGAAAACGCAACGGCTTGTGTTAGAGACACCCGAGTAGCAGCGGGCCCGTGAAATCTGCTGTGAATCTGTCGGGACCACCCGATAAGCCTGAATACTCCCTGGTGACCGATAGCGGACTAGTACCGTGAGGGAAAGGTGAAAAGTACCCCGGGAGGGGAGTGAAATAGTACCTGAAACCGTGCGCTTACAAACCGTCAGAGCCTTCGTTTCGACGTGGGGTGATGGCGTGCCTTTTGAAGAATGAGCCTGCGAGTCATCGGTGTGTGGCAAGGTTAACCCGTGTGGGGGAGCCGTAGCGAAAGCGAGTCCGAATAGGGCGCCCNCGGTGTGTGGCAAGGTTAACCCGTGTGGGGGAGCCGTAGCGAAAGCGAGTCCGAATAGGGCGTTTGAGTCGCACACTATGGACCCGAAGCGGAGTGATCTACCCATGGCCAGGGTGAAGCGACGGTAAGACGTCGTGGAGGCCCGAACCCACTTAGGTTGAAAACTGAGGGGATGAGCTGTGGGTAGGGGTGAAAGGCCAATCAAACTCCGTGATAGCTGGTTCTCCCCGAAATGCATTTAGGTGCAGCGTCGCGTGTTTCTCACCGGAGGTAGAGCTACTGGATGGCCTAGGGGGCCCACAAGCTTACCGAAGTCAGCCAAACTCCGAATGCCGGTGAGTGAGAGCGCGGCAGTGAGACTGTGGGGGATAAGCTTCATAGTCGAGAGGGAAACAGCCCAGATCGCCGGCTAAGGCCCCTAAGCGTGTACTAAGTGGAAAAGGATGTGGAGTCGCGAAGACAACCAGGAGGTTGGCTTAGAAGCAGCCACCCTTGAAAGAGTGCGTAATAGCTCACTGGTCAAGTGATTCTGCGCCGACAATGTAGCGGGGCTCAAGTACACCGCCGAAGCCGCGGCATTCAGACATTATCCCGCCTTCGGGCCAGGAGTCTGGATGGGTAGGGGAGCGTCGTATGGCCAGGGAAGCGGCGGAGTGATCCAGTCGTGGAGGCCATGCGAGTGAGAATGCAGGCATGAGTAGCGAAAGACGAGTGAGAAACTCGTCCGCCGAATGACCAAGGGTTCCTGGGCCAGGTTAATCCGCCCAGGGTGAGTCGGGACCTAAGGCGAGGCCGACAGGCGTAGTCGATGGACAACGGGTTGATATTCCCGTACCCGTGTATCCGCGCCAAATATCGAATCAGTTGTGCTAAATGTCCAAAAGTTCCTTAATCTGCCTTCGGGTGGAAGGGGAATGGCTGCACATGACCCCGGCTGTAGTAGGTAAGCGATGGGGTGACGCAGGAAGGTAGCTGGGCCAGGTGATGGAATACCTGGTGTAAGCCTGTAGGGCGAGACATAGGCAAATCCGTGTCTCATGCGCCTGAGAGGTGATGCGTAGCCGATTGAGGCGAATTCAGTGATCCTATGCTGCCGAGAAAAGCCTCTAGTGAGTTGGTACACGGCCCGTACCCCAAACCGACACAGGTGGTCAGGTAGAGAATACTAAGGCGATCGAGATAACTGTGGTTAAGGAACTCGGCAAAATACCTCCGTAACTTCGGGAGAAGGAGGGCCCGGTCTGGTGAACACCCTTGCGGTGGGAGCTGGGTTGGGTCGCAGAGACCAGTGAGAAGCGACTGTTTACTAAAAACACAGGTCCGTGCGAAGTCGTAAGACGATGTATACGGACTGACGCCTGCCCGGTGCCGGAAGGTTAAGAGGACCGGTTAGCTACTTCGGTGGCGAAGCTGAGAATTTAAGCCCCGGTAAACGGCGGTGGTAACTATAACCATCCTAAGGTAGCGAAATTCCTTGTCGGG